>NZ_JBSRXX010000007.1:0-218536 GCF_054056055.1 Pantoea sp. PvP021 | reverse complement strand
ACCCCATGCCGAACTCAGAAGTGAAACGCCGTAGCGCCGATGGTAGTGTGGGGTCTCCCCATGCGAGAGTAGGGAACTGCCAGGCATCAAATAAGTGAAGAAGCCCCGCACGAAAGTGCGGGGCTTTTTTACGTCCGCACTTTGCCACGTTAAGCTGAAACATTTTCATTTTCTGCATCAAACCTCGACATCTTACAACGATCAGGCTAATGTTGGGCATCCAGATGTCTAAACGTTTATATGGTTGTAAGAGGTGAGCAGGTTATGCCAATCAGGGTTCCCGACGAATTACCGGCAGTGAATTTTTTGCGTGACGAAAATGTCTTTGTGATGACATCGTCGCGCGCCAGTGTTCAGGAGATCCGCCCGCTTAAAGTGCTCATACTGAATCTGATGCCGAAAAAGATCGAAACGGAGAATCAGTTTCTGCGTCTGCTTTCCAACTCGCCCTTACAGATCGATATTCAGCTGCTGCGCATCGACAGCCGCGAGTCACGCAATACGCCCACTGAGCACCTCAACAACTTCTACTGCAATTTTGAAGATATCCAGCATGATAACTACGATGGCTTAATCGTGACAGGTGCGCCACTCGGGCTGGTTGATTTTAATGATGTCGCTTACTGGCCACAGATTCAGCGCGTTCTGCACTGGGCCAATGAGCATGTCACCTCAACCCTGTTTGTCTGTTGGGCGGTTCAGGCTGCGCTTAACATTCTGTATGGCATTCCCAAGCAAACCCGGCATAACAAACTGTCTGGCGTCTATGAGCATCAGATACTGCATCCCCATGCGTTACTGACCCGCGGTTTTGATGATAATTTCCTCGCACCGCACTCACGCTATGCTGATTTTCCCACTCATTTGATAACGGATTACACCGATCTTGAGCTGTTTGCTGAATCGGAACAAACCGGTGCCTATCTGATGGCGAGTAAAGACAAACGTCTGGTGTTTGTTACCGGTCACCCGGAATATGATGCCCTGACGTTGTCTGGTGAGTATCATCGCGATTATGAAGCGGGAGTGAATCCGGAAGTCCCTTATAACTATTTCCCGCAGGATAATCCGGTATTGCCACCCCGCGCCACCTGGCGCAGTCACGGTAATCTGCTGTTCTCGAACTGGCTCAACTACTACGTTTACCAGATCACGCCGTTCGATCTGCGTCACATGAACCCAACGCTGGAATAGTCCCGGCTGAAGATCAACTGAACCGTGTTAGCCGATGGCAACACGGTTTTTTTTCGCCTGTAAAACGTTAAATGAAACCAATTCCTTTAATGGATTAAAGTTTTATTGCAGATAAAACATCAGGATAGATTAATTTGTATTTAAAAATGGAAATAGTTTTTGATTTAAAAAAATAAATGCTTATGCTCTGATCCTGTAGCTCACAAAATAAACACCGTGTGGATCCGCTGCTTTCGATCCTTTGAATACAGGAGAACGCCAGCATGACAGACTCAGTGATCAGCCATACCCTGATTTTCAGCCAGCCCTTTAGCCATGCAGAACAGCAACTGTTAACGCCCGAGGCTGTTTCTTTTTTAGAGTCTCTGGTCGCACGCTTTGCACCGCAACGCGAAGAGCTGTTATCGGCTCGCCAGCAGCGTCAGCAGCAATATGACCAGGGCTATCTGCCAGACTTCGATATGGAAACGGCTTCCATAAGAGCCAGTGAATGGCGTATTCAATCTATTCCGGCAGATTTAGAAGATCGTCGGGTCGAGATCACCGGCCCACCCGATCGGAAAATGGTGATTAACGCCCTGAACTCAAACGTTAAAGTCTTTATGGCCGACTTTGAGGATTCGCTGTCTCCGGAGTGGTCAACGTTGATTGAAGGGCAGTTGACACTGCGCGAAGCAGTACAGGGCACCCTGAGTTATACCAGCGACAAGGGCAAAATTTATCAGCTCGGCGCTACCCCTGCGGTACTGATGTGCCGGGTGCGCGGTCTGCATCTGTCAGAAAAACATGTCAGCTGGCAGGGGAAGGCAATTCCGGGCGGGCTGTTTGATTTCGCGCTCTATTTCTTCCACAACGTCCGGCCATTACTGGCCAAAGGAAGCGGGCCTTATTTCTATCTGCCGAAAACCGAGAGTTGGCAGGAGATCGCCTGGTGGCGTGAGATCTTCAGTTTCAGCGAGGATCAGTTCGATCTGCCGCGTGGCACGATCAAAGCCACTGTCCTGATCGAAACCTTACCCGCCGTGTTTCAGATGGATGAGATCCTGTGGAATCTGCGCGATCACATTGTTGGCCTCAACTGTGGCCGCTGGGATTACATCTTCAGCTATATCAAAACCCTGAAACAGCATGCGGATCGCGTTCTGCCGGATCGCCAGTCCGTCACCATGTCTCAGCCGTTCCTGGACGCTTATTCGCGACTGCTGATTAAAACCTGTCATCGGCGGGGGGCTTTTGCGATGGGCGGGATGTCAGCGCTCATCCCCGCTAAAGATCCCACGCGCAATGCCTGGGTACTGCAGCGCGTGACGGAAGATAAGCAGCGGGAGGCAGGTAACGGGCATGACGGCACCTGGATTGCTCATCCTGGTCTGGCAGATACCGCGATGGCGGTCTTCAACGCTGCGCTGGGCGACCGGCCAAACCAGCTGCAGGTCATGCGGGAAGATGATGCGCCGATCACAGCGGAGCAGCTGCTGGCGCCCTGTCAGGGTGAGCGCACCGAAGCCGGTATGCGCGCCAACATCCGTGTTGCGCTGCAATATCTGGAAGCGTGGATCAGCGGTAACGGCTGTGTCCCGATTGACGGACTGATGGAGGATGCCGCCACCGCTGAGATCGCACGCACCTCAATCTGGCAATGGATTCGTCATCAGCAAATGCTGAACAACGGCCAGCAGGTCACAGCTGAACTGTTTCTGCGCTGGCTTAACGAAGAGCTGCATCTGCTGCAAAACGCGCTGGGCGAAGCCCACTTCAGCGCCGGTCGCTATGACGACGCGGCGCAGCTGATGGCTCAGATCACCACCGAGCGCGAGCTGGTTTCCTTTCTTACCCTGCCAGGCTATCGCCTGATCCCCTGAACAGAGGAGTTATTGCCATGACACGTACTCAACAGATCGATCAACTGGAACAACTCTGGCAGACCGCACGCTGGCAGGGCATTACCCGCCCTTACAGCGCAGCAGAGGTCGTCAATCTGCGCGGCTCGGTCTTGCCCGCCTGTACGCTGGCAGAGCGCGGTGCGGAAAAATTATGGGCGTTGCTGAATGGCGAGGCGAAGAAAGGGTATATCAATAGCCTGGGTGCGCTGAGCGGCGGGCAGGCACTGCAGCAGGCCAAAGCGGGCATCGAAGCGATCTACCTTTCTGGCTGGCAGGTAGCGGCGGATGCCAACGTGGCGGGGCAGATGTATCCCGATCAGTCCCTCTACCCGGTGAACTCGGTGCCGGAAGTGGTGACGCGCATTAATCAGACCTTTCAGCGCGCCGATCAGATTCAGTGGTCCAGCGGCATTGAAGCGGGGGACAGCCGCCACACCGATTTCTTCCTGCCAATTGTGGCCGATGCTGAAGCTGGTTTTGGCGGCGTGCTGAATGCGTATGAGCTGATGAAGGCGATGATTCAGGCGGGCGCGGCGGCGGTCCACTTCGAAGATCAGCTGGCAGCGGTAAAAAAATGCGGTCACATGGGCGGCAAAGTTCTGGTGCCGACTCAGGAAGCCATTCAGAAACTGGTGGCGGCACGGCTGGCTGCCGATGTGATGGGCGTGCCAACCGTGCTGCTGGCACGAACTGATGCCGACGCCGCCGATCTGATTACCTCAGACTGCGATGAATACGATCGTCCCTTTATCCAGGGCGACCGGACGGCAGAAGGCTTCTTCCGCACCCACGCCGGCATTGAACAGGCGATCAGTCGCGGGCTGGCCTATGCACCTTATGCTGACATCCTGTGGTGTGAAACCTCAACGCCGGATCTGGTGATGGCGCAGCGCTTTGCCGACGCCATTCATGCCCGTTTCCCCGGCAAGCTGCTGGCCTACAACTGTTCACCGTCGTTCAACTGGAAGAAGAACCTCGACGATCGCACCATCGCGAAGTTTCAGCAGGCGCTCAGCGACATGGGCTATCGCTTCCAGTTCATCACGCTGGCGGGCATCCACAGCATGTGGTTCAACATGTTTGATCTGGCCCACGCCTACGCCCAGGGCGAAGGGATGCGTCACTATGTTGAAAAGGTTCAGCAGCCTGAGTTCGCTGCCCGCGATCGCGGTTACAGCTTCTCTTCGCATCAGCAGGAGGTGGGAACCGGCTATTTTGATCAGGTAACCAATATCATTCAGGGCGGTAAGTCCTCGGTCACCGCGCTCACCGGTTCGACCGAAGAGCATCAGTTCTGACCCTTTTCCTCTGACTGATTCCCCGTCCGCAAACCGCGGGCGGGCGTTTACCGGAGCTGATTATGCCGCCACGCGAATCATTGATCGCCCACACTATCCTGCAGGGTTTTGATGCACAGTATGGTCGCTTTCTCGACATCACTGCTGGCGCACAGCAGCGGTTTGAGCAGGCGGAATGGCAGGCGGTGCAACATGCCATGAAGGCCCGTATTCATCTCTATGACCATCACGTCAGCCTGGTTGCCGATCAACTGCGGGTGTTGAACGGTGCGGCCAGCTGGGATGAGATGTTCTGGCTGCGGGTTAAGGACCACTATCAAAGCCTGCTGCCCGGCTATCCACGGCATGAAATTGCCGAAAGCTTCTTTAATTCTGTCTACTGCCGGTTACATGGACATGCCGATCTGCAGCCTGACCGGCTGTTTATCTTCAGCTCTCAATCCCTGACCGCACCGGTCACACCTTTGCGCCCGTTATCGCGCCGTTATCAGCCGGAGCGGGGCTGGCTGGCACTGGTGGATCAGGTGTTGAGCGATTTACCGCTGACGTTGCCGTGGCAGCAGCGCGCTCGCGACGTCGGCTGGATTGTCCGCCACCTGCAGTCGCATTTTCCCCGGCTGAACCAGGGCTGGCTCGAGGTTAACAGTGAACTCTTCTATCGTAACAAAACTGCCTGGCTGGTGGCGCGCCTGCATCTGCCGGAGGGCATCTTGCCCTGTCTGCTGCCGATCCAGCGCAGTGAAACGGGCGAACTGTGGATCGACACCTGTCTGACCGATGTGAATGACGCCAGCATTGTCTTTGGTTTTGCCCGCGCCTATTTCATGGTTTATGCGCCGGTGCCTGCGGCGCTGGTCGCCTGGCTGCAACCGATTCTGCCTGGCAAAACCCTGGCGGAGCGCTATATGGCGATTGGCTGCCAGAAGCACGGTAAAACCGAGAGCTATCGCGAGTATCTTCAGGCGCTGGCAGAGAATGAGACGGCCTTTGAGATCGCACCCGGCGTGCGCGGCATGGTGATGCTGGTCTTCACGCTGCCGGGCTTTGACTGGGTGTTCAAGGTCATCAGGGATCGCTTCGCGCCGCAAAAAGAGGTGACGGAAGCGCAGGTCCGCGCCTGTTATCAGCAGGTCAAAGAGCACGATCGCGTGGGACGTATGGCAGATACGCAGGAGTTCGAGCAGTTTGCGCTGCCGCTGTCGCGCATCTCACCGGCGCTGCTGGCAGAACTCCACGCCTGCGTGGCTGAGAAGCTGCATATCGAAGGCGATCGCCTGATTATTCGTCACCTGTGGCTGGAGCGCCGTATGCAGCCGCTTAATCTCTACCTGGCCCAGGCGAATGACGCAGAGCGGCGTCACGCGATTGAGGAGTATGGCAATGCCATCCGACAGCTGGCGGCGGCCAATATCTTTCCCGGAGACATGCTGTTTAAAAACTTCGGCATCACCCGCCATGGCCGGGTGATTTTTTACGATTACGATGAGATTCGCCCGATGCAGGAGCTGCACTTCCGGGAGGTGCCCGCGGCGCGCTATGAGGAGGATGAACTCAGCGCCGAGCCCTGGTACAGCGTCGGGCCGGACGATGTCTTCCCGGAAACCTTCCGCTATGCGTTATGCAGTGAAGCCGCTACCGGCGCATTGCTGTTGCAACTGCATGCGGAGATATTCGACGCCCGCTGGTGGCGCGCGCAGCAGCAGCGCATCGCCCAGGGGCATGTGGAAGAGGTGATCGCCTGGCGGCAGACGCAGCGTTTCAGCGTCTGCTACGGCGCAGATAAAGTTAACGACCGCTGTACGCCAGCGTAACCTGGCGCGCTTCGCGGATGACCAGTGCACCTAATTCAGTAATCCGATCGTCTGTCATGCGGGCGATGGGGCCGGAGATGGAGAGCGCGGCAAACGCCTCGCCATGTTCGTCATAGATCGGCGCGGCGACACAGCGTAGTCCAAGCGCATGCTCTTCATCATCAAACGAGAAGCCCGCTTTGCGCACCAGCGCCAGATTCTCTTTCAGACTCTGCGGCGACATCAGGGTTTTCGGCGTGTAGTAATGTAATCCTTTCTGATGGAGCAGGGCGGTGACCTGCTCATCGCCCAGGTGGGCCAGAAACGCCTTACCTGCGCCAGACGCATGCATCGGCAGCTTGCCGCCAATCGGCGCGGACATTCGCATCAGCTGGGTACACTGTACCTGATCAATGATCACCGCCTGGTGATCGCTGAGATCCAGCACCGCCAGATTCACCGTTTCACCGGACTGCTCCATCAGGCTACGCAGCACCGGGTGTACCAGCGCCAGCAGGTTACGGCTCTGCAGGAAACTGCTGCCGACCACGAAGGCGTGTGCGCCGATCGTCCACAGCCCAAGATCGCCCACCTGCCGGACAAAACCCTGCTGCTGCATGGTGCTGAGCAGGCGATGCGTGGTGGAGTTAGGCAAACCCGCCTGCTGAGCCAGCTCGGTCAGCGCTACGCTGCCATGTGAGTCAGCAATCAGCTCCAGCAGCGTCAGGCCGCGGGTCAGCGATTGCACCTGACCGCCCGCGGGTGCGGCGACAGGGGTGCCACGGGGTTTCTTGCCGCGCTTAACAGGAACCGGCGTTGCCATCATTGTTTCTCCTTTTACATTGTGGAAATCATTTTCGTTTTAATCACGCACTTTGCAAACGCTGGTTTTCTGGTCAGACCTGTACAGCCGTGACCTGAAAATCTCTCAGTCGAGGTTACTTTGTCGCCTGACCAGCTTGTGCCAGAATGAAAAACGGGCTTTTCCGCCAGCAGACTGACGTGAATGGGGCAACAGTGAGCAATAAAATCGACGCGTTAAAACAGCAGCTCGCACAACGCATTATGGTGCTGGATGGTGGTATGGGCACCATGATCCAGAGCTATAAGCTGGAAGAAGAGGATTATCGCGGCAGCCGTTTTGCTGACTGGCCTTGCGATCTCAAAGGCAATAACGATCTGCTGGTGCTGAGTAAACCGGCAGTGATCCGCGAGATCCACGACGTCTATCTGGCGGCGGGTGCGGATATCCTCGAAACCAACACCTTTAACGCCACGTCGATTGCGATGTCGGACTACCAGATGGAAAGTTTATCGGCGGAGATCAATTTTGAAGCGGCCCGCCTGGCGCGAGCCTGCGCCGATGCGTGGACGGCGAAAACGCCGGATCGTCCGCGTTATGTTGCGGGTGTGCTCGGCCCGACCAACCGCACCTGCTCGATCTCACCCGACGTCAACGATCCTGCCTACCGTAACGTCACTTTTAATCAGCTGGTGGAGGCGTACCGCGAATCGACCCGCGCGCTGGTGGAGGGCGGTTCCGACATCATCATGATTGAAACGGTGTTCGATACGCTGAATGCCAAAGCAGCCGTCTATGCGGTGCAGACCGAGATGGAAGCGCTTGGCGTTGCGCTGCCGCTGATGATCTCCGGCACTATCACCGACGCCTCCGGCCGAACGCTCTCCGGCCAGACCACCGAAGCTTTTTACAACTCGCTGCGTCACGCCGAACCGCTCTCTTTTGGCCTGAACTGCGCGCTGGGACCCGACGAACTTCGTCAGTATGTGGCGGAACTGTCGCGCATCGCTGAAGGCTACGTGACCGCCCATCCCAACGCCGGTCTGCCCAATGCCTTTGGCGAATACGATCTGGATGCGGAACTGATGGCGCAGCAGATTGGTGAATGGGCCACCGCCGGATTCCTGAACATTATTGGCGGCTGCTGTGGCACCACACCGCAACATATCGCTGCCATGGTGGCGGCGGTTGAAGGCGTCGCACCGCGTCAGTTGCCGACGATCCCGGTGGCCTGCCGTCTCTCCGGTCTGGAGCCGCTTAACATCACCGCAGAGTCACTGTTTGTTAACGTCGGTGAGCGCACCAACGTCACCGGCTCAGCAAAATTTAAACGGCTGATCAAAGAAGAGAAGTATAACGAAGCGCTGGAAGTGGCGCTGCAGCAGGTGCAGAGCGGCGCGCAGATCATCGACATCAACATGGATGAAGGCATGCTCGACGCCGAGGCGGCGATGGTACGCTTTCTGAATCTGATTGCTGGCGAACCCGATATCGCTCGCGTGCCGATCATGATCGACTCCTCAAAATGGGAGGTGATTGAGAAAGGGTTGCAGTGCATTCAGGGCAAAGGGATCGTGAACTCAATTTCGATGAAAGAGGGTGAAGCGGCCTTTATTCATCATGCGCGTCAGGTCCGGCGTTACGGCGCGGCGATGGTGGTCATGGCGTTTGACGAAGTCGGTCAGGCGGATACCCGCGCCCGAAAAATTGAGATCTGCCGCCGTGCTTACCGGATCCTCACCGAACAGGTCGGCTTCCCGCCAGAAGATATAATCTTCGACCCCAACATCTTTGCGGTCGCCACCGGCATCGACGAACACAACAACTACGCCATGGATTTCATTGGTGCCTGCGAAGATATCAAGCGCGAGCTGCCCCATGCGATGATCTCCGGCGGCGTCTCCAACGTATCGTTTTCATTCCGTGGCAACGATCCGGTGCGTGAAGCGATACATGCCGTCTTTCTCTATTACGCCATCCGTAAAGGCATGGATATGGGCATCGTCAACGCAGGCCAGCTGGCAATTTATGATGATTTGCCGGCAGAACTGCGCGAGGCGGTAGAGGATGTGATTCTTAACCGGCGGGATGATGGCACCGAGCAGCTGCTGGCGCTGGCGGAGAAATACCGTGGCGGCAAAAGCGATGGCTCGCAGGAAAAACAGCTCGCGGAATGGCGCAGCTGGGACGTGGTGAAACGGCTGGAGTATTCGCTGGTCAAGGGGATCACCGAGTTTATCGAGCAGGATACCGAAGAGGCGCGCCAGCAGGTACCACGGCCGATAGAGGTGATTGAAGGCCCGCTGATGTCCGGCATGAACGTCGTCGGTGACCTGTTCGGTGAGGGCAAAATGTTCCTGCCGCAGGTGGTGAAATCGGCGCGCGTGATGAAGCAGGCGGTGGCGTATCTGGAGCCCTTTATCGAAGCCAGTAAAGAGGCGGGGCGCAGCAACGGTAAAATCGTGCTGGCCACGGTCAAAGGCGACGTGCACGACATCGGCAAAAATATTGTCGGCGTGGTGCTGCAGTGTAATAACTACGAAATCATTGACCTTGGCGTGATGGTGCCGGGCGAAAAAATTCTCAAAACGGCGCGCGAAGTGAATGCGGACATCATCGGCTTATCAGGCCTGATTACGCCGTCGCTGGATGAGATGGTCAACATGGCGAAAGAGATGGAGCGTCAGGGCTTTACCTTACCGCTGCTGATTGGCGGCGCGACCACCTCGAAGGCGCATACCGCTGTCAAAATTGAGCAGCATTACAGCGGCCCGACGGTCTACGTGCAGAACGCCTCACGAACCGTTGGCGTGGTGTCGTCGCTGCTTTCCGCTACCTTAAAAGAGGATTTCGTCGCCCGAACCCGCAAAGAGTACGAGACCGTGCGCATTCAGCATGCACGCAAAAAGCCGCGCACGCCGCCGGTCTCGCTGCAGGCGGCGCGCGATAACGCCACCTCAATTGACTGGGAGAGTTACACGCCACCCGTGCCGCATCGTCCCGGGGTCAGCCAGGTGGAGGCCAGCATTGAAACGCTGCGCAACTACATCGACTGGACGCCGTTCTTTATGACCTGGTCGCTGGCGGGCAAATATCCCCGCATCATGGAGGATGAGGTGGTGGGTGAAGAGGCGCAGCGTCTGTTTGCCGATGCCAATGCGATGCTCGACAGATTAAGCCAGCAGTCGCTGCTGAAGCCACGTGGCGTGGTCGGTATTTTTCCGGCTAACCGGGTCGGCGATGATATTCATCTCTACAGTGATGAGCGGCGTGATGAGATTTTGTGTGTGAGTCATCACTTACGCCAGCAGACCGAAAAAACCGACTTCGCCAACTACTGTCTGGCGGATTTTGTGGCCCCGAAATCGAGCGGCAAAGCGGACTATCTCGGTGCCTTTGCGGTGACCGGCGGGCTGGAAGAAGATGCGCTGGCGGACGCGTACGATCGTCAGCATGATGACTACAACAAGATCATGGTGAAAGCGCTGGCTGACCGTCTGGCGGAAGCCTTTGCCGAATACCTGCACGAGCGGGTACGTAAGGTGATCTGGGGCTTCGCGCCTAACGAAAATCTCAGCAATGAAGAGCTGATTCGGGAAAATTATCAGGGGATACGTCCGGCGCCAGGCTATCCGGCCTGCCCGGAGCACACTGAGAAAGCCGCCATCTGGCGTCTGCTGGCGGTGGAAGAACAGACCGGCATGAAGCTCACCGAATCCTTTGCCATGTGGCCGGGCGCGTCAGTCTCTGGCTGGTACTTCAGCCATCCTGACAGCCGCTATTTCGCCGTGGCGCAGATCCAGCGTGATCAGGTGGAAGATTATGCGGCACGCAAAGGGATGTCGGTCACGGAAGTTGAGCGCTGGCTGGCGCCGAATCTCGGCTACGACGCGGACTAAATAAAAAAGCGGCCTGAGGGCCGCTTCAGACTGCTGACAAATTCAGCTCCGGTTAAATCTGGCAGCAATGAAGAAACTCAACGCGCAGGTAACCCGGTCAGAGGAGGAAAGCGTCCCGCGCCAGGGACAGCGCGGGACGAGCGGCCAGGGATGGCATTAGCGCCTTTCCGATCTGACCGGGTTCCCTGAGCAGGCGCGATCTCATTGCTATGCTTTGCTTCAGGCGTATGCTCCCTGAGCCTGCTTTCTGTTAACCGCATGAAACGGCCCTGAGGCCGCCATCTGCTTAGTTAAAGCGCGCGTCACGATCGGACGTCAGATCATATAGCTGGTACTTGCGACCCAGCATCTGACCGCCATCACGCGTCAGCGGCACCCAGTTCACCTGCGCGCGACCGCGCGTTGGCGTCACAGTGAACAGATCCATTGGGATGGAGATATAGAAGCCTTTGGTGAAGTCGCCTTCGCCATACTCTTCAGACGAGACGTTGGTTTTGGTGGCATAGACACCCACCATCACGCCGCTGTCGAAGCGCTTCGACACATCGACCGTCACACCTTTATCTTTCGCCAGATACTGACCGACGCTGGTTTTCACCAGCACATCCTGCATGAACCATGGACGCCAGTAACCCGTCAGGTTGCCGGTTGAGGCTTTATAGCGATTGAACTGCATCATGTTGTCCCAGTCACGCTGACGGACATAGTTGGCATCGACGCCCACCGCCCAGTTCGCATCGACCGGACGATAGAGCAGCTCGCCACCCACGCCGCCATACATCGTCTCCAGGTACCCGCCGTAAACCTGACCATAGAAGCCGTTACCGAGGTGGCCCATATAGTTTGCCTGCAGATCGTTGACGTAGACGTTGTTCTCAACGTAGTCGCGGATATGGGTACGCACGCGCGGCAGCGAAGAGTCCGCCGGTGCGCCGTTGTAGTTGAACTTGTCGTAGTTGTTGGCGAGGTTACCAAACAGACTACCACCCACCAGCAGGTGATCCGTCAGCCAGTAATCAGCGCTGGCCATCACGCCGACCTGATACATATAGAAGCTTTCCGGGCCGCCCACCGACTGATTCAGCACCGGCGACAGGCTGTAGTTCAGGCGATCCTGACGGATAAACATCCCCTGCTCAGTGGTACCCGGATCGACCGGTTCTTTGCGGGTCTGTTGCAGTGGCTGCTCATGGCCCAGCGGATAGCCTTCCAGATTGTTACGCAGGCTGGCGACCTGTGTCTCAGTCGTCACCTGTGGCATGTTAAAGCGCGACTCGGTGACATTGATAGTGTCGATGCCGTCAGGCAGGTGGTTCATGATGATGCGGTTCGCGCGATCCACCCCTTCACGGGTATCGCGATACTTCGTCTGCTCGCCTGACACATAGATCGTGTGACCCTGAGTCTGAATACGCGGACCATCGAGACCGGCATTGTATTTCAGATCGGTCAACTGAGTGCCCACCACCGTCGGCTCCAGCAACTTAGGTTGCGGCTGCGGATTGTAGGAAGGCTTCTCGCTGTCGATGTGCGCCTGACGCAGATCGTTGAAGTTGGTGCGAATGGTGACACCAAACATAAAGGTGTTACCGCGTTCGTAGCTGGCGTTGATGTCAGCCCAGTCGGTCACGCGATAAATCGCGCCGACGTTGAGCTTGCTGCGCTGCTCAAGGCGACCAGCAAAGTCATTCTGGTAGTCGTTGCCCTCATACTCCATTTTCAGGCGCAGCGGCTGCCAGGGCGTCTGATACTCCACGCCGCCAAACAGCGCCGTCGGACCGTGGAACATCTGCGAGCCGTTGATTGAACCCGCTTCGCCCACCTGCGGACGCTGGCAATAGCTGTCGCTGTATGAGCAGAACGGGTTCTTCACGGTGCCGCTGTTGCCGAGATAGCCCCAGCCAAGCCCCAGGGTAAAGTCGAACGGTCCCCATGCTTTGGTCGCCACCAGGTATTCGCTGTCGAACAGACCGGTACCGCCCAGATCGCGGGTGCCCACCGCCACTTCCGGCAGCCAGAAGCCCTCCTGCCACAGACGGAGTTTCAGGTCGAAGGCTTTATCTTTATAGCTCTGCGTGCCGCTGAATTCTGAGACCGCACTGTACTGACGGGTGCGCACGTCGGTATACCGCACCGTGGTCTCCAGCCAGGGAAAGAGCTGCAGTGACGCGGAGTAGTATCGGTACTGATCGTTGTCGCGTGCGTTGAGGCTGAACTCGCCCTCTTTGGCCATGCGCGCCGTCGGCACCTGCATCAGACCCACGCCGCCGAAATCGGATTGTGAAGGGCCCACCGGCTCGGGCCAGGTGTCAGCCTGCGCCTGACAGGCTGCTGCCACTGAAACAGCCAACAGGCTGAAGAGATAACGTTTTTTCATCAGTCTGGTATCCGGTGAGTCAGTACGGAAAGGATGCGTTCATTAAGATCTTCATAGCTGCCTGGCAGGCTCCATGACGAAAAGCCGAGCCAGATAATGCTGCCTGGCTCCACTTCCGCGTGGCGATGATTCCAGTAGGCAACCGGCACCTGCTGTGTGGCGCCTGAAGGTGCAATCACGGTGACAAAATTGCGTTCTGCCCCGGAGAGTGCGTCATGACCATCCAGATAGTCGCGTACTGATTTACCCGGCTGCCAGCTCACTTTGCCTGCGCCGCTCAGCGCGCCGAGCAGCAGTACAGAATCTGAGGGGGCCTGCAGATAGAGGTCATAGCTGCCTTCCAGCCGACGGTTGTCAGCCGGATGCAGACGGATCCAGTCCGGGTCGAGCGACGTGAACTGGCGACCTGCTACTTTGATGGCGCTCAGCTGGCGGATCACCTCATCAATGGCCGCCGCCCGATCGCCGCTGCTGTCGGCACGCCAGGCACGTAACGCGCCCAGCGTCTGTTGATAGTGCTGCTGTGCCACTGCGCTGGCGCCGCGCTCGGCAATAAAGGTCGCACGCCAGTCAGTGTTGACCTGCAGTGGAGGCAGAGTCACCAGCTGGGAGAGATCCGCGACCTGGCTCAGCTCAGCCTGACCGCCGTTGTGCGGTGCATGAACGATAACCTGCGCAGTTGCCTGCGCTTCTGCGGCGCTGAACAGGCTCAGCCCGGCCAGCAAAAAAGTGATTTTTTTCATGATTTCGCCGGCTTCAGAATAGTGATATCTACAGGGAAGGCGTCTGCCGCCAGCATCTGATGGGCCTGCACCACATCGCCGCTGCTGTTATCGATCCAGAAGGTGTTTTCCCACTCGCGGTTACTGCTGTCGATGCTCACCTGCTCATGCCAGACGCGGCACGGAATGCGGTTACCCGCCACGGTCAGGACTTCGTCGGTGCCGCGCTGGAAGGTTGAACGCACAGTCGCGCCGCGAACCTTGCCCTGTTCGGTCCACTGCACGATGCGGGTCCAGCCTGCACCGTTGCTGATATGCAGGCTGTCAGCGAGCGGATCCTGTTGCAGATTGCTGACGCTCAGCAGGTTATCCGGCAAGCCCAGGGTTTTAACCAGGCGGCCATGCTGTGTCACCAGCATCGCCTGATCCTGTGTCACCCATTTCTGCTGACCTTTCTCGTTGTAGCCGAGCACTACAAAAATGCGCGGACCTTCATTCAGGCGAGCATAGAGACTGGCATAGGGAAGATTGTTGACCTGTTGATCGGTAACGGTCACGTCGTCCGGACCGTTAACCGCAAGCAGCAGAGTCTGTTCAAGACCTTTTTGCGTTTGTGTACAGGCCTGCAGCAGCAGGCAAGCGAGCAGCAGAGGAAGTTGGCGCACTGTGTGTCCCTGATAAGTCATGCCAAAGTAAAAAATAACCACACAGGCGTGTGGTTATGTTTAAAGGTGCTCTGCCCGTCCCGTTCCGGCTGCAGAAATACAGGTTACGTGGCTCAGCGTCCTCACTCACCGAAGTCAGTGGTTCAGCCTCTGCCCGTTTGCTGCAGATCAGCAATCAGACGGGGGTCGGGCATCCATCAACGAGTGGTGCTCGTCGTGGTCGTGGTTGTTGTACCGGTATTTGCACCGTCACCACCGCCAGAAGCGGCAATGCCGAGCCCGACCAGCGCGCCAAGTGCACCGATACCCACAGCGGTCGACGTGCCAGCAGAGATTGCTCCCGCCTGCGCGCCAGCTGCGGTACCAGCTTCTTCCGGCGCAGCAAATGCGCTGGAAGAGACGGCAACGAAGATCAAGGCTGCACCGGCAACCATAGTTTTTTTCATAACAGCGTTTCCTGCATTGAGTGAATGAAGGATCTCTGTCCGCTGAGGTTGCAACGCAGTCAGACTGCGGCAAAATCGACAGACAGTCCCATTGCGGGCGCGTTCAGTATAGGGCAACAAAATACCAGAGTTCAGCACCGGAAAAACCAGGGTGAATAACGGGGTGGGCGCGTGATTTAATTAGCTGGATTGGGGATAACTACTTTTTATATCGGAATATTTCGGGCTGATGCCAGATATTTCGCTGCTGGCGAATCAATTGCAAAGCGTAATGTTCTTTTTTATTAATATCTGGTACGGAATAAGAATAATCAGAATTTACTCAGGATTGCTGAAACTGAATATGATTATGAATCAATAGCTAACAATAGAGATTACCCGATTTCAGGACCATTTTATACTTTATGCTGGCCCGTTCAGCGCATCGATGTTCAGAATTATCTTAGGTTATTTTAAGACTTTTCCCTGACAACCCATGATCTCCAACGATATAAACAGCCCATTCAGATGTAAAAACAGTCAAAAAAAGGGCGGCAAAGTGGCCGCCCGATGAAATTAACGCCGATTAACGCCAGGATTTATAGCGGTTAATTAAGGCATTAGTGGAGCTGTCGTGAGTGGTAACTTCGTCCTCGTTTTCCAGTTCCGGCAGAATACGGTTCGCCAGCTGCTTACCTAATTCCACACCCCACTGATCGAAAGTGAAGATATTCAGGATGGCACCCTGAGTGAAGATTTTGTGCTCATACAGGGCAATCAGCGCGCCCAGGCTGTAAGGGGTAATCTCACGCAGCAGGATGGAGTTAGTCGGGCGGTTACCTTCAAACACCTTGAACGGCACGATATGGGCTACAGACTCTGCAGATTTACCGGCATCGGTAAACTCTTTCTCTACGACGTCGCGTGACTTACCAAACGCCAGCGCTTCAGTCTGGGCAAAGAAGTTAGAGAGCAGCTTCGGATGGTGATCCGCGAGCGCATTATGGGTAATGGCCGGCGCAATAAAGTCGCACGGAACCAGCTTGGTACCCTGGTGGATCAGCTGATAAAACGCGTGCTGACCGTTGGTGCCAGGTTCGCCCCAGATGATTGGGCCAGTCTGGTAGTCCACCGGATGACCGGCACGATCCACATACTTGCCGTTTGACTCCATATTGCCCTGCTGGAAATAGGCGGCAAAGCGGTGCATGTACTGGTCGTAAGGCAGAATCGCTTCGGTTTCAGCACCAAAGAAATTGTTGTACCAGATGCCAATCAGTGCCAGCAGCACCGGCAGGTTCTGCTCAGCCGGCGCAGAGGCGAAGTGCTGGTCCATGGCATGTGCGCCGCTCAGCAGCTGCTCGAAGTTATCGAAACCAATCGAGAGAATGATCGACAGGCCGATCGCTGACCACAGTGAATAGCGGCCGCCAACCCAGTCCCAGAATTCAAACATGTTGTTGGTGTCGATACCAAATTCGCCCACCGCTTTGGCGTTGGTCGACAGCGCAGCAAAGTGTTTCGCTACGTGCTGCTGGTCGCCTGCCGTTTTCAGGAACCAGTCGCGCGCGCAGTGGGCGTTGGTCATGGTTTCCTGGGTGGTGAAGGTTTTCGATGCCACCAGGAACAGGGTGGTTTCCGGGCTGAGGTCTTTCAGCGTTTCGGCGATGTGGGTGCCGTCAACGTTAGAGACAAAATGCATGTTCAGATGGTTTTTGTACGGGCGCAGCGCTTCAGTCACCATAAACGGGCCGAGGTCAGAGCCGCCGATACCGATATTCACCACGTCGGTGATCGCTTTACCGGTATAGCCTTTCCATTCGCCGCTGATGATGCGCTCAGAGAAGCCTTTCATCTTATCCAGCACCGCGTTGACCTCTGGCATCACATCTTTGCCATCCACCAGAATCGGCGTGTTACTGCGGTTACGCAGCGCGACGTGCAGCACCGCACGATCTTCGGTGCGGTTAATCTTCTCACCCGAGAACATAGACTTAATGGCACCGCTCAGGTCGGTCTCTTTGGCCAGCGCCTGTAACTTATCGAGGGTTTCCTGGGTGATGCGGTTTTTGGAGAAATCCACCAGCATCTGATCATCAAAGGTGGCAGAGAATTTGGCAAAACGATCGGCATCCTGGGCGAACAGATCGGCAATTTCTACCGACTTCATCTGCTCAAAATGCTGTTGCAGCGCTTTCCAGGCTGCGGTTTGTGTCGGATTGATATTTTTCATGGCAACACTCTTGTTGATATTAAGAACCGTCATTCCATCGGAGGCACATCATGCCCGTTTAGCGTTTCAGTATGACCACAGTTGTAACTGAAAGGAAAAATTTTGTCAGCGCGCGCCGGACAGGCGATCTGAACGCCGCTGTTTATCGCCAGCATTCACTGGCGCGAACAGCCAGCGGACCGCAGAGGCAACGCGCGGTAAAGTGTGACGCGAAAGTCTGCGCAAAACGTTGTGCCGTATCAGGGATTGCTGCATGGGCTGAACCCATTAAGCACTGTAGCCGCTGCGACGCAGAGTCATTTGTTTTCTGATGCGGCGCTCCGGGCATCGCTGACATTGACAGCAGGTCCAGAAAAGGCTAGATCTATGCGCCTACTTGCGCACCTGTGCGCAAGCCAGAAGAGGCGCGTCGCCCAGGCAGTGTGTTGGAGGAACCGTATCCGGTGAAAACACATGATGGGGAGCGACGCCGAGGTGGGTCAGCACGCGGTGTGCTGCCTGTCGGCTACAGGGGCTGAATCCTCTGGGTTGTCACCAGAAACGTCTGCAGTCGACGTTTCGCAAGGTGGGGCGCTTCTGGGTGACTCGTCTATCCGATCTTGTCCGCCCGTTTCTGCTCTTTCCTTGTGCCTGGCTGAAAGAATGTTTCTCGACCCTTTCATCGGCGAGAACAAGATAACCTGACACGAGGTCCTACATGTCTCAAACACTGATAGTGGCAAAATTCGGCGGCACCAGCGTAGCCGATTTTGAAGCGATGAACCGCAGCGCCGATGTGGTGTTGCAGGACGCCAGCACGCGTCTGGTGGTGCTCTCTGCTTCGGCGGGCATTACTAATCTGCTGGTTGCGCTGGCTGAAGGCCAGCAGGCTCCCCAGCGCGCTGTGCTGCTTGATGATATCCGCCGTATCCAGTACGCCATTGTTGATCGCCTGCAGCGTCCGGAAGTGATCCGCGATGAAATCGATCGGATGATCGACAATATCAGCATGCTTTCCGAAGCCGCCTCACTGGCCACCTCGAATGCCCTGACCGATGAACTGGTCAGCCACGGTGAGCTGATGTCATCACTGCTGTTTGTGGAAATTCTGCGTGAACGCCAGGTTAATGCGGAGTGGTTCGATGTCCGCAAGGTAATGCGTACCGACGATCATTTTGGCCGGGCAGTACCGGATGTACAGGTGCTGGCGGAGCAGGCGACGGCGCAGTTACAGCCGCGCATTGAGCAGGCATTGGTCATTACTCAGGGTTTCATCGGCAGTGAAAGCGAAGGGCGCACCACCACCCTGGGTCGCGGCGGCAGTGATTACACCGCCGCGCTGCTGGGCGAAGCGCTGAACGCGGCGCGTGTGGATATCTGGACGGATGTACCGGGCATCTACACCACCGACCCGCGCGTGGTGCCGACGGCGAAGCGTATTGATGAAATTACTTTTGAAGAAGCCGCTGAAATGGCGACGTTCGGTGCGAAAGTGCTGCACCCGGCGACGCTGCTTCCCGCTGTACGCCGGGGTATTCCGGTATTTGTCGGTTCCAGTAAGGATCCGGCAGCCGGTGGGACCCGCGTCTGCAATGAAACCCGCAACCCGCCGCTGTTTCGGGCGCTGGCGCTACGCCGTAAGCAGACGCTGTTAACGCTGCACAGCCTTAACATGCTGCATACGTTTGGTTTCCTTGCCGAACTCTTCAATATTCTGGCGCGTCATAACGTCTCGGTTGACCTGATCACCACCTCCGAAGTGAGCGTGGCACTGACGCTCGACACCACCGGATCGACCTCAACCAGTGCCAGCCTGCTGACCCAGGCTTTACTGACTGAACTCTCGTCGCTGTGCCGGGTTGAAGTGGAAGAAGATCTGGCGCTGGTGGCGATTATCGGTAACCAGCTGTCAAAAGCGTGCGGCGTCGGCAAAGAGGTGTTTGGTGTGCTCGACCCGTTCAACCTGCGGATGATTTGCTACGGTGCCAGCAGCTACAACCTCTGCTTCCTGGTACCGGGCAACGATGCGGAAAGCGTGGTACGTACGCTGCATCGTAATCTGTTCGAGTAAACTTCTCTGCCATTCAGGCCGCGTCAGCGCGGCCTGAAAAACGGCAAAAAAGGTTCATATCTCCCTCATTACTCCCCCGGCACGCGACTTCCGATAAAACCTGTTAATACATAAAGTTACATTCTGTTATTGCCAAATGGCAACCCCTTTCTCTGCGCATTTCGTGCACCTGCATTGCGCTCCCTTTCCGCAGATTTATAATCCCGCCGCTGAATCAATTCACCCAAATTTAGGAAATATCATGAAAAGGTTAGTCGCAGAGGCGCTGGGTACCTTCGTGCTGGTGGCCGGCGGTTGTGGAAGTGCCGTGCTGTCAGCTGCGTTCCCGGAGCTGGGCATTGGCTTCATGGGCGTGGCGCTGGCTTTCGGGCTGAGCGTGCTGGTCATGGCGTATGCGGTCGGTCACATCTCAGGCGGGCACTTTAACCCGGCGGTGACCCTGGGATTAGTGGCAGGCGGACGTTTTCCCGCGTCTCAGGCCATTCCTTACATCATCGCGCAACTGGCAGGCGGCATTGCCGCTGGCGCGGTGCTCTATCTGATCGCCAGCGGTAAAGGCGACTTCAGTGCAGCGGCCAGCGGCTTTGCGGCGAATGGCTACGGCGAACACTCGCCAGGCGGCTTCAGCCTGCAGGCAGGCATGATCGCCGAAGGGGTGATGACCGCTATCTTCCTGATTGTGATTATGGGCGCCACCAGCGAACGCGCGCCGAAAGGCTTTGCACCTATTGCGATCGGCCTGGCGTTAACCCTGATCCACCTGATCAGCATTCCGGTAACCAATACCTCGGTTAACCCGGCACGCAGCACCGCGGCAGCCCTGTTCCAGGGTGACTGGGCGATCTCTCAGCTGTGGATGTTCTGGTTAATGCCGATTATCGGTGCCGTGATTGGTGGTTTGATCTACCGCGGTTTAGAGGAAAAAGCAGCGTAATTTCTTCGATGTGCAGCGGATCGGCAGCAGTCGATCCGCATTTTGCCGCCTCGCCCCATCTTCGCCTTACGCCATGATAATGAAATGTTATGATCCCGCCTTCGTCACGGCAGTCGTTCCTGCATGATGACTCTCTATGGCAAATCTGCATAAAACATAACATTCTTATAAGGAAGTCTGGCTATGCTCGCCACGTTAACCCGCCTGTTCCCGCTCTGGGCCGTGCTGTTGTCTGTCGCCGCTTATTACTCTCCAGGTACGTTTCTCGGCATCGGACCCTGGGTCACTTATCTGCTGATGCTGATTATGTTCGGCATGGGTGTGACCCTGAATATCGACGATTTTAAACGGGTCCTGACCCGACCTGCGCCGGTGATTGCCGGAACCTTTCTGCACTATCTGGTGATGCCGTTAGCCGCCTGGGGACTGGCAAAACTGTTTCATATGCCGCCCGATCTGGCTGCCGGTATGATTCTGGTCGGCTCAGTTGCCAGCGGCACCGCCAGCAACGTCATGATCTATCTGGCGAAGGGGGATGTGGCGCTGTCGGTGACCATTTCGTCAGTCTCTGCGCTGGTGGGTGTATTCGCCACGCCGCTGTTAACCCGCTTTTATGTTGATACCCACATTCAGGTTGATGTGGCTGGCATGCTGCTGAGCATCGTGAAGATCGTCGTGATCCCCATCTCCCTGGGACTGATCATTCATCACAGCATGAACAGCGTGGTTCGCCGGGTGGAACCCTGGCTGCCTGCGTTTTCGATGGTCTGTATTCTGCTGATCATCAGTGCGGTGGTGGCGGGCAGTCAGGCCTTTATTGGATCGGTGGGTCTGATGGTGATCGCGGCGGTGATCCTGCATAACGCGATTGGCCTGCTTGGCGGCTACTGGGGCGGTAAGCTGTTTGGCTTCGATGAGTCAACCTGCCGTACCCTGGCGCTTGAGGTCGGCATGCAAAATTCCGGTCTGGCGGCGACGCTGGGCAAACTCTACTTCTCACCGCTGGCGGCATTGCCAGGCGCGCTGTTCTCGGTTTGGCACAACCTGTCAGGTTCACTGCTGGCGGGTTACTGGTCAGGAAAGCCGATTAAGAAGAAGTAACAGTGGCGGCGCATTATTGCACTGCGCCGCATCTCACTGCTGCCGCGCCGGACGATCGCCGCTCCGGCGCGGCAGGTTATTCACTCCGCTCAGTTTTATTCATAGTCACGTTCATCGTCGGGCTGTTCCAGCACCGTGTAGGCCACACTACAAAACAGTGAATTCAGGCGCTTCATGTCGCCCAGTAAACCGAGATGCAGCGAACTGGTCTCAATACTCTGCACGTTCTTCTGGTGCAGGCGGTCAACATGCGCATGAGAGTAGCGGCGGATCATCAGACGGAAGCGATGTTTAGCGCGACGCAGACGTTTAGCGCTGGTGATATCGTGTGACAGAAACACCGACAGACTCATTCTGAGGTTAGCGATCAGCAGCTCATGCAGCTCCTGCAGCTCTTTTAATCCCTCGGCAGAGAACGCGCGGCCCGCTGCCAGTGACTTGTCAGCGACATCGCCGCTCATCCGCTCAATGATGTCCCCGGCCTGCTCCAGATTTAGTGACATTTCAATGATTTCACCCCAGCGACGCGAGTCCTCTTCGGGGAGATCCTCTTTTGGCATCCGCGCCAGATAGAGTTTGATGGCGGTATAGAGCACATCGACATCATCATCCAGCCTGCGCACCGTGCGTTCCTCGCGGGATTCGCCATGCACCACCTTATTAAACGCCTCCAGCATCTGCTCCAGCACGTCACCCATGCGCAACGCTTCGCGGGCGGCATTCACCAGCGCCAGCGCCGGCGTATCCAGCGCGCTGCGATCGAGGTGCTTCGGCTTGAGGTGCAGCGCGTTATCCACATCGTCGGCAATCATACGGCGACAGAGGCGCGCCATCAGGTCAGCAAACGGCACCATCGCCACGCAGCGGATCAGGTTGTAAAACACATGGAAGAAAATCACTAACTCTTCATCGTTGACCGGCAGCTTATCCAGCCACTCCGCCACAATATCGACAAACGGCAGGATGAACACGCAGCCGATCAGCTTGAACAGCAGGCTGCCGAGCGCCACGCGCTTGCCCGCGGCATTCGAGCCGCTGGCGTTGATCATCGCCAGCAGGCCGCTACCGAGATTGGCACCAATCACCAGACAGAGCGCCACCTTGAACGAAATCACGCCGGTGGCGGTGAGCGTCGCGGTGATCAGCACCGCGGCCAGGCTGGAGTAACTGATGATGGCGAACACCGCACCCAGCAGCGCATCGAGCATCACGTCGCCGGTCAGGCTGGAGAAAAGCACCTGGACACCGGCGGCCTGGGTAATCGGGCGAGCCGCTTCGACAATCAGCTGCAGCGCCAGCAATATCAGGCCCAGGCCGATACTGGCCCGGCCTAACTGACCCGCACGGGTCTGCTTGCGGCTGAGGAAGAACACCACGCCAAAGAAGATAAACAGCGGTGAGAGCCAGGAGAGATCAAACGTCAGGATACGCGCCATAATCGCGGTGCCGACATCCGCGCCAAGAATCACCACCAGCGCGGGCGTCAGGCTGACCAGATTCTGCGCCACAAAAGAGGTTACCAGCAGCGTGGTGGCGTTGCTGCTCTGCACCAGCGTGGTCACGCCAATGCCCGCCAGAAACGCCATCGGTTTTTTTTCTATGCTGCGACTCAGGACGCGGCGCAGATCGGCACCGTAGACCCGCATGATGCCGGTTCGTACGATATGCGTGCCCCAGACCAGCAGGGCCACCGCAGAGAGTAAATTAAGCAGGGTTAACACGTGGTGTCGCTCCTCGAATGTCAGGCTTAAAGCACAGACTGCCAGCCTGACGGAAGAGAGCAATCTGTGAAGGGGATTGCCGTGCTATGCGTGATTTTTTCCTGTGTTTTAAGCCACCTGGCGCAAAGTCGACATCTCCAATTGTAGACCAATCTTCCTGCCAGCGGGATGCAAATCCGCCGCCGATCGGTTAAGCACATCAACCGAAAGTTCCACATCATGCGCCCGGATACGATAGCGGATCACGTTGCCCAGCAGGCTGTGGCTGAGGATTTCCGCAGGAATGCCCTGGCCCGGCGCGGTGAACAGCATTGATTCCGGGCGAATGGCCACCTGGCTGTGGAAAGGCTGACCGGTCAGTCGCGTCGCCTGCTCAGCGCTCAGCAGGTTGTAGTTGCCAATAAATCCGGCGGCGAAGAGATCGACCGGTTGGGTATAGAGCGCTTCGGCATCGCCATTCTGCACGATTTTGCCCCGGTTCATCAGCACGATACGATCGGATAGCGTCAGCGCCTCCTCCTGATCGTGGGTGACGAACAGGGTGGTGAGATTCAGCTCGCGCTGGATGCGCCGGATTTGATCGCGCAGATGGCGGCGAATACGCGCATCCAGCGCCGACAGCGGTTCATCCAGCAGCAGCAGACGCGGACGCGTCACCAGCGAACGTGCCAGTGCCACGCGCTGACACTGCCCGCCTGACAACTGGTGCGGATAACGGCGTGCATAATCATTGAGTTCAACCAGCTCCAGCACCTCCAGCACCCGCTGGCGAATCTGCGCTTCGGGCAGTTTCTGCATCTTCAGGCCAAATGCGACGTTCTTCTCTACCGTCATGTTGGGAAACAGCGCATAGCTCTGAAACACCATACCGATGGCGCGCTTCTGCGGGGCCAGCGGCACGATATCTTTGCCCTCCAGCCTGATTTCACCGCTGTCGACGCCGGTTAATCCCGCCAGACAACGCAGCAGCGTCGATTTACCGCAGCCGCTGGGGCCGAGCAGGGTGACAAATTCCCCTTCAGCGGCGCTGAAATCGATCTGCTCAAAAATGGGCGTGGGTCCATAGGACTTGTTCAGCTCTCTGACCTCAAGGTAACTCATATTCAGCCTCGTTCGGGATTCAGGGCGTTGGCCAGCCAGGTAACCAGCAGCACCACAAAGAAGTAGGAGATCACCAGCGCGCTGGTGAAATGACCGCTGCCGTTACGCATGTTGAAGAGGTAAACCTGCAGGGTTTCATAGCGGTTGCCGACCAGCAGGTTAGCGAAGACAAATTCGCCAATCAGGAAGGAGAAAGAGAGCAGCACGGCAATCAGCATCCCTTTGCGCAGGTTGGGCAGCACGACCCACAGCGCCGCCTGCCAGGTACTGGCACCCAGCAACTGCGCGGCATCAATCAGCTCTTTGAGGTTGATCGCCTGCATATTGTTCGCCAGCGCCCGGTAGATAAAGGGCAACGCGATAGTGAAATAACAGCCGATTAAGATCCACGGCGTGCCGGTCAGCATCAGCGGTGACGAAGAGTAGAGTTGCAGTAATCCCACTGACGACACCACCGGCGGCACGGCGAAAGGCATCAGGATCAGGACGTTCATCACCGCATCCAGTCGAGGAAAATAGTAAGCGATTACAAACATGGCAGGCAGCACCAGCACCAGCGAGAACAGCAGCGCACCCAGGCAAATCAGCAGCGAATGGCTCAGCGCCGTCAGAAATCGCGGGTCGCTCCAGAGCTGGATGAACCACTTCAGGCTATAGCCCTGTGGCAGAATGGTGTTACTCCAGTCGGACGACAGTGCATAAAGCAGTGTGGCCAGTAAAGGCAGTGCCAGCAGGGTAAAGAGTAACCCGACCATTATCCGGTGATAGAGGTGCTCAGCACGTGACATGGCGGCTCCTTTCATGGCTGTTTCGCATTGAGATAGCTACGGCGCACCAGATATTGCTGCACCAGGGTGATCAGCGCCATAATCGCCACCAGCAGCATCGCCAGCGCACTACCGGTGTTGGGATCCAGCGAGATATCGCCGGAGACCAGCGCGGCAATACGCACCGGTACTACGTTGAAATTACCCGTGGTCAGGGCATAAATCGTGGCGTAAGCGCCCAGTGCATTTGCCAGCAGGATCACAAAGGTCCCGAGCAGCGCCGGAAACAGAATCGGCAGGCCGATATGCCACCAGTAGTGCCAGCGGCTGGCACCCAGCAGCGCAGCGGACTCCTGCCACTCTTTTTTCAGCCCGTCGAACGCCGGGTAGAGCAGCAGCACGCCCAGCGGGATCTGGAACCAGGTGTAGACCAGCACCATGCCGTTGCGCGAGAAGAGTCTGAAGCTCTCAACCAGACCATAATGGCGCAACAGCAATGTCAGGCAGCCGTTCAGCCCCAGCAGAATCACAAAGGCAAACGCCAGCGGGACACCCGCAAAGTTGCTGGTCATATTGGTAAAAGCGATGAGAAAGCGCTGCAGTCGCCCGCCGCCGAGCTGATGCAGTGAATAGCCGGTGACCAGTGCAATCAGTAAGCCGTAGACGCTTGACCAGAGTGAGATATCCAGCGAAAAACGAAACGCCTGCTGGTAGAAGGGCGAGGTGAGAATGTCCTGATAGTTATCCCAGCCCCACTGGCTGTTCATCTCACTCCAGAAGCTGTTAATGGCGATCCACAACAGCGGTGCCAGCTGAAAGGCGACCCAGAACAGGGTGAACGGTAACAGCAGCAGCAGCGCGACTCCTTTTCCTCTCATCTCTTCGGCTCCGCCAGCAGCCCGCGACAAACCGGCTTGTCATGCGCCACCTCAAGCAGTTCACACAGCGTGCCGCACAGATCGGTCTGCTGCGGTGCCAGGTCAGGCTGCAGCGAGAAAGCCCGGCCAAAGACAAACAGCGGCACCGTGGTCTCTTCCGGCAGAATACCGCCGTGGGAGCGATCGTCATTCATGCCGTGATCGGCGGTCACCATCACCTGATAGCCCTCAGCCAGCCACAAGGGCATCCACTGCGACAGCAGGCCGTCGGCGATGCGTGCCCGGTTGCGGTACTGTGGTGAGGAGAGGCCCGATTTATGACCGGCATCGTCGATGTTCATCGGGTGGATTAGCAGAAAATCGGGATCGTGACGCAGCCGCAGGCTCTCTGCATCTTCAAACAGATGCGAGTCGGGATAGCTATCATCAGAATAAAAATGGCCATACTGAATGGGCAGGTCCGGCGCGTCAGTGTGACGATCGCGCGCCGGAACGAACGGCGTTCGGTTATAAAGCTCACTCACCCAGTGGTAAGCCGCCGCCGCAGTCGTCAGTCCCGCCGATCGCGCAAAGTGAAAGATGCTACGCTCGCGGCTTAACCGGCTGACGCCATTATGAATAATGCCGCTTCTGACCGGCGGAACACCGGTCAGAATGCACTCATAAAGCGGGCGTGACAGCGAGGGTAACTCACAGGTCATACGGTAATAAAATCCGTTGCCCTGCGAACATTCGGCATGCAGGTAACCCATTGCATGTTGTGCGACCTGATTGCTCAGGCCGTCCAGCACTACCAGAATGGTCTTCATTCCGTTCTCCCTGCCGCGAATTACTGCTGCATGTTGATGATGACGTTTTCCTGCCACAGGCGCGGCAGCATTTTCGACGATTTATCCCAGGCAGCCTGATCCTTAACCGGACGGGCATTTTTATATTCAGATTGCGGCAGCAGGCGAGCCTGAACGTCCGCTGGCAGCGTCAGATGCTCGGCACGAATCGGACGGGCATAGCCCTTCGCCAGATTGATCTGTCCCTGGTCTGAGAAGATATATTCGCGCGTCAGTTTTGCGGCGTTAGGGTGTTTCGCATATTTGTTGATGACGGTGGTGTAGCCGGAGGTCACGGAGCCATCAGACGGGATCACCACTTCGTAGCGGTTTTTGTCGATCTGGTCCCGGTAGTTAAGGGCGTTAAAGTCCCACACCACCGCCATCTGCACTTCGCCTTTTTCGATATTGGCAATCACCGGATCGGTAACGCCAAGACGACCCTGTTTAGCCAGATCGGCAAAGAAAGCCAGCGCCGGTTTCAGGTTCTTCTCATCGCCACCTAAGGCATAGTTTGCCGCCAGTACGCCGTTAGCCGCCTGAGCTGCCACGCCGACGTCACCGATAGTAACCACATACTTACCTTTTTTCAGATCGGCCCAGCTATGGGGGATATCTTTAACCTGCTGCTTGTCGATCAGAAAGGCGATGGTGCCGGTATAGGCCAGCGCCCAGTGGCCATCTTTATCTTTAGCCCAGGCCGGAATCTGATCCCAGTGAGTGGGTTTATAGGGCTGGGTCACACCTTTAGCGACAGCGATCGGGCCAAAGGCGGCACCCACGTCACCGATGTCAGCGCTGGCGTTCTCTTTCTCTGCATCGAATTTCGCCAGCTCCTGCGCCGATGACATATCAGTATCGCTGTGCTTAAGGCCATATTTGCTGCTGATGTCGTTCCAGGTATCTTTCCAGTTAGCCCAGCTATCCGGCATCCCGACGCTGTTGACCTGGCCTTCACTGCGTGCCGCTTTTTCCAGTGCGGCAAGGTCGTTATCGGCGGCCTGCGCAACGGGCAGGGTGAGCACTACAGCACTGGCTACTACAGAGGCGATAAACGCTTTCATCTCAGTTGCTCCGGGTGTAAGTTGATGGGCCTGGCTGGTCTAGTCCAGCAAGAACCGAGCCAATGTAGCCCCTGTATATGAACGATTTATGACAGGGCGGCGCTGTGCGGGGGATGGGCGATGAAAGATGTGACCCGTTCGCCTGTCACAGGCGCGTTTACCTGAACAGTAAGAGTGCGGAGTCGCACCAAAATGAGGCTACTGTTGTGGAGTCGATAGCACTCAAAACGGCGGATGCGATCGCCAGCGTCCTGCTGACGCGTATTCAGGCCGGAGAGTTCAGCGCCGGGCGACTGCCGGCGGAGCGTGCCTTAAGCGAAGCGTTCAGCACGACCCGGATTACCCTTCGGGAAGCATTGGGCAAGCTGGAAGCCCAGGGGATGATCTACCGGGAACTGCGTCGCGGCTGGTTTATCGCACCGCCGCGGCTGATCTATAACCCGCTGCATCACAGCCACTTTCATGCCATGGCAATGGAGCAGGGACGGCAGGCGGCTACCGAGGTCATCGCCGCCGAACAGGTCGCGGCACACGACAGCGTGGCGACAGCGCTGCGGCTGGCCTCCGGTTCGTCGGTTTACTGCATCCGCCGCCTGCGGCGCATCGACGGGCGCGCGGTGCTCTATGTTGAACACTACCTCAATCCGCGTTTTTTTCCAGGTCTGCTTGATGAAGATTTGACCCGCTCACTGACCGATCTCTATGACCAGCGCTACGGCATTCGTTACGGCGGCGCGCGCTTCACCATCCTGCCCGGCCCGCTGCCGGAGGTCGCCGCACCCATGCTGAATGTGGCACCGGGCAGCCCTGGTTTGTTGATCACCCGCATCAATCGCAACCAGCAAAAAGAGGTGATTGATTGCGACTGTGAATACTGGCGTTATGATGCGCTCTGTGTTGATGTGGAGGCCTGAGGAGTTATTGTGATTTGCGTCACACTCGCGCATGATACCGCGCGCTAACAACTCCTTTTTTAAGGCGCAACATGAGTGACAAAAATCCTTTGGCCCGCCACCTTGCAACGGTACTGCAATGGGTGCTGAATCTGGGTCTGCTGAGTCTGGCGATCATCCTGATCGTCTTTTTAGGCAAAGAAACTATCCATCTGGCAAACGTGCTGTTTAACACCAGCGAGCAGTCATCCTCCTATCTGTTGATTGAGGGGATTGTCATTTATTTCCTCTACTTCGAATTTATTGCTTTGATTGTTAAGTACTTTCAGTCGGGATATCACTTTCCGCTGCGCTATTTTGTCTATATCGGTATCACGGCAATTATCCGCCTGATTATCGTCGACCATAAAAACCCCTTCGATACGCTCTGTTACTCTGCGGCGATTCTGATTCTGGTAATCACTCTGTGGCTGGCAAACAGCAACCGCCTGAAACGCGAGTAATCCTCCTGCCGTCTGTCATGACGGCAGGTGTTCGCATCGCGTCTCTGCGCTAAACTAGCGTCCTGAAAATTATTGGGAGTGGTGCTATGTCGCAAGACGCGCTCAGCTTATTACGTGCACTCAACTGGCTTTCTCCGTCGCAGGCAACCCTTGCGCCGCCATTGCTCGACTGGCTGATGGAGGAGGATTCAATGACGCGCCGTTTTGAACAACATTGTCAGCGGGTCACGGTTCAGCCGCTGCGTGAAGGCTTTATCGACGCCAGCGAGTTGGGTGATGAAAAGGGCTTGTTGCCAGACGATCAACGCTTCTGGCTGCGTGAAGTGTTGCTGTTCGGCGACGATCAGCCCTGGCTGGCTGGCCGTACGCTGGTGCCGGAAAGCACCCTTAACGGGCCAGAAGCGATGCTGCAGCAGCTGGGCACCCGGCCGCTGGGTCGCTATCTCTTCTCCTCTTCAACGCTGACCCGCGATTTTATTGAGCCGGGGCAGGTGGAGGGATTGTGGGGACGACGTTCACGCCTGCGTCTCTCCGGCAAACCGCTGCTGCTGACTGAACTGTTTTTACCGGCATCGCCGCTCTATCGCGATCTGGTCTGAGGATCCTGTGGTGCAAAATAGCTTAAGTATAAATAAATGGCGGGCCTACACGCGCCTGATGCGTATCGATAAGCCTATCGGTACGCTGCTGCTGATGTGGCCAACGCTCTGGGCATTATGGCTGGCTGACATGGCGATCCCGCCGCTGCCGGTGCTGGCGGTGTTTGTTGCCGGGGTCATCGTGATGCGTGCAGCCGGTTGTGTGATCAATGACTATGCCGATCGCAAAGTAGACGGTCATGTCGAACGCACGAAACATCGGCCACTGGCCAGCGGCGCGGTGAGTGCAAAAGAGGCTAAGCTGCTGTTCGTGATACTGGCTCTGGCGGCTTTTGCGCTGGTGCTGACTATGAACATGATGACGATTATGCTCTCCGTGGTAGGGCTGGCGCTGGCCTGGGTCTATCCCTTTATGAAGCGCTATACCCACCTGCCGCAGGTAGTGCTGGGTGCCGCCTTTGGCTGGGCCATTCCCATGGCATGGTCCGCAGTTAGTGAGTCCTTACCTCTGGTCTGCTGGCTGGTATTCATCGCCAACATCTGCTGGACAGTCGCCTATGACACTCAGTATGCGATGGTGGATCGGGATGATGACCTGAAGATTGGCGTGAAGTCGACCGCGATTCTCTTTGGCCGTTTCGACAAGCTGATCATTGGTCTGCTGCAACTGGCGACGCTGCTACTGATGGCGCTGGTTGGCCTCATGCTGCATCTGAACAGCGCCTTCTACTGGACGCTATTACTGGCCGCCGCGCTGTTTGTTTATCAACAGAAGCTGATCGCCGGACGCGAGCGGCAACCCTGTTTCCAGGCTTTTCTCAATAATAACTATGTCGGGATGGTGCTGTTCCTCGGTGTGCTGATGAATACTCCGCCGTTCAGCCAGCTGTTCTGACAGGGGATTCAGGCACAAAAAAGGCGACCTCATGAGGTCGCCTTTTTACTATGCGCGTTGGGGTCAGTCGTGCGCCACAGCGGTTTCAATCGTCATACGGACATCGCTGGTGACCAGGTCTGCCAGCATATGCCAGGTCGCCAGAGTCTGCGCAACATCGGCATCACCGCTGTCGCTGATATACCCTTCATCGCGCAGGGTCAGGACCAGTGAGGTAAAGACCGCTTTGTCGAAGAATTCCGGAGCATTGATACCGTGCAGCACCGACAGACGCTGTGCCAGCGTCCGGCTCTCTTTCTCCAGCGTGCCGCGGTTAATCGTCGGCTTGGCGCTGAGAATGGAGAACGTAATGGCATAGCGCTGCAGTGTTTCACGCACACCGGCGGCCAGCAGTTGCAGTGTGCGATAGCGCGCTGAGGAAAAGCGCAATTCGCCGGCTTCGAGCGTAATCAGGCCCTGACGCGCCAGCTCCTGACTCAGTTCGGTCAGCAGTTGCGGCAGTTCATCGGTCTGCCAGCGCAGGAACAGCTCACTCTTCAGCATTGGGTAGATCAGGCTCACCTGACGCAGCAGTTCTGCTTCGCTCAGCGTCTGATGTTGCTGAACAATGGCGGCAATCAGCGACGGCATCACCAGCATGTGATGAATATTGTTGCGATAGTAGGTCATCAGTACCGCCTGCTCACGCGGCAGAATGATGATGTCGCCAATGCTGTCCTTTTCACTCTCAAACTTATTCATACCCATGGCGTGATCCAGCAGCGCTTCCGCTGAAAGATCGGGTACGGTCGCATTTGGCGAGTAAGGTACGTTGCGCAGCAACTGGGTGTAGCACTCCAGTTGTTCAATCAGCTGTTCACGGGTTAGTGAGCGCTGACGTGACGCCAGCAGGGCGGTGACACAGAGGTTCATGGCGTTAGCCGCGCCCGCTTCATTGATACGCACCATCAGGCTGGCAGCAATATCGTTGACGGTCGGTGTTAACCAACTGGGACGCTGCGGCTCAATCGGATCGATGGCATCGCGCCATTCCGGCACCCGCTTGTTGAGATAGTTGACCAGCGGCAGGGGTTCGCCAAAGTTCACGTAACCCTGACCGAGATTGCGCAGCTTGCGTAAGCCGCGCACCATCTGCATGAAGCCCTCTTTCTCTTTCGCCGCGCCGCGCAGTTCTTTAGCGTAAGTGCCCACTTCCATCACGTGCTCATAGCCGATGTAAATCGGCACCAGCGTGATGGGGCGATTTCCGCCGCGCAGCATCGCCTGCAGCGTCATGGCTAAGGTGCCGGTTTTAGGGTCCAGCAGGCGACCGGTTCGTGAACGGCCTCCTTCGACAAAGTACTCAACCGAATAGCCGCGGGTGAACAGCTCGCCGAGATATTCGCGGAATACCGTGGCGTAGAGCTTGTTGCCTTTAAAGGTACGACGAATAAAGAAAGCGCCCAGGCGACGGAAAATCGGGCCGGCTGGCCAGAAGTTGAGATTGATACCGGCTGCGATGTGCGGCGGCACCAGACCCTGATGATAGAGCACATAGGAGAGCAGCAGATAATCCATGTGGCTGCGATGGCACGGCACATAGACAATCTCGTGGCCATCCTGCGCCAGCTGGCGAACTTTTTCTCCGCCATTGACGTTGATGCCCTGATAGAGCCGACTCCAGAGCCAGCCCATCACGCGGTCAGTTACGCGGATGGCTTCATAGGAGAAGTTTGCCGCAATCTCCTCCATCATCTCGACGGCATTCTGCTGCGCTTTCTCATGGGAGATTTTTTTGCTGCGAGCTTCATCTTCTACTGCTTTTTCAATCGCTTTGGATTGCAGCAGACGAGTAAACAGATCCTGACGCGCCGGCAAGCGCGGGCCAATCGCCGCCAGCCGCTGGCGGGCAAAATGAATGCGCGCCACACGAGCCAGCTTCTGGGCGATCGACTGATCCGTACCGTGTTCAGTTGCCATGCGGCGCAGCGACACTGTCGGCGAGAAGCGGACAAAACTGTCGCGCCCGTGCCAGATCACCGCAAAAAACTTCTGCACCCCGTTCAGCACCCGCAGGTGTGGCGTTGCTTCGCCCTGGACTTCACGTCCTGGTGCGCGGCCAAACATCACCGTGACCGGCAGCATCTGAATATCCAGCTTAGGGTTATTGCGATGCAGGTCCAGGTAATCGTGAAAAATTTTCACGGATTCAACGCTGGGCACAAAATAGGGGAAGACGCGAGGGCCATTGTGGATAAAGACATGGCGCGGCAGCAGAGAACCATCAATCTCCAGCGGAGTGAGCGGGTCGGGCAGATGATGCCGCAGACACTGTGCGCGTAAAGTCAGTAAGTCGGCCTTCGAATCGTAAGGCAAAACATACATAATAGGTCGGGTCGGATCCAGACCATGTTCAGACACGGGATCGGCCGGAATGGCCTTACTTTTTACCAAAAACGACAGTGGTAAATTAAGCAGTTTGTAATAGAGTTTACGCCAACCTGACATAGACAACATGAAGCCTCTTGTTAGCAAAGCGCCGCAAGCATACCAGAAAGCGCAGCGAAGATCTGTGGTGGTGCCAATTGCACGCAGCCCAGACATTGACGTCAATCCGATGAAAGGGTTCCCACATCATGGCAAATAATGCCACCGGACTTATCAGAATAGTAAAAGCTGCAGGTTACTCATGGCAGGGACTGCGTGCCGCCTGGCAACATGAAGCGGCGTTTCGGCAGGAAGCGCTGGCTGCGCTGGCTGCTATTGTTATCGCGTGCTGGCTGGATGTCGATGTGGTCTCCCGCATCCTCATGATTGGGGCGGTGGTGCTGGTGGTCATTGTTGAAATCCTCAATAGCGCCATTGAAGCAGTGGTCGACCGCATCGGTCAGGAGCATCATCCGCTGGCGGGCCGGGCAAAAGACATGGGCTCGGCGGCGGTGTTGATCAGCATCTTACTGGCACTCTTCGTCTGGATCGCGCTGCTCTGGACACATTTGCGATAAGCCTTCCATAACGCGTCTGAGGGCGCGTTTTCCCTGACAATCGGTTTCCATTTCACCAATACCTGTATATACTCACAGCGACTGTATAAACAACCAGGGGGCGGGATGAAAGCATTAACCAGCAGGCAGCAGCAGGTCTATGACCTGATTCGCGACCATATTTCTTCAACGGGCATGCCGCCTACGCGTGCCGAAATCGCCGCGCAGCTGGGCTTCCGTTCGCCGAACGCGGCAGAAGAGCATCTGAAAGCGCTGGCGCGCAAAGGCGTCATCGAGATCGTTTCCGGTGCATCGCGCGGCATTCGACTGTTAATGGAAGAAGAAGCCTCAGAAGGGCTACCGCTGATTGGCCGGGTTGCTGCCGGTGAGCCGATCATGGCGCAGGAACATATCGAAACCCACTACAAGGTCGATCCGGGCCTGTTTAAGCCGTCTGCTGACTTCCTGCTGCGCGTCAGCGGAATGTCGATGAAAGATATCGGGATTATGGATGGCGACCTGCTCGCGGTGCATAAAACCCAGGATGTGCGTAACGGCCAGGTTGTGGTTGCCCGCATTGATGATGAAGTCACCGTTAAGCGCTGGAAAAAGCAGGGTGCTATCGTGCATCTGCTGCCGGAAAACAGCGATTTTGACCCGATTGTCGTCGATACCCGTGCGCAGTCACTGACCATAGAAGGTCTGGCTGTTGGCGTGGTGCGCAACGGCGAGTGGCTCTGATTCTTCTGCCAGCGTGCATTCGCCTTCTCTGATGCTATTCTGTCTGCCCTAATTTTGTCGCTGCCTCTTTTGCGCAGCGACACTGAGCACGGAACGGCGAATGCGCTTTATTACGGCAACCGATAAAAATCTCTGGCGGCTTGCGCTGCCGATGATCCTTTCAAATATCACCGTTCCCTTACTGGGAGTGGTCGATACTGCAGTAATTGGTCATCTCGACAGCCCTGTCTATCTTGGCGGGGTTGCGGTCGGGACTACAGTGACCAGCTTCCTCTTTATGCTGCTGCTTTTCCTTCGAATGAGTACCACTGGCCTTACGGCGCAGGCATTTGGCGCTGGCGATAAAATGGCGCTGGCACGCGCGCTGACTCAGCCGCTGATCATTGCGCTGCTGGCGGGCGTACTGTTCATCGCTTTGCGTTATCCGATTATTCAGCTGTCGACCCATCTGGTTGGCGGCAATCCCGATGTACTCGAACAGGCGGCACTGTTTATTCAGATTCGCTGGCTCAGTGCGCCTGCCACGCTGGCAAACCTGGTCATTCTGGGCTGGCTGCTGGGCGTGCAGTATGCACGCGCGCCGGTGATCCTGCTGGTGGTGGGCAACCTGGTTAACATCGTGCTCGATCTCTGGCTGGTGATGGGGCTGCACTGGGGTGTCGCGGGGGCGGCAACCGCCACGGCGCTGGCGGAATACATTACGCTGGTTGTCGGCAGCATCATGGTCTGGCGGGTGTTAAAACTGCGCGGAATTACGCTTAGCCTGTTGAAGCAGAGTTGGCGCGGTGACAGCGGCCGGCTGCTGCGACTGAACCGGGACATCATGCTGCGCTCTCTGATGCTGCAGCTCTGCTTCGCCTCGCTGACCGTACTGGGTGCCCGGCTGGGTCCGGATGTGGTGGCGGTTAACGCAGTATTACTGATGTTCATCACTTTTACGGCTTACGCGCTGGATGGCTTTGCCTATGCGGTTGAAGCTTTTGCGGGTGAGGCGCATGGTGCAAAAGATGGCAGCAAGCTCCTGCGCGTCTGGCACTCTGCCTGTCGGCAGGCGGTGGTGGTGGCGCTATTCTTCTCGCTAATCTATGCCATTTTTGGCCCGCAGATCGTTACCCTGCTGACCTCTCTTCAGTCACTCCAGCAGACAGCGGACCGCTATCTGGTCTGGCAGATGATAATGCCGCTGATCGGCGTCTGGTGTTATCTGCTGGATGGCATGTTCATCGGAGCGACGCGCGGGCGTGAGATGCGTAACAGCATGGTAGTTGCCGCAGCAGGCTATTTTCTGACGCTGCTTAGCGTACCGGTGTTAGGTAACCATGGTCTGTGGCTGGCGGTCACGGTTTTCCTGGCGCTGCGCGGCCTGTCGCTGTGGCTCATCTGGCGTAAGCACTGGCGTCAGAACAGCTGGTTTGATGCATGAGTCAGCAGTGGCTGCACGCAAGCCGATACGGATTATTCTGTATTATTCCACGGTTAATAAATTGGCTACTACAATTAACTCTATGCAGCGCAGTTAACCAGCGCTTTGTATCGTTATTTTGTTAAGTAGCAAGATAATCATTAAAACCCGAGGATTGGAGGTCTGCCATGAATAAAGACGAAGCAAGCGGCAACTGGAAGCAGTTCAAAGGCAAAATGAAAGAGAAATGGGGCAAGCTGACCGACGATGATATGCAGGTTATCGAAGGTAAACGCGATCAGCTGGTCGGCAAAATCCAGGAGCGTTACGGCTCTACGAAAGATGAAGCCGAGCGCGAAGTAACCGCCTGGGAAGGTCAGAACAAAGATCACCGCTGGTAATCAGACAATAGCTTGATAATCAGCTGAATGCGTTCCGGTGGGCCCTCACCGGAACCGCACAAGGATGTGCCGATTACCCGCGTTTCCCCCGCTTTTTACCCTCATCCTGATGGTCATGCTCGCAGCTTTCATGGTGCGTACAGGCTTCAACCGCAGCACAATTTTCACATAAACCATGCGCTTCAATCACGCTGTGGCGTAATGCAAACTGCGCTTCACCTGCCAGACCAGCAATAATCTTCTCTACGCCCTGCGCCTGCTTCTCTGTAACGGCGGCACAGCGGTCACAGACCAGCATCACCGATGTATGTGCTGGTGCCTCAAAATGGTGACACATGACGTAGCTGTTGTTGGATTCCACCCGATGAATGAAACCCTGCTCCAGCAGGAAATCGAGCGCCCGGTAAACCGTGGGAGGCTTGGCCTGCGGCTCGCTGACCCGGAGTTGATCCAGCAGATCGTAGGCGCTGATCGAGCCAGGCTGCTCGGCCATCAGGCGCAACACTTCAGCACGCTGCGAAGTCAGACGCACACCGCGCTGCAGGCACATCTTTTCGGCCTGAATCAAAATTTGCTGCGACGTCATGTTTGTCATGAAAATTCTCCGCTGGATAAGTGATGTTATTTTATCACACATAGTTTCGCGGCGCTGAGGTTGGTTTTCGTCTGAAAAACAGCATCATTTGCCTGATAAAGCAGCAGAATCAGAATTTAAGCCGTCTTCTATCTCAAATCTGACGACAAATCAGATCCATTCCGAATCAACCTGAAGCGGAATTTGTTGGCATTTTGCTTTGCATCTCACTGAGTTAAGAAGTAATGTTCAGAAAGACTTAAGAAAAGTCTGGCATTATTTGAAATATCCCAATGCAGTTTGAACAATTACAACGGTTTTTTGATTGGAAAACGTCCAATCCTTTGAATTAAGACACTGTTTCCTTTGAATTCACAGCAATAACGCGTTAGCCAGGGTTCACAATAGGGCTAACAAACTATTCAGTCATTGAATGTTTCAATGGCAATTTCTCAGGTGATGGCAGGCAAATGGTGAAAAAATCCGCTCAACGTTCAGCGCTAATCTACACAGCTGTAACGACCGCGCTTTTCCTTTCTTCTTCCGCCATGGCGGCAGGGACCTGGTATGATGCACGTAATGACGCCATGGGCGGCACCGGCGTAGCATCTTCTCTTTATGGCTCCGCAGTGCTGGCGAACCCGGCATTAATGACGCGCGCCAAACCCGACGATAGCGTCAGCATTATTTTTCCCTCAGCGGGCATTCAGGTGACTGACAAAGATAAGCTGATAGATAAAGTGGATGATATTACCGACACCGTGGACCGTTACCGCACGGTGCTGGGTAACCTCACACCAGCAGATTTCTTCCGTGCTAACTCTGAATTGCGCGCGGCCTCAGGTGATGTGGCAAATAAGCTAAGCGATTTGCGCGGTAACAAAGCAGACGGTTCTGCCGGCGCGGCCGTGGCCGTTACCATCCCCAACGACACTCTGCCTTTCGCCTTTATTACTAAGGCCTACGGTACAGCGCACGTCCGCGCTAACGTGGTACAGAGTGATATTGACTACCTGCGCAGTATAGAAAACGGGGCGTTTCCTCGTCCTGGCGATCAAAATAACCTGCGCTCCAGCGCGAATGGCTTAGCGGCGCTGGTCACCGATTATGGTGTTGCGGTGGCGCATGAGTTCACCATCGCTGGTCAGCCAGTATCGGTAGGCGTTACACCGAAAGTGCAGAAAACCTGGCTCTATAACTACACCGCCAGTATTTACAACTACGACAAAAGTGACATCAATAACAGCCAGTATCGCAGCACCGACACCGGCTTTAACGTTGATGCCGGTCTGGCGACCACCTTTGCTGAAAACTGGACGCTGGGTGTAACCGGACAGAACCTGGTTTCACGCGATCTGCAGACCAAAGAGGTCAATGGTTTCCGCGACACCTACCAGATCCGCCCGCTGGTCACCACCGGTCTGGCCTGGGATAAAGGTCCGTTTACCGTGACGGGCGATGTGGATCTGACTGAAACCAAACGCTTCAAAACTCAGGATAACAGCCAGTATGCGGCAGTGGGCGCGGAATACCGCGTACTTGACTGGCTGCAGCTGCGTGCAGGTTATCGTGCGGACATGCGTTCTAACGACGAAAATGTCGCTACGGCCGGTTTTGGTCTGTCACCGTTTAACAAAGCCGTACATCTGGATCTGGCGGGCTCTGTAGGTGCTAACAACACCTGGGGCGCGATGATGCAGCTGGGCTTTAACTTCTAAGCGCGTTATTCAGACTGTTCGGGGGCGGGCGATGCACTATCGCCCGCCCTTGTGTTATCCTTGCACAGAATTCCATCACCCCTTAATTACCGGATTGCCTGCGCTTCATGCCTAATTTCTCTTCGCAACGTTTCTCTATCGCCCCTATGCTCGACTGGACCGATCGTCACTGTCGCTATTTTCATCGCCAGCTGACCGGTGACACGCTGCTCTACACCGAAATGGTGACCACGGGCGCAATCATTCATGGCAAAGGGGATTACCTGGCTTACAGTGAGGCTGAGCATCCGGTCGCGTTGCAGCTTGGCGGTAGCGATCCGGCGGCACTGGCGCAGTGCGCGAAGCTGGCAGAGCAGCGCGGCTACGATGAAGTGAATCTTAATGTCGGCTGTCCCTCTGATCGGGTGCAGAATGGCCGTTTCGGCGCCTGCCTGATGGCCGAGGCGAATCTGGTCGCAGATGCCGTTAAAGCGATGCGCGACGTGGTTTCAATTCCGGTCACTGTGAAAACCCGCATTGGTATCGATGAGCTGGACAGCTATGAATTCCTGACCGATTTTATTGGCACGGTGGCGGGACGCGGTGAGTGTGAGACATTTATCATTCATGCGCGTAAAGCCTGGCTCTCCGGCCTCAGCCCGAAAGAGAACCGCGAGATTCCACCGCTGGATTATCCCCGCGTCTATCAGCTGAAACGCGATTTTCCGCAACTGACCATTGCCCTCAATGGCGGCGTGAAAACGCTGGAAGAGGCACTGACCCATCTGCAACACCTTGACGGCGTGATGATGGGACGTGAAGCCTACCAAAACCCCGGCATTCTGGCGCAGGTCGATCAGACATTGTTTGGTCGTCAGCATCCGGCGGCGAACCCGGTTGAAGTGGTGCGCGCCATGTATCCCTATATTGAAGCGGAACTGGCGAAGGGGACGTATCTGGGACATGTCACGCGCCATATGCTGGGTCTGTTCCAGGGGATTCCGGGCGCCCGCCAGTGGCGACGCCACCTGAGTGAAAATGCCCACAAACCCGGTGCCGATGTCCGTGTGCTGGAGGCGGCGCTTGCGCTGGTCGCCGATAAAATCCCGCAGGCAGCCTGACGCCTCATCTGAACCCGAAAAAACCAGCTCTGTTTGCTGGTTTTTTTACGCCACTATGTGGTTTTTCTCACCAGGTTGCGCTCTTCTGTTTATCTCTTATCAGAATAAAATCAATGAGTTAACTGTTGGCACGTTTTTTGTAATAGCTATAACAATCAATCTCAAAAAGGAGCGCTGACGTGGAAATTTTATTCGTATTAGGGTTTTTCCTGATGCTGTTGCTGACCGGCGTTTCGCTGTTAGGCGTGCTGGCGGCACTGGTGGTCGCAACCATCGTGATGTTTGTCGGTGGACTGTTTGCAATTGTTATTAAAGTGTTGCCGTGGCTGGTGCTGGCGGTGATTGCGGTCTGGCTGCATCGTGCCTTTTTTGGCGACAGCGATGAGCGAGCACGTCGCAAGCTGCGGCGTAAGATCAACAGGTTAGACCGCAAAGGCTGGCGCTAAATGCGGTGAAGATCACAGTGTGAGAGATTGGTCGGGGCTGATCTGCAATTAAACATATTTTTTACTTATGTTTTCTGGCAGGATGCCTGTCGTCAAATCGATGTGCCATCGACTCGACACGAATTCATCGCCGCTGTCCCTACACCAGCGCGAACAAAAAATAAAAAAAAGAGAAGGGCTTCCCGCGGGAAGCCCTTTTTGTTGCTCACTATTATGGAATTAAGAGACAGGATCCCTGCGTGGCGCGGCTCTCCAGCATCTGGTGCGCTTTGCTGGCCTCTTTCAGCGCAAACTTCTGCTGCTCCGGCACATCAACTTTAATTGCGCCGCTCGCCAGCAGCGAGAAAAGCTCGGCACTGGCGGTTTCCAGCTCCTGACGGTTGGTGATATAGCCAAACAGTGAAGGGCGGGTCACAAACAGCGAGCCTTTCTTATTCAGAATGCCGAGATCAATCCCGGTCACCGGACCCGAAGCATTGCCAAAACTGACCATCAGCCCATGACGGCGCAATGAGTCCAGCGATGCTTCCCAGGTATCTTTGCCCACGGAGTCATAAACTACGCCCACTTTTTTCCCATCGGTCAGTTCGCTGACGCTTTGCGCAATATTCTCTTCGCGGTAGTTAATCGTCGCCCAGGCGCCGGCCTTTTTCGCCATCGCTGCCTTTTCTGCTGACCCGACTGTGCCAATCAAATGGGCACCCAGCGCTTTTGCCCACTGACAGGCAATTAACCCGACGCCGCCCGCTGCGGCATGAAACAGAAAGGTCTCACCGGCGCTGATTTTATAGGTCTGGCGCAGCAGATATTGTGTGGTCAGCCCTTTCAGGTAGCTGGCTGCGCCCTGCTCAAAGCTGATCGCCTCCGGGAGATGCATCAGGCGATCTTCCGCCACGTTGTGCACTTCGCTATAGGCCCCCATCGACGCCAGACAGTAGACCACGCGATCGCCGGGCTTAAATAATGTCACGCCACGTCCAACCCGCGACACCACGCCTGCGGCTTCTGTACCCAGGCCAGAGGGAAAAGCGGCGACCGGATAAAGCCCGCTGCGAACATAGGTATCGATGTAATTAATCCCGATAGCGCGATGTTCTACCTGCACTTCATGTTCGGCCGGGTCAGCAGGTTCAAAATCTGTCCACTCTAAAACGTCCGGGCCGCCATGTGCGCTGAACTGAATACGCTTTGCCATTCTGACTCCTGTGATTGTTTCATCATGAGGGTGAGGCACGCACCCCAACTAAGGTATACTTGCGCGTCCCCACAGAAGATCGGTAATGCATTCACTATGGCAGGAAATAAACCCACCAACAAATCGAACGAAACGCAGGATCGCCAGCTCGCAGGCGTGAAAATGCCCCCGCATTCGCTGGAAGCGGAGCAGTCGGTGCTCGGTGGGTTAATGCTGGATAACGAGCGCTGGGACAATGTCTCTGAGCGCGTCGTCGCGAATGATTTTTTCAACCGCTCGCATCGGCTGATTTTTTCAGAGATGCAGCGGCTGCTGGAAAACAGCAAACCTATTGACCTGATTACGCTCTCCGAATCGCTGGAAACCCGTGGCGAGCTGGAGATGGCGGGCGGCTTCGCCTATCTGGCGGAACTGGCGAAAAACACCCCGAGCGCGGCGAACATCGGCGCCTATGCTGACATCGTGCGTGAACGTGCGGTGGTGCGCGAGATGATCGCCGTCGCTAACCAGATTGCCGATGCCGGTTATGATCCGCAGGGGCGTAACAGCGAAGAGCTGCTCGACTTCGCGGAGTCGAACGTCTTTAAAATTGCGGAAGCGCGCGCGGATAAGGATGCTGGTCCGAAAAACATCGAGCAGATTCTGGAATCGACCGTTTCGCGTATCGAATCGCTCTATCAGACACCGCACGATGGCGTCACCGGCGTCGATACCGGCTATCAGGATCTGAATAAAAAGACCGCGGGCCTGCAGGGTTCTGATCTGATTATTGTCGCAGCACGTCCTTCGATGGGTAAAACCACCTTTGCGATGAACCTGTGCGAAAACGCCGCCATGCTGCAGGAAAAACCAGTGCTGATCTTCAGTCTGGAGATGCCCAGCGAGCAGATCATGATGCGTATGCTGGCGTCACTCTCCCGCGTCGATCAGACCCGCATTCGTACCGGGCAGCTGGATGATGAGGACTGGGCGCGTATTTCCGGCACCATGGGCATCCTGCTGGAGAAGAAGAACATGTACATTGATGACTCTTCCGGCCTGACGCCCACCGAAGTGCGTTCGCGCTCCCGACGCATCTACCGTGAAAACGGTGGATTAAGCATGATCATGATCGACTATCTGCAGCTGATGCGCGTGCCGTCACTGTCGGACAACCGTACGCTGGAAATTGCTGAGATCTCCCGCTCGCTGAAAGCGCTGGCCAAAGAGCTGAACGTGCCGGTTGTAGCGCTGTCGCAGCTTAACCGCTCGCTGGAGCAGCGAGCCGATAAACGTCCGGTCAACTCGGATCTGCGTGAATCGGGCTCGATCGAGCAGGATGCGGATTTGATCATGTTTATCTATCGCGATGAGGTTTACCACGAAAACAGCGATCTTAAAGGGATCGCGGAGATCATTCTGGGTAAACAGCGTAACGGCCCGATCGGTACAGTACGCCTGACCTTTAACGGTCAGTGGTCACGCTTCGACAACTACGCTGGCCCGCAATACGACGACGAATAATCCCCGGTTTGTGCTGTCATGCACGATCTGTGCATGACAGCCCCCATCATCACAAAATAGTGTTGGACAACCTCTCGGGTTATCGGGTTATCTGTAACAAAGCGACGCCTGGCACCGATGTGGAAACGGAATGACTCACGTAGACGATTACGACCTTAAAATCCTGACTTTATTACAATCCAACGGCCGTCTGACCAATCAGGAACTCAGCGATCTGGTCGGCCTTTCCGCCTCACAATGTTCCCGCCGTCGTATCAATCTGGAACAGGCTAATCTGATCCTGGGTTATCATGCCCGGCTGTCGCCCGATGCCATCGGGCTTGGCATGGTGGGATTGATTGAGGTGCGTTTAATTAACCACACCGCAGAATATGTTGAGAGCTTTCACCGGATGGTGGAGCAGGAACAGGCGATCGTGGATGCCTATAAAACCACCGGCGATGCGGACTATCTGCTCAAAGTGGCGGTGGCCGATCTTAATTCCCTTAGTGCGTTAATCAGCCAGTTAGTCGCGGGCCACCAGAGCGTTTCCCATGTGAAAACCTCGGTAGTGCTGGGACGCATGAAAGAGAACGGGCTGATGATGCTGCCTGAGCAGAAGACGCGCTAAAAAGGTGCGCGCTGTGCGCTTTTGGTGCACACTTGCGGCAATTAATGCGAATAGCGCGCATAGAGTCGGACTTTAACGCATAGGTTGACGGTATCAGCCGGAATTTATGCACAAAGTTCTGTTTTAAAGCGCCTTAGATATCAATGGGATATCGCTGGCACCCGGTTTACAGCAGTTCAGTGCTGTGGCGATGGTGCGTTTTTTGCATCGAAACCGCATCCTTTGCACTGAGAAAACCCCATGGATAACATCGCAGAACCCTCCCGCGTCCCGCATTCGCGCATTGAAGATGCGCTGGCGATGGTGCTTGGCACCCTGATGGTCTCGTTCGGCGTCATTATGCTGAAACAGGCGGGGGCGCTGACCGGCAGCACCGCAGGCATCGCCTTTCTGATCAGCTACCTGTCGCCGCTTTCGTTCGGCAGCGCGTTTTTCCTGATCAACATCCCTTTTTACTGGCTGGCGGTAAAACGCATGGGCTGGGAGTTTACGCTGAAAACCTTCTGCGCCGTCGGTCTGGTGTCGCTGTTCACCCAGCTGCACCCGCTGTTCGTCCACTTTTCTGACCTTAACCCCTTCTATGCGACACTGTTCGGTAACGTCATCATGGGAATCGGGTTTATAGTGTTATTTCGTCATAAGGCGAGCCTGGGCGGCATCAATATTCTGGCGCTGTGGCTACAGGATCGCTTTGGGATCCGCGCGGGGAAACTGCAAATGGCCGTCGATACCTGCGTCGTGCTGGCGTCACTCTTTGTGGTGAGTGGCCCCATCCTGCTCGCGTCGATTGCGGGTGCGGTGATCCTGAATCTGATTATTGCAATGAACCACCGTCCGGGACGCTATCGGGTTTAATCCGCATCTTCCCTCTGGACCAATCATGGAGACCTACACCGTGTTTCAAAACGTTGATGCCTATGCTGGCGATCCGATTCTGTCGTTGATGGAAGCCTTCAAACAAGACCCACGCGAACACAAAGTTAACCTGAGTATCGGCCTCTATTACGACGAAAAGGGCATCATCCCGCAGCTGAAGGCTGTAGCCGCTGCCGAAGAGCAGATCTATGCTGAGCCGCATCAGGCATCGCTCTATCTGCCAATGGAAGGACTGAACAGCTACCGTAGTGCGATTGCACCGCTGCTGTTTGGTGCCGATCATCCGGTGTTAAACGCGGGCCGTATCGCCTCTATTCAGACGCTGGGCGGTTCTGGCGCGCTGAAAGTGGGCGCGGATTTCCTTAAGCGCTACTTCCCGCAGTCTGCGGTCTGGGTCAGCGATCCGACCTGGGAGAACCACGTCGCGATTTTTAATGGTGCAGGTTTTGAGGTAAATACCTATCCCTGGTATGACGCAGAGACCCACGGCGTGCGGTTTGATGCCTTTATCAGCACCCTGAAAACCCTGCCAGCGCAGAGCGTCGTGCTGCTGCATCCCTGCTGTCATAACCCGACCGGCGCTGACCTGACTGATGCGCAGTGGGATCAGACCGTTGAGGTGCTGAAAGCACAGCAGCTGATTCCATTCCTGGATATCGCCTATCAGGGCTTTGGGGCCGGCATGCAGCAGGATGCCTATGCGTTGCGCGCGGTCGCGGCGGCGGGCCTGCCAGCCCTGGTGAGCAACTCCTTCTCCAAAATTTTCTCGCTCTATGGCGAGCGCGTGGGCGGTCTCTCTATCGTCTGTGACAGCGCCGAAGAGTCAGCGCGTGTGCTGGGCCAGTTAAAAGCCACGGTTCGCCGCAACTACTCCAGCCCGCCGAATTTCGGTGCGCAGGTTGTCGCGCGCGTACTCAACGATGACGAGTTGAAAGCCAGCTGGCTGGCTGAAGTGGAAGCGATGCGCTTACGCATTCTGGACATGCGTCAGTCGCTGGTGGACGTGCTGAGCACTGCACTGCCAGGTAAAAACTTCGACTACCTGCTGAAGCAGCGTGGCATGTTCAGCTACACCGGCCTGAGTGCGCAGCAGGTCGATCGTCTGCGCAACGAATTTGGCATCTATCTGGTGGGCAGCGGCCGCATGTGTGTGGCCGGTCTGAACAGCAAAAATGTGCATCAGGTGGCTGAAGCGTTTGCCGCCGTGATGTAACGGCCGCCAGGCTGTAAAAAAAACCGTCAGGGTGCTCTCTGGCGGTTTTTTTATGGGTCAGGGTTTACCTTTCGGCGACATGCTGCACACTTAAACGGGGTAACCGTTTCAGGAATAAGCTATGTGGCATCAACAAACTATTACGCTGAGCGCGAAGCCGCGCGGGTTTCATCTGGTCACCGATGAGATCGTGAACTCGCTCTCCGGACTGCGTGATATCAAAACCGGTCTGCTGCATCTGCTGTTGCAGCACACTTCGGCGTCGTTAACCTTAAATGAGAATTGCGACCCGACGGTGCGCAGCGACATGGAGCAGCATTTCATGCGGCACGTGCCGGAGAATGCGCCTTATCAGCACGATTACGAAGGGCGTGATGATATGCCGGCGCACATCAAATCGTCGATCTTAGGGGTTTCGTTGTTATTACCGGTTCAGCGGGGACGTCTGGTGCTGGGCACCTGGCAGGGTATCTGGCTGGGCGAGCATCGCATTGAGGGCGGTGCCAGGCGGATTGTCGCCACTTTACAAGGGGAATCGTAATGAATAACTCAGACTTACTGACCTATTGCATGAGCAAGCCGGGCGCGGAGCAGAGCGTCCACAGTGACTGGAAAGCCACGCAGATTAAAAGCAACGGCGTGCTGTTTGCGATGGTACATGAGGCGAAAGGGCGGCCAGCGGTCTCGCTGAAATCGACGCCTGCGCTGGCCGAATTACTGCGCGAAGAGCATAGCGATATTATTCCCAGCGAGCATCTGAACAAGTCACACTGGAGCACGCTGTTCCTGGACGGTTCGCTGAAAGATTCGCAGATCTACTATCTGGTCGATGCCTCATTCCAGCAGGTTGCAACGGCCCGCTAAACGGCAATAAAAAACCCTCTTACCTGAGCAAGAGGGTTTCAGAGACCGCGGGTTACGCGGCAGGCTGCTCGCGCAGGGTATTAATGTCGATAACGAAGCGGTATTTCACATCGCTTTTCAGCATGCGCTCATAGGCTTCATTGATCTGGTCCATCGCGATCAGTTCAATGTCTGACGTAATGCCGTGCTCACCACAGAAATCGAGCATCTCCTGGGTCTCTGCGATGCCGCCAATGAGTGAACCGGCGATGCTGCGACGCTTGAAGATCAGGTTAAATACCTGCGGTGCCGGGTGATCGTGCTCCGGTGCACCCACCAGCGTCATGTTGCCATCCAGCTTCAGCAGGGTGATGAAGGGGTTGAGATCGTGCTGAGCCGCCACGGTATTCAGAATGAAGTCGAAGCTGTTGGCGTGCTGCGCCATCTGCTCCGCATCTTTGGAGATCACGACTTCATCGGCACCCAGACGTTTGCCATCTTCAATTTTGGAAGGCGAAGTGGTGAACAGCACCACATGCGCGCCCATGGCATGGGCAATTTTCACGCCCATATGGCCCAGGCCGCCTAAGCCTACAATACCCACTTTCTTGCCCGGGCCGACATTCCAGTGGCGCAGCGGCGAGTAAGTGGTGATACCGGCACACAGCAGCGGTGCCACGCCCGCCAGCTCCAGGTTCTCGGGAATGCGCAGCACAAAGCTCTCATCAACCACCATCGACGTTGAGTAACCGCCGTAAGTAATGGCGCCGGTTTCACGATCTTCACCGTTATAGGTGCCAACAAAGCCGTTTTCACAATACTGCTCCAGACCCTGCTGACAGCTCGGACAGCTGCGGCACGAATCGACCATGCAGCCTACGCCGACCAGATCGCCGACTTTGTATTTCTGCGTCTGCGGGCCAACGGCCGTGACGCGACCGACAATTTCATGGCCCGGAACCACGGGAAAAATGGTGTTTTTCCACTCATTACGGGCCTGATGCAGGTCTGAGTGGCAGACGCCACAGAACAGCACCTCAAGCTGAACGTCATGGGCGCGCAGCTCACGCGGCTTAAAATCGAACGGTGCCAGTTTGGATTTTGCATCCTGAGCAGCATACGCATGCGTAATATTCATGGTGTCTCCAGTTTCGATGTGTCGTGAGTGTTATTCGATGAAGTGCAGCAGCGTTGATGTGCTGCGAAAACAGGGCGACGCCAGGGGCGTGCCAAAGAGGAACCGCTTAAGGATAGTCAGCGTGGGGAAAAGCGTATATGCCTATACATGTCTGAATCTTGCCTGATTCTGCAATTTTCTGGCTGAATCGACAGGGGAGAGTAAAAGGCCCGCACGCGGCGGGCCTGACAGAATTACTTCTGTAACAGTGGCTTCAGGAAGCGCGCGGTATGTGATTTCTCACACTCCGCCACGGTTTCTGGCGTACCAGCCACCAGGATTTCACCGCCGCCGCTGCCGCCTTCCGGACCCAGGTCGACAATCCAGTCTGCAGTTTTGACCACATCCAGGTTGTGCTCAATCACCACGATGGTGTTGCCCTGATCGCGCAGCTTATGCAGCACTTCCAGCAGCTGCTGGATATCGGCAAAGTGCAGGCCGGTGGTCGGTTCATCCAGAATGTAGAGCGTCTGACCGGTGCCACGCTTCGACAGCTCACGCGCCAGCTTCACGCGCTGGGCTTCACCGCCGGAAAGGGTGGTCGCGGACTGACCGAGGCGGATGTAGGTGAGGCCCACATCGATCAGCGTCTGCAACTTACGCGCCAGCGCCGGCACCGCATCGAAGAACTCACGTGCCTCTTCGATGGTCATCTCCAGCACTTCGTGAATGCTCTTGCCTTTGTACTTCACTTCCAGCGTTTCACGGTTATAGCGTTTGCCTTTGCACTGATCGCACGGCACATAAATGTCCGGCAGGAAGTGCATTTCGACTTTCAGCACGCCATCGCCCTGACAGGCTTCACAGCGACCGCCACGCACGTTAAAGCTGAAGCGGCCCGGATTATAGCCGCGTGAACGCGCTTCCGGCACGCCCGCAAACAGTTCACGCACCGGGGTGAAGATGCCGGTGTAGGTGGCCGGGTTGGAGCGCGGTGTACGACCAATCGGGCTCTGGTCGATGTCGATTACTTTGTCGAAGTGCTCCAGTCCCGCCACGTCACGGTAAGGTGCCGGTTCGGCGATGGTCGCGCCGTTCAGCGCCCGCTGGGCAATCGGGAAGAGCGTATCGTTGATCAGGGTCGATTTACCCGAGCCGGAAACACCGGTAATACAGGTGAACAGCCCGACCGGCAGCGTCAGCGTGACATCCTTGAGGTTGTTGCCGCGTGCGCCGGTAATCTTCAGTACTTTGGCCGGGTCGCCTTTGACGCGCTCCTCTGGCACTGCAATGCCACGCTTGCCGCTCAGGAACTGGCCGGTCAGTGACGCTTCCTGCGCCATGATCTGATCAACCGTGCCTTCAGCCACCACCTGGCCGCCATGTACGCCCGCACCCGGACCGATATCGATCACATGGTCAGCGGCACGAATCGCATCTTCATCATGCTCAACCACGATCACCGTGTTACCGAGGTCGCGCAGATGAATCAGGGTGCCGAGCAGGCGTTCGTTGTCGCGCTGGTGCAGGCCGATTGAAGGCTCATCCAGCACATACATCACGCCGACCAGACCGGCACCGATCTGGCTGGCCAGACGGATACGCTGTGCTTCACCACCGGACAGGGTCTCGGCGGAACGCGACATCGAAAGATAGTTCAGGCCGACGTTGACCAGGAAGCTCAGGCGATCGCCAATCTCTTTCAAAATTTTCTCGGCGATCTGCGCACGCTGGCCGCTGAGTTTCATGTTTTCAAAGAAGGACATCGCATGGCCGATGCTCATCTCAGAGATGGTCGGCAGCGTGGTGTTCTCCACGAAGACATGACGCGCTTCACGACGCAGACGGGTTCCTTCACAGCTGGCACAGGCGCGGTTGCTGATAAATTTCGCCAGCTCTTCGCGTACCGCTGAGGACTCGGTCTCTTTGTAGCGGCGCTCCATGTTATTGAGCACCCCTTCAAATGGATGACGGCGCACCGAGGTGTCGCCGCGATCGTTGATGTACTTAAATTCGATGCTCTCTTTGCCTGATCCGTACAGAATCACTTTCTGTACGTTTTCTGGCAGGCTGCCGAACGACGCTTCGATATCAAAATCGAGGTGTTCCGCCAGCGAACGCAGCATCTGGAAGTAGTAGAAATTGCGGCGATCCCAGCCGCGGATTGCACCGCCCGCCAGCGAGAGTTCAGGATTCTGCACCACGCGGTCAGGATCAAAATATTGCTGTACGCCAAGGCCGTCACAGGTCGGACAGGCGCCCGCCGGATTGTTAAACGAGAACAGGCGCGGCTCCAGCTCGCTCATGCTGTAACCACAGATCGGGCAGGCGAAGTTAGCCGAGAAGAGCAGCTCTTCTGCGGCGCTGTCATCCATGTCCGCCACGATGGCCGTCCCGCCGGAGAGCTCCAGCGTGGTCTCAAACGATTCCGCCAGGCGGGTTGCGAGATCTTCACGTACTTTAAAGCGGTCAATCACCACTTCAATGGTGTGCTTCTTCTGCAGCTCGAGTTTTGGCGGATCGGAGAGGTCACACACTTCGCCATCAATACGCGCACGGATATAACCTTGCGTCGCCAGATTCTCCAGCGTTTTGGTGTGCTCACCCTTACGATCTTTCACCACCGGCGCCAGCAGCATCAGGCGACGGCCTTCCGGCTGGGAGAGCACCTGATCGACCATCTGGCTGACGGTCTGCGCCGCCAGCGGCACATCATGATCCGGGCAGCGCGGTTCGCCAACGCGGGCAAACAGCAGACGCAGGTAATCATGGATCTCGGTGATGGTTCCCACGGTCGAGCGTGGGTTGTGCGAGGTGGATTTCTGTTCAATGGAAATGGCGGGCGACAAACCTTCGATATGATCGACGTCCGGCTTCTCCATTAACGAAAGAAACTGGCGCGCATACGCAGAGAGCGACTCCACATAGCGGCGCTGACCTTCCGCATACAGCGTATCAAACGCCAGTGAGGATTTACCGGAACCTGACAGGCCGGTTACCACAATGAGTTTGTCGCGTGGGATGGTCAGGTTGATGTTTTTCAAATTATGGGTGCGGGCACCACGAACTTCGATCTTATCCATTCACCTTTCCCGGATTAGCAGCACTCACCGCGCCTTGCCGACACGGCCAGAATAAACGTGTCATTATGGCACAAAAAATAGACTGAATAAATATCCAGTACTCTTAGCCTCTGGCGCGCAGAGTATTAAAACTGGAACCCCGCTCGAAAGTGGGAAACAGACCGCAGGACGTGTTAGAATTGATAGATTAGACTGTATGCATTAACTCATCGGGAGACAGCAACATGGCCAGTCGTGGCGTTAACAAAGTGATTCTTGTCGGGAATCTGGGTCAGGATCCGGAAGTACGTTATATGCCAAATGGTGGCGCTGTTGCCAACATTACGCTGGCTACGTCGGAAAGCTGGCGCGACAAGCAGACCGGTGAAAACAAAGAGATCACTGAGTGGCACCGTGTGGTGCTGTTTGGCAAACTGGCTGAAGTCGCGGGTGAATACCTGAAAAAAGGATCGCAGGTCTATATCGAAGGCCAGCTGCGCACCCGTAAATGGCAGGATCAGGGTGGCCAGGAGCGTTACACCACCGAAGTCGTGGTTAACGTTGGTGGTACCATGCAGATGCTGGGTGGCCGTCAGCAGGGCGGTAATGCCGGTGCAGGCGCTCCAGCCGGTGGTGGCGCGCAGGGCGGTGGCAACAACAATGGCTGGGGTCAGCCGCAGCAGCCGCAGGGCAACAATAACCAGTTCAGTGGCGGCGCGCAGTCCCGTCCGCAGCCGCAGCCACAGAGCGCGCCGGCCAGCAACAACAACGAACCACCAATGGATTTCGACGACGATATTCCGTTCTGATTCCGTTGGCCAGAGAGTACAAAAAAAGCCCGCTTTGCGGGCTTTTTTTATGCGCGGCGTCTGGCGGCCAGCTACGACCATTCCGCCAGAATCGCCTCCGTGCTCAGCACACGTGGCACGTTGCCGGGGATCAGCAGTGAGGCCCACACATCATTGTGCTGGTTAATCAGTGCTTCGGCGCTGACCCAGCGGCGATCTGCCGTGGTGTGCGCATCGGCGGCAACGGTAATCGCATAGCCCGCACTGGCACCGACTTTTATCGTGGTATCCAGGCAGTAGTCAGTGGCACAACCGCACACCACAAATTCCTCTACCGCCAGCCTCTTTAACAGCGTGGCCAGGTCGGTGTGCCAGAAGCTGTCGCAGGCAGTTTTGGTCACATAGTGTGCGCCAGCAGGCTGAGCGATTTCTGGCAGCAGCTCGAAAGCCGCATTACCCTCGCACATCTCGCCTTCGCGGTGCTGGATAAATATTGTGATATCGGCGCGTTCGGTCAGCCGGTTAATCTGTGCAATCCTTCCCGCTGTGTCGAAGCGTGGCGTGCTGAAGACGCCATTCTGCATATCAATGACCACGACTACCCGCTGTGCCATGCTTAATCCCATCTGGTTTGAAAAAAGCAGTGTTACCTGAGGCATTGCGGAAAGCAATCTTTTGCATTTTCCCCCCTGTCACAGGCATGCTAAACCGACTGGTTAAATAAGGAGAGAGAAGTGGAAGGTGTTCCGGCGAGTTTTCCCTGTGAGAAAGACCGCGCCCGGTTTCAGCAACTCGCCGAGCTGCCCGGTGTGGAACTCTATCAGGCCCACATCTCCCGCTACGCATTTGAACCCCATACCCATGAAGCCTTTGGTATCGGCACCATTGAAGCGGGCGCGCAACGCTTTCGCTACCGCGGCACCGAATATACTGCGCCGGAGAACTCGCTGGTCATGATGAATCCGGATGAGCTGCATACCGGTGAGTCAGCGTGTGAAGAGGGCTGGCGCTACCAGATGATCTACATTCAGCCGCAGCTGATGGATGAACTGACCGGCGATCGCGGCTGGTGGTTCAACGAGGCGCTGTTGACCGATCCGCGCGTGGCGCGGCCGCTCTCCCGCACGCTGGCGACACTCTGGCAGGCGGAATCACCACTGGCGCGCCAGAGCCTGCTGGCTGAACTGCTGTTGCAGATTCGTCCGCTGGCACGCATGTCCTCACAGGGCAGACCGGATGCACGGCATCGTTTTGATCAGGTAAGAGACTTTCTGCGCGCAAACCTCGCAGAACCGGTGCGGCTGGATGAGCTGGCGGCGCTGGCCTCGCTTTCGCCGTGGCACTTCTTACGCGCCTTTCGTCAGCACTATCACGTTACGCCGCATCAGATGCTGATGGCTTTCCGGCTTTACGACGCCAAGCAAAGGCTGGCACAGGGTGAAGCGGCTGCCAGCGTTGCGGCGGCGGTGGGATTAACCGATCAGGCCCATCTGACCCGCGCCTTTGCAAACCGTTATGGCATCACGCCGGGCCGCTATCAAAAGCAGGTGCGCCAGCCCTGATACCACCGCAATCTGCTACAAGCATTCCCCGCCCGAACCCGCCACACTGAACGAAAAAGCTATATAAGGAAGAAATTATGTTTGCTGGTGTCATGTTTGCCGTCACCGCCGGACTGCTGTGGGGGCTGATCTTTGTCGGGCCGCTGCTGGTGCCTGACTATCCTGGCGCGCTGCAATCGGCGGGACGTTATGTGGCGTTTGGGCTGATTGCGCTGCCGCTGGCCTGGCACGGTCGTCATCGCCTGCGCAAGCTGGCCCGGACTGACTGGCGTGAGGCGGTAAAGCTCTCGCTGGTGGGAAACCTCTTCTACTATGCGTTTCTGGCGAACGCCATTCAGCGCACTGGCGGACCGGTCTCCACCATGATTATCGGCACGCTGCCGGTGGTGATCGCTGTGACGGCCAATCTCTGTTACGGCCATCTTGAAGGACGCCTGCCGTGGCGGCGGCTGTTTCCGGCACTGGTCATGATGGCGGCCGGATTACTCTGCGTGAATGCGGCGGAGCTACAGAGTCAGGGCCACACGCTTGATCTCAGCCGTTATCTGACCGGTATCGCGCTGGCGCTGCTGGCTGTGGTCTGCTGGACCTGGTATCCGCTGCGCAATGCCCGCTGGCTGCGTACCCATCCCGAACTGCGGCCCTCGACCTGGGCAACAGCGCAGGGAGTCGTGACGCTGCCGATGGCGCTAATCATGTACGCGCTGGTCAGCGCGCAGCTTGCCTGGCAACAGCCGGCTTTTGCACTGCCGTTTGGGCCGCGTCCTGCAGTGTTTATCTCCCTGATGCTGGCGATTGGTCTGCTCTGTTCCTGGCTCGGGACCTTATGCTGGAACGCTGCCAGCCAGCGTCTTCCCACCGTACTGATGGGGCCACTGATTGTTTTTGAGATCCTTTTCGGCCTGTTGTGGACTTTTCTCTGGTATCAAAGCTGGCCACCCCTGCTCACCGTGACGGGGATTATTTGTCTGATGGCTGGTGTCCTGTGGGCAATGCGCATTAAACCGCAGCCTCTCGTCGTCGCGGTTAAAGAGTAAACCGCGAAGATTGCCAAAAGACCTCTGCCGCGCGGATAACACGCCGCGCGGCTTTTTAAGATTAAACCCTACCCCGATTTGCTCGCTCTCCGGCAGATTTGTGCCGCGAAATCGATTTCATGCCTCTGCGTAATCGTGCCTTTACCCCCGAAAGCCTCTTTCATCCCCTGTTTGTCAGTGAAAAAACGGGACTGATGGTCTCCTGAACATAGCCATGTTTAGCGTTGCCAGGGAGGAACTGTTCAGATATCGGTCATTAATCAGGAAAAATCGCGCAGCATTATGGACGTTATGCTTTTATCAGCGGCTTTTTATTGCGGTATGGTCCTGAGAAAGGGAGGCTGAAAACCACTATTAACTTCACTCAGTGATGAATGAGTAAGAAAACTCCGCCGCTGCGTTAATAATTAAAGATTAATCTCTGGCATCAATGATGCGCAATGAAGAGAGCGAAAAGATAGACACATAACGTTAGTGATAAGGAGCAATAAACTATTTATCCTGGATTAATCCTGGAGAAAGTATATGCCATTAACCCATTCCCCGGAATTAAACGCAGCCGCAAAAATTTGAGTCAGGTCCAGCATTAACTCAAATATACGGTGATTGTTTTTTGCGCGATGTTTAAATTGGCTTAATGATATTGAGACGATTTAGTTCCGACGATTAGCTGGGCTTACGTAAGAAAGGGAGGGCCCAATCCCGCGTAAACGAGATTGGGAAGGGAAGAATAGCCGTAGAATGCGAGACGTTTGCTGTTGTGAATCAATTTTACCGCAAAAAAAGAAGCTTAGCCGTGAAGCCATTCATTAGTTATAAATGGAGCGGAAAAGGGTGCCGCAATTGTCCTGTTAAATGATCTTCATCTCTTCTGGTAAGAACAAATCTCAGCGTTAAGTCTAAAAAGCGCGGTAGCATTGGGGTTTAGCGGTTCTCCGTGCCTGACGGATAATGGTATACGCTGCGACTGATATCTAATAAGCGGCAGCTGCGACGGGTGCCGATGTCAAAGGTGGCCTGCAGGAAATCCACAGCCTGACGTTTTTCATTAGTGGTAAAGAAGTGCTTCAGAACACTCTGCAGCATCTCTTTGTCCGAGTTGAGCGTCTGCAGTTCACGCGTGATGTTCTGCAGTTTTTCTTCCAGCTCTTTGATTTTTCTGCCTTCTTCCGAAGATAACCCAGAAAACTTCTTCTTCCAGCTGTAGAACGTGGCTTCAGAGATGCCTAACTCTTCACAAATCTCTCTGACTTTCACGCCCGATTCAGAAGCTTTAATGGCATTTGTGATTTGATCTTCGCTGTATCGTGACTTTCTCATAAATGCTCTTACCTTTCTTATCGATTAATGGATGAGAATGACTTTAATAATTTCTGGCACTGTAAGATTCTATTAAGGCAGTATTAAAGTGCGCGAATTGAATTGCGAAGCCTAAATTAAGATATTTAGAATAAATATCATCATGGGATAAATCTTATTTTATTCTTATCCGGTGGGCGTGCCTTCCTGGAGGGGGATTTTTGTTATAAATTCATCGCATCCAAAATACGAAAAAATTCTACGTACATTGGATATTTAGCCTGACCGACTTGATTAATATGGCGGGAAGGGCTCTTAAAGGTTGTTTTATTTTCAGCCTGAAATCGTTTCCATCTGAAGTGATTCGCGCCATTTATAATAAGAATTATCCTGAATTAACACTCCGGATCATGATTTACATCTCAATTTTCGGACCAGCTTGGTCTGAAGTCTTACATTTTCGCCAGGCCCACTGAGCGCTTATTAATTCGTTACAGGGATGTTGTACCGAAGCGGTTGTAGTTGAGTAATACTAAGGAAGAGTCGATGAAATTGAGCGTAATGTCTAATGCCGCCTGGATGATGTCTGAGAAGATCATCTCCGTTTTTGGCGTCATTTTTGTGACGTCTTACGTGGCGAAATCCTTTGGCCCAACGGTGTTTGGCCAGATGGCGTTTTCTACTTCACTATTTGCGATGGTGCAAACCGTTGCAATCTTTGGCACCGAAACCATTCTGTTTAAACGCGTCAGCAAAAATGCGTCAAAAGGCCTGCGCCTGATGACCATCGCCCGCACGATGAGAATGGTGCTGTTGCTGGTCACTTCGGTGCCAGTCTTAATCTGGGTCTGGTACAACATGCAGGAAAATTTCCTGGCGTTTGCACTGGCCTCATTTGTTGCCTCGGTTTTTGTCACCCAGGACACCTTCAGCGTTTATAACAACGCGCGTCTTGCCTCGCGTCTTAACACCATCGCCAACGCCGTGGGCATGCTGCTGAGTTTCGGCATCAGCTTCACCGTCGCCTGGCTGCGTCTTAATCCGCTCTGGCTGACGCTGTCGATTGTCGCAGTGACTCTGGTGCCTTACCTGATTAAGCGTCACAACTTCTATCAGGACCATCAGGATCAGATGCCACCGCGCGAAAAGCGCACGGCCTATCTGCGTTATCTGATGTATGCCGGTCTGCCGCTGGCGATCTCCAGCATCTTTATCTCTGTGCAGGTAAAAGCGGCGCAGATGTTCCTGGCAGGCACGGCACCCGCGCGCGACCTCGGGCTGTTTGCGGCGGCGAATACCATTTCCGCCTCATGGATTTTTATCCCGGTGGCGCTCATCACCTCCTGCTTCACTGAAATCTTCAGGGAGCGGGGCGAGGTCGCCATTAAGCTGGCTGCGCGGCTCAATGGCTATGTTATGGCGGTTTCATTGCTGATGCTGCTGGTCATTTCGCTTTACGGCGAGCGGATCATCATTGCGTTGTACGGCCCGGAATTCACTCAGTCAGGAAGTCTCATTACGTTGCTGTCGATAGCGACCAGCTTTTCGGCAATGGGGACCGTAGCGTATCGCTACATGGTCAAAGAGGGAGGATTTAACTACTTGCTGAGGAAAATCATCTGCCTGATGGTCATCAGTTTGCCGCTCTCCTGGTGGTTGATCCAGGGTCACGGCATCATGGGGGCCGCGTGGAGCGTTTTCCTTTCAGAACTTTTGTCCCTGACCGTAATGAATTACTTCTTTAAAAACGGCGTCATTCAAAAGATTCAGGTTTCCTCACTCAACTACAAAACATACAAATGAGGTCAGATATGCTCAAGTTGAAAGAAGAACTCAGAAGAAGTGTGCAGTATTTTATTAAGAAGATGCCCTGGGCTTATCAGGACCGCATCTACTACTTCCATAAGTTCAGAAAGCTGCCCAATCTGCGTCAGCCAAAAGTGTTCAACGAGAAGGTGTTGTACCGTAAGTTTATCTTCGGCGATTACCAGAGCTATGGTCGTCTGTCAGATAAGTACTCGGTGCGCGAATTCATTGCTGAAAAAATCGGTAATGAATACCTGATCCCGCTGGTACACGAAACCACTGACCCGACCACGCTGAACAGCTTACCCTGCTGGAAGGGGACGGTGATCAAGCCGAACCACGCCTCCAACATGGTAGAGATTCTGCTGGAGGAGCCGGACGCACTGCGCAAGCAGCAGATCATTCATGACTGCTATCGCTGGCTGAAGACCGACTTCGCCAACGAAGCGCGTGAGATTCACTATCGCTACATCAAGCCACGTATCCTGGTTGAGAAGTACATTGGTGATGGCAAAAGCGCGCCGATTGATTACAAGTTTCATATGTTCAACAAGCGTGATGGCAAGTTCGAATATGTGCTGCAGGTGATCTACAACCGCTGCCAGCCGCTGCTGTCGATGAATTTCTACGTGAATAACCTCAATGAGGCCTATCACAAGATTCGCGATACCGGTCTGGATGTCTCACCGATTATGCCGTCACTGGAACATGCGCTCGAACTGAGCAAGAAGCTGGCCAGTGACTTCGACTACGTGCGTGTGGACTGGTATATCCATGATGAGCGGATCTACTTTGGCGAACTGACCTTCACCCCAGGTGCAGGACTGGTCACCGGATTAGATCGTGGTTTAAATCAGATGATGGGAGATATGTGGATTCAGGACCGCCGCGGAACGCAGAGCCCGGGCGTTACAGTGCAGGATGTTAATATCCCTGCCATGTTGAAGAAAATTTAAGCACACACAGCAATATAAAAAACCCCGCTTAGCGGGGTTTTTTATGCGCAAAAATCAGGGCATCGGCCAGTCAGCAGGCGCCTGGCTCATCACATCGATAAAGGCATGCTTTGAGATTTCCAGAAAGTTATGCACGTTATCCATGCTCAGGGTAATGCCCATCAGACCGGTAACAAACCAGCAGGTCATGCCTAAACCAATCCCGCCACACATAAATGCCATCACGTGACGGCTATCCTGACGAAGTTTGGTTTTCAGGGTGCTGGCAAAAAACATCATGACTGCGCTCAGCAATTCCCAACGCATAACAAGTAAACTGGCGGTTAACGTAGCCATCGGCCGGACCTCAATATCAGTAAGTATTCCTGACAATCTGCGGACATCACCGGCGGCGGAAAAGTGTGTCAGGGGGTGCTTTTTCGCCGTCAACCCAGGTTCAAAGTGTGACTTGGGTCACATTATATCACCCGATTTTAAATTTTGAACAAAATTTGACTCTGGTATGGTAGCGGCGTGAGGGAATAGCGAGTAGTAGCAGAAGAACGGTGGGGAAATCAGTCAGATGCGCCCGGGCGGGCGCATCTGAGGGGTCAACGAACCGGACAGCACTCGCCGGTCGTGCGCTGGGTGAAGCTACTGATACCGTCATTGCAGCCAAAACTCAGCAGGCGAGGGCGCTGAATCGCCTGGCGGCGCATGGTATGGCGGTAAGCGGTAGGCGTCTGTGAAAACTGACGACGAAACACGCGGGAGAAGGTCTGCTGCGAGTCATAGCCATACTGCATCGCAATATCAAAAACCGGCCGCTGTGTCTGTGACAGCGCTTCCGCTGCCAGCGTCAGACGGCGCTCGCGAATATAGCCACCCAGCGTCTGTTTCGTTACCGAACGGAACATACGCTGCAGATGCCATTTCGAATAGCCCGATTTTGCGGCAACCTCATCGATCGACAGGCTCTTATCCAGGTTCTGGTCAATCCAGTGCGTCAGGGAATGAATGATCTCTTCTTGCATCATGGTCTCATCCTTCTGGTGCTTAATAAGCGGTAATGGGAGTTTAGTGGTTTTGATGGAGAGCGAGTATAATTCCTCAAGTTAACTTGAGGTAAAGAGCCTGATGAAAAAAGAACGCAACTATCCGAAACCGGTCTTAACACCGGGTGAAGTGGCGCGCCGCAGCGGTGTGGCGGTTTCGGCACTGCACTTTTATGAGACAAAAGGACTTATTTTCAGCACCCGCAACAGCGGCAATCAGCGGCGATACAGCCGTGACGTGCTGCGACGCGTCGCGATTATCAAGATTGCGCAGCGTATCGGCATTCCGCTGGCAACGGTCAGTGACAGCCTGGATCACATTCCGCCTGACAAGCGCATGTCGACACCGGAGTGGGATGCGCTGACGCAGCACTGGCGCGAAGAGCTGGATAAGCGCATTGAAACCCTGACCCGCCTGCGTAATGACCTGGATGGCTGTATCGGCTGCGGCTGTTTGTCGATGCGCGACTGCCCGCTGCGCAATCCCGGCGACCGGCTGGGTCAGCAGGGCTCGGGTGCGGTGCTGCTTGACCCGGAACAGGATGATAAACATCCGGATGTGGAGTGACGTCTATACTTGGTGAAGGTCAAAACACAGGGAATCATGATGATCACCGTTCACCATCTTGAGAAATCGCGCTCGCATCGGGTGCTGTGGCTGCTGGAAGAGCTGGAAGTGCCGTACCAGATTAAACGCTATCAACGCGAACCGACCATGCTGGCCCCGGAGGCGCTGAAAAAAGTGCATCCGCTGGGAAAATCACCGGTCATTACCGACGGGAACCAGGTAGTGGCAGAGTCAGGTGCCATTCTCGAATATCTTGAAGAGAAATATGATCACGAGTTCCGGCTCAAAGTGAGTGATGAGGCGTCGCGGCTGCAGTGCCGCTACTGGCTGCACTATGCCGAAGGCTCGCTGATGCCGCTGCTGGTGATGAAGCTGATCTTCGGTCAGATGGGTAAAGCACCGGTGCCGTGGCTGCTGCGCCCGGTCGGGGCGGCATTCGGTAAAGGCGTGCAGAAAGCGTTCCTGGATAAACAGCTTAAGCCACACATGCAGATGATCGAACAGCATCTGGCTGCAAATCCCTGGTTCGCCGGTCAGCGCTTCAGTATCGCTGATATCCAGATGAGCTTTCCGCTGCTGGCGCTTGCGCGACGTGCCGGACTGGAGCAGATGCCCGCCAGCCAGAAATGGCTGCAGACTGTGCAACAGCGTGCCGCCTGGCAGCGCGCGATCGATCAGGGCGGCGAGCTTTCGCTGCCAGGTTAATTCCCCTCTTCCACTGGCGGGTCGTGTCTCATCACTGCTGCGCCAGTGCGCATCCCCCTGAAAATCGCGTTAACTTCAGGGCGTCAGCGTTTGACGTCGGCCTGGGCCACGTGGCTGCTGGCGACTTAAGCCTGATCTTTATGCTGAAGAATCTCCCTCTGACAGTTGAAAATGTGCCGCTAAACGCCGGATAATCGCATGCCTTTTTATCTGGCCGCTTCTGGCGGCCAACTATCTGCGGCAAGGTAAACGTTTGCCTGCCGGGTAAAACCCGACAGTGACGCCGTCTACCCGCTTATTCCAGGGACAGCGATGGTCGCAGAGCGATCCACACAACAAAAATTTTTGAGGCTCAACTATGTCAACTGAATCACGCCCGGCCAGTGGAAAACTGGACGCCTGGTTCTCGATCTCGGCGCGCGGCAGCAGCGTGCGCCAGGAAATTCTGGCCGGACTTACCACCTTCCTGGCGATGGTCTACTCCGTTATCGTGGTGCCAGGAATGCTGGGCAAGGCCGGTTTTCCCCCTACTGCCGTGTTTGTCGCCACCTGCCTGGTTGCCAGCTTTGGTTCCATCATTATGGGACTGTGGGCCAATCTGCCGATGGCGATTGGCTGTGCAATCTCCTTAACCGCCTTTACCGCTTTCAGCCTCGTGCTGGGCCAGCACATCAGCGTGCCGGTTGCGCTGGGCGCGGTGTTCCTGATGGGCCTGCTGTTTACCCTGATCTCAGTGACCGGCATTCGAGCCTGGATCCTGCGTAACCTGCCGATGGGCGTGGCGCACGGCACTGGCGTCGGAATTGGCCTGTTTTTGCTGCTGATTGCGGCTGACGGTGTAGGCCTGGTAGTGAAAAACCCGGCACCGGGCCTGCCGGTGGCGCTGGGGCACTTCACCACTTTTCCGGTAATGATGACGCTGCTGGGACTGGCAGCAATTATTGGACTGGAGAAGCGCCGGATGCCCGGCGGTATTCTCATGACAATTATCGCCATTTCGCTGTTGGGGCTGATTTTCGATCCGGCGGTGAGCTACAAAGGATTGTTTGCGCTGCCGAGCCTGCGTGATGCCAGCGGTGAGTCGCTGCTGTTCAGCCTCGACATTATGGGCGCGATGCAGCCGGTCGTGCTGCCAAGCGTGCTGGCACTGGTGATGACGGCGGTCTTTGACGCGACCGGCACCATTCGCGCGGTCGCGGGTCAGGCAAATCTGCTGGATAAACAGGGCCAGATTATCAATGGTGGCCGTGCGCTGACTAGCGACTCCGTCAGCAGCCTGTTCGCGGGTCTGGTGGGCGCGTCACCGGCTGCGGTTTATATCGAATCGGCGGCAGGAACGGCGGCGGGGGGTAAAACCGGTCTTACCGCGATTGTGGTCGGCCTGCTGTTCCTTGCCATTCTGTTTATGTCACCGCTGGCGTATCTGGTGCCGGCTTACGCCACCGCGCCTGCATTAATGTATGTGGGTCTGCTGATGCTCAGTAATGTGGCGAAAGTCGACTTTAATGATTTTGTCGATGCGATGTCGGGCCTGTTAACGGCGGTGATTATCGTGCTCACCTGTAACATCGTCACGGGCATTATGATCGGTTTCGCCAGCCTGGTCGTGGGGCGTCTCTTCGCGGGGGAATGGCGCAAGCTCAACGTCGGCACCGTCATTATTGCTATCGCGCTGGTGGCGTTTTACGCCGGTGGCTGGGCGATCTGACTGTACAACCGGGCGTGCGGCTGCACGTCCGGAATTTTCCACTATTTTCCCGCCCGGCGCACGCGTAGCTGACAATCTTCACCGCAGTTTGTTTTACACTTTAGCGCTTAACCAATGATTGAAAGAAACGACGCCTAAGGAAAGCATGGAAATCTTTTTTACAATTCTCATCATGACGCTGGTCGTGTCGCTCTCTGGCGTTGCGGCTCGTATCCTCCCTTTTCAGATCCCGTTGCCGCTGGTTCAGATCGCCGTGGGTGCGATGCTGGCCTGGCCAACTTTTGGTCTGCATGTCGACTTTGACCCGGAGCTGTTTCTGGTGCTCTTTATTCCGCCGCTGCTGTTCGCGGATGGCTGGAAGACGCCGATCAGTGAGTTCCTGCATCATGGTCGCGAGATAATTGGCTTAGCACTGGCGCTGGTCCTGATTACCGTGATCGGCATCGGCTATCTGATCTACTGGCTGGTACCAGGTATCCCGCTGATCCCTGCCTTTGCGCTGGCGGCGGTGCTGTCACCGACCGATGCCGTGGCGCTCTCAGGCATTGTCGGTGAAGGCCGTATTCCCAAGAAGATTATGTCGATCGTGCAGGGCGAAGCCCTGATGAATGACGCTTCGGGCCTGGTATCGCTGAAATTTGCCGTGGCAGTCGCCATGGGTACCATGGTGTTTACCTGGGGTGGTGCCAGCGTTGAGTTCCTGAAAGTGGCGGTGGGTGGTCTGATTGCGGGTGTCGCGATCTGCTGGCTCTACGGTAAGTCACTGCGCCTGCTCAGCCGCTGGAGCGGTGACGATCCGGCTACCCAGACCGTACTGCTGCTGCTGCTGCCGTTCGCTTCTTACCTGATTGCTGAACATCTGGGTGTCTCAGGCATCCTGGCGGCCGTGGCGGCCGGTATGACCATCACCCGTTCCGGTATTATTCGTCAGGCACCGCTGGCGATGCGCCTGCGTGCCAACAGCGTCTGGCAGATGCTGGAATTCGTCTTTAACGGCATGGTCTTCCTGATGCTGGGCCTGCAGTTGCCGGATATTCTGCAGACCTCTGTCGATCAGGCGCAGGCCGATCCGAACGTCGAGCTCTGGATGCTGTTTGCCGATATCGGGCTGGTCTATGCCGCGCTGATGATCGTGCGTTTTGGCTGGCTGTGGATTATGCAGCGCTTCAGCAAACGCCTGCTGAAGAAGAAGCCGCTGGAGTTCTCCAACTACTCGTTGCGTGAACTGCTGATCGCCTCCTTTGCGGGTGTGCGCGGCGCGATTACCCTGGCCGGTGTCCTGTCGATTCCGCTGTTCCTGACCAGCGGCGAGCCTTTCCCGGCGCGTTATGAACTGGTCTTTATCGCCACCGGCGTGATTCTCTTCTCGCTGTTGGTAGGGGTAGTGATTCTGCCGATTCTGCTGCGCGGCATTGATACTATTGATAAAGGCGCACACCGTCGCGAGTTGCAGAATGCGCGTGCGGTAATGGCAGGTGCAGCCATTGAGAGCCTGCACAAGATGGAAGAGCGGCTGGAGAATGAGTCGGAAGAGAACATCGATCCGGAGCTGCTTAAAGAGGTGAGTCTGCGGGTGATTGGCAACTTACGTCGTCGCGCTGAAGGGAAGAATGACCTTGAACACGCGCTGTTCGCCGAGAACCTGGAGCGTCGCTTCCGCCTGACCGGACTGCGTGCCGAACGTGCTGAGGTCTATCATCTGCGCGCCACCCAGCAAATCTCCAATGAGACGATGCAGAAGTTACTGCACGACCTGGATCTGCTGGAAGCGCTGCTGATCGAAAAAGAGGAGTAAGTCCTGACTGGCACGCCTGCGCGTTAATGCGGCGTGCCAGCCTTTCACACCGACAGGCGCGGCGGCTCATCCGGCCAATGCTCGCGACAACAGGCTATCCACGCCTGCGCACTGCGCGACAGATAACTCCCTTCCCGCCAGATCAATCCCAGACTCCACTTCAGCTCCGATTCCAGCGGCAGCCACAGCAGCGACTGCTTATCCAGCCGCTGACAGATCGGCTCCGGCAGAATCGCCAGCCCCATCTCCGCCTGCACCATCGCCGCCAGAAAATCCCACTGTCCGCTGCGAACCGCCACCGTTGGCGTCAGGTTGAGCCGCTGAAACGCCTGCATCAGCTGACGATTCAGCGAGAACTCCTCATTAAAAATCAGCAGTGGATGCTCTGCCAGTTCTGCCAGTCCAATCTGCTGGCGGCTGAGCCACTCCGGGCGACGCGGCAGCAGTACGCAGAGCGGATGATGCATCAGGGGCAGGGTGTTCAGCGGCAGCTCGGCATCGACCGGTAGCGCGGTCAGGGCGATATCCAGACTGCCCGCCAGCACCGCCTGCTGGACGGTCAGACCGCCGAATTCAGAGATTTTCAGCTTCACACCGGGATAGCGGCGGCGAAACGCGGAAATCGAACCGGCGATCTGCATACCGACCATCGGCGGAATACCCAGTCGCAGCTCACCGGTTTTGAGCTGGTTGATGTCACCAATCTCCGCTTCCAGCTGATGAAACTCCTGCAGGATCGCCAGGCCGCGCTGATAGACCGCCTGGCCGCTGTCGGTGAGGTGCAGACGACGACCATCGCGCAGGATCAGCGTGCAGCCCAGCTCCTCCTCCAGCTGGCGCAACATTTTGCTGATGGTCGGTTGCGTCACAAACAGCTTCTGCGCCGCACGGGTAAAGCTTTGCTGGCGTACGACTTCAGTAAAGTAACGCAGGGCGCGGACATCCATAACTATTCCTTTCAGGCATGATTTCGATAATTTTAATTCATTTTTTTCACCTACTGTTGACGATTTATACTGGTGACATCAATTTAATCGGGGAGACAAGGTGATGGCGTTAGCGCTCACTTTACGCAGCAACCGCGCAGTGCAATGGCTCAGCCTGCCGCTCCAGCTGGGTTTCTATATCGGCCTGTTTATCGCCTGCGACCGGCTGGTGAGCTGGCTGCATCTGCCGCTGCCCGCCAATATCGTCGGGATGCTGCTGCTGCTGGCGTTAATCGTGACGCGGATTGTGCCGCTGAACTGGGTGAAAGCCGGATCACGCTGGCTGCTGGCCGAGATGCTGCTGTTCTTTATTCCGGCGGTGGTGGCGGTGGTGAACTATGGCGATCTGCTGCGGGTTGATGGCTGGCGCATCTGTGTGGTGATTGGCGTCAGTACGCTGCTGGTGCTGGCCTCGACTGCCTGGGTGGTGGACCGGCTTTATCAGTATGAAGTCGCGCGCGCCGCGCGTAAGCAGGATCCGCATGCGTGATTTTCTTCTCAGCCTGCTGTGTGTAGCCGTTACGCTGCTGGTTTATGCGCTGAATAAACGGCTTTATCGCCGCTGGCGGACGCTGCTGCTGATGCCACTGGTGATGACGCCGCTGGTGCTGGTGGCATTGCTGCTGCTGACGCATATCAGCTGGCAGGATTACATCGCCGAAAACCACTGGCTGCTCTGGCTGCTGGGGCCAGCGACGCTGGCGTTTGCGGTGCCGGTCTATGAGAACGTGGAAATTATTAAGCGCCACTGGCTGTCGCTGAGCGCGGGCGTAGTGACCGCGACGCTGGTCGCCGTCTGCAGTTCCGTCTGGCTGGCGCGGCTGTTAACCCTGCCGGAGTCGATTCAGCGCAGCCTGGCCGTGCGCTCTATCACCACGCCGTTTGCGCTGGCTGCGGCGGGTCCGATTGGCGGGCAGCCCGATCTGGTGGCGCTGTTCGTGGTGATCACGGGCGTGTTTGGCATGGCAATCGGCGACGTGCTGTTTCTGCGGCTCGCCATTAAGCAGGGCGTGGCGAAAGGCGCGGGATTCGGTGCGGCGTCACACGGTGCCGGCACGGCACGCGCCTATCAGATTGGCGAGCAGGAGGGCGTGGTCGCCAGCCTGGTGATGATGCTCTCTGGCGTGGTGACCGTGGTGCTGGCCCCGCTGATTGGGCACCTGATGTGGACAATATAGGCTACACTCCGTCGCTCAGGGGCTGGTCTGCGCTGAGACACGTATTTTTACGTAAAGTTTTCCAGATTTTGTTGTCTCCCCATTTCAGGCTGTTAACCTTGCGGCCGAATTAATTGTCCTTTCACGGAGTGGAATCATGTTTAAGCAACTTGTTGCCGGGAGCGCCCTCGGGCTGGTTTTAATGAGCGGTGCCGCTCAGGCGATTGAAGGCAGTGTTGATGTCAGCGAACATAACACCAACCTGAATGTGGGTCTGGGCACCACAACACCCGGTCTGTTTCTGAAAGGTAACTGGCTGCGTAGCGACCATGACGGCAGCACCTACGGTGCCGGTCTGGGTTACAACGTTGATTTCGGGCCGCTACGTCTGGCGCCGACCGCAAAAGCGATCTTCACCCATCCTGAAGATGGAAAAGATGGATTTGCGGTGGCGCTGGGTGGTGCAGCACACTACAGCTTCAACAGCATGTGGGGCCTGTATGGCGAATATTATTACGCGCCAGAGTCTTTCACCGATCAGCTCGACAGCTATCAGGAAGCCGGTGGCGGCCTGAGCTTCACGCCGGTTTCACTGCTTAACCTGCGTGTGGGTTATCAGTACATCGAACTGAACAACAAAGATGGACGCAAAGATAACGTGCTGGTCGATGGCCCGTACGTGGGTGCATCGCTGCGCTTCTGATTCTGCTGCGCAAAAGAAGAGGGCGACTACTTCGGTAGCCGCCCTTTTTTATTGCCTGCTCGTTATGAACGAAAAGCCACGATCAGTGCGCTTTGCCCTGTTCGATGCCGGTGCCGGTCTGCGAGCGGATAAACTGTGCACGGAAGCGTGAACGTTCTTCTGCGCCCTGCTGCGAATGGTCGGTAATGGAGAAGAGCCAGATGCCCACGAAGGCCACCGCCATGGAGAACAGCGCCGGATACTCATAGGGGAAAATCGCCTTCGCGTTGCCCAGCACCTGTACCCACACCGTCGGGCCGAGGATCATCAGGATGACGGCGGTCAGCAGACCGAGCCAGCCGCCCACCATCGCGCCGCGCGTCGTGAGTTTTGACCAGTACATCGACAGCAGGATGATCGGGAAGTTACAGCTGGCCGCAATCGAGAAGGCCAGCCCGACCATAAAGGCGATGTTCTGTTTCTCAAACAGAATACCCAGCGCAATCGCCACCACGCCCAGCGCCAGCACGGTAATTTTTGAAACCCGCAGCTCATCTTTCTCGCTCGCCTGGCCTTTACGATACACGCTGGCGTAGAGGTCGTGAGACACCGCCGACGCACCTGCCAGGGTTAAGCCTGCGACAACGGCCAGAATCGTGGCGAAGGCAACCGCAGAGATAAAGCCCAGGAAGGTGCTGCCGCCCACGGCGTTCGCCAGATGCACCGCCGCCATATTGGTGCCGCCAATCAGCGCGCCGCTGGCATCTTTAAAGGCCGGGTTAGCCCCCACCAGCAGGATGGCACCGAAGCCGATAATAAAGGTCAGGAAGTAGAAGTAACCCATAAAGCCGGTGGCCCAGAAGACGCTTTTACGTGCCTCTTTAGCATCCGCTACGGTAAAGAAGCGCATCAGAATATGCGGCAATCCGGCCGTACCAAACATCAGCCCCAGCCCCAGCGACAGCGCGGAGATAGGATCTTTGACCAATCCGCCAGGCTGCATAATCGCGATGCCTTTTGGATGGACCGCCATCGCTTCGGTGAACAGCGTATTAAAACTGAAACCGGTCGCCTTCATTACCATGACCGCCATGAAGGTGGCACCAAACAGCAGCAGCACGGCTTTGATGATCTGCACCCAGGTGGTGGCCAGCATGCCGCCAAACAGCACATACATCACCATCAGAATGCCGACCAGGACTACCGCAACATGGTAGTTAAGGCCAAACAGCAACTGGATCAGTTTACCGGCCCCGACCATCTGCGCGATCAGGTAGAGCGCCACGACCACCAGTGAGCCGCAGGCTGACAGCGTGCGGATCGGCATCTGCTTCAGACGATATGAGGCGACATCGGCAAACGTGTAGCGACCCAGGTTACGCAGTCGCTCAGCGATTAAAAACAGAATCATCGGCCAGCCGACCAGGAAGCCGAGCGAGTAGATCAGCCCGTCATAACCGGAGGTGTAAACCAGCGCCGAAATGCCCAGGAACGAGGCGGCCGACATGAAGTCACCCGCCATCGCCAGGCCATTCTGGAAGCCAGTGATATTGCCGCCCGCGGTGTAGTAGTCATTACGTGATCGGGTGCGCTTTGAGGCCCAGTAAGTAATTCCCAGCGTGGCCCCGACGAAAATCGTAAACATGATAATCGCCTGGTAGTTGGTCGCCTGGCGCTGCACGGCACCGGTTATCGCATCGGCAGCCAGCGCTGAAAACGGCAGCATTAAGGCCAGCAGCCATAAGGTGAGACGAGTCATGATTTCACCTCGCTGAGGATCGCTTTCGTTAAACGGTCAAACTCACCGTTGGCACGCCAGACATAGACGCCGGTCAGCACAAACGACATCACAATCAGCCCGACCCCAATCGGGATACCGCGCGTGACGTTGGTGCCGGCATGCAGCGGCGTACCGAGCCAGCCGGGGGCAAACGCGATCAGCAGGATAAAGCCGACATAGAGCACCAGCATGATCAGCGACAGCAGCGTCGCGAACGCCTGACGCTTACGGACTAACTCATGAAAAAGGGGATTACGCTCAATCTGTTGATTGATGGCATCCTGATTCGAAAGGGCGTCATTCATCACATTTTCTCCAGAGGGCTTGCAGGCGAGAACCTCGCGACAGGGCGCGGATTCAGCTGGTTATAATATTTGTGACTACCGAAACAGACTGCGTAGGGCGGGTGTGGCGGGAAGCGATCTTCCCGCCGGACAGCGTGCGCTTAAGGCATTTTGATCGACTGTTTCTCCTCAAGCAGTTTTTCTACTACGCCAGGATCGGCGAGCGTAGAAGTATCACCAAGATTACTGGTATCTCCGGTGGCAATTTTGCGCAGAATACGCCGCATGATTTTGCCGGAGCGGGTTTTCGGCAGTGAGTCGGTCCAGTGCAGCACATCCGGTGTGGCTATCGGGCCAATCTCTTTACGGACCCACTGGCGCACTTCGGTATACAACTCCGGCGACGGCTCTTCGCCATGATTCAGCGTGATATAGGCATAAATCGCCTGGCCTTTGATGCTGTGCGGAATCCCCACTACCGCCGCTTCGGCAATTTTAGGGTGCGAGACCAGCGCCGATTCAATTTCGGCGGTGCCGAGTCGATGACCGGAAACATTGAGTACGTCATCGACGCGTCCGGTGATCCAGTAGTAGCCATCTTCATCACGACGGGCACCATCACCACTGAAGTAGACATTTTTAAAGGTAGAGAAGTAAGTCTGCTCGAAACGGTCGTGATCGCCATAGAGGGTACGTGCCTGACCCGGCCACGACTCGGTGATCACCAGATTGCCTTCACAGGCGCCTTCCTGTGGCTGACCTTCGTTATCCACCAGCGCGGGCTGCACGCCAAAGAACGGTCGGGTGGCGGAACCCGCTTTCAGTTCGGTCGCACCCGGCAGCGGCGTGATCATGAAGCCGCCGGTTTCGGTCTGCCACCAGGTATCAACAATCGGGCAGCGGCTGTTGCCGATTTTCTTGTAGTACCACTCCCAGGCTTCCGGGTTAATTGGCTCACCGACCGATCCCATAATGCGCAGGCTGCTGCGGTCGGTGCCGGCAATCGCCTTATCACCTTCCGCCATCAGCGCACGGATTGCAGTGGGCGCGGTGTAGAGCAGCGTGACTTTATGTTTATCGACCACTTCCGCCATACGGCTCGGCGTTGGCCAGTTTGGCACCCCTTCAAACATCAGTGTGGTGGCGCCACAGGCCAGCGGGCCATAAACCAGATAGCTGTGGCCCGTCACCCAGCCAACATCAGCGGTGCACCAGTAGATATCATCCTGATGGTAATCAAAGACGAACTTAAAGGTGGTCGCGGCATAGACCAGATACCCGCCGGTGGAGTGCAACACGCCTTTGGGTTTGCCGGTTGAACCGGAGGTATAAAGGATAAACAGCGGATCTTCTGCGCCGACTTCTGCGGCAGCGTGGTTGGTGCTCGCGTTCAGCATCAGGTCGTGCCACCACTGATCGCGGCCTTCAACCCAGCCCACATCTTTACCAGTGCGCTGGAACACCACCACGTTTTTCACGCTGGTGACATTGGGATTTTTTAACGCGTCATCGACATTTTTCTTCAGCGGAATGCTGCGACCGGCGCGGATCCCTTCATCGGCCGTGATTACCAGCGAGGCGCTGGAATCGACGATGCGGCCCGCGACCGCCTCTGGTGAGAAACCGCCAAAGATCACCGAGTGAACGGCACCGATACGCGCACAGGCCAGCATCGCTACTGCGGCTTCCGGCACCATCGGCATATAGATCGCCACCACGTCGCCTTTTTTCACTTCCAGCAGTTCCAGCACGTTGGCGAAGCGACAGACTTCGGCATGCAGCTGGCGGAAAGTCAGGGTTTTGCTTTCGCTGGCGTCGTCGCCTTCCCAGATAATCGCCGGGTGATCGCCGCGCGTGGCTAAATGACGGTCAAGGCAGTTTGCCGCCAGGTTGAGCGTGCCATCTTCGTACCAGCGAATGTTAATGTTACCTGGTGCAAACGAGCAGTTTTTCACTTTGCTGTAAGGCTTGATCCAGTCAAGGATTTTGCCCTGTTCGCCCCAGAAACTGTCTGGATCGTCGACAGATTGCTGATACATCGCCTGATACTGTTCTGCAGTAATCAGGGTGTTTGCTGCAATATTCTCTGGAACGGGATGTTTGTGTATTTGGCTCATGGCGGATCTCCTTGAAGATGTTAATGATATGTCAATCAATGGTTAATTAAAGCCTGCGCCAAAGCTTTGTTTCTTTTTTGCGCCACAGATCACGTGATACACATCCCCCAAGAAGCGTTAAGCCATTCTGATCTATCAGGTTAACGCTCTGGCGGCGCTGGAGAAGTCAGGCATCGCTTTTACGCTTTTATCCTGAATAAAAAGCGAGCAAACGCGTCGGATCAGTTTTTAAGCGTTTCTGCATAGCTATGCGTAAATTCATCGAAGTAATACTTTTCATAACAGCAGGTTAGGGTTTTTCAGCTCCAGCAGCACTTTATGCTGCTTAGATGGTGAACTTTTAATCGGATCCGCCAGGGGTTGCATTTACCACAGTGAAAATGGTACTTATCTCGCCCCTGTTCTGCAGGTATCAACTCAGACCGCGTCTGAAAATGGGTATGGGAATCATCAGATTTTCATACGAGGCGCTGTTTCAAGACACCCTCTAATTTACCGGGCTTTTTGCTCACTCCCTGTGTGTATTGTCTTCTGCACCTTCGCAGTAGAGAGAAACGGGTTTTGACTGAGGAAATTACACGTTATGAAAGGTTTTAAAATCAGCCTGGCCTGGCAGATTCTGACAGCCCTGGTGCTTGGCATCGTTGTGGGTGCTGTGTTGCATAATCAGCCAGACAATCGTGAATGGTTAGTCACCAACATTCTCAGCCCGGCAGGCGATATCTTTATTCATCTTATCAAGATGATTGTGGTACCGATTGTGATTTCATCCCTGATTGTCGGCATCGCTGGCGTGGGTGATGCAAAGAAGCTGGGACGCATCGGCGTCAAAACGATTCTCTACTTTGAAGTGATCACCACCATTGCCATTGTGGTCGGTATTACGCTGGCCAACGTATTTCAACCCGGCACCGGCATTGATATGTCAACGCTGGCAACGGTGGACATCTCTAAATATGAAGCGACAACGGCAGAGGTACAGGGCGGTCCGCACAGCCTGGTGACCACCATTCTGTCGCTGATCCCGCAGAATATTTTCGCCTCAATGGCGAAGGGCGACATGCTGCCGATTATCTTTTTCTCGGTGCTGTTTGGTTTAGGCCTGTCGTCACTGCCGTCAGAACAGCGCGATCCGCTGGTGAACCTGTTCCGTGGCATTTCGGAAGCGATGTTTAAAGTGACGCACATGATCATGCGCTATGCCCCGGTGGGTGTGTTTGCGCTGATTGCAGTGACGATTGCTAACTTCGGCTTTGCCTCGCTCTGGCCGCTGGCTAAGCTGGTGTTGCTGGTTTACGCGGCAATTCTGTTCTTCGCCTTTGTGGTGCTGGGCGGAGTGGCGCGCTTCTGTAAGCTGCGGATTACCACGCTGATGCGTATCCTGAAGGATGAGCTGATTCTCTCTTACTCCACTTCCAGTTCGGAAACGGTGCTGCCGCGTATCATGGAGAAGATGGAAGCCTACGGCGCGCCGAAAGCGATCACCAGCTTCGTGGTGCCGACCGGTTACTCGTTTAATCTGGATGGTTCAACGCTTTATCAGAGTATCGCAGCGATCTTTATTGCGCAGCTGTATGGCATTGACCTGTCGCTGACCGACGAGATTGTGCTGGTAATAACGCTGATGGTGACCTCTAAAGGTATCGCTGGCGTGCCAGGCGTCTCCTTCGTGGTGCTGCTGGCCACACTGGGCAGCGTCGGCATTCCTCTGGAAGGTCTGGCGTTTATCGCCGGTGTTGACCGCATCATGGATATGGCGCGTACCGCGCTGAACGTGGTTGGTAATGCGCTGGCGGTGCTGGTGATTGCCCGCTGGGAAAACCAGTTCGACGTCGAAAAGGCGAAAGAGTATGAGCTGGAGCTGCGGACACAGACCGCAAGCTGAACACGGCATTAACGTAAGAATGGGCTCAACGAAAGTTGGGCCTTTTTTTATGAGATTTTTCATGGCAGATATACAGGTTGACTGAAAATTAAAAGGTTATAATTTTATAACTAAAAACCATGTTTATACGACAGGGATATTGTGATTATGATTGATTATAGTTATATTCCGTTGCGGTGAGTTGACTGTCTTCTTTGACAACATGGAGTGTTGACGGATGCCAGAAATTAACTGGACGAAAAAGGCATTGAAACAGCTTTATGGGCTGCCTCAGAAAGAGGGCAACGCTATTGAAGATGCTGTAGAGGCGCTGGCTAAATGGCCGGATATTCCCCATCTGAAAGTCGAAAAGCTGACTGATGATAAACAGAAGCGAATGAAGCTGGTAGTAGGTCACTACCGCGTACTCTGGAAGATAGAGAAAGGTCAGCCAGTAGTGATAGATATACTTGAAGTCGTAAGAAGAACATCGACCACGTACAAAAAGCGCTAGCAGTGTGGCAGGAGCAATGTGCGTCATCAATAAGTTCTGTGCAGCCGGGTTTAGCGTTCCGCAGCACAGGCAGACGATCAGACAGTGTTGCCTGCCGTACCAGTAAGGAGTGATTACCCATGAATGCTATACAGTTTCTGACGGACGAGCGCGGGAACCGCACTGGTGCTGTCATCCCTATAGAGCTGTTTAATAAGCTCATGGCTGAACGTCATTTAGATGATGTGTTTGAGTCTGTCCCTTATGAAGTGGGTCCAGACGATGATGAAACGATTCCTCACGATGTAATGAAAATCAGCCGACGGCAATCCGTTCCTTTGCATGTTGCCTGGCGTTTGCATCGTCACATGTCACAGGAAGAGGTGGCGAATAAACTGGGCATCACGCAGGCTGGCGTGTCGAAGTTAGAGTCGAGAAAGAAACCTCAAAAACAAACGCTTGAGAAGCTGGCTGTTTTATATGGCTGCAGAACGTCACAACTTTATATTGATTAAATGGTTGCGCGTTTAACCTGCGATTGGTGGGTTTTAATTGTCTTTTGGATGAGTGACATAGGATGGGAGGCGAGGTCTTTGCAGGGAAAACAGTGCTCCGTTCAGTCGGATACCAGCAGTGACTGCGTAAAGTCGTCGAAAACCCATCCCTGGGGCCTCGGCCGCCGGTTCACTCACCTCATCCATGAGGCTCGCCCGCAAGCGGGCCAACGCTTTGCATTGTTCAAAAACGCTCCCGACGTTTTTGAACAATGCGGCGGACGCTTAACTCCGTCAATGCTGGTATCCGCCTTCTCATCCACCTCGGGTACAGATTGTCAGAAGGACAAAAACCAGGAAAGGACATCTTACTCCAGCAGGCCTTTTTCAACGTTTATGTCCGACTCAAGCCTCTTTTCAAGCAGCCATAAAAAAGCCTGAGGGAAGAAAAGGTTCACCTGAAGAGTAAAGCGTCCCACGGCAGGGACGGCGTGGGCTTAGCGTCAGTGTGCCTGAGGCCGCGTTCCATCATTCAAACAGCAATAAAAAAGCTTGAAGGAAGAAAAGGTTCACCTGAAGAGTAAAGCGTCCCACGCCAGGGACGGCGTGGGCCGAGCGTCATGGATGACGAATGCGTCTTTACGATCAGGTGAACCTTTTCTGACCGGCACCGGTCTCCCAGCGATTGCACTCACATGCACCGAACCCAGGTCGTAATGCTTATACTCATCACTCACCCAACCTGATCCCCCGCAACATGACTCACCCCACATCCATCGAAAAAAGATCTCACCCAATGAATTAATCATTCGTTATGATAGTTAGTAATTTGAATAATTTATTCCTTTGCGGAGCCCGCCATGAAACTCGACCTCAGCCAGATGATCACCGAAGGCCGCAACCCGGCCAGCCAGAATATTGACGAACTCTCCACCGAAGCGATGCTTCGCGTCATCAATGATGAAGATAAAAAGGTGGCGCTGGCGGTAGAGGCCATCATGCCGCAGATTGCCGCCGCCGTTGACGCCATCTGCGCCGCCTTCCAGGCCGGTGGACGACTGATCTATTGCGGCGCAGGCACCTCCGGTCGACTTGGCATACTGGATGCCAGCGAATGCCCACCTACCTTTGGCACACCCCGCGAGCAGGTTATCGGCCTGATTGCAGGAGGCCATACCGCCATACTCCAGGCGGTAGAAAACGCGGAAGACAACCGGGAGCAGGGCGCGCAGGATCTGAAAGATATCCACTTCAGCCGCCACGATGTGCTGGTTGGCATCGCCGCCAGCGGTCGCACACCCTACGTACTGGGCGCGCTGGCTTACGCGAACGAACTTGGCGCAACCACTGTATCGCTCACCTGTAATCCAGGCAGCGCCATGTCGCAGGTTGCCGCGATTGCGCTCACGCCGGTGGTCGGCCCCGAAGTGATCACCGGGTCTTCCCGTATGAAAGCGGGCACGGCACAAAAACTGGTGCTCAACATGCTCACTACCGGGTCGATGATCCGCAGCGGAAAAGTGTACGGCAACCTGATGGTCGATGTGGAAGCCACCAATCAGAAACTGGTGCAGCGTCAGGTTAACATCGTCATGCAGGCCACTGACTGTGATGAGGCGACGGCCAGCGCCGCGCTCACCGCCTGTGGCGGACACTGCAAAACCGCCATCCTGATGGTGCTGGCTGACCTGGCTGCCGATGAGGCGAAAGCGCTGCTCAGTCAGCATCAGGGCTTTATCCGTCAGGCTTTACAGGCAGCGGGAGCACGCTAATGGCCAGAATCACCGAGGCACTGTTGCGCGACATCCTGCAGGCGGTCGGTGGCGCGCAAAATATCGCGGCCTGTGGTCACTGCATGACGCGGCTCCGCCTGACGCTCAATCAGCCGGGAGAGAGTGATCTGGCACGGTTAAAAAGCCTGCCGGGTGTCTTAGGCGTTATCGACAGCGAGGCACAGTTGCAGATTGTGCTGGGGCCTGGCAAGGCGCAAACCGCCGCCGAGGGGATGCAGAACCTGCTGGCTCAGGGTGATACCGCGCTGGTACCGCAGGGCGAAACAGCGGAACTTCGCGTGCTGGCGCAGCAGCAGAAGCAGCAGCTAAAGGCGAAACAGACCAGCGGCGTGCATCAGTTCCTGTCGCGCTTCGCCACCATCTTCACTCCGCTGATTCCGGGCTTTATCGGCGCGGGGCTGCTGCTGGGATTTGCCACGCTGATTGAACAGAGTCTCCACCTCAACGCACCCGGTGACCACGCGCCCTGGCTGCTGCATACCGTGGCGTACATGAAAGTCTTCGGTAAAGGGCTGTTCACCTTTCTCAGCATCCTCATTGGCTACAACGCGCAAAAAGCGTTTGGCGGCAGCGGCGTCAATGGCGCAATCATCGCCTCGCTGTTTGTGCTCGGCTATGTGCCCACGGCCACCACCGGCTACTACAGCGGCATGGAAAACTTCTTTGGCCTGGCGATCGACCCGCGCGGCAACATTATTGGCGTGCTGATGGCGGCGATTATCGGGGCGTGGATTGAAAAACAGCTGCGCAAAATCATTCCCGACAATCTCGATATGATCCTCACCTCGCTGTTTACGCTGTTGATCACCGGCGCCATCACCTATCTGTTGATCATGCCGCTGGGCGGCGAACTGTTTAAAGGGATGTCGTGGCTGTTTATCCATCTCAATAACAATCCCTTTGGCTGTGCGCTGCTGGCCGGGCTGTTCCTGATCGCGGTGATGTTCGGCATCCATCAGGGCTTTATTCCGGTCTACTTTGCGCTGATGGAAACCCAGGGGTTTAACTCGCTCTTCCCGATTCTGGCGATGGCGGGAGCAGGCCAGGTCGGCGCATCACTGGCATTGTGGTGCAAAGCAGAAAAAGGGGCGCTGCTGCGGGCGCAGATCAAAGGCGCTATCGTGCCGGGGCTGCTTGGCGTCGGTGAACCGCTGATCTACGGCGTCACTTTGCCGCGCCTCAAGCCTTTTATCACCGCCTGCGGCGGTGGTGCGCTGGGCGGGTTCTTTATCGGGCTGGTGGCGTGGCTGGGTTTGCCGGTCGGGATGAACACGGTATTCGGACCCTCCGGCCTGGTCACGCTGCCACTGATGACCTCCAGCCAGGGGATCTTCGCTGGCATGGCGGTCTATCTGGCCGGGCTGATGGTGGCCTGGATCGGCGGATTCCTGCTCACCTGGTGGTTTGGCACCCGTAATGTCGACCTCAGCTGACCCGCTGCCGGAATTCTCCAGTCCGGCTAACGGATGGATAATCAACCAAAAATGTGAAAGCCGCTACAAAGCGGCTTTATTATTGCCACTAATTTAACTTAAACGCTAAAGAGTAGGCAGAAGCATGCCGAAAACATAAAAAAAGGTAATCGTTATCTCTCAGCCCACAGTTTTCATGCCGACACTCAGACCGTCGCGTGCAGGACGTCGGGTCTCCAAGGACTTTTGATGCGTAACAACCAGCCTGTCTCTCAGCGTGAATATCTGTTCGACGATAATGCGACACTGATGTCGACCACCGATCTTAACAGCCACATCACCTACGCTAACGACGCGTTTATCGAGGCGAGCGGCTTCACCGCCGACGAGATCAACGGCCAGCCGCATAACATGGTGCGTCATCCCGATATGCCATCAGAAGCGTTTGCCGACATGTGGGCGACGCTGAAACAGGGTGAGCCCTGGACGGCACTGGTCAAGAATCGCCGTAAAAATGGCGATCACTACTGGGTGCGGGCCAACGCCATTCCGGTAGTCCGCGACGGTAAAGTGCAGGGCTACATGTCGGTGCGCACCAAACCCACGGCAGAGGAAGTGCGTCAGACTGAGGTGCTCTATCAGGATTTTCGTGAAGGCCGCGCCAGAGGGCGACGTTTTCACAAAGGCCTGCTGGTTCGCAGCGGCTGGCGTCGTCCCGCCTCAATCCTGAAGACGCTGCCCCTTCGCTGGCGGATCCGCACAACGCTGCTGACGTTACTGCCCCTCTCGGTGGCAGGGGTCTGGGCGCTGGGCATGACGCCCACGGCACTGGCAGGCTTTACCGCGGGAATGGTTGCGCTGCTTCTGCTCTGCAGCCTGTGGCTGGAGCAGCAGATTTCACGCCCTATTGAGCGGATGTGCAAACAGGCGCTGAGCGTGGCAACCGGTGCCAGCCATAAAGTGGAGCAGATGGACCGCGTTGATGAGGTGGGTGTGACGCTGCGCGCCATCGGTCAGCTCGGATTGATGTTCCGCTGGCTGGTGGATGATGTCAGCGGCCAGGCGATCAACGTGCTGAGCGCCAGCGACGCCATCGCCCGCAGCAATAACGAACTCAGCCGCCGTACCGAACAGGCGGCTGCCAACGTGCAGCAGACTGCGGCCACCATGAACGAAATGACCGCCACGGTGAAGAGCAACACTGAAACTGCACATGAGGCGAATACCCTCTCAGCCGGCACCAGCCACGCTGCCAGCAAAGGCGGTGAGGTGATGACCGAAATGATGGGCATGATGGGCGAAATTGCTGACAGTTCAAAGCGGATTGCCAATATTACCAGCGTCATTGACGGGATTGCGTTCCAGACCAATATCCTGGCACTGAACGCCGCCGTGGAAGCGGCGCGGGCCGGTGAGCAGGGCAAAGGCTTTGCGGTGGTTGCCGGAGAAGTGCGCAGCCTGGCGCAGCGCAGCGCCAAAGCCGCGAGCGAAATCAAAATGCTGGTTGAAACCAGCGCCAGCCGGGTCAACTCGGGCAATGAGCACGCCAGCGCGGCAGGCCGCACGATGCAGGATATCGTGTCGCAGGTGCAGAATGTCACCGCACTGATCGCCCAGATCAGCGCCGCCACGGCCGAACAGGCGACCGCGCTCAGCGAAGTCAGTTCAGCGGTGGAAGATCTTGATGATATTACCCACCAGAACGCCGACCGCGTGATAGAAAGCGCCGAGGCTTCAGGCCGCATGACTCATCAGGCTAACCGTCTGGTCGAAGCGATCAGCGTCTTTCGTTAAGAGAAGAGATTAAGCGGCCCGGTTAAGAGGCCAGCGCCTGCGTGCCGTCGCGTCCGGCACGCAGTGCGCCTGGTGACTGACCGACAATCCGTTTAAAGGCGCGACTGAATGCCGCAATCGAGCCGTAGCCGAGATGATAAGCCACGGCTTCCACCGCTTCACCGTTGTTCACAATCCGCTGCACCGCCAGCCGCATCCGCAACTCCGTCAGATAGCGCAGCGGCGTCATGCCGGTGGCATTGAGAAACCGTCCGGCAAACACTGAGCGCGAACAGCCTGCCACGCTGGCCAGCCGCGCCACCGTCCAGTTTTCGCCTGGCTCCCGATGCATCGCAGCAATCGCCTGACTCAGACGTGGATCGCGCATCGCCTGCACCAGCCCACTGCGCTCGCCGCAGCCGTTCTCTACCCAGCCGCGCACAATCAGCGCGGCAACCACATCTGCCAGACGCGACAGAATCCCGGCGAATCCCGCCTGGCGGGTGCGAGACTCCCGTTCCATCGCCGCCAGAATCGGCTGAATCTCCGGGTATTGCGACAGCAGAGTACTCACCAGCATCACATCGGGCATGGTGTTGATCAGCGGCTGCATGCCGCCGAGCTCAAACGCCATGCAGGCGCTGAACAGCAGCACACTGTGCTCGTCATCACAGGCATCTTCCGGGGCTGCAATGGCGCAGACGCTGTCGCAGAGCGGCTTGCTCGCCATGTTCTTAATACACTGGCAGCTCGCCTCCTCACTGGAGATCAGGCTGTGGGGTTTGCCGTGCGGCACCAGCAGCGCATCGCCGCTGTTGAGCTGAAACACCTCGCCGGAGGCGCTGCGCACCATCAGTGAGCCGCGTCCGACAAAGTGGAACTGCGCCCGGCCCGGCGCGTGCTCATAACGCAGCCCGAACGGCGCGCTCACTGCGATACGCTGATAGTTCACGCCATAGAGGCGCATCCCCATCAGCAGCTCGCTGGTCAGATCTCCATAGTGGCTCATGTGATTCCAGACGAATTATCAAAAATGAAGGTGTAAGCATCATAGATCGTCCTGACGCGTCGCTCTATGCTCACACTCACTTTTTTTATCTTCCGGAGAAGCAGCATGAGTCTGACAACCGAAGTGGCTGATGAGGTTTCCTCGCCGACCCGTCCCGCGTGGGGCGCGGTATTTGCTATGGCATTTGGGGTGTTCAGCCTCATCACCGCCGAATTTTTACCCGTGAGTCTGCTGACGCCGATGGCTCACAGCCTGGGCGTATCCGAAGGCCAGGCGGGACAGACCGTCACCATCACCGCGCTGGTGGCGCTGTTTACCAGTCTGGTCACCGGCAGCGTCACGCGGCGCATCGACCGCCGCATCGTCATGCTGGTATTTTCGTTGTTGCTGATCGCGTCGGCACTGATGGTGGCGTTTGCGGCTGACCTGACGGTGATCCTGCTGGCGCGGGTGCTGCTGGGTATGGCCATTGGCGGCTTCTGGACACTCTCAACCGCCATCACCATGCGCCTGGTTCCCACCGATCAGGTGCCGCGTGCGCTCTCTATCGTCTTCAGCGGTATCTCGCTGGCGACGATTATCGCTACGCCACTGGGCAGCTATCTCGGCGGACTGGTGGGCTGGCGCAACATCTTTATGCTGACTGCCGGACTGGGTGCGGTGGCGCTGCTGTGGCAGTTCTTTACCCTGCCCGCCATGCCAGCAGAGAACAAAGCCCGCAACGGCGGGGTGCTGGCGCTGCTGCGAATTGGTGTGATGCGCTGGGGAATGCTGGCGGTAATCATGATGTTTACCGGTCACTTCGCCTTCTTCACCTATCTGCGTCCATTTCTGGAAAGCGTTGCGCAGCTCAACCTCAATCAGCTGTCGCTGGTGCTGCTGGCCTTTGGTGTGGCGAACTTCTTTGGCACCTCGCTGGCCGGTTTCCTGGTCACCCGCAGCGTATCACTGACCCTGAGTGGCATGGCGCTGTTGATGAGTGTCACCGCGCTGCTGCTGGTGAGCTTTGGCGATGTCAGCTGGATGGTAGGTGCAGGCGTGGCGATCTGGGGTATGGCGTTTGGTTCGATGCCAACCGGCTGGTCAACCTGGATTTCGCGCGCGGTGCCGGATGATGCGGAGTCAGGCGGCGGTTTACTGGTTGCCACCATCCAGCTGGCGATTACTGTCGGCGCGGCGGCGGGCGGCTGGATGTTTGACCTGCGCGGCGCAGGCGGTGTGTTCGTTGCCAGCGGAGTGCTGATGCTGCTGGCCGCGCTGACCATCTTCACCCGGGTACGACATCACGGTTAAATCCTCAAGGGCAGCAATATATGCTGCCTTTTTTTATGGGGGTAGATTATTAACCTTTTGAGTGATAACTGTGCGAAATATGCTTTTTATCATCAATTTTACTGAACGAGTTAAGCAAAACCCTCCGCTTTTTACTGATCAACTTCCGGACTAATATATCTATCAACAAGGCAGCACGCCTTACCTGATAAAAATTAACCGAGGAATTGACCATGAAATCTATCAAAACTTTTGCAGCTGTTATCGCGCTTTCTGTTCTGCCATTTGCCAGCTTCGCACAATCTGTGACCGCCATCGACTCTACGCTGGATGGTGCTGAAGCGAAAATCGCTGCGCAGGCTCAGGAAGCTGGTGCTTCATATAAAATCACTGAAGCTTACACTAACAACGGCGTTCACATGACCGCTGAGCTGCTGAAATAAGTTAAGTTTTACCCTCTTGTGCTGACAGGACGCCTTTGGGCGTCCTGGCGGCGTTTATCCGCTAATAATCCTGTCCCTTTCCCCCCGAAATAATTATTATTCTCAAAAACAATTCTGCATCTGACTGCTGGTCAGCTGTTTCTGGTTGCAATGTCGGGCTTTCTTTTCACTGCGTCTGCAGTGGATTAACTATGGAGAAGTTATGAAAGCGATTACCAATACGTGCCGGACCCTGCGTCCGCTGTTACTGGCTACGGCCCTGTTCTCTGCCTCAGGATGGCTGGCGGTGCAGGCTGAAGATCTCAATCAGGCTGTGGGTAAAGGCGTCTATGAACTGGCAGTCAGCCCGAAAGATAACGCGCTGTTCGTGGCGACAGCGCAGAACAGCAGCGGTGACGGCGGCACAGTTTTCCGTCTCGACCCGGCGACGCTGGCGGTACAGCAGTCGATCAATACGGAGCTGAAATCTTTCGGCGCGGCGATCAACCCGCAAACCAACGTGCTCTACATCGGCAACACCGTAAACGGCTCGGTTACGGCCATTGACGCCAGCAGCGGCAAAGTGCTCAACACGCTGGTGCTGGATAGCCGTAAGCGCAGTGAGACAGTGCGCCCATTGCAGCCGCGTCAGGTGGCGGTTAATGCTAAAACTAACCGGGTTTATATCACCGGCCTGGGACCGCAAAGCGTGGTCTGGGTGGTGGATGGCAGCACGCTGAAGCTTGTCAGTACCATCCCGAATACCGGTAAAATGGGCACCGGCCTGGCGGTAGATTCAGACGCGCAAAAGGTCTACGTCACCAACGGTGATGGTGAACTGGTGACGATCAATGCGCGCACCAATGCCATTGAGAAAAAGCAGAAGATTGACGGAGATAAAGAGCACTTCTTCCTGAACATCGCGCTGGATACGCGCGGTCAGCGCGCCTTCCTGACAGATTCAAAGCAGGCGCAGGTGCTGGTGGTTGATCTGCGTAATCAGCAGGTGATTCAGCGGATTGATGTGCCGGAATCGCTGGCGGTGCTGTTTAATGGTGATCGCGATGAGCTTTATGTCACCCATCGCAAAGCGGGTGAAGTCAGCATCATCGACGCCAGCAGCTATAAGGTGAAGCGCACGGTGAAAACCCCGGCGCTGCCTAACAGTCTGGCACTCTCGGCAGACGGCAAGGTGCTTTATGTCAGCGTGAAGCAGCCTGGCTCGCGTAAGGCGCCGCCAAAAAATCCTGACAGCGTGATGCGTATTGCACTGTAAGGCGTGACGTCCCTGACACTGCTGTGTTGAAGCTGTTTTACATCCGGTCTTTGTAAACGAGAAAGCCACTCTGACGAGTGGCTTTTTTATTTAAACAGAATCGCTTTCGCCGTTTTGAGGGTTCAGATGCGAAAGGCCACTCTTTTTCCGGTCGGAAGTTCCACATCAAGACTGAGTTTTCCGCCCATTGCTTCGACATAGCGTTTCAGCGTGGCAACCTTAATCTCATTTCCGCGTTGCTCAATCTGAGCAACGGCAGGCTGACGCACGCCCATGGCCTCGGCGAGCGTCTTTTGTGATAACTGAAGCTCTTCGCGAATCATCTGAAGCCCGACTTCCAGAATCATTTCATCAGACATTTTTTTGATTCGCGCCTGACTCTCAGGGGAGAAGTCGGCGATAACATCATCCAGGGTTCTCATTAATTATTTCCCTTTCTCCTGTTCAGCCAGCCAGGCTGAAAATTCATCGTCAGCGATGCGTATCATTCGGATATAAAAACGTTTGTCATGACTCTTATCTCCGGCACATAACACAATAGCCTGGCGGACAGGGTCAAATGCATAAAATGCCCGAATTGGCTTTCCTGAAAACTGTACGCGGAGTTCTTTCATATTCCTGTACTGCGAGCCCTTGAGAGTATCAGCATAAGGGCGAGGCAAATCAGGGCCGTATACTTTTAACTTTCCCAGATCCGCTAACATTTTTTCCTGCAGGGCTTCTTCCTGCTCACTTAGCCAGCTTTCAAAGCGCGGGCTCAGGAGTACGGTCCACATGACATACTTCCTTGTATATATTCCGTCATACAGGGTACAGATTATAAGCTACAGCTTATAAATTCAAGCCAGAGAACACGCATGACGGCTGATTTAAGCATTAAAAAAGCCCGCTTTCGCGGGCCAGGAGCAGCACATCTCTGCTGTTACAGGAGTCCTGCAGGTTCTTTGCGGGATGATCCGTGGCTGAGGAGAGTGGGGTGGCAATCGACCCGTGCCGCCATCCTTAAGTAGTTACACCTCTTCCGACGCTTCGCGCATCATCTCATCGTGCGGAACATCATCCAGAATCTGCTCAAAGCTGCGCAGACGCTTGTAAATCGACATCAGTTCAACCAGCGTTGACCACGAGGTGATCAGATACTGGAAAGAACCGCGAACCTGATCGAACACGTTGCTAATTTGATTGAGCAGACCCAGTGTTATCGTTCCTGCGGCGATTGATGGGAACAACATGACCAGGCCAAAGAGATTATCTATCTGTAAATAGAACATTCTGGCGATATTGAAGTACAGATAATGAAAATAGAGACGAAAGTAATTCAGTCTGACGTTGTCAAAAAGCACTCTTACCGTCGGCGGTGTAGCGCGGTCAGCATTGTCTTCGCCGTAAACCAGTTCTTTACGATAAGCTGCTTCTACTCGCTGGTTACGAAACTCCAGGCCTGGTAATTTTAATCCGACTACTGCTAACAGTCCTGTTCCCAGTACAGACCAGACAACGGCGGCAATGACCAATGCATAAGGTATGGCGCCAAGAATCGGTACGCTTTTTACATGGTGTGACAGCTGAACCAGTACTGGCAAAAAAGCGATGAGCGTCATGATAGCCTGTATGAAACTGACTCCCCATCCCTCCAGTGTGAGAGCAAAGCGCATCGTATCTTCCTGCACACGCTGCGCTGCGCCTTCAATATGACGTAATCGCTGCCAGTGGTGCATATAATAATTATTCATCGCGGTACGCCAGCGGAATACCCAGTGGCTAATAAAAAAGGCATTTATTACGCCAATAGTCACAGCAACCATAACAATGCCTGCTACGCCCACAATTTCAGAATAGAGCTGGCTAATTGATACAGAACCGGCTTTTGTTATTGCCTTTTGTATCAAGTCGTAAAAGGGTTGATACCAGGCGTTAATTGCTACGCCGACCTGAACCCCAAACCAGGTAACAAAAATAATTAGCGCAGAGCCCCACACTGACCAACGCTGCCAGGGGTGGTTATCAATCACTCGCCAGGCAAGTGCGAACAGGGCAACCATTATCCAGTAATAGGCATAAAACCATAACTCACCTGGTGCAATGAAGCGCATCACTGTCGTGGGCAAAGGCTGCTTTATCGCAGCCTGAAAAGCAGGCCAAAAATGAGCAGGTAAATCGCTGGCAAAGCCGAACCAGGCAAAAATCGCTACTAAGCTCCAGACAGCCGCAGAGCTGAAAAACAGCGCTGGCCGCGGAAAAAAAGACTTAAACATAGGCACTCCGCTGTTGTGTGTTGCCTGTTATAACGTTTTTGACGGGTCGCTGTCTGTAGTCTGTTGTTTCTGCTAATGACAGGAGGGGGATAGATGTTAATGAAATTGTGCGGTTTTGTTTCCTGGAACTAAATCTTTGTGAATGGCAGTGTTACAATAGGTTGTTTGTTACCGGTAACAAACAGGCTCCTGGCCTGTATCTGCTGATAAAAACCATTACAACGCAACCACCTATTTTTTTCATACCGCCGGTCAGCGCGGGAATGAGGCAATGTCATGTCAGAACAAAAAAAGGGTCATTCACGCAGGGATTTTTTGCTGAAGACAATCACCCTGGCGCCTGCAATGGCGGTAGGTTCCACAGCGATGGGTGCACTCTCCCTGCCGCTGGCCACACAGGCGGCTGAAACCCCGGCCACGCCACAGCAGGCGCGCGACTACCAGCCGAACTGGTTCACCGCCGAAGAGTTTGCTTTTATTACCGCCGCCGTGGCACGGCTTATCCCCAGCGATGAACGCGGGCCTGGTGCGCTGGAAGCGGGCGTGCCTGAGTTTATCGATCGTCAGATGAATACGCCGTATGCCACGGGGTCGAACTGGTATATGCAGGGGCCGTTTAACCCCGACCTGCCGAAAGAGCTGGGCTATCAGCTGCCGCTGGTGCCACAGCAGATCTACCGCCTCGGTCTGGCCGATGCCGATAATTACAGCAAAAAGCAGCACGGCAAGGTGTTCGCCCAGCTCAGTGGCGAGCAGCAGGATGCCTTACTGCAGGCGATGGAAAATGGCAGTGCTGAATTCAGCCAGCTGCCAGCAAAAGTCTTCTTTAGCTTCCTGTTGCAGAATACCCGCGAAGGCTTCTTCAGCGATCCTATACACGGCGGGAATCAGGGCATGGTCGGCTGGAAGCTGATTAACTTCCCTGGCGCACGCGCCGACTTTATGGACTGGGTAGAGCGCGGCGAACGTTATCCGTTCCCGTCAGTGTCGATTCGCGGGGAGAGAAGCTAAGCATGGCAAACGAAATGAAAAAAGTGGATGCGGTGATTGTCGGCTTCGGCTGGGCGGGTGCCATTATGGCGAAAGAGCTGACCGAAGCGGGCCTGAACGTGCTGGCGCTGGAGCGCGGACCGCATCGTGATACCTATCCTGATGGCTCCTATCCGCAGTCCATTGATGAGCTGACCTATAACGTCCGCAAAAAGCTTTTCCAGGATCTCTCCAAAAGCACCGTGACCATTCGTCATGATGCGTCGCAGACCGCAGTGCCCTATCGTCAGCTGGCGGCATTTCTGCCCGGCACCGGTACCGGTGGCGCGGGTCTTCACTGGTCCGGCGTCCATTTCCGTGTCGATCCGGTTGAGTTGCGGATGCGCAGCCATTACGAAGAGCGCTACGGCAAGAACTTCATTCCGGAAGGCATGACGATTCAGGATTTTGGCGTCAGCTACGATGAGCTGGAGCCGTTCTTCGACAAAGCGGAAAAAGTTTTTGGCACCTCAGGCAGCGCCTGGAGTATCAAAGGCAAAGTGGTCGGCAAAGATACAGGCGGCAACCCGTTTGCACCCGATCGCTCAGATAACTTCCCGCTGCCCGCGCAGAAGCGCACTTACTCGGCGCAGCTGTTTGCTCAGGCGGCAGAGTCGGTCGGCTATCACCCTTACGATCTGCCGTCCGCCAATACCTCGGGTCCGTATACCAACACCTACGGCGCACAGATGGGGCCGTGCAACTTCTGCGGTTATTGCAGCGGCTACGCCTGCTACATGTATTCCAAGGCGTCGCCTAACGTCAATATCCTGCCTGCGCTGCGTCAGGAGCCGAAGTTTGAGCTGCGCAATAACTCTTATGTGCTGCGGGTCAATCTCAGCGATGACAAAACGCGTGCGACCGGCGTGACCTATGTGGATGGGCAGGGCCGCGAGCAGGTTCAGCCCGCTGACCTGGTGATCCTCTCCGCCTTCCAGTTCCACAATGTTCACCTGATGCTGCTGTCGGGCATCGGCAAACCCTACAACCCGATTACCAACGAAGGGACCGTAGGCCGCAACTTCGCCTATCAGAACCTCTCTACGCTGAAGGCGCTGTTTGATAAGAACACCACCACTAATCCGTTTATCGGTGCGGGTGGCGCAGGCGTTGCGGTTGATGATTTCAACGCGGATAACTTCGACCATGGGCCGCTGGGCTTTGTTGGTGGTTCGCCATTCTGGGTTAACCAGGCGGGCACCAAACCGATCTCCGGCCTGCCGGTGCCGGCGGGTACGCCCAACTGGGGCAGCAAATGGAAAGCGGCGGTGGCGGATACCTACACCCATCATCTGTCGATGGATGCGCACGGCGCCCACCAGTCTTATCGCGCCAACTACCTTGATCTCGATCCCAACTACAAAGATGCCTATGGACAGCCGCTGCTGCGCATGACCTTTGACTGGCAGGAGAACGACATCAAAATGGCGCAGTTCATGGTCGGCAAGATGCGCAATATCGCGGAAGCGATGAATCCGAAGATGATCATCGGCGGCGCGAAAAAGCCTGGCACCCATTTCGACTCCACGGTTTATCAGACTACCCACATCAGTGGCGGGGCGATCATGGGCGACGATCCAAAAACCAGTGCGGTTAACCGTTATCTGCAAAGCTGGGATGTGCCGAATGTGTTTGTACCGGGCGCATCGGCTTTCCCGCAGGGACTGGGCTACAACCCGACCGGCATGGTGGCGGCGCTGACCTACTGGTCAGCTAAAGCGATTCGCGAACACTACCTGAAAAACCCAGGCCCACTGGTGCAGGCATAAGGACATGGCGATGAAAAATGGCATTCTGGCTCTGATTCTTGGCTCCCTGACGTTCGCCGCCCTGGCGGAGAGCAGCCAGGACGATCTGGTTAAACGGGGTGAGTATCTGGCGCGAGCCGGTGACTGTGTGGCCTGCCACACCAGCAAAGGCGGCGCGGCCTTTGCCGGTGGGCTGCCGATGGCAACACCGATTGGCACCATCTACTCCACCAACATTACGCCCGATCCCGCGACTGGCATTGGCGAATACAGCTACGACGACTTCCAGAAAGCGGTGCGTCAGGGCGTGGCGAAAAATGGCGATACGCTCTATCCGGCGATGCCATATCCCTCTTATGCAGTGGTCAGCGATGAAGACATGAAGGCGCTTTACGCCTACTTCATGCATGGCGTCGCGCCGGTCGGGCAGCCAAACCGGGAGAGCGACATTCCCTGGCCGCTGTCGATGCGCTGGCCGCTGGCGATCTGGCGCGGAATTTTTGCGCCCGACGTGAAAGCGTTCCAGCCTGCAGCCCAGGAAGATCCGGTGCTGGCACGTGGTCGCTATCTGGTAGAAGGACTGGGTCACTGCGGGGCCTGTCACACGCCGCGCAGCATCACGATGCAGGAGAAGGCGCTGACCAACAATGAGGGCAGCGACTATCTGGCGGGCAGCAGCGCACCGATTGATGGCTGGACCGCCAGCAATCTGCGTGGCGACAACCGTGATGGACTGGGTCGCTGGAGCGAAGAGGACCTGCGTCAGTTCCTGCGTTATGGCCGCAACGATCAGACCGCAGCTTTTGGTGGCATGACCGACGTGGTGGAACACAGCCTGCAGCACCTGAGCGCGTCCGATATCACGGCGATTGCGCGCTATCTGAAGTCGCTGGGCGCGAAAGATCCGCATCAGGCAGCCTTCAGCGTCGATGACGCCACCGCCAAAGCATTGTGGAAAGGTGACGACAGTGCGACGGGGGCAGCCACCTACGTCGACAGCTGTGCGGCGTGCCATAAAACCGATGGCAGCGGCTATAAACGTTTCTATCCGGCGCTGCGCGGTAATCCGGTAGTACTGGCGGACGATCCGACCTCACTGATTCATATCGTGCTGGTGGGCGGACAGTTGCCTGGCGTTAATGGCGCGCCGTCGACGATTACCATGCCAGCATTTGGCTGGCGTCTTGACGATCAGCAGGTGGCGGACGTGGTCAACTTCGTGCGTAACAGCTGGGGCAACAAGGCGTCGGAGCCGGTCAGCGCGAAACAGGTCGCTGAGCTGCGTAAAGATGAGAAAGATCGGCTGGGCAGTGCAGATATCCGGGTACTGGAAGGCAAATAATCGGCAGTAAAAAAGGCCGTCATCATCAGGATGACGGCCTTTTCTTTTAGATATTCTCCAGATCGATACCGCGCGTTTTCGGCCCATAAATCCCTACCGACAGCATCACCATCACCATGCTCAGCACGATAAAGGTAATCACGCCTGGCGTACCGGCATACTGCAGGATCACCCCAATCAAAATACTGCTGAATACCGTAGAGAGACGGCTGAAGGAGTAGCAGAAGCCGACCGCCCGCGCACGAATATGGGTCGGGAAAATCTCGGTCTGATAGGCGTGGAAGCTGAAGGTCAGCCAGGCGTTGGACCAGGTGATCAGGAAGCCGCAGAGAATCAGCAATACCGGCTGCGTCTGGAAGGCGAACAACGTGCCGAACACCACCGTCATCAGCGACGAAAGGACAATCTGCCACTTATTTTCCAGCTTATCGGCGTAGCGGCTACAGATCAGCGATCCCAGCGGATAGGCCAGCGTGATGAAGAAGGCATAAAGCAAACTGTGCGTCACCGTGGCACCGCGGCCTGACAGCAGCGCAGGCAGCCAGTTACCAAAGCCGAAAAAGCCGATCGCCTGGAAAAAATTCATCACCACCAGCATCAGGGTGCGCTTGCGGTAAGAGGGTGACCAGATCTCGCTGAAGCGCCCCCGTTTTGGCAGCTGCGCCGCGGCGTCGTCGGCTGAAAAAGCGGGTCCTGCCGGGATGCCGCAGCGTTGCTCCATCGTGGACAACACCTGATGCGCCTCCTGATGACGACCCTGCTGCGCCAGCCAGCGCGCCGACTCCGGCAGGTTCCTGCGCACCAGCCAGATCACCAGCGAGCAGACCGCGCCCGCAATGACCACCCAGCGCCAGCCTTCAAGGCTGAACAGCGTTTGCGGAATCAGCCACCACGACATCAGCGCCACGGCCGGCACCGATAAAAACTGCACGAAAAAGGAGAAGGCAAAGGCGCGGCTGCGCAGATGGGTCGGCACCCATTCCGACAGATAGGTGTCGATGGTCACCAGCTCGACGCCCAGCCCGATCCCCACCAGAAAGCGGAACAGAATAATCATCTCCGCGCTCTGCTGGAACGCCATCAGCAGCGAAAACAGCCCGTACCACAGCAGCGCACACATAAAGGTGAGACGGCGACCAAAGCGGTCAGCGTAGGGCGCCAGCAGGCTGGCACCGAAAAACAGACCGAGAAAAGTGGCCGAGGCGAAGGCCGCCTGATCGGAGAAGCCCAGCACGCCTGCCGCACCCGTGTGAAATACGCCCGCCGACAGCAGGCCGGTACTGATATAGCCGGTTTCAAACAGGTCATAAAGCTCAAAAAAGCCGCCCAGCGCCAGCAGCGTTATAAAGCGCCACAATCCGGCGGAGGAGGGCAGCGCATCAACCCGAGCGGCTAAGCTGTTACGGGCCGCCGATGAAGCGTGCATCGGCGGCAGGCTGGTGGAGGAGGTGGTCATGTCAGCGTGAACCTCAGGCAGTGTGGAGACGACTCGCAGCCGGTCGGAGGCTTATTAAAATAGTTAACCGTTAGCAAGCGAAGAAATAGCAGAATAGTCAATTCATCCGCCGTTGCCGAGAGGGTCGTTGCTGACTATTTAGCAACGTACGTTGCAGGTTTTGCCATCCGTGGCACTGTGCTTTACGGCAGTTTCGGCCAGACGCCTGGCCCGATCGGCAGACCCAGCAGATACCACACCAGCAGCAGCGCTATCCAGCTGATAAAGAACACCAGCGGATAGGGGAAGATCAGCACGTAATAGGTGCCGAGCTGCGCATCTTTCTGGTAACGCTGCAAAAAGGCGAGAAACAGCGGCAGAAACGGCGACATCGGTGCCAGCGGCAGCACGGCGGAGTCGGCGATGCGGAAAATCATCTGGGCAAAGGCGGGATGGAAGCCGAGCAGCATAAACATCGGCACAAAGACCGGCGCCAGAATCGACCAGATGGCTGAACCGCTGGCGATAAACATGCAGAGAAACGCCGACAGGAACATCAGGCCGAGAAAAGCGGGCGCGCCGCTGACGCCTGCGCTCTCCAGCACATCAGTCAGCCCGATCGCCATGAATTTGCCCATGTTGCTCCAGTTGAAGAACGCCACGAACTGCGACAGCGGAAACACCATCACGATAAAACCCGCCATGCCCTTCATCGGATCGACCAGCAGCTGCGGGATATCATCCGGACGGCGGATCTGTCGGGTGACCACGCCATAAGCAATCGCCACCACAAAGAAAAACAGAATGATGATTGGCACAATGCCCTGAATAAAAGGCGAGGGAATAATGGCGCCGGTGGCGGGATTGCGCAGCGGTGCATTTTCCGGCACCACCAGCAGCGCCATCAGGGCGATAAACAGCAGCGCGGCGATCCCGGCAGCCCGCAGACCGCGGTTTTCAAGCGGCGTCAGCGCCGCCAGCTTCTCGCCGTTGCCCTGCCACTTTGGCAGTCGCGGCTCGACAAATTTATCGGTCAGCAGCGCGCCCACAATCGTCAGCACAATCACCGACGTGGCCATAAAGAACCAGTTATCGATGACGCTGACATGCACCGTGTCGCTGACCGCTTTAGCCGCTTCAGTGCTGATGCCCGAGAGCAGCACATCGGTGGTGACAATCAGCAGGTTGGCGGTAAAGCCGGAGGCCACACCGGCAATGGCGGCCAGCAGGCCCGCCACCGGATGACGGCCCACCGCCAGAAAGATAAGTGCGCCCAGCGGCGGCATCACTACCAGCGCGGCATCCGAGGAGATATGGCTGAAAAAGGCGATAAACAGCACCATGTAGCTGGCATAACGGCGGCTGACGCGTGACGCCATCTTCACCATCAGCGACTGGAGCAGGCCGACCTTTTCCGCCAGTCCGGCACCAATCACCAGCGCCAGAATCGATCCCAGCGGGGTAAAGCTGCTGAAATTTTTGATGATATTTGGCAGGATCCACTGAATGCCTGCGACGCTCAGCAGGTTATTCACCCGCACGATTTCGCCGTTGCTCGGGTTCTTCACCGCCAGATCCAGCGCGCTGATAATGGCGGTCGCCACCATCAGCACCACGATCAGATAGACAAACAGTAAAAACGGGTTGGGGACTTTATTCCCCACGCGCTCGATCCAGCTGAAGAGCCGGCCAGGACTGCGGTTCTCGGATGTTGCTTCCATGGTATTGGTTCTCGTCTTGTGTCCCTTTTATCGGCGGTAGCAAGGCCTGACGCCGGTCGCGTTGTGCGACAGGCGGTGAGTTCAGTTCCGGCACCGCTGAATCGGGGAAGTGTTTGCAATATTTTTTTATAGTGGTCCGCGTCAGAGACACGGCCGTTGGCTCATTCGGCCAGTTTTGTTGGTGTGATCCCCGCCGGGATCGGGCAGTGATAGGGCTGCGTGGCGCGTAGCCGATCAAACTCGGCCCGGCAGCCAGCCAGCGCCTGCTGATCCGTTAACAGCGTTAGCACCGTGGCCGCCATCACTTTGCCCGCCAGAAACATCCCCTTATGCCCGATACTGGTGCGGCCCTGCGCCACCAGTTGCCAGGTGTGCAGCGGCGTGCCGAAGGTAAAACAGGGCGCAAAACACTGTGCAGTCGGCGTCACCCAGCTGACATCGCCGACGTCGGTGGAGCCATAAAGCAGATCACGTGTGACCGCATAGGGCGCGACCTCATCCATAAACAGCTTGTCACCCAGTTGTTCAGCCCAGGCGTGACCGGCTTCACCACCGGTTCGGGCGGCATTGAGCCGGGCATTGCGCAGATCGTCATCAGTGAGCGTGGCACGCAGTTCAGCCGCAAACGCGCGTTCTTCGTCGCTGTAGTCGGGCAAACCAAACTGATGCAAATAACGCTCCATGACCGCTTCCAGCGCGCGATTCGGGACGTAATCCGAGCAGGCTTTGTCAAAACGTACGGTCAGCCTGGTGTCGGTCATCAGTGCTGCACCCCTGGCGATATTGATCACCCGTTCATAAATCGCCTGCGCCTGTGGCAGTTCCGGGGCGCGGATCAGGTAGAGCACCTCCGCATCCGCCTGCACCACGTTTGGCGATACACCGCCGCTGTTGGTGATGGCGTAGTGCAGACGTGCCTCCTGAACAATATGCTCGCGCAGAAAGTTGGCCCCGGTATTCATCAGCGTGACGGCATCCAGGGCGCTTCGGCCCAGATGGGGAGAATTGGCCGCGTGCGCCGCAACCCCTTTGAAGCTGAACGCCGCCTGAATATTGGCGAGGGTGCGCAGATTGAACATGCCGCTGAACCCCTCCGGATGCCAGGTCACGGCGGCATCAACGTCGTCAAACAGCCCTTCGCGCACCATAAAAGTCTTGCCCGAACCGCCTTCTTCGCCAGGGCAGCCGTAAAAGCGAACCGTGCCACCCGTGTGATGCTGTTCCATCCAGGCTTTCACGGCGCAGGCCGCCGCAACACCTGCCGTGCCGAGCAGGTTGTGACCGCAGCCGTGTCCGTTGCCGTTGGCTTCCAGAGGTTGTGGCCGGGCGCAGCCCGCCTGCTGACTCAGGCCCGCCAGCGCATCGAACTCGCCAAGGATGGCAATCACCGGCTTGCCGCTGCCCGCACTGGCGATAAACGCTGTATCGATGCCACCCACGCCGCGTTCCACTCTGAATCCCTCTTCTGCCAGCGCATCAGAAAGCAGGGCTGACGAGCGGGTTTCAGCAAAGCGGGTCTCCGGTGTGTCCCAGATGGCGTCACTGAGCGTGCTGAAACGAAGCTGATGACGAGCGATATAGTCGGCAATAAAGTCTTCCATCATCGTGAGCCCCCATACTGCGCCTGGTTCAGCGCCAGCGTCGCCAGCAGCGTGATGGCGTCCGGCATCACCCGCTCATCAAAGTCGAATTTCGCATTGTGGTGACCTGCCGCCAGCTCACAGCCAAAAATGACGTAAGAGGCCTGACCGCCGCGCTGCTTTACCCGTTCCATCATGTAGGTCGCATCTTCCGAACCCGCCGCCTGCGCTTTACGATCGACCACGGAGTTGAAGATACCGAGCGCGTCCGCCTGCTGATGGATGAAATCAACCCATGGCTGCGTCGGGGTACAGCTGCGCGCGGCCCCCATCAGCGAGACCTGCTGCTCAACGCCATACATCGCCGCCGCACCGGCAATCACCCGCAGCGCCTGCTGATAGATGTCGTCGTTGACCTGATTGGTCACGCCACGGGTTTCGACTTTCAGCAGGGCGCAGTCGGCTACCACGTTGCGGCCGGTTCCCGCCTGCAGCACGCCCACGTTGACCCGTGCCACGCCGCCGCTGTGCTGGGTTAAACCATGCAGCGCCAGCGTTGCCTGTGCGGCGGCCAGCAGGGCATTGCGCCCCTCTTCAGGACGACCGCCCGCATGGGCACCGACGCCGGTAAAGTGAACATCCAGCTTGGTAGTGGCGAGGAAGCTGTCGCTGCCGCACACCACTTCGCCTGCCGGCACGCCGGTGCCGATATGAATGGCGGTGAAGCGATCAACGTCATCGACCACGCCCGCCGCCACCATCGCTTTTGCGCCGCGCACACCCTCTTCGGCGGGCTGGAAGATCAGTTTAATCGTGCCGCTGAGCTGATCTTTCATCGCCATCAGCACCGAGGCGAGACCCAGCCCGATGGTGGTGTGGCCGTCATGTCCGCAGGCGTGCATCATGCCTGCGTTGCAGGAAGCGAACCCTTCACGCTGCGGCAGATGATCGTCAGCCTGGCTCTCGTTGAGATCCAGGGCATCCATATCGACGCGGAAGCCCATCACCGGGCCAGGAAGGCCGGTCTCAAGCGTTGCCACGATGCCGCAGAATCCGCCGGAGAAGTGGCTGATCCACTGCGGCAGCGCGCCCTGTTGCAGCGCGCGCGCTTCCTGCTGCTTCAGCACCGCCTCGTCGGGCAAGCCCATCCGCGCGTCGGCGTCGATGACCTCACGGCCCAGCTTCAGTTGATAACCGAGCTTATGCAGCTCTTCAGCGACGAAGGTGGCGGTGCGGAACTCCAGCCAGCCCGATTCGGCATAGTGATGGAAGTCGCGACGCCACTGTTGCAGCTGTGGCAGCCGGGCGCTGACGTGGTCTGAAAGGGGGTTCATCGGCTCTCTCCTCGTTGTTGATTTTTTATGCATTGCTCCGAATCTACACAATGGTATTGACCGGCATAAGATGCGAATATCTTGTGACTGATAAACAACGGTTATCGCAAAATTATGTCTGCCAATCTCAAGCTCCATCAGCTGCGCGCCTTCGTTGACGTGGCGCGACAGGGCAGTATCCGGGCGGCAAGCCGTCTTTCCGGGCTGTCACAACCGGCGTTAACCAAAGCGATTCAGGAACTGGAGCGCGAGCTGGGGGCAAAGCTGTTTATCCGCCGTCAGCAGGGCGTGGTGTTAACCGATATCGGTGATAACTTTTTTCGGCATGCCAGCCTGGTGCTGGCAGAACTGCGGGTCGCCGAAGAGGATATCCAGCAGCGGCTGGGACTGGGTGGCGGTCAGGTGAATATCGGCGTCGGTGGCAGCGTGGCGCGCACCATTATGCCGCAGGTGATTAACCAGTTTCATCGCGAATACCCGCTGGTGAAGGTGCGCATCGTCGAAGGCCAGCTGGTGTCGATGGTGCATGAACTGCGCCAGGGCGCGCTCGATTTCACCATTAATACCTACGATCAGAGCCATCTCGATCAGGAGCTGATGTATGAGCGGATGATGGAGCGCGAGTACAAGGTGGTGGTGCGCAAAGGCCATCCGCTGGAAAAGGCGCGTTCTCTGGCGGAGTTACAGCAGGCGGACTGGACGATGCCAACGCCTAAAGGCAGTTACTACCGCTTGTTGCACGATCTGTTTGGCGAGCGCGGCATGGCCCCGAAAATTGTGGTGACCTGTGAAACCTTTATGGCCTGCACCAGCCTGGTCGCGCAAAGCGATTTCATCAGTATTCTGTCGGTCGACGTCATTGACGACCCGATTCTGGGTCGGTCGCTGGTGGCGCTGACGCTCGACGAACCCCTGCCGAAAGCGATCTTCTATCTGATCCAGCGCAAAGACACGACGCTGACCCCAATGAGCAGTTATATGGCACAACTCTTTCGCCGTTATTGCCAGTAAAATCAGCGAGTAAAGTCGATCGTCTACACTGTTAAGGTACTGAAAAAAATCCACCCGACAAATATAGAGGTTACGATGCAAGTCAGTCCTTATCTGTTTCTCTATGGCCGTTGCGAAGAGGCTATCGACTTTTACCTGCAGGCGACCGGGGGAGAGTTGCTCTCTAAAATGAAATTCGGTGATATGCCGGATCAGGGTGAGCAGGTCGGCGATCAGTCTGCCGCGCCGCAGCCGCCAGAAAAGATCATGCATGCCCAGCTGCGTATTGGTGACGGTGAGCTGATGCTGAGCGATGGCAACACCGATCAGCCGCCAGCGTCTGAGCATGCCGGTTACGCGGTCAGTCTCTCAACTACCGATGTCGAAAAGGGTAAAGCCTGGTTTGAGAAACTGTCGGCAGGCGGTAAGGTGACAACTGAGTGGCAGGAGACGTTCTGGTCGAACGGATTCGCGATGTTCATTGATAAGTTCAACATTCCATGGCGCATCAACGTCGAGAAGCCGCAGGAATAATCGGGCCAGCCGGCGTCGTAATTTGCGGCGCCGTATTAATTAATGGCAACTGCCCGGATTAATGCGCGGCGGCGCTATTCAGGCCGCCGCACGTAATCAGAAGTTATAACCCGCCACCAGGTAGTAACCCCAGCCAGTCGATTTCACTTCAAACGGCCCGTTGCCGAAGTTCAGTTCCTGACCATCCGCCCACTGTCCGCCGTTGTGGAAGTAACGCGCCACCGCAGAGAAGTGCCAGTGATCGTAACCCAGTGACAGAATGTGACTGGAGGCGATTGAGTTGCTGGTGCGTGATGAACCGCCTTTATCGCGGAGATCGGAACCCCAGTCGAAGTTGGTGAAGCCCACATAGCCCAGATTACCGCCCCACAGCGTGGTGATTGGCACAAAGTATTTCACCTTGAAGCGATAGCCATCCCAGCTGTTTTCATTCGCCGCACCGTAGTTTTCCCACTGATATTTGGCGTAGACGTTCAGCGACAGGCCGACATCGCTGTGCGTATCGATATCGGTGCCCAGACCCATATACCAGGTGTTCTGGCGGCTATCGCTGTTGCGGCCCATGTCGTAGATGTAGTTGTTAGCGAAATACCACTCTTTGAACGGACCAAACGCCAGGCTGGTGCCGGTCAGTTTGTCGATAGAGAAGCGCGGCTCAATCTCCATAAACATCGGTGAACCGTGATCAAAAATGCCGTTGGCGTTGCTGTTGCCTGCGCCGAAGAAGTTGGTCAGGTCGAGGTAGCCATAAAAATCGAACCAGTCCTTTTTCGCAAACGCTTCATATTCCAGATAAACGTCGTTGTTAAACTGCGGTCCGAAACGGGTGTGGTAGCTGCCTACCACGTTAACGCTCTGATGCCACCAGTCGGAGACATACTGCGGATCGCTTTCAGCGGCCTGCGCAGCGCCACTCAATGAACATGCCAGCACGGCACCTGCTATCAACGTTTTAAATTTCATTATTATCAGCCACATGCTTTTGACCGCCGCACAGCAGACGCAGTCAGAGAGAAATCGGTCCCTTGATGGGAATGAGGGTTTCACAGCAAATAACAGCCAGTTCTTCAGCCCGCGTAGCGTGCCTGTAACAGATCGATAGAAAATAGATTTTGCTCACGTTTGTCAAAAAGTGTTGCATTACAATTCAGCTAAAATGTGATGCACTTCACAATAATGACCAGGATCGAACGGAACCAGGCAACCGTTTACGTTGTCTGGTTCGTGATCAAACGGGCGGGATCAGGGAAGGGTGACGCGAACCTGCAAACCACAAATGGCACCCTGTGGCGTCAGGCAATTGGAAAGGGCGACGTGAATCTGATGCTTCTGTGCGACGTTGCGCACAATGGATAATCCCAGTCCGCTGCCCTGGGCTTTAACGTCAGGCGAACGGGTAAAACGGTCAAACGCGCGTTCGATAAAGGATTCCGGCATGCCTGGCCCGTTATCGACAATATCGACCACTGTTTTACCTGCGACCCGATGCAGCAGCACATCGACCAGGCTGCCCTCCGGCGTGTGCAACATGGCGTTACCAATCAGATTGTCGAACAGGCTGCGCAGCTCGGAACGGCTGGCCTGCAGACGATACTGCGTGGAGCCATTAAAGCCGATATCGATGCCGCGTTTATCTGCCACTACCATCAGCTGCTCAATGCTCTCTTTCAGCAGATCGTCCAGTTCGATATGCTCGACGCTGGCGACCACGCTCTGGTCATCCTGACGCGAGACATTGAGTAACTGCGTGACCAGATGACGGGTGCGTGTGACGCCCGCTTCCAGCTGGCTGAACTGTCGGCTCGCTTCGCCTGGCTGGATGTGCTGACGCAGATTTTCCAGCTGCAAGGTCACCGCCGTTACCGGCGTGCGCAGCTCATGCGCCGCATCTTCCAGGAACTGACGCTGCGACGACCAGGCCTCACGCAGCTTACTCAGCAGCGAGTTGTAGGCGGCCACCAGCGGCAGGATCTCATCCGGCAAGCCTTCGGGTGAGACATTGTGCGGATGATGCGTCTCCTGCGCGGCAATCTGACGCGAAGCGACCTGCAGATCCCGGGTGATCTTGCGCACCACCAGCCAGATCACCAGCAGTGAAAGCGGCATCATCAGGATCAACGGAATGATCGCTGACAGCGCCCGCTTGACCATCAATGCCTTCATGTAGCTGAGGTTGTGCATCACCTGGATAGTTTTTATCTCGCTGCCAGGTAAGCCGGGCCGGGTATAGATGCGCCATTCGCAGTCGTCGCACTGACCCACATGCACGTCGCGATAGCCCCGTTGATTTTGCAGCGGAGCCTGCAGCTCCGGCCATGAGCTGGCCCGTAACTGACCCCGATCGTCCCACAGTTGCACCACAAAGGCGCTCTTCGCCTTGTCAGGCGCAATAAGCATCGGCATCAGGGCGGGCATCTGTTTATTAGTGGACCAGGCATCAGCGATTTTTGCCAGCTGATCGTCCTTCATGGTGCCGACCATATCGCCGTAGCAGCTGAAGAAATACCAGGTGACGCCGCCGATCATCAGCAGATGAATAATCAGCAGCGTAGAGAGTAATTTGTTGCGTAATGAACGCATAAAGGTGAAGGGTTTCATATTGCCGGTACCCGCCAGCCCAGCCCGCGCACGTTGCGGATCACGTCGTTATCCAGCTTGCGGCGCATCCCGTGGATCAGGACATCCACCGCGTTGCTGCTGACTTCATCGCCCCAGCCATAGATGCGATTTTCCAGCTGCTCGCGCGACAGAATAGCGCCTGGCCGCTCCAGCAGGGCGTAGAGCAGGGCATATTCGCGCGCCGTAAGCTGCTCGCGCTGTCCTTTGTAGAGCACTTCGCGGGTCATCATATCCAGCTGCACATCGCCGCTGCCCAGCACTGAGTCTGCTGCGCCGTGGCTGCGTCGGGTAATCGCGCGCATCCGGGCCATGACTTCCTGTAAATCGAACGGTTTAAGCAGGTAGTCGTCAGCGCCGCTGTCGAGTCCCTGAATCCGCTGCGCCACCGTGTCGCGTGCGGTAAGAATCAGCACCGGCGTGGCGTCGCCACGCCCGCGCGCCCGGCGCAGTACCTGCAGGCCATCATCGCGCGGTAAGCCGAGATCGAGCAGCACGCAGCTGTAGCCGCCTTCGCTCCAGGCATTCTGGGCATAGATGCCATCACGCACCCAGTCCACCGACCAGCCCGCCCCCTCCAATGCCTGCTGCAGGTTCGCGCCGATCATTTCATCATCTTCAACCAGTAACACGCGCATGGCTGATCTCCTTCAGAAAGATGAGGGGAGTTTACTCACCAATTGTTAGGCCAGAATTATCCGCCGTCATACTTCGCGCTGTGGCGGCGTTGGCTGCTTTTGCTCACCCCAGTCACTGACTGATGTCAGTGACTGGGGACTCGCGCATTTGCCGCCTTGCCACAGCACGGATTATTTTGGCGGACTTCTGCCGTCATACTTCACACTAAAGCCCCGCTGGCCGCGCGATCCCGCTTCCGTTTCAGCCGTTGCTAATTCTGCGCTAATTTTCTGCTAATTAAGGGATAAATTTTAGCGGGTAGAGTGGCTCCACTGCACATCAGCATCAACAGGAGGAACCATGAATCAGCGCGAGTTTATTCGGAGTTTGCTGGACTGGATTGAGAACAACTTAGGACACGATCTGCATCTGGATGAGGTGGCGCGCCGCTCGGGCTATTCGCGCTGGCATCTGCAACGGCTGTTTCGCCAGCATACCGGCTTTTCACTGGCAGAATATATCCGTCAGCGCCGTTTAACCGAGTCTGCGCTCACGTTGCTGAGCAGCAACGAAGCGATACTGCAGGTGGCGATGAACTATGGCTTTGATACCCAGCAGGCCTATACCCGCACGTTTAAAAACTACTTTATGGTGACGCCTGGCCAGTTGCGCCGTCAGCGTCGCGTCGAGCCGGATCGGCTGCTATTCCCTCTGGCGATGGCCAGCTGATGCCTGATAAGACCTTCCCGTCACAGCCTGCGGACGGGAAGGTCGGCCCGCGCTTTGCGCTTCTCTCCACTTGTTCTTCGCCTCGCCTTTTTTTACCCATCAGCCACAGTGACCCCGCCCGAACGTGTTAGTTTGTTGCCAGCATCCCTTTACTGTCGGAGTCGGGAAACATGGAAAACGGCGCGAATTTAACCGCCATGTTGGTATTTGCACGGGTTGTGGAATTACAGAGTTTCAGTGAGGCGGCACGCGCACTCGGCTTGTCCAAATCCCATGTCAGCCGGGAGATCGCCCGTCTGGAGCTGCGGCTCGGTATCCGGCTGCTGCAACGCACCACCCGGCGGCTGGCGCTGACCGAGCTGGGCCAGGCGTACTATCCCTACTGTGTGCGGATGCTGGCCGAAGTGCAGCGCGCCGAAGCCTTTGTACAGCAGGTGCATCAGCAGCCCGCCGGCCATGTCAGGCTGCAGGCACCCGTCACGTTCGGCTGCCAGTGCGTAGTCCCTGTTCTTAATCGCTTTCTGCGTCGGCATCTGCATATCAATGTCGATCTTGATCTGACCGATCGCAGTCACGATCGGCTGGATGATCAGGCGGATCTGGCGATTGTGATCCGATCCCGATCGCCACAGCAGGGCAATTTTCGGGTACTGAGCGAAATCGAGTGGGGGCTCTATGCCGCGCCTGCCTACCTGGCGCAGCGACCCGCCATCACGCATCCTGAGATGCTGCCACGGCACGACCTGCTGCTGTTTCATGGTCCGGCGCACACCGCCGCACTGCCGTTCCGCCGTGATAAACAGCGGCTGGCACTGGATGTACGCAGCCGTTTTCGCGCCAATAACAGTATGGCGCTGCTCAATGCGGCACTGGCAGGGAGCGGCATCGCCTATCTGCCCTCCTACATGGCCCAGGAGGCGATGGCGCGCGGGGATATTCAGCAACTGCTGCCGGAGTGGCAGATGGATCGTCTGCAAAGTTATCTGCTGCTGCACGACACGCCTGAACCGGCGTCGCCCGTAACGCTGCTGTGCGATGCCCTGGTTGCGGCGCTGAATACAGGCTGATTGTTGCCTGCTGACAACAATCAGCGCCACAGAGTAACTATCCCGCCGCGACTGTTGTTACTCCGCTACGCCGGTTAGCCTGTATCCCTGTTCACTCACCGGATATCATCATGCAACAGTCACCCGAAACTGCAGAGTTTCAGCACTGGCGACGTAACTTAGGGGTCTGCGTCGTCGGCTCCTTTACCACTATCGTGGCGATGACGCTGCTGCTGCCGTTCCTGCCGCTCTATGTGCAGCAACTCGGCGTTGAGCAGCCTGCCGCTATCGCCCGCTGGTCCGGCCTTGCCTACGGCGCGACCTTTTTCAGCGCCGCACTGACTGCGCCGTTGTGGGGCAGGCTGGCTGACCGCTATGGTCGTAAGCTGATGCTGATTCGGGCCAGTCTCGGGATGGCGATTGCGATGTCGCTGATTGGCATGGCGACCGCGCCGTGGCAACTGGTGGCGCTGCGCCTGCTGGCGGGGCTGCTGGGCGGCTACGCATCGGGATCGACCATTCTGGTGGCGGCACAAACGCCGAAAGCGCAGACTGGCTGGGCGCTGGGGGTGTTGTCTTCCGGCATTATGGCCGGCAACGTGGTCGGACCGCTGCTGGGCGGTGTGCTACCGCCACTGATCGGGATTCGTCAGACTTTCTGGCTGACCGGCGCCGTGATTTTTCTCGCCTTCCTCGCCACTACCTTTTTACTCAAAGAGCAGCCACGTGCTCCCGCGACATCGCGCGCCAGCCAGCAACCGCATCCTGAAGCCGGGCCGGTTAATCACAGCCTGATACGGCTGATGTGGCTCTCTGGCATGTTGCTGATCTTCGCCAGCATGTCGATTGAGCCGATTATTACGCTTTACGTGGGCGAGTTTGTGCAGGGCGACCACCAGATCACCCTGATAGCCGGACTGGTGATGTCCGCGGCGGCGCTGGGCACGGTCCTGGCGGCACCACGACTGGGTCGGCTGGCCGATCGGGTAGGGCACTGGCGGGTGCTGACCGGCGGTTTAGTCGTTAGCGGGCTGCTGCTGATACCCCAGGCATTTATCACGGCGGCCTGGCAACTGGTGCTGCTGCGTTTTCTGATGGGGATGGCGCTGGGCGGGTTGATGCCGTGCATCACGGCGATTATTCGTCATAACGTGCCGGGCTCACAGGTTGGGCGGATGCTGGGATATTCGACATCGGCACAATATATCGGCCAGGTCAGCGGGCCGCTGTTCGGTGGGCTGGTGGGCGGTGCATTCGGGATGCGGCCGGTGTTTCTGGCAACCTGCGTGGTGATGCTGTTTTGCGCCTGGCTCAACTGGCGTGGGATGAAAAAGTAGCGCGATCAAAAAAGGCGGACCGGAGTCCGCCTTAGTTTATTCACAGCTGCGTGAATTACTTCTGGTCTGGCAGCGCGTAGGCAATGACATAATCGCCCAGCCTGGTACCAAACGAGCCGTGACCCCCTGCCGCGATGACAACGTACTGCTTGCCATCCACTTCATAGGTCATTGGTGTCGCCTGGCCGCCTGCTGGCAGACGTGCCTGCCATAACAGTTCGCCGGTATCAGTGCTGAAAGCACGCAGGTAGTTATCTGCAGTCGCACCAATGAAGAACACCTTACCTGCGGTGGTGATAGGACCACCCAGCATCGGCATACCCATTTTGAACGGCAGCGGAACCGGTGCGCTATCGCGAACGGTACCGATACGCTGTTTCCACACCACGTTGTTGGTCTTCAGATCCACCGCGGAGATGTAACCCCAGGCAGGCTGTTTGCATGGCAGACCAAACGGTGACAGGAACGGGTTCAGCTCGACGCCATACGGCACGCCATACTGAGGCTGAATACCGGTTTCGGTACCTGAACCACCTTCAGCGCCTTTCGGCGGCTCAATCGGGTTGCCTGGGCCACGTGGAATCAGCTTAGAGACAAACGGCAGCGCCATTGGGTTAGCAATCGCGATCTGACGATGAGGATCGACTGCGATGCCGCCCCATTCGAACATACCGAGGTTACCCGGGAACACCAGCGTACCCTGCTCAGATGGCGGGGTGAACGGACCTTCATAGCGCAGGCGCTTGAAGATCACGCGGCACACCAGCTGGTCAAACATCGTTGCGCCCCACATATCCTTGTCCGTGAGATTCTGTTTCGGACGGAAGGTCAGCTCAGAGTAGGGCTGAGTGGCGGCAACGTGATCGCCTTTAGCAGCACCCTGTGGCACTGGCGTTTCTGGCGCAGGCACGACTGGCTTGCCGGTACGGCGATCCAGTACAAAGATGTTGCCGGTTTTCGCTGGCGCGTAGACAACCGGTACGGTGTTGCCATCTTTGTCGGTGATGTCAGCCAGCGTAGGCTGCGACGGCAGGTCCATATCCCACAGATCGTGATGCACAGTCTGATAAGACCAGACCAGCTTACCGGTGGTGGCGTTCAGGGCCAGCACGCTGCTCGCATAACGCTCCTGCTCTGGTGTGCGGTTACCGCCCCAGATATCCGGTGTGCTCACGCCCATCGGCAGGTAAACGGTATCCAGTTTCGGATCGTAAACTGCCGGTGCCCATGAGTTCGGAGAGTTCATGGTGAAGGTGTGTTCATCAGCCGGAATGGCATTAGGATCTTTTGCGCCTGGATCAAACACCCACAGCAGTTTGCCGGTATTCACATCAAAGCCACGAATCACGCCTGACGGCTCGCGGGTTGAGTAGTTATCGGTAACCGCACCCGCCATCACGATGGTGGTGTTAGTAATCACCGGCGGTGAGGTCGGCTCATACTGACCCGCAGTGGTGACAGGCTGTTTGTGTTGCAGATCCAGCTCGCCGTTGACGCCAAATGCCGGGCAGCGTTCGCCGGTCTCTGCGTCCAGTGCAAACAGACGACCATCGTTGACCGGCAGATAGATACGACGTGAACACAGCGCAGGCTGAGTGTTCGCTGCATCGGCGGCTGCCGGCACTTCGTGGTAAGAAACACCGCGACAGGTCACGTGCTGGAAGGTCGGGTTGACCTTCATGCCCGGATCAAATTTCCACTTCTGCTTACCGGTGGCCGCATCCAGTGCAAACAGGATCTGGTGTGGCGAACAGAGATAAAGCGTGTCGCGGATTTTAATCGGCGTGACTTCGTCGGTAATTTCACCCGGATCGTTAGGGGTTTTCATGTCGCCAGTCTGGAACTGCCAGGCAACCTGCAACTCTTTCACGTTCTGATGATTAATCTGCTTCAGCGGAGAGAAACGGGTTCCCTGCTGATCACGCGCATAAGCGGGCCAGTCAGCGTCCGGGATGTTGCTCAGCGGCGCAGCCTGCGGGGCGTTGTCAGCGGTTTCTGGTACTGACCCGTTGATGACCTGCGGATCGTTGAATACCGCATAGGCCAGCACAATGGCACTGGCAATCAGCGCCACAGCCATGGTACCCAGCGCGGCTTTGCTGCCCGCGTTGAAGCTGCGATAAACAAACGGCAGGATCAGCCAGACACCGAAGATCACCAGCACATCGGTGCGTGGTGCCAGTGCCCAGAAGTCGGTGCCCACTTCCCATACACCCCAGATTAGGGTGCCGATCAGCAGCAGCGCATAAAGAACCAGCGCAGTGCTTTTACGACGGGAAAGCAGATAAGCGGTGATAAGCATCACCACACCGCCAAAAACGTAATACCAGGAACCACCAATGGCGGCTAACCAGCCACCGCCAATCAGCATAAACGCGCCCGTCAGCACTGCGAACAGCACCGTCAGGAAACGAATTACGCCAAAAGATGAGGAGTTTTTCCCCATAATATCGACCTCGTTTCGTTGCCATAAAACACACGAAAACAACCAGATAGGCTGTTTCCAGTTATCAAGTACAAATGATTAGGGTGTTCTGAAGTATCTCTTCCGTTAAGACAGACGATCCCTTTGTGTTAAATGTTATAGCAAAATCAGATCGAGGTTTGATTTTTTTGGCTTAAACCGCTTAACAACTGGAATAAAACGACATTTTATGGGGGATTAAAGGACGTTAAGCGCACCGCCGTGTGCCCTTAACGCCGGAAGGCAGGATTTGTGAATCAGCAGCTAATAAGATCGCCGTCCGAGCGTTGCTGTTGCCAGCCGCTGATATTTATCTCAGCAAACTGCTCAGCGGTTAAGGGCGGCGTATGACTTCGTACGATTACCTCTGCCCCTTTTTCACGAAACGTCGCCATAAAAAAGGGAAAGGTAAACTTCTCATAATTATCATTAAAGAAAGATTCGGTTAAAACAATTCCTGAAAAAGGAAATGATTCCAGCAGTCGCCAGTCTGCACCCAGTGGCGCAAAATCATAAAGCCAGAAATCAAATTTCTTTGTTAATTCAAGCAGTGACGTACTGTGTGCTGCCAGACTGGAATAATTAATTCCAATCCGGACACGCGCATTTTGTAAATGCGTATAGGCATCCGGAACCGCGATCATTCCCCGTAATCGAATATCTTCCACCGGCACAACCATTAATGCTGCTTCAGTAGCAATTTGATTGTGTAATGAAATAATGTTGTTTGTATTAAGTATATTGCCGCTATCCTGGTTTTGCTGAAGATAAGGCACGCTATAGCAAATGCCAGTGACATTACGCTTAACGTGATGGATTGGTTCAGTAACATAAGGGTTATATAAACTGTTTTTCATTATCTCTATGAAATTCAATAGAAAGGATTTGTTGTTAATTAAGCATATAAAAAGTCGCATTTTTCTAAACGCGTGAATAAATATAGATCACATGCTTAATCCAAATCATCCTTTTGTTGCCTGAGAAAGTAAATAAACCTGTTAGCAAAGAAACGATAATTCCTTTGGCGTCTGATGATGTGCTGGAATATATTCAATAGTCGGGACCAATAGGCTGGTAATAATCATGAGGGGTCTGACGCGCCTCGGCCGGACAGGGACGCTGCTTATCGCGCAGGGAGGCAGAGCTGGAGCCGCAGGCCTTCTGCTCGCATCCGGTCTGCTATCGTGAAGCCGACAATCACCACACCAATAACACCGCGCAACGACGCGGGTTTCCTCACCTGATTTGGGATAAGACATGGGATTTATGGCATCGGCAGCGGAAGAGTCGCTGTGGCGACATCGGACATTTGTCGCCTTCTGGGTGGCGCGTACCTGCTCATCATTTGGTTTTCAGATGTTCTCGGTCGCAATCAGCTGGCAGATCTATGCGCTGACCAACAGCGCAATGGCGTTAGGGATGATTGGCTTAATGCAGTTTCTGCCGTCGGTGTTGCTGGCGCTGCCAGCGGGTCATCTGGCGGATCAATATGACCGGCGGCGGATCGTGCTGTTGGGTCAGTTGGTGGAATTTGCCGCACTGCTGGCATTAGTGGTGCTTACCTTATTCCATACCCCCGATAAGACCGCGTTGTGGGGGCTGGTGTTTATGATTGCGGTGGCGAAAGCGCTGGAGTGGCCTGCGATGTCTTCGATGCTGCCGTCGCTGGTGCCGCCTTCAATTCTGGCGCGTGCGATGGCGATGAACTCCGTGGGCGGTCAGGCAGCGGTTATCGTTGGGCCGACGATTGGCGGGCTGCTTTATGTCGCCGGGCCGCATGTGGTGTATGGCGCTTCCGGGCTATTTTATCTGGTTTCGCTGGCGCTGGTGAGTCTGTTGCGTTATGAACGCCCGGTGCAGGCTCGTCTGCCGATGAATATGAAGAATCTTTTTGCCGGGATTCACTTTATCCGTGAGCGCAAAGATGTGCTTGGGGTAATTTCGCTCGATCTGTTTGCGGTGCTTTTGGGCGGGGCAACGGCGCTGCTGCCGATTTTTGCCAAAGATATTCTGCATACCGGACCGTGGGGGTTGGGGATGTTGCGCGGCGCGCCGTCGGTGGGAGCATTGCTGGTGGGCATCTGGCTGAGCCGTCACAAGCTGGAGAAGCATGTCGGGATGATTATGTTTGGCTCGGTGGCGGGCTTTGGCGTTGCGACGCTGGTGTTCGCGCTTTCCACGCAGTTATGGCTGTCGCTGGTGGCGCTCTGTGCATTGGGTGGCTTTGATATGGTGAGTATGGTGATCCGGGGTGCGCTGGTGCAGCTGGATACGCCGGATACCATGCGCGGTCGGGTGAATGCGGTTAACGCGATTTTCATTAATACGTCGAATCAGCTGGGCGAGTTTGAGTCGGGGTTGCTGGCGGCCTGGATGGGTGCGGCACCGGCGGCGGCGATTGGCGGCATCGGTACGCTGGTGGTGGTGGCGCTGTGGATGAAGTTGTTTCCGCATCTGCGACGGCGTCAGAAGCTGGAGAATGAGGTGGATCCGGTTTGAACAACCGATGCTGGTAAGGCAGATGCGGTTGTAGAATTGTGTGCAGGTTCAGGGAGCATGAGCCTTGCGCAAAAACGCAAAAGCGCCATCCATTCGCTGTGAGTATGTAAGTTGCCTCTGACTGAAACGCAAACCGGACGAACGCAAAGCTCCGTGACGCCTTTCAAAACGTTCCTGATTTACACGAAAACGCGTTCCTTGCTATAACTTATCTCTCATCGGCAGGCCTGTGGCCTCCTCAGTCAGCTTAAGCGCTTATAGAGGGTACCGTTATGAATCAGACTCACTCCATTCCGGAAATTTATAATCCTGATGTGCCGTATTCAGTAAAGTGCGAGATCGTGGCGCAGCTGTGCCGGGCGCTGGCTTCCCATAAAAACATCCCGGTTAGCGCCCTGAGAAAATATCTTCTGGAAAAAACTCACGTTGATTTCGAAAATCTGGAGGATAACCCGGTAGGAATGCTGCTGCTGTATGAGTATCTTCACTGCCAGCGCCCCTCGGTCTGCGCCCGGAATGAAAAAAACCTTCATTAAGAGCTGCCTTCAGCTTAATCAAATACGCCTTCGGAGAAGAGGGCTGGAGAGGGGGCGGTTGAGTTGTCGCTGGCAACGGTTTCCCGAGCCAGCTCAACCTCAATATTGTCACTGGCCCGAAGGCCAGTACAGGAAGTTACCAGTCATACTGCCATTAAAATCCTGGGGTCAGAGGGGGAGGCCGACCCGCAGGCTGGGGCCATCAGGCCCCGGTTTTTCCCAGGTTGGCGTCAAATGTTAGCCAGCTTTCACGCATGTCCACTACGCTGCGGGTTTTACGAGCCTCATCGATTTTAATTGCCGTGAGGCCCGCTTCCAGCGCGTCCACTACTGAAACTTTCAGCGGTGTTCCCTGTTTAATATGTTTAACGATCTCTTCAGCCATCAACGCATCTGCGCCGTAATGGCCATCATACGCATTGCCGCTGTAGGCGGTATCGACCTCTTTCTCGCCGCTGCGCGCGTTGTGTACGCGGAAGTAGTTGCGCACGAAGTCGCCTTCCGCCATGCCGTCGGTGCCCATGACACAGAAACGGCGGAACTCATCCGGCACATTCAGATTGGCGTGGAAGGCCAGCGTCGCGCCGCCTTCGTACTCAATCAGGGCAGTCTGGTAGTCGACAATATCGGCATCGCTGTCGAACACCGCATCGGTGCTCGACCAGCCGCTGGGCTTCACGTGATAAAGTTCTGAGTCAGCGGTGATAGCTCCCTGCGGCGCATGAGCGGGAGTAAAGGATTTCCGGCCACCAAAGCTGGCGACGCGGATCGGGCGCTCCTGCAACAGCCCCTGATAGAGATCGATGTCGTGACAGCATTTTTCCAGAATGTACGGACCGGCATATTTCTCCAGACGGCGCCAGTCGCGCTGAAAGAATGCGCCGTGATAAGGCTTGATATGTTCTGTCGCCTCAATCGAGGTGATCTCACCCAACTGACCCGCATCGCGTGCCGCCAGCAGATCGTGATAGAGCGGGGAATAGCGCAGTACCAGGCCGACCAGAATGCGCGCTTCGCCATACTGACGTACCAGCTTCGCCATCTCCATGGTCTGCTCTTCATTGATCACCACCGGCTTTTCGGTAAACACCGTGTAACCCGCTGCCAGCGCCTGACCCACATGCTCCAGATGCAGAAAGTTGGGAGAGCCAACCAGCACGACATCCATTCCGCCATGTTCCAGCAGAGCATCGATTGACGCAAAGGCCTGGCCGGGCGCGATACCAAAGCTGTGCAGATTAGGCAGTCCGGCGGGTGCCGGATCGTAATAACCCACTACCGAAAAGGCGTCGTCGGCTTTGCTGAACTCTTTGATCACGTGGGACAGTCGAAAGCCGAGACCGATAATGCCTACTTTCATGTTAAACCCCTGCTCCTGAAATCGCATGATGCATAGCCCGCCTGTGATCGGGCGCGCCTGTTGATAATCTGACCACCAACTTATTACGACAGAAAAACTAATGTCAATAACGCACTGCGCGTTTTGCGAGGGGCTTTTTGTTATGATGGTGTAAAATAAGAAGAAAATTCAGATATGATTTTGCTATATTTATTTGTTATTGCGATTTAAGTTTTTTTATCCTATCGTTCGCTCATTATGGCTATAACCCTTAATCAGGGAAGGAAGCGCGTGCAACCACACTATCTTCTGGGCATTGATGGCGGCGGTACACAGTGTCGCGCGCGGTTAACCGACCTGCAGGGTCGCATCCTGGCTGAAGCCACCGGCGGGCCTGCCAACGTCTGGTCAGACTATGACGCGGCACTGACCTGCGTCGGGCAGCTGATCGAACGGGTATTGTCACAGGCGGGATTAGCCCCGGAGGCGCTGACGCAAACCGCGCTGGTGGCCGGATTAGCCGGTGCGAACGTCACCTCGGTACAGGCGCGGCTCGCCAGCTGGCAACCTGCCTGCGCGGCGTTACAGGTGGTCAGCGATGTGGAGATCGCCTGTGCGGGCGCCCATGGCGGCGCACCTGGCGCCGTCTTTATTATCGGCACCGGCAGTCAGGGAGCCGCGTGGGATGGCGAACAGTTTACGCTGCTTGGCGGCTGGGGCTTTGCCTTGTCTGACCAGGGATCGGGCGCTGAGCTGGGCCGTCGTGCGCTGCGGCTGGCGCTGCTGGCCCATGAAGCGATTATTACCCCGAGCGCTCTTACCCGGCAGCTGATGGCGCAGTTCGACCACGGCCCGGAAACCATGCTGCTCTGGACGCGCTCAGCGACGCCTGCAGACTGGGCTCGCGTGGTGCCACAGATTTTTGCGGCCGCCGACGCGGGCGATGGTCATGCACAGGATCTGCTGCATCAGACCGCAGCCGATATCGGCCTGATGGTCCGCCGTCTGACTGCCCTGAGCAGCGGACCCGTGGCGCTGATGGGGGGACTGGCCACGCCGATTCAGCGCTGGCTGGATGACGATATTCAGACCCTGCTGGTGACGCCGCAGGGCGATGCCCTGAGCGGGGCGCTGATACTGGCGCAGCAGCTGACGCCTGCCCGATTACCGATCTGAAGCTGGCTGAGCATCCTCAGCCGGATAACCCGAGGAATTTATGACCGCTCCCAACGTAACCGCGCGCATTCTGCGGTTGATTGTTGAAAATGCGCCGATCAGCCAGTCAGACCTGAAAGTTCGTAGCGGACTGAGCATGTCGACCGTGTCGCAGGCGACTAATCGCCTGCTGGCGCAGGAAATCGTGCAGGAGCTGGGGCTGCGTCGCGTGTCGATGGGGCGGCCAAAAACGCTGCTTGGGCTCAATCCCGATCGCGCCAGCGTGATTGGCATTCAGCTCAATGCGGAACGCAACCTGATCGTCATGACCGATCTCAGCGGCAATCTGCTGGGCGAGCAGCAGATGCCGAAAGGCACGCTGACGCCGCGCCAGCTCGGCGATGCGCTGGCGAAATTCCTGCGCGGCGTTGAGGAGAAGCGGGTGGGCGCCATTGGCCTGGCCCTGTCGGGACTGGTCGATGCCGAAAACGGCTACTGTATCCGATCCAAAGTGCTCGACTGGGACAACGTCCCGATTGCGCGCCTGCTGGAAGAGCGTTTTTCGCTGCCGGTGTTTATCGAGAATGACGCCAACGCCATGGCAATGGCGGCGCTGGTGTTTGGTCAGCTCGGCAACGCGCAGTCGGCGGTGATCGCCACCTACGGCAAAGGGATCGGGGCGGGCATCATCCTGAATCGTCAGCTCTACCGCGGTCGTCACGGCAAGGCGGGGGAGATTGGCAACGGGCTGGTGGGCGACGGCTCACTGCGTCTGCTGGAAGATGTCGCCTCATCGCGCGCCATTCTGCAACGGCTTGCTGAGCAGGAACCGGTGGAAGGCCTCACGTTGCAGGCGCTGGATCAGCGGCCAACACCCGAGGTGCTGGCGGTGCTGGAAGAGGCAGGACGCGAGCTGGGAATTTCACTGGCGAACCTGTCGGTGGCTTACGATCCGGATGTGGTTTATCTGGCGATGGAGCCGCACATGGCGTCACGCATTCTGCTCGATCACATCACCCAGAGCTTCCAGGCCTACCGGCTTAAACTGACGCCGCACATGACGCCGCTGCAGTTCCTGACTGAGTCGAACCGCATGTGGGCGCTGGGCGCGGCGGGTTTTGCTGTCAACCGGCTGCTTGATCTGCTGGCGGCGCAGGCCGATGAAGAGCCGGTCACCTGAGTTATCCCTCGAATAAAAACGGGCGCCGCGGCGCCCGTTTTTGTTTCCGCGCTTCCCTTAGCGCAGGCGCATTCCCTGCTCATCAAACAGCAGGCAGTGCGCGGCAGAAAAGCCCAGTTCAACCTGGGTTCCCAGATCGCGCGTGGTTGCTTCGCGCTCTTCCACCACCAGCATCTCTTCACGCCCGATATCCAGGTAGAGATAGTTGGTGTGGCCCAGCATTTCGCCATAGGCCAGCTCGCCGTGAAAGCGCAATGCCTCCGGCGTCTGCGCGGCAGGCTGAAAATGCTCGGGACGAATTCCCAGCGTCACGGTTTGCCCCTCGCGGCAGTCGGCGGCGATTTTCAGCACCAGCCCCTCAATCTTCAGTTCCGGCACCCGCAGCTGCACTTCACCCTCGCCCGTGGCGCTGATTTCCGCCCGCAGGAAGTTCATTTTTGGCGAGCCGATAAAACCGGCGACAAACAGGTTATCCGGGTCGTGATAGAGCGTCAGCGGTGCGCCGACCTGCTCAATGCGGCCCTGACGCAGCACGACGATGCGGTCAGCCAGCGTCATCGCTTCCAGTTGATCGTGGGTGACATAAATCATGGTGTTGCCGAGCGAGGCGTGCAGCCGCGCAATCTCAATCCGCATCTGCAAACGCAGCTCGGCATCGAGGTTAGAGAGCGGCTCATCGAACAGGAAGATACGCGGATGACGGATAATTGCCCGGCCAATCGCCACGCGCTGCCGCTGTCCGCCAGAGAGCGCGCGCGGCAGGCGGTCGAGCAGTTCGGTGAGATGCAGGCGGGCGGCCGTCCGGGCAATCGCCTCATTGATCTCCGCCTTAGACTTCTTCATTACCTCCAGCGGATAGGCCAGGTTGCCGCGCACCGTCATGTTGGGGTAGAGCGCATAAGACTGAAACACCATAGCAATGCCGCGCTCGGTGGCGGGCTGCTGCGTCATGTCCTGCTCCTCAATCAGCAACTGACCGCTGCTGATCTCCTCCAGCCCGGCGATCATCCGCAGCAGCGTCGATTTGCCGCAGCCGGATGGCCCGACAAACACCACAAATTCGCCGCTGTTGATCGTCAGATCGATGCCATGAATGACATTAACGTGTTCATAAGACTTCTTCACATTCTGCAAGCGCAGGCTGGTCATCGGCTACCTCACTCAGAGTAACTGGCCCATGTAGATGGCATTGCTGCGCAGGATTGGGGTGAACCCCATGCGCTGATAAAAGGCACAGACCTGCTCATTCTGCAGGCTGACGCCAAGATGGACACCGCTGACACCGGCAGCGCGCAGCGCCGCCAGCTCATGCTCAATCATCCGGCGACCCCAGCCGCCTTTCTGTGCCGGGGGCAGCAGGTTGATATGCAGATGAGCGGGCCACTGCGTCACCAGCGTGTCAGCGGCCTGGTCAGGATGGCGTATTGCGTCGAGCACTTTGCTGTCGAGCGGCGCGCTGGCGCTGCGATCACGATATTTCTCCTGCAGCTGCGGCCACCATTCGGCCTGTAGCTGCGCTTCAAACGCGCGGGTATCGGGCGCGGCGACCACATAACCCTGCACCTCACCGTCCCGCTCCAGCACAAAAGCAAAGTCAGGCGCGAAACGCGCATAAGGCACAGCAAAACGCTGGCCGGGATAGTCAGGATCGGAATAGAGCGCGCGGGCATCGCCACCTGCATCGGCTGTTTCCAGGCAGATGCGGTAGAGCGCCGGGTAGTCCGCCGGGGTGGCCGGACGAATGACACCTTGATTCGCCATGGTGAATTCTCGTGAGTGAGTGAATCGGTCAGGGATTGAACAGATCCGCAGATAAAAGTTACGTTAATGAAAGTGGACTTAGTTTTCAAGATAGAATAATTACCTTATCTCACTAACACGGGCGCTTCGGCAATGTTTACCGGCATCGGGATGCACAACTGTGATCGCCAACACGCCCGGATCGTGGCGGCTGGCAGCAGATTCACGGCCAGTGAAAGGGGAAAAGTGTGAGCGTGATAGGATTTTCGTATGTTTTATCAGGATGTTATTTTGCAATGATTGCACTGGCATCTCCTGCTGCAGAAAAAGTAGCTGGCGACGCACCGCCACGGTTAATCGCGTAAATGCCAGCGCAGTGTGCTGAATTTCACGCCATGTCGCTGTTTATTTGCGCGTGCTCACAGCGTTGCAATTCCCCGCGCAGGCTGTTTGACTTTATTTTTTTATTAAAGTAAGTATGAGTGAGTGCGTTTGTGTGCGGCTGCAGCCTGCAGGATGTCAGGCGGTGAGATGAAAGGATGCCGATCCTGGTCTGAAGAAGGTGAGCATAATGTCTGTTTCCTCCGTTCGTTCGTTCCGAATTCGCAATGTGGGTCGGCTGCTGGCAGCGGGCCTGCTGGCGGGCAGCGTCTCGCATGCCGCCCACGCCGCCGTTACCCTGAATGAGTGGGATATCTACAACTACCCGGAGCAGACTGCCGCGGTAGATGAAGGGATTAAAGAGTTTTCCCAGCAGAATCCCGGCATTGTGATTAACCGCTCGGTTCACTCCTTTGAAGATACCCGTATTCCCCTGAAGCTGGCGCTGACCGCCGGTGATGGCCCGCAGATCGCTCAGGTCAACCAGGGCGGCGGCGATATGGGCTCGCTGGTTAAAGATAAGCTGCTGCTGCCGCTCGACAGCTACGCCGCCAGCAACGGCTGGACCACACGCTTCCCGGACTCGATTCTGAAACGTAACCGCTGGTCAGACAGCGGCGAGTTTGGCAGCGGCAAACTCTATGGCGTCGCCAGCCTGGGCGAGATGGTCGGGCTCTATTACAACAAAGCGCTGCTGGATAAAGCAGGTATTGCCGTGCCGAAAACGCTGGCTGAGCTGGAAAGCGCGATGGCGAAACTGAAGCAGCAGGGCACCGCACCGATGATGCTCGGTCTGCTGGATGGCAACATGGGCCAGCAGCTGCTCAGCACCCTGTGGCAGGCGCAGATTGAGAGCCACGACCGCAAGACGCTGGATAATCTGATTTACGATGTGGGCGGCACCTTCAAAGACAGCAAGCTGGTCAATGCCGCCTCTATGATGAAGAGCTGGACCGACAAAGGGTACTTCTTCCCTGGCTTCCAGGGCATCGGTCACGACGATGCGGCGACGCTGTTCCAGAACGGCCAGGCTGCGTTCCTGGTCAGCGGCACCTGGTATCTCGGCCAGTTTAAAGACAACAAAGATATTCACTTTGCCGCGATGCCTGCCGGTGAAGGCGTGAAGCAACCGCTGATGGTGGGCGGTACCGATCTGGCGTTCTCCATCACCAGCACTGCCAAAGGCAAAGACCAGCAGGAAGGTGCGGCGAAGTTCATCAACTATATGGTCTCTGATGCCATGGCGAACCGCTGGCTGAAGGTGGGCTTCCTGCCTGCCAGCACCAACAAAGCGGCGAAAATGCCAGCGGACAATCCGCTGCTGGCCGAGGCGTATCAGGTCTGGCTGACACTCAATGATTACGACGGTTTAGGCCACTACGTGGACTGGGCGACACCCACCATGAACGCCGAGCTGAATCAGAACGTTCAGCTGCTGCTGGCGGGCCGTCAGACACCCGATCAGATGGTAGTTAATTTTGATAACAACTATCAGCGTTACCTGAAAACACTGAAGCATTAAGCCGGAGGCCCGGCGAACAGCCGGGCCTGAGCCTCGTTCTGAACCACGAGTAGAGTTATGTTGAATTTAAGTGGCTGGCGTAATTTTCTCTATGTTCTGCCTGCGGTGCTGGTCTATGCGGTGTTTCTGCTGTTCCCGCTACTGGCCTCGCTGGGCATCAGTTTTACCGAATGGGACGGCACCTCGCTGCCGGTGTTTAGCGGCGTCAGCAACTATCTGCGGATGTTCAGCGATCCGGTGTTCTGGATTGCGCTGGGCAATAACGCCATCCTGATGCTGTTCTATACCCTGTTGCCGATTGGCGTCGGCCTGCTGCTCTGCAGCTTTCTGTATGACACGCGCAACAACAGCGAACGCAGCGTGCTGCGCATTCTCTTTTTCCTGCCCTACATCATGCCGATGGCGGTGCTGGGCGTGGTGTGGCGCTGGCTCTATAACCCGGCGTTTGGTCCGATCGACCAGATATTACGCGCAATCGGATTGCCCCAGCTGGCGCTCTCCTGGCTGGGTGATTTTACCTGGGCGCTGCCCGCCGTGGGTCTGGTCGCCACCTGGTACTTCTTCGGTTTCTGTCTGGTGCTGTTTATGGCGGGCCTGCAGCGCATGGATCCGTCACTGCTGGAAGCGGCCGATCTCGATGGCTCGTCGCGTCGCCAGAAGTTTATGCGCATTACGCTGCCAGGCCTGCGACCCGAGCTGCGGATTGCCCTGCTGCTGACGGTGATCGCCAGCCTGAAAGCCTTTGACCTGGTCTATGTGATGACGCAGGGCGGCCCGGGCACCTCCACCATGGTGACCAACATCTTTATGTATAAGCAGGGCTTTGATCTGCACTACTTTGGCTACGCCTCGTCGGTAGCGGTGTTCAGCATGGTCATTGTTTTAGGGATTAACTATCTGATCCATCTGGCCTTAAAGGAGCGTTACTGATGCGAAGCACGCCGGTGATTTCACGCGCGCTGATCTGGATCGTGGCGCTGATGACGATTCTGCCGTTCCTGATGGCGCTGATGACGTCGTTCAAAACCCAGATGGAGCTGTTTCAGGGGGTCTTCACGCTGCCCGCCTCGCTGAATTTCAAAAACTACCTGACCGCGTGGCAACAGGGACACTTCAACGTCTACTTCCTCAACTCGGTGCTGGTGGTGATTCCGGTGGTGCTGTTCAGCGTGCTGCTGGGCATTCTGGCCGGGTTCGGTTTCGCGTGGCTGAAAATCCCTGGTAAAAAAGTCATCGGAGCGATGCTGGCGCTGGGGATGGTATTGCCGAGTGAAGCCTTTATCATTCCGCTCTATCACGAGCTGCGCTGGATGGGGCTGACCAACACCTATCTGGCGCTGATCCTGCCGCAAATCGCCCTGTCGCTGCCCTTTACCACGCTGATGATCGCCAGTGCTTTCCAGCAGGTGCCGAAAGAACTGGTGGAAGCGGCGGTAATGGATGGGGCATCGCGGGTCAAAATTCTGTGGGGCATTCTGGTGCCCGCTATCTGGCCGACCCTCTCAACGCTGGGGCTGCTGCTGTTTATCTGGACCTGGAATGAGTTCCTGATCCCGCTGATTCTGGTCAACAAGGATGAGTTACGCACACTGCCAATTGGCATGATGTTTTTCCAGAACAAAAACACCATCGACATTCCGGTGCTGATGGCGGGCGCGATGATTGTGATTATGCCGCTGATCGTGGTGTTCCTGATTTTCCAGCGCAAGTTCATCAGCGGCGTCACCGAAGGGGCCGTGAAGTAATCTGTGATAGCCCGCACGAAACGGCGCACTGGCGGCCAGACAAAGGTTTGCCGCGTCGTATCGTGCTGCAATTCCTCCTCCTCAATCCTGCGGGAGACGCATGATGCACCTTTCCCTTGCTGATTTTCACCCTGTCGCCGATGGCGAAACCCCGGACACGGCCGTGCTGCAACGCGCTATGGATCAGATTGCGGCGGCGGGCGGTGGCCGTCTGACCCTGCCTGCCGGGCGTTATCGCAGCGGCTGCCTGAATCTGCCCTCTGATTTTGAACTCCATCTTGAAGCGGGCGCGGTGCTGATCGCCAGTCAGCGGCTGGCTGATTACCAGGCGGTACAGGCGCTGAGCTGTGCTGAGAAGTCCCACAATGTGCTGCTCTATGCGCTGGGCCAGCGCAATATCACCATCAGCGGCACCGGCCGTATAGACGGTGACGGTGAAGCCTGGTTTGCCGCTGAGCGTGACGAGCAGGGCTATCGCCTGCCGCGTGCGGACCGGCCGCGGATCATTGTGTTTGAAGATTGTGAGCAGGTAACGCTGACCGCTTTTACCATCGTGCAGGCGCCGATGTGGACGGTGCATCTGGTGAGCTGTCGCCATGTGCATATCGACCACCTCACCATCGACAATGCCATGACCATGCCGAATACCGATGCGCTCGATATCGACAGCTGCGAAGCGGTGTTTGTCAGCAATAGCTATCTCAGTGCCGCCGATGATGCCATCTGCATCAAAACCACCCATAAACCGGCCGCGCTGCGGCGTCCGGCGCGGCAGATTATGATCACCAACTGCCTGCTGCGTAGCTACAGCTGCGCCTTTAAAATCGGCACTGAAACCTGGGATGATGTGGAAGATGTCACGGTGACCGGCTGCACCATTTTTGATTCCAACCGTGGCATTGGCATTCTGTCGCGTGACGGCGGCGCGATGCGGCGTCTGCTGTTCAGTAATCTGACTTTTGCCTGTCACCATGCGCCGCCCTGTCACTGGGGAAAAGCCGATCCGCTGCATATTTCGGTGCGCAGGCGCGATCCCGCCATTACGCCCGGCATCGTAGAGCAGGTGCAGTTCAGTAACGTTACGGGCGTGGCGGAAGGGGCGATTAACCTGCATGCCGCAGAACCGGGCTGGATACGCGATGTGGTCATCAGCCAGCTGCAGATGCGGCAGACCGTGGCACCGGTTGCACAGGGACACTATGACGTACGGCCGCCCTGTAACCCGGACTCCCCGACCGGCATGGGGCTGGATAACGCCTACAAACTTGACCCGAAAACCGGCGAAGCTTTTGGCGTAGAGCGCTATCCCGGCGGGCTGCCGGGCCTGTTTGCACGCGGGGTGGAGAACCTGCAACTGCACAGCCTGGCGATAATACGGCCGGAACCGTTACCGCCAGGCTGGCACCCCGAGTGCGTGGTGCAGTTGCCGGACTAAATCACAGCGCGGCGGCGATGGCCATACCGAGCTGTTCGGTGCTGGCGCTGCCGCCGAGATCGCGCGTCAGGTGCTCACCCGCTGCCAGCGTGCGTTCAATCGCGTCTAACACCGCATCACCTGCCGCTTTGTAGCCGAGGTGCTCCAGCATCATCGCGCCACACCAGATCTGTCCGATGGGATTGGCGACGCCTTTACCGGCGATATCGGGCGCAGAACCGTGAACCGGTTCAAACAGGCTGGGGAACAGGCCTTCCGGATTGATATTGGCCGAAGGGGCGATGCCGATGGTGCCGGTACAGGCCGGGCCGAGATCGGAGAGGATATCGCCAAACAGATTGCTGGCGACCACCACATCAAACCAGTCCGGATGCAGCACGAAGTTAGCGGTGAGAATATCGATGTGATACTTATCGACGCGAACCTCGGGGAACTGACCGGCCATGGCTTCAACGCGACTATCCCAGTAGGGCATGGTGATGGCAATGCCGTTCGATTTGGTGGCGGAGGTCAGGTGTTTCTTCGGCCGACTCTGCGCCAGCTGATAGGCAAACTTCAGGATGCGATCGACGCCGGTGCGCGTCATCACCGTCTCCTGAATCACCACTTCACGTTCGGTGCCGGGGAACATGGTGCCGCCGACGCTGGAGTATTCACCCTCAGTGTTTTCGCGTACCACATAGAAGTCGATATCGCCGGGCTGACGATTCGCCAGCGGCGCTTTGACGCCTGGCATCAGTCGCACCGGACGCAGATTCACATATTGATCGAACTCCCGGCGGAACTGCAGCAGCGAGCCCCACAGTGAAACGTGGTCGGGCACCACATCGGGCCAGCCGACCGCGCCAAAATAGATTGCATCAAAGGTTTTCAGCTGTGGAAACCAGTCGTCAGGCAACATTTTGCCATGCTGCTGCCAGTAGTCGGCACTGGCGTAATCGAACCACTCCCAGCGCAGCGGAATGTTAAATTTCTCTGCGGCCGCATTCATTACACGGACGCCTTCCGGCATCACTTCTTTGCCGATGCCGTCGCCAGGGATCACGGCAACAGAGTGAATTTTGTCAGTCACAGGGTACCTTTCCGGTTGATGTTCGAATTGTGTACGCAGTATAACTGTCGCTTACGGGGAAATAATGAGCCTGAAAGGCAATCCAGTGTTGAATAAAAGTAGAGAATCCCGCACCTCCACCGATGATTTAGCCTTCTTTGTTCGCCTGGCTGCGCTGGATAGCCTGACTGCGGCGGCGCGCGAACTGGGACTGTCGCTGGCGGCGGTCAGCAAACGTCTGAGCCAGCTGGAACAGCGGCTTGGTGTGCAACTCCTGCGCCGCACCACGCGACGACTGGAGCTGACGCCGGAAGGGCGCCGATATCTGGCGGGTGCGCGTCCGTTGCTGGATCAGCTGGCGGCGCTGGAAGAGGCGGTCAGCGGCGAAACCGCCCAGCTGCGCGGCACACTTAACATCAACGCCTCATTTGGCTTTGGCCGTCGGCATATTGCGCCCTGCGTCTCGGCTTTTGCCGCGCTGCACCCGGAACTCTCGCTGTCGCTGCAGCTCAGCAGCCAGCCACTTAATTTTCTTGATGCCCACATGGATATTGATATCCGCGTCGGAGAACCGCCCGACTCACGGCTGGTGGCGCGCAAACTGCGTACCAATCCGCGCATTCTCTGCTGCTCACCCGCCTATGCCGCCCGGCACGGTCTGCCGGAGACAGTGCGCGATCTGGCACAACACAACTGCATTTTACTGCGCCAGCACGACAGCGATTTTACCCTGTGGCGACTGACCAGCGGCGAACAGAGCATCAATCAGAAAGTGCGCGGCAGTCTTATCACCAACGATGGCGAAGTGGCGATGCGGCTGGCGATGGATGGGCATGGCATCTTGCTGCGTTCCTGGTGGGATGCGCAGCACAGTCTGGCGACGGGCGAACTGCTGCCGGTGTTACCCGACTGGCAGGCACCGGATGGCGATATTTTTGCGGTCTGGCAGGCGCAGCGTCAGCTTCCGGCGCGTATTACCGCATTTGTGGCGTTTCTGCAGAGCAATCTGCAATCGGTTGATTAGCCAGGCTTTTAAAGGCAGTTTCTGGCGCGGCCAGACGCCTGCGTACAATAAACATACCGCATTAAGCTGATTCGGTTGCGTCATCATGCCGCTGCGTTTACAGCGTTTTAGCGGCTGCGTATGATTCTTATTCTTTTTATTTCCTGCCTGTCCTCTGCGTTGTGGCCAGCCGGGAGCAGCAGGCAGATAGGGGAGTTAAGTATGAAAGCGTTGTTCAGTCCGCGTACAGCGGCACTTACACTGGCGATGGTGACCACCTTCAGCCTGACGGCGTGCCAGATGCCGGCGAAAAAAGTGGATGCCAGTGCGCCGGTGGTGATGCAGCCCTCCAGCCCGGATAACCTGATTCAGCGCGAGCTGGGTGAAGGTTTGTACGAAATGGCCTATCTGCCAGCAAAAAATGCCCTCTATGTCGCCAGCGCGCAGGGATTTAAAGATATCAGCGGCGGCATGATCTACCGTCTTGATGCTTCCACGCTGCAGAGCACCGGCGCGGGACACTTCGACCTGAAAAACTTTGGTCTGATCAGTGCGCCTGACGGCAGCGCACTCTACGCCACCAACTCGCTGGATGGCGGTATCTCTAAAATCGATCCTGATAACGGTAAGGTGCTGAAGCGCCTGATGTTTGACGAGAAAAACGAGAAAGGCATGCCCTATGGCACGCGTGAAATCTTTCTGCATGACGGGCTGCTCTATGTCGGCGGCGTGGGTGATCCGGGCGTGATCTGGGTGGTTGATGCCAAAACCCTGACGCTGAAAACCCGGATAAAAAATGCCGGGAAGTGGGTCACAGGCATCATCTTCTCGCCGGTCAGCGACCGGATTTATGCGGCGAACGGCAGCGGAGAAATCCTGGTGATCAATCCGCGCAATAACAAAATCGAGCAGCGCCTGACGGCGGGTGACGGGCAGGAGTATCTGTTCCTGAATATGGCCGAGGATCCGGCAACCGGTCGCCTGTTTGTTACGGATAATTCAAAAGCGAAAAATACGCTGGTGTTTGATGAGCGCAGCGGCAAGGTCATTAAGCGTCTGAATCCGGGCGACTCACTGGGGATTAAGTTTAATGGCAAGCGCAATGAGATTTATATCAGCCAGCGCGAATCGAAGAAGGTGCTGCAGCTGGATGGCACCACCTATGAGGTGAAAAACAGCTGGTCATTTGATAGCCACCCCAACAGTCTGCTGGTCTCACCGGACGGGCAGACCCTGTTCGTCACCCTGAAGCAGGGCTTCAATGACGATCACAGCAGTCAGGGGCTGGATGGCGTGGCGTGTATCACACTGCAATAAGAAAAGGCGGCATCGCTGCCGCCTGCATCTTTACTTAGCCACACCTTCTACCAGCACCACGCGATAGTTCGCGCCTTTCAGACGGTGCGCTTTGGCAGCCTGATATTCCGGGCTGTCATACCAGGCATGTGCGGCTTCGCGGCTCGCGAATTCCAGAATCACCACGCCTTCCGCTTCCTGTCCTTCCAGCGTTTCAAGTTCGCCATAAAAGGCGAGAGGATTGATCTGATGATCGCCGCGAGCCTCGCCCGCTTTCTCGGCATAGATCGCCATTTCGTCCTGGTTCAGGGTGTTATCACGAATAAATACAACATATGCACTCACAGATCTCTCCTTAAGCTTTTTTATCCTGGGTTTTGGTATCGAAGTCAGCGGCATCATGACGCTCGTGCAGCTGATCGGCCGGGTCGCCCATGACACGGTTGACCTTGCGGCCACGAATTACAGCAGGTCGCAGCGCGATCTCTTTCGCCCAGCGCACCACATTTTTATAGGAGTGCACATCCAGGAATTCGGCACCGCCATACTGGTCATTCAGCACCATGTTGCCGTACCACGGCCAGGTGGCGATATCAGCGATGGTGTAGTCATCACCGGCCAGATAGCGGTTATCTGCCAGCTGACGATCCAGCACGTCGAGCTGACGCTTCGCTTCCAGCGTGAAGCGGTTAATGGCGTACTCAATTTTTTCTGGCGCGTAGTGATAGAAATGACCGAAACCACCGCCCAGGTAAGGCGCTGAGCCCTGTAACCAGAAGAGCCAGTTCAGGGTTTCGGTGCGGCCAGCGATATCTTTCGGCAGGAAGTAGCCATACTTCTCCGCCAGATAGAGCAGGATATTGCCCGATTCAAATACCCGAATCGGCGGCGTTGCCGAGTGGTCGCTCAGCGCCGGGATTTTCGAGTTCGGGTTTACGTCGACAAAACCGCTGGAGAACTGATCGCCTTCGCCGATACGGATCAGCCAGGCATCATATTCCGCATCGTTGACGTTAAGCGCCAGCAGCTCTTCCAGCAGGATGGTCACCTTCTGGCCGTTAGGCGTGCCAAGCGAATAGAGCTGTAAAGGATGCTTGCCGACCGGCAACGCTTTTTCATGGGTGGGACCAGCGAACGGACGATTAGTTTTAGCGCCGTTACCTTTGGCTTCAGGGTCCCAGGTCCAGACTTTTGCGGGCTGATATGCATTTTCCGACATAATGAAAGTTCGCCTTATGGTGTGGTATTGGTCTGGAGTGTAGCAGGTGCTGCGAAGGGGGTTTAACTCTGCTGGCTGCGCAAGGCCGTGCTGCAGGGGGCTGATGTCAGGCGGGCAGCGGCACAGGAGAAAAGTGAATAAAAGTGTGTCAGGCAGGTGGTTCGTTATCCTGAGCGGAGGTGGCCGTGCAGTCAGCAGCGACTGCACGGCAGGCAGGGTTACAGCAGTTCACGCTCAATCAGTTCGCGGGTTTCTACCGCCTGAACCTTCATCTTTTCCGGGTAGCCAAACAGAGACGCCGCGATGATCGGTTCACCGCCGACTTTATAACTGCGGGTGGCAAAGCCGGTGTCGCGCAGCGTTTTAAACAGGGTGTCGAAGTCCACTTCGCCTTCGCCCACGCCGACATGCTGGTGAATGGTGGCATCCACCCCTGGCGGGTTAACGATGTAGCGACAGTGTTTTGTATGGTTCATGGTGTCGGCGATCAGCATGTGTGACAGATCGTCACCGGCATACTCCAGCATCGGTTTCACATCACCTTTGCCTTTGTCATAAAAGAAAGTGTGTGGTGCGCTATAAACATACTTCACGTTATCGCTGCGAAACGACTTCACGATATCCACGGTTTCGTTGTTCTCTTCGCAGAAATCCCATGGATGCGCCTGGATTTCGACGCGGATGCCTTCACGTTCGATGATTGGCAGCAGCTCTTCCATGGAGCGATAGAACATCTCTTCACAGATTTCCGGCTCGTTAGGCGTGCCGGAGAGCTCGGTGTTGATCACCTGCACACCCATCTCAACCGCGATCTCGATCATCCGCTTCCAGTTCTTCACCGCCGCCTGCCGACGCAGCTCATCCGGGCCGGACCAGCGATAGACCACGATAAACGAGGAGATCTCCAGCCCGGTGGCGTTTAACGCATTCTTATACTCGGTGATGATTTCACGGCTGGCTTTAGGATGTTTATAAAACGGGTTGATCTGCGGATGCGGCGACTGTTCGATATATTTGTATCCCCAGTCGGCCACCTGATGAACCATACGGGTGATGCCTAAATCTTTAATCACATCCACATCAAAAGCGATTTTCATCTTTCTGCTCCGGGCACATTAAGGTTGCTGTTCTTCATTGAAGGTCACGCCAATCTGCTGCCTGACGTTGTCCATCGTGGCCAGGGTGGTAATCGCCTGGTCAAGCGAATGGATGGGTGAATCGATCCGGTTCTGACCGATACACCAGGCGAAATGGTTAATTTCATGACAGAGCTGTTCATAGCGGCTGGCAGGCTCCTGCCACTGCAGGCGATGACGCCGATCGCTGGAGGTCAGGGTGAAGTTACCAGGCGCATAGAACTGGCCCGCCAGTTCCAGCGTGGCCTCGCGTCCGGCGATCACCGCGCCGCCTGGCGTGTTGCTGAACAGGGTGGTATTCAGCACCGAATGCATGCCGTGCTGATGGGTAAACAGCATCGACGTCTGACCGTTTACACGCCCAGCCGGGACGGGCTGGCCCCGGGCGACGATCGTGTCAGGCGCACCGCCGCCAACAAACACGCTAAGCGCCACCAGATAGCTGCCCAGATCCAGCATCGGGCCGCCCGCCAGATCGGCGTTGAAGATGCGATGGTCTGGTGTGAAAAACTCGCCATGATCGGCAATCAGGGTGTGAACATCGCCGAGCACGCCATCCTCCAGCAGCTGACGGATAACGTCATATTTCGGTGTGAAGTTGCACCACATCGCCTCCATACAGAGCAGGTTCGCGGCAGCGGCGGCCAGTTTAAGCTGTGTCGCCTGCTGAGCATTCAGCGCCAGCGGCTTTTCAATCAGCAGATGCTTTCCGGCGGCAATCGCGCGCAGACCATCGGGAAAATGGTGGTTGTGGGGCGTAGCGATATAGACCGCATCAACATCCTCCCGCGCCAGCAGCACGTCGATACTGCCCGTGGCATGGCTGATTGACCATTTGTCGGCAAAGGCCTGTGCTTTTGCCGGGTCACGCGCAGCCACCGCCGTGATCTGCTGGTGGGTATGCTTGCGCAGTGCATGGGCAAAATGGTCGGCGATCCAGCCCGGCCCGATAATGCCCCAGCGCAACTGTGGTACCTGGCTGGCAGCGGTCAGGCGTGGAACCGGAAGCGTTGAAGGGAACATAACTTTTCCTTTTGTACGTGCAGGCAAGTGCTGCTCAGGGCTCCACTATAGAAAGCCCGCCGTCGACGCTCTAACCTTTTAATGATGTGATCCCATCAACCCGATCGGCGCAGGATTTTTATCCGTTTTAGCAAATGGGCGTTTTAAAGAGAATACAGAAAGAAATGAATGTTTCATTTTGCGAGGACGATCAAGATTGGCGCTGACTTTCTATCAAATAAATGAGAGGAAATGGCCAGGTCGCGATAGAGTGTTGATGTTTCATATAACAGAATATCAAGGCGTAGCCGTCAGCCAGCGCTACAGAGAGCAGAAACAGGGAGAAGGATAATGTCAAAAGTGACGATGACCGCCATTGCGCAGGCGGCGGGCGTGGGCGTGGCCACCGTGGATCGGGTGCTGAATGGCCGCGCGCCGGTGCGCAGCGTGACCGAGCAGAAAGTGCTGGCTGCGGCCCGCGAGCTGGGCTATCACCTGACGCAGGCACACATCCGGACAACATCGCCGCTCGCTGCGGCAACAGTTCGCGTGAGCTTTATCCTGCTGCCTGCCCGTTATTCATTTTATCAGCAGCTGGGCGAGGTGCTGAAACAGCAGCTTAAGGTGCAGCAGCCACAGGGCAGCGAACCTGAGTTTTGCTGGCATGATATTCATGAAGTGGAGGCGGTGGCGCACTCGCTGCGTCTGCTGGCACAGCGCAGTGATGTGATAGCGCTGGTGGCGCTGGATCATCCGCTGATTCGTCACGCGATTCAGGATGTGTCCCGACTGGGCGTGCGGGTTTACGCGCTCTTTTCTGATTTCTCGCCCTGTGAGCACGCGGGGTTTATCGGCATTGATAATCAGAAAGCGGGACGTACGGCGGCCTGGATGGCACAGCATCTGCTGCGTCAGCCGGGATGCGTTGGGGTGCTGCTGGGCGATCACCGCTTTACCTGCCAGGAGAGCAGCGAGATCAGTTTCCGCTCTTACCTGCGCGAGTCAGGCATCAGCCAGCGGGTACTGGAACCGTTAAAAACGCATGAGTCGGGTGAAGGAGGCTATCAGGCGACCCGGCAGTTGCTGGACACCCATGATGATCTGGTGATGATTTATGCGCCCTGCGGCGGCATAGAGGGCGTGGTGCAGGCGCTGCGTGACAGCGGACGCAGGCAGATCGATCTGCTGTGCCACGGTCCGCTGCCCGGCGATGAGCTGGCGCTGATTGATGGCACCATTACGCTGATGTTGCGCCATCGTATTGATGCCATGGCTGCGGCGGTGATCGCCACCTGCCTCAACAGCCGGATGGAACAGCGCGACCATTTTGCGCAGGTGACCGTACCCTTTGAAATCGTGACGCGTGAAAACCTGTAGAAAGAGCAGGTTAGTGGATATTTGATAGAAACCTATCATATAAAGAAATATTTAAACGCGATCTCTATCAAAAAATGAAACTTTCATTGTTGTCTGAGATGAAATTTTCATTTGATACTGCCAGTAGTTCTCACTGCACAGGCAGATATCATGACCTTTCACATTGCTAATGCGCCCTGTAGCTGGGGCGTGGACGATCCCGCTAATCCCTGGCTGCCGCCATGGCAGAAAGTCCTGACTGAAGCCGCTCTGGCTGGTTATCCCAGTATTGAACTTGGCCCCTGGGGCTATCTGCCAGCGGATGCAGCCGAACTGACCCGGCAGCTTAATGCGCATCAGCTTTCGCTGGTGGCGGGTACGATTTTTGATGATTTGGTCAGTGAAGCGCATTTCCCTGAACTGGTGACGCTGACCCACAACCTGTGCCGTACCCTGGCCAGTGTGCCAACCGCCGTCAAAACGCCCGGCGCCAGCGCGCCTTATCTGGTGATCATCGACTTCGGGAATCCGGAGCGGGCGAAATATGCCGGTCAGTCAGAAAAAGCGCCACGGCTCTCCGCTGACGACTGGCAGCGCATGATGCGACACATCACCATTCTCAGTGAGATTGCCTGGCAGGAGTATGGCGTGCGACCGGTGATCCATCCGCATGCGGGCGGCTGCATTGAGTTTGCCGATGAGCTTGCGCGGCTGGTCAGTGATATTCCGCATCAGGTGGCTGGTTTATGCCTGGATACCGGCCATCTCTATTACGCCGGGATGGATCCGGTCGCTTCGCTGCAACAGTACTGGACCCGCATCGATTACCTCCACTTCAAAGACGTTAACCAGCGGGTCTGGCGAGACGCCCTCTCTCACGGACTCGACTTTTTCACTGCCTGCGCGCAGGGGGTGATGTGTCCGCTGGGGCAGGGCGCAATTGACTATCCGGCGGTGCGCACGCTGCTGACTGAGCGTAACTATCAGGGCTGGATCACCATCGAACAGGAGCGTGATCCGCGCCATGCCGACACCAGTCTGCGGGATGTTAAAGCCAGCCTGGACTATCTCCGATCAACAGGATTCTGAGGACAACAGCATGATTAACGGTAAAAAAGCGGCTAATCGCTCGCTGCGCTGGGGCATGATCGGCGGCGGCGGCACCAGCCAGATTGGCTATATCCATCGCTCTGCGGCACAGCGTGACGGAAACTTTGTGCTGCTGGCGGGGGCGTTTGATATTGATGCCGCACGCGGGCGTGAGTTTGGTCAGGCGCTGGGTGTGGCACCGGACCGCTGTTATCCCGATTATGCCAGCCTGTTCGCCGGGGAAGCCGCGCGTGAAGATGGCATTGAGGCGGTGTCTGTCGCCACGCCTAATAATACTCACTTCGCCATTTGCCGCGCGGCGCTTAATGCCGGGCTGCATGTGGTGTGCGAGAAGCCCCTCTGTTTTACGGTCGAAGAGGCGGATGAGCTGGAGCAGCTGAGCCGGGAGAAGCAGAAGGTTGTTGGCGTCACCTACGGTTACGCCGGGCATCAGCTGGTTCATCAGGCCAGGGAAATGATCGCCGAAGGGGCTTTGGGTGAGATCCGCATCGTTAACATGCAGTTTGCTCACGGCTTCCATAATGAGGCGGTGGAGTTGCAGAGTGAAAGCACCCGCTGGCGGGTCGATCCGCGCTTTGTCGGCCCGAGTTACGTGTTAGGCGACCTGGCGACGCATCCGTTATTTATTGCAGAAACGATGTTGCCACAGCTGAAAGTGACACGTCTGCTCTGTTCGCGTCAGAGCTTTGTCGCGTCGCGTGCGCCGCTGGAGGATAACGCCTTTGTGATGATGGAGTATGACAACGGCGCGGTCGGCACGTTATGGGCGTCGGCGGTGAATGCCGGATCGATGCACGGGCAGAAGATTCGGGTCGTCGGATCGAAAGCCAGTCTGGAGTGGTGGGATGAGCAGCCGAACCAGTTGCGCTATGAAGTGCAGGGCGAGCCAGTGCGCATTCTGGAGCGCGGCATGGGCTATCTTAATCCGCGCGCGCTGGAAGAGGACCGCATTGGCGGAGGGCATACCGAGGGGTTGTTTGAAGCCTGGTCCAATCTTTATCGTCGCTTCGCACTGGCGATGGATGCCACCGATCGCCGTGACACCGATTTCCTGCAGGATTTCTGGTATCCCGACGTGCATGCCGGATTAATGGGCGTGCGCTGGGTCGCGCAGTGCGTGAAATCGGCGGATGCCGGTGCGGTGTGGGTGGCGTGCTGAAGCAGAGGGTGAGCCGCAGGATGTGGCGAGTGTATCGAACCTTCGATAACGGGTTCGCTCCACAAAAGCAAAAAACCCGCCAGAGGCGGGTTCTTTAAATATGGTGCCCGAACCCGGACAAAAATGCCGGGAGCATTTTTGCATCGCGCGGCTTCGCGCGACCCGGAGGGTGAGCCACAGGATGTGGCGAGTGTATCGAACCTTCGATAACGGGTTCGTTCCACAAAAGCAAAAACCCGCCAGAGGCGGGTTCTTTAAATATGGTGCCCGAACCCGGAATCGAACCAGGGACACGGGGATTTTCAATCCCCTGCTCTACCGACTGAGCTATTCGGGCAACGGGGCGCATTAAACCGTAAAGGCCGCGGGTCGTCAACGGCTTTCACTAAAAAACCCCTGGAAACGTGACTGATTGCCTGATTTTCAGTCAAAGCGGGTAAAACCTCAGGCCAGCGCGCCATTTTTACGGCATAGCGCGATGCTGTAAACATCCTCCGCCAGCCGCTGTGCGGTGGCGACATCCTGCACATTGCGCTTCACCAGCAGCTTGCTGAGGCAGCCTTCAAGAATCAGCTCCATCTGATCGGCCACCATGCTGGGATTGTCCAGCGCCTGCTCCACCAGAATGTCGTGGGTGAACTGCCATGAGCCGCGTTTCTGCTGTTCGGCCAGTTGATGGATGGGCTGATCGGGCTGCGGGTAGAAGCTACAGGCGGCAATAAACAGGCAGCCAGGAAAGCGTCCTTTGCTGACCTGCTCACTCAGGACCTCATAGCGTGCCATCAGCTTCTGGTCGGGCGACAGCGATTCATCCAGCAGGATCTGGCGTCGCCAGGTATCAATCTGCTGCCCGTGATAGCGCAGCGCATCGTAGAGCAGGGCGTCACGATCGGGCCAGAACTGCTGAAGCTGGTCACGGGTTAATTCGGATCCCGCCAGGGTTTCCAATGAGAGGGTGGCGGCGAGGCCGTTCTGTTCAAGCACATTCAATGCATGCTCGAGTATCTGTTCACGCTGCAAGTGACTCTCCTCTGGTATGCAGGCCCGGTAATGCACCGGGCAATGACCTGACTCCAGTGTTGTTTACGGGGTAAGTTTCTGCAAATGCGCCCGGAACTCGGCGGCATTGAGAAATCCGGTGATGCGCGATCCGGCGATTTCGCGGCCCTGCGCATCAAAGAACAAAATCGTCGGTAAGCCCAGCACCTGAAGGTGCTGCAACAGCGCGTTATCACTGGCGTTGTTGGCGGTGACGTTGGCCTGTAGCAGCTGTACCTGACTCAGGCTATCGCGCACGGCGCTGTCACTAAAGGTATATTTTTCAAACTCTTTGCAGGCGACGCACCAGTCAGCGTAGAGATCGACCATGGTGATGCGGCCGCGGGCCTGCTGCAGCGCGCTATCAAGCTGCTGCTGCGTCTGGATAGTATGGAACGGCAGCGGTGCCACAGCCTGCTGCTGCGCCGATCCGCCAAAGGCCCAGTCCTGCAACGGGCGTGCGCTGATCAGCGCAGCGGCCAGCATGATAATCTGCACTACGCGCCACTTACCGCTGCTGGCGCGCAGGCTGACGCTGAACGCCCAGCCAAAGAACGCCACGCCGAGCAGGCTCCAGAGTCGCAATCCCCACGCATCGCCCAGCACCCGCTCCAGCAGGAAGACCGGCAACGCCAGGATGACAAAACCAAAGCCCTCTTTAACGGTTTGCATCCACGGGCCGCTTTTTGGCAGCAGCCGGTTACCAAACAGGGTCACGGCGATCAGCGGTAATCCCATTCCGACCGCATAGAGCCACAGCGTCCCGGCACCGGCCCACAGATTTCCGCTCTGCGCGATGTAAAGCAGAATGGCGCTGAGCGGGGCCGTGGTGCAGGGCGAGCAGATCAAACCCGCCAGCGCCCCCATCAGGAAGACGCCGGGCAGCGAGCCACCCTGCTGACGATTACTCCACAGGGTCAGGCGGGTTTGCAGGCTGGCGGGCAGTTGCAGCGTAAACAGGCCGAACATCGACAGCGCCAGCACGATAAACAGCAGTGAGAGCGTGAACAGCACATAAGGATGCTGCAACGCGGCCTGGAAGCGCAGGCCCGCTGCCGCGACGACCACTCCCAGCAGCGTGTAGGTCAGCGCCATCCCCTGCACATAGACCATCGCCAGCGCGAACAGCCGGCCCAGCGAATAGTGGCGCTGTCCGCCAAGGATAATGCCGGAGATCAGCGGATACATCGGCAGTACGCAGGGCGTAAACGCGACACCGATACCAATCAGTAGCGCCCAGAGCGGCGAGAAAGGCAGCGGGCTGGCGGGCGCGGGCTGAGCGCTGACCGGCGGCGGTGCGCTGCTGGCGGTCACCGCACTTACCGGAACGCTGCGCGTTTCTGGCGGATAACAGAATCCGGCGGCGGCACAGCCCTGATAAGTCACACTGAGCGTGGCGCCGCTGGCCGCCTGTTGCAGCGTCACCGGCAGCGTCAGATCCTGCGGATAGATTTCACTTTTGCCGAAGAATTCATCTTCATGCGGCTGACCAGCCGGCAGCGTTAACGGCGCGATGGTCGCGTTCTGCGGTGTGATGTGGATCTGCTGGCGATAGAGGTAATAACCCGATTTCACTTTCCAGTGCAGGTTGAGCTGCGCGCCCTGCTGGTCGAAGTCAAAAGTAAAGGCCTGATCGACCGGCACAAAGCGACTGGTCGCCGGATTTGAAAAGAGTGAAGCGTGCGCCTGCAGGCCGATAAACAGCGTCAGCAGAAGCGTAATTAAGCGAGAGATGCGTGCAGCCATGACAAGTATTCACTGTCTCCATATTGAACCGGCAGCGCCAGCAGTTCGGGCACATCGTAAGGGTGAGCGTCTTTGAGCAGATCACACAGCGCCTGCTGATGATCGCTGTCGCATTTCAGCAGCATCTGGACTTCGCTGCTCTGCTCCATTTTTCCCTGCCAGAGATACCAGGAGGTGGCGCCCGGCAGCAGTGTGACACAGGCCACCAGCCTGGCTTCCAGCGCTAAGCCAGCAAGGTGCTCCGCCGTGGCCTGATCGGGCGTGGTGCAGAGGATAACGACAGCATTCATCCTGTGACTCCTGTTTTAAAGAGCGCCGATGATAGCATGCTCCATCCGTAACACGAGGCGTGCGCTATAGCAGCAATCCGCCAAAAATGAAGCCAGAGAGCACCGACAGCGCAATGGCGATCACGCCGGGAATGATAAAGGCATGGTTAAACACATACTTGCCAATACGGGTCGAGCCGGTGTCATCCATCTCAACGGCGGCCAGCAGGGTCGGGTAGGTCGGCAGCACAAACAGCGCTGAAACCGCCGCGAAAGAAGCGATGGCAGTAAGCGGCGTAACGCCCAGCAGCAGCGCGGCGGGCATCAGCGCTTTGGTGGTCGCCGCCTGCGAGTAGAGCAGCATCGAGGCGAAGAACAGCACCAGCGCCAGCATCCACGGATAGGTTTTCAGCGTGTCGCCCGCCAGCATCTGAATCTCCGCCAGATGTGCCTTCACAAAGGTATCGCCCAGCCAGGCGACGCCCATCACGCAGATACAGGCGCTCATGCCGGACTTAAAGGTGCTGGCGCTGAGGATTTCGCTGGTGTCGAGTTTGCAGGTCAGGCTGATCAGCGTGGCGATGGTCAGCATAAACACCACAATCGCTTCATTGCGTGGCAGTGGCGGATTAACGATCAGCCCGACGCTGGCGCTGGTCGCAGTGGCATAAAGCACCACGGCCACAATGCCCGTCAGAAACAGCAGCACCGATTTTTTCGCGCCCGGTTTTGCCTGGTAGAGGCTGGCGCCGCGCAGCGTGACTTCGCCTTTGGCGAGACGCGCCTGATAAACCTCATCATCCTTTAGCTCACGGCCTAAGAAGTTAGTCACCAGAGCCGCCAGGAAAAGGCCCACCATGGTCGAGGGGATGGCAATCGCCAGCAGCGTGATATAGCTGACGCCGCGCGGCTCAAGCAAAGTGGCGAAGAAAACCACTGCGGCTGAAATGGGTGATGCGGTAATCGCGATCTGCGAAGCCACTACCGCAATCGACAGCGGCCGGGAAGGGCGAACGCCTTGCTCTTTCGCCACTTCGGCAATCACCGGTAATGTTGAGAACGCGGTATGTCCGGTACCGGCCAGCAGCGTCATCAGGTAGGTCACCAGTGGGGCCAGCAGCGTAACGTGGCGAGGATGGCGGCGCAGCAGGCGTTCCGCCAGACTCACCAGATAATCCATGCCGCCTGCCACCTGCATGGCGGCTATCGCGGCGATCACCGCCATGATGATTTCAATCACATCGAACGGAATAGCGCCGGGTGCCATGCCAAATCCCAGCGTCAGGATCAGCACGCCCATTCCGCCTGCGAACCCGATACCAATGCCGCCAAGACGTGCGCCCAACCAGATCGCCATCAAGACGATAAGCAGCTCAACCACAAACATGAATGACTCCTGAAAGATAAACCGGTAATAGCCGGGTGTGCTGTTTAACAAAAAAAAAGGCACACCGTGTTGATCGCGGTGTGCCTTTGGTTAACCAGCGTCGGTTAAACCTTACTGTTCGTTTTCATCAGTATAACGTTTGGCTTTATAAACCGGGTACATCAGGTTCTGCACCGAGAAGATATCGTCCAGCTCACTTTCCGTCAGCAGGCCGCGCTCCAGCACGACTTCACGTACGCTTTTACCGGTTTCCGCACAGATTTTACCGACGATGTCGCCGTTGTGGTGGCCGATGTAAGGGTTGAGGTAAGTCACGATACCAATCGAGTTGAAGACATAGGCTTCGCACACTGCGCGGTTGGCGGTAATGCCGTTGATGCACTTCTCCAGCAGGTTATAGCAGGCGTTAGTCAGAATGCTGATCGACTCAAACAGCGCCTGGCCAATCACCGGCTCCATCACGTTGAGCTGCAGCTGGCCCGCTTCAGAGGCCATCGTCACGGTGATGTCGTTGCCAATCACTTTGAAGCAGACCTGGTTTACCACCTCCGGTACAACCGGATTGACCTTGGCGGGCATGATAGAGGAACCCGCCTGCAGCTCTGGCAGGTTGATTTCATTCAGACCAGCACGCGGGCCTGAGGAGAGCAGGCGCAGATCGTTACAGATTTTAGAGAGCTTCACCGCCAGACGTTTCAGCGATGAATGGACCATCACATAGGCGCCACAGTCGGAGGTTGCTTCAATCAGATCTTCCGCTGGCACCACCGGCAGGTTGCTGACTTCCGCCAGACGCTGTACCGCCAGGTGCTGATACCCTTCCGGCGTGTTGAGGCGGGTGCCGATGGCGGTCGCGCCCAGGTTCACTTCCAGCAGCAGTTCCGCGGTGCGCAGAATGCTTTTGGTCTCTTCGTTCAGCAGTACGCTGAAGGCGTGAAATTCCTGCCCGAGGGTCATCGGCACGGCATCCTGCAACTGGGTACGGCCCATTTTCAGGATGGTCTGGAACTCATCGGCTTTGTGCTGGAAGCCTTCGGCCAGCTGGCTGATGCCATCAAGCAGTTTCAGTAGCGAGCTGTAGACCGCGATGCGGAAACCGGTTGGGTAAGCGTCGTTGGTGGACTGGCATTTGTTCACATGATCGTTGGGGTTGAGGTACTGATATTCCCCTTTCTGGTGGCCCATCAGCTCAAGGCCGATGTTCGCCAGCACTTCATTGGTGTTCATGTTGACCGAGGTTCCGGCACCGCCCTGATAAACATCCACGGGGAACTGGTCCATACAGCGGCCGTTGTTGAGCACTTCGTCGCAGGCCTTAATGATGGTATCGGCAATATTGCGCGGGATGGTCTGCAGCTCTTTGTTGGCCATCGCCGCCGCTTTTTTTACCATCACCATGCCGCGGACAAATTCAGGTATGTCGCTGATTTTGCTGTTGCTGATATAAAAATTCTCAATCGCACGCAGAGTATGAACGCCATAATAGGCATCCGCCGGAACTTCGCGCATACCTAACAGGTCTTCTTCGATACGAATGTTGTTCGCCATGATAACCTTCTTGTTGTTGCCGCTAACCATCACAAAGGATGTGTTTATTTTGTCGTGGTGTACCCGTGCCGACATATTATCCGTCTTCATAGGGGCGTGTGCGATCATATTCTGATGCATATGAAAAGCACGCATGCAGATCACTTAATGCTGCAGCCTGGTTAACGATATGTGAAGTTGGTTACAAAATTAACCCCGCAGGATAAATTTGACAGGATCGGTTGAAAATGGCGGCGCGGGTGCCCATCTCTTTTCTTATCATCCTCAGGATGAACGCTTTCTGCTGACCGGCACGCTGCCGTTCAGCCCCTACTTACAGGAGAGTACGGTGCGCTGGATACCGTTATTAGTCTTTTTCGTTCTGGCCTGGATTGAGATTTCCCTCTTCATTCAGGTTGCACACGTCATGGGCGTGCTGCTTACCATGCTGCTGGTGGTCTTCACCTCGTGCATCGGCGTCTCGCTGGTCAAAAATCAGGGCATGAAAAACTTTATGCTGATGCAGGAGAAGCTGGCACGTAATGAAAGCCCGGCCAATGAGATGATCAAAAGCGTGTCGCTGATCATCGCCGGTTTCCTGCTGCTGCTGCCTGGTTTCTTTACCGACCTGCTGGGCCTGCTGCTGCTGCTGCCACCGGTGCAGAAACATCTGACGCTGAAGCTGATGCCTCATCTGCGCGTCTGGCGGGGACCGGGAGCCGGTCCAGACAGCGGCTACACCATGGATGGCGAGTTCGAGCGTAAAGACAGCGATCGCCTTGAGCATCATGACGATCACAAGGATCGTTAACCGCAGCTGTCACCTTTGAAAGCGCAACCCTCGGGTTGCGTGAGATTGTTGAAAAACCTGACCCGGCCAGCTGTGAGACCGGAGCCGCACAGGGAACAGGGTCAGATCGGAAAGTCGCAAAATCGTCATCCATGACTGCTCGGCCCGCGCCATCCGTGGCGCGGGACGCTTTCCTCTTCTGACCCTGTTTCCTGCGCCCTGAGCTTAGCCGTTGCTGCCAGGGTCATCCTGTACTGAGTTTGTCAGCACGCTGGCGCAACCCTCGGGTTGCGTTTTTTATTTGCCCCATCATCTGTTCAAAAAGCCATCACTTATCACTCACAGGTAAAAAATTTGTTGTCCGCCCCCTTGAAAGTGGGTGGCAGCGGCCCTATCTCTCTGGTCACGAGGCCGGAAGCCATGCAGCCCGGTGTTCAACCCCAAAACTGAATGATTGGACTTCTCAAAGGAGAGCTATCAAATGAAAATTCGTCCATTGCACGATCGCGTTATCGTCAAGCGTAAAGAAGTTGAAGCTAAATCAGCTGGCGGCATCGTGCTGACCGGTTCCGCAGCCGGTAAATCCACCCGTGGTGAAGTACTGGCTGTCGGCAATGGCCGCATCCTTGAGAGTGGCGACGTTAAGCCGCTGGACGTGAAGGTTGGCGACATCGTGATCTTCAGCGAAGGTTACGGCGCGAAAACCGAGAAAATCGACAACGAAGAGGTGCTTATCATCTCTGAGAGCGACATTCTGGCCGTTGTTGAAGCGTAATTTTTACGCGTAATTCACTGAACGAAACGAATTTAAGGGATATTTAAAGATGGCAGCTAAAGACGTAAAATTCGGTAATGACGCACGCGTAAAAATGCTGCGTGGCGTGAACGTACTGGCAGATGCAGTAAAAGTTACCCTGGGTCCTAAAGGCCGTAACGTAGTCCTGGATAAATCTTTTGGTGCACCGACCATCACTAAAGATGGTGTTTCTGTTGCACGTGAAATCGAGCTGGAAGACAAGTTCGAGAACATGGGCGCGCAGATGGTGAAAGAAGTTGCCTCTAAAGCGAACGACGCTGCGGGCGACGGTACCACCACTGCAACCGTACTGGCACAGTCTATCATCACCGAAGGCCTGAAAGCGGTCGCAGCGGGTATGAACCCGATGGACCTGAAGCGCGGTATTGACCAGGCTGTTATCGCTGCGGTTGAGAAACTGAAAGCGCTGTCTGTTCCTTGCTCTGACTCTAAAGCGATTGCGCAGGTAGGTACTATCTCTGCTAACTCCGATGAAACCGTGGGCCAGTTGATTGCTCAGGCGATGGAGAAAGTGGGTAAAGAAGGCGTGATCACCGTTGAAGAAGGCACCGGCCTGCAGGATGAGCTGGATGTGGTTGAAGGTATGCAGTTTGATCGCGGCTACCTGTCACCTTACTTCATCAACAAGCCAGAAACCGGTGCGATTGAACTGGAATCTCCGTTCATCCTGCTGGCTGACAAGAAAATCTCTAACATCCGTGAAATGCTGCCAGTGCTGGAAGCCGTTGCGAAAGCCGGCAAACCACTGCTGATCATCGCGGAAGATGTTGAAGGCGAAGCGCTGGCAACACTGGTGGTTAACACCATGCGCGGCATCGTGAAAGTGGCTGCGGTTAAAGCACCAGGCTTCGGCGACCGTCGTAAAGCTATGCTGCAGGATATCGCTATCCTGACCGGTGGTACCGTAATCTCTGAAGAGATCGGTATGGAACTGGAGAAAGCGGCTCTGGAAGATCTGGGCCAGGCAAAACGCGTTGTGATCAACAAAGACACCACCACCATCATCGACGGTGTGGGTGAAGAAGCGACAATTCAGGGCCGTGTAACCCAGATTCGTCAGCAGATCGAAGAAGCAACGTCTGACTACGACAAAGAAAAACTGCAGGAACGCGTAGCGAAACTGGCAGGCGGCGTAGCCGTTCTGAAAGTAGGCGCAGCAACTGAAGTTGAAATGAAAGAGAAGAAAGCCCGCGTTGAAGATGCGCTGCACGCAACCCGTGCTGCCGTTGAAGAAGGTGTGGTTGCTGGTGGTGGTGTGGCGCTGGTTCGCGTGGCAGCACAGCTGGTTGATCTGCGTGGTCAGAACGAAGATCAGAACGTCGGTATCAAAGTTGCGCTGCGCGCGATGGAATCTCCACTGCGTCAGATCGTTTCTAACGCCGGTGAAGAGCCATCTGTTGTCGCTAACAACGTGAAAGCGGGCGACGGTAACTACGGTTACAACGCGCAGACTGAAGAGTACGGCAACATGATCGACTTCGGTATCCTGGATCCAACCAAAGTGACCCGTTCTGCTCTGCAGTACGCGGCCTCTGTTGCGGGTCTGATGATCACAACCGAATGTATGGTCACTGACCTGCCAAAAGGTGACGCACCTGATTTAGGCGGCGGCGCTGGCGGTATGGGTGGCATGGGCGGTATGGGCGGCATGATGTAATTGCCGTTGACTGCTTAAGTCATCAAAGAACCCCCGATCGGAAACGGTCGGGGGTTTTTCTTTTTCAGCGTCTGAATGCTGGCAGCAGCAGGAAAAACCCATTAACTTTTTTTATGTTCTGCATCATGGTTTAGTCAGGGCGGGATGCTCTAACTTAGAGCCCGGCGCAAAATAGCGCGCTCTGAAAGGGATAAACAACAGATTAAGGAAAATTAAAATGCACGATAAATGGGAATTTTATAAGGACGAAGCACACAAGTGGCGCTGGAGAAGAACGGCGCCCAACGGCAATATTACCGGCGCCGCCAGTCAGGGCTACGTTAACAAAGCCGATTGCATCGAAAATGCACGACGTAATGGCTACACCGGTTAAGGGCATCACGCTCTGACATCACCCCCGATCGGAAACGGTCGGGGGTTTTTCTTTTGGGTGGGAAAATAGTATAAGTAAGGCGCAATCGTTCGTCTTTCCTCTTGATATGTCACGCTGTCTGCGGCTGCGCCGACTGATCGACTGGCTTCATTTTATTCACCAGCATCGGCACGCTTGCCAGCCTGCAAGCGGCGTGAAATATTGAGACGATATAACGGGATAAGGGCAATGAATGTGCAGAAAGAAAAATCCTTTTTCTGCTACGCTGCCACCCGACTCTGATGATAATAAATGGGGATTACAATGCGGATTAACCTCTTGCTCGGACTGACGGCTGGCGCGTTATTGCTGGCGGGCTGCAGCAGCTCTACGCAACTCTCTTCAGCAGGACAGCGCGTGACGTTCACCGATCAGCAGCCTGGCAATACCTGTCAGCTTCTGGGCAATATTACCGGCTCACAGAGCAACTGGCTGAGCGGTGCGGGCGGCGAAACCAGCGCACTGCGTGGCGCAGCAAACGACCTGCGCAATCGCGCAGCGGAGATGGGCGGTAACGTGATTTATGGGGCAACCAGTCCGACGCAGAACCTGTTATCCGCGTTTGCGCCACTCGACAGCAAAATGACCGGCCAGGTCTACAAGTGCCCATAATGTGAATCAGGCAGTCTGCCAAATTGAACCGGCCAGCCTTTTGCTGGCCGTTTTTATTCCTGACGTAACTGTAAATCTAACGGTGTTTTACTTGGCTCTCCGCCAATTTCACGCGCCAGCTTTGGCACCAGATAGCCGGAGACCTGTGACAGTAATGCACGCACCAACTGGCGGGCCTCGTCATCTGACACAAAGAAATGCGCCGCACCCTGTACCTTATCCAGCACGTGCAGATAGTAGGGCAGAATGCCGGCATCAAATAGCGCATTGCTCAGGGTGGCCAGCGTCTGCGCATTATCGTTGATGCCACGCAACAGGACGCTCTGATTCAGCAGGGTCACTCCAGCACGCTTCAGGCTGCTCATCGCCTCACGCAGCTCATCATCAATCTCCTGCGCATGGTTGATGTGCGTCACCATCACCACCTGCAGATGCGTCTCGCTGAGCATCTGACAGAGCTGATCGGTAATGCGCGCCGGTATCACCACCGGTAAACGGCTGTGGATGCGCAGACGTTTCAGATGCGGGATCTGTTCCAGCGCGGCGATAAGCCAGGCGAGCTCATGATCTTTCGCCATCAGCGGATCGCCGCCGGAGAAAATGATCTCATCCAGCTCGGGATGATTGGCGATATAGTCCAGTGCAGCCTGCCAGCTACGCTTATTGCCGGGATTATCCTGATAGGGGAAATGACGACGGAAGCAGTAGCGACAGTTGACGGCGCAGCCGCCTTTTACCAACAATAAAGCCCGGTTTCGGTATTTATGCAGCAATCCAGGTACAACGTTGCTTTGTTCATCGAGCGGATCGGTGCTATAACCTGGCGCATCAGTGAATTCCTGGCGGCGGGTCAGTACCTGAAGCAGCAGCGGGTCGTGCGCATCGCCTTTTTTCATCCGGCGGATGAACGCATGCGGTACACGTAAGGCGAAAAGACGCCGCGCATCCGCACCTTCAGCCAGCTCAGTGTGCTGATCAAGGGCTAAAATCCGCAGTAATTCATCAGGTTCGGTGACAACATCCGCAAGTTGCTGCAACCAATCTTCTCTGGAAGGTGTTTTTAGGGTTACAATGTGTGCCATTTTTTTGGCTTAGTACCAGTGTCAATTTTCGTAGAGGGCCTTCATGGCGACTTATTCTAGCAACGATTTCCGTCCCGGTCTTAAAATCATGTTCGAAGGCGAGCCGTATGCCATCGAATCCAGTGAGTTCGTTAAACCGGGTAAAGGTCAGGCATTCGCGCGCGTTAAAATGCGTCGCCTGCTGACGGGTTCTCGCGTTGAGAAAACTTTTAAATCTACCGACTCCGCCGAAGGCGCTGACGTAGTAGATACCAACCTGAACTACCTGTACAACGACGGTGAGTTCTACCACTTCATGCATCCGGAAAGCTTTGAGCAGTTCCAGGTTGAAGAGAAGACGGTAAGCGATGCAGCGAAATGGCTGCAGGATAACGCTGAATGTATCGTTACGCTGTGGAACGGTCGTCCAATCGCCGTTCAGCCGCCGAACTTTATCGAAGCTGAAGTTATCGAAACCGATCCAGGCCTGAAAGGTGATACCGCAGGGACTGGCGGCAAGCCAGCTAAACTCTCTACCGGTGCCGTGGTGAAAGTGCCACTGTTCGTGCAAGAGGGCGAAGTGGTGAAAGTTGACACCCGCTCTGGCGAATACGTGTCACGCGTGAAATAAGATTCGCAGGCGCATCTTCTGGTGCGCCTTTTTCTTGTCTGAGAGAAAAAAATGATCAAGCTGGCAAAACTAATCGCGTTCGCGTTGCTGGTCTCCTCTGCGTTAAGCGCCTGCAACACATTCCACGGTTTTGGCGAAGATGTCTCTCACTTAGGTGGTGCCATTTCGCGGGCAGCAAAATGACCTTAACTGATTGTCCTTTTTAAAGTCTCGCCAGCAGCAACTGCCGGAAATCCGGCTATGCTTAAAGCGCTGTACTTTACATCCATCAAAAAGGACATTGTTATGTTAAAGAAAAGTATTGCTGCAATCTTCTCTGTACTGGTGCTCTCTTCCCTGCTCACAGCTTGTAATACAACGCGTGGCGTAGGTGAAGATGTCGAAGCGGGCGGCCAGGCGATTCAGAACAGCACGAAGTAACCTGTTATTCCAACCGGTACGAAATGCTTTTCGTACCGGCTTGTCAGATTCTGCACTATTTCTGTTTTACCCAGATTAACTCTTCAACCGGGAAACCATCCCGACGCGCCTGATCAACCAGTTTCTCTTTTACGCCCGGTTCCAGTTGTGGTGTGCGTGACAGTATCCAGAGATAGTGGCGATTCGGTCCACATACCAGCGCATAGCGGTAGTCAGGATCGAGAGCAATCACGTTATAGCCGCCATAGAAGGGGCCGAAGAAAGAGACTTTCAGAGAAGCCCGCGTGGGTTCACCGGTGAAGTAGGCTTTGCCGACGCTCTCCTGCCAGCGCTGCTTTTTGACGTTATAGCCACGGTTGATTACCTTCAGGCCGCCATCTTCACGCGGGCTGTAGTTTGCCGTTACCTGTTCAAGGCCGCGCTCAAAAGGGTGGTTAAGGCGGGCGATCTCATACCACTGACCGAGATAGCGCTGGCTGTCAAAGTTATCTACGACCGTGACGTTCTTTGGCGGCGTAGTGCTGCAGGCGACAGAGAGAAAAGCACTCAGGCTGGCAACAACTGTTTTCCATGGAGACATAGTGGGATTCCTTTGTGATTTAACCGCTTAAGTATAGAAGCCGAAACGCTGTTTTTGGCAGTACGGGCACGAGATTGTTTGCCGCAGGCATTGCAGGTAGACTTCCCCCCCTAATTTGCATCAGGAGTCATCACCATGAGCGAAACGGCAAGCTGGCAACCAAGCGCATCCATCGCCAATTTGTTAAAACGCGCCGCTATTTTAGCAGAAGTGCGTCGTTTCTTTGCCGATCGCGGCGTGCTGGAAGTGGATACGCCGGCGATGAGCCAGGCCACCATTACCGATATCCATCTGGTGCCATTCCAGACGCGTTTTGTCGGGCCTGGCGCTGCGCAGGGGCGCGATCTCTGGCTGATGACCAGCCCGGAATATCATATGAAACGCCTGCTGGCGGCGGGCAGTGGCCCGATCTATCAGATGGCGCGCAGCTTCCGCAACGAAGAGGCGGGACGTCACCACAACCCGGAATTCACCATGCTGGAGTGGTACCGGCCGCATTATGATATGTACCGTCTGATGAACGAAGTCGACGATCTGATGCAGCAGGTGCTGGAGTGTGACAGCGCTGAGTCGCTCTCCTATCAGCAGGCGTTTATCCGTCATCTTGAGCTGGATCCGCTGTCAGCGGATAAAGCGCAGTTGCGTGAAGCGGCAGAGAAACTGGGTGAAGGCGAGCTTGCGCGTGCAGAAGAGGATCGCGATACCTTACTGATGCTGCTGTTTATGCTGGGTGTGGAACCGAAGATTGGTCAGGATAAACCCTGCTTCGTTTATCATTTCCCGGCCAGCCAGGCAGCCCTGGCGGAGATTAGCACCGAAGATCACCGCGTGGCCGAACGCTTTGAGGTCTATTACAAAGGCATTGAGCTGGCGAACGGTTTCCGCGAGCTGACCGACAGCCGTGAGCAGCGTCAGCGTTTTGAGCAGGATAACCGTCGCCGTGCGGCGCGCGGCCTGCCTGTGCATCCTATTGATACATATCTGCTGGATGCGCTGGCGCATGGCCTGCCTGCCTGTTCCGGGGTCGCACTGGGTATCGATCGCCTGATCATGCTGGCGTTGAAAGCGGAGTCATTGAGCGATGTCATCGCGTTTCCGGTGGATCGCTGCTAATCGGTTAATCACAAACGATGGCGGATTAGAGGGGAAGGGTTGGCCCGGATGAAGAGCAAAGCGTCCGAGCCAGGATGGCGAGGCCGACCGCCATGGATGGCGGCCTTCTTTGCGATCAGCCGGGCCATCCCTGACCTGGCACAGGTTTCAGCTAACTGCTGCTGTCAGGAAACTCCTGAATGGTGACCGGCAGCGTCAGTTTCTGATCGTTTCGCAGTACCTGCACATCAATCACTGAACCCGGGCGAATTTCTGCCACCTGATCCATGGTCTCCTGCGCGGAGATGGCCGGCTTGCCATTAACGCTGAGCAGCACATCGTTGGCCTGAATCCCGGCTTTATCCGCTGGCCCATCTGGCGTGACCACGCTGACAATAATGCCCTGAACCCGATCCAGATTGCTGCCCTGTCCATGCAGCGGCGGCAGCTCACGCCCGGTAATGCCGATATAGCCGCGGATCACCCGACCATCACGAATCAGCTTATCCATGATCTTCGAGGCTAAAACGGTTGGAATGGCGAAACCAATCCCTTCCGGGGTTTCACCATCACTACTTTTATCAAAGGTCAGGGTGTTAATGCCCATCAGCTCGCCTAGCGAGTTAATCAGCGCGCCGCCGGAGTTACCCTGATTGATTGACGCATCGGTCTGCAGGAAGTTCTGTCGGCCTGATGAACTTAAGCCAACCCGGCCCGTGGCGCTGATAATGCCCTGCGTGACCGTCTGACCGAGGTTATAGGGGTTGCCGATCGCCATCACCACATCCCCGATATGCGCCTGGCGATTTGGATTGATGGGGATAACGGGCAGGCCGGAAGCCGTGATCTTCAGTACCGCCAGATCGGTCATGCCATCGGAACCCACCAGCGTCGCTTCAAAGAAGCGGCCATCCTGCAGCGCCACGATAATTTGATCGGCATTATTGATCACATGCTTATTGGTAAGGATGTAGCCTTTTGCATTCATGATCACCCCTGAACCCAGGGTCGTGATGCCACGATTGTTGTTGCCGTGAGCGCTACGATTGTAAACGTTCACAACGGCAGGCACGGCGCGTCGCACCCCTTGATTGAAGCTAAAGGGCGTTTCGTCTGTAATATTTTCGTGGTTATAGAGGGCGTCGCTGCCCATACGCAGTGCAGGCAGTGCTGCGAGCAAAATACCCGCCACAATCAGGCCCAGCACCACGGCACGCAAAAGTTTAAGAAACATGGTGTTAAATTACGCCAGGGGAGATCGCAGGGGAGAATAGCATGAGAGCGGCGGACACACACGTGCTTGTGTCCGCCGTAATGCGAGGTTTATCTCAACAACAGATAGATACTTTCATCGCCGCGCACCACATTCAGTGCCAGTACCGGCGGTTTCCCTTCCAGTATTTTACGCATTTCTGCAATGGTCTGAACCCGGTTGCGGTTAACGCCGATAATCACATCATCTTTCTGCAGACCAACCTGTTCAGCCGGTGTGCCTTTTTCGATGGTATCGACCTTCACGCCTTTATCACCGGTTTTAGTCTGTCCATCACTCAGGGTTGCGCCCTGAAGCGCGGGTGACATCAGCTGTGCGCTGGCGGTGCTCTGTGCGCTCTGCTCCAGCGTAACGGTAACCGTTAATGGCTTACCTTCACGCAGCAGGCCAAGTTTAACCTGTTCACCTGGCGGCGTGGTTCCTACTTTCACGCGCAACTCAGCGAAGCTGGTAATCGGCTTGTCGTTGATCGACGTAATGATATCGCCTGACTTCACGCCCGCTTTCTGCGCGGCAGATTGCGGTAAGACTTCAGAGACAAAGGCGCCGCGCTGCGCATCGACATTGAATGCTTTAGCCATATCGGCTGTCATTTCAGTGCCTTTGATGCCGAGCTGACCGCGCTTCACTTCACCAAATTTAATCAGCTGCTGCGCGAGGTTCATCGCCATATCACTCGGGATAGCAAAGCCGATACCGATGTTACCGCCGCTGGAGGCGAGAATCGCGGTGTTGATACCGATCAGTTCACCATTAAGGTTGACCAGCGCACCGCCTGAGTTGCCACGGTTGATCGCGGCATCGGTCTGAATAAAGTTTTCCAGCCCTTCCAGGTTCAGGCCGCTACGGCCCAGTGCGGAGATAATACCGGAGGTGGCCGTCTGTCCCAGCCCGAACGGGTTACCGATCGCCACCGCGAAATCACCCACTTTCAGCTGGTCAGAGTCCGCGACTTTCACCTGCGTGAGGTTTTTTGCGCCCTGAATCTGAATCAGCGCGATATCGGTCTGCTCATCATGGCCAATCAGTTTGGCTTCATATTCACTGCCGTCGCCAAGCTGTACGTTGATTTTATCCGCACCGTTGACTACGTGATTGTTGGTGAGCACGTAGCCTTTCGCGGCATCGATGATCACGCCAGAACCTAAACCTTCAAACGGCTGTGGCTGACTATTTCCGCCAGGCATCTGACCAAAAAAACGCTTCAGCGGTTCAGGAATATCCTGAGCCTGTGCACCCGAATCAGTGCCTTCCACATGCACACTGACCACGGCAGGTAGCACTTTCTCCAGCATCGGTGCCAGACTCGGCAGCGGCTGGCCCGCAATTTGTGCTGGCAGCGTTGCCATCGCGTCTGGCGCGGCGGCAAGGCTCATCCCAATACTCAGGGCTAATGCGCTAAACAGGCGTGCTTGTTTTTTCATTGCTACAACGCTCTCGCTGCAAAAGGTGGGAGGAATTAATAAGTGTGACAGTCGTTTGCGGTCAGGGTTCGCAAAAACAGCGGGCGCAGACAGGCTGCGCCCCAAAAAGATTAGTCGCGGGCAGGGCGCTCGCCACGCAGTAAACCGGATGCGCCTTCAGAATAGTCGCGCGGCATCTGCACCGGCACCTGATCGTTGTCCGCTTCGGCTTCAGTCAGCTGATAGGCAAACGGATTTTTCTGGCCAGGCAGATTCGGCAGCAGGTCATTTGAGCCTTTTGCCATGTGCTGATAGAGCTGACGATAATCACGCGCCATGTTGTCCAGCAGCTCCGCGCTCTGCGCGAAGTGATTGGTCAGCTCTTCGCGATAATCCGCCAGCTCCGCTTTCGATTTTTCCAGCTCGTACTGCATGCTGCGCTGCTCACGCAGCTTTTTGTTGCCAAAACGCATGGCGACTGCGCCGACAATAATACCAACCACTAAACCAATTAGCCCGTATTCCCAGGTCATAATGACTCCCGTGTTATTTCCATTGTTCCGTAGGGCATTGCACCATTTCAATAATAGTCACTATACCCGTTAATCTTATGGATGTGGAACTCTGGAGCAGCATGGCTTAGTGTAGAACGGCCTTTTTTTCAGCAACCGTGGTATGAATCAGACACCATTCAGGGACTTTGAAACAACAATGCAAACCTCAACTCCGCTTGCACGCTATGAACAGGCGCTGTCGCAGGGCGAATTCAGGCCCGATGACGTACAACGTGAAGCGATTACCCGTTTAGACGCGCTGCAGCAGGCGCTGGTTGCCCGGCAACAATCCGCCGCGCCTGCCACATCCGGCCTGCTGGGTCGCCTGTCAAAATTGATCGGTAAAGAGAAAAACGAGACGCCACAACCGGTACGTGGACTCTATATGTGGGGCGGTGTCGGTCGCGGTAAGACCTGGGTCATGGATCTCTTTTTTCAGTCTATTCCTGGCGATCGCAAACTGCGTCTGCACTTCCACCGCTTTATGCTGCGGGTGCATGAAGAGCTGACGCAGCTTCAGGGGCAGAGCGATCCGTTACTGATTATTGCGGACAGATTCAAAGCAGAAACGGACATCCTCTGTTTTGATGAATTTTTTGTCTCCGATATCACCGATGCGATGCTGCTGGGCACGCTGATGGAAGCGCTGTTTGAACGCGGCATTGCGCTGGTGGCCACCTCGAACATTCCGCCTGATGATCTCTATCGTAATGGTCTGCAGCGCGCGCGCTTCCTGCCTGCCATCGAGCAGATCAAACGTCATTGTGATGTGATGAATGTGGATGCCGGTATCGACTACCGGTTACGCACGCTGACCTCCGCGCACCTGTGGAACTCTCCGCTGAACAAAGAGACGCACGCTGAAATGGCGCGGATGTTTAAAGCGCTGTCGGGCAGCCAGCCTGAAGATGCGCCAGTTCTGGAAATTAATCACCGCCAGATGCCGACGCTGGGCGTTAGCGAGGGCGTGCTGGCGATTAATTTCACCACCCTGTGTGGCGAAGGGCGCAGCCAGCATGACTATATTGCGCTGTCGCGCCGTTTTCACAGTGTGCTGCTGTATGACGTGCCGGTGATGATCTACAAAACCGAAGATCAGGCACGGCGTTTCCTGGCACTGGTCGATGAGTTCTATGAACGGCATGTGAAGCTGGTGGTCGCGGCAGAAACGTCACTGACCGAGATTTATCAGGGCACGCGGCTGAAGTTTGAATACCAGCGCTGTTTATCGCGACTTCAGGAGATGCAGAGCGAAGAGTATCTGCGTTTACCGCACCTGCCGTGAGAATAATCGGGATAAATACCGAAATAGGGTTCGATTTTTGTAACCGACTTCTCTATAATCTTGCGACCCCACGTTACAGCAAAGGATTTTTTTCCCAAATCCTCTGTGTTCCAGTAACTCTATCCGAAGGGGTGGCTTGCTGGTCAAAATGGTCGTGTGAGCCTCATTCGTTTACTTAAGCGTTTGGGATTTCACCAACGTGTAACTTAATTTGGGTAAGCTTTTCGATGAAAACTTTTACAGCTAAACCAGAAACCGTCCAACGTGACTGGTTTGTAGTTGACGCAACGGGCAAAACTTTGGGTCGCCTGGCGACTGAACTGGCGCGCCGTCTGCGTGGTAAGCATAAAGCGGAATACACTCCGCACGTTGATACGGGTGATTACATCATCGTTCTGAACGCAGAAAAAGTTGCTGTAACCGGCAACAAGCGTACTGACAAGATCTACTATCACCACACTGGCCACATCGGTGGTATCAAACAGGCGACCTTTGAAGAGATGATTGCTCGCCGTCCTGAGCGTGTGATTGAGATCGCGGTTAAAGGCATGCTGCCGAAGGGCCCGCTGGGTCGTGCTATGTACCGTAAACTGAAAGTTTACGCAGGCAACGAGCACACCCATGCGGCACAGCAACCGCAAGTTCTTGACATTTAATCGGGATTAAAGGCAATGGCTGAAACTCAAAACTACGGCACTGGTCGCCGCAAAAGCTCTACCGCTCGCGTATTCATTAAGCCGGGTAGCGGTAACATCGTAATTAACCAACGTTCTCTGGAACAGTACTTCGGTCGCGAAACTGCCCGCATGGTAGTTCGTCAGCCGCTTGAGCTGCTGGACCTGGTTGGTAAATTCGATCTCTATGTCACTGTTAAAGGTGGCGGTATTTCTGGTCAGGCTGGTGCGATCCGTCACGGTATCACCCGCGCTCTGATGGAATACGACGAATCACTGCGTGGCGAGCTGCGTAAAGCTGGCTTCGTAACGCGTGATGCGCGTCAGGTTGAACGTAAGAAAGTCGGCCTGCGTAAAGCACGTCGTCGTCCTCAGTTCTCCAAGCGTTAATTGTTTGCAGCTCCGGCTGCGGCAATTGGCTCAAAAAACCCGCTTCGGCGGGTTTTTTATTTTCTGCCTTCCCATAAACTGTCCGCGAAAACCGTAACGCCGCGCTCAATTTACCTGCAAAGATTCATTCCACGCCCACAAGCAGCCTAAAATCTGGTAAACTCTGTGTCACTTTGCGCCCGCAGGCCGGTGCGTTATGCGCCTCCCCACTGTCGGGGCGTCAGTATCTGTGACGCAGCTAACCAGGTTGCGTGCGAGTTCGATAAGCAAGTGAGTCGCCGTGTGGTTGGCTATTCGCAGTATCTTTTTGTGAACAAACTTGGAGGTTTTCATGGCTGTCGCTGCCAACAAACGTTCGGTAATGACGCTGTTTTCTGGTCCTACTGACATTTTCAGCCATCAGGTACGTATCGTCCTGGCGGAGAAGGGTGTCAGCGTAGAGATCGAGCAGGTCGAAATGGATAACCTGCCGCAGGATCTGATTGACCTCAATCCGTATCGCACGGTACCGACGCTGGTAGATCGTGAGCTGACGCTGTATGAATCACGCATCATCATGGAATATTTAGATGAGCGCTTCCCGCATCCGCCACTGATGCCGGTTTATCCGGTTGCCCGTGGTGATAGCCGCCTGATGATGCACCGCATCGAGCAGGACTGGTATAGCCTGATGAGGAAAGTAGAGAATAGCAGCGGTCAGGAAGCGGAAGCGGCACGCAAGCAACTGCGTGAAGAGCTGCTGGCTATCGCGCCACTGTTTGGCCGTACGCCTTATTTCATGAGCGAAGAGTTCAGCCTGGTTGATTGCTATCTGGCTCCGCTGTTATGGCGTCTGCCGTCAATGGGTATCGATTTGATCGGTTCAGGTTCAAAAGAGCTGAAAGGTTACATGAATCGCGTATTTGAGCGTGACTCCTTCCTCGCTTCATTAACCGAAGCTGAACGTGAAATGCGGCTGCAAGCCCGGGCTTAACGTATGGAAATGTCGCAACTTACTGCACGTCGTCCCTATCTGCTGCGCGCTTTTTATGACTGGTTGCTCGACAACCAGCTGACGCCGCATCTGGTGGTCGACATTAATCTGCCGGGTGTGCAGGTGCCGCTGGAGTATGCGCGCGATGGTCAGATTGTCCTGAACATTGCGCCACGTGCTGTCGGTAACCTCGATCTGGCAAACGATCAGGTGTCCTTCAACGCCCGCTTTGGTGGCGTTCCTCGCCAGGTTAACGTGCCGATGGCGGCGATTCTGGCAATTTATGCGCGTGAAAACGGTGCCGGGACGATGTTTGAACCGGAACCGGCCTACGAGCTGGGCACGCATGAGGCGTCAGAGGGTCAGGAAGAGACTATGATGTCGGTGATTGATGGTGATCGTCCTGACGATGCCAGCGATGACGAGACACCGCCTGATGACGATCCACCGCCACGTGGTGGACGACCTTCACTGCGCGTAGTGAAATAGCAGTGACATAACAGCGAATACCCGTCCATCCGACGGGTATTTTTTTGCCTGTCGGCCATAAAAAAATCCGGCTGCCTGCGCAAGCCGGATTTTTTCAGCAAACCATCGCGATCAATAGACGTCGCGCAGGTAGCGCTTCTCTTTCTTCAGCTGATCGACATAGTCAGCAGCGCGCTCGGTGGAGAGACCACCAAACTGGCGAACCACTTCATACAGCGCATTATCCACATCCTTCGCCATACGCGATGCATCGCCACAGACATAGAAGTAAGCCCCTTCCTGCAGCCAGGCATACAACTCAGCGCCCTGTTCAAGCATCCGGCTCTGCACGTAGATCTTCTTCTCCTGATCGCGTGAGAACGCCAGATCCAGACGCGTCAGTAAGCCATTATCGCGCCAGGCAAGTAATTCATCCTGATAGATAAAGTCATGTTCCTGATGCTGATCGCCGAAGAACAGCCAGTTTTTCCCCTGCGCGCCGGTTGCCTGGCGCTCCTGCAGGAAGGCACGGAATGGTGCGATACCGGTACCTGGTCCCACCATGATCAGCGGTGCGCTGTTGTTGGCAGGCACGCGGAACGATTTATTGGGTGAGATAAAGATGGCGGGCTTTTCACCGCGACGCACACGCTCGGCCAGGTAGGTTGAGCAGACGCCACCGCGATTACGGCCACCACTGTGATAGCGTACCGAGGCAACGGTCAGATGCACCTGGTCAGGATGGGCTTTAGAGCTGGATGAAATGGAGTAAGCGCGATGCTGCAGCGGACGCAGCAGCGCGACAAACTCGGGTACCGCCAGCGTGCGCGTCAGTTCAAGCTGCAGCAGGTCAAGGGTATCTTTGCCCCACAGCCACACGCCCAGCGCATCTTTATCATCATGCTGTAACACATGACGCAGCTCCTGGTTGGTGGTGTTCTGCCCGACCCATTCGATTAACTTGCGTGACGGCTCTGAGATCTCAAACTGATAGGTCAGCAGGTCGCCAAGGCTGCGATCAAAGCCGGGCACCGGCGTCTCGTAGTCTGCGTTAAGCTGGGTCAGCAGCAGGCTGACCAGCGACGGCTCGTTGACCGGAATTACGCCCAGCGCATCGCCCGCTTCATACTTCAGGCCGCTGTCAGACAGGTCGAACTCGAAATGACGAATATCTTTGGCTGACTGCTCGCCTGACAAACGCTTGTTGGTGATCAGCGCGGCGGCGTATGGATTGGATTTGTTGCTGCCTGGAATGACTGGCGCTTCAGGCGCGCTTTCCAGCACGGTGCCGCTGCTGCCCGCGCTGGCGGCAAACTGTGGCATTGAGCTGTTCAGCCACTCGCTGGAAGGCTCCTCAAAATCGATATCACAATCGATACGATCAACCACGCGTTTCGCGCCCAACTGCTCAAGACGCATATCAATGAATTTACCCGCCTGACAGAAGCCATCGTAGCCGGTATCGCCAATCGCCAGCACGGCGAAATGCATCTGCTCCAGACGCGGTGCGGTACTGGCAGAGATCGCGTCCCAGAACAGCTGCGCGTTGTCCGGCATTTCACCTTCGCCATAGGTCGAGGTGACGATCAGTACATGGCGCATGGTGGCAAATACGTCGAGATCGACATCGCCCAGCGCCTGAACCACCGGCACCAGACCTTTAGCGCGCGCAGATTTCGCTGCGGTCTGCGCCAGTGCTTCAGCATTGCCGGTCTGTGAGCCATAAAGAATGTGCAGTTGCGTTGTCGCGGCTGCGCTTGTGCCCGCGGCGGGTTGCTGCTTGTCTTCTAATACCAGCAAACGGGAGTGCAGACCCGCAAGAAAGCCAGCCAGCCAGTACTTCTGATCGCCATTAAAAGGTGCATCTTCTGGAATATAAGGAATTTTCATGGGTACTTTTACTCAATCCCGTTCTCGCCCGTCATCAGTGGCATTGTCCGGTGTGAAAGCGGTTCCGCTTTCCCGCGCCGCATCATGTGCGACAGGGGAGAGCGGTGCTGCATCTGTCCGGTACAACGATTAATCCGGGCAATGATCAATTAATAATATTCAGTTCAGCCTGATCAGTATCACTGTCAGGAGAGTTTACCCACCGCAGCGGCGATTTCCGGCAATGCCGCACGTGCAAACAGCTCTTCAAAGTCAGGCAGGTGGCCCAGCACTTCCCGGTTACAGGCATCCTGATACATGATCCAGCCATAGGTTGCCAGACTGTCCATGGAGCGGATGTTACGTTGCGTTAGCGCCGCTTTGTAATCTGACATGCGTTTGGTACCAATCAGACTCGCCAGTTCATCATCGCTGTAGCTCTCGATAGCGGAACGGGCATGACGCTGCAGCTTGCTTATCAGCGAAAAGTCTTCCGTCATCAACAGATTACGGACTGCTTTTTCAACTGCCGCATCTTCAACCGGGGTGCCTTTCGGTAATTTGCCCAGCGCCAGCTGCTGGGCAAAACTCAGCACGGTGTAGTTGTTCAGCAGGACAAACATCTCCAGCGTATCGGTCGCGCCATAAGCCGGTACGGCACCGTTGGCGATGGTTTTACCCTGACGCCATGCGGCTTTAAACTTCGCCACCTGATGGCCTGCCAGCGCCGTCGACAGCTCTTCGAGCAGATCTTTGCGGCTCTTGGCTTTCAGAATCTCGCCGCCATCCTGATAGAGCAGCAGCGAGCGCGGCATCACGTAAACAAAGTGGTGACACTCCGTTTCCCAGTTCTCCAGCAGCCAGGCGGCACGCGGTGATTTGGTCGCCTCCAGATGCCAGTTCAGCATGGTCAGCACCGCCTGCTTATGCACCTGGGCCATCTCATCCTGATCGGCAATCGAGCCGAACTGTACCGAATCACCGGCAGCATGGCTGGCCAGCGATCCATAGGGGTCGTACTGGTAGGCGAAGCCGCCGCTCATGCCGTTGCCAAATCCTTTACCGAAGGTGCCCAGGTTGAGGATGGCGCCATTGGTCATATATTCGCAGCAGAAGTCACCGACGCCTTCAACCACGGCGGTGGCACCGGAGTTACGCACCGCGAAACGGTCACCGGCCTGGCCCTGCACGAACAGACGTCCGCCTGTCGCGCCAAACAGCGCAAAGTTACCAATCAGCACGTTGCCATCGGCATCCTGCGCGCCGCCGCCAGGCGACATCACGATCAGTTCGCCGCCACACTGTCCTTTGCCGACACCGTCGTTACAGGTGCCGTAATGGGTCAGCTGCATGCCATCGTTGCAGAAGGCGCCAAACGACTGACCGGCAGAACCGGTGGTGGAAATTTTTACGCTCTCAGGGGCCAGATAGCGGCGACCGCGATCGTCAGTCATTACGGCAGGCATCGCCTGCAGCTGCTCAGAACTCAGCTGATGGTTCAGCATCCGCTCAATATCGATGGCCAGCTGGCCGCCGACACTTTTATTTCGGTTATTCAGCACGATGTTGTTGCCCAGAGTGACGTCAGGATTTCCCTGATCCACCAGCGACAGCTTCAGTTGCTCAATCCAGACATCATCCAGCTCAAAATCTTTTTCCAGATAAACCGGCTTGTCGATTTTCAGCTCAGGCACCACGGTAAGCATGGCGCGTAAGTCGAGCTTGCCCACTTCCAGCGGGTGATCCATCAGGTGCAACAGGTCAGAGCGACCGCGTGCCTCACGCAGGGAACGCAGGCCCATACGCGCCAGGATTTCACGCACTTCATGCGCCACGTTGAGGAAATACTGCGCCAGCTGACGCGGATCGCCATCAAACGCTTCGGCATTCGTGGTTAAGCCAGCCGGGCACTTAACGTTACAGTTCTTCGCCATCACGCATTTCAGCATCATCAGCGCCGTCGTACCGAACTCAAAGCTGTCGCCGCCAAGCAGTGCAGATTTCACCACGTCGCTGCCGGTCTGCTGTGCGCCAGAGCAGCGCAGCAGCACTTTCTCACGCAGGCCGTTGGCGCACAGCGCCTGGTGGACTTCAGCGATGCCGATTTCGGCCACGCGTCCGGTATATTTCAGGCTGGTCACCGACGCAGCGCCGGTACCACCGGTGTTACCCGCAACGTTAATCACGTCTGCACCCGCTTTGGCCACGCCGACCGCGATGGTGCCGATCCCTTCAGACGAGACCAGCTTGACGATAACCCGCACCCGCGCGGCTTTGCAGTCGTGGATCAGCTGCGCCAGATCTTCGATGGAATAGGTGTCGTGATGCGGCGGCGGTGAGACCAGCTCGACGCCAGGCGTACCGCCACGCGCGGCAGCAATCTCGACGGTAACTTTGGCCGCCGGTAGCTGGCCGCCTTCACCAGGTTTCGCACCCTGACCAATTTTGATCTCCAGCTCTTCCAGCATCGGATCCGCCAGATAGGCAGCCCAGACGCCAAAACGGCCCGAAGCCAGCTGTTTGATGCGTGAGGCACGAATGGTGCCGTGACGGGAGTAATGCTCGCCGCCTTCACCGCAGTTACTCATGCCGCCGACCATATTGGTACCGTGCGCGACCGCTTCATGAGCGGGAGCCACCAGCGCACCGTGGCTCATCGCCCCGGAGGCAAAGGTACGGGTAATTTCACAGGCTGGCTGCACTTCGCTCAGCGGCAGTGAGGGCAGGGTGGTGAAGATACGTGACAGATAATCGGCCGCTTTACCGTAAGCGGTCACTTTCAGACCGCCAGTCACCACTTCGCTGCTTTCAATATCGTCGCCGAAGCGGGATTTCAGGGCGCGTGACAGGTTCTGCAGGCGTTCGTTCTCAGGCTTCAGTCCTTCAATCGCATCGGTCAGACGCAGCATAAAGTGATTCAGGCTGCCATCTACCGCTTCACACTCCATGCCACGAATGGCAAAGCCGTTGTTGGTCAGCGAGTAGCGTCCCAGCTTGCGGCGGAACTCCGCTTCGCTGTCGATGTGGGTCAGGTCAGCCGGGAATGTCAGGATGTCGCGCAGGGCCGCCGGGCGACGTTTACGCTCTTCATACATCAGGCTTGAGAACTGACGGTAATCAGCAGTAATCGCGAAATTATTGATCACCTCATCCGGGATGCGCTCAAAGCTGCTGTCTTTAAAGGTCTCAGGCTTGATGCCAAACGCATTATCCAGTTTAGCCAGCGTCATCAGGCGGATGAAGTTGTCCTCTTCGCGCGCTTTGTCGGCAAAGCGAATCGGTTCTTCGGTCATATCGATAAAGGTCCGCACGGCGATGGTGCCGTAGGAGTGACCTGCGCCTTCTGCACGCTCTTTGAACAGGCCCAGCAACGGAACTTCAGATTCGCCCTGAATCTTCAGTGCGCTCTGGTGCCAGTCAACGGCCATCTGCGCGATCGTCGCGAAGCCTGCGCCGCCCACCGGCGTTTTGATATTCGGGAAATACTTTTTCAGCACCGGATCATCGGTGTTGAGGAAGTTAGGCTCAAAGAACTCACCGCTGCTGTAGCTCTCAACGGTACAGAGGCCCACTTTGCCCATGGTTTTCATCAGTGCTTTTTCAGCCGCTTTGGCATAGCGCTTAAAGGCTTTGTTACCTTCTTCACCTTCACCAAATTTCTCCTCTGCGCGCATCTGTACGCCCAGCGGATAGATAGCTGACGCCCCAAAGCCAAGTGTGGCGGCAATGTGGTGCGACGAGATGCTCTGGCCGCTTTCAACCACCAGAGAAACATCCAGACGCAACCCTTCCTTTATCAGGCGCTGGTTGATGGCGGAAACCACCAGCAGCATCGGGATCGCGGCATGCTTTGAAGAGATATGGCGATCGGTAAGTACGGCGATGCCACCCTGGGTACGGGCAAAATCAACCACCTGTTGCGCCAGGTCATCAATCGCTTTTTCCAGGGCATTCGCGTTCGCGGTGGTGCTCAGCAGATCTTTGCCGATCACCGGCTCATAGAGCATCTCAAAGCGGGCATAAGGTGCGATGGTCTGCTCGCGTAAACGCAGCATATCGAGATGGCTGAGAATCGGGGTCGGCACCACAATCTGACGGCCTTTGCTGCGGCCCAGATGGGGTTTTGCCCCCAGCGCGACACGCAACGTCATGCCATCCACTTCACGGATAGAATCCAGCGGCGGGTTGGTGACCTGCGCAAAGCGCTGAGAGAAGTAGTGCGCCATGCCGCCTTCATGATCGGATAAGCCGTTGATGGCGTTGCCGTAACCCATCGCGGAGATCTTCTCTGCGCCGGTATTCAGCATCGGGTCCATCATAAACTTGAAGCTTTCCTGGTTGTAGTAGTAGGCAACAAAGCGCTGATACGTTTTCAGATCGCCACGATAACGCAGCGGTGAACCCTGTTGTTCTGCCGGGATCTCGGGCAGATCGTCAAGACCGACGCGCGCTTCACGCAGCAACGCCGAATAATCTTTCTCTGCGGCCAGTTTTTCCAGCGCCTGCAGCGTGGTATAGCTGCGTTTTTCACGGTGATCGAAATAGAGCATACCGCCCGCTTCGATACGCCCACGACGCAACACGCTTTCAGGTGGGAAGGCGATCTGGCCGGCTTCCGACATCGCACCGATATAGTCAGCGGTTTCCACTGAACGCAGGGGACGCAGACCCAGACGATCAAGACGCGCGCCAATTACTTCGCCATTACCAAAGATTAAGGCAGCAGGGCCGTCGTTCTTCTCTTCATACAGCGAGAAGTACTCCAGCATGTCACGCACTTCTGGCGACAGCGCGCTGTCGTTTTCCCAGGCGGGCGGCATCATCGACACCACGGCGGTGATCAGATCGAGGTCATCTTCCATCAGACGGCTGTGGATGCTCTGATCCAGGCGCGAACTGTCGGACTGGCCTTTAGGCCGCACGATGGTCTTGCCACGGGCCAGTGCCAGCGCGGACTCAGCGATGCGGTTTTTACGGTCAGTGTTCAGCTCGCCGTTGTGCGCCATCAGGCGGAACGGCTGCGCCATCGTGGTATGGGGATCGGTGTTAGTGGAGAAGCGGGTGTGGAAAAACAGCCCGCGCACCTGATGATCGGGATCGGTCAGATCTTTGAAGTAAGGGATCACTTCATTGGAATTCAGACGGGCTTTGAACACCTGCGTGCGTGACGACAGCGACAGCGGATAGAGGCCGCCAAATTCGCTTTCGGTAAAGGCACGGGCTTCAATGGTTAACAGGGCGCGGTAGATGCGTTTTTCGAAGTCGTTCTGATCAACTACATCCTGTGGCGCAGTGAAAATCCACTGCAGAATCGGTAACTGGAACTGCGCGGCTGCCGGGCGCGTCACGCTGCTGTCGAGCGGCATGTCACGCTTCATAAGTACCGGCAGACCAAAGCTGCTGAGGGTTTCATCCACCAGACGTTCGGCATTCGCGCGCAGCTCAGCATCTTTCGGCACAAAGAAGTTACCGACACCAAAGCGTCCCGCTTCCAGCGGCTGGCCGGTAATCTTGCGGAAGAACTGCAGCGAAAGATCAACGTTGACCCCCGCGCCGTCGCCAACGCCTTCCGCTGACATGCCGCCGCGGTGAGGCACCGTACACAGGGCGCTGTGCGCCATCTGCAGAATCTCGTGGGTCTGCTCGCCGTCCTTACGCGTAATGAAACCTACACCACAGCTGTCACTGCCTGCTGTCGGATCATACAAGCCATAGGATTGAGGTTTTTTAGTGGACATTGAGGGTCTCCTTAAACTGCTTTGACATTACCTGCACTGTTTCAGGGTCTGAGCGCAACGGGGGCGCTATCATTTTCATCGCCATGCTCTGTCGAGCGCGCGTCATAGCCCTGAGCATTTCTCTCCAGACATCGGTAAAACGTCCTTAATTGAGCTGCTCTCTGATTTCCGGTCTCTTAAAGGAGATGACTTAAACCACGCGGGAGTCTTCTTGTTGCATAGATATGCCGAGACAATGGCCCGTCTGGAAAGCTTTCAGCGGATTTCCAACTTATCGGGAAAGCGTAATCAGGTCAAATAGGGCGGTCAGACGGGATTATCATGCGTTTTATCTGCTTAAGTCTATGAATTAAATGCTTTTTAAGGTTTAAAATGTATCACTCTGGTGCCTGGCGACAGGCCGATAAATGTGAACTGACTCACTGTAGTGCAGGCGTCAGATCTCTGCACCATGCTGGTGACAGGGTGTTAAGCAGCATTAAATGCTGTTCAGCACCCATGATGCATAGCATGTATCTGTTTTTCTTATGTCCGGTTATTTGAATGAAACCGCGGTTGGTTATAAGAAAAATTAATCAGCATGGGCATGCTTAAAACAGCATTAAAGATGAATGGCTATGCATATAAAAGGGTGTGCCTGTGCAACAGGACGCTGCCAGGATATTGAAAAAAGGCCGTACAGAGAAATCGGTGATTCGCTGGCGGCCTTACAGATTATTCATTTGGCACAGTCAGTCAAGGGTTTTAACCGCTTTGTCCTTAACGTCGCCGATCGGCGAGGCTGCTGCACCATAAAAGCGCATTTGATCCCTTATCTCCACGCGACGTGCTGCGACGGCAGCGGGTTAACTGCGCTATTATGAGGCTGTTTCTCTTCCAGGGAGTTGTTATGAAACAAATTCGTCTGTTGGCGCAGTACTACGTTGATTTAATGGTGAAGCTTGGACTGGTGAGGTTCTCGCTGCTGCTGGCGTCTGCGCTGGTGGTGCTGGCGATGATTGTCCAGATGGCGGTCACGATGGTACTGCGGGGCCATGTCGAGAGTATTGACGTGGTGCGTTCGGTCTTCTTCGGGCTGCTGATCACGCCCTGGGCAGTCTATTTCCTCTCGGTGGTGGTCGATCAGCTGGAGGAGTCACGGCAACGCCTGGCACGGCTGGTGGATAAGCTGGAAGAGATGCGTACCCGCGATCTGGAACTCAATCAGCAGATGAAAGAGACCATTACGCAGCTGAATCAGGAGATCAGCGATCGTAAAAAGGCGGAGCTGGCACGCGAACAGGTGATGGATAAGCTGCGTGAAGAGGTAACGCGTCGTGAGCAGGCACAGATTGAGCTGGAACAGCAATCCTCCTTCCTGCGCTCCTTCCTGGATGCCTCGCCTGACCTGGTGTTCTATCGCAACATCGATAAACAGTTCTCCGGCTGCAACCGTGCAATGGAGCTGCTGACCGGCAAAAGCGAAAAGCAGCTGATTGGCCTGACGCCGCGCGATATCTATGATGATGAAGCGGCCACTAAGGTGCTGGAAACGGACGAAAAGGTGTTCCGCCACAACGTCTCGCTGACCTATGAACAGTGGCTGCAATATCCCGACGGACGCAAAGCCTGCTTCGAGATCCGTAAAGTGCCTTACTACGACCGCGTGGGTAAGCGCAGCGGATTGATGGGCTTTGGTCGCGATATAACCGAACGTAAGCGCTATCAGGACGCGTTAGAGAACGCCAGCCGGGAGAAGACCACCTTTATCTCTACGATCAGCCACGAGCTTCGTACGCCGCTTAATGGCATTGTCGGCCTGAGCCGCATCCTGCTGGACACCGACCTCAATCAGGAACAGCTGAAATATCTCAAAACCATCCACGTCTCCGCCATCACGCTGGGCAACATCTTTAATGATGTGATTGAGGTGGACAAAATCGAGCGCCGTAAAGTACAGCTGGATAATCAGCCGCTCGACTTCACCGGTTTCCTGGCCGATTTAGAAAACCTCTCTGGCCTGCTGGCACAGCCGAAAGGGCTGAAGTTTGTGCTCGCGCCGCAACTGCCGCTGCCGCATATGATCTCGACCGATGGAACGCGTCTGCGCCAGATTCTGTGGAACCTGATTGGTAACGCCGTGAAGTTCACCCAGCAGGGCGAGATCGTGGTGCGGGTAACCTATGAGCAGGACGAGACGCTGCGCTTTGAGGTGCAGGACTCCGGCATGGGTATCCGTCAGGAGGAGCAGGACAAGATCTTCGCTATGTATTATCAGGTCAAAGATCAGCATGGCGGTAAACCGGCTACCGGTACCGGCATCGGACTGGCAGTATCACGCCGCCTGGCGCAGGCGATGGGCGGTGATATCCGGGTGCACAGTGCGCCGGGACAGGGTTCCTGCTTCACTGTAGAGATTAAAGCGCCACGCATTGCTGAAGAGGTGGAGGATGAAGGCGTGGACGACAGCCTGCCACTGCCTGCGCTGCACGTGCTGCTGGTTGAAGATATTGAGCTCAATGTGATTGTCGCGCGCTCGGTACTGGAGAAGCTGGGCTGCAGTGTAGAGGTCGCCATGACCGGCAGCGAGGCGCTGGCGATGTTTGACCCGCTGGAGTTTGACCTGGTGCTGCTGGACATTCAGCTGCCCGATATGACCGGGCTGGATGTCTCACGTGCGATTCGCCAGCAGTACCAGGGAACGCATCTGCCCCCGCTGGTTGCTCTTACCGCCAATGTTCTCAAAGACAAAAAAGAGTACTTCGATGCGGGAATGGATGACGTGCTCAGCAAACCGCTGGCAGTGCCGGCACTCACTGCGATGATTAAAAAGTACTGGGATTATCAGGCAGAACCGGAAGAGGAGATCGCTGATGTCAGCGATGACAAAACCCGGATGCTGCTGGATGTCGCGATGCTCGAACAGTATATCGAGCTGGTTGGTCCCAGCCTGATTACCCAAAGCCTGACGATGTTTGAAAAGATGATGCCGGACTACCTTGCGGTGCTGGAATCGAATCTGATGGCGCGCGATCAGAAAGGCATTGCTGAAGAGGGGCACAAAATCAAAGGGGCGGCGGGTTCGGTCGGGCTGCAGCGTTTGCAGATGCTGGCGAAACAGATTCAGAGTCCGGAGTTACCGGCGTGGTGGGACAATGTGGGTGAATGGATTGATGAGCTGAAGCATGAATGGCGACACGATGTGCAGGTATTACGCGACTGGGTGGCAGAGCAGGATAAGTGATACCCCGGAAAAAAATGACCCCAGCCGAGGCCGGGGTGCGCGAAATACTGCGCCAACACCAGGGAAATCATTGCGGCCGCTATGATTTGAATAATTAATGCAGCCGCAGGGTATTGGTTAACACTGTCATCACCTTAGCAAATTCATCTTCTCATGCGACAAGATTCATTAAAATATGTGATATTGAGCAGCGTTTAAATACAGAAAACATTAATTTGGCAACACAGTCAAGTAAGGAATTAATTTCTGTGCTGTGTTGCTGCTATTTTAATCAGTTTTACGCTTTTTCGTGTAGTTTTAATGCTGCCGGGCAGGGAAACTGAGGCTGAGCAGCACCAAAGTGAGCCGCCGTTAACATGTGCCTTTTGAGTGAGGCTAACGCGCTGATATTGCAAGCGCGCTGCCTGAAATGACACGAATTATCCAAAACGATTTGGAATGATAAAAAAGAATCTAAAAGTTTGTCCTTCTGTCGTTCTGCTATCAGGGTTATTACTGGAAGGAAATAGTGCCATTCTGGCAACCCGTGACGCCATTAAGCGCTGCTTATTTATCCGTTATAACGATAATTCTGATTAACCTTTGGGCGCGGCAGGATTAAGAAAATAATAACAGTTAAGCATAGTAAATGATTCATGCGGGCGCTTATTACTCATTATTAAGTGTTTATCTGGAAAGATGCTAAGCAATGGCAATGAATGGAACCGATTCCTTTTTTGCGGAAGTACTTGAACTATTTCGAACTGTTGCAGCATGTTGATGCAAAATGATTGAATAAAGTCTGGAAACAGCCTGTCAGTTTTCAGCGATAATCGTAAAAAGGCTGCTTTTTTAGCAGTGATTACATGAGTGATTGATTAACGTCTGAAACAAGTGTGGGAAGATTGCATGAACAAGCATAAAGGAAGCGTCGGACAGCGTATCAGACGTATTGTTGGTCGTATCGTACTGGTGTGGCTGGGAATATGGCTGGCGGGCATTTTACTCTTTTCGTTCTTACCCGTGCCGTTCTCAGCGGTGATGGCTGAACGACAGATCGGAGCCTGGTTACGCGGTGATTTTAGTTATGTCGCCCATTCAGACTGGGTCGGCCATGACGAGATTTCGCCCTGGATGGGGCTGGCCGTTATCGCCTCAGAAGATCAAAAGTTTCCCACCCATTGGGGCTTTGATGTGGCGGCGATTGAGTCTGTACTGGATAACAGCGATAGCCGGATGCGTGGGGCGTCCACGCTGTCTCAACAGACGGCGAAGAATCTGTTCCTCTGGGATGGTCGCAGCTGGGTGCGTAAAGGTCTGGAAGCGGGTCTGACGGTAGGAATTGAAACGGTCTGGACGAAGCGGCGTATTTTAACCGTCTATCTCAATATTGCGGAGTTCGGGCCCGGCATCTTTGGCGTTGAGGCGGCTTCTCAGCGTTACTTCCATAAGCCTGCCAGCCGGCTGACCGCAGCAGATGCCGCCTTACTGGCAGCGGTGCTGCCTAATCCGATACGTTATCGTGCTGCTGCACCCTCAGGCTACGTCAGAGAGCGGCAGCAGTGGATACTGCGTCAGATGCGCCAGCTTGGCGGGGAAGGCTTCCTGCAGCGTAATCAGCTCGATTAAGCGTTAATCTTCATCGAAACCCGCTTCAAATAACTCAATGACCGCTGCCAGCGCCGGGATCTCCTCCGGGCCGCTGGCTTCAATCTCAATGTGGCCGCCTTTTGCCGAGTCGAGCATCAGCAGCGCAATCACGCTGCTGGCTTCGGCTTCAGTGCCCGCTTCATTGCGCAGTAATACTTCGGCATCAAAGCTCTGCACCAGCTCAAATAACTTCATCGCCGGACGTGCATGCATGCCCAGCTTATTTTTGATTTCTACAGTTTGTCTGACGGTCATGATTTGCGCTTTTCCAGCGTACGATGGCGTGACTGCACATTCTTACCCCGTGAACGGAAGTAATCTGCCAGCTGTTCTGCAATATAGACTGAGCGGTGTTTACCGCCGGTGCAGCCAATCGCCACGGTAAGATAGCTACGGTTATTGGTCTCCAGCATCGGCAGCCAGAGTTCAAGGTAGCTGCGCGTCTGGTAGATAAAATTATGCACTTCAGTGTGGCGATCAAGGAAGGCCGCCACAGGACGATCGAGGCCGGTCATCGGGCGCAGTTTGGGATCCCAGTGGGGGTTGGGCAGAAAGCGCACGTCAAATACATAGTCAGCGTCAATCGGAATGCCATGCTTGAAGCCAAACGACTCAAACACCATGGTCAGCTCACGTTCACGCTTGCCCAGCAGGCGGGTACGCAGCATCTCTGCCAGCTCGTGCACCGACATCTCTGAGGTGTCGATGATCAGATCGGCACGCGAACGAAGTGGCTCCAGCAGATCGCTCTCTTCATCAATCGCGCTCTCCAGCGAGAGGTTTTTGCTGGAGAGGGGATGCAGACGGCGCGTATCGCTGTAACGACGAATCAGGGTGTTGCGATCGGCGTCGAGAAACAGCAGCTGAGGGGAAAATGTATCAGGCAGATTATTCAGTGCGGTTTCAAAAATTTCCGGGGATTCGGGCATATTACGCACGTCGATGCTGACCGCCGCCGAAATATTGCGCTCAGCCAGCGAGTTAGCTAACTCAGGCAGCAGCACGACCGGCAGGTTATCAACGCAGTAGAACCCCATATCTTCCAGCGCACGGAGCGCCACTGACTTCCCCGAGCCTGAACGACCGCTAACGATCATCAGCACCATGACCTTCTCTCCCGTTTTAAAACCGGCACCGGGCCGGTAAAGACGCGTTACTGCTCCGACTGGACTTCCGTAATAATGGCATAGAGCTCTTCATCACTCTGCGCTGCGCGCAGACGACGGCAAACCGTTTTATCTGCCAGACGCTTTGCCACCAGTGACAGGGTGTGCAGATGTGTTTTGCACTGGTCAGCCGGGACCAGTAAGGCAAACAACAGATCGACCGGCTGGTTGTCGACGGCATCAAACGCAATCGGCTGTTCGAGGCTGATAAACACCCCAACCGCGCGCAGCGTATCCTCTTCCAGCTTGCCGTGCGGGATGGCTATCCCGTTACCAATACCGGTACTGCCCATGCGTTCGCGGGTCAGGATCGCTTCGAAAAGCGTCTGGTGCGGCAGGTTGAGCTGCTTAGCGGCCAGTTCGCTGATGATTTCCAGCGCACGTTTTTTGCTCTGGCAGTGGACGCCGCTGCGGGTGCAGTCTGGCGAAAGCACTGTGCTCAATTCCAGTGTGAGATCGTTGTTCATTATCGTTTCACTTGCGTGTTCACCAGGCCATTCACCGCCAGCGCGTATTGACGCGTGTGACAAACGGCGCCTGCTCAGATGACAAAACGGGGCGGATTATCCGCCCCATCCTGTCGGCTCTGCGCGCCAGGCGCGCGTCGCTAGCGTGAAGGTTAGTGTTTTTTCAGTTTATCTTTGTGTTTGGTCAGCTGACGGGTGAGCTTATCGATCAGTCCGTCAATGGCCGCATACATATCTTCCGCTTCGGATGTGGCGTGCAGCTCGCCACCATTCACGTGTAGTGTTGCGTCAGCCACCTGCGTGACTTTCTCAACCTTCAGGACAATATAGACCTGATTGATATGTTCAAAATAGTGTTCCAGTTTGGCAAATTTACCGTTGACGAATTCACGCAGAGGTGGAGTGATTTCAACGTGTTGCCCGGTCAGGTTCAGCTGCATAGGTCTTCCTTCTCATTTCTTTCAAACCAGTTGTTTACGCTGGTTCGATGGCGGGATGGATAAAGACTCACGATATTTGGCGACGGTACGCCGTGCCACCATGATCCCCTGATCAGATAACATGGAGGTCAGTTTACTGTCGCTCAAGGGTTTGGCTGGATTTTCCGCCGAAATTAATTTTTTCACCAGGGCACGAATCGCGGTAGAGGAGGCTTCACCGCCACCTTCGGTATTCACGTGACTGGAGAAAAAGTACTTCAGTTCAAAAATGCCACGCGGGCTGTGCAGATACTTCTGCGTGGTAACGCGGGAGATGGTCGATTCGTGCATCTCAACGGCCTGAGCGATATCCGCCAGCACCATCGGGCGCATAAATTCTTCACCCTGCTCGAAAAAGGCCTGCTGCTGCTCAACAATACAGCGCGTCACTTTCAGCAGGGTATCATTGCGGCTTTCCAGGCTCTTAATCAGCCAGCGGGCTTCCTGCAGATTACTGCGAATGAACTGGCTGTCGCTGTCGTTCCGCGTCGCGCCGCTCATTGCCGCATAGTGCTGATTGATCTTCAGGCGTGGCACGCTATCGGCATTGAGTTCAACCGTCCAGCGGCTGCCGATCTTACGCACCAGCACATCGGGAATGACATATTCTGGTTCGCCGGTGTTGATCGACTGACCCGGACGCGGGTCCAGCGACTGAATCAGCAGCATCGCCTCTTTCAGCACCTCTTCTTTGAGGCGTGTGACCCGCATCAGGCTGCGGAAATCGTGGTTTGCCAGCAGATCGAGATGTTCGCTGACGATCAGGCGCGCCTCTGCCAGCATCGGCGTTTCGGGCGCATATTGTGAAAGCTGCACCAGCAGGCAGTCACGCAGGTCGCGCGCGCCAACACCAATCGGGTCAAAGCGCTGGATGCGTTTCAGCACCGCTTCAACTTCATCCGCTTCGAGCTCATCATCGCCGATGCTGTCAAGGATCTCCTCAAGCGAAACGGTGAGATACCCGGTGTCATCAATAGCATCGACAATAGAGGTGGCAATGGCGCGATCGGTATCGCTGAACGGCGTCAGGCCGACCTGCCACATCAGATAATCCTGCAGCGACTGGGTTGTTTCGCCCTGATAAACCGGTAACTCATCATCCTGGTAATCGGTGCCGGTGCCGGAAGGCGTACCCGCGGTGTAGATCTCATCCCAGGTCGCATCCAGCGGCAGTTCATCAGGCATCTCTTTCTGCTCAAGCGCTTCGCGTGTATCCAGCGCCTCGGCCTCTGAAGACTCCCGTGAATCGATCTCTTCATGCAGGTCAGTCTGCTCAAGCAGCGGATTACTTTCCAGCGCAAGCTGAAGCTCCTGCTGGAGTTCAAGCGTAGAGAGTTGCAGCAGGCGAATCGCCTGTTGCAATTGCGGAGTCATTGCCAGCTGTTGGCTGAACCTGAGTTGTAAACCTTGCTTCATAGACAGGATGATCGTTCCCAGGTAAACATCGGTATTAACGACACCTTATCAGAGTCTGAACTCTTCACCCAAATAAACCCGCTTAACCTGCTCATCCGCAAGAATTTCATTCGGTGTGCCGTGTGCGATCAGGTGCCCCTGGCTGACGATATAAGCCCGCTCACAGACCGCTAACGTTTCGCGTACGTTATGGTCGGTAATCAGCACACCGAGGCCGCTGTCACGCAGATGCTCAATGATCTTCTTAATGTCGATAACGGAGATGGGGTCAACACCGGCAAAAGGTTCATCCAGCAGGATAAATTTAGGATTAGCCGCCAGCGCCCGCGCAATCTCAACACGACGTCGCTCACCACCCGAAAGTGCCTGGCCCATGCTGTCGCGCAGGTGCTCAATGTGAAACTCTTCCATCAGCTCACGGGCACGATCCTGGCGTTGCTCTTCGGTCAGATCGTCACGGATCTGCAAGACCGCCATCAGGTTATCGTAGACGCTGAGGCGACGGAAGATCGATGCCTCCTGCGGCAGATAGCCGATGCCACGACGCGCACGGGCATGCAGCGGCAGGATGCTGATATCTTCATCATCAATAATAATGCGGCCAGCGTCACGCGGCACAATGCCCACTACCATGTAAAAGGTGGTGGTTTTACCGGCACCGTTCGGGCCCAGCAGGCCGACAATCTCGCCGGATTTTACCTGCAGGCTGACATCTTCTACCACGCGACGGCCTTTATATGCCTTCGCCAGGTTTTCTGCGATTAATGTGGCCATAGCTATCAGTTACTCTTCTTTCCGCTGTTGGACGAACCTTTGTCCTGAAGTTGCGACGGCACCAGTACAGTCGTGACGCGCTTGTTCTGGCCCTGACTGAAAGCCTGCATTTTCTGCTCTTTCACCAGGTAGGTAATACGATCGCCTTTGATGTTGCTGTCCTGCTGCTCAATGAACGCATTGCCGGTCAGTTCAACGAAATCATTAGCCAGTTCATAGTGCAGTTTTGCGGCATGGCCCTGCACCGGCTTACCGCTGTCCTGCATCTGATAGAAGGTGGCGGGATTACCGTAGGCGTCAACGATGGTTTTCTTGCTGTCGCCGCCCGGACGGGTCACCACGACTTTATCTGCCGTGATTTTAATTGAGCCCTGCGTCACGATGACATTGCCGGTAAAGGTCGCGACATTGCCTTGCAAATCCAGCGCCTGATTCTGCGAGTCAATATTGACGGGCTTGTCCGAGTCACCGGTCAGAGCCAGCGCCGGAACGCTGGTTGCCAGCAGCATGCTGGCCAGTAAAAGCTTCAGGCTATTTTTGTTCATTTTGAATTTCATAAGAGGTTTTGACCTTCTCGATTAACTCGGCGTTTTTTGTCCGTAAATTGCCGCGCATTTTCATGCCGGTGGAGTTAAAACTGCGGCCATACAATGTCACCTGGTCATCAGAGGTAACGTCCTGAGTGACAAGATTAATCTGGGCGTTATCGGTTTTGATCCGCTCAAGCTGAGAATCCTGCGTCAGCGTATTCAGCTCAACATGGCCATACAGGTAAAGCATACGATCTTTGGTGAGCTTTGCTTTATCCGCGCGTAACGTCCAGGTAGGGATTTTGTTCTCATCAAAGGTGGTCATGACCGGATTGTCGAACCAGCTCAGTTCATCATCCGAGAAATAGGTCACTTTGTCAGAGACCAGTTTATATGACAGCGCGCCCTGCGGGTTATAAACCACAGTGTGTGAATCAGCACTGGTGTAGGTCGGTGACTGACTGTCCGTGCCGACTGGCGTGCCATCGTCATCCTGGTTAGTAAGATTCCAGCCGATCAAAACCAGTGCAATCAAGGTCAGAATCAGCGTTATCCAACGCCTGCTTTTACTCATACTGATTGCCCTTTGGCATCCTCAAATTTGTTCTGCGCCATTAAGATCAGGTCACATACTTCGCGAACTGCACCGCGTCCACCGGCAATCCGCGTGACATAATGCGCGCGCGGCAACAGGATCGGATGTGCATCCGCCACCGCCACGCTTAATCCCACTTTTGCCATAACCGGCCAGTCGATCAGATCGTCACCGATGTAGGCGACCTGGTCGTCGGAAAGAGACAGTTTATCCAGAAGTTCACGATAGGCCAAAAGCTTATCCGATTGTCCCTGATAAAGATGACGGATGCCGAGCGTTTTACAGCGATCTTCCATCAGACGGGCATTGCGGCCGGTAATAATAGCCACTTCCACATCGGAGGTCAGCAAACAGCGAACGCCGTAACCGTCCCGCACGTTGAATGCCTTCAGCTCTTCGCCATTATTCCCCATGTAGATCACCCCGTCGGACATCACGCCATCGACATCGCAGATCAGCAGACGAATCCTGCTGGCGCGCGCCATAACGTCAGCGCTGACCGGGCCGTAGCAGGTTTCAATCGGGTGGGTTGCCTGTTGCATTTTCTCTTCCTGTTCAGACTACGCCAGCGCGCAGCATGTCATGCATATGTACCACACCGAGCAGATGGTCGTCATCGGCCACCAGAATTGAGGTAATGTTTTTGGTCTGCATCAGGTTCAGGGCTTCCACCGCCAGCATATTAGGCCGGACGCGGATGCCACCTGGCGTCATCACTTCCCCGATGGTGGCGCGCTGGAAATCGATGCCCATATCAAAGATGCGGCGCAGGTCACCATCGGTAAAGATACCTTCAATTTTCATCAGATCGTCGACGATCACCGTCAGCCCCAGATTTTTGCGGGTAATCTCCAGCAGCGCATCGCGCAGCGAGGCGTCCCGTGTGACGTGCGGCAGTTCATCGCCACTGTGCATGATATCAGCCACATGCAGCAGCAGTTTACGACCCAGCGCACCGCCAGGATGGGACAAAGCAAAGTCTTCGGCGGTGAAGCCGCGCGCTTCCAGCAGCGAAACCGCCAGCGCGTCACCCATCACCAGCGTGGCCGTGGTGCTGGTGGTCGGTGCCAGACCCAGCGGGCAGGCTTCCTGCGGAACATGGACACACAGATGCACATCGGCAACCCGGCCCATCGCACTGTCAGGCCTTCCGGTCATGCAGATCAGCGTAATGTGCTGACGCTTTAAAACCGGAATCAGCGCGAGGATTTCGTTCGACTCACCGCTGTTGGAGATGGCGATGACCACATCATTTTTGCTCACCATGCCCAGATCGCCATGGCTGGCTTCGGCCGGATGAACAAAAAAAGCGGGCGTGCCGGTACTGGCAAAGGTCGCCGCCATTTTTTTGCCGATATGGCCAGACTTGCCCATGCCCATCACCACCACTTTCCCCTGACAGGCGTAGATCAGGGCGCAGGCGCGGGCGAAATCGTCGTTAATATATTGATCGAGTTGTTCCAGACCTTCGCGCTCAATGCGCAGTACGGTTTTCCCCGCCTGCTGGAAATCAAATGCTGTTGGTTGCTGATATGACATAGTGAGTCTGTCCTTGTTAGCCGTCCATGAATGCCGGCTGCATCCACAGCAGCGTCACCCAGACGAAGAAACCACAGAGTAAAAATAAGCCTGCCGTACGGCCAACGCGGCGGCGACGTAGCAGGCAGAGCAGGGCAAACAGCACGCTGACTCCCAGCATCACCCAGTAATCACGGGCGAAGGCGTGATAATCGACACTGCCAGGGTGAATCAGCGCAGGCAGACCCAGCACAATGGCAATATTATAAATGTTGGCGCCGATCAGATTGCCGATCGCGATATCATCTTCGCCTTTCAGCGCACCGGCAATAACCGTTGCCAGCTCGGGCAGGCTGGTGCCCACGGCGATCAGCGTCAGGCCCATCACCAGTTCGCTGACGCCAAAATAGTCGGCAAACGCCGTGGCATTGTCGATCACCATTCGTGTCGACATCGGCAGGATAATCAGCGCGACGGCCAGCCAGAGAAAGGCCACCGTATTTCCGCTCTCTTCGCGTGGCAGCTCGGCCAGCTGCTCGCGGGTCAGGGTGTCGTTGTTATCTCGTTCTGCTTTACGCGCAATGCGAATCACCACCATCAGATAAATCGCGGCAATGGCGATCAGGCCTATTCCATCCAGTCGACTAAGCTGATTGTCAAACAGCATGAAACCGCTGAGCAGGGTAACCAGCAACATTAACGGCAGTTCACGGCGTATCAGATTAGAATGGACGCTGAGCGGGTGCATAAGCGCAGCGGCACCCAGGATGAGTAAAATATTGGTAATATTCGAGCCGAGCGCGGTGCCAACAGCAAGATCCATCTGGCCATGCTGCGCCGCGGAAAAGGAGAGGATCATCTCTGGCAGCGAGGTGCCGATGCTGACAACGGTCATGCCAATAATCAGTGGCGGGATGCCAAATGATCGACACAGTATAGAGGCGCTAAACACCAGACGATCGGCACCATATGCCAGTAAAAGCAAACCGATAATCAGCAGTGCAGAAGCTACGAACATGAAAAATCCTTGCGTAAAAACCCAGGCCGGCAATGCCTTTCCCGACCGGTTTAAGGTTCTGTTTGGCGAGACAGGCGCTGATTTTGACCGTCCGGACGGCAAAAGTAAATTTAATGACCATTTTCGCCAAATCTTAGCGGTAAGTTTCTGTAAAGCTATCGTGAATCAGGACCGAACAGGCTACCATCGTACCCCATGTTTACGCCCGATCCTTACAAGAGGTTATAATGATCCAGCAGCAATCGAATCTGGTTGAGGTTCGTGGCGTGAGTTTTTCGCGCGGAGATCGCACCATCTTCGATGACATTTCGCTGACCGTGCCAAAAGGCAAAGTGACGGCGATAATGGGGCCGTCGGGGATAGGAAAAACCACGCTGCTACGCTTGATTGGGGGGCAACTTCAGCCGACCAGCGGTGAAATCTTTTTCCGTGGTGAAAACATTCCGTCATTGTCTCGCACTAAATTGTACGAAGCGCGCAAAAAAATGAGCATGCTGTTCCAGTCTGGCGCGCTGTTTACTGACCTGACGGTCTATGAAAATGTTGCCTGGCCGCTGCGTGAACATACCCGTCTGCCTCCTCCGTTGCTGCACAGCACAGTGCTGATGAAGCTGGAAGCGGTGGGTCTGCGTGGCGCGGCCCAGCTGAAGCCCGCGGAGCTGTCGGGCGGAATGGCGCGTCGTGTGGCACTGGCGCGCGCTATAGCGCTGGAGCCGGAACTGATCATGTTTGATGAGCCTTTCGTCGGTCAGGATCCGATCACGATGGGCGTGCTGGTAAAACTCATTGATGAACTGAACCATGCTCTGGGCCTGACCTGTATTGTGGTCTCGCACGACGTACCGGAAGTACTGAGTATTGCGGACTATGCCTATATCGTGGCCGGACAAAAAATTATCGCACACGGCACCACGCCGGAGTTGCGAGCGAACAATGACCCGCGCGTTCGCCAGTTTATTGATGGCGATGCGGATGGTCCGGTTCCCTTCCGTTTTCCTGCCGGCGACTATCTCGCTGATTTAACCGGCTCAGGGAGTAACTAAACTGATGGTGTTGAAGGCGCTGGCGACATTTGGACGTCAGGGAATTGAAACGTGCGCCAGTTTTGGACGCGCAGGACTCATGCTCTTTCATGCGCTGGTGGGCAAGCCAGCGTTCCGCAGACACACGCCGCTACTGATTAAACAACTTTATAGCGTCGGCGTGCTGTCGCTGCTGATCATCGTGGTTTCCGGTCTGTTTATCGGCATGGTGCTTGGCCTTCAGGGTTATCTGGTCTTAAACACCTATGGCGCGGAAACCAGCCTCGGTATGCTGGTGGCGCTGTCATTGCTGCGCGAACTGGGGCCGGTTGTGACCGCGCTGCTGTTCGCCGGACGGGCAGGGTCTGCGCTGACCGCCGAAATCGGCCTGATGAAGGCCACCGAACAGCTCTCCAGTATGGAGATGATGGCGGTTGACCCGTTGCGCCGGGTGGTCTCGCCGCGCTTCTGGGCCGGTTTTATCAGTATGCCGTTACTGACGCTGATTTTTACCGCGGTAGGGATTGCCGGTGGGGCGCTGGTCGGGGTGAGCTGGAAAGGGATTGATCCTGGTTTCTTCTGGTCGGCGATGCAGAATGCCGTCGATTTTCGTGCCGATGTGGTTAACTGCCTGATTAAAAGTGCGGTATTTGCCATTACCGTGACGTGGATTGCGCTGTTTAACGGCTATGATGCGATTCCAACCTCTGAAGGGATCAGTCGCGCGACGACGCGCACTGTGGTGCACGCGTCACTGGCGGTGCTCGGATTGGATTTTGTGCTGACAGCACTGATGTTTGGGAATTGATGCAATGCAAAGCAAAAAAAGCGAAATCTGGGTTGGCATATTTATGATTATGGCGTTGCTGGCGGCGCTGTTTCTCGCGCTGCGCGTCGCCGATTTAAAGTCAATGGGCACCGAGCCGACGTGGAAGCTCTACGCCACCTTTGACAATATTGGTGGTCTCAAAGCCAGTTCGCCGGTCAAGATTGGTGGGGTGGTGATTGGCCGGGTGACCGACATTGAGTTAGAGCCGAAAACGCTGCTGCCGCGTGTCACCATGGACATCAGCGATCAGTATGCGAATAAAATTTCAGACACCAGCTCGCTGGCGGTTCGCACTCAGGGACTACTGGGTGAGCAATTCCTGGCACTCAATTTAGGATTTGACGATCCTGAACTGGGTTCGGCGATGCTGAAAGATGGCGATACGCTGCGCGATACGAAATCCGCCATGGTGCTCGAAGACCTGATCGGTCAGTTCCTTTATAAGAGCGGCGATAATAAACAAAACAGTGAAAACAAGGATGCGCAGGAAGGCGACAGTGCTGCGCCTGCGGCACCGGCTCAACCTTAAAGAAGAGGGTATACCATGTTTAAACGTTTACTGATGATTGCCATGCTGGTGGTTGCGGTACCGCTGACGGCAACCGCAGCCGATCAGAGCAACCCCTACAAACTGATGAATGAAGCGGCGCAAAAGACGTTCACCCGTCTGAAAAACGAGCAGCCGAAAATCAAGCAGGACCCTAACTACCTGCGTCAGATTGTGCGTCAGGAGCTTCTGCCTTATGTACAGATCAAATATGCGGGCGCGTTAGTGCTGGGCCGCTACTATCGTGATTCGACGCCCGCTCAGCGTGAAGCCTACTTCAGCGCCTTTGGTGACTATCTGGCGCAGGCTTATGGTCAGGCACTGGCACTGTACAACGGACAGAGCTACCAGATTCAGCCTGAGCAGCCGTTAGGCGATGCCCAGATTGTCGCTATTCGCGTTTCCATTATCGATCCAAATGGCCGTCCACCGGTTCGCCTCGACTTCCAGTGGCGTAAAAACAGCCAGAGCGGTAACTGGCAGGCGTATGACATGATCGCTGAAGGCGTCAGCATGATCACCACCAAACAAAATGAGTGGAGCGATCTGTTACGTACCAAAGGTATCGATGGTCTGACGGCGCAGCTGAAATCTTCTGCGGCACAGCCAATCACGCTGGATAAACAACAATAATGCACGAATCGTTACGCTGGGAGCGGGAAGCCAGCACGCTATTACTGAAAGGCGAACTGGATCGCGACACGCTGATGAGCCTGTGGCAGCAACGTGAAACGCTGATTAAAGATGTCGATACCATCGACGTCGCGGCGCTGGAGCGTGTGGACTCTTCCGGGCTTGCCCTGCTGGTGCACCTGCGGGAAATCGCGCGGGCACAGGGTATTACCCCTCGCTTTACGGGCATCAGCGACAAACTGCATTCGCTGATAACGCTTTACAATCTGCAACAGATTATTGTTTCTGCGGATAAAAGCGCCTGATTTCCGGTTGTTATGCTAAGCCCCTGTTTTCAACAGGGGCTTTTGCGTATTTAAGAGTCAGCCGCTTTCCTCTACTATGTCAGCCTTATTATTATTAAGTGAAGTTAAGCCCAATGGAAAACAGTGAAATTCAGGCCGTGCTGATGGCAGCATTGCCTTTAGATGAAGTGCATGTGATGAGCAATGATGGCAGCCATTTTCAGGTGATCGCCGTAGGCGAACTGTTTGGCGAACTGAGCCGCGTAAAAAAGCAGCAGGCTGTCTACGCGCCGCTGATGGAATTTATCGCGGATAACCGCATTCATGCTGTCTCTATCAAAACCTATACTCCCGCTGAATGGGCGCGTGACCGTAAACTCAACGGTTTCTGATCCCCAGCGTGGTGAACTCGTCGCTGGCGAGTCCAATCTTTAGCTAGTTAATTGAGAGCCGTGTTAATGGACAAATTTCGTGTGCAAGGCCCCACCCGCTTAAGTGGTGAAGTAACCATTTCCGGGGCAAAGAACGCCGCGCTTCCTATTCTGTTTGCTGCGCTGCTGGCTGAAGAGCCGGTCGAGATCCAGAATGTGCCAAAGCTGCGCGACATTGATACCACCATGAAGCTGCTGAGCCAGCTGGGTGCGAAGGTGGAACGCAACGGTTCTGTGCATGTCGATGCCAGCGCGGTAGATGTATTTTGTGCGCCTTACGATCTGGTCAAAACTATGCGTGCCTCAATCTGGGCGCTGGGCCCGCTGGTGGCGCGTTTTGGTCAGGGTCAGGTTTCCCTGCCGGGTGGCTGCGCTATCGGCGCGCGTCCGGTTGATCTGCACATTACCGGTCTTGAACAGCTGGGTGCCGAGATCAAGCTGGAAGAGGGCTACGTGAAAGCGTCAGTCAATGGCCGCCTGAAGGGCGCACTGATTGTCATGGACAAAATCAGCGTCGGCGCGACCGTGACCATCATGAGTGCTGCGACGCTGGCGACCGGTACTACCGTGATTGAGAATGCGGCGCGTGAGCCGGAAATTGTCGATACCGCCAACTTCCTTAACACCCTGGGCGCCAGAATCAGTGGTGCAGGCAGCGATAAAATCACCATCGAAGGCGTAGAGCGTCTGGGTGGCGGTGTTTATCGTGTCCTGCCGGATCGTATCGAAACCGGTACCTTCCTGGTGGCTGCCGCCATTTCGGGTGGCAAAGTGATGTGTCACAAAACCCAGCCGGATACGCTGGATGCTGTGCTGGCCAAGCTGCGTGATGCGGGTGCCGATATCGAAACCGGCGAAGACTGGATCAGTCTGGATATGCACGGCAAGCGGCCAAAAGCGGTCAACGTGCGCACTGCACCGCATCCAGGTTTCCCGACCGATATGCAGGCGCAGTTCACACTGTTAAACATGGTTGCGGAAGGCACGGGCGTGATTACCGAAACCATCTTCGAAAACCGTTTCATGCATATCCCGGAACTGATTCGTATGGGCGGACATGCTGAGATTGAGAGCAACACGGCGATCTGTCATGGGGTTGAAACCCTGTCAGGTGCGCAGGTGATGGCGACCGATTTGCGTGCGTCTGCCAGCCTGGTTCTGGCCGGTTGTATTGCGGAAGGAACGACGTTTGTTGATCGCATTTATCACATCGATCGTGGCTATGAGCACATCGAAGATAAGCTGAAAGCCATGGGCGCAAACATCGAGCGCGTCAGCGAAGAGTAATCCCGCAGATGCTCTGAAAGAGCCAGCCCCCTTTGGGGGCTGGTTTTTTTTCGCCTGAGGATCGCCTGAGTTTTCAGGCGGTATCGGAATGATCGACAGGCGCCCGGATACGTTTTCTGCGATCCAGCAGGCAGTGGGTCTCGGGATCGTAATAGCGGCTGGGCCAGATCTCACAAGGATGAACCTTGATCGCGTCAGCGATCAACCATTCGCCCTTGGGCCATGGACGCGTGAGCGCATTAGCCAGCGTTGATGAACTGAGACCTGCTGCGCGTGACAGCGCCGCGAGTGTCATTCCACGCTTATGCAGCGCCGCGATAATGTCAGCCGGGTGCCAGTCTTCCATCCTTTTTTGCATATCCTGTTCTCCTTTTCCCTGTCATTGCGTCGTCCAGCAGGACGTGAGCTTTCCTTTTTACCGTTATCTGGAAAGATTGAGGTTTTTATAGCAAATAGTTCCCATTAGTTTCCAGTAATATTTGGATCCAGCATCTGATCTGTGGGGTGGCATGCAAAAGGAGTGCAACAGCTAAGAGATAACAAAAAGAAGTGAGAGCAGGGACGTAAAACGGAGCCTGTCAGGCTCCGTGAGGGATCAGAAATCGCGCTGAACTGACATGTGCGCCAGCGACTCCAGCGCACTGCGCCACGGCGATTCGGGCAGAATGCGCAAGGCGTCAATGGCTTTATCCGCTTCCTGTTCGGCGCGGCTGCGCGTCCATTCGAGTGAACCACACTGATTCATCGCTTCCAGTACCGGTTCCAGCAGATGGCGGCCATTTCCCTGCTCAATGGCTTCACGGATCATCTTCGCCTGCTCAGGTGAGCCGTGCTGCATAGCATGCAGCAGTGGCAGCGTGGGTTTGCCTTCACTCAGATCATCGCCGGTATTTTTGCCCAGCGTCTCGCCGTCAGCACTGTAATCCAGTAAGTCGTCAATTAACTGGAAAGCGGTGCCCAGATAGCGCCCATAATCCTGTAGCGCTTTTTCCTCTTCAGGTGTGGCTTCAGCCAGTATCGCCGAGGCCTGCGAGGCCGCTTCAAACAGACGCGCGGTCTTGCTGTAAATCACGCGCATGTAACTCTCTTCGGTGATGTCGGGATCGTTGACGTTCATCAGCTGCAGGACTTCGCCCTCAGCAATCACGTTTACCGCTTCTGACATCAGCGCCAGGATACGCAGCGAACCCATGCTGGTCATCATCTGGAAGGCGCGGGTGTAAATAAAATCACCGACCAGCACGCTTGCCGCATTGCCAAACGCCGCGTTCGCGGTCGCTTTGCCACGACGCATATCGGATTCATCCACGACATCGTCATGCAGCAGCGTGGCGGTGTGGATAAATTCGATCAGCGCCGCATTGGTCACGTGAAGATCGCCCTTGTAGCCCATGGCACGTGCGGATAGCACGGCAATCATGGGACGGATACGCTTGCCCCCACCACTGATGATGTAGTAGCCCAACTGGTTGATGAGCGAGACATCTGAATTCAGCTGGTCGAGGATGGTCTGGTTAACGGCAGCCATATCCTGTGCGGTTAATTCATTAATCTGTTCTAAGTTCATTCGTCTTTTCAGCTATGACTCGTTATCTCTGCCATGGTAAGTGCTTTTACCCAGCCAGCGTTCAGGTAATCTGTTACTGATTGTACTTGAATTTTCTGCCTGAGAAACGGTTGCATTCAGCCTGTGTTTTTTTTCTGCAAGAGTGTGCAAAGTGCTCTTGTCTTCTTCTGGAGTTTTGCGTAGAATTCGCGCCCTATTGTGAATATTTAGCGCGCCGCCTGATGAACTAAAAGGCAAGCGCAGAAGCGGAGTTTTATATGTACGCGGTTTTCCAAAGTGGTGGTAAACAACACCGAGTAAGCGAAGGTCAGACCGTTCGCCTGGAAAAGCTGGACATCGCAACCGGTGAAACGATTGAGTTTGACCAGGTTCTGATGATTGCTAATGGCGAAGACGTGAAAATCGGCGCGCCACTGGTTTCAGGCGGAATGATCAAGGCAGAAGTTGTTGCTCACGGTCGTGGCGAGAAAATTAAGATCGTTAAGTTTCGTCGTCGTAAGCACTACCGTAAGCAAGCAGGCCATCGCCAGTGGTTCACTGATGTGAAAATCACTGGTATCACGGCATAAGAGGAGATCTGACAAATGGCACATAAAAAGGCTGGTGGTTCGACTCGAAATGGTCGTGACTCCAATGCAAAACGTCTGGGTGTAAAACGTTTCGGTGGCGAATCTGTTCTGGCAGGTAGCATCATCGTTCGTCAGCGTGGCACCAAATTCCACGCCGGTACCAATGTAGGTTGTGGTCGTGACCACACCCTGTTTGCTACCGCAGACGGTAAAGTACAGTTCGAAGTTAAAGGTCCGAACAACCGTAAATACATCAGCATCGTTGCTGAGTAAGGTTGTCGTGACGCAGACGTTTGACGTCTGAACGCACGAATTGAAGGCCCCGCAGCTCCTGCGGGGCTTTTTACATTCTGCGGTCTGTTGCGGTAAAAGCGACGCATCACAAAAGTTTGCTGTACACTTTATGTACGCACTGGCGAAAGCCAATCCTGATTTATCCGCCGCTGGTCAGCGCAGAAGACCCTGGCGGACCCGTCTGCAGAGTGCTGCAGGCGATTGTGTGACGGAGATAGAAAATGAAGTTTGTAGATGAAGCGACAATTTTGGTCGTCGCCGGTGATGGCGGTAATGGTTGCGTAAGCTTCCGCCGCGAAAAATATATCCCGAGAGGCGGCCCTGATGGGGGTGATGGCGGTGACGGCGGTGACGTTTATCTGATCGCTGATGAAAACCTCAACACCCTTATCGATTATCGTTTCGAAAAATCTTTCCGCGCCGAGCGTGGGCAGAACGGCCAGAGCCGCGACTGTACTGGCAAACGCGGTAAAGATATCGAAGTTAAAGTGCCGGTCGGCACCCGGGTTATCGATCAGGGTACCGGCGAGACACTGGGCGACATGACGCGTCACGGCCAGAAACTGATGGTCGGCAAAGGCGGCTGGCATGGCCTGGGTAACACCCGCTTTAAATCATCTGTAAACCGCAGTCCGCGCCAGAAAACCATGGGTACCCCAGGTGAAAAGCGCGATCTGCAGCTGGAGCTGATGCTGCTGGCAGATGTCGGGATGCTGGGCTTACCGAATGCCGGTAAATCGACCTTTATCCGTGCCGTATCGGCAGCGAAGCCAAAAGTGGCGGACTATCCGTTTACCACGCTGGTGCCGAGCCTGGGCGTGGTTCGTATGGACAGCGAGCAGAGCTTCGTCGTGGCCGATATCCCTGGCCTGATTGAAGGCGCAGCCGATGGCGCAGGCCTCGGCATTCGCTTCCTGAAGCACCTTGAGCGCTGCCGCGTGTTGCTGCACCTGATCGACATCGACCCCATTGATGAAAGCGATCCGGTTGAAAATGCCCGCATCATTCTCGGCGAGCTGGAAAAGTACAGCGAGAAGCTGTTCAACAAGCCACGCTGGCTGGTCTTCAACAAAATTGATCTGATCAGTGAAGAAGAGGCGCAGTCACGGGCTAAAGCGGTGGCTGAAGCGCTGGGCTGGGAAGATAAGTATTACCTGATTTCTGCCGCAAGCCGTACCGGTGTCAACGAACTCTGCTGGGACGTGATGAGCTTCATCAACGCTAACCCGAAAGAAGCGGAGCTTGAAGAGAAGCAGCCGGAGAAAGTGGAGTTTATGTGGGACGATTACCACAAAGAAACCATTGAAAACACGGTTGAAGTGGAAGATGAAGAGTGGGATGACGACTGGGATGATGAAGACGACGAAGGCGTTGAAATTATCTATCAGCGTTAACCGATCGCCTGCTACAGCGTGATATGCAATGCCCCCTTTCAGGCCTGAAAGGGGGCATTGTTCTTTCTGCAGCTAGCTCATCACCGCCACACTCAGTCGCGCACTGCAGCACAGCTGATCCCGACCGTTCCGAATCTCAATCTGCCAGCTCTGACTGCGTTTACCCAGATGCAGTGGACGGCAAATTCCCCGCACCAGACCGGCAGAAACCGCACGATGATGGCTGGCATTCACTTCTACGCCAACCACGCTGCTGCCTTCCTCAACCGCCAGATATCCGGCAATTGAGCCCATCGACTCCGCCAGCACCACGGACGCACCGCCATGCAGCAGCCCGAACGGCTGTTGCGTACGGGCATCGACCGGCATCGTCGCTTCCAGATAATCATCACCTATCAGGGTAAAAACGATACCCAGATGGGCCACCAGAGAGTTCTCACCCAGCGCATTCAGGGCGGGAAGATCAATGGATCGCTTCCAGATCGCTGTCATCATCAGGCTCCCAGGGTTGCGCCACCATCAACCACAATATCCTGCAGCGTCACATGGCTGGCAAGATCCGACGCGAGAAACAGTACGGTGGCCGCAATTTCCTGCGGCTGCGCGATCTTGCCCAGCGGGATACCCAGCTTGAACTGATCCGGGAAGCCTGCAATCATCTCCTGCTCACCCGTCGGTGTGTGCCACAGGCTGCGCTGCATATCGGTGTCGGTAGAACCCGGTGAAACGATGTTGCAGCGGACGCCATAGGGCGCCATCTCCAGACCCACGGTCTGACAGAGACTGCGCAGCGCCGCTTTTGAAGCACCATAAGCGGACATGCCGATACGCGGGGCGTGAGCCGAATTAGACGCGACGGTGACGATGGCACCGGCGCGCTGTTCGCGAAAGCGTGGCAATGTCTGCTGGAACAGATTAAACGCGCCGCCCGCATTGACGTTAAGACACGCCTGCCAGTCGGCAAACGACAGCTCATCGGTGGCACCAATCCGTAAGATACCGGCTGCGTTGACCAGCACATCAATGCGCGGTTGCACGGCCAATACGCGCTGGCAGATCGTTTTGACCTGCGCCGGATCGGCCACATCCATCGTGTGGCAGGGAAACGGGTAATCATGGCCCTTGAAACGTTGATCAAAGGCCTCAACCTGTGCGCCAGCCTGATGAAAGGCTAACGCAGTATGATAGCCTATGCCCTGGCCGGCACCGGTTACCCAGACGATTTTACCGCTGAAGTCGAATGTGTGGCTCATTTCGCCGGCTCCCGCGCCAGCAGCGCCCACCAGCCATCAATGCTCGGGTTTTTCGCCAGGCTGACGAAATCGATATCACGATGTACCTGACGCCAGCGTGCCGCCAGCGCCATCACGCGTACTGAGTCCAGACCGTAATCAATCAGGTTTTCATCATCTTCCGGCACCTCATCATCTTCCAGCAGCGGCAGGATCAACGCGCGCAAATCATCTTTGCTGAGTGGCACAGGCATCAGATCGGCGGTCATCACCACTTTTCCGCTACGGCCCGCGGTGTAGGTCAGCGCCATCATATGTTCCTCACGGCTGAAGTCAGCCAGCGCATCGGCCACCATGAACGGCTGAATATTGCGCATAAACGCATCGGTGGCGGTGGTCAGGCAGCCAATATGGGCATAGACGCCGGTGATAATCAGCTGATCGCGACCCATCTCCTGCAGGATCGACTCCAGCGGCGAGCGGTGAAATGCACTGTAGCGCCATTTGGTCAGGACCTGATCGTCCTCATCCGGTGCCAGCGCATCCACGATCTTCTGCTGATCGGGATGTTTATTCAGGCCCGGTCCCCACATGTCGTTGAGCAGCGCACGATCTTCATCGCTCTGCGCGTTTGGCTGAGCGGTGTAAAACACCGGAATACCCTGCGCTTTGCAGTAGCGACGCAGGCGGGCAATATTGTCGACTACCTGCTCAACCAGCGGGCTATTTTCGCCCCAGAAGTTGAGAAAATAGCGCTGCATATCGTGGATCAGCAGGGCGGCACGGTCCGTCTCCAGCATCCATTTCACTTTGTTGTTGGGCAACTCGGTAGCGGCTGGCAGCGGATAAGAGGTCAGTTGTGGAATAGCCATTGAAAATCTCCGGACAGATCAGGCTTGCGCTTGTTGATCGGCAAGTTGTTGGCGCAGACGTTTTTTGTCCACCTTTCCGACCGCGGTCAGCGGCAGGGCATCTACGCAGGTAATACGGTCGGGCAGCTTAAATTCTGCCACGCCAAGTTCACGCAGGTGACGACGCAGCGCCACCGGTTTAACCGGCTGACGGGTGACGATAAAGGCACAACTCTTTTCACCCATCAGCTCGTCGCTCATGGAGACCAGTGCAGCGTGGATCACATCCGCATGGCGCTGCAGCAGGTTTTCGATCTCTTCGGCTGCGATCTTTTCGCCGCCCCGGTTGATCTGATCTTTCTCCCGGCCCTGCACGATGATGTTGCCAGAGGGCGTGATCTCAATCAGATCGCCAGAGCAGTAAAAGCCCTGGTCATCGAAGCTGGCGGCGTTATGTTCCGGGCTGTTGTAGTAGCCGCGGAAGGTATAAGGACCACGCGTCATCAGGCGACCGATGGAGCCTGCTGGCAATGGGTTACCCTGATCGTCGGCAACCCATACCTCGTCATCCGGGGAGATCGGGCGTCCCTGCGTGGTGAGAATGGTCTGCTCATCGTCATCCAGCCGGGTGTAGTTCACCAGACCTTCCGCCATACCAAATACCTGCTGCAGGGTGCAGCCGATCTCGTTCTGGATGCGCGCGGCCAGTGTTTCACCCAGCTTTGCGCCACCGACCTGAATGCGTTGCAGCGAGGCCAGCGCAGCATTGCTGCCCCATTCCTGAATCGCCTGCAGCCAGAGACTGGCGGCGGGCGGAACCAGGCCGGTATCGGTGACCTGATGCTTTTCAATCAGCGGGAAGCAGAGCGTTGCGCTGGGATCGGCGGCTAAGATCACCTGTCCGCCCGCGTAAAAAACGCCCAGCGCGCCCGGCGAACTCATCGGGAAGTTATGCGCGGCGGGCAGGGCGATCAGGTAGCGGGTGTCGGCGGTAATATCGCAGATAACGTCACTCTCACGGATGCTGTAGTAGTAATCATTATGGGTACGTGGGATCAGTTTCGGTGTACCGGTACTGCCACCCGACAGCTGGAAAAAGGCGACTTCATCGCCTGCGGTCGGGGTTGCGATGAAGTTGCCCGCGGGTTCAGCCAGCAGGGCGTCGAGGCTGTTTTCCGTCTGAGCGTCATTACGCAGGATCACCTGTTGGAGTGAACGCTGATCGCGGCAAAGTTGCGTAATAAACGCATCATCGGCGAACAGTGCGTGGCTGCGATCGGCAATTAACAGGCTCGGCGAGATCTGACTGGCATAGGCGGCCAGTTCGGTGCGCTGATGGCTGAACAGGGCGTTAACCGGGGCAACGCCGATTTTGAAAAGGGCAAACAGCGTCAGGTAAAATTCCGCCACGTTGCCAAGCTGCACCAGCGCCGTATCGCCTGACTTCAGGCCGCGACGCTGCAATGCCGCGGCCAGGTTGTCACTCAGCGCCGCCAGCTGGCGATAGGTAAATTGTCGTTCGCCATCAATCACCGCCACGCTCTCGCTGTCGCGATGACGTTCCAGGATGTCTGTCATCGGCAGATCGAGCCAGTAGCCTTTTTCACGGTAACGTGCGGCCAGATCGTCCGGCCAGCGGCTGTAGGAAATCGTCATACAGGTTCCTTTATTGCAGTCCAAAAGCGCGAAGCATGGTGTCGAGTTTGACGCCGGTTTCACGCCATTCTGATTCAGGTTGTGAGTCCGCTACGATGCCTGCGCCCGCAAACAGCCGCACCCGCGGGCCATTCACCGTACCGCAACGAATGGTGACGACCCATTCGCCATTGCCCTGATCGTCACACCAGCCGACGATGCCGCCAAACAGCTGACGTTCAAATGGCTCCAGTCGCTGAATCAGCGCCTGAGCACGCTGATGAGGGAAGCCGCTGAGGGCCGGTGTCGGATGCAGCAGACAGGCCAGTGACAGCGCATTTTCGCGATCGTCCAGCACGTCACCCTGAATCTGCGTAGCGAGATGCCACAGTGTTGCGGTGGTCAGCAGTGAAGGTGTCTCGGGGACCGACAGCAGGCGGCTGCGCGGCTGCAGCGTCGCGCGCATCGCATCCGTGACCAGCTTATGCTCATGACGATCTTTTGCTGAGTGCATCAGGCTGTCGCCAGAGGCCTGGTCACGCTGCGGATCGCGATGACGCGGCGCTGAACCGGCCAGCGGACAGGAGCTGAACTGGCGGCCCTGCTTACGAATCATCAGTTCCGGGCTGGCGCCAACCAGCGCGCCACCATCGGGCAGCGGCAGATGAAAGTGATAGCTGTTAGGGTTCTGCGCCACGATGCGCTGCATCAGGGCGGCCGTATCAACCGGCTGTTCCGCCACGATATCCATCAGCCGCGACAACACCACTTTATCCAGATCGCCGCGCTGCGTAGCCGCCACCGCCTGCGCAACCATGTCGATGAAAATGTCATGGTCCGGCACCGCCGTGCGGCGACGCACCTGCGGCAGTTCAGCCTCAGCCAGAGAGGCACTGGCGTTGAGATCGTCACGGTTAAAGGTCTGATACGACTCAGGGATAAACAGCGCAGCGGGCTGATCCACGTCGAAGGGGATTGCACCCACCAGAATGGGATGGGCAATGCCCTGTTTTCTGGCTGAAGCAAAATGGTGCTGTAGTTGCTGCTGAAACTCCCCTGTCAGCTGCTCACCCTGCCTTACCGGCGCGGTAAGGGTAGTAAAACAGCCCTGTGTGGTCAGGCTTTGCCAGGGAGAGGTAAACAGAAAGCCACGGCAGAGTGCCGGGAAATCCTGCAACAAGGGATGTTCAAACGCCAGCGATTCCACCATAATTTCCACCTATAAATGATAAGATAACTAATAATGATTATCATTTGTATTGTGGGCCAGTAACCTACGTTGATTAGCCGAAAGTGTCAATAATTACGCGGCGATTCAGCTGGCATGGCCGGTTAAATCAGCACAAATGGTCTCTCTCTTTTTCCGGGTAAAAGTGGACGAAAATCTATGAGTAAACATGGTGTCACATCGGCGATAGCGCTGTTTTTCCTGAGCATCAGCCTGTTCAGCGTTACCGCTGCTGCCCAGACCGGCTGGCCGCGAACTGTCGCCGGGACAACAGGCAATATCACACTGACCCAGGCACCGATGCGTATCGTTTCGACCAGCGTTACCCTGACCGGCTCGCTGCTGGCGATTGATGCGCCGGTCGTCGCCAGTGGCGCAACCGCACCCGGCAGTCGGCTGGCTGATAAGCAGGGATTCTTCCGTCAGTGGGGCGAAGTGGCCAAACAGCGCGGCGTAAAACGTCTCTACATTGGTGAGCCCAGTGCAGAAGCGATTGCTGCTGAAGCGCCAGACCTGATTGTGGTCAGCGCCACCGGGAATGATTCGGCGATCAAACTGGTTGAACAGCTTGCGGCGATTGCGCCGGTGCTGGTGGTGAATTACGACGATAAAAGCTGGCAGCAACTGGTGACGTTGCTGGGGGAGGCGACCGGGCATGAAGCGGAAGCTGCCGCCCGGAAAGCTGAGTTTGATGCGCGAGAAAAGGCTCTGAAAGCGAAGCTGACCCTGCCGCCGCAGCCGGTATCAGCGATGGTGTGGAACGGGGATGGCCGGGCAGTCAATCTGTGGACGGATGCATCGGCGCAGGGGAAATTACTGCAGCAACTGGGCTTCACTCTGGCGACGCCGCCGGCCACTCTTCAGTCTGGTCACAGCATGGGACAGCGTAAAGATATCCTGCAACTGTCAGGAGAAAATCTGGCGGCAGGCCTTAATGGTCAATCATATCTGCTGTTTGCCGCTGAAGAGCCCACCGCCGCACAGGTGATGAGCAACCCTTTCCTGGCGCAGACCCCAGCTGTGCGCGCAAAAGCGGTCTATGCGCTGGGGCTGGATAGCTTCCGGCTCGACTACTACAGCGCCAGCAATTTGCTGACGCGGCTGGAGACGTTGTTCGTTAAATCATGATCCCGTTTCCGCCGGTGCAGACGGTTGATAGCGACGCAGACGCGCCATCAGCAGCCACATGATGATGCCCAGCACGGTGGCTGCCAGACCAGCCAGGCTGGCCGCCTGCTGCGGCAACAACAGTGAACCCATCGCGCCAATCATCGCTGCACCTATCGCATCGCCGGTGACATTCTGCGCTGTCCAGAGGCTGTTGATCCTGCCGAGCAGCGCATCAGGCGTCAGCGTCTGGATCAGCGCGTACTGCACCAGGCTGTTGATGGCACTGAAATAGCCAAAGGCCGCGAGGCAGACCAGACTCGCGCTGAACCACGGCATCAGGCTGAACAGAGCCAGCGCGACGAAAGCAGCAATAGCACTCGCCAGAATCAGGCGGCCCGGCTGCGGTGACTGTGCCAGCCGTCCGCTGGTGAGGGCACCTGTGGCAGCACCCAGCGGAACGGCGGCATACATCAGCCCTAACTCCGTCACGCCGACCTGCCAGTGTGGCGCCAGCGCCGGATAGAGCACGCGCACCGCACTGGCTAACGTCACCAGCGCGCCGACCAGCGCCGCCATGCCAACGATCGGGCTGGCAAACAGGAATTGCACGCCGCTGACCAGTGCTTTCAGCGGATGCTCACGCGGCTGCGGCGGTGGCGCAAGCCGCGGCAACCGCAGCAGGGTTAACACCGTCAGCAACGTGCCGAACGCCGCCAGTCCGTAGTTCCACGCCACACCGCCCTGCGCGATGACCAGTCCGGCAATGGCGGGTGAGAGAATCGCGCCAAATCGCACCGTCAGCATGGTAATCGCACCTGCTTTCATCAGGTTTTCACGCCCGACCAGCGCCGGCGTCGCCGCCAGCAGCGCGGTGACGCCTATCGCGCCGAAAAAACCATCCCATAGTCCCAGCACAAAGACGGCGATCACCGACGGCGAAGGGAGCAGGGCATTGATGCATAAGGCGACAAAGCCCAGGCCACAGGTGGATCGGGCAAACAGGATCAGACGTCGGCGCTCATAGCGATCCGCCAGCACGCCGCCGGTCAGCAGGCCGATAAACATGCCGGCACTGGCCAGCGTCACCGCCAGACCCACCAGCAGCGGCGACTGCGTTAGCTGCTGAATCTGAACCGGTACCGCCACCGCCAGCATGCCGAGGGCGACGATGGAGATAAAGCGGGCGATAAAAATGGCGCGAAAGGCGGGGTGGGTTCTCAGCAGGCTGAGATCGATAAAGTGGGAGGGTTTGTTCATAACGTCGCTTTTTTGCACCCATTTTCCTCATCATTGAGTCCGGGAGTCATGGTAACATACAAAAAATCACTAATAACGATAACAAGTATCATTATCATAATGACTCGTGCTGCGATCTCAATGAATCGGTGAAGGTTTAAACGTTATGCGTCAACTTCGTGCAATAGCAGGTTCAGGGATGCTGCTGTTGTTGCTTCTCGCGCTCAGCCTGATGCTGGGTGCCAAATCTATCCCCTTTCATGATGTCACGCAGGCCTTATTCAGCGACTGTAACCGCGTCGATTGTGTCATCGTGCGCGATGCCCGACTGCCGCGCACCCTGGCGGGTCTGCTGGCCGGGATCAGTTTAGGTCTGGCGGGCGCGCTGATGCAGAGCCTGACGCGCAATCCGCTGGCCGATCCCGGCATTCTCGGTATCAACGCCGGTGCGGGCTTTGCGGTGGTGCTGGGCATCGCCCTGTCTGGCGCTGACTCCCCCGCGGACTGGCTTGGCTTTGCCTTTACGGGCGCACTGCTGGCCTCCCTGCTGGTGGCGCTGACCGGTGCGCTGGGCGGTGGCCGCGTTAATCCGGTGCGTCTGACGCTGGCAGGCGTGGCGCTGGGCGCGGTGCTGGAGGGGTTAACCTCTGGTTTATCGCTGCTCAATCCTGACATCTACGATCATCTGCGTTTCTGGCACAGTGGCTCGCTGGATATCCGCAATTTTGCCATTCTGCGCACCACCTTTCCGGCGGTAGTCGCCGGTAGCCTGCTGGCGCTGCTGCTGGCGCGTTCGCTCAACAGCCTGAGTATGGGCGGTGATATGGCGACTGCGCTGGGTACCCGGGTGATGCGTACCCAGCTGGTGGGATTACTGGCTATTGCGCTGCTGAGTGGGGCGGCGACAGCCGCTGTCGGCCCCATCGCGTTTGTCGGCTTAATGACGCCACATCTGGCCCGCTGGCTGCTGGGTAACGATCATCGCTGGATGCTGCCCGGAACCCTTCTTATCACCCCCTGTTTGCTGCTGGCCGCCGATATTCTGGGACGGCTGCTGGTACCGGGCGAACTGCGCGTGTCGATTGTCACGGCCATACTGGGCGCGCCGATGCTGATTGTGCTGGTGCGCCGCAAGTCGGGAAGAGGGCAGCTATGAAACGGGTGATGATTAATGCGCTGATGCTGCTGGTGGCCTGCGGGGTGCTGACCTTTCTGAGCATTACGCGCGGCACCTTACCGATCTCCGCCAGCCAGTTGTGGGCCCTTATCAACGGCGAGGCGGCGCGTAACATACAGCTGATTGTACTGGAGTGGCGACTGCCGCGCGTCATGATGGCGCTGCTGATTGGTGCGGCACTGGGCGTCAGCGGGGCAATTTTTCAGTCGCTGCTGCGCAACCCGCTGGGCAGCCCCGATATTCTGGGTTTCAATACCGGCGCTTACAGCGGCGTCCTGGTGGCACTGGTGCTGTTCCAGCAAAACATGGAGGGCATGACGCTGGCGGCACTGCTTGGCGGACTGCTCACGGCGGGCGTGGTCTGGCTGTTCAGCTGGCGCAACGGCGTGGAGACCTTTCGTCTGATCATTGTGGGCATCAGCGTGCGGGCGCTGCTGATGGCGCTGAACAGCTGGCTGATTATCAGCGCCTCACTGGAGGCGGCACTGAGCGCCGGGCTCTGGAGCGCCGGTTCACTCAACGGCATTACCTGGGCGAAAACGACGCCGGTGATTACCGTGCTTCTGCTGGCGCTGCTGGCGACAAGCATGCTGGCCCGGCGCATGCGTCTGCTGGAGATGGGTGACGACACTGCCTGCGCGCTGGGCGTACCGGTTGAACGCAGCCGCGTTTTGCTGATGCTGACGGGCGTGATCCTCACCGCCGCCTCTACCGCGCTGGTCGGTCCTGTCTCCTTTATTGCGCTGCTGGCACCGCAGATTGCTCGTCGGCTATGTGGCGGTATCAAAGGCGCGCTGCCGCTGGCTGCCTTGTGCGGCGCGCTGCTGTTAACCGCCGCGGATTACGCCGCGCAGCACTTTTTCCTGCCTTATCAGCTGCCGGTTGGCGTCATCACGGTTAGCCTGGGCGGACTCTATCTGATTGCTTTACTGGTACGGGAGGCGCGACGCCAATGACAGTGAAAACACGTTTGCAGGGCGACGCGCTGACGCTGGGGTATGACAAAAAAATCGTGGCGGAGAATCTCACCGTCGCGATCCCCGACGGTGAACTGACCGTTATTATTGGCCCCAACGCCTGTGGAAAGTCGACGCTGCTGCGTACCTTAAGCCGCCTGGTCTCGCCCCTGAAAGGCCAGGTGCTGCTGGATGGCAATGCGATTACTCACTACGCTACCAAAGAGGTGGCGCGTCGGCTGGGTCTGCTACCGCAAAGCTCGAATGCACCAGCGGGCATCAGCGTCAGCGAACTGGTCGCGCGCGGGCGTTATCCGCACCAGTCGCTGTTTGGTCGCTGGCGACAGGAAGATGAGACGGCTGTTCAGCAGGCAATGCAGGCTACCGGCGTGGCAGATTTGGCGCAGCAGCAGGTTGATACGCTCTCTGGCGGCCAGCGGCAGCGGGTGTGGATTGCGATGGTGCTGGCTCAGCAGACGCCACTGTTGCTGCTGGATGAACCGACCACCTGGCTCGACATCGCCCATCAGATTGAGTTGCTGGAATTAATGCAGGATCTCAATCAGCAGCATGGCCGTACGCTGGTGGTGGTGCTGCATGATCTCAATCAGGCGTGCCGCTATGCCAGCCACCTGATTGCGATGCGAGACGGGAAAATTATTGCCGAAGGGAAACCGGCGGAGATCGTTACGCCGGAACTGATAGAAGCGATCTACGGCCTGCGCTGCATCATCATTAACGATCCGGTGGCCGGTACGCCGATGATTGTGCCGCTGGGAAGAGGCTGACCTGCGCTTTCTCCACCCGAAGAAAGCGCAAAGTCAGAACGGTTCAGGGATTCAGCGACACCAGGCACTGCTGCAGTCGTGGCCCAATCTGTTCGAACATGCGCGGTGAGATGATCTCGACGTGCGCACAGTCCAGCGGCCAGATAGTCAGCTTGCCGACATAGGGCGCCCAGGCGCGGCGCGCATCCTGACCGGGCTGCTGCGTCTGTTCCGCCAGGAACAGAGTTGCGTGTCCGGTGAAGCGGGCACTGCGCGCTGTTGCCAGCAGGCGCACTGAACTGGCGTAGTTGGCTTCAATGGTGGTAAACAGTGCCTCCATTCCTTCACCGGCCTGCTGCCGTTGCGCAGCGATAAACTGCTCGCGCTCACGATTAACTTCTTCCAGCACCGCCGGATCCAGCACGTTTTCACCGCGCCGTTCATCCCAGTTCTGCGTCTCCGGCGGCCAGGTATCCAGCAGTCCGAGGAAGGCAACGGTTTCACCTTCGGCCTCCAGCCGCGCGGCGATACCCTGCGCCAGCGTGCCGCCCAGCGAGTAGCCCAGGAAATAGTAAGGCCCCTGTGGCTGCTGCTGACGCACCGTCGCCAGATGCGCCTCACACACCGCGTCAAGGTGCTGCGCCTGGTTCAGCGGGCTGGTGATGTCGGGTGACTGAATGCCGAGTAGCGACCAGCGTGCATCCAGATAGCGCTGCAACACGCTGAACTGCCAGGCAAAACCGGAGGCGGGATGGAAGCAAAACAGCGTTGGGCCAGTGCCGCGTCGCAAGGGTAATACCGCTTCAAATCCGGCACGAGCCACATCCGCGGGCTCGCTGCTGAGCAGTGTCGCCAGCTTTTCTACCGTGGATGCCACCATGATCTGGCCCACTGACACCGGCTGATTCAGCGTCCGGCGCAGCTGTGCTGCCAGCCGCATCGCCAGCAGCGAGTGGCCGCCCAGCGAGAAGAAATCATCCTGGGCGCTCACCGGTTCGCACTCCAGCAGCCTGGCAAACGCCTGTGCCAGTGTCGTTTCGAGTCCGGGATGCGGCGCGCGACCAGCCAGCGCTGCCTGCGTTTGCGGCAGCGGCAGCGCTTTGCGATCCAGTTTACCGTTGCTGCTGAGCGGTAACGCCGCCAGCTGAACAATCGCCACCGGCACCATATGCGCCGGTAACTGTGTGGCCAGAGTCTGACGCATTGCGTCGGTATCGATCGGGCCATCAGCCACTACATAGCCGACCAGCTGGCGGGCATCGCCCTGCTGATCGCTGCTGCTCCCCAGCACCACCGCATGTGTGACGGCCTGCTCAATGCCAGGTAGCGCAGCCATGGCGTGGTCGATCTCGTTCAGCTCGATACGCTGTCCGCGAATTTTAAGCTGATCGTCGCTGCGGCCCAGATACTCCACCGCACCATCCGGCAGCCAGCGCGCCACATCACCGGTGCGGTACATCCGGGAGCCGTGTCCCCACGGATCGGCGACAAACCGGCTGGCAGTGAGGTCGGGACGATCAAGATAGCCATGCGCCAGCTGCACGCCGGTCAGATAGAGATCGCCAGCCACGCCCGGTGGCACCGGCTGCAGACGCGCATCCAGAATCCGTAAGCCGGTGTTCCAGACCGGGAAGCCAATCGGCACGCTGGCCCCTTCGACGGCCGCCAGCTCCGGGCCAAAGGCCGGATAGTAGCTGACATCAACCGCCGCTTCGGTCGGGCCATAAAGATTATGCAAGGGCACCCGGGTCAGTGCCTGCCACTGGCGCGATAACTCTGCGGGCAGCGCTTCGCCGCTACAGAAAACCCGGCGCAGGGTGGCGCAGCGCGCTATCGCGTCACCTTCCTGCAGCGAAGCGACAAAAGCAGCCAGCATCGACGGAACAAAATGGGTGGTGGTCACGCGGTAGCGGGCAAACAGCTGCTGCAGCGCGTCCGGGTCGCGATGAGCATCGGGCGGAGCCATCACCAGCCGTGCGCCGACGATAAGCGGCCAGAAGAACTCCCATACCGAAACATCAAAGCTGCTCGGGGTTTTCTGCAACACCACATCATCGCTGCCGAGCGGATAGCGATCCTGCATCCATAACAGACGGTTGACGATCGCCTCATGACTGACCAGCACCCCTTTTGGCCGACCGGTCGAGCCGGAGGTATAGATGATGTATGCGCCATCCTGTGGACGCGGGGCCTGCATCAGCACGCTATCCACGGGTGTTAACAGCGCGTCGTAAAACAGCGGCGCGACGGGTGAGAGTGCCGCCAGCCGCTTGGCCAGTTCACGACAGGTGATCAGCGTTTTCGGCGCGGCATCTTCCAGCATCATCTGTAACCGATCGTCCGGGTAGCCGGTATCAAGCGGCAGCCAGGTTGCCCCCACGCTGACGATCGCCTGCAGCGCCAGCGATAAAAAGACCGAACGCGGCAGCGCTACGGCGACGATATCACCCGGCGTCACTCCCTGCGCAATCAACTGTTGCCCCAGCGCGGCGACCTGCTGCTGCATCTGTTGATAGTCAAGCTGATGCCCCTCATCTGCCAGTGCCGGAGCGCGCGGCGAACGCTGTGCCTGACGGAGCAGCAGGCTGCTCAGGGTTTCTGCAGGCAGCATTACGGCAGTCTGGTTGATCGCCGCGAGCTGCTGATGCTCTTCCGGCATCAGCATATCCAGCTCGCCACAGGCACTGGCTGGCCGGACGGCAAGCTGCTGAAGCAGCAGGCCAAAGCGGCTGGCGTGTTGCTTTAGCGTTGTGTCGCTGTAGCGCTGTGCATTAGCGAGTAACTCCAGCGTCAGGTCGCCCTGTTCGCTGAGGTAGATAGCAATCTCCAGATCGCGTACCGGTCCTGACGCCAGCTGATGGGTTATGCCTTTGATGCCAGCGAAATCGAGCTGGTAATCAAACATCTTCAGGTTGATTACCGGCCCATAGAGCGGATCGCTGTCGCCGGAGCGACCCAGATCGCGCTGCACCTGTTCAGCGTCGTAACGCTGATGACGACGCATTTTTTTGACTTCGGCCGCCAGACGCCCGGCCAGTGCCGTCAGCGGCTGTGCCGGATCGTAATGCACCGCCATTGGCAGCACGTTAATCACCGGACCGGTGGCGCAGAGCGCGGCCGAGCCGATGCGGCGCATAAAGATGAAACCGGCGGCGAACGCATGCTGACCGGTGAGGCGCGCCAGCCATAAGGCCACCAGCGCAAAGGCGGTATCCGCAGCACTGAGGTTGTGCTGCCCGGTGTGCGTCAGCAAAGCCTGAAAAGTGTCGCGATCCACGGCAAACGTGTGGCGCAGCAGGTCGGTACTGGCGCTCTCACCGGCCAGCGGCAGAGCGGACAACGAGGCGGGCGCAGGTAGCTGCGCGCCTTTCTCCAGCCAGAACTGGCGATCGCGCTGCCAGCCCGAAGATAGCTGATAGCGCTGATATTCATCAACGACGTCGCTGAACGGCACAAACGGGCTCGGCTCCGGCGTGTCGCCGCGCTGCCAGGCGCTGTAGAGATTGGCGATACGGCGGGTCAGGGCGGTGAAACTAAAACCATCGACCACCAGATGATGGTATCGCTGATACCAGTACCAGTGATCCTCATCCAGCCGAAACAGGCTGTGATGGTAGAGCGGCGCGCCGCTCAGCACCCGCAGATCGCCGGTCATATCCTGCTGCATCAGCGCACGTGCTGCGGCCTCCGGATCGGCGGCGTCGCGCAGATCGATCACCTCAGGCTCGCGGAAAGCCTGGGGTTCAGGCCACTGTAGCGGTTCACCCTCCTGCTCGCCAAAGGCCATATTCAGTGTGTCTGCTTCCTGCATGCCAGCAATTATGGCCCGTGACAGCAACGCGCTGTTCAGCGCACCGCGCAGTTCGACAAAATGCGCCACGGCGTAAGCATTGGAATAGGGCGATAGCTGGTCAGCGATCCAGATTCCGGGCTGAGCGGCCACCAGTGGCAGCGTTTTTTGTTCTGTCTGCGGGTTGAGGGTGATCTCAGACATTTTCGCCTCTGTCCTGCGTCATAACCGGACGGATATCGTGCCAGTTTTCATTCAGCCAGCTCAGACAGTCAGCCTGTGGCCCGGGGCCAAACACCGGCTGCCATCCTGCCGGAACCGCACAAAAGGCGGGCCATAAACTGTACTGCTGCTGATCGTTCTTCAGCACCTGACAATCCTGTTGCGGATCGTCGAAAGGGTTAAGTTGTTGCATGTCGGTCTCCTGTCCGCAGTCACCGGGCGCGCTAACGCCGCTGTCCTGCATAGATATCTTTCAGTGGCGCGCAGAAGGCGGAATATAAGCGGGTTAGGGCTATTGCCACATGGCTTTAAGGCCTGCCAGCAGTCCGCCGCGCCAGCACAGCGCATCGTGACCACCTTCGACCGGGTGATAGCTGACCTGATGTCCGGCAGCGGTCAGATCGTGCTGAAACTGCTGGTTTGCTGCCAGAATCAGCCGTTCGCGTCGTCCCGCTTCCAGGTAGAAGCGGCGAGGGGGGGCCTGCAGTAAGCCCTGTTGTAACTGCTGTGGCAGCCAGCCATTGGGATCGCCGCGCGCGGGCCACCAGAACGACCCGGAGAGGCTGATCGCCCCAGCAAAGGTTTCCGGCCAGGTCAGGGTGGCGTAAGCGGCAGAAAGGCCGCCAAAACTTTGTCCCGCTACCAGCGTGCTGTCGGCACGAAACGGCGCCCAGCGCTGAACCTGCGGCAACAGCTCGTGCTGAATCGCCAGCCAGAAGTCAGGGTTACAGGTCAGCTCACGCGTGCGGTGCTCGCGGTCGATGATGTCGATCATGACATAGACCGCAGGGGGCAGTTCGCCTGCCTCTGTCAGTTGCTGAAGCGGGCCGGCAACCGGCATGTTCTGTGCCCAGAACTGACCATCCAGCAGCAGTACCAGCGGACGATCGCCTGCACTGGCGTCTCCGGTAACAGAGATCCAGATCTGACGCTGGTTCCCCAGCCGTTCGCTGCGCCACCAATAGTGTTGCAGCGGAATATCGGCGGCACGGCCCTCATCAACTGCACGCCACACCTGCTGATCCGGCGCGTGTGGCAGGTGCAGTGGCGAGACCCTCATTCCCCGTCCACCCGCCCAGCTTCGCAAAGGATTCAGCGGGTCGCTTTGCGCCTGCGGGAATTTCTGACTCCACCACTGGCGCACTGCCTGCATATCGGCCTGCCCGGTAAAAGTCTCTTCCTGACTATCAGGAATCAGGCAGTAGCTGCCGCGCCAGTCAGCGGGCAGGGCGGTTTGCCACCACCAGACATCGGTATCGGGAACAGGCGTTAAGGAGGAGGGGACCGCTGAATGATGATGATCGGTTACGCCGGTAATATTGATCCAGACGCGCCGGGTATCGGAGTGCTGCGTGTCACCCTTGGGATCGCGCCAGAAAAAGGTGACCTGACAGGTTCCCTTTTCGCCAGCTTCAACCAGAGGAATGCCCCGTTGCTGCTGCTGTTGCCACCAGCGTTCACTGCCGGTTTCTTCACTTAACCACGTCATACGCGCCATCTTTCGATCACCCTTGATTAGGGTCATACATGTTATGAATAATAGTATTGATAATTATTTGCATTTGCAATAGGGTGTTTCCGCCCGACAGGGAGCGCGCGCATCCTCTCTGCCGCACCGGCTTTCAGACTGATGCAAAGCGGTTCTGACGCTGGCCCGGCGACAAGGGGAAAACGTTGCAGGCAAGGTTATTACTTTTTTACCGGCACGCCGGCAGTGGCATCCTCGCCGGCACTCCAGGAACAGAAAAATGAAAAAGTTATCCCGGCTTTCGTTAGCCATTATGATTGAACTGGGTTTCACCGCCTCTCTCATTTCTGCCGGTGCCGTGGCTGCTGAAGCCACCCACGAACCGGCTATCGACAGCAGCCCCTCCGATACCCTCCACGACGACACCATGATGGTGACCGCCGCCGAGCAGACGTTGCAGGCACCTGGCGTGTCGACCATCACCGCCGACGAAATTAAAAAACATCCACCCGCACGCGATGTCGCCGAAATTATTCGCACCATGCCTGGCGTCAATCTGACCGGTAACTCCACCAGCGGCCAGCGCGGAAACAATCGCCAGATCGATATCCGCGGCATGGGGCCGGAAAATACCCTGATTCTGATCGATGGATTGCCGGTGACCAGCCGCAACGCGGTTCGGCTTGGCTGGCGTGGCGAGCGTGATACGCGCGGCGACACTAACTGGGTGCCGCCAGAGATCATTGATCGCATTGAGGTAATCCGCGGTCCGGCAGCGGCCCGTTACGGTAACGGTGCAGCGGGCGGCGTGGTGAACATCATCACCAAAAAAGAGATGGATAATCAGTGGCACGGCTCATGGAGCGCCTATTACAACGTGCCGGAACACAAGGAGGAGGGCGCGACCCGTCGCACCAACTTCAGCCTTGAAGGGCCACTGGGCGATGATGTCAGTTTCCGGCTCTATGGCGGACTGGCAAAAACGCAGGCTGATGCTTACGACATTAATGAAGGGCACGCCGCAGACCGCACCGGCAGTTACGCCGGATCGTACCCGGCGGGCCGGGAAGGCTCGATCAACAAAGATATTCATGGCCTGCTGCGCTGGGCATTTGCGCCGATGCAGACGCTGGAAGTGGGGGCCGGTTACAGTCGTCAGGGCAACCTCTATGCCGGGGACACGCAGAACACCAATACCAACGCCCTGGTGAAAAGCAAATATGGTGACGAGACCAACCGGCTCTATCGGCAGAACTTTTCTGTTAAGTGGACCGGTGCCTGGGACAATGGCATCAGCACCAATACCTACGCGCAATATGAGAACACCCGCAACGCGCGTCTGAATGAGGGGCTGGCAGGCGGCACCGAAGGCATCTTCGCCAACAGCAACTTCAATACCATCCAGCTGGATGATGTGTTGTTGCACAGTGAGATCAGTGTGCCGTTTGAATGGCTGGTGAACCAGACCGCGACTTTCGGGACGGAATGGAATCAGCAGCGGATGAAGGATCCTTCATCGACGACTCAGGCCGCCAGCTACGGGTCGATTCCCGGTATCGCTACGACCGGCCGCACACCCTATTCACAGGCGGAAATCTTCTCGCTGTTTGCCGAAGACAATATTGAGCTGACCGACAGCACCATGCTGACGCCGGGCCTGCGCTTCGATCACCATTCGATTGTCGGCGATAACTGGAGCCCGTCGCTCAACCTGTCACAGGGATTAGGCGATGAGTTCACACTGAAAATGGGTATTGCGCGCGCCTATAAAGCCCCGAGCCTCTATCAGACCAACCCGAACTATCTGCTCTACAGCAATGGTCAGGGCTGCGCCGCCAGTGCCGGTGCCTGTTATCTGATGGGTAATGACGATCTGAAAGCGGAAAACAGCATCAATAAAGAGATTGGGGTCGAATGGAAGCGCGATGGCTACCAGGCGGGCCTGACCTGGTTCCGCAACGACTACCGTAACAAGATCGAGGCTGGCACGGCGCCAACCGGCACCGCATCTAACGGCAAAACCGACATCTACAAATGGGAAAATGTGCCTAAAGCGGTCGTCGAGGGGCTGGAAGGCACGGTTAATGTCCCGTTCTCCGATAGCGTAACGTGGAACAATAACTTCACTTACATGTTGCAGAGTAAGAATAAAGAGACCGGCGATCGTCTGTCGATTATTCCGGAATATACGCTCAATTCGACGCTGAGCTGGCAGGCGATGCAGGACCTCTCCCTGCAAACGACCCTGACCTGGTACGGTAAACAGGTACCGAAGAAATATGACTATAAAGGTAACGCCGTTACCGGTAGCGCCACCGATCAGGTGAGCCCCTATTCGGTTGTGGGCATGAGCGGCACCTATGACGTTAATAAATATGCCAGCGTCACCGTGGGTATCGACAACCTGTTCGACAAGCGCCATTTCCGTCAGGGCAACGCGCAGACCACCGGCAATGCCACCACCGGAGCGTGGCTCTATGGCGCAGGGGCCAATACCTTTAACGAGTCGGGCCGCACCTGGTATATGAGCGTGAATACCCGCTTCTGATGGACGGGCAATAAAAAGCGCAGCGGTTGATCTGACCGCTGCGCTTTTTTTATGACTGAATAATCAGTTGTTCTGATTGATATCGCGGTAGAGACGGCTCTCAAATCGCACCAGCGGAATACGGCGGGTACGCTGATCTTCCGGCGGGACCGCATAACCGGAAAGGAACTGAACGAATGCCACCCGCGCACCACTGGAGGTGGTGATAAAGCCCGCCAGGTTATAGACGCCCTGCAGTGAGCCGGTTTTCGCCGAGACTTTGCCATCCAGCCCCGCCTCATGCAGCCCGCCGCGATACTGCAGCGTGCCGTCGTAACCTGCCAGCGGCAGCATCGAAATATAATCCAGCGTGTTGTCATTCTTCGCAATGAACTGCAATACCTGCATCATGGTTTGCGGCGAAATCAGGTCATGGCGGGAGAGACCTGAACCATCCACCTGAATGCTATTACCCATGTCGACATTGGCTTTGGCTTTCAGGATGCGGCGAACGGCATCCTGTCCGGCGCGGAACGTGCCGGGCACATTGAAGTAGTGATGACCAATGGTGCGAAACACCGTGTCGGCAATCATGTTGTCTGACTTCTTCAGCATGGTGTGCAGCAGCGTATGCAGCGGCGCGGACTGGGTCGATGCCAGCACGGTACCCGGTTCGGTGACCTGCGTCTGTCGCACCAGATGCCCGCTATAGTCAATCTCAGACGACCGCAGTTCCGCCTTGAGGATTTCGCCAGCCCAGGCCGCGCCATCCTGCACCGCAAATGCCAGCGGCAGCGGTTCCGCGCGCTGGCGCATACAGCCCGTGAGGGTGTAGCGGTTCAGCTCGCCCGGCACCACATCCAGCTCGCAATATTGCCCTTCGCCGCTGTTGCGGCCAATGGTGCGCACCTGGCTGTACATATGCGCCGGATAATAGGAGGCGATACGTACAAAGGCATTCTCACCCGGCGTATTAGCACTGTAGAGCGAAACCGAGAAGCAGTTTTTATCAACGATTGCCGCACCCGGCGGAGCACTGAAGCACTGGGTCATATCGTTCCACGGCCAGCCCGGCGCCATATCGTGACTGGCAAAAACGGAGGTGTCGATAACCAGATTGCCTTTGATATGGTTAATGCCCTGCTTCTTTATCGCCGCCACCATGTTGCGCAGATCCTGACGGCTTAAGGTGGGATCACCGCCGAAACGTGCAACTAAATCGCCGTTCAGGGTGCCATCGATAATGGCGCCGCGAGTCTCAAAAGTGGTCTGAAAACGGAAGTCGCCACCCAGTTCCAGCAATGCTGCCAGCGCCGTCACCACTTTCATGGTACTGGCGGGCAGGGCCATCTGTTTTCCGTGATAATCAATAATCGGTGTTGATGCGCCTACTTTTTGTACCATCAGCGCCAGATTGGCGCCGTCTGGCAGGTACTGCATGTATTCATCAACTGGCGCTGCGTGTGCCTGCAGCATAAATGCGCAGCTTAATCCGGTAACAAGTCGTGAAAATCGCATAATCTCGCGGTAACTGGCAGGTGAGGGCGTCAATACTACGTCGCTGGACGGTGCAAAGTAAACGATGACCCGCAGGGAACTCTGGGGTAAAATACGTATCAAATTGCAAAACTCTTTTCTGGCCTGGAAGCATCTCCGGGTCAGGATTCTTTTATTTGCAAAAACGGGCTAATGCGCCGCAGAACGCTTTTTTCTGCAGTCACCGGTCAGGATGACATCGTTAAACAGGAAAGATGGCGAGGAGCTTAAATGAATCAGATTCCGATGACGTTAAGAGGCGCTGAAAGATTGCGCGAAGAGCTGAACGAGCTGAAAACCGTGAAGCGCCCGCGCATTATCGCCTCTATCGCTGACGCACGCGAACATGGCGATTTAAAAGAGAACGCGGAATATCACGCTGCGCGTGAAGAGCAGGGTTTTTGCGAAGGCCGTATTCAGGAGATTGAAGCCAAACTCTCCAATGCGCAGGTTATCGACGTCACTCAGATGCCGAAAACCGGACGCGTGATTTTCGGTGCAACCGTTACCGTGCTGAACGTCGAAACCGACGAAGAAGCCACGTATCGCATTGTGGGCGATGACGAAGCGGACTTTAAGCAAAATCTGATTTCGGTCAATTCGCCGATGGCGCGTGGCCTGGTGGGTAAAGAGGCCGATGACGTGGCTATTGTGAAAACCCCGGGCGGCGACGTTGAGTATGAAATCCTGAAGGTGGAATACCTTTAAGATGTTGCTACGCTTTGAAAAGCGTTAAAGCACAATGTAAAGAAAGGAAAAAGGCCGCATTGCGGCCTTTTATCTGAGGTAAGAGCATGTCACTTTCTTTGCCCACTTAGCGTGGCAGAGAAATTTTGCTCTCTTTAGAGGGGCGATACAGCACCAGCGTTTTGCCGATCACCTGTACGTTGCTGGCACCGGTCTCACGCACGATAGCCTCAACGATCAGCTGCTTCGTTTCACGATCTTCCGAGGCGATTTTTACCTTGATCAGTTCGTGATGCGACAGAGCCTGCTCGATTTCGGCCAGCACGCCTTCAGTCAGGCCATTGCCACCCAGCATAACCACTGGCTTGAGCGGATGGGCGAGGCCCTTGAGGTGCTGTTTTTGTTTGGTACTTAGATTCATCGTAGTTTTTTACTTACTCAGGGATTGAAAACGGTTCATTCTACCGCCATCTCGGGTATATCACCAAATCGACGCAACCCATTGCGTGCAGGTTTATCGCTACGATGACGATTTAGTTGGAAATATTATGACGGGTAAAAAGCGTTCGGCCAGCTCCGGCCGCTGGCTTCAGGAACACTTTAGCGATAAATATGTGCTCCAGGCGCATAAAAAAGGGTTGCGTTCGCGCGCCTGGTTTAAACTTGATGAAATACAACAGGGTGACAAGCTTTTCAAACCCGGCATGACCGTGGTAGATCTGGGTGCTGCACCCGGAGGCTGGTCGCAATATGTGGTACAGCAAATTGGGAACAAAGGGCGAGTCATTGCCTGTGATATCCTGCCAATGGATCCGATAGTCGGTGTCGATTTCCTTCAGGGCGATTTTCGTGAAGAATCGGTGGTCAATGCGCTGCTTGAACGCGTTGGCGATCAAAAAGTTCAGGTTGTCATGTCCGATATGGCGCCGAATATGAGTGGTACACCTGCCGTAGATATTCCCCGGTCGATGTATTTAGTCGAGCTGGCGCTGGAGATGTGTCGAGATATCCTGGCACCTGGCGGCAGTTTTGTAGTGAAAGTGTTTCAGGGAGATGGCTTCGATGAATACCTGCGGGAAATTCGCTCCCTGTTTACGAAAGTGAAAATTCGTAAGCCGGACGCTTCACGTTCACGTTCACGTGAAGTGTATATTGTGGCGACTGGGCGCAAACTATAACCAAATTGCTGGAGAAGTCCGCAGTTTTGCTGCGATTCCATGTATGCGGGATCTATAGTACCCTACGCTATCTGTTAACACCGTTGTAATATGAGGTTAATCCCTTGAGTGACATGGCGAAAAACCTGATTCTCTGGTTAGTCATCGCGGTCGTGCTGATGTCAGTATTCCAGAGCTTTGGGCCCAGCGAGTCGAATGGCCGTCGGGTTGATTATTCAACCTTCCTGTCGGAAGTGAACCAGGATCAGGTCCGCGAGGCACGTATTAACGGGCGTGAAATTAACGTCGTTAAAAAAGACAGCAATAAATACACGACCTACATTCCTGTCAACGATCCCAAGTTGCTCGATAACCTCTTGACCAAAAACGTCAAAGTGGTTGGCGAACCGCCGGAAGAACCAAGCCTGCTGGCTTCAATCTTCATTTCGTGGTTCCCGATGTTGCTGCTGATCGGTGTGTGGATCTTCTTTATGCGTCAGATGCAGGGCGGCGGCGGTAAGGGCGCGATGTCCTTCGGCAAGAGCAAAGCCCGCATGTTGACGGAAGACCAGATTAAAACCACTTTCGCCGACGTAGCAGGTTGTGACGAAGCGAAAGATGAAGTTGCTGAGCTGGTGGAATATCTGCGTGAGCCAAGCCGTTTCCAGAAGCTGGGCGGTAAGATTCCAAAAGGCGTTCTGATGGTGGGGCCACCGGGTACCGGTAAAACCTTGCTGGCAAAAGCGATTGCCGGTGAAGCGAAGGTGCCTTTCTTTACCATCTCCGGTTCTGACTTTGTGGAAATGTTTGTCGGTGTCGGTGCATCCCGTGTGCGTGACATGTTCGAACAGGCCAAAAAAGCGGCTCCGTGCATCATCTTTATCGATGAGATCGACGCAGTCGGTCGTCAGCGTGGCGCCGGTTTAGGCGGTGGACATGACGAACGTGAGCAGACGCTGAACCAGATGCTGGTTGAGATGGATGGTTTCGAAGGTAACGAAGGTATTATTGTTATCGCCGCAACTAACCGTCCTGACGTACTGGACCCTGCGCTGCTGCGTCCAGGTCGCTTTGACCGTCAGGTTGTAGTTGGCCTGCCAGATGTTCGCGGTCGTGAGCAGATCCTGAAAGTGCATATGCGTCGTGTGCCGCTGGCAACTGATGTTGATGCAGCAATCATTGCACGTGGTACGCCAGGCTTCTCGGGTGCCGATCTGGCCAACCTTGTTAACGAAGCAGCGCTGTTCGCGGCCCGTTCAAACAAGCGTGTGGTTTCGATGGTAGAGTTCGAGAAAGCGAAAGACAAAATCATGATGGGTGCGGAACGTCGCTCCATGGTGATGACGGAATCGCAGAAAGAGTCAACTGCCTACCACGAAGCAGGCCACGCCATTATTGGTCGCCTGGTACCAGAGCATGATCCGGTTCATAAAGTAACGATTATCCCGCGCGGTCGCGCACTGGGTGTGACCTTCTTCCTGCCTGAAGGCGACGCGATCAGCGCCAGCCGTCAGAAACTGGAAAGCCAGATCTCAACGCTTTACGGCGGTCGTCTGGCAGAAGAGATCATCTACGGTGCAGAACGTGTTTCTACCGGTGCGTCCAACGATATTAAAGTTGCGACCAATCTGGCACGTAACATGGTGACGCAGTGGGGCTTCTCTGAAAAACTGGGTCCGTTGCTCTATGCAGAAGAAGAGGGTGAAGTGTTCCTCGGACGTTCTGTCGCGAAAGCGAAACATATGTCTGATGAAACGGCCCGCATCATCGATCAGGAAGTTAAGCACCTGATCGACAGCAACTACCAGCGTGCTCGTCAGATTCTGGGTGAGAACATGGACATCCTTCACGCGATGAAAGACGCGCTCATGAAGTATGAAACCATTGATGCACCGCAGATCGACGACCTGATGGCACGCCGCGAAGTGCGTCCGCCAGCGGGCTGGGAAGATCCAGGCAGCAACTCAGACAGCAACGGTACGCCAAAGGCGCCACGTCCGGTTGATGAACCGCGTACGCCAAACCCAGGCAATACCATGTCAGAGCAGTACAACAAATAAGACGCAACATCGTCAGACAAAACCCCGGCTGGTCCGGGGTTTTTTACATCCAGATATTGATCAGCAAGGAGTTTCCGCTATGAAGTTGTTCGCCCGTGATTCCCATCTCGATTTATCTTTTCCACATGTGATGGGCATTCTTAACGTCACGCCGGACTCCTTTTCAGATGGTGGAAAGCATAACGCGCTGGTCGATGCGCTGACGCATACCAATGAGATGGTCAATGCAGGCGCAACCATCATCGATGTGGGTGGGGAATCAACCCGTCCTGGCGCGGATGAAGTGAGTGTGGAGGAGGAGCTGGAGCGGGTGATTCCGGTCATCGATGCCATTGCCCAGCGTTTCGAAGTCTGGATTTCAGTGGACACCTCTAAAGCTGACGTCATCCGGGAAGCTGCGCGAGTGGGTGCTCACATCATTAACGACGTGCGTTCACTTTCTGAACCCGGAGCACTGGAAGCCGCAACCGCAACCGGACTGCCCGTCTGTTTAATGCATATGCAGGGCGAACCGCGCACCATGCAGCAGGCACCGGTTTACGAAAATATTTTAAGCGAAGTGGACACTTACTTCGCTCAGCAGATAGCGCGCTGCGAAGCAGCGGGCATTAAAAAAGAGCGTCTGATACTCGACCCGGGCTTCGGTTTCGGTAAAAATCTCAGCCACAATTATGAACTGCTGGCTCATCTTGGCGATTTTCACCACTTCGGCCTGCCGCTGTTAGTGGGGATGTCGCGTAAATCGATGATTGGCCAGCTGTTAAACGTCGGCCCGTCACAGCGTTTAACCGGCAGCCTGAGTTGCGCGGTGATTGCTGCTATGCAGGGCGCGCAGATTATTCGCGCCCATGATGTAAAAGAGACGGCTGAAGCGATGCGCGTGGTCGAAGCGACCCGAAGAGCAAAAGGAGTATCATGAGTAATCGTAAATATTTCGGTACAGACGGCATTCGTGGCAAAGTCGGTGAAGCACCCATCACCCCCGATTTCGTCCTGAAGCTGGGCTGGGCCGCAGGTAAAGTGCTGGCGCGCCACGGTTCAAAGAAGATCATCATCGGTAAAGATACCCGTATCTCTGGTTATATGCTGGAGTCCGCGCTGGAAGCCGGTCTCGCTGCAGCAGGCCTGACGGCCGCCTTTACCGGCCCGATGCCGACACCAGCCATCGCCTATCTGACCCGTACCTTCCGCGCAGAGGCGGGCATTGTGATTTCAGCGTCACATAACCCCTTTGACGACAACGGGATTAAATTCTTCTCGTCCGAGGGCACCAAACTGCCCGATGACGTCGAAGAGGCGATTGAGCTGGAGATGGAAAAGCCGATTACCTGCGTTGAATCAGCGCAGTTAGGCCGCGCCAGCCGCATCGTCGATGCAGCAGGGCGTTACATTGAGTTCTGCAAAGGGACGTTCCCCAGCGAACTGAATCTGAATGGCCTGAAAATTGTGGTCGACTGCGCCAATGGCGCCACCTACCACATTGCGCCGAATGTATTACGTGAACTGGGCGCGACGGTGATTGCTATCGGTGTCCAGCCAGACGGCATGAACATCAACAAAGAGTGCGGTGCCACCGATCTCAAACTGCTGCAGCAGCGCGTGCTGGCGGAGAAGGCTGATATCGGCCTGGCCTACGACGGTGACGGCGATCGCATCATGATGATTGACCATCTGGGTGACAAAGTTGATGGCGACCAGATCCTCTACATCATTGCGCGTGAAGCCCTGCGTCAGGGACAGTTACGCGGTGGCGTCGTGGGTACGCTGATGAGTAACATGGGGCTGGAGTTAGCGCTGAAACAGCTTGGCATTCCGTTTACCCGTGCCAAAGTCGGTGACCGTTATGTACTGGAGAAGATGCAGGAGAAGGGCTGGCGTCTCGGTGCAGAGAACTCCGGTCATGTGATCCTGCTGGATAAAACCACAACTGGTGACGGTATCGTTGCAAGTTTGCAAGTGCTCACTGCGATGGTGCGTAACCACATGAGCCTGCACGATCTCTGTAGTGGCATGAAGATGCTGCCGCAGGTCCTGGTTAACGTACGCTTTGCGGGCGAACATGATCCGCTTCAGAGTGACGCGGTAAAAGCTGTCACGGCCGAAGTGGAAAAAGCGCTGGCGGGTCGCGGACGCGTTCTGCTGCGTAAATCAGGTACTGAGCCACTGATTCGTGTCATGGTCGAAGGCGAAAATGAGGCGCAGGTTACCGAACTGGCGAATCGCATCGCCGACCAGGTCAAGGCCGTTTAAAACAGTAACAGGCGGTCTGCAGGGTGCTGAACTGCCTGTAAAATCACCGGGATGGCGTTTTTTTCTGCAAACAGTATGGGTAGTAAAAATTGCACTTGCAGAGATATGCGCCTTTGGTTAGTATTCACACCCGCTTCTGATGGGTGATGACGAGACTCCCCATCAATACTGGTTGAAGCTTTAACTGTACGATTACCGTGCAAGGAACAGGATGATATGTACCAAGCTCTTTTAGTAGTTTTCCTTATTGTAGCTATCGCCCTCGTGGGTATGATCATGCTGCAGCAAGGCAAAGGCGCTGATATGGGAGCCTCATTCGGTGCAGGCGCATCCGGTACGGTGTTTGGTTCTTCGGGTTCAGGTAACTTCATGACTCGTACAACCGGCATCTTAGCAGCGCTGTTTTTCATCATCAGCCTGGTTCTGGGTAATCTGAACAGCAATAAAGCGTCTAAAGGAAGCGAGTGGGAAAATCTTTCTGCGCCGGCGCAGTCTTCTCAACAGACTGAAAAGCCAGCTCAACCGGTAACGCCGGGCAGCGATATTCCTAAGTAAGGTCGTCAGCACAACGAATCGTTGTGGTCAGTGCAGTGCCGTGGTGGTGGAATTGGTAGACACGCTACCTTGAGGTGGTAGTGCCCGATTGGGCTTACGGGTTCAAGTCCCGTCCTCGGTACCAAATAGCAGTATCCCTTGCATTTTATGCAGGTCTGGCGTATTATTCGCCACGTTTTCGGACGCGGGGTGGAGCAGCCTGGTAGCTCGTCGGGCTCATAACCCGAAGGTCGTCGGTTCAAATCCGGCCCCCGCAACCAATTTTCCCTTTGAGTTCTTTTTCAAATATACTGTATGCATCGACGGACGCATTCACGGTTATTTTTTGAAAGAAAATTCTTTGGATGGAGTCCGGGCCGCATTGCGGCATACAGGGTCCAGTGATTAAAAGCCCCGAATATTCGGGGTTTTTTGTTATTAGCGAATCGTAATACTGGGCTATAGGCCCTTTTTTTATGTCTTGGGGGTGGGCTTGTCCACATTAGAGCAAAAATTGACAGAGTTGGTATCGGCTCCCGTAGAAGCGCTGGGTTACGAACTGGTTGGAATTGAATTCGTTCGTAGTCGCACATCTATCCTGCGCATCTATATTGATAGTGAAGATGGCATCAATGTCGATGATTGCGCCGATGTCAGCCACCAGGTAAGTGCGGTAATGGATGTTGAAGATCCCATTACCGTCCCTTACAACCTAGAAGTCTCTTCACCGGGACTCGATCGTCCTCTGTTCACTGCAGAACACTACACCCGCTTTATGGGTGAAGAAGTGAGTCTGGTGTTGCGTATGGCCGTGCAGAACCGCCGTAAATGGCAGGGAACCATTAAGTCAGTTGATGGCGAGATGATCACGGTGCACGTTGAGGGTAGCGATGAAGTGTTCGCACTGAGTAATATTCAGAAAGCGAACCTGGTCCCCCACTTTTAAAAGTCCGGATTGAGGCTAACCAGGATGAACAAAGAGATCTTAGCTGTTGTAGAAGCCGTTTCTAACGAAAAAGCCCTGCCGCGTGAGAAAATCTTCGAAGCGCTGGAGAGCGCGCTGGCGACTGCGACCAAGAAAAAGTATGAGCAGGAAATTGAGGTACGCGTCAGCATTGATCGCCGCAGTGGCGATTTCGATACTTTCCGCCGCTGGGAAATCGTAGAAGAGGTGACACAGCCGACGCGCGAGATCACGCTGGATGCGGCCCGCTTCGAAGATGAAGCATTCAATCTGGGCGAATATGTCGAAGATCAGATTGAATCGGTCACCTTTGACCGTATCACCACCCAGACCGCTAAGCAGGTTATCGTGCAAAAAGTGCGCGAAGCTGAGCGCGCAATGGTGGTTGATCAGTTCCGTGAGCAGGAAGGCGAAATTATCACGGGCGTGGTGAAGAAAGTTAACCGCGACAACATCTCCCTCGACTTAGGCAGCAATGCCGAAGCGGTGATTCTGCGCGAAGATATGCTGCCGCGTGAAAACTTCCGTCCAGGCGACCGTATTCGTGGCGTACTCTACTCTGTACGTCCGGAAGCGCGTGGCGCGCAACTGTTCGTGACGCGTTCTAAACCAGAAATGCTGATTGAACTGTTCCGCATCGAGGTGCCAGAAATTGGCGAAGAACTGATTGAAATTAAAGCCGCTGCTCGTGATCCGGGTTCGCGCGCTAAAATTGCAGTCAAAACCAACGACAAACGTATTGATCCGGTGGGTGCCTGTGTGGGCATGCGCGGCGCGCGTGTTCAGGCAGTTTCCAGTGAACTGGGCGGCGAGCGTATCGATATCGTGCTGTGGGACGATAACCCGGCGCAGTTTGTTATTAACGCCATGGCTCCGGCCGATGTGGCGTCAATCGTGGTTGATGAAGATAACCACACCATGGATATCGCCGTAGAAGCTGGCAATCTGGCTCAGGCGATCGGCCGTAACGGCCAAAACGTGCGTCTCGCTTCACAGCTGAGTGGCTGGGAGCTGAACGTGATGACCGTCGATGATCTGCAGGCTAAGCATCAGGCTGAAGCACATGCAGCGATCGATATGTTCACTAAACATCTCGACATCGACGAAGAGTTCGCCACCGTACTGGTGGAAGAGGGCTTCTCCTCGCTGGAAGAGCTGGCATACGTGCCAATCAACGAGCTGCTGGAAGTCGACGGCCTCGACGAAGAGACCATTGAAGCCCTGCGTGAACGAGCAAAAAATGCGTTAACCACCCTGGCACTGGCGAAAGAAGAGAGTCTTGGAAATCAGGAGCCCGCTGAGGATCTTCTGAATCTTGAAGGCCTCGATCGTGCGCTGGCGTTCCGCCTGGCGTCGAAAGGCGTTTGCACGCTGGAAGATCTCGCTGAGCAAGGTGTTGACGATCTGACGGATATTGAAGGCATGTCTGATGAACAAGCCGGCGCGCTGATTATGGCCGCACGTAATATCTGCTGGTTCGGCGATGACGCGTAATAACAGGAAGGAACAGCATGACAGATGTAACCGTAAAATCGCTGGCCGCAGAAATTCAGACTCCGGTCGATCGCCTGGTACAGCAATTTGCTGATGCGGGGATCCCTAAGTCTGAAAATGACGCGGTGACCCAGCAAGAGAAAGAAACCTTACTATCTCATCTGAACCGTGAACACGGTCAGGTCGGTTCAGCTAAGCTGACGCTGCAGCGTAAAACGCGCAGCACCTTGAATATTCCAGGCACCGGGGGTAAAAGTAAGTCGGTGCAAATTGAAGTCCGCAAAAAGCGTACCTATGTGAAGGGTGATGCAGAGGCTGAGCAAGCTCAGGCAGAAGCTGAAGCCGAGGCGCAGCGTGAAGCGGAAGAGCAGGCGCAACGCGAGGCTGAAGAAAAAGCCCGTCGCGAAGCTGAACAGAAAGCGCAACGTGAAGCCGAAGATAAAGCCAGGCGCGAAGCCGCTGACAAGGCCAAACGTGCAGCAGCGGAAAACGAAAAAGTGACAAATCAACCTACCGACGAAGTGACCAGGGCTGCGCAATCAGACAAAGCCCGTCGCGAAGCTGAAGCTGCCGAACTGAAGCGTAAAGCTGAAGAAGAAGCCCGCCGTAAGCTTGAAGAGGCTGCCCGCCTCGTAGCAGAAGAAGCCCGCCGTCTGGCTGAAGAGAAATCAGCTGAATGGGAAAAACCGGAAGAAGAGGATAAAGGCGACTATCACGTCACCACTTCGACCCATGCCCGTCAGGCGGAAGATGAAAACGACCGTCAGGTTGAAGCAGGTCGTGCGCGTGCGCGTACTACTGCTAAAGCTGCGCGTCCGGCGAAAAAAGGCAACAAACACTCTGAAGCCAAAACTGACCGTGAAGAAGCGCGTGCGCAGGTTCGTGGTGGTAAAGGCGGCAAGCATCGCAAACCTAGCGCACTGCAGCAGGGCTTCAACAAGCCAGCGCAGGCCGTTAACCGCGATGTTGTGATTGGCGAAACTATCACCGTAGCCGAACTGGCTAACAAAATGGCGGTGAAAGGTTCTCTGGTCATTAAAGCGATGATGAGAATGGGCGCCATGGCGACCATCAACCAGGTCATCGACCAGGAAACTGCACAGCTCGTTGCCGAAGAGATGGGCCACAAAGTGACCCTGCGTCGTGAGAACGAGCTGGAAGAAGCGGTAATGGACGATCGTGATACTGATGCTGCGCAGGAGTCTCGTGCTCCGGTTGTCACCATCATGGGCCACGTCGACCACGGTAAAACGTCCCTGCTGGACTATATTCGTTCCACTAAAATCGCCTCTGGCGAAGCGGGCGGTATTACTCAGCACATCGGTGCTTACCACGTTGAAACCGACAACGGTATGGTTACCTTCCTGGATACCCCGGGCCACGCCGCGTTTACCGCGATGCGTGCACGTGGTGCGCAGGCGACCGATATCGTTATCCTGGTGGTTGCAGCAGACGATGGCGTGATGCCACAGACTGTCGAAGCTATTCAGCACGCCAAAGCCGCTAAAGTGCCGGTTGTGGTTGCAGTGAACAAGTGCGATAAGCCAGAAGCGGATCCGGATCGTGTTAAAAACGAACTGACTCAGTACGGTATCATTCCGGAAGAGTGGGGCGGCGAAAACATGTTCGTTAATGTCTCTGCGAAAGCGGGTACCGGCATTGATGACCTGTTAAACGCTATCCTGCTGCAGGCGGAAGTGCTGGAGCTGACCGCTATCCGTGAAGGTATGGCGAGCGGCGTGGTGATCGAATCGTTCCTCGACAAAGGTCGTGGTCCGGTTGCCACCGTGCTGGTACGTGAAGGTACGCTGAACAAAGGCGACATCGTTCTTTGTGGTTTCGAATATGGCCGCGTTCGTGCAATGCGTGACGAACTGGGTCGCGAAGTCATGGAAGCGGGTCCATCTATCCCGGTTGAGATTCTGGGCCTGTCCGGCGTGCCGGCTGCGGGTGATGAAGCGACCGTGGTACGTGACGAGAAGAAAGCACGTGAAGTTGCGCTCTATCGTCAGGGCAAATTCCGCGAAGTTAAACTGGCTCGCCAGCAGAAATCTAAGCTCGAGAACATGTTTGCTAACATGACCGAAGGCGAAGTGTCTGAACTGAACATCGTTCTGAAAGCGGACGTTCAGGGTTCTGTGGAAGCAATCTCCGACTCCCTGCAGAAACTCTCCACCGACGAAGTGAAGGTGAAGATTGTGGGTTCAGGCGTGGGCGGGATTACCGAAACCGATGCGACCCTGGCTGCTGCCTCTAACGCCATCCTCCTTGGCTTCAACGTTCGTGCCGATGCCTCTGCGCGTCGCGTCATTGACGCAGAAAGCCTGGATCTGCGCTACTACTCTGTCATCTATAACCTGATTGACGAAGTTAAAGCGGCGATGAGCGGCATGCTGGCACCAGAGTACAAACAGCAGATCATCGGTCTGGCTGCGGTGCGCGATGTGTTCAAATCACCGAAGTTTGGCGCGATTGCCGGTTGTATGGTGACGGAAGGTAACATCAAGCGTCACAATCCAATCCGTGTCCTGCGCGACAACGTGGTAATTTACGAAGGCGAGCTGGAATCTCTGCGTCGCTTTAAAGATGACGTCAACGAAGTGCGTAACGGCATGGAGTGCGGTATCGGCGTGAAGAACTACAACGACGTTCGCGTTGGCGATATGATCGAAGTGTTTGAAATCATCGAAATTAAACGCACCATCGAGTAATAGACTGCTGATGTGTTGCAATTTGGGAGGCCTCTGGCCTCCCGAATTATTTGGGAGAAATAATGATGGCGAAAGAATTTGGTCGCCCGCAGCGCGTTTCACAAGAGCTGCAAAAAGAGATTGCGATGATCCTGCAGCGTGAGATCAAAGATCCACGTCTTGGCATGATGGTCACCGTATCAGGCGTTGAAGTCTCACGCGATCTCGCTTACGCAAAAGTGTTCGTGACTTTCCTCAATGACAAAGATGAAGAAGCGATTAAACATGGCCTGAAAGCGCTGAAAGAAGCGTCAGGTTATATCCGCATTCTGCTGGGCAAAGCGATGCGTCTGCGTATCGTGCCTGAGCTGACTTTCTTCTACGACAACTCGTTAGTCGAAGGGATGCGCATGTCCAATCTCGTCACCAGCGTCGTGAAGAACGATACTGAACGCCGTGGTCCGGACGCCACTGGCGATGACGAGGAGGCGTAATGAGTCGTCCGCGTCGTCGCGGTCGCGACGTCCATGGCGTGTTGTTGCTGGATAAGCCACAAGGCGTCTCGTCGAATGATGTCCTGCAGAAAGTGAAGCGTATCTTTAACGCGAATCGCGCAGGACATACCGGCGCGCTGGATCCTCTGGCTACCGGCATGTTGCCGATTTGCCTGGGTGAAGCGACTAAGTTTTCGCAGTATCTGCTCGATTCCGACAAACGCTATCGCGTGATTGCCCGACTGGGCGAGCGGACCGACACGTCAGACGCCGATGGCAACATCGTGCAGACGCGTCCGGTCAGCTTCACTCAGGCCGATCTGGACAGTGCTCTGGAGAGCTTCCGCGGCGAAACGCTGCAGGTGCCTTCAATGTTTTCGGCACTGAAGCATCAGGGACGCCCGCTGTATGAATATGCGCGTCAGGGCATTGAGATTGCGCGTGAACCGCGTCCCATCACTGTCTATGAACTGCAATTTATTCGCTGGCAGGATAACGAGCTGGAGCTGGAAATTCACTGCTCCAAGGGCACCTATATCCGCACCATCATCGATGACCTGGGCGAAAAGCTGGGATGCGGTGCGCACGTGATTATGCTGCGTCGCGTTCAGGTTGCCCGTTATCCATATGAAAGGATGGTGACGCTGGAACAGCTCAACACCCTGCTGACGGAAGCCACAGAAGCCGGCATTCCACTGGAAACGCAGCTCGATCCGCTGTTGTTGCCGATGGACAGCCCCGCCTCTGATTTCCCTGAAGTGAATATCCCGCCTGCCGTGGCAGATTTCTTCCGCCAGGGACAGCCGGTACAGGCCAGCAATGCGCCTGCCCAGGGGCTGGTAAGGGTATCGGAAGGCGAAGCGCGTAAGTTTATCGGTATGGCAGAAATTGCCGACGATGGCCGGCTTGCGCCACGTCGTTTAGTGGTTGAGTATCAGGATTGAGCCAGGCGTTCACTTTTCGCTGATGGGGCATTTGCGTTGCTATCGGGCGCAGAGTAGAATAGCGCGGCTTTAAAGCGGGATGCTGAATTAGAGATCGGCACCCATACATTCATTTATTACTGGAGTTTATTATGTCTCTAAGCGTAGAAGCTAAAGCAGAGATCGTTGCTAAATATGGCCGTGGTGCTAACGACAGCGGTTCAACTGAAGTTCAGGTTGCCCTGTTGACCGCGCAGATTACCCATCTGCAGGGTCACTTCTCTGAGCACAAAAAAGACCACCACAGCCGCCGCGGTCTGCTGCGCATGGTATCTCAGCGTCGTAAGCTGCTGGACTACCTGAAGCGTAAAGACGTTGCACGCTACAGCAGCCTGATCGAAAGTCTCGGTCTGCGTCGCTAAGTCTGAAGAATCTGATCGTCGGGGCATTATGCGGGCTTTTGCACTCTGTGCAGCTTACGATCAGATTTGTGCGAGTTTCGTGAAGAGGGGGCCTTTATGGCCCCTTTTTTCGAGCAATCGGCAGCAATCCGGACCAAACTGATGTATTGTTGCTTAGTGTGATCTTTAGTTTGCAGAATTTCGCGCGGCTAATGAGAGGCTTTACCGCAGGGGCGGTCGAGGGTTGTCATTAGTCGCGAGGATGCAACTGAAGATTGGTAATCAATGGCGGGCTACAGATAGCCATGCCCCGAAGTTAAGGACTTTGATTTTGCTGAATCCGATCGTACGCAAATTCCAATATGGTCAACATACCGTCACGCTGGAAACCGGCATGATGGCTCGCCAGGCGACAGCCGCTGTTATGGTGAGCATGGACGATACTGCAGTATTCGTCACTGTAGTAGGTCAGAAAAAATCTAAACCAGGTCAGGATTTCTTCCCACTGACCGTGAACTATCAGGAGCGTACTTACGCTGCTGGTCGTATCCCAGGCAGCTTCTTCCGTCGTGAAGGCCGTCCAAGCGAAGGCGAAACCCTGATTTCGCGTCTGATTGACCGCCCGATTCGTCCGCTGTTCCCGGAAGGTTTTGTTAACGAAGTTCAGGTTATCGCCACTGTTGTCTCTGTGAACCCACAGGTTCATCCGGACATCGTTGCCATGATCGGTGCTTCTGCTGCACTGGCGCTTTCTGGTCTGCCGTTCAATGGCCCAATTGGTTCTGCGCGTGTTGGTTACATCAACGATCAATATGTCCTGAACCCAACCGCAGATGAGCTGAAACAGTCTCGTCTGGATCTGGTGGTTGCCGGTACGCAGAATGCCGTTCTGATGGTTGAATCTGAAGCTGAGATCCTGTCAGAAGAGCAGATGCTGGGCGCCGTGGTCTTTGGTCACGACCAGCAGCAGATTGTTATCGAAAACATCAATGCCCTGGTTGCTGAAGCGGGCAAACCACGCTGGGACTGGCAGCCAGAAGCGGCCAATACCGCACTGATTTCTCGCGTTGCTGCCCTGGCAGAAGCGCGCATCAGCGATGCTTACCGCATCACTGACAAGCAGGAGCGTTACACCCAGGTTAGCGTCATTAAAGACGAAACCATCGCTGCGCTGCTGGCTCAAGATGAAACGCTGGATGGTTCAGAAATCGGCGACATCGTGCATAGCCTTGAAAAAACCGTCGTTCGTACTCGCATCCTGAATGGCGAGCCACGCATCGATGGTCGTGAAAAAGATATGATCCGTGGTCTGGACGTGCGTACTGGCGTATTGCCACGTACACACGGTTCATCACTGTTCACCCGTGGTGAGACGCAGGCACTGGTTACTGCAACGCTGGGTACGACCCGCGATGCGCAGAACCTTGATGAGCTGATGGGCGAACGTACCGACAGCTTCCTGTTCCATTACAACTTCCCTCCATACTCTGTCGGCGAAACCGGCATGGTAGGTTCGCCGAAGCGTCGTGAGATTGGTCACGGTCGTCTGGCGAAGCGCGGCGTGTTAGCGGTAATGCCTAAAGCGGAAGATTTCCCTTACACCATTCGTGTTGTTTCTGAAATCACCGAATCTAACGGCTCTTCTTCAATGGCCTCTGTCTGCGGTGCCTCACTGGCGCTGATGGATGCAGGCGTGCCAATCAAAGCCGCCGTTGCCGGTATCGCAATGGGTCTGGTGAAAGAAGATGAGAAGTTTGTTGTTCTGTCTGACATCCTGGGCGATGAAGATCACCTGGGCGACATGGACTTCAAAGTAGCCGGTAGCCGTGAAGGTATCACCGCGCTGCAGATGGACATCAAAATCGAAGGCATCACGCGTGAAATCATGCAGGAAGCGCTGAACCAGGCCCGGGGTGCACGTCTGCACATTCTGGGCGTTATGGAACAGGCTATCAGCACGCCGCGTACTGAGATTTCTGAATTCGCACCACGCATTTACACCATCAAAATCAGCTCTGACAAGATCAAAGATGTGATCGGTAAAGGCGGCTCAGTGATTCGTGCACTGACCGAAGAGACCGGCACAACGATTGAAATTGAAGATGACGGCACCGTGAAAATCGCTGCGACCGATGGTCTGAAAGCGAAAGAAGCGATTCGTCGTATCGAAGAGATTACCGCAGAGATCGAAGTGGGCCGCGTTTACAGTGGTAAAGTGACCCGTATCGTTGACTTCGGCGCCTTCGTTGCAATCGGTGGTGGTAAAGAAGGTCTGGTTCACATTTCACAAATCGCTGATAAGCGCGTTGAGAAAGTGACTGACTATCTGCAGATGGGTCAGGAAGTACCGGTTAAGGTGATGGAAGTTGATCGCCAGGGCCGTGTACGTCTGAGCATCAAAGAAGCGACAGAATCTAAGCCGCAGGCTGAAGAAGCTGTCGCGGTGACCACGCCTGACGCTGCTGAATAAGTCGTTGCTGATTTGCCCCTCTCTGCCTGGCAGAGAGGGGCGTTTGTATCATCGCGAGGGCGGGAATCCTTGTGCACAGCAGGCGGATGACAGGATGGTTATCCCAATGTTTGTATTCGGGAGTGGGAAATGAAGCCTTTTCTGCGCTGGTGTTTTGTTGCGACAGCTTTGACGCTGGCAGGATGCAGCAACTCCAATTGGCGTAAGAACGAAGTTCTTGCAGTGCCTTTACAGCCCACACTGCAGCAGGAAGTGATACTGGCGCGCATGGAACAAATTCTTGCCAGTCGCGCTCTCACCGATGATGAACGCGCACAGCTGTTATATGAGCGCGGAGTGTTGTATGATAGTTTAGGTCTGCGGGCATTAGCGCGGAACGATTTTTCGCAAGCGCTGTCTATAAGACCAGATATGCCCGAAGTGTTTAACTACTTAGGCATATATTTAACGCAGGCGGGCAACTTTGATGCCGCCTATGAAGCGTTTGATTCTGTACTTGAGCTTGATCCAACTTACAACTATGCGCATTTAAACCGTGGTATCGCCCTCTATTACGGCGGTCGATACAAGTTAGCGCAAGATGATCTGCTGGCGTTTTATCAAGACGATCCTAACGATCCTTTCCGCAGTTTGTGGCTCTATCTCGTTGAACGTGAGATGGATGTCGACAAGGCAAAAGTCGCGCTTCAACAGCGTCACGACAAAGCGGTCAGAGATCAATGGGGATGGAATATTGTCGAGTTCTACCTTGGAGATATCAACGAGAAAACGTTGATGGAAAGTCTCAAGGCGGACGCAACGGATAACACCTCGCTCGCTGAACATCTCAGTGAAACCAACTTCTATTTAGGTAAGTACTACCTAAGTCTGGGGGAGAAGGACGACGCGAAAGCGTTGTTCAAACTGGCGGTGGCCAACAACGTCAATAACTTTGTTGAACACCGATACGCATTGTTGGAACTGGCGCAACTCGGCCAGGCACAAGACGATTTATCAGAATCTGACCAGCAATAGCTGACGAACTTAATTTGCCTGTAAAACCTGTTAAGTCATCATCTTAAAGGATGAAGGCTTTTCTGTTCGTCAAAACTTTTAATTTGAGCCGGTTCACACTTTTTGATGAAAATGACTGAAAGTTTTCACGACGAGTTATGTAGACTGGCCGCCGCAATCTAAGAGGCACGTGTACTACATGACTGATATTCAAACCACTTTTGCTGACCTTGGCCTGAACGCCGACATCCTTGAATCACTGAATGGCATGGGCTACGTAAAGCCATCCCCAATCCAGGCTGAGTGTATTCCTCACCTGCTGGCGGGCCGTGACGTGTTAGGCATGGCGCAGACCGGGAGTGGTAAAACCGCGGCGTTCTCTCTGCCGCTGTTACACAACATTGATCCTACTGTTAAAGCGCCACAAATCCTGGTGCTGGCACCTACCCGCGAACTGGCGGTACAGGTTGCTGAAGCAGTTACCGAATTCTCTAAACACATGCGTGGCCTGAACGTGGTTGCCCTTTACGGCGGCCAGCGTTATGACGTGCAGCTGCGCGCACTGCGTCAGGGACCACAGGTTGTTGTGGGTACGCCTGGCCGTCTGCTTGACCACCTGAAACGCGGCACGTTAGACCTTTCTAACCTGCGTGGCCTGGTGCTGGATGAAGCAGATGAAATGCTGCGCATGGGCTTCATCGAAGACGTTGAAACCATCATGGCGCAAATTCCAGCCGATCATCAGACCGCGCTGTTCTCTGCAACCATGCCGGAAGCGATTCGTCGTATCACCAAACGCTTCATGAAAGATCCACAGGAAGTGCGTATTCAGTCAAGCCTGACCACGCGTCCTGATATCAGCCAGAGCTACTGGACCGCTTACGGTCGTAAAACAGACGCACTGGTTCGCTTCCTGGAAGCAGAAGACTTTGATGCTGCCATCATCTTCGTGCGTACCAAAAACGCAACCATGGAAGTGGCAGAAGCGCTGGAACGTAGCGGCTATAACAGCGCCGCGCTGAACGGTGACATGAACCAGGCGCTGCGTGAGCAGACGCTTGAGCGCCTGAAAGATGGTCGTCTCGACATTCTGATTGCAACCGACGTTGCGGCCCGTGGCCTGGACGTTGAACGCATCAGCCTGGTTGTTAACTACGACATCCCGATGGACTCAGAATCTTACGTTCACCGTATCGGCCGTACCGGTCGTGCTGGTCGTGCTGGCCGTGCGCTGCTGTTCGTTGAGAACCGCGAACGCCGTCTGCTGCGTAACATCGAACGTACCATGAAGCTGACCATTCCTGAGGTAGAACTGCCTAACGCAGAACTGCTGGGTGAGCGTCGGCTGGCTAAGTTTGCTGCTAAAGTTCAGCAGCAGCTGGAAAGCAGCGATCTGGATCAGTACCGTGCTCTGCTGGCTAAAATGCAGCCAGAAGACGAAATGGATCTGGAAACACTGGCAGCCGCACTGCTGAAGATGGCACAGGGCGAACGTCCTCTGATTCTGCCACCAGAAGCACCGCGTCCGGCACGTCGCGAATACCGCGATCGTGACGAGCGTGATGGCCGTCGTGACAGCCGTGAAGCGCGTGGCGATTCTCGTGCTCCGCGTGAAAACCGCGAAAGCCGTGATGGCGATCGTCCACGTCGCGAACGTCGTGATGTTGGCGAAATGCAGCTGTACCGCATCGAAGTAGGCCGCGATGATGGTGTTGAAGTTCGTCACATCGTTGGCGCTATCGCTAACGAAGGCGACATCAGCAGCCGTTACATCGGTAACATCAAGCTGTTCGGTACCCACTCGACTATCGAGCTGCCGAAAGGCATGCCAGGCGATGTGCTGCAGCACTTTACCCGTACCCGTATTCTGAACAAGCCGATGAATATGCAGTTACTGGGTGATGCACAGCCGAACGAAGGCCGTGGTGACCGTCGTCCAGCTGGTGCTGGCGGTGAGCGTCGCAGCGGTCCAGGTGCAGGCGGTCCGGGCGCAGCTAACCGTGAAGGTGGTCGTCGCTTCTCTTCTGAACGCCGTGAAGGTGGTCGTGAAGGCGGCGGACGTACTTTCAACCGTGAAGGTAGCCGTGGTCCACGTCGTGAAGAGGGCGCAGCCGCCGCTCCACGTCGTCGTGATGCATAACGACTTAGCGTCTGACTAGTCCTGGCATAAGTTGACACATTATGCCGTTAAAACGCCTGATGCACTGCATCAGGCGTTTTGTATTTCAGCGACAGGTGCGGCCGCTG
>NZ_JBSRXX010000006.1:0-257947 GCF_054056055.1 Pantoea sp. PvP021 | reverse complement strand
GTCCTGTCGCGAGGTGGCGTATATTACGCTTTCCTCCTGCAGAGTCAACCTCTTTCTCAGAAGTTTTTCTCCGGCGGCGCAGTCTCCTGTGCCTCTCAACCTGTCATCCCGTTGCCGGTGTTCCGTGTCGATGGAGGCGCATTATAGGGAGTTCGCGCGGGCTGACAAGTGTTTATTACGAAAAGATTATCGTTCGCAGTAATTTTCATCAAATCGCGCTATTTCGCTACGATTTGCCTGGTAACTGTGCAAAATCATTGGCAAAAGTGCTTACCTGCTGCCAGTCCGTGTACTCCACTTCTTTCGTCGAATCTGTCTCACCACCGGTCATGCGCATAATCAACTGGATCATGACGCGATCGAACCAGCGATAGCGCGGATAATAGAGCGCGCCTGCGAACACGGCACAGCAATCAGGCTGCCACGGCGAGTGTGCCAGGAACTTCTGCGTATAGGCATTGGTTTCAGGAGAGCGCTTCTCAGGTTTGCGCGCCGTCAGGTTCACCGAAAAGAAACCGCTGGTTCGCTGCTGCAACTCATGAAGGTGTTGTTTAACGAACTTATCGACGACCGGCTGAAAATGGCCATAGCGGATAGATGCGCCAATTAACACACGATCATACTGTGCCCAGTCAGGCAGAGAGGCATCCTTAATGTTCAGTACATCACACTGCTGCTGCTGACGGATCACATCAGCAATAGAAGAGGCAATCTTCCTGGTTTGTCCGTCGCGAGTGGAATAGAGAATCAGCGCTTTCATGTCAGCATCCTTATTAATTATTCACGCCAGAAAGTAGGCGTGAACAGCACCAGCAAGGTGAATACCTCGAGACGCCCGAATAACATGGTGGAAATAAGAATCCATTTCGCCACGTCATTCATTGAAGTGAAGTTATCAGCTACGACCCCTAAGCCAGGGCCGAGGTTATTGAGCGTCGCGGCAACGGCAGCAAAAGCCGAGAAGTCGTCAACGCCGGTGGCGATGATCGCCAGCATGCTGATCAGGAACACCAGCGCATAAGCCGAGAAGAATCCCCATACGGCTTCAAGGATACGTTCCGGCAGCGCCCGGTTGCCCAGCTTAATGGTGTAGACCGCATTGGGGTGAACCAGACGCTTAAGCTCACGGTTACCCTGCTTGCATAACAGCAGTATGCGAATCACCTTCAGACCACCGCCGGTTGAACCGGCACAGCCGCCGATAAAGGCGGAGCACAACAGCAGTACCGGCAGGAACAATGGCCAGCGTGCGATGCTGTCGGTCGTGAATCCCGCCGTCGTCGCCATTGAGACCACCTGGAAAAAGGCCTGGTTCAGCGTCTGCCAGCCACTTTCATAGACATTATGGAACCAGAGCACCAGGGTACAGATCAACACCAGCGTCAGCTGAACGCCAATAAACATGCGGAACTCAGGGTCGCGCCAGTACACACGCAGATTGCGTCCGCTTAACATGGCAAAGTGCAGGCCGTAGTTACAGCCTGAGATCAGCAGAAACACCGCCACGATGGTATTGATGGTGCCACTGTTAAAATAGCCGATACTGGCATCATGGGTTGAGAAGCCGCCAATGGCGATAGTCGAGAAACTGTGGCCAATAGCATCAAACGCTGGCATTCCCGCCAGCCACAATGCCAGCGCACAGGCTATCGTCAGCAGGACGTAGATCAGCCAGAGTGTTTTAGCCGTCTCGGCGATACGCGGTCGCATTTTATTATCTTTCAGCGGCCCCGGCATTTCAGCGCGATAGAGCTGCATGCCCCCGACGCCCAGAATCGGCAGTATCGCCACGGCTAATACGATGATCCCCATACCGCCCAGCCACTGCAGCATCTGCCGATAGAAGAGAATCGCCTTAGGCAACGAGTCCAGCCCCACCAGCGTGGTGGCACCGGTGGTTGTCAGGCCAGAGAAAGATTCAAAGAACGCATCCGTCACCGAAAGATGCGGCTGTTCGGCAAAGATAAAGGGCATCGCCCCTACGCTGCCCAGCACCGTCCAGAACAGGACCACAATCAGAAACCCTTCCCGCGGTTTGAGTTCGGTTTTCTTTTTGCGATTCGGCCACCACAGCAGCGAGCCGATCACCAGCGCCATCATAAAGGTCTGGCTAAACGCCCGCCCTGCGCCATCGCGATAAATTAAGGCGACCAGGCCGGGCAAAATCATCGTCACTGAAAAGAGGATCACCAGCAGACCGACTATGCGGGTAATGGCGCGAAAGTGCATTCAGCCGTTCCTTTAAATAAAAGAGATGAACATCATGGTGTGAGCGGGATCAGCGATAACGCGCCCCGACTAAAGTCTGACAGATTTTTTTTGAACCCGTCGATCTGTCCGTAAGGTACAGCCAGCGTCAATGCAATACGATCCTGAAACTGGCTGTCGGTCACCTTACCTTCAAAACGCTGTACCAGCCGTTCAATATCACTGAGCTGTGCATAGTCACATTGCAAAGTGAACAGCTTCATCGGCACTTTGCGCTGCCGTGGCAGCTGCTTAAGCCCTTGCTGGACGCCACCACCATACGCTTTCACTAAGCCGCCGGTTCCCAGCATGATGCCGCCGTAGTAACGCACCACCACAGCGGTAATCTCGCCAATATCCGCGCCCATCAGTTGCGCCAGCATCGGTTTCCCTGCCGTACCCGAAGGTTCACCATCATCAGAGAAACCGAGTTGCTGAGAATCATTCGGCGCGCCCGCTACCCAGGCCCAGCAGTGATGCCGGGCAGTGGGATGCTCGCTTTTAACCTGCTGGACAAACGCGCGCGCCGCCTCTGCACCCTCGGTGTGCGCCAGTAGCGTAATGAAGCGACTCTTTTTGATTGTCTCCTCACTGCTGCTTACTGGCACAGCGGGAATATCAAAGGCCTCCATCAGGCCAGATGCAGATCGCGGGTCATGTTCTCAACGCGATGCGCATGGATCACCACGTTATCCTCGATACGAATCCCGCCATAAGGCCGAAGCGCATCAATGGCCTGCCAGTTAAAGTGCTGACTGAAACGGCCTTCACGCAGCGGCTTGAGTAACGAATCAATAATATAGAAGCCCGGCTCAATGGTTAATACCATGCCCGGTTGCAGCACGCGGGTGCAGCGAAGATAAGGATATTGCGCTGGCGCGGCGAGATGGGTGCCCTGCTCATCCTGCATAAAACCGGCAACGTCATGGACCTGCAGACCCAGCGGATGCCCCAGGCCATGTGGCATAAACGGACCGGTCAGATCTTCAGCCACCAGCGCTTCTTCGCTGATTCCCTGAACCAGCTCAAACTTCAGCAACATCTTCGCAATACGCTGATGCATCTGAAGGTGGTAATCGGTGTAGCGTACGCCCGGTTTCAGCGTGGCTATCAGGGCCAGCTCTTCAGTGTTCATCGCCTCAACCATTCTGGCATAGAGCGAACTGCTCTGCGCCGCATAGCTGCGGGTCAAATCAGCGGCATAGCCAAGATACTCGGCACCCGCATCAATCAAAAAGCTATGGCGTTTCGCCGGTGGCTGATGATCCAGCCGGGTGTAGTGCAGCACCGCAGCGTGCTCATTCAGCGCAATGATATTGCCGTAAGGTACATCGGTGTCGCGATGACCGGTAGCGGTCAGATACGCCTGATTGATATCGAACTCACTTAAGCCCGCCGAGAACGCCTCTTTCGCCGCGCGATGACCGGCAACCGCCAGCTTCTGCGCCTGGCGCAGACAGGCGAGTTCATAATCAGTTTTGATGCTGCGATGGAAGTGCAGGAAGTCGATTACCGCTTTGGGATTAATATTGCCAGAGGCGATGCCGAGCTGAGATGCACGCGCGTTAACCGGGCCGATATAGGCGACGTTATCACGCTGTGCAGGCAGCAACTGCGCTATCTCATCCGCATTTTTCAGGCCGATAACGTCGACATCCCCGGTCCAGAAGCTATCCGGCAACGGTTCAACGTTATGCCAGTAATCCACCGGAGAGTAGAACCACAGTTTCGGTTTGTTCACCCCATCAATCCAGAGCCAGCAGTTGGGCACCTGCGTCACCGGCACCCAGGCCTTGAACTGCGGATTCACCTTAAACGGATAAGTGTGATCATCCAGAAACACCGTCAACAACTCACCGGAATGGATCAACATCGCATCCAGTTTATTGCGTGCCAGCACCTGCTGCGCCCGTTGTTGCAACGTGGCGATGTGCGCGTGATACAAGGTCTTCAGTGAATCCATTGACGTCTCTCCAGTGTCGCGAAATGGCCGCAGTTTAGCATACCCCTTGCGCAGATGCCGAAGTCGGCGCAGCTGTGATCTTGTTAGCAAATAAGCAAAGACCAGTTTGCAAAAAATTAACATCGCTCCCACACTCACGATCATCTGGTATGACCAGATCACCTTTCGCGGTTTCAGGAGACGCACATGCTCTACCAAGGCGCTAACCTTACTCTTCACTGGCTGGACGATGGCATCGCCGAGCTGGTTTTTGACGCTACGGGCTCGGTCAACAAGCTCGATACGCAAACTGTCGCCAGCCTGGGCGAGGCAATAGCTGTGCTGGAGCAGCAGCCAGAACTGCGCGGCCTGCTGCTGAGCTCCGCTAAACCTGCCTTTATTGTAGGGGCAGATATCACCGAGTTCCTTTCACTGTTTGATGCACCCACCGAAAAACTGAGCCAGTGGCTGAGTTACGCCAACAGCATCTTCAATCGTCTGGAAGATTTGCCGGTACCGACTCTGGCCGCCATTGACGGCTATGCACTGGGCGGCGGATGTGAATGCGTACTGGCAACCGATCTGCGTATCGCTACTGCGGACGCCCGTATTGGCCTGCCGGAAACCAAACTCGGCATCATGCCGGGATTTGGCGGCAGCGTGCGATTGCCGCGCCTGCTGGGCGCCGACAGTGCGCTGGAAATTATTGCGGCGGGAAAAGATGTCGATGGCAATGCCGCTCTTAAACTCGGTCTGGTCGATGCCGTGGTGTCTCGCGAGAAACTGCGTGAGGCGGGAATCACCATGCTTAAGGCCGCTGCCACTGATGGCAGCTGGCGCGCCCGCCGGGCCCCTAAGCTGGCTCCGCTGAAACTCAGCCCGATTGAAGCGGCCATGAGCTTCACTATCGCGAAAGCCATGGTGCTGCAAACCGCAGGCAAGCATTATCCCGCTCCGCTGATGGCGGTAAAAACCATTGAAGCTGCAGCCAGCCTTGGCCGCGATGACGCGCTGAAGCTTGAAACCGCAGCGTTTGTGCCGCTGGCACAGTCTGATGAAGCACGCGCGCTGGTCGGCATCTTCCTCAACGACCAGTATGTGAAAGGTCTGGCGAAAAAGCGCGGCAGCGAAAGCGGCGCACCCGCTCAGGCAGCGGTACTGGGCGCAGGCATCATGGGTGGCGGCATCAGCTACCAGTCTGCGTGGAAAGGCGTGCCGGTCAGAATGAAAGATATCAATCCACAGGCGTTAACGCTGGGGATGAACGAAGCCAGCAAGCTGCTCAATAAGCTGCTGGAACGCGGCAAAATCGACGGCAACAAACTCGCCAGTGTGATCGCCACTATCCAGCCCACGCTGGATTACGCCGGTTTTGAACAGGCTGATGTGGTGGTTGAAGCGGTGGTAGAGAACCCGCTGATCAAGGCAAAAGTGCTGGCGGAAACCGAACAGCATCTGCGTGAGGATGCGATTCTGGCCTCCAATACCTCGACCATTCCCATCAGCCAGCTGGCGCAGGCGCTTCAGCGTCCGGAAAACTTCTGCGGCATGCACTTCTTCAATCCGGTACCGCGTATGCCGCTGGTAGAGGTGGTTCGTGGCGAGAAAACCAGTGAAGCGACCCTGAGCAAAGTGGTGGCCTGGGCCAGCAAAATGGGCAAAACCCCGATCGTAGTGAATGACTGTCCGGGCTTCTTTGTTAACCGGGTGCTGTTCCCTTACTTCGCCGCTTTCAGCCTGCTGCTGCGCGACGGCGCCGATTTCCGTCAGATTGATAAAGTGATGGAAAAACAGTTTGGCTGGCCGATGGGCCCCTCATGGCTGCTGGATGTGGTCGGCATCGATACCGCGCACCACGCGCAAAGCGTCATGGCTGACGGTTTCCCGGATCGTATGAAGCATGACTATCGTGATGCGATCGATCTGCTGTTTGATGCCGGTCGTTTTGGCCAGAAAAATGGCAAAGGCTTCTGGCGCTGGGAAGAAGATAAAAAGGGCAAGCTGATAAAAGTGGCTGATACCGAAGTGGATACGCTGCTGGAGCAGGTCTGCCAGCCTAAGCGGGTCTTCAGCGACGAAGAGATCCTGAATCGTATGATGCTGCCAATGCTGAATGAAGTAGTGCGCTGCCTGGAAGAGAAGATTATTGCCTCGCCAGCGGAAGCGGATATGGCGCTGGTCTATGGTCTCGGCTTCCCGCCTTTCCGTGGCGGCGCTTTCCGCTATCTCGATACCCTGGGCAACAGCAATGTGGTGGATCAGGCCCGGCGTTATAGCGCGCTCGGTGGCTTATATGCCCTGCCTGCGCTGCTGGTGCAGAAAGCCCATCAGCATGAAAGCTGGTATCCCGCCGCCAAACCGATTGATGAAGCCGCGCTGAAAAGCGCCTGAGGGCAAAAAGATGGAAAATGTGGTGATTATTGATGCGGTGCGCACGCCAATGGGACGTTCAAAAGGCGGCGCCTTTCGTCACGTGCGCGCTGAAGATCTCTCTGCGCACCTGATGCGCGAACTCCTGAGCCGCAACCCGGCGGTGAACCCGACATCACTGGACGATATCGTCTGGGGCTGCGTACAGCAGACGCTGGAACAGGGATTTAATATCGCGCGTAACGCCGCGCTGCTGGCCGAAATCCCGCATTCAGTGCCGGCCACCACCGTCAACCGACTGTGTGGCTCTTCAATGCAGGCGCTGCATGATGCGGCCCGCGCCATTATGGTCGGTGATGCGCAATGCTGTCTGATCGGTGGCGTGGAGCATATGGGACATGTGCCGATGAATCACGGCGTCGACTTTCATCCCGGTCTGGGCCGAACCGTGGCAAAAGCAGCAGGCATGATGGGCTTAACGGCTGAAATGCTGGCGCGAATGCATCATATCAGCCGTGAGCAGCAGGATGCATTTGCCCTGCGTTCACACCAGCGGGCCTGGCAGGCCACCCAGCGTGGGGACTTTGCAACAGAGATTGTCGCCACCTATGGTCACGACAGCGACGGCATTCTTAAACGCTATGACTTCGATGAGGTGATTCGCGAGGAGACCAGCGCCGAAGGACTGGCGGCACTCAAACCCGCCTTCGATCCGGTAAACGGCACCGTCACGGCGGGTACATCGTCGGCGTTGTCAGATGGCGCGGCCGCCATGCTGGTCATGAGTGAATCACGCGCCCGTGAACTGGGGCTGACACCGCGCGCGCGCATCCGCAGCATGGCGGTGGTGGGCTGTGATCCTTCGATTATGGGCTATGGACCGGTACCGGCCAGCAAACTGGCATTAAAACGGGCGAGACTGAGCGTCAGTGATATCGATGTGTTTGAGCTGAATGAAGCCTTTGCCGCGCAGACGCTGCCCTGCATCAAGGACTTAGGTTTGCTGGAACGGATGGATGATAAGGTCAATCTGAATGGCGGCGCGATTGCGTTAGGCCATCCGCTGGGCTGCTCCGGCGCACGCATCAGCACGACATTGCTGAATATTATGGAGCGACGCGATGCCCGTTTTGGCCTCGCCACCATGTGTATCGGACTGGGTCAGGGCATTGCGACCGTATTCGAGCGTCTGTAATACGTTGAGTCTTACTTTGTCAGATTTACCCGCCAGTAAACCGGCGGGTTTTTTCTGTCTGCTACAGGCTGCTTCAGCGCATCAGATAAAGGCAAACGCATCGCCGTACATCTGTGACTCCACCGCGCCACGCTCGGCACAGAAACGATCGCGGGCAATCTTCGCCATCTCAAAACGTCCGGCGATGTAGATCTCATGCTCGCTCAGCGTACTGAAATCCTGCATTACTGCCGTCAGTACCGTGCCTGAACGGCCCTGCCAGCCCGCTTCAGGTTGCTCGACAACCGGAATCACCTTCAGGTTCGGGTGCTTCACCGCCAGCGCATCCAGCTCTTCCAGATCGTACAAATGCTTGAGCTCACGTCCGCCCCAGTAAATGGCGATATCGCGCTCTGGCTGTTCCGCCAGTGCAGTGAGCAGAATCGAACGGGCATAGGAGAAACCGGTGCCGCCTGCAATCAGGATCAGCGGCTTGCTGCTCTCTTCACGCAGCCAGGCATCGCCGTGCGGCATATCAACCGTAATCTGGCGATCGTTACGGATGCGATCCATGACGGCCATGGCATAGAGATTCAGATCGGACGCGCCGATATGCAGCTCAATGATATCTTTTTCCATCGGCGTTGAGGCCAGTGAGAACGGACGCTTGTCACGCTCGTCCATCACCACCATCAGATACTGTCCCGCGCGAAAACTGAATTCCGCTTCAGGGATCAGGCGAACGCGATAGACCGTGTCGGTAATCGCCTCAACCGAAGTTACTTTACAGCTTAACGTTGTCATGCGTTCCCTCTGTCGGGTCGTCTTTATGGTTGTGCTCGCCATCAACGCTGTGGCGGCTGATCAAAAATACCTAGCTCATCCCAGATAGCATCAATGCGCGCGGTGACCGCAGGATCTTTGACGATAGGTGTACCCCATTCGCGCTGCGTTTCACCTGGCCACTTATTGGTCGCATCCATCCCCATCTTCGATCCCAGCCCGGAAACGGGCGAAGCGAAATCGAGATAATCGATTGGGGTATTTTCCACTAATACCGTATCGCGGGCCGGATCCATACGCGTGGTGATCGCCCAGATCACGTCGTTCCAGTCACGCGCATTAACGTCATCGTCACACACAATAACAAATTTGGTGTACATGAACTGCCGCAGAAACGACCAGACGCCAAACATGACACGTTTGGCATGCCCCGCGTACTGCTTTTTAATCGTCACGACCGCCAGCCGGTATGAACACCCTTCTGGCGGCAGATAGAAGTCCACGATCTCCGGGAACTGCTTCACCAGAATCGGCACCAGCACTTCATTCAGCGCCACACCCAGCACCGCAGGTTCATCTGGCGGACGGCCGGTATAGGTGGAGTGATAGATAGGCTTATGGCGCTGCGTAATATGCGTAACGGTAAACACCGGGAAGCTATCTACTTCATTGTAGTAGCCGGTGTGGTCGCCGTAAGGTCCTTCCGGCGCCATATCGCCCGCTTCAATATACCCTTCCAGCACGATTTCCGCGCTGGCGGGAACTTCGAGATCGTTCGAGAGGCATTTCACTACTTCGGTTTTATTGCCGCGCAGTAAACCGGCAAACGCATATTCTGACAGCGTATCAGGCACCGGCGTTACGGCCCCAAGGATAGTGGCAGGATCGGCACCCAGCGCCACCGAGACCGGAAAACGCTCACCCGGATGCGCTTTCGTCCACTCCAGATAATCGAGCGCACCGCCACGGTGCGACAGCCAGCGCATAATCAGCCGATTTTTGCCGATCACCTGCTGCCGGTAGATCCCAAGATTCTGCCGCTCTTTGTGCGGACCGCGCGTCACGGTCAGCCCCCAGGTAATCAGCGGTGCCGCATCGCCCGGCCAGCACTTCATCACCGGAATCCGCGTCAGATCGACTTCATCGCCGCTGAACACCTCTTCCTGACAGGGTGCATTGCGCAGGCGTTTGGTCGGCATGTTCAGGACCTGCTTAAACTGCGGCATCTTATCGAACAGATCGCGGAAGCCTTTTGGCGGCTCCGGCTCTTTCAGGAAGGCCAGCAGTTTACCCACTTCACGCAGTGCGCTGACCTCTTCCTGGCCCATGCCCATTGCCACACGCTTTGGTGTGCCGAACAGATTGCACAGCACCGGCATGTCGTACCCTTTCGGGTTTTCAAACAGCAGAGCCGGGCCACCGGCACGCAGAGTGCGGTCGGCGATTTCGGTCATTTCCAGTTCAGGATCGATCGACTGGGTAATGCGCTTTAGCTCACCGCGCTGTTCGAGCAGCGCGAGAAAGTCTCTTAAATCGTGATATTTCATGCGGCTTTAGCTTTCCGGCCAGAGTGAATCGGCCATTATAGGTCTGATTAAGCGGTTATGCTGAGGTTTATATGGCAGCGTCATACGCACTGAAAGGGAACCAGCGGTTGTAACGCGCGGGCATCGTGATACCCCTGAATCGGCTCGCCGTGGCGAAACAGTTTAAAATCTTCGTTTCGCACGCTGTGATAGCGCAGCTGATTGTCGTGAACGTGCAGAAAACTGCCTTCACGCAGTGCAATCACCGATTCAGTCGGATTAACTGCACAGAACTCTGCCAGCCGTTCGTCACGGGTTTCGCCCATATGACCGCTGACGCTGGCATCCAGATAGTGGGGATTAATCTGCACCGGAAAGAGTCCCAGCGCAGGCAGCACCACGCTGCTGCGCACCGGCATATCGTTCGTGGTACGGATTGAGGGCGTCGCCACGTTGCAGCCTGCGCTCCAGCCGACATAAGGTACCTGCCGCTCCCGCACCGCGCGCTGAATCGCCCCGATCAGACCCTGCTCATGCAGCATCTGATTCAGGAACCAGGTGTTGCCGCCGCTGACTAAAATCAGCTCTGCCTGCGCAATCGCTTCAGCCGGTGAGGCGAATGCCTGAACCCGCTCAACCTGAATGCCCAGAGAGGCACTGAGTTCGGCGGCGCGTTGCTGCTGATCGCCACGAATAATCGCGTAGGGGATCAGTACCGCCGAGCGGATAGCGCGTCGGGCAATCATGGCGTGCAGCTGCGGCTGCGCATAGCCCAGCAGCGGCGCATCATCCGCCAGCTTGCCGTTGCTCAACAGAAAGAGTTCCATCAGAGGATCCTTTTGCAGATGTGATGGTCATTGAGTCTGATACAGAGCAATAGCAGACGTCAATTTTCAGTCACCTTTTCTGCTGCCATCGGGCATCTTAAGAAAAGTCTCAGTTTATTTTCTTTGCGGGACGCTTTACCCTGCCCCTGCGCTATAACTCTGGCAACAGGTTTGCTATTCTTAGCGTCCATTCAATGGGAGCAGTTATGGAATCCTGGTACTTACTCTATTGCAAACGTGGACAGCTACTGCGCGCGAAGGAGCATCTGGAGCGGCAGGAAGTGCATTGCCTCAGCCCGATGATCGCTCTGGAAAAGATCGTGCGCGGTAAACGCACCACCGTGAGTGAGCCACTGTTCCCAAATTATCTGTTTATCGAGTTTGATCCGGAAGCCATTCACACCACGACGATCAGCAGCACCCGTGGCGTCAGCCACTTCGTGCGCTTTGGCACGACGCCCGCGACCGTGCCTTCAGCCGTGATTGAAGCGCTGGAAACAGACGTCCCGCAAATCCTGCTTGACCCTGAAACGCCGCAAAGCGGTGATGAAGTGGTCATCACCGACGGGACGTTTGAAGGGCTGCGCGCCATCTTTGCCGAGCCGGATGGTGAAACGCGCTCAATTCTGTTGCTTAATTTGCTGAACAAGCAGGTAATGCGCAGCGTCGACAACAAGCAGTTCCGCAAGATTTAAGCCAGTCTGAATAACGTCCGCGCATTATGGTCGATGCGGGTCGCCAGTTCCTCAGCACTCTCACCACGCCATGTCGCCACCTGGTGCACAATATGCGGTAAAAAGCAGGGTTCATTACGGCGCGAAGTCGGGCGTGGACGCATGTCGCGCGGCAGCAGATATGGGGCATCCGTTTCCAGCAGCAGGCGGTCGGCCGGAATCAGTGGCAGCAGCTCGCGCAACTCCAGACCACGGCGCTCATCGCATACCCAGCCCGTAATCCCTACCGATAATCCCATGCCCAGACAGGCTTCCAGTTCATCACGCGTGCCGGTAAAGCAGTGGATCACCGCGCCAGGCAATTTTGGCAGCCAGGGCGCCAGTACTGCGGCGAAACGCGCATGGGCTTCGCGGCAGTGCAGAAAGACCGGCATATTGAGTTCCGCCGCCAGAGCCAGCTGCGCATCAAACGCATACTCCTGCTGCTCATGAGCCGACAGATTGCGATTGAAATCGAGTCCGCATTCACCGATGGCAACCACTTCCGGTTTTTCAGCCAGGCGACGCAGGGTGCTGGCAATTTCCGTTGACCATTCGCTGGCATGATGAGGATGGACGCCCGCGGTAGACCAACAGAAGCCCGCTTGATCTTCAGCCAGTCGCTGAGCCTGCTGGCTCTCCAGCGCGTTAGTGCCGGTAATAAGCATGCCGGTGACGCCCGCATCACGCGCGCGTTTAACCACCTTTTGCCGGTCGGAGGCGAATTGCGTGCTGGTCAGGTTTACACCGATATCAAACATAATTTTTCCCACAGTTTATAAACAAAAACCGCCCATCAGGGCGGTTTGGAGTGATCGCTTCCCGCCAGTGCGGGTAAAGCTGTCCGCATCAGGAGTCGGTATTCTCTTCTTCATCCTGTAACCGGCGGCCTTTACCCACATAGTAACGGGAAAAGAATACGCCGACTTCAAACAGGCAGTACATCGGAATAGCGAGCAAAGTTTGGGAAAAAACATCCGGCGGTGTGAGCAACATCCCGACCACGAAGGCGCCCACCAGAATATAGGGACGTTTCTTCTTCAACTCTTCCGGGCTGGTGATACCGGTCCAGCACAGCAACACAATCGCCACCGGCACTTCAAACGCCACGCCAAATGCCATAAACAGCGTCATGACAAAATCGAGGTATTTGGAGATATCCGTTGCTACAGTCACGCCGATCGGCGCTGTCTTGGTGAAAAAACCAAATGCCAGCGGGAAGACCACGAAATAGGCAAAGGCCACGCCGAAGTAGAACAGGAAGGTGCTGGAAAACAGCAGCGGCATAACCAGCCTGCGCTCATGACGGTAAAGCGCCGGGGCGACAAATGCCCAGACCTGATAGAGGATCACCGGCACCGCAAGAAACACCGACACTATAATGGTCAGCTTAATCGGGGTGAAAAACGGTGAGGCCACATCGGTCGCGATCATGCTGGAGCCCACCGGCATCTGGCTGATTAGCGGTGCCGCGACCAGCTGGTAGATGTCGTTGGCGAAATAAACCAGCACCAGGAAAATCGCTAATACGGCAATGATGCAGTTCAGTAGTCGCTTACGCAGCTCAATCAGATGACTGATGAGCGGTTGGGTATCTTCAACGGCCATTATCGTTCATCACTTGCAGAAGAGGGGGTAGCGGAATGACGCGCAGGATCTGCCGGCCTGGCAACGTCGCCAGCGGGCGCCTGTGCCGGTGCGCTGGCCACAGCGGTTGGTGCGGCAGAGGACTGCACCGCCGGACCTGATGAAACCGCTGAAGAAGCCGGTGCAGGAGCATTGGCGACGGCAGAAGGTGCGGCAGAGGGCTGCACCGCCGGGCCTGAGTCTGAAACCGCAGACGGTGTCTGTGCCGGGGCACTGGCCTGATGTTCTGCTGTAGCCGGTGTCGCCGAAGGCTCAGCCGGAGCAGGCGCGGGCCTGTGCTGAGCCGAATGGATGGTGTTTGCCTCGTCTTCCTCTTTTTCAATGTCGATGCTCTGACTGACCGAGCGTTTCATTGAATCCGCAGTTTTACGCAGCTCTTCCATCGACTCTTTCAGCTCGGGTGAGAGCGTGCCACGGCCCGCTTCTTCCACCTTTTTCAGGCTCTCCTGCAACTCCTGCAGCTTGAGCTCCTGCGCCAGTTCATGTTGTACATTGGCTGCCAGCGAACGAATCGCCCTGATCCAGCCGACCACGGTTTTCACCGCAACCGGTAAACGTTGCGGGCCGAGTACAATCAGCCCGATCACGAACACCAATACCAGTTCACTAAAACCAATATCAAACACGGTTTACACCTGCTTGTCGTTCTTGGCTTCTTCTTTGTTAGCCGAAGTTTGCTGTTTGTCCGCCAGCGTTTTGGCAGCGAAGTCAGCGTCCTGCTCTTTCGGTTGATCCTTTTTGTCGTCCTCGTCACCCATGGCTTTTTTGAAGCCACGAATCGAAGAACCCAAATCTGAACCCAGATTACGTAATTTGTTGGTACCGAACAGAAGTACAACAATCACGGCAATGATTAACAATTGCCAGATACTGATACCGCCCATGAGATAGCCTCTAATATTCTGTGAAAACGATGAGGTAATGCACCACAGAGTGCCCTTTTCAACCGGGCCTGAGCCAGCGACATTACCTTTTTTTAGACGGACGTGACAATCAGTTTGTCTTACGCCAGCCGATTAACCAGGAGACAATTCCTGCTGCCATCAACACCGCCGGGAAAAAGTCCCAATCCGGTCGGGTGAGCAGCACAGCCGTTCCGCTTAACAGCAACGTTGCACCGACGCCGAACAGGTAACGCGCCTGATGGTGCCGGACGCGCTGCGCATTCATATCGCCCACTAATTTATCGACGCTGTGCCTTAAAAGTTTGTGCTGGCGCATGCTGTCGTAAAACAGCTCCGGCAGCTCAGGGAGTTTCTCAGCCCAGAATGGCGCTTTCTCTTTTACCGCACGGATAATAGCCGGTAATCCCACCTGATCTTTGATCCACTCTTCCAGGAAGGGCTTGGCTGTCTTCCACAGGTCGAGCTGCGGATAGAGCTGACGGCCGATGCCTTCAACATAGAGCAGCGTTTTTTGCAGCAGGACCAGCTGCGGCTGCACTTCCATATTAAAGCGGCGTGCGGTGTTGAACAGGTTCAGCAGCACATGCCCGAAGGAGATTTCAGCCAGCGGTTTTTCAAAAATCGGCTCGCAGACCGTACGAATCGCAAACTCGAAATCTTCTACGTTGGTATCGGGCGGCACCCAGCCTGAGTCAACGTGCAACTCCGCGACCTTACGGTAGTCACGGTTGAAGAAGGCGATAAAGTTTTCAGCCAGATAGCGCTTATCTTCTTTGTTCAGTGACCCCACGATACCGCAATCGATGCCGATATATTGTGGATCTTCCGGATGTTCATAGCTGACAAAAATATTGCCAGGATGCATATCCGCATGGAAGAAGCTGTCGCGGAAGACCTGGGTGAAGAAGACCTGCACGCCACGTTCTGCCAGCAGCTTCATATTAACGCCATGACGCTCCAGCGTGGCAACATCTGAAATCGGAATGCCGTAGATGCGCTCCATCACCATCATGGTTTCGCTGCAGTAGTCGGAATAGACTTCCGGCACATAGAGCATGCGGCTATCTTCAAAATTCCGGCGCAGCTGAATGGCGTTGGCCGCTTCACGTAACAGATTCAGCTCATCAAGCAGGGTTTTCTCATAATCGCGCACCACTTCGACCGGACGCAGACGACGGCCATCCGGCAACAGGCGCGGGACCCAGCGGGCCAGGCGATAGATCAGCTTCATGTCCGCCCGAATCACCGGCAAAATATCGGGGCGAATCACTTTAATCACCACTTTCTTGCCAGTTGATTTCAGCGTGGCGGTGTGCACCTGCGCAATGGATGCCGAAGCCAGTGGCTTGATATCAAAATCATCAAACCAGGTTTCAATCGGCGCGCCCATTGAAGCTTCAATCTGCGCTTTGGCTTTGACGCCATCGAACGGCGCAACACGGTCCTGCAGGATCGCCAGTTGATCGGCAATCAGCGGCGGGAAGAGATCACGACGGGTCGACAGCATCTGGCCAAACTTGATCCAGACCGGACCCAGCTGCTCCATCGCCATGCGCATACGTGCGCCGATCGGTTCATGCTGATGCAGATTAGGGATCCAGAAAACAGAGCGACGCCACAGGCGAAACAGGAAAGTGAGGCGTGTCTGAGGAATCAGTTCATCAAGGCCATAGGTCAGAAACACCTTCATGATCAGATATAAGCGGCGGATCTCTCCAAAACTCATTTTGCCTCCAGCTGCGCCAGACGCGCATCAAGCGCCTCAAGCGAACGTTCCATCGCGTCGACCTCCTCAGAAAACCAGGCTAACTCCAGCGAGCCAGGCGCAACACGCCACTCTTCGGTTATGGCCTGTCCGAGATAATCCTGGCGACGCTGCACTTCACCTTTGAAAAAGCGTAATGCCTGTTGTGAGCGCTGGCTGATCCCCTGTGCGGCGATATCGCCGACCCAGGGAGCCAGATATTCTGCCGGATCCAGCTCAGCCAGATCCATCAGCGCAGAGAACTGCTGCACCACCTGCAGGTCACCTTCAACCTGCAGTTCACCGCTACGGATCAGCGGCGTCAGCTGCTGGCGATCGCGCAGCTTCGGCAGGGTTTTCAGCGAGGTGATCACCGTGCAGTCACTGCGATCCTGCCAGTCAGCTAACACATCGACCTGCTGTTCACTGAAGACCAGCACCAGCGGATGAGAGAGCTCATTCAGGCGCAGCGTCAGCACTTTGCCATTCAGGCGTTGCCGCGCCGGTTTCAGGCCACGATCGCGATAGAGAATACGGTTCAGCGCCGTTTCCAGGCCCGCGGTAATCAAGGGCGTCAGGTTCATTACCATCTCACTCAGAACTTAAATCCACGATGCAGCGCCACAATGCCGCCGGTCATATTGGAGTAAGTGGTATTTTCAAAACCGACATCGTTCATCATCGCTTTCAGGGTCTCCTGATCGGGATGCATGCGGATCGATTCGGCCAGATAGCGATAGCTCTCTGCATCCTGCGCCACCAGCTGTCCGATACGCGGCAGAATATGGAACGAGTAGGCGTCATACGCTTTGCTCAGCGGATCCAGGACGGGTTTAGAGAACTCCAGCACCAGCAGGCGTCCGCCCGGCTTGAGTACCCGGAACATAGAGGCCAGCGCCTTCTCTTTTTCCGTAACGTTACGCAGGCCAAAAGAGATGGTAATGCAGTCGAAATAGTTATCAGGGAAAGGCAGGGCTTCGGCATTGGCCTGTACGTAACTCACGTTGCCGACCACGCCCTGATTGCGCAGCTTTTCGCGGCCCATCTTCAGCATGGAACTGTTGATATCGGCCAGTACAACCTGACCCGTTTCGCCCACCAGGCGAGAAAATTTAGCCGTCAGATCGCCGGTACCCCCCGCCAGATCCAACACGCGCTGACCGCGACGTACGCCGCTGCTGTCAATGGTAAAACGCTTCCAGATACGATGGACGCCAAACGACATCAAATCGTTCATCAGGTCATATTTTGCCGCTACGGAGTGAAACACGTCCGCGACTTTGTCAGCTTTTTCGCTTTTGGCGACCGTCTGAAAGCCAAAATGGGTAGTTTCCTGCTGTGATTCATCTGCCATCGGTTTTACCTGCTCCACAAACAATACTTCCCGAAGTGTATCAGAGTCACGGAAGTCAGGCACGCTGCGCCCATACTATTCGTGGAGGCGCCTCACATGCATCTCACTCTCATCCGCATCACTGTCATCATCTGCGTCATCAGCCGCCCGGTTTTCCGGCATGGCTCGTTCGGCCAGCTGAGGATTAATTGGTCGTTTGATCTCCACACCCAGCGCACGAAATCCTTCAGTCTGCGCAATCAGGTTGCCGCGCCCTTCTGACAGCTTTTTCATCGCCTCGCGATAGCTGTTCTGCGCCTTGTCCAGGCTGTGACCAATGCCGCTCATGTCATCGACAAACAGCCGCATCTTGTCATAGAGCCGCGTTGCCCGATCGGCAATACGCTGTGCATTGCGGCTCTGATGCTCATAGCGCCACAGATTATTAATGGTACGCAACGCCACCAGCAGCGTGGTGGGGCTGACCAGCATGATGTTCTGCTGCAGCGCCTCACCAATCAGCTCAGGCTGGCGGTCAATGGCCAGCAAAAAGGCGGGCTCCACCGGGATAAACATCAGCACATAATCCAGCGATCGTAAGCCGGGCAATTGTTGATAATCTTTTCGTCCCAGCAGGCGGATGTGCGCCCGCATGGCAGCGACATGTTCCTGAATAGCCTGCTCTCGTAGGATCTCATCATCCGCATTGAAGTAGCGCTCATAGGCCACCAGCGTCATTTTGGCGTCCACCACCACATCTTTGCCCTGCGGCAGGCGCACAATCACATCCGGCTGCATCCTGCCCTGCTGTTCTGACTGAATGCTCACCTGGGTTTCATATTCGTAGCCTTCACGCAGTCCGGAAGCTTCCAGTACCCGGCTCAGCACCACTTCACCCCAGTTACCCTGGATTTTATTATCGCCCTTCAGCGCTTTGGTCAGGTTAAGCGCCTCCTGCGCCATCTGCGCATTCAGCTGCTGTAACTGCCGGATTTCATGGGTCAGGGTATGTCGCTCACGCGCTTCTGCGCCAAAGCTTTCATGAACCTGACGACGGAAGCCATCAAGCTGTTCACGCAACGGACCAATCAGCCCGTCCAGACTTTGCCGGTTCTGTTCATCGACGCGACGGCCGCTGTTTTCGAAAATACGGTTGGCGAGGTTTTCAAACTGGGCGCTAAGGCGTTGTTCGCTGTTGGTCAGCAGGCGCTGTTTCTCTTCTGCGGCGAAACGGGTCTCTTCAAGGCGAATGGTCACCTCACGCAGCTCCGCTTCCTGTGCGCTGTTGACCTCCAGCTGATTGCGCAGTTCACGATTAAGCTGCTCACTTTCATTACGCCAGTAATCAAGCTGTTGCAGTCGCTCATTGGCGCCGCTCAGCGCGCCGTGCAGCTGACGAAGCTCCTGCTCACGCTGCTGCGTCTGCTGCTGAAGCTGTTCGATTTGCTGCTGCTGACGCTGTTGCGCCTCTTCCTGCAGACGGCGCTCGGTCTGGAAACTGGCGACCTGATGGCCGGCACGTAACTGTGCCAGCATCCAGCCAATCCCTAACCCGGCAAGCGCCAGACAGGCGCTGATAATGATGTGCTGATCCATGATTTCCCCCGCGACTCAGGCTGCTGAGGGAAAGGTAGAGTCGCACTGTATGAATGTCCAGATAATTTTAGCAGGGTTCAGCGCCTTACAGCGCCGCCACCGTGAGCTTGCCAGCCTGCCACTCATCAATCAGGAAAAACGGCATGGGCAATAGCCATTCACCCTTTTTAACCTGCGCCAGATAGTGCCAGGTTGTCCCGCCCGAGGTGATCGCGACGCGCTGTCTGCTTCCCTCAGCGGCGCTGGATTTGCCGGTCATACTGGCAAAACCGGCATTGCTGCCCACATGGAAATGCGGCGTCTGCCAGCGCACGGGGGCATGGTCAGGCCACGGCTTGGCCTGATGAAAATGAAACAACTCATCGTGGCTCAGGAGGCTTTCACGCACCGTCGGCCACAACGCCACCTTGAGGAAATATTGATCGGTGAAGCGCTGGCTGCCCTGATACTGCGCAATGAAATCGCGCATCGCCTGTTCCACATCCCGGAAGACGCCGTGACAGCCGCCCCACATCCCTGCCAGCAGCAGCTCAGTATGGGAGAAGTAGTCACGCATATGGTGGAACCAGTAAGGCGACGCCAGCCAGGCGTTTACCGCTGCCGCTTCGCGCTCCGAGAGCAGCGAGTCGGCATCACGCACGATAAAACGCTTCACGCCCGGATCGTCCATTACCAGGAAACGCCACAGGGTCGGAAACAGCGTTTTCTCGTGGGACATATCGATCAGCTGGACGTGCGGCTGGTCAAGGCGCTGCCAGACATGCTGCGGCACGCTGTCATCGAGATAGATGCGGCAGACCCAGCCGGGATAGAGTTCAGGCGCCACTTCAACGTTTTTGATTAAGGTTTCACAGTAGCGCGGCTGATCGCCATAGAGGCAGAAAGCGATGACATTCTGGTGCGGATGAGTGAGATCGACAGGCTCCGGTTGCGGAGCGGGAAATGTGGCGCGCTGCCCCTGGCTGAAACGCGCATCAGAGCGCATCAGCGAGGCCAGCCCATGACGCGTCACCTCATCCTTTTTATCCAGCCAGCCACACACTTCGGTCAGGCCATCCAGCCAGGTTTCGGAGGCGGTAGCCTGTACAGCGGGCGGTGACTGATAAATTTTCTGGTAGATTTTGTACGATTTATTGTACTGACCCAGACGCAGCAGGCAGAGCGCGTAGTCGCTCAGCACCTGCATCTGATTGGGCATCGTGCGCAATACCTCTTCACAGCATTGAGCGGCCAGCGCATAGTCGCCCTGTTGCATGGCGGCACGGAAACGTTCGGCACTGCGTTCCAGCATGGCTTTGAGTGCGGCCGGATTAGCACCAGGGGCAGGACGTCGGACGGGAATAGTATTGCGCATAAAAACTCTCAGGTTTCACTGATATTACGCGCCGTTAACTACCGGCAGCAGGTTTTGAGTCTGGACAAAAAACCTGCTGCCAGACGCGGTCGTTATAGTAAGCGACGCGCCGCTTCGACCACAATCTTCACTGCGTCACTTTCTGTCTGTTTCATGGTGACCGCATCCGGGATCTCTTTCTGAGTGCGGTTCACAATCACGCCCGCCACCATGCCGGCTCGCAGACCCTGGCTGGCGCACATGGTTAACAGTGTAGCGGATTCCATCTCATAGTTGAGAACGCCCATCTCCTGCCACTCTTTCATCGATCCCCTGAAGCGACTGACTACGCGGCCCGAGACGGTGTCGTAGCGCTCCTGACCCGGATAGAAGGTGTCAGAAGAGGCGGTGATGCCGATATGCGTTTTCGCGCCACAGGCTTCTGCGGCGGCAACCAGCGCGGTGGTGCAGGCGAAATCAGCCACTGCCGGAAACTCCATCGGCGCAAAATGCAGGCTGGCCCCGTCCAGGCGAACGGATGCGGTGGTCACCAGCACATCGCCGACATTGATATGCGGCTGGATAGCGCCCGTGGTACCGACACGCAGGAAGGTACGTACGCCAAGCTGTGCCAGCTCTTCGACCGCAATCGAGGTCGACGGACCGCCAATGCCGGTTGAGCAGACCACGACCGGCTTACCATCAATTTTTGCCAGCCAGGAGGTAAATTCACGGTGTGAGGCGAGATGCGTGGCATCTTCCATCAGTCCGGCAATTTTCTTCACGCGCTCCGGATCGCCCGGCACAATCGCCAGGGTGGCGCCCTGCAGATCGGCTTTGGTCAGGCCAAGATGGAAAACGTCAGACTGTGTCATTTTCAGACTCCTGTTAAGGGAAGGTAGCGCGCCACTCTACGCCAGCACGCCCAATAAATATGTGACAACATTCACTTAAGAAAATGAAAGTTACATTTCCCGAAAGATAAATTGTGACGAAAATCACACAATAGCATCTTCCTGGTGCGGATAGCTCTCGGTGGGGCTGTGTCAGGGTCTGCGCAATGTTAAAGAGAAGGATGATTTTATTCGCTGCTGATTCTGTGACCCGACACCTGGCGCATACGCTTTCCGGCCAGGCTATAGTTACGTGATTGCGCAAATGCTTGCACGGAGAGAATAATGAAACCCAGTGATAATATGGCACAAAAACCGGCGACGGGCGGCTTTGCCCCTGCCGTGCAGCCCACCGCCTCCACCACCATCATTACCGACAGCCCGGCGATTCACGCGGGTGAAACCTCAGTGCCCAGCCAGGGCGAAAATATGCCGGCATTCTTTGCAAAACCCCAGTCAGCGGAAGGCCCGTGGCCAGTCGTACTGGTCGTGCAGGAGATCTTTGGTGTGCATGAACACATCCGGGATATCTGCCGCCGCCTGGCGCTGGAAGGCTATCTGGCGATTGCGCCTGAGCTCTATTTCCGCGAGGGCGATCCCGCTGAGTATAATGATATCCCGACGCTGTTCAGCGAGCTGGTCAGCAAAGTGCCTGACAGCCAGGTGCTGGCCGATCTCGATCATGCCGCCAACTGGGCCGCACGCAACGGCGGCGATATTCGTCGCATGGGCATCACCGGTTTTTGCTGGGGTGGTCGCATCAGCTGGCTCTACGCCGCGCATAACCCGCAACTGCGCGCCGCCGTGGCGTGGTATGGACGACTGACCGGTGAGCGTACGCTGAAGCAGCAGAAGCATCCTATTGATATTGCGGTCGACCTGAATGCGCCAGTATTAGGTTTGTATGGTGGCCAGGATGAGGGTATCCCGCTGGAGAGCGTCGAGCAGATGCGTCAGGCACTGCATGCCGCCAATGCAACCGCAGAGATCATCGTCTATCCCGAAGCGGGCCATGCCTTTAATGCTGACTATCGTGCAAGCTACCATGCTGAATCTGCCAATGATGGCTGGCAGCGGATGCTGGCCTGGTTCAGGCAGTATGGTGTTGCATCGCAGTAAATGAAAAAGGGGCGCTTATGCGCCCCTGATTTTTTCGCCCCACCAGACCCGATTCCCTACGCCGTTTCTCCACGCAATTTCTTCGCTGCCGTCACCATGTTCGCCAGCGCCTGACGCGTTTCCGTCCAGCCCCGTGTTTTCAAACCGCAGTCCGGGTTCACCCACAGACGCGCTTCCGGAATGCGTTTCGCCGCCTTTAGCAACAGTGCTTCTATCCACTCCACGCTGGGGACATTAGGCGAATGGATGTCGTAGACGCCGGGACCGATTTCATTCGGGTAGTCGAAGTTCTCAAACGCCTCCAGCAGGTCCATGTCAGATCGCGAGGTTTCGATGGTGATCACATCGGCATCCAGCGCCGCGATAGCGTCCATAATGTCGTTAAATTCGCAGTAACACATATGGGTGTGAATCTGGGTTTCATCCCGCGCCACCGCCGCATTCAGTCGGAAGGCCTCCACCGCCCAGTTCAGGTAGGCGGCCCATTCAGACTGGTGCAGTGGCAGACCTTCACGCAGCGCAGGCTCATCAATCTGGATAATCCCGATGCCCGCCTTCTCCAGGTCTTCGACTTCATCACGCAGCGCCAGCGCGATTTGTTTCGCGATGGTTTCGCGTGACACATCTTCACGCGGGAATGACCAGCAGAGGATGGTTACCGGACCGGTCAGCATCCCTTTTACCGGCTTGTTGGTCAGCGACTGGGCATATCTGGCCCACTCAACGGTGATCGCCTCCGGACGACTGACATCGCCAATAATGACAGGCGGTTTCACACAGCGTGAACCGTAGCTCTGAACCCAGCCATTCTGTGTGAAGACAAACCCCTCCAGATGTTCGCCGAAGTACTCAACCATGTCGTTACGTTCCGCTTCACCGTGAACCAGCACATCCAGCCCCAGCCGCTCCTGTTCGAGAATCGCCTGCTTAATGTGCTCCGCGATGCCGGTGCGGTAATGGTTGCTGTCGAGCCGGCCCTGTTTAAAGTCGAGGCGCAGGCCGCGAATTTCAGTGGTCTGCGGAAAAGAGCCGATGGTGGTGGTAGGCCAGGCTGGCAGATTGAAACGCTGACGCTGCAGGACCGCCCGCACCGGATAAGCGCTCTGGCGTTCACTGTGCTGTGGGGTAATGGCCTTAATACGCTGGCCCACCGCCGCATTATGCACGCGGCGGGAGTGAGCGCGGGCGTGTACCGGTGCGCTCCAGGCTTCCAGCGCCGTCGCATCGTTGTTGTTGAGTGCCTGACTCAGCAGTGATAGCTCGGCACATTTCTGCAGCGCAAAGGCGAACCAGCTTTTGACTTCATCATCCAGACGGGTCTCGACGCTCAGGTCGATAGGGCTATGCAGCAGCGAGCAGGAGGAGCCGATCCACACCTGTTCACGCGCTCTGGTCAGCGGTTGCAAGCGGCTGAACCAGCGGCTCAGATCGGCGCGCCAGACGTTGCGTCCGTTGATCACGCCGAGCGACAGCAGCCAGCTGGCGGGCAGTTGCTGATTCAGTTGCTGAATATCATCACGACCATGGACCAGATCGACATGCAGCCCCTGCACCGGCAGCGCACGAATCACATCAATGTTCTGGCCGATGCTGTCAAAATAGGTGGTCAGCAGCAGTTTGCTGTGACCCTGCAGTGCGTCATACGCCGGCTGGAAGGCTTCGCGCCACGTCTGCGGCAGCTCCAGTGCCAGAGCGGGTTCATCAATCTGTACCCATTCGATGCCGCGCTTAGCCAGTTCCGCCAGCACCTGCTGATAGACCGGCAGAATTCCCTCCAGCAGCGACAGACGTTCAAACGGCTCACCCTTCACTTTACCCAGCCACAGATACGTCACCGGCCCCAGCAGCACTGGCTTGATGTTGTGTCCCAGCGCCAGTGCCTCATCCACCTCGTCCAGCAGCTGGGTCCAGGTCAGTTTAAACGTCTGACCCTGGGTAAATTCCGGCACCATGTAGTGATAGTTGGTGTTAAACCATTTGGTCATTTCTGCCGCCGCCGCAGGCTCACCGGTCGGCGCACGACCGCGTCCCAGGCGGAACAGGGTGTCGAGGTCCACTGTGCCGGCTTTGTTCTGATGACGCGCGGGCACGTTACCCAGCATCAGGCTGGTGGTCAGCACATGGTCATACCAGGCGAAATCGCCGACCGGCAGCAGATCGACGCCCGCCTCTTTCTGTTGTTGCCAGTGTCGCGCACGCAGCTCACGGCCCGTCGCCAGTAACGCCTGCTGCGTGCTGTCGCCAGCCCAGTAACTCTCCAGCGCTTTTTTCAGTTCACGGCGCAGGCCAATACGGGGAAAGCCGAGGGTATGGTTCAGGATAGTCATGTGCTGTTCTCCAGATAATCTTTCACTTTGGCTGAAATGGGCAGCCAAAGATGTTTAGCCGTCCAGATGTTTACACTGCTATACTCTGCGGGTACTGTATATTGCTCAAGCGCAATATGTTCATTTTCGATGTGAAGGACTCTCATGATCGAACTCAAGCACCTGCGGACGCTTCAGGCTCTGCGCAATACGGGCTCGCTGGCGGCGGCGGCGGCCCAGCTTCATCAGACGCAATCGGCGTTGTCTCATCAGTTCAGCGATCTGGAGCAGCGGCTGGGATTCCGCCTGTTCGTGCGTAAAAGTCAGCCGCTGCGCTTTACGCCGCAGGGCGATATTCTGCTGCAGCTGGCAGAGCAGGTGCTGCCGCAGATTCAGCAGGCATTGCAGGCCTGCCATGAGCCACATCAGACCACGCTGCGGGTGGCAATAGAGTGCCATAGCTGCATTCAGTGGCTGACCCCCGCGCTGGATAAATTCCGTCAGAGCTGGCCGCAGGTGGTGATGGATTTCAAATCGGGCGTGACCTTTGATCCTCAACCCGCCCTGCAACAGGGTGAGCTGGATGTGGTGCTGACCTCCGATATCCTGGCGCGCTCGGGTCTGTTCTACTCCCCGATGTTTGATTATGAAGTGCGGCTGGTGCTGGCAACGGATCACCCGCTGGCGCAGGTTGAGCAGATTTCGCCGGAAGATCTAGCCGATGAGGTGTTGATGATCTATCCGGTGCAGCGTCAGCGTCTGGATATCTGGCGTCACTTCCTGCAGCCCGCAGGCGTCAGTCCGGCACTGAAAAGTGTGGATAACACCCTGCTGATGATTCAGATGGTCTCGGCACGTATGGGGATTGCCGCGCTGCCGCACTGGGTGGTGGAGAGTTTTGAGAAGCAGGGTCTGGTGGTCACCCGCACGCTGGGCGATGGCCTGTGGAGCCGTCTTTATGCGGCCGTGCGCGAAGGGGAGCAACGTCAGCCGGTGCTGGAAGCGTTTATCCGCTTTGCCCGTCAGCACGCCTGTGAGCATCTGCCTTTTGTGCGCGACGCCGCGCTGCCCGGTGCGGTGTTGCAGCGATAATCTGGCGGGCACAAACCTGCGCGAAGGCGGGCAAAATCCCCTATAATGCGCAGCCTGTCGACTGACCACGAGAAGATTTCACCATGACTAACAATGATATTCTGCGCAGCGTGCGCTATATGCTCAACCTGAGCGATGCCAAAATGGTGGAGATTTTTGCGCTGGCGCAATGTGACGTGCCGCTGGCGGATATTCAGGCGTGGCTGAAAAAAGATGACGATGCTGCGTTCCGTCCCTGCCCCGATGTGCTGATGGGTTATTTCCTGAATGGCCTGATCTTCTACCGTCGCGGCAAAAGTGAAGATGCGCCCGCGCCGTCGATTGAGCGCAAGATGACCAATAACATCTTCATGAGAAAGCTGCGTATCGCTTTTGATCTGAAAACCACCGACATTCCTGATGTACTGAAACGCGTGAATTTTACCGTTTCACAGGCTGAGATTGGTGCGATTTTCCGCAAACCTGATCATAAGAACTATCGCGAATGCGGCGATCAGATTCTGCGTAACTTCCTGAAAGGGCTGGCGATGATTCAGCGTCCTAAGAGTGAAAAGCCTGCTTAACGTCTGTGGCTGATCGCTTCGGGTACCTGCGTGGTCAGAAGTGGCGCATCTGATCGCAAAGAAAGCCTGCATCCATGCAGCACGGCCTCGCCATCCCTGGCTCGGACGCTTTGCTCCTCAGTTGCGCCACCTCTTCCCTTAAGCTTCTTCATGGCTTTTTAATTAGCAACACCAGGCCAGCCCTGGGGAGTGAAAGCGGGTCATCGTTAGAGCCTTCGTCGCAGGGAAAAAAAGCGCCGGGAGCATTTCTGAACCATCCTGGAAGATTCCTTCGCGATCGGACGCGCCAGCCCGGGAGGCCGCACCCATGCAACAGCACTGTTTATGATCGGTCACCGCGCCCCACCACCCAGCGCTTATGCACCCACAACGAGGCGAGGATCACCAGTGCGCCCGCAATAAAGCTTGGCCAGTGCGGTTTCTCCTGCCAGATAGCCAGATTCACCAGCAGCCCGGCAGGAACGTGCATGTTATTCATAATGCCCAGCGTGCCGGCATCGACCTGGGTCGCACCATAATTCCACATAAAATAGCCGAGACCGGAAGCCGCAATGCCCAGCCAGACCAGAATGCCCCACTGCAATGAGGTGGTCGGCAACTTCTGTGGATTGCCCCAGGCACACCAGGCGATCACCGCAATCAACACTGCACCCAGATAGAACCAGGAGAAGGCCGTGTGCTGCGGCATCGGGCGGGTCTCCTGCAGACGCTTATAGCCCACCATTCCCGCCGCAAAGCAGATATTTGCCAGTTGCACTAACAGCAGACCAAACCAGAAATGATCGCTGACTTTGTCATAGCGAATAATGGCCGCACCTGCCACAGCCAGCAGTGCACTGAAGATATAGCCGATGCGCAGTGGACGACGGCTGATCAGATCGTAAATCAGCGTCACATAAAGCGGCGTCATCACCGTAAACAGCAGGAATTCCGACACGCTAAGATAGAGATAGGCTTCGAAACTCAGCAGATACATCACGCCCAGCTGCAGCATCCCGACCAGCATGTAAAGCAACAGCGTTGAAGGGCGATGACCACGCCAGCGCAGGAAAGGTAAAAATACCAGCGCAGCCAGCGCCAGTCGCATCAGTACAGAGAACCAGCTGTCCACCTGCCCGGCAAGGTATTCGCCAATCAGACTGAACGAAAAGGCCCACAGAATGGTGGTAATAATCAATAAAAACACGGTGACGACCCCGAAATTAACAGGCCGTCAGTGTAAACAATGTGCTGCCATCAGGCTGTGAAATCTGGTTGACATCTGATTACAAACCAGGCGATCAGAATATCCATCGGTAAAGGACTCTCGCCTCCTGACATAACTGTCTGCATAAAGATTTTTCAGCCAGATAAAATGCGCGAAATGATCCATCGCATGATCACTTCCGCTCCAGAATGTAATAAAAGTGTAACAAATGTGTCATTCATCACAGTAACGTTGCGCAACTAACACTATTCTTTGCGCGAAATGGAACATTCTGCGTCCATTTTCTTCTGCTCTTTTCCTGCCCCAACCTGCTGGGAATTAAAAACCATAATGTGCCCTGGAGGGCCTCACTGATGCTGAGCATTTTTAAACCTGCACCACGTCAGCCGCAGGTGGCGGAGGATCACGTTGATCCGCTCTACCGTCGTCTGCGCTGGCAAATTTTCATCGGGATCTTCTTTGGTTACGCCGCCTACTATCTGGTCAGAAAAAACTTCGCACTCGCCATGCCCTACCTGGTAGAGCAGGGTTTTTCACGTGGCGATCTCGGTTTTGCCTTATCCGGCATATCCATCGCCTACGGCTTTTCAAAATTCATCATGGGATCGGTCTCTGACCGCTCAAACCCGCGCGTCTTCTTACCGGCAGGCCTGATTCTGGCTGCGACAGTGATGCTGATCATGGGATTCGTTCCCTGGGCCACCTCCAGCATTATGGTGATGTTCGTGCTGCTGTTTATCTGCGGCTGGTTCCAGGGCATGGGCTGGCCACCTTGTGGACGTACCATGGTTCACTGGTGGTCGCAGAAAGAGCGCGGCAGGATCGTTTCGGTCTGGAACTGCGCCCATAATGTCGGCGGCGGTATTCCGCCTCTGCTGTTCCTGCTCGGTATGGCGTGGTTCAACGACTGGAAAGCGGCACTCTATATGCCGGCGTTTGGCGCCATCGCCATTGCGATTCTGGCCTTTGCGCTGATGCGCGATACGCCGCAATCCTGTGGTCTGCCACCGATTGAAGAGTACAAAAACGACTATCCGCCCGACTATGATGCCAGCCACGAAGAGGAGCTGACGGCTAAACAGATCTTCATGAAATATGTGCTGCCGAACAAGCTGCTGTGGTACATCGCGCTGGCCAACGTGTTTGTTTATCTGCTGCGCTACGGCATTCTCGACTGGTCGCCGACCTATCTCAGAGAAGTAAAACACTTCACGCTGGATAAATCGTCGTGGGCTTACTTCCTGTATGAGTATGCGGGGATCCCCGGAACGCTGCTGTGCGGCTGGATGTCGGACAAAGTGTTCCGCGGTAATCGCGGTGCGACCGGGGTGTTCTTTATGACGCTGGTAACCATCGCGACCGTGATCTACTGGCTTAACCCGGCGGGCAATCCTGGCGTCGATATGGCCTGTATGATTGTGATTGGCTTCCTGATCTACGGTCCGGTGATGCTTATTGGTCTGCACGCGCTGGAGCTGGCCCCGAAAAAAGCGGCGGGGACGGCGGCGGGCTTCACCGGCCTGTTCGGCTATCTGGGTGGATCGGTGGCGGCCAGCGCCATTGTCGGTTACACCGTCGATTACTTCGGCTGGGACGGCGGCTTCATGGTGATGATTGCTGGCTGTGTGCTGGCGGTTATCCTGCTGTTACTGACCATGGTCAGCGAACACAAACACAAAAAGACCCCTGCCTGACGGCAATAAAAAAGGGCCGGATATCCGGCCCTTTTTTTGCGCTGACGGCTTAAGCAAGATAGAGCGTGCGCAGCGTCTGCGGCACGGCATCATCGGCATTTGAACCGATCACATCCAGCTCCGGCAGCGTATCTTTCAACCTCTGATGGGCGTTCTGCATGATAAAGCCCTTACCCGCCATGCTCAGCATCTCCACATCGTTCATGCCGTCGCCAAAGGCGATACAGCTTTCCAGTGAATGGCCCAGCGTTTTCGCGACCGCTTCCAGCGCATGCCCTTTCGACACGCCGCCCGCCATCACTTCCAGACAGGTAGGCAGTGAGAAACTGACGTTAACCCGATCGCCCCAGCGCGCTTCAATCGCCTGTTCCATCGGGATCAGATGCTCGGGATTTTCGCAGGTGAAAAAGACCTTGCTGATATTATCGGTTGGCAGCAGACCCGGCTCATAGACCTGATAGTTGAACACCGACTCGCGGAAATAGTCCTGCTCAGCCGGGCTTGAGCGGCTGACAAACCACTCATCGTCGCGGTAAACGTGGGTCAGGATATCGCTGTGATGATATTGCAGGCCAAACAGATCGCTGGCGATATCCTCATCCAGATTATGACTGAACACCAGTTCGCCCTCTGCGTTGTGCACGCGCGCGCCGTTTGAGGTGATCATATAGGCCGGAATCGCCAGGCTGTCGCGCATCTGTCCGACATCGATATGATGACGGCCGGTGGCGAATATAAAGTGAATATCTTTCGCGACCAGCTGCTGCAGCGTTTCACGCGCAAAAGGGGTCAGACGATGTTCGGGAGAAAGCAGCGTGCCATCCAGATCGGATGCAACGATGTGATACATGAAAACCTCGGGTATCTGGTTCTGCCGGCCTTAACCGGTCGGATAAATAACGTCAGTGGTGCGAGGAAAAGAAGTCGACCACTGCATTGAGTGCTTCGGCGCGCATCTCATCCTTTTCAAACAGGATCTCATGACGCGCACCGTCGATCACCCGTGGCTTATTGCCCTCACACGGATGACCCGCCGCTGCCATCGCGGCACAAAAAAGGTCCTGCGAACGATTGTCGACCACCCGATCATCGCTGGCCTGTAACAGTAGCAGTGGCGTGGTGATCTTATCGACCTGACTGATGATGTTGCGACCTGCATGGATGCCTTCACGTACCCAATGGTAGGTTGGCCCGCCAACGCGAATCGCCGGATCGTCCGCATAAAAGCGCAGGTTTCGCCGGTAACGCTCGGTGCTGTGCGTCAGCCGGTTAATGCCAAACGGATGCGCACGCCAGCGGCCGGTGCCGAGCGCATAGCCATCGCGCATCGCCGGACGCTTCTCCGCCCAGTCCAGGATCCGATGGGCCAGAAAAGAGGGCAACGGTAAAGCAATGCCAAACATCGGCGCCACCAGCGCGACCGCATGAAACGCCTGCGGCTGACGCGCCAGAAACAGCGTTAAGATTGCGCCGCCCATGGAGTGAGCCAGCGCATAGCGCTGCTGGTAGTGACCGCTGATAATCTCTTTCAGATAGAGCGTTTCAAGGTCGTCGACATAATGGGTAAATTCCGCCACGTGACCGCGGTGTGAATCTTCCAGCAGGCGATCGGAACGCCCCTGACCGCGATGGTCAAGGATCACCACATCAAATCCGCAGTGAAACAGATCGTACGCCAGCTCAGGATATTTTATGTAACTCTCGATGCGTCCCGGCACAATCAGGATCACACGCTTGTGTTGCGGTGATGTGAAGCGGACGTAGCGCAGCGTCAGATTACCCACGCCGGTAAACTCAAGCTCTTCGCGGCTGTGCCAGAAATCGAGCAGTGGCCCGGTAGCGAAGGCAGCAAAGGCTTTTTCTCGTCGCAGCCAGCTGGCTTTGTGTTGATTCATTCGCCCTCCTGATGACCGGATAAAGAGTCCTGAATGCCATGCGCAGGCCGTAGCGCCGCGCTTATTTCTGGCGTATTGTGTCACAATTCCGCTACTAAAGAGAGCCTGACCCATGACCATCGAATGGTGGCTGACCTATCTGCTTACCACTACAATTCTCAGCCTGTCGCCCGGTTCCGGCGCAATCAACACCATGAGTACCGGTATCAGCCACGGCTATCGCGGCACGGTTGCCTCTATCTCCGGTTTGCAGGTCGGCCTGGCGCTGCATATCGTGCTGGTCGGCATCGGTCTGGGCGCGCTGTTTTCTCAGTCGCTGCTGGCGTTTGAGATTCTGAAATGGGCCGGTGCGGCCTATCTGGTCTGGCTGGGTATTCAGCAGTGGCGCTCAGCGGGTGGCATTGATCTGGATGCAGTCGCCAGAGCGATGCCGCGTCGTCGCCTGTTCAAACGCGCCGTGCTGGTTAACCTGACCAACCCGAAAAGTATCGTCTTCCTCGCCGCCCTGTTCCCGCAATTTATTCAGCCGCATCAGCCGCTATTTATGCAGTATCTGGTGCTGGGCGTCACCACCGTTGTGGTCGATATCATCGTGATGATTGGCTACGCCACGCTGGCAACGCGGATTGCGGGCTGGATTAAGGGACCAAAACAGATAAAGTTAATGAACCGCATTTTTGGCGGGCTGTTTATGGCGGTAGGCGCACTGCTGGCCAGCGCCAGAAAAATCGCTTAACGTCTTTCGCGCCGAATTCGGCGCGGAAGATTATCCCTTATTCCCTGGCCCCGCTACGGCGCTGCCAGTGGAACCGCACGCAACACAATGATGCCCGGCTTCGAACGCATATATTCCCTGAACGGCGCATCGACAACTTTTCGATTAACGGCCAGCGAAGAGGCGTTCCTGAACCACAAGCGGCCATCATGCCGGACAGCAATCCCCACATGCGTAACATCCAGGCTCTGACTGGTGGCGTAAACCCCCACGTAATCGCCGGTCTGAATTTGCTTCAGCACCTGCGGTGTGATCGCCCGGGCCGGAATGTAAGTGACAGGACGTGCAATCACACCCAGACCGGGCACCTGTTCTGCTCCGCTGGCCTGACGATTCAGGTGCTTCACCACCGTCACCGTATCCGGGCTAAGAGTGCGGGTCACGTCATCGGCATTGCGCGGGCTATCGGCAAACCAGTCGGAGAAAAAGTGGCGACGATTCCGGTAGATGACCTCACCGCCAGCGTAGCGGGTTTGAATCAGGTTAGCCTCAAAGCTGGCACGATCGTGGCTGCGGCTCAGCGCCTGCACGTAATCAAGCAGCGTGTAACAATCCACACCGTTGAAATTGATCACCAGCGCTTCCGGACGCGTGGGAGAACCGATCAGCGTATCCGCTTCATAGGGTGTTCCGAGAAACGTCGCAGAGATCCGGCTAATCCTTTCGCCCTGCGTCTGATCGACATCGGGCAGCGTCTGCATCAGGATCGAGGTAACCTCATCGGTCTGGCCCGGCTCTGGCGCAGGGTTGCGGGCGGCATCAGGCGAGGCGCAGGCGCTGATACAGGCCGTCATCAACACCAGTAATATGAACTTCACTCTCATCATCCTCTCCATAAACGTTGCGCCTGCTTCCCGACTTTAATGGAGATATGGATATGAATGATTAATAAAGAGTGACGATTTATCTGCGGTTGCAACAGCAAAACTCCCTGAGCCCTGGAATGTGACATCCGTCACACAAGCGAACTCTCTGGAGGAAGCGACAGCAAGGGAGGTTTCTGCCGGAGGCGCAACGCGCACTCCGGCATAAGGGCTGAAACGGTGTTTAACGCGAAAGAATCAGGTGGATACCAAAACCGGCAAACAGTACGCCGGCCATGCCATCGACCCATTTCGCCAGTCGCTGATACTTAGCGCGGATCCACGGCAGCGCAAAAATCGCCGCCACCAGGGTAAACCAGGCAAAGGTTTCACCGACAATCAGCAGGAACAGACCCCAGCGCTCCGCCGAACCGACATCGTCGCCAACAAATAGCGAGAAGACGCTGCCGAAGTAGATAATGGCTTTAGGATTCGACAGGTTCGTCAGCAGGCCTTTGAGAAAGCTCATGCCGCGTTTCGGCAACGCAACCACCGGCTCATCCTGCTGCGGCTGTTTATGACGCTGACGTGCCGAGCACATCAGCTGCCAGCCCATCCACAACAGATAAAGTCCACCGCCGACCATGATGATCTGATGCAGCCAGGCCATTTTTTCCAGAATCAGATGCAGCCCCATCAGCGCCACACCCGCCCAGACCACAATGCCCAGCGTAATGCCCAGTACACCCATCATCGCCTCTTTGCGCGAGCGGCTGGCGGCAGTCTGTGACACGAAAAAGAAATCGGGGCCGGGGCTCATCAGCGCCACCAGATGCACCAGCGCCACAGTGGCGAATAACATCAGCATAATCAGTGTCCTTTACTCTTCATCATCAAGATGCTCTTTGATCATCACCAGGAAAGGTTTGCCAAAGCGCTCCAGTTTGCGGTGACCCACGCCGTTGACGCTGAGCATCTCTGACGCGCTGACCGGCATCTGTTCTGCCATCTCTATCAGTGTGGCGTCATTGAACACCACGTAAGGCGGAATATTCTCTTCATCGGCGATCGCTTTTCGCAGCTTACGCAGCTTGGCGAACAGTTTGCGATCGTAGTTACCACCGTGAAACTTCGCCGGACTGCTGCTTTTTGTTTTTGCGGTGATCAAACGCGGCACCGCCAGCATCAGTGGCACTTCACCGCGCAGCACCGGGCGCGCCGCTTCGGTGAGCTGCAGAGCCGAATGCATAGCGATGTTCTGCGTCACCAGCCCCAGATGGATTAGCTGACGTAACACGCTCACCCAATGTTCGTGGCTCTGATCTTTGCCCAGTCCATAGACCGGCAGTTTGTCATGACCCTGCTCACGGATACGCTGATTGTTGGACCCGCGCAGCACCTCAACGATATAGCCCATACCAAAACGCTGCCCCACGCGGTAGATGCCGGAGAGGGCTTTTTGCGCTTCAACCAGGCCGTCATAACGTTTAGGTGGGTCAAGACAGATATCGCAGTTATCGCACGGCTGCTGGCGGCCCTCGCCAAAATAGTTCAGCAGCACCAGACGGCGGCAGGTCTGCGCTTCAGCAAACGCGCCCATGGCGTTGAGTTTGTGACGCTCAATATCCTGCAGCGGCCCGGGCACTTTCTCTTCCAGACATTTACGCAGCCAGGCCATATCGGCCGGGTCGTAAAGCATCATCGCTTCGGCAGGCAGACCATCACGTCCGGCTCGCCCGGTTTCCTGATAATAGGACTCGATGTTGCGCGGAATATCGAAGTGGACCACAAAACGGACGTTGGGCTTGTTGATGCCCATGCCAAAGGCCACCGTCGCCACCACGATTTGCAGATCGTCACGCTGAAACGCTTCCTGCACCCGGCCACGCTGCTCGCTGTCGATACCGGCGTGGTAGGCTCCAACGCTGAAGCCCCGGCTTTGCAGTCGCGCGGCGGTGTCTTCCACCTTCGCCCGGCTGTTGCAGTAGATAATGCCGCACTTGCCGCGCTGATCCTGAACGTAACACAGCAGCTGATCGGTGGGTTTAAATTTCTCCACCAGCGTGTAGCGAATATTGGGGCGGTCAAAGCTGCTGATCTGGATCAGCGGATCCTGCATATGCAGCAGGTTAACGATGTCGTTGCGGGTGGTTTCATCCGCGGTCGCGGTCAGCGCCATTACCGGTAATTCCGGGAAGCGCTGACGCATCTTGCCGAGTGCGCCATATTCCGGACGGAAATCGTGGCCCCACTGGGAAATACAGTGCGCTTCATCCACCGCCAGCATCGCCGGTTGCCAGTGCGCCAGACTGTCCAGGAAGTTATCCATCATCAGGCGTTCCGGGGCGATGTAGAGCAGCTTAACCCGACCGGTTCGGCAGTCGGCCATCACCGTCTGCTGCTGATCGCGCGTCATGGTGGAGTTGAGATACGCCGCCGCCACGCCGTTCGCCAGCAGCTGATCGACCTGATCTTTCATCAGCGAGATCAGCGGCGACACCACCAGCGTCAGCCCCTCGCGCACCAGCGCAGGGATCTGATAACAGAGCGATTTACCACCGCCGGTGGGCATCACCACCAGACAATCGCGCCCGCTCAGCGCCTCATTAATGATCGTCTGCTGACCGGGACGAAAATGCTGGTAGCCGAAGGTATCCTGCAATACCTGCTGCGCCAGCGCTTCCTGATTAAGAACTGCCGAGGTTGCCACGCGATTCCTGTCTTTCGTTATGGATTAGAACAAGTCGTTAAGTGTTACACCCACACCCAGACGCGTCTGGCGATGGTTGTAATCGATCAGTGATTCACCGTAACCGCTAAACACCTGAGTATAGAAGCGAACGTGCTCAGTGATAGGGTAGCTCCAGCCCAGGGTCGCGCCGCCATAACCGCTGTTCCAGTTATAGTTACCCTCTACGCTGAAGATATTGTCGCCGAGCTTATAGCCCAGACGGGTGCGGTAGTAACCCATGTATTTGGTGATATCAGGATTATCATCGCTGTTCGCCCCTTCAGGGATGCGATACCAGGGTTTGATTTCCGCCAGGAAGTTACCATTCTCTGCCATCAGACGCGCATAGACGCGGTTCCAGCTGCGCGAGGTGGGATCGCTTCGTCCGTTGGATTGGTGATTCAGACCCACTTCGACATCACGCAGTGTCCAGCCCGCCAGCGAATAGTCGGTCGCCCAGCCCAGGAAAATCTGCGGCTCATAGTTGGTCTCACGGAATGGCGATGACTCAGCGCTATTCGACAGCTGCCACCAGGAACGCTGGGTGTAAGAGGCTGCCAGCACCGAGTTGTCGCCCAGAATACCGCGCCACAGCGGAAACGCCAGGCTGAGCTGGAATTTCACTTCATCTTTGCGGGCATTCTCTCCCCAGTTATAGGAGGAGATCGCCTCTTTATTGAGGTCGCTGGTATAGGTATAAAGCAGATAGTTGTTCTCGTAAGGATAGAGAACAAACGGGTTGTCATGCTTCTCCAGCAGGTTAGCAATAATGCTGCCCTGAACCTGTGGCGCGTCATGAACCTCTTTAATATGGGCTTCATCCGCCTGCGCCAGCGCAGGAAATATCAACATTGCCGCCAGCAAGGCGCGATGCTTACGCATAAAATTCTCCGGTGAGCAGCTGCGTATCAAAGTAACTGAAAGGGTGTCGTAAAAAGCAGGCCATTCTACACGCAAATGGCAGTGAGCATGAGTGCTGATTTCTTAAACTGGAAACACCCTCGCAGGCGGCATAGAATACACAACTCATTCATGTTCCGCGCCCCTCTGGCCCGATTTTTTCAGGACACATCATCATGTCATCACCTGTGCTGACACAGCAGGACGCTCGCCAGCTGGTCGGCGAAATTTTCGTTTATCACATGCCGTTTAATCAGGCGCTGGGCCTGGAACTGATGCGCCTTGACGCAGACTACGCAGAGATCAGCTTCAATAACAAAACCATGCTGGTGGGCAACCAGGCGCAGCAGATTCTGCACGGCGGCGTTATCGCGTCGGTACTGGATGTGGCGGCGGGCATGGTCTGCGTCAGTAATGCGTTAACCCGTCAGGAAAGCATCAGCGAAGCGGATCTGCGCCAGCGTCTGTCACGCATGGGTACCATTGATATGCGCGTCGACTATCTGCGTCCCGGACGCGGCGAACGCTTCACCGCCACCAGCAGCCTGCTGCGCGCCGGTAACAAAGTCGCTGTGGCGCGCGTGGAACTGCACAATCAACAGGGCGATTATATCGCCACGGCTACCGCCACCTATCTTATCGGCTAACCACACCATTGAATGGATCGCATATGGATACGCAACAAACCCGCCAGGGCGTTGGCTTTGCACTGGGCGCTTACTTTATCTGGGGCATTGCGCCCGCTTATTTCAAACTGGTAAAGCAGGTTCCCGCCACGGAAATCATGACGCACCGGGTGATCTGGTCTGCACTGTTTATGCTGTTACTGATTACCCTGAGCCGCAGCTGGCCCGGCGTTCGCAGCGTGTTGCGCCAGCCTAAAAAAGTGCTGCTGCTGGCGCTGACGGCCGTGACTATCGGCGGCAACTGGCTGCTGTTTATCTGGGCAGTCAACAATCAGCATATGCTGGAAGCCAGCCTGGGCTACTTTATTAACCCGCTGATCAACGTGGTGTTCGGCATGCTGTTTTTGCGCGAACGGTTTCGCCGCTTGCAGTGGCTCGCCGTGCTGCTGGCCACCGTCGGCGTACTGGTGCAGCTGTGGCAGTTTGGGTCGTTACCGATTATCGCGCTGGGCCTGGCGCTGAGCTTCGCCCTGTATGGCCTGGTGCGCAAAAAGATTCAGGTCGATGCGCAGAGCGGCATGCTGATTGAAACCCTGTGGCTGTTTCCACTGGCGGCGATTTACCTGTTTGGTTTTGCCGACAGCGCCACCAGCCACTTATCCGCCAACCCACTGAGTCTCAACCTGAAGCTGATAGCGGCGGGCATTGTAACCACCATTCCGCTGATGCTGTTTGCGGCAGCCTGCAGCCGTCTGCGACTTTCCACCGTAGGCTTCTTTCAGTATCTCGGCCCGACGCTGATGTTTGTGCTGGCGGTCGCGTTTTACGGTGAGACCATCACGCCAGACAAGATGGTGACTTTTGGCTTTATCTGGCTGGCGCTGCTGGTATTTGTCTGCGATGCGGTGGCGTTTTCATTCCGTTCCCGTTCGCGCATAGCGTGAAATAAAGCGCGCTAAAGCCGGGCCGGTCAGCAGGATGGTAAACAGACGCAACGTCTGCAACGCCATCACAAACGCCATGTTGACCTGGGTTCCTGCCGCAATGATCGCCACCGTGTCCAGCCCGCCTGGACTGGTGGCGAGATAGGCCGTCATCAGATCGATATCCAGCATTCGCGTCAGCATCCACGCCAGCCCGCCACACAACAGCATCAGCCCGAAGATCGAGGCCAGCATCTGCGGCAGCGTGCGCAGTGCCAGCAGAAAAATCGGGCGGGTGAAACGTAATCCCACGCTCCAGCCAATCAGTGCATAGGCCACGGCCAGCAGCCATTCCGGCACCTGTAACACCGCGATGTCGCTACTGTGCAGTGCCGCACCCGCCAGCGCAGGCAGCAGCAGCGCGCCAGAAGGAATGCGCAGTCGGGTGCCCAGCCACGCGCCCGTCAGCATCACCACCAGGGTGATAACAAAGCCCTGATTCAGCGGTGGAAACCAGAGCAGCGAGACGCTGTGCGCCTCATCACCCAGCCCGATGCGCGCCACCAGCGCGGCCGCCGAGGCGACAAACAGCACCCGCAGATATTGCATAAATGCGACCAGCCGCACGTCAGCGCCAAAGTCACCCGCCATCGCCACCATGGCCGATGCACCGCCCGGCGACGATCCCCATGCGCCGGTCGGGCCAGGCAGATGACTGAAGCGCACCAGCAGAAAACCTGACAGGCCGCTGGCCGCCAGCGTCAGCAGCAGCACCGCCAGCACGATAGGCCAGTCCTGGATCAGCGGGACCAGAATCGAAGGCGACAGACTCTGCGCAATCATGCAGCCCAGTACGGCCTGAGCGAGCAGGAACAGCCGTTTATCAATTCGCAGCGTGGCACCCGACAGCCCCATCACTACACCCACAATCATCGGTCCCAGTAACAGCGCAGCGGGCACATGAAAATAGTGCAGCACCGCGCCCAGCAATACCGAGATCAGCAGCAGCAGCGTCCACTGCGCGCGCAACGAAAAAGCGCCCATAAGAAGTTAATAATTTGTAAAAACAGGAGGGTAAGATTACGCAGAAATGGGGACAGGAGCCAGCAGAACGGGCCATCTCAGATGGCCCGTTCTTATTTTAAAGCCAGTTTTTACGTTTGAAATAGAGATAAGGCGCCAGTCCGGCCAGAATCATCAGGCCGATCGCGGCCGGATAACCAAAGCTCCACTTCAGTTCCGGCATAAACTCAAAGTTCATCCCATAGCTGGAGGCCACCAGCGTCGGCGGCAGAAACACCACGGAGACCACCGAGAAGATCTTGATGATGCGGTTCTGCTCGATGTTGATGAAACCCATCGCCGCCTGCATCAGGAAGTTGACCTTCTGAAACAGTGATTCGTTATGCGGCAGCAGCGATTCGATATCGCGCAGAATTTCACGCGCCTGCTCCAGCTGATTGCCCGGCAAACGTGCTTTGCGTACCAGGAAGTTCAGGGCGCGCTGGGTATCCATCAGACAGAGACGCACCTTCCAGCCGATATCTTCCAGTTCCGCTAGTCGCGACAGCGCCTGATCGTACTCTTCGCCCTGCTGACCTTCCATGATCACCCGGCTGAGTTTCTCCAGTGCGCTGTAGATGTTCTCGATTTCGTCCGCCAGCTGCTCGATTTTGGTTTCAAACAGGTCGAGCAGCAGCTCAAAGGCATTGCCGTCGATCAGGGTCTGATTACGGGCGCGCATGCGATAGAGACGGAACGCAGGCAGCTCACGTTCGCGCAGCGTGTAGAGACGGCCTTCACGGATGGTGAACGCCACGGTGGAGTTACCGGCGTGATCGTCAGCATCTTCATAGAAGAAGAAGGAGTGGATATGCAGACCATCTTCATCTTCGAAGAAGCGTGCCGAGGCCTCGATATCCTCCAGCTCAGGCCGTGTTGCCAGACTCTGGCCTAGCTCAGATTGCACGCGATCACGTTCGCCCTCTTCCGGCTCGATCAGATCGACCCAGACAGAGGTCGTCAGTTTGTCGTTTTCGTCTTCCAGCTCCAGTCGCGTCAGGCGGCTGTGATCCAGTTTAAATGCGCTCAGCATAGCAATACTCCCCATTGCAGACTAAATGGGACAAGGCAGTCCGCCGTTCCTCAACATGGAACGGGCAGCCTGAACACGGAAACAGAGTTTCAGAGATAAATCAGTGCTGACTCGCGACGGAATCAAAAAGGGAGGTCGCTGATAACCGCTAAGGCTACCCGCGTAAAGAGGTAGCCTTAGATGTTATTCCTGGAATCCAGGTCATTGAGCCAGCATCGACTGGGCGTGTCCAAGGCATTGTCCTCTCATGATAATAGTGGGCGCATGTTACGCTGAGACGAAAAAGCCGTCAACCGCACGCTAAAGCGTTTCAAGCTTCGCGTAAGCCGCCACCAGCCACTTGATTCCCTGCCCCTGAAACGCCACCTGAAGACGGCTATGCTCGCCGCTGCCTTCCAGATTAATGATGGTGCCTTCGCCAAATTTTGCGTGATGAACACGCTGACCCAGCGCGAATCCACTGTCATTTTTGGTCACCGGGGCACCCATCCGCTGATGGTTTACCGGACGGCTGACGCTGGCGCGCAGACGCACTTCTTCTATGCACGCTTCGGGCAGTTCGCCGATAAAACGGGACGGCCGGTGATACACTTCCTTACCATAGAGTCGGCGGGTTTCGGCGTAGGTCAGCGTCAGCTTGAGCATCGCACGGGTCACGCCGACATAAGCCAGACGACGTTCCTCCTCCAGCCGGCCACCTTCATCCAGTGACATCTGGCTCGGGAACATGCCCTCTTCCATGCCGACGATAAACACCTGGCTGAACTCCAGCCCTTTTGCCGAGTGGAGCGTCATCAGCTGAACCGCATCCTGCCATTTGTCTGCCTGGCCTTCGCCCGCTTCCAGCGCGGCGTGGGATAAAAAGGCCTGCAGTGGCATCAGATCTTCATCTTCATCCTGATAGCTGAACTGCCGCGTAGCGGTCACCAGCTCCTCAAGGTTTTCGATACGCGCCTGACCCTTCTCACCTTTTTCCTGCTCATACATCAGCCACAGGCCAGAGTCTTTGATGACCCGGTCAGTCTGAACATGCAGCGGTAACTCGGCGGTTTCGGTTGCCAGTGAATCAACCAGTTCACAGAAGCGTTGCAGCGCAGACGCGGCCCGGCCAGCCAGCGCACGGCTTTGCAGCAGTTCACGCGTTGCCTGCCACAGCGTCATCTGACGTTCACGGGCCGTCTGACGCACCACGTCGAGCGTGCGATCGCCCACGCCGCGCGTCGGGGTATTCACCACGCGTTCAAATGCCGCGTCGTCATTGCGGTTCGCCATCAGACGCAGATAGGAGAGCGCATCTTTGATCTCCTGACGTTCGAAGAAGCGCATGCCGCCATAAATACGGTACGGCATGCTGCTCTGCAGCAATGCCTCTTCCAGCACACGCGACTGGGCGTTGCTGCGATAGAGAATGGCGCAGTCGTTAAGCGCGCCGCCGTTCTCCATCCAGACTTTGATGCGGTTAACCACGAAGCGTGCTTCATCCAGCTCATTAAAGGCGCAGTAGATCGAGATCGGTTCGCCATCGCTGCCTTCGGTCCACAGCTCTTTCCCCAGGCGACCATTGTTGTTAGCGATCAGGGCGTTGGCGGCTTTCAGGATGTTATTGGTTGAGCGGTAGTTCTGCTCCAGACGGATCGTTTCCGCGCCGGGGAAATCCTGCAGAAAGCGCTGAATATTCTCGACCTGTGCGCCGCGCCAGCCGTAGATCGACTGGTCATCATCGCCCACGATGATCACCCGGCCGCTGTCGCCCGCCAGCATCCGAATCCAGGCATACTGAATGTTGTTGGTATCCTGGAACTCATCCACCAGCACGTTGGTAAAGCGTTCGCGGTAGTGATTAAGAATGTGTGGCTTGTTGAGCCATAACTCATGGGCGCGCAGCAACAGCTCGGCAAAGTCGACTAAACCGGCGCGATCACAGGCTTCCTGATAGGCCTGATAGATGCGCAGCCAGGTCTGCTCAATCGGATTGCCGTAGCTTTCGATATGCTTTGGTCGCAGGCCTTCATCTTTTTTGCCATTGATGTACCACATGCCCTGACGCGCAGGCCACTGTTTGTCATCAAGGTTCATTGATTTGATCAGGCGCTTGAGCAGACGTAGCTGATCTTCGCTGTCGAGGATCTGAAAATCCTGTGGCAGACCGGCGTCAAGATGGTGGGCGCGCAGTAAGCGGTGCGCCAGACCGTGAAAGGTTCCGATCCACATTCCGCCCTGACTGGTGCCGATCAGATGCTCGATACGGTGACGCATCTCCGCTGCCGCTTTGTTGGTAAAGGTCACCGCCATAATCGAATAGGGCGAGCAGTTCTCCACCGACATCAGCCAGGCAATACGATGCACCAGCACCCGCGTTTTACCACTGCCCGCGCCTGCCAGCACCAGCAGGTTACTGCGCGGTGCCGCAACGGCAGCGCGCTGATTGTCATTCAAACCATCGAGCAGTTCAGAAACGTCCATAAGCACCGATTACCAAAGAAAAAAACGCCGTCGTCACACTGATTATTCCGCCTGCCGCAGGGCGTTATCGCTGCCAGTCAGGCGGCGACACAGGTGCCGGATAAGGGACGGCGGCAAAACAAAAAGTGGAGACGACTGGATAAATTTACAGCCATTATAGCAGTGAGGTGAGTGATGCCAACCGCGAAATTTCGACGTGCGGCAACAGGCGCGCATCCGGGATATGCATCAGGTTGCCCTGTCGCAGGTTAATCCAGCAGGCCTGCAGCCCGCAGCGCAGTGAGCCCGCCACGTCGGTGGTCAGGTCATCACCCACGTGCAGAATATGGTGTGGCGCGATATCAAGGCGTTGCGCGGCAAGCTGATACATATCCTGCCACGGCTTGGCGCGCCCGTCTGGCCCGGCCCGCAGCGTGAAGCGGAAGTATTCGGCAATGCCCATTTTTTCCGGGCAGGCGTTGCCGTTGGTGACCGCCACCAGCGGGATTTTCTCCGCCAGGGTTTTCAGCGTCTGGTGCGTCTCATCCGGCATCTCGACCTGACTCCGCCACTGATGGAAGACCGCCATCACTTCTGCCGCACCCGCAGTGGCTTCAGCGGCAGAGAGGCCGATATTCAGCATCGCCAGCTCAACCGAACGGCGTCGCCACTCCGAAACATCATGATAGATATCAGGTTCGCGCTGCAGCAGCTCATCGCGCAACTGCTGATAATCCTGCGGCGTGAAGTCACGCAGCGCCGGATGAAAAGCCTGCAACGCGGCATGGGACTCCAGGGTGGTACGACGGATGACCGGGTAGTTATCGTAGAGAGTGTCATCAAGGTCGAAGGTCATGGCTTTTATGGCCGACAGCGGACGATAAAACTTCATTCGTTCTTTCCTCGTTTGGCGCGGGGATGCGCAGCGTCATACACCGAAGCCAGATGCTGGAAATCGAGATGGGTATAGATCTGGGTCGTCGACAGGTTTGCGTGACCCAGCAACTCCTGCACGGCGCGCAGGTCACCGCTGGATTCCAGCAGATGCGTGGCAAATGAGTGTCGTAGCTTATGCGGATGGATATGGCTGGCCACGCCCTGTCTGATGCCCCATTCGGCAAAGCGTTTCTGCACGTTGCGTGGCGAGATGCGGTTGCCGCGCGTCGAAAGAAACAGCGCATCATCCTGGCCGCCAAAGGTTTCACGCAGCGGCAGCCAGTGCTGGATCCAGGCGACCGCCGTGCGACCAATCGGTATCCGGCGCTCTTTGCTGCCCTTACCGACTACCCACACTTCGCCTGAATCGAGATCGACGTGGCGACAATCCATATTCACCAGTTCAGAGAGACGCAAACCGCCGCCATACATCACTTCCAGCATCGCCCGGTCGCGCACCGCCAGCGGATCGCTAAGGTCGATCTCCAGCAGCTGATTTACTTCATCAACATCAATGTTTTTAGGCAGATGGCGTGCTTTACGCGGCGTCATCACCCCTTTGGCCGGGTTGGCAGAAAGCAAACCCTGGCTCACCTGCCAGTCGAGAAAACTGCGCAGGGCGGAGAGCCGCAGCGCGAGGCTGCTGGCGGCCAGTCCGGCGCGACGGCTGCGCGCCGCCATGCTGCGCACCTGCGCCGGTTCCAGCTGCGCCCAGCTGCTGAGCTTCATCTCATCAGCAATCGCCACCAGCGCGGCAAGCTGGCGCGCATAGCTGCTCTGGGTTAACGGACTGAGCTGGCGCTCCACTTTCAGGTAGCGCAGAAATCCGTCGACGGCCTCCTGCAGCGCGCTGCTCATGCGCGTTCAACCCAGCGGGAGAGCAGATCAGGCATCATCTGCGACAGATGCTGCAACAGCAGTGTCCCCATGCCCGATTGATAGTGCTGGCTGTCACGACTGCTGAACACCAGCACGCCGAGATCGCCCTCCTCACCCATTAGCGACATGGCAACCGACCCGATCGCTTTGGCCTGCGGCAGCAGCAGCAGCAGTTCCGGCCCGTTAATGTTGCCAAGATAGTGATGCTGGTTACCGAAGCGCTGGATACGCAGCGGTTCAAACGCCTGACGCGAGAGGCTCAGCTGAAAGAAATCGGAGGGCGCGCCCAGCAGCCATTTATCACTGAACAGCCGCACATTGGCACCCGCCAGGCCCAGCTCACGCGCCCAGCGATGCAGGCGGTTGAGCATATCCTGCAGCGAGTCAGCCGCGGCCAGATGGCTCTCCAGCGACAGCAGACGATCAAACAGTTCGTGGTTAGCGCTGGCCTGCTCCATCAGCAGCGTGATCTCTTCTTCCAGCCGCTGAATATGGTTGCGTTGCCGTGCCATATGCCATTCGACCAGAGAGACGCTGCCACGCACCGGATGCGGCACGGCCATCTGTTCAACTGCACGGGCATTGCGGATAAAGAAATCGGGATTCTGCCGCAGATAATCACTGACGGCCTGATCGTCCAGCAGAACCGAACTGTCAGCCTGCTCTTCGATATTTTTCATAGATGAATAAACCCATCGTAGACGTGTGTCGCAGGCCCGGTCATATAGAGCGGCTGACCGGCGCCTTTCCAGGTGATGTGCAGCGTTCCGCCAGGCAGGTCGACACGCACTTTGGGTGCCAGAATGCCCTGCTGAATACCACATGCAACGGCAGCACAGGCGCCGCTGCCGCACGCCTGCGTTTCACCCGCTCCGCGTTCGTAGACGCGCAGGCGGATATGTTCGGGATTGATGATCTCCATAAAACCGACATTGACGCGATCCGGGAAGCGTTCATGACTCTCCAGAATCGGACCCAGCAGTTCAACCTGCGCGGTTTTGACACTTTCGACCTGGATAACGCAGTGCGGGTTGCCCATCGAAACCGCACCCAGCATCACCGTCTGTTCGGCCACGCGCAGCAGATAGAGATTTTCGGCTTTGTTGGCGCGGAACGGCACCTGCTGAGGCTCAAAGTTTGGCTCGCCCATGTTCACGCGCACCTGGTCGTCAGGCGTGACGGTCAACACCATGCGGCCATTCTGCGTACTGACCCGGATGTCACTTTTGTTGGTCAGCCCTTTCAGCTGAACAAAGCGGGCAAAGCAGCGCGCACCGTTGCCGCACTGTGCGACTTCACTGCCGTCGGCGTTGAAAATGCGATAGTGGAAATCAAGATCGGGATCGTAAGGCGGTTCAACAATCAGCAGTTGATCAAAACCGATCCCCAGATGACGATCGGCCAGCCGGCGGATCAATTCCGGCGAAAAGAAGACGTTTTGTGTCACCGCATCCACAACCATAAAATCGTTGCCGAGACCGTGCATTTTGGAGAACTGCATTTTTTGCTCCGCCGGATAAGCCATCAGATTAGTTCGCTTTTACGCCTGAATTGCCGGTAACCAGCCCGCCGACATCGGCTTTAGAGGCATCCGCTTTCTGGCGGTCGGTTGGGGCTTGTTGTTTCTTCGGCTGATCCTTCGGCGGGAAGTAGAGCGGTCCTTTCAGACCACAACCTGCAAGGCTGATTACTGCCAGTGTCATGGCCAACAGGCTTATTACTTTCTTCATTCTTTATGCTCTTCATGTCCTTTACCTGGATGCTTATCATCGCAGTTGAAGGTGGAAAAGCAACAGGAAATGCCCGCAAATAGCGTGAAGCGGGTGACAAGCCGGGAAGATAGCGGCCACCTGCAGAGCGCAGGCAGCCCGTCAGCATCAGTGCACCTGATAGCGTGGCTGATAGTCGCTGTTGTCGTTATCAGGCTGCGAGGTACACAGCTGCGTCAGCGTCTGGCTACGGAACGGAATCACCTGGAATCGCTCACCGGTGTTCACAATCTGGTAGAACTGCGGCAGGTTGAAGTTGATAAAGCTTGAACCATAGGTAAAGCGATCGTGCGATGAGGAGTAGAACCGGCTGACATCGCGCACCAGCTCCTCTTTACTGCCTTCACAGTGATGATAGACCTCAACCCGATTGGTCTCATCGAGGATGTAGATATTGAAGCCGCGCTCATCGGTGGTGTTTTCAAAGAAGAACTGAATAATGCCTTCGCTGGCATAACCGTTGACCACGGGTGGCAGCGGCGTCTGATTCGTTTCGACTTTGATCGACAGTCCGTGCAGCTTGTTGTTGGAGATCGCGCCATAAAACTCAACCGCGTTTTCCAGCTTCTGCACCGAAACGCTCATGCGTTCAAAGAACAGGCCCCATGTCTCACCCGCCATACGCAGCGCTTTAAAGCGACCCGGCTCCTGACGTGTGCTGGAGAGGCGAAGCTCAATGCATTCTGAGACCAGCTGCTGTACCCGCGTCCGAATCAGACCGCGCAGATGCTGGCTGTAGCAGAACACTTCCACCGTATCGGGCGGTGCAGCATCCTGATGCATCTTGCCGAGAATGGTTTTCAGCCCTTCGATCATCGCCTGTTCGCCGCTGAAGTGCAGCGTACGCACCTCATTCCAGGAGTTGCGATAGAGCAGATCGATGCTGCCAATCAGGCACTGCTGCTGCTGACCAAAACTAAAGACATCCAGCTTACGGAAGTCGAAGTGCACCACCTGATTGCGGAAGGCCGCCGTCGGATCGTGTTCAAGGTTAACAATAATCGCAAGGTGCCGGATTTCGCACGGACTGTAGAGCGCTTTTGGCGTCGGCGAAGGCAGACGCAGCGGGAAGTGGCTGGAAACATCGTTAACCAGCTCCTGCAGACGCGCCAGATCGCAAACCTCATTGCCTTTAATATGCAGCCGGGTTTTACGGGTCAGCAGTCCGTTGAACCACGCCCACGCCACCAGCTTGTTCAGGTAGCGGTTATATTCCAGCGGCTGATGGCTGATAATCGAATCCATGTCCGGCGCCTGGTTATAGAGATACCAGCCGGAACGGTTGGCGCGTCCAGGCGGCACATGAATAAAGGTCAGATTGGGCTCGGAGAGATCGGGCGAAATCTGCGGATTCACCAGCGTCACTTTGCCCGGCAGCGCTTCAAACGCGGCATACAGTTTACGGGTCAACACACCGATATCCTGCGGGCTGGCGCTGACGCTTAAGTTATTGCGGCGGGCAAAGCGGATCAGGTTGCGATAACTCTGCATCATCGCATCCAGCAATTCATTGTGGGCTTCGCGCACCCGCTCGATTTTCCACTCAGCGCGGTTGTCCAGAATGGCAATCTTCTCTTCGTTCCAGCCCCACTCTTTGACCAGCTGCGATAAAATTTCGCGACGCCAGCCGGTGCGGTGCTGATGATCTTCGGTGCTGAGCTTTTCACACACTTTGAGGTAGAAGCAGCGACGCACCAGGTCAAGACGCGGCTGATCGTCAACGCTGGTCAGATAGTGCGTAACGCGCTCCAGCATCATGCAGTAAGGATCAAGCCCGAAGCAGATGATTTCACCGTCATGCAGGCGCTGTTTAATATCCATCGCCAGCAGTTGCGTATTCGGGTATTCCCAGCTGTACGCTTCCAGCAGCAGCGTTTTCAGTACGGCTTTATACGGGGAGTCGATGCTTTTATAAAGCTGCCACAGGCTGGCGCCGAAATACTCTTCCGCCGACAGCGTGCCGAGGCCGCCAAGATCGAGCCACTCATTAGGGGTCAGCACGCCTTTGGCGTAGAGCGACATTACGTAGTCGTCGTAATTGTGCTCTTCTTCGCCCGGCACCATATTCCACAGGATCCGTTTACCCGCCATACGAACTGCCGTACGGTAGAACTCATCCAGCAGTAAAATGTGTTGTGTTGAACCGCAATCTTCACCGCCCAGACTGCCGCTTTCGTTGTGGCGGAAGCGGTTTTCATCAATCAGAAAGAAACTCACCTCTACGCCCATCGAAACGCACCACTTCTGCAGCAGCGTACATTTGCGCTGCAGATTCAGACGCTCTTCATTATCGAGCCAGGATTGATGGCAGACCCAGATATCGAGATCCGAGACGCTGTTCTGGCCGACAGATGAGGTGCTGCCCATAGAATAGATAGCCGTGATCGGCATTTCGCCTTTCGGCGCATCGGCATGACGCAGATCGCTGTCGCCGGTGAGATCGGCCAGCAGCTGACGCTGATTTTCATCAGGCGTGAAGAAGCTGATGCCATGTGGAACGCTACCTTCAAGGTAACCCGGCATCTGCGGATGTTGATAATGTAATAAGGTTGGCAGCAGACTGTAGACGCGCTGAAAAGCGGGTCCCATAGCAGCCAGCGCACGATCAACGCGCAGCTGGTTAATTGCATCCAGTCTCTGTTTCAGTGTCTCAATGTAGAGGTACAAGACGTTTCGCCTGATTGTCCCAGTGTTTAAGCACCCTGTTTCCACACTCTGCCGCTTATAAAGTAAAAAAGTGGGCAGATAATTGCTGGAAACGTGATCAATCTAACACCCTGCAGATTGACCGTAAAGAAAGTTGCGCTACCTGACAGTTTAGCACGTTCTTACCAGCTTCCCGCCTTTTCAGCTCTGGTTCCCACGTTATGGCTTAATAAACCGGCCTGAAACCGCACGCAGGCCGTTTTCAATCCGTTGAAACTGACAGTCTTCACCCAGAGATGATAGGATATTCAGTGAACGATAAAAATGGTTAACAGCATGTTAGACAAAATTTTCAGAATTGCTACAAGACAAAGCCCGCTCGCATTATGGCAGGCACATTATGTACAGCAACGACTCATGAGTGCCCATCCGGGACTGCGCGTTGAGCTGGTGCCTATGGTCACGAAAGGTGACATCATCCTTGATACGCCGCTGGCAAAAGTGGGTGGCAAAGGGCTGTTTGTCAAAGAGCTTGAGCTGGCGATGCAGGATGGCCGTGCCGATATGGCGGTGCACTCGATGAAGGATGTGCCGGTCAATTTCCCGGAAGGTCTGGGCCTGGTAACCATCTGCGAGCGCGACGATCCGCGCGATGCGTTCGTTTCTCATCATTATGACTCCATCGACGCGCTGCCACAGGGTGCCATTGTCGGCACGTCCAGCCTGCGCCGTCAGTGCCAGATTAGTGCGCGCCGTCCGGACCTGGTGATCCGCTCGCTGCGGGGCAATGTCGGCACCCGCCTCGGCAAGCTTGATGCCGGAGAGTATGACGCGATTATTCTTGCTGTCGCCGGGCTGAAACGCCTGGGACTGGAAGATCGCATTCGTCAGGCGATGCCTGCCGAAGTTTCCCTGCCCGCCGTGGGTCAGGGTGCGGTCGGCATTGAATGCCGTCTGGACGACACCACCTTAATCAGCCTGTTGCAGGCGCTGAATCACGATGATACCGAAGTCTGTGTCCGAGCGGAGCGCGCCATGAATACCCGTTTAGAGGGTGGCTGCCAGGTGCCAATCGGCAGTTTCGCGGTGCTGGAAGGCGATGACCTCTGGCTGCGCGGCATGGTCGGCGCACCGGATGGCCGGGTCATGGTCAGCGGCGAACGTCGTGGTCCCCGCGCTCAGGCTGAACAGATGGGTATTTCACTGGCCGATGAACTGCTGAATGGCGGCGCGCGTGAAATCCTGAAAGAAGTTTACCAGGGGCAGCCGCCGGCATGACCATTCTGGTGACGCGCCCGGAACCCGCAGCGGCAGAGCTGGTGTCACGCCTGCATGCCCTTGGCAAACAGGCGTGGAGCCTGCCGCTGATTGAATTTGCGCCGGGCGCTGATCTCACCTCTCTGCCACAAAAGCTCGCCGCACTTCGCCCTGGCGACCTGGTTTTTATCCTTTCTCAGCAGGTTATACATTACGCACAACACACTGTCACAGCATGGCCCGCTGAGCTGGACTATTATGCAATTGGTCGCAGCACCGCACTGGCGTTTCATACCGCCAGCGGACAGCAGGTGACCTGGCCTCATACGCATGAAACCAGTGAAGAATTGATCCGGCTGAATACCCTTCAGCAGGTTGCGGGTAAACGTGCGCTGATCCTGCGTGGCGATCCCGGACGCGAGTTGCTGGCTCAGACGCTAACCCGGCGAGGTGCTGAGGTGTCGTTTGCAGCCTGTTATCAGCGCTGCCAGAAGTATTATGATGGACCCGTTGAAGGACGCCGCTGGCGCGATCGCGGTGTCTCCGTGCTGGTGGTGACCAGCGGTGAAATGTTACAACAGCTTTTTTCGCTGTTCCCCGCAGTTGATCGCGAGGAATGGCTGCTCAACTGCCGACTGGTTGTCGTCAGTGAACGTTTGGCTACCCTGGCCGCAGGATTGGGTTGGCAGGATATTCAGGTAGCCGATGGTGCCGATAACGATGCGCTGCTGCGCGCGTTACGCTGAACTTTAACAATGGGATGTGCCACATATGACGGAACAAAAAGACTCCTCCGCCATGGTTGAAGAAACCACCCCAGCGGTCGACCGCTCTCCTTCCAGCAACAGCACACCACCGCGTAATGCGAAAAATGGTGGCATGGTGCTGGGTGCAGTTGCGATTGTGATTGCGCTGGCGATTGGTGCGGGTTTATACCTTAACGGGAAACATCAGGCTGATTTACAGGCACAAACCAATCAGAAGCTGAGCGAACAATTAAGCGCGTTGCAACAGCAGGCCAGCAGCGACAAACAGCAGCTGACTCAGCAACTGAGCGGCGCTGAAACCGCGTTGCAGACAGCCCAGACACAGCAGAACGCGTCAGCAAAAGAGCTGGAAACCCTGCGTGAAAAAGTGGCCGTGATTTCTGGCAACGACGTGCGCAGCTGGTTGCTGGCACAGGCGGACTATCTGGTGAAACTGGCTGGCCGCAAACTCTGGAGCGACCAGGATGTCACCACCGCCGCTGCATTGCTGAAAAGCGCCGATGCCAGCCTGGCCGACATGAATGATCCCAGCGTCATGAATGTGCGTCGTGCGCTGACCCAGGATATCAGTAACCTCTCTTCGGTTACGCAGGTCGATTATGACGGCGTGATCCTCAAACTGAACCAGTTGTCGAACAACGTTGATAATCTGCGTCTGGCCGATAACGACAGCGATGATGCGCCGATGGACAGCGATGGCGGTGAACTGTCAGGTTCCGTGCGCGAATGGCGTCAGAATCTGGTGAAAAGCTGGCATAACTTTATGGATGATTTTATTACCATCCGCCGCCGCGATAACACCGCCCAGCCGCTGCTGGCACCTAATCAGGATGTTTACCTGCGTGAGAATATCCGCTCGCGTCTGCTGATTGCTGCTCAGGCGGTACCGCGTCATCAGGATGAGATTTATAAACAATCTATCGACACCGTGTCCGCGTGGGTTCGCGCCTGGTACGACACCAATGATGCCGCTACCAAAGCCTTCCTTGCCCAGTTGGATGAGCTGAGCCAGCAGAACATCAATATGGATCTGCCGGATAACCTGGAAAGTCAGCCGTTGCTGGAACAGCTGATGCAGACCCGCGTCCGGAACCTGTTAGCGCAACCTTCTGCCGCTGCTAATCAGCAGGGAGGCTAAGCATGCTTAAGGTATTTATCCTCTTTATCCTGCTGATTGCTGGCGTGGTGCTGGGACCGATGATTGCCGGTCATCAGGGTTACGTGCTGATTCAGACCGATAACTGGAACATCGAAACCAGCGTCACCGGCCTGGTCATTATCCTCATCCTCAGCCTGCTGGTGATTCTGGCCGTGGAATGGCTGCTGCGCCGCGTGCTGCACACCGGCGCGCGTACCCGTGGCTGGTTTACCGGACGTAAACGCCGTCGCGCCCAGCGTCATACTCAGTCGGCGCTGATGAAGCTGGCAGAAGGCGATCACCGTCAGGTGGAAAAACTGCTTTCTAAAGATGCCGATCACGCTGATGTGCCGGTGGCGAACTACCTGCTGGCAGCAGAAGCTGCGCAACAGCGTGGTGATGAAATCCGTGCCAATCAGCATCTTGAACGTGCTGCAGAGCTGTCGGAGAGCAACACCATTCCGGTAGAAATTGCCCGCGCACGTATTCAGCTGGCACGTAACGAAGATCATGCTGCGCGTCATAGCATTGACCGTCTGCTGGAAGTGGCACCGCGTCATCCTGAAGTGCTGCGCCTGGCCGAACAGGCGTATGTCCGTACTGGTGCCTGGAGTGCATTGCTGGATATTCTGCCTGCCATGCAGAAGGCGCAGGTCGGCGATGAGCTGCATCGTGATGCATTACAGCAGCAAGCCTGGCTGGGTCTGATGAATCAGGCGATGGCTGACCAGGGCAGCGATGGGCTGAAGCGCTGGTGGAACGATCTGAGCCGCAAAACCCGTCAGGAAACGACGCTGCAGGTGGCCATGGCGGATCATCTGATTGAATGCAACGATCACGACACCGCGCAATCGATCGTGCTGGAGGGCCTCAAGCGTCATTATGACGATCGTCTGGTACTGTTGATGCCTCGTATCAAAAGCGGTAATCCGGAAGCGCTGGAGAAAGTATTGCGCCAGCAAATCAAACAACACGGCGCAACACCGCTGCTGCACAGTACGCTGGGGCAGTTGCTGATGCGTCATGGTGAATGGCAGCAGGCTGCTGAGGCACTGCAGCAGGCGCTGGCACAGCGTCCTGACGCGTTTGATTATGCATGGCTGGCGGATGTTTATGATCGTCTGCGTCGCCCGGAAGAAGCGGCGAAGATGCGTCGTGAAGGGTTGTTACTCACACTGAAGAACAATCCCAACGCCTGATCCTCTTTTCATACCTGATAAAGCCGGGCTTGCCCGGCTTTTTTGTGCCCGCAATCTGCCAGCACGCTTTCGCAGGCAAAAAAAAAACACCTGCCACTGGCAGGTGTAAGATCAGGTCGGTAAGACAACCGGGAGGTACCTGACTCAACGTGGTGTCTGTTAACCCTGTAAGGCTTTCGCGATACAGGCAGGCAGACAACAGGTACCTAAAATTGGCTCTGCATCATTCCCAGGTTTATGTAGCATCAGCAGACATAAGAGGTGGAATGAGCATCTACAGCAGAAGTATTGCACAAGCCGTGCCAGGTTTATGATTATTTTTAAAATCACAATAAATCAGTAGGTTAAAGAATTAGCTCAAAGCTTCATTTAACAGGCCTGTCGGGAAATGTCGGTATCCAGCGACAGCTGGCATTTTCTCTGTCTCTGAATGGAGACAGCAAGGTCAATCTCTCTGTGAAATCAACAATAACAATGACTTATTTGTCGGCAATTCACGACGCTGTTGCTCCTGTTTAAGCAACTTTATCTGACAACTGGCGAAATCAAGGGTGAGCTGGCATCAAAGGATTAGCTAACAAGCAGCCCGCTCTCACTGCTGTGCGGGCTTCAGGGAGGCATACGTCTTACGCAAAGACGTCAAAAGACGCCATCCTCAGCGCGGGCGATTACGCACCTCATCCCTGAGGTGCGCCCGTAGTCGGGCCAACGCTTTGCGTTGTTCAAAAACGCTCCCGGCGTTTTTATCCGGGCGGCGCGATGCTTTGCTACAGGCGTATGCTCCCTTCGCTTCACGTATGGCAGACGCATCTGATACTTACAAGGACGCTTCAGACAAATGACAGATCTAAACCCGGATGCATCTGACCACAGCGCATAAGCTCAACGCGCAGGGAGCATGGTCAGAAGAGGAAAGCGTCCCACGCCAGGGACGGCGTGGGCCGAGCGGCCATGGATGGCTTAAGCGACTTTCCGATCTGACCATGTTCCCTTCGCAGGCTCGGATTTACAGCAAACTTATTTAGCTGTACCCACCTAAACCTCCTTCGGAGGTCCTCATCCTCTTTTCTGCAGACGAAAAAAAACCTGTCTTTTCAGACAGGTTTCTAAAATGGTCGGCGAGAGAGGATTCGAACCTCCGACCCACTGGTCCCAAACCAGTTGCGCTACCAAGCTGCGCTACTCGCCGATTTTTTTAACTGTTTTGCCTGGTGCGAAGAGAGGGACTTGAACCCTCACGTCCGTTAAGACACTAACACCTGAAGCTAGCGCGTCTACCAATTCCGCCACCTTCGCGTTTCCCAGCAAAATCTGGGGTGGCTAATGGGACTCGAACCCACGACAACTGGAATCACAATCCAGGGCTCTACCAACTGAGCTATAGCCACCACAATACTTAATGTCACAAGTTAAAAACCTGCAGCATTTAAATCTCTACTGCCAACCGCGGTAAATCAACCACCGAAGCTCATGCGCACAAACGATATGGCGCGCCCGACAGGATTCGAACCTGAGACCTCTGCCTCCGGAGGGCAGCGCTCTATCCAGCTGAGCTACGGGCGCGTAGCGCCGTTGCGGATGTGCATACTAGAGATAAGCGCCCATCGTGTCTAGTGCTTTTTAAATAAAAAGACGCGTTTGATTACGCTTTGTGCATTTTGTCGACAAATAGTGCATTTCCTCTCTCACAACGCGTAAAAATGCGGCATTTATCAGCAATATCAGAGATCGCCACGCCAGTGATAGCGCAAATATTTAAGCAGTTTTAATTGCCGGCGCAGGCGGCCAGGCTGCCGAATCAGACGATAGAGCCACTCCAGCCCCAGCCGCTGCCAAATCTCAGGCGCTCGCTTCACATGGCCGGTGAAAACATCGTACGTTCCACCCACGCCCATATAGAGCGCATCAGGCCAGTGCGCACGGCACGCCAGCATCAACAGCTCCTGACGGGGCGACCCCAGCGCTACAGTCACCAGCTTCGCGCCGCTGGCCGCAATCCGGGCAAAAAGCGCATCCTGATCGGCTGGCGCAAAATAGCCGTCCTGCGCCCCGACAATATTCACATTCCACTGACGACGTAGCTTATCGCAGGTTTCATCCAGCACCTGCTGACGACCGCCGATAAGAAATACAGGCGTCCCTTCCCGCCCGGCGCGTTCCATCAGCGCTTCCCATAAATCAGCACCCGCAATGCGCTGCACCGACGCGTGTGGATACTTTTTACGAATCGAGCGCACAATGCTGATGCCATCGGCGTATGCATATTCCGCCTGCGCTAACAGCGTGCGTAATCCCTCATCCCGCTCAGCGGTCAGGATCTTCTCCGCATTAATCGCCACTAAAATACCGCTGCGTACGCTGTGCGGCGGCATCAGAAAATTCACCGCCGACGGCATGTTTTCGAAGCCATACAACTCAACGCCGCGGATCCGGTACTGCGGCGTCTCAGTTAACTTTGTCATATCTTCCGTCAATCCCAGAGGCTACTCAGAGCGGGCTGTGCAACACCCGCCTGCTGCGGTCGCGAATCAAACCTGCGCGATCCAGTAACCAGAAAAGTAATTTAGCCATGCCCAGACAGGCAGCAAAAATGATGCAGAAAAACACCACGCGTGAACCGAACGCATCAAGGCCTTCGCGTGCCAGCACGATCATGTTAAAGACCGCGCCAAAACAGAAGCTTTGCAGGATGGCGCCGGTGTAACGGTTGGTCTCAAGACAGCCACGCTGATAGATTGCATCAAAGGCTTTTATAATCATCCCTACCGCGACCGCACCGATCGGAATCGCCCAGACGCCGCCCATCACCACCAGCGACCCTATCAGCGTGGGTGAAATCGCCAGGCCAGAATGGTTGTTCAGCACTTCCCAGGTGAAGTAGTTAGCACTGTTTAACACTGCCAGCGGCCGATCCGGCCAGAGCCAGGTCGGAATGAAAACGTAGAAATCACGCCACAGCGGTGCCAGCCCCTGAAACTCAATTCTGGCGTAGTTATCCAGCAGCAAGGCGAGATTCTCCCACGGCGAGAAGGTATCACGCGTCAGATACAGAAAGGTATAGAACGCTTCATCGCCCATAACGTCGAGGTTATAGCGGCGCAGTGCCAGCCAGAACATTCCTGCAATCGCCAGCACGCCCGCCGTTGCCAGCATCCACAAAGTGATCCAGCCACGGGTAATCCCGATAAACAGGAACAGGGCAAACGCAATAATGATATTGGCGCGGGTACCGCCCACCAGCGCGTAGGTCAGTAAACCAAAGGCAACGGTCACCACCAGGAACAGCAGCCAGTTGCGGCGCGTCGGGCTCAAAAAGTAGGGGATCAGCATCGCCGGAATAAAGAAATAGAAGAAGCGCTTAAGCGCTACACCCGACACTTCACTGGAGAAAATCTGGTTATAGGCGGTCAGGCGGAACAGCAGAAAACCGTTATGAATGAAGAACACCGTCACGGTACCCAGCGCCACCAGCGCCAGGATCACGCAGGTCAGATGGGTTTCGACGCGATTCATCTGCAGCCAGGGCTTCGCCGGAGACGCGCTGGCGGGTTTCAGCCGCACTTTATAGCTGACGTAATAAATGGCGTAAAACGCCGTGGCCGACAGCAGCGCCTCCAGCAGGTTCTCAACCGGCACCACTTCAACATTAAAGCGAAACACCAGCACGGAGGTCAGCGGGAAGCCGAAGTAAAAGGTCAGTAAGAACAGCAGCGTGAAGAACAGATGAAAGTTAAAACGGACGCGCTTAAACTCCCGCCAGGTCAGGGTCAGAATAAAAACCAGCGACAGCAGATAGACCACCAGCAGGCCGCCAAACTGCATAAGACTCATGACAACTCCCCTTCGCTGAGCTGTAACGCGGCTCGCCAGCCCGCCAGATAACCCGGCGCAAAAAAGGCGATAGCCTGTTTATCACAGCTTATCAGCTGACGACGTGCCTCGGCGATCACCGCAGGCGACAGCGTATCTTCGCTGAACAATACCGGAAGCTGCTGCTCTGCCACATCACGCCAGAATGGATTTTTGCGGGTCAGGACAAACGGCACGTTGGCCTGAATCAGCAGGCAGAGTGTTCCCACCCCTTGCTGACGTTCAAACATAAAATAGCCGACATGGCAGCGCGCCAGCAGGGCTAAGTAATCATCAAACGCCAGGTTTTCACGCATCAGATTCACCTGCCCGTTCGGGAACAGCGCATCGGCAGCGGCCTTAATCTGGCTGATATAAGCCTCATTACCTGGCGGATAGCCCAAAGGGACCTCGATACGCACCTGCTCGCCAAACTGCGCGTGAATCGCTTTTAAGCCTTCGATGTGTCGGTTACTCGGATCGCCCGAGTTGCCCAGCAACAGCGTAAAAGGCTCCGACGGGACAGATTCAACGGCTGCGGCGGGCATTCTGGTGGGAAAATAGAGCAGTGAACCGGGTACGCGCCGATGGCGCTGCTGGTAGTGATGCAGGTCGCCCCGGGTCGCAAAAACCTGTGCAACCCGCCCCTGCGCTATCCGGCGGACCAGATAGAACAGGCGGAACTTCAGGCTGCGCGAATCTTCATAAAGATCGGCGCCCCAGACGTGCCAGAAGAGCTGTGAACGACGCAGCTTACCGCTGAGTAACGCCAGCCAGATCCACGGGTTAAACTGTCCGTGGCAGAAAAAACGCTGCTGACGATTTCTGGCGCGCTGCAGTACCGCCTGCGCCAGCGCTTTCTTGCTGGTAAAGCACTCGATCTGCAACGCACTGAACGGCGTCAGGCTCTCGGGCTGCTGCGTCACCACCATAAAATGGCGTTGCGCAGCCGCAGGCTGCTCAACGCTGAGTACGTCGTTGAAAAAGCGCAGCACCGTAAGATTGTGGTGGGGAATGTCCGATCCCAAAACGTGAATTAAAGTCATTTTTTCCGGCAGTAAACAATAAAAGCGCCACAACACAGGGCAAAGTAAGCCATATAGGTAAACATATAGGCCTGCGCCGCACCCGCCGCGCCATGTAACGGGATCAACCAGCGTGAAAACAGGGTCAGCAACAGGAACTGGCTGATCTCAGTCAGAACATAAAAGCGCAGCGAGGCTTTGGCGATAACCAGATATCCGAAAACATAGGCGCCGACCTTAAAAACATCGCCGCACAGCTGCCAGACAAAGAGATCGCGCATCCCGCGAAACGCTTCAGAGAACAGCAGGCTGATGGCGAAATCGCGCAGTACCCAGACACCCAGGCTGGCAACCGCTACGGCGGGCAGGACAAAGCGCAGTGCACGGCCAATCTCGCGCGCGATGTCGCGTTTGTTATCCAGCCGCGCCAGCGTCGGCAGCAGCCAGACGCTAAACGTCGCGGTAATAAATTGCAGATAGGCATCGGAAATGCTGGTGACGCCCTGCCACAATCCGACCTGTGCCCAGCCCTGCTGCTCCGCCAGCAGATTACGCATCAGCACCCAGGCGACCGGCAGGGTCACGGCGGTGATCAGCGCCATCAGCGTATATTTTGCCAGATTACGGGCCAGCTCAGGATGCCATTGCGGTCGCAGCCAGCTAAGCGGCAGCGGCGCACGGCGTTTCAGCATCAGGAGTGCAGGCAGCAGCAGCAAAGCCGGCACCAGCGCCAGACCCGTCAGCGCGCCCTGATAGCCGCCCAGCCACCAGCAGAGCAGATAGCCCGCCACGCCAATCAGGCTGCCGAGAATCAGCGCCAGCGCATTACCGCGCGCGTCGCGATAGCCCTTCAGCAGCGCCAGGGTAAAGTTGGCCCAGGCGATGCCGAGCTGAAGAAAGGCCACCACGCGGATGACGCCCTGATAGCGGTCGTGACCAAACAGCGCGATGCTGATGGGTGCCGCCGCCAGCAGAAACAGCAGCGCCAGCACACCGGAAAAGCCCAGTACCATGGTTGATGCCGTGCCCACCATCGCCCGCAATTGCTCGGGCTGCTGCTGATACTGCGCCACATAGGTGGTGACGCCATTAAAGATGCCTGCGCCCGCCAGCACACCCAGCACGGTGATCAACTGACGGAAGTTCCCCGCCTGGCCGACACCCTCGGGTCCGAAGCTGACCGCCAGCAGTTTGACGACCAGCAGGCCGGCCACAATTTTTACCAGCGTGGACGATGCGGTCCACACTGAGGCTCTGGCTAATGACATCAGGAAAAGAAGCTCAGCAGTGAGCTGATAACCGTGCTCTGATTATTATCCGACAGGTTATAAAACAGCGGCAGACGCAGCAGGCGTTCACTTTCCCGCGTGGTAAAGCGATCGTCGCCGACAAACTGCGAGAACCGCTCACCGGCGGGCGAGCTGTGCAGCGGAATATAGTGAAACACCGTCAGTATCTCGGCTTCTTTCATCCAGTTTATCAGCGCCTGACGATCGTCCTGATCGCGCAGTTTGATATAGAACATGTGCGCATTGTGTTCACAGCTGGCGGGGATCACCGGCAGGCTGATGCGTCCCTGAGCCGCCAGCGGCTGCAGCGCATCGTAATAACGCTGCCAGATGCGTAACCGCTGCTGGTTGATACGTTCAGCGGCTTCCAGCTGCGCCCAGAGATAGGCTGCCTGCAGATCGGCCATCAGATAGCTCGATCCCATATCGCGCCAGGTGTATTTATCGACCTGACCCCGGAAGAACTGACTGCGGTTGGTGCCTTTTTCCCGCACGATCTCGGCGCGCTCGACCAGGCTGGCGTCGTTAATGAGCGTCGCGCCACCTTCGCCGCCAGCGGTGTAGTTCTTGGTTTCGTGGAAACTGAAGCAGCCAATATGACCGATGGTGCCGAGCGCACGACCTTTGTAGCGTGACATCACGCCCTGCGCCGCATCTTCAATCACAAACAGCTTATGCTTTGCCGCCAGCGCCATAATGGTGTCCATTTCACAGGCCACGCCTGCGTAATGCACCGGCACAATGGCGCGGGTTTTTTCAGTGATGGCCGCTTCGATCAGCGTTTCATCAATGTTCATGGTGTCCGGGCGCACATCGACAAACACAATGCGGGCGCCGCGCAGCACAAAGGCGTTGGCGGTAGAGACAAAGGTGTAGCTCGGCATAATCACTTCATCGCCGGGCTGCAGATCGATTAACAGCGCCGCCATCTCCAGCGAAGCGGTACAGGAGGGGGTCAGCAGCACTTTTTTGCTGCCAAACCGCTGCTCCATCCACTGCTGACAGCGACGGGTAAATCCACCATCGCCGCACAGCTTGCCGCTGTTCATCGCCGACTGCATATACTCAATTTCTGTGCCCACAATCGGGGGCGCATTAAATGGAATCATGACCTTTCCTGTAAAACCAGTACGCGGTGCTGTCGAGCCGGGCACCGCTGCGTAAATAGAGGCGCATCGCCGTGAGATTGCTGAGCTGGGTAGCAACCCGAAGCTGAGCCAGCTGTCGTACCCGCGCCCAGTCTGCCGCCGCCAGCATCAGTCGCTGACCCAGCCCCTGGCCCTGCGCGTCGGGCAGTACGCCCAGCAGGCCAATGCGGGCGTCGCCATCCACCGCGCGCAGCGAAACAAATCCCTGCAGCTGACCCGCGGCATCGCTTGCCACCAGACACTGATCGTCAAACGCCCCGCGTACCGCATTTTCAATCCACTGCGCATAGAAGCGTCCGCTGGCGTCCGGCGCATACCAGGGCGCGCGAAAACGACTCTGGCTGAAGAGCTGTGAGGCAGCATCGCGCAGTAGCGGGATCTGGGCTTCGCGCGCAATGCGAATTCCCGCCTGCCGTTCAGTCTGTTTCACCGCCAGCGTCAGATCTGCTTCGCCTTCTGCCAGCCGGAACTGATGCTGCTGCAGCGTATCAATCAGTGCCGTCTCGCTGGCAGCGACTTTTATCTGCATCAGCGCACAGGGATGACGCAGCGCCTGTTCCAGCGGAATGTCACCTTGCGGCTCCAGCCGCACGGTATCAACACCGAAGAATGCGCTCTCCCAGCTAAGGGGATTAATATTGACGTGGACGGGCATGTAATAAATCCAGCAGGTATTGGCCGTAGCCGGTTTTTGTCAGCGCTTCACCCGCGGCCCGCAACTGGTCATCACTCAGCCAGCTGTTACGCCAGGCACCCACACATGTAAGCCGTTTATACGGTAAAGCGCACCAGTGCAGAACCGATAAACCCGGCACCGCACGTGATCAGAAAACGCCTCATCGCCACACACCTTTGGTGTCGACAATCCAGTTCTGCTGAACGCTGGCGCCATCAATGGCGCGGAAGGCGCGGTGATCGACCAGCATCACCAGAATATCGGCCTGTTCCAGCGCCTGCCCGGCAGAGACCAGCACGGCTTTGTCGGCCAGTGCGTCAGCAAGCTGCTCAATATGGGGTTCAACCACCCAGGTGGTGCCGCTGTGCCACTCTGCAATTTTCTGTGCCACGCCCACCGCCGGGCTTTCGCGCAGGTCGTCAATATTGGGTTTAAAGGCCAGGCCAAAGCAGGCGATGGTGATATCGCTGGCGCGCTTGCCGGTCTGTGTCAGGCAGTCCGCCAGCGCGGTTTTCACCTGGTCCAGCACCCACTGCGGCTTGGCGTCATTGACCTCGCGCGCGGTGCGGATCAGGCGGGCTAATTCAGGATTCTGCGCCACGATGAACCAGGGATCGACGGCGATACAGTGACCGCCGACGCCTGGGCCCGGCTGCAGAATGTTGACGCGCGGATGGCGATTCGCCAGCGCAATCAGCTCCCAGACGTTAATCCCCTGATCGGCACAAATCAGCGACAGCTCATTGGCAAAGGCGATATTCACGTCACGGAAGCTGTTTTCTGTCAGCTTACACATCTCGGCGGTTCGGGCGTTGGTTTCAACGCATTCGCCTTTTAAAAACAGCCGATAAAGCTCGCTGGCGCGGGCGGAACAGGCTGGCGTCATGCCGCCAATCACCCGGTCGTTGTTAATCAACTCAACCATCACCTGACCAGGCAGCACGCGCTCCGGACAGTAGGCCACAAAAATATCGGGCGTATCACCGTGCTGAGGAAAGCGCAGGTCGGGACGCGCCGCCGCCAGCCAGTCGGCCATCTGTTCGGTGCTGCCCACCGGTGAGGTCGACTCCAGAATCACCAGGTCGCCCTTTTTCAGTACCGGCGCAATCGACTCCGCCGCGGCTTTCACAAAGCGCAGATCGGGCTGATGCTCATCTTTAAAAGGGGTCGGTACGGCGATAAGAAAAGCGTCGGCGGCTTCCGGCTGCGTGGTGGCGCGCAGATCGCCACGCGTAACGGCCGCATGCACCACCTGATCTAAATCGGGTTCCACGATATGGATCGCGCCACGATTAATGGTTTCAACGGCGCGCGCGTTGATATCCACGCCCACCACTTTTTTTCCCTTTGAGGCAAAAACGGCTGCCGTCGGCAGCCCAATGTATCCCAGTCCAATCACGGAGATGGTTTCAAAACTCATAATTCGGCTCGGTTATCTTTTAAGGCTTGTAAAATACGACCACAGGCTTTGCCATCGCCATACGGATTATGGGCGTGGCTCATCGCCTGCCAGGCAGCGTCGTCAGTCAGCAAGCTGCTGACCTCCGCCACGATTCGGGCGATATCGGTCCCCACCAGTTTGACGGTGCCGGCGTCGACCGCTTCAGGCCGCTCGGTGGTGTCACGCATCACCAGCACCGGTTTACCCAGCGAAGGCGCTTCCTCCTGAATGCCACCGGAGTCAGTGAGGATGAGCCAGGCGCGGTTCATCAGCCAGACAAAAGGCAGATACTCCTGCGGTTCAATCAGAATGATATTCTCAATGCCGCTGAGAATCCGGTTTACCGGCTCGCTGACATTGGGATTAAGGTGCACCGGATAGACAATCTGCGCCTCGGGATGCTGGCGGGCAATCTGCGCCAGCGCGCTGCAGATACGTTCAAAGCCGCCACCAAAGCTTTCGCGACGATGTCCGGTGACCAGCACCAGTTTCTTATCCGGGTCGAGAAACGGATAGCGCGCCGCCAGTTGTGCATTCAGATTGCTGTCATCCAGCACCCTGTCGCGAACCCACAGCAGCGCATCAATGACCGTATTGCCGGTCACGATAATGCGCGCATCGGGCAGATTTTCCTGCAACAGATTCTGACGCGATCGGGAGGTGGGGGTGAAATGCAGATGGGCAAGATGACCGGTAAGTTTACGGTTACCCTCTTCCGGCCATGGCGAGGCGAGATCGCCGGTACGCAGACCGGCCTCCACATGCCCGACCGGAATCTGATGATAAAATGCCGCCAGGCTCGCCGCCAGTGTGGTGGTGGTGTCACCATGCACCAGCACGATGTCCGGTTTGAAGTCGAGCAGGACGGTTTTCATGCCCTCTAAAATGCGGCAGGTGATCTCGGTCAGCCCCTGCTCGGGACGCATAATATTGAGATCATAGTCCGGCTGCAGCTTGAACAGGCGCAGCACCTGATCGAGCATTTCGCGATGCTGTGCGGTGACGCACAGTCGCGATTCGAAAGCGGGATCCTGCGCCAGCGCCTGAACCAGCGGTGCCATTTTGATCGCTTCGGGACGAGTACCAAATACCGTCAGAACTTTCACACTGTTTCTCTCACTCATGCGTGTCTGACATCAGACGCGGACGACGTGCCAGCGCCACTCCCGCGCCTGTTAATGCCCCAATGGCACCCCACATAATCATCATGAACAGACGTCGCGGACTGTCACGTGATACCGGCTCTTCCGGCGTACGCAGATAACGGTAGGTCTGGAACTGGCTGTTCAGTTTTGGCCCGGTCTGCAGCGTGGTCAGCATTGCTCTGTTCTGATCATAGCTGATATCAAACTCCGGACCGGTAGCGCGCAGCGTATCCAGCTGTCCCTGTAAAACGGGCTGGCCCAGCAGGAACAGGTCGCTGTCTGCCAGATTTTCACCCGCTTCACGCGTCTGTTTCTCATTGATGCCCTGCTGGCTGGCGATCTTCAGCGCCTGTTCCAGCCGATGCTGCTGGCGCTGAAACACCGCATTAGCCACATCTTCCTGACGTTTCACCTGCGCCTGCAACTGGTCGGTACGCGCCCGCCAGGCACCTTTTAGCTCATCATTCAGATGACGCGCGGCGCGCTCACTGGCATAGGCGATGTACTGACGCAGCAGATTATTGGCGTCGCCTGCGGTTTCCGCTTTCAGTTTGACGTTATCGGGCAGGTTATGTGCCGCGTCAGCGGGCGTGAACAGGATATTGCCGATCATATCGTCGAGCAGCGCGGCATCATTATGCGCATTGCCGGTTTTACGACTCTTGTAATAATCCGTTTGCTGCCAGAACTCACGACGCGTATCCCAGGAGGCGAGTTGCATGGTGAACTCCTGATAAACCTGATCCATCACCGTAGGTGAAGGTGCGGCCAGGGTTAAGGCGTTGTTGCGCGCATCCAGATTGGTCAGAAATTGCTGCTGTGCATAGTAAGAACCCAGCATGTTCACCGTCGGACGATCGGTGATCGCCGTGGTGCTCCAGACCTGTTTCAGCAGCAGCGTGGCCAGCCAGGCGACCAGAGCAAACAGCAGCGCCAGCCCGATAATCCAGCGCTTGCCACGCCATAAACGGCAGCAAAAGCTGCGAATATCCAGTTCGTTGTCCACAACGTCAGAAGGCATGGCAGAGGTATCCTTTATCAGCTCTTTTCAGGGTAATTTGTTTTTTGCTTCGCGATGATGGCTCAGACGGCGCTTAATGCGGCGGACACGTCGCGCCACGCGCCACGCATGTTTGAGGCAGTAGCCGTAAACCATAAACGCGCCCAGGAATAGCAGCAGCATCACCCACTCCGGGATAAATGCCAGATATTCGCCCAGCACACCGATACCGGCGAGAATGGCCGCCGCAACGGTAATCAGTACAAAGGCCTGACGGGAGGTAAAGCCGGCACGCATAATCAGATGATGGATGTGCTGACGGTCAGCCGAGAACGGACTCATGCCTTTACGCAGGCGACGATACATAATCGCCACCATATCCATCAGAGGAATGGCAATAAGCCACAGTGCGGTAACGGGTGTAATGGGATGGCTCAGACCCTGCGTCGTTTCCAGCAGAATCCAGATAATGGTGAACCCGATCATGGTGCTGCCGGCATCGCCCATAAAAACTTTGAAGCGACGGCCAAGGAAGCCGAGGTTAAGCAGGATATAGGGCAGCGTGGCGGCAATCATCGCAAAACACCACATCGCGAGGCTGGTCTGGCCGTCGAAGTAGAGGATGATCCCCATGGCGGCAAAAGTGACCGAGGAGAGCCCGCCCAGCAGACCATCGATCCCATCCACCATATTAAAGGCGTTGATCGCGGCCCAGACGGCAAACAGCGTCAGCACATAGCCGAACGGCCCCACGATAAGCTCGAACGGGCCGACGATAAAGCCCAGGCTAAGCAGATAGAGTTTTGCGCCAAACATCATCACCAGTGCGACAATCGCCTGCACCACCGCGCGGATCTTGACGCTGATATCGAAACGGTCATCCAGTGCGCCAACCAGCACCAGAACACCGGCGCAGCCCAGATAGAGCAGCGCGTGAGGCAGATAGTAGTTGGTAATGGCAAACGTAAAGCAGATACCTGCGAACACAGAAATGCCGCCCACCAACGGAATCGCGCCATGATGGCGTTTACGTGAGTTAGGCTTATCAACTAAACCAATTTTTTTAGCTGCTTTTCGAGCAAAAAAGAGGAAAGCCAGGGAAAAGAGAAAAATTAAACCAAGCTCAGTACTCATAGTGAGTAAATTCACGTTAAACGCTCTCAGCTAACATCCCGCACAACAATACGCGAAAAAACGCGCCTATCGCTGTGTCGGATTCCGAATTCTGCATAAAGAGACAGACGAACGGTCAAAAGTTCGCCATCGCTACCACAGTCATTATAAATGCTCCTGCCAGTGTTCAATCCTATAGCTCACAAATGAAAAACGCCACGTTGAGACGTGGCGTGAGGTCGATTTTCTGCGCATCTGGACTAAAAAAGCCGAATCTGTGGTTCGGCCAGGCAGTATCGGATTAAGAACGCTTCATCATATCGAAGAATTCATCATTAGTTTTGGTCATCGCCAGCTTGTTGATGAGGAATTCCATTGCGTCGATTTCGCCCATCGGGTGAATAATCTTACGCAGGATCCACATCTTCTGCAGCTCTTCCTGAGAGGTGAGCAGCTCTTCTTTACGCGTACCAGAGCGGTTGTAATCAATCGCCGGGAAGACGCGTTTTTCAGCGATTTTACGGGCGAGATGCAGTTCCATGTTACCGGTACCTTTAAACTCTTCGTAAATCACTTCATCCATCTTCGAACCGGTATCAACCAGCGCAGTCGCGATGATGGTCAGGCTGCCGCCCTCTTCCACGTTACGTGCAGCACCAAAGAAACGCTTTGGACGATGCAGGGCGTTGGCATCCACACCACCGGTCAGGACTTTACCTGAAGCAGGAACCACGGTGTTGTAAGCACGTGCCAGACGTGTAATGGAGTCGAGCAGGATGATGACATCTTTTTTGTGCTCAACCAGACGCTTGGCCTTTTCAATCACCATTTCAGCAACCTGAACGTGGCGTGAAGCTGGCTCATCGAAGGTTGAGGCGATAACTTCACCTTTCACCAGACGCTGCATCTCGGTGACTTCTTCCGGGCGCTCATCGATCAGCAGTACCATCAGGGTACAGTCCGGATAGTTGTGCGCCAGGCTCTGCGCGATGTTCTGCAGCAGCATGGTTTTACCGGCTTTCGGTGGTGCAACAATCAGACCACGCTGGCCACGACCAATTGGCGATGCCAGATCCAGTACGCGAGCGGTTAAATCTTCCGTTGAGCCATTACCCCGCTCCATACGCAGACGTTTATTTGCGTGCAGCGGCGTGAGGTTTTCGAACAGAATCTTATTACGCGCATTTTCCGGCTTGTCGTAGTTAACTTCGTTAACTTTCAGCAGCGCAAAATAACGTTCACCCTCTTTCGGTGGACGGATTTTGCCAGAGATGGTGTCACCAGTGCGGAGGTTGAAGCGGCGGATTTGACTAGGGGAAACGTAGATATCATCAGGGCCGGCGAGGTAGGAGCTGTCTCCGGAACGGAGGAATCCAAATCCATCCTGAAGGATCTCCAGCACGCCATCACCGAAGATGTCTTCGCCGCTTTTCGCGTGCTGCTTCAGGATTGAAAAGATAATGTCCTGCTTGCGCATACGAGCCTGGTTTTCCAGTCCCATATTTTCGCCGAGAGTAACCAGCTCAGCAACCGGCGTATTCTTTAATTCGGTAAGATTCATAGTGATGGGTTCTTAAACTCGGGGTAATACTCGGAATGTTTGTCGTGAATGGTATGGCAACTAATCCATGCCGTTAATGGCTCTTTTCGGCTCTTCCTGACGATCATCGTATGGAATGGCGATCGGTATGCAGGGAGATGTCCGAATGTGATGCCAGAGTTGGAGCTAACCGTAAGATTGCTGAACCGTTCTATCTTTATAAGGTACAGGGCGACAGGGTTCAACAAGGGAAAACTTTTAGATGCTAACTACAAGGTAAGTTCGTAATGCAGTGCTGGTAAATTAGCACGCCTGAAAGCGAACGTCCAGCAGCAGGAGATAAATTCACCACTGCCGGACATTCAGCCCTGAATTACGCCAGATTGGCGTTCAGGAACTCTTTCAGCTGGCCTTTAGACAGCGCGCCCACTTTGGTCGCGGCGACTTCGCCATTTTTAAACAGCAGCAGCGTCGGGATACCACGAATGCCATACTTCGGTGCCGTGCCTGGGTTATCATCAATATTCAGCTTAGCGATGGTCAGCTTGCCATCATACTCTTCTGCAACTTCATCAAGGATTGGCGCGATCATTTTGCAAGGACCGCACCATTCAGCCCAGAAATCTACCAGTGTAACGCCGTCGGCTTTCAGCACGTCGGTGTCGAAACTGTCATCAGTCAGATGAACGATTTTATCGCTGCTCATGTTTTACTCCACAAGATTATGCCTGGCGAATTGGCGTAAAATATACCAATGTTGGTTGACTTTATTTCATCGGATACGCTTTCGTAAAGCGATAGTAAGCTGATATTCTACCACACTATGAGCAAAACACACTTAACTGAACAGAAGTTTTCCGACTTCGCCCTGCACCCAAAAGTGGTGGAAGCCCTTGATACTAAAGGCTTTCAATACTGCACGCCGATTCAGGCGTTAGCTCTGCCTTTTACGCTTTCAGGGCGTGATGTTGCAGGCCAGGCGCAAACCGGTACCGGCAAAACGATGGCGTTTCTGACGTCAACGTTTCATCATCTTCTCTCTCATCCTGCGGCGGAAGGTCGTCAGGTTAACCAGCCACGGGCATTAATTCTTGCGCCGACGCGTGAACTTGCTGTGCAGATTCATGCAGATGCAGAACCCCTTACCGCCTCAACCGGCCTGAAACTGGGTCTCGCCTATGGCGGAGACGGTTATGACAAACAGCTTAAAGTGCTGGAGCAGGGCGTTGATATTCTGGTGGCTACCACCGGTCGCCTGATCGACTACGCGAAACAGAATCACGTCAACCTCGGTGCTATTCAGGTCATGGTGCTGGACGAAGCCGATCGCATGTTTGATCTCGGCTTTATTAAAGATATTCGCTGGCTGTTCCGTCGCATGCCGCCGGCGACTCAGCGTCTGAGCATGCTGTTCTCGGCGACCCTCTCCTACCGCGTCCGTGAACTGGCGTTTGAGCACATGAACAGTGCTGAATATGTGGAAGTGGAACCGGAACAGAAAACCGGCCATCGCATTCAGGAAGAGCTTTTCTATCCGTCTAACGAAGAGAAAATGCGCCTGTTGCAGACCCTGCTGGAAGAAGAGTGGCCCGATCGCGCCATTATTTTCGCCAACACCAAGCACCGCTGTGAAGATATCTGGGGCCACCTGGCTGCCGATGGACATCGTGTCGGCCTGCTGACCGGCGACGTTGCTCAGAAGAAGCGCCTGCGCATTCTGGATGACTTCACCAAAGGTGATGTGGATATTCTGGTCGCCACTGACGTGGCTGCTCGCGGTCTGCACATCCCGGCTGTTACCCACGTCTTTAACTACGATCTGCCAGACGACTGTGAAGATTACGTTCACCGTATTGGCCGTACCGGTCGTGCAGGCGCCAGCGGTCATTCAATCAGCCTGGCCTGTGAAGAATACGCGCTGAATCTGCCTTCAATTGAAGAGTACATCGGCCACAGCATCCCGGTCAGCAAGTACAGCAGCGAAGCGTTGTTAACGGATTTACCACCGCCTAAGCGTCTGCAACGCAGCCGTTCCGGCAATGGCCCACGTCGCGGAGGGAATAACGCCAATCGTCGCGGTGCTCCACGCAACAACAACCGTAAACGTTCAGGTTAAGGCCACCATGCTAAGCGCATCGTCACTTTATGCAGCGATTGATTTAGGGTCTAACAGCTTTCATATGTTGGTGGTGCGCGAGGTCTCTGGCAGTATCCAGACCGTTGCAAAAATTAAGCGCAAGGTTCGCCTTGCTGCCGGTCTGGATAAAAATAACCTGTTGTCAGCCGACGCGATGTCGCGAGGCTGGCAATGCCTCAGACTGTTCTCTGAACAACTGCAGGATATTCCCCCCGATCAGATTCGCGTGGTGGCGACCGCCACGCTGCGTCTGGCTGCCAATGCGCAGACCTTCCTCGACACCGCCCAACAGATCCTTGGCTGTACCATCAACGTCATCAGCGGTGAAGAAGAGGCGCGCCTGATTTATCAGGGCGTGGCCCACACCACCGGCGGTTCCGACCAGCGTTTAGTGGTCGATATCGGCGGCGGCAGCACCGAGCTGGCTACCGGCGATGGTTCGCACGCGTCGGTGTTGTTCAGTCTGTCGATGGGCTGTGTGACGTGGCTGGAGCGCTTCTTCAGCGATCGTCATCTGGCAAAAGAGAACTTTGACCAGGCCGAGCTGGCGGCGCGTGAAATGATCCAGCCCATTGCAGCGCAACTGCGTGAGCAGGGCTGGCAGGCCTGCGTTGGTGCCTCTGGCACGGTTCAGGCGCTGCAGGAGATCATGGTGGCGCAGGGCATGGATGAGCGCATCACGCTGAATAAGCTGCAGCAACTGAAGCAGCGCGCCATTCAGTGCGGCAAACTGGAAGAGCTGGAAATCGAAGGGCTGACGCTGGAGCGGGCGCTGGTGTTTCCCAGCGGCCTGTCGATTCTGATCGCCATCTTCCAGGAGCTCAGTATCGATAGCATGACGCTGGCGGGCGGCGCACTGCGTGAAGGACTGGTCTACGGCATGCTGCATCTGCCCATTGACCGGGATATCCGAACCCGTACGCTGCATAACGTCCAGCGCCGTTTCAGCATTGATGTCGAGCAGGCGGATCGCGTGCGTCAGCTGGCGGAGAGCTTTTTCCGTCAGGTTTCCACGTTGTGGAAGCTGGATCAGCGCTGTCGTGAGTTGCTGCTCAGCGCCTGCGCGATCCACGAAATCGGCCTGAGCGTTGACTTCCGTCATGCGCCGCAGCATGCGGCGTATCTGGTGCGTCACCTCGATCTTCCTGGTTTCACACCGGCACAGAAGAAGCTACTGGCCTGTTTACTGCAAAACCAGAGCGGCAGCATCGATCTGGCTTTGCTGACTCAGCAGAACGCCCTGCCGCCGCGGCTGGCGGAACGGATGTGCCGTCTGCTGCGGCTGGCGATTATTTTCTCCACCCGCCGTCGCGATGACACCCTGCCTGCGGTGCGGCTACAGGCAGACGATGATGCCCTGTATCTGACCCTGCCCGCGGGCTGGCTGGAGGCCCATCCGTTGCGCAGTGAGCTGCTGGAGCAGGAAAGCCATTATCAGTCTTACGTCCACTGGTTATTAACCCTGTCTTAATTGCCGTCGCGTGAGGCGAATCTCCTTCGCCTCCTGCACTGGTTTAACTCTTTTTCGCCTTATCCAGCATCGCTCTCAGACCGGCCACCCGGCTCTGACCAGTTTTCATCCGCTCCTCCGCACTGACCACTTTGCGCTCGGTCTCCCATTGCAGATCGTCCTGCGGCAGTTCCAGCAGAAAACGGCTCGGCTCCGGCCGGATTAATTCGCCATATTGCCGGCGTTCGCGACACAGGGTAAAGGTCAGCTCTTTCTGCGCCCGTGTGATCCCCACGTAGGCCAGGCGACGCTCCTCTTCGATATTATTCTCATCGATGCTGCTCTGATGCGGTAACAGCCCCTCCTCCATGCCCACCAGGAACACATAGGGGAACTCCAGCCCTTTGGAGGCGTGCAGCGTCATCAGCTGCACCTGATCCAGCTCTTCATCGCTTTCACCGCGCTCCATCATGTCGCGCAGGGTAAAGCGCGTCACCACCTGCGCCAGCGTCATCGGCTCATCGATATCGCTGCCCTCCAGCATTTCGGTCATCCACTGAAACAGCGTGTTGACGTTCTTCATCCGCATCTCTGCGGCTTTCGGACTGCCGGAGGTTTCGAACAGCCAGCTTTCGTAGTCGATGCCGCGAATCAAATCACGCACTGCGTTTACCGGCTCACGTTCGGTCAGCTGGATAATCTCATTCAGCCAGTGGGTGAAGCGCTGCAGATGCTCCAGACCACGGCCACTCAGCGTCTGCCCCAGACCGACATCAAAACTGGCGTTAAACAGGCTCTTGCTGCGCAGGTTGGCCCACTCACCGAGCTTCTGCAGCGTGGCCGGGCCAATCTCACGGCGCGGCGTATTGACGATGCGCAGAAACGCGCTGTCATCCTCAGGATTGGTCAGCACGCGCAGATAGGCGAGCAGATCTTTGATCTCGGGCCGTGAGAAGAACGAAGTACCGCCAGAGATGCGATAAGGGATGCGGTTCTGCATCAGAAACTTTTCAAAGGTCCGGGACTGATGGTTACCACGATAAAGAATCGCGTAATCTTTGTACTGCGTCCGGTTGATAAAGTGATGCGCGATGAGCTCGCCGGTGACCCGCTCCGCTTCATGCTCTTCGCTGTTGGCAGTGAGCACCTTCAGCTCGCTGCCCTGCCCCAGCTCCGAAAAGAGCCGCTTCTCAAAGACGTGCGGGTTATTGGCAATCAGGATATTTGCCGCTTTCAGTATGCGCTGCGAAGAGCGGTAGTTCTGCTCCAGCTTCACCACCTCCAGCGCCGGGAAATCCTGATTCAGCAGCACCAGATTCTGCGGGCGTGCGCCGCGCCAGGAGTAGATAGACTGATCATCATCGCCCACCACCGTGAAGCGCGCCCGAGCGCCCACCAGCAGCTTAACCAGTTCATACTGGCTGGTGTTGGTATCCTGATACTCATCCACCAGCAGATAGCGGATACGCTGCTGCCAGCGTTCACGCACCTCCTGATTACGCTGCAGCAGCAGCGTCGGCAGCAGAATCAAATCGTCGAAATCGAGCACGTTGCACGACTTAAGATGCTGGCTGTAGAGGGCGTAGCAGTGAGCAAAAATATTATCCTGCTGTGATCGCGCCAGCGCGGCGGCGCCCTGCGGATCGATCAGATCATTTTTCCAGTTCGAGATGGTGGAGATGAGCTGCTGTAGCAGCGTCTTATCCTCTTCCAGCCACTCTTTTGTCAGCTCTTTCAGCAGGGCGAGCTGATCCTGATCGTCGAACAGCGAGAAGTTTGACTTCATGCCCAGCGCCGCGGTTTCGCGTTTGATGATCTCCAGCCCCAGCGTATGGAAGGTGGAGATGAGCAGACCGCGCGCCTCTTTGCGGCCCAGCGTCTGCGCCACACGCTCTTTCATTTCGCGCGAGGCTTTATTGGTAAAGGTCACCGCGGCGATGTGGCGCGCCTGATAGCCGCATTCACGGATCAGATGGGCGATTTTATTGGTAATCACGCGGGTTTTGCCCGATCCCGCGCCCGCCAGCACCAGACAGGGACCGGTAACAAATTCGACGGCACGTTGTTGGCTGGGGTTTAAACGCATAGGAGAAATCGCCTGATTGAATCAAAAGAAAGGGGTTTATACTGGGCGGCAATTATACACAACCGAGATACCAACATGGCGAAAACCGCGGCGGCTTTACACATCCTGGTCAAAGAGGAAGCGCTGGCAAAAGAGATTCTGGCGAAACTGGCGAAGGGTGGCAATTTCCAGCAGCTGGCAAAGAAGCACTCAACCTGTCCTTCCGGCCGGAATGGCGGCGATCTGGGCGAGTTCCGGCAGGGACAGATGGTGCCGGCCTTTGATAAAGCGGTCTTTACCTGCCCGCTGCTGACGCCTTACGGGCCGGTAAAGACCGGCTTTGGTTATCACATTATCAAAGTACTCTATCGCAACTAGTTACTTCTTCTGCTTCATCTGCTGCAGGACGGTGCTGCACTGGTTGTCTTCGTTATCACTAGGAGAGATCAGTGCCAGCAGCGCCGCCGCCGGGCCCACTACTGCGCCCAGTGCCACGGCAGCGGCACCACGTGCCAGCAGTGGCCCCGTTTTCACGCCCGCATCAGGATTTTTAAAGGTGCCGCGTACGTAGAGCGGGGAGCGCAGCGTTACGATGCGGACGCCCTTACTCTCCGGATTCACCGACAGATCCAGCCGCTCACTGGCGAAGTTCGCGTTGCCTGACACATTGATAATCGCGTTCTCGGTATCAAACACAAACAGGTTAGGCGTCGCCACACCGTTCTGCAGTTTGAGATCGGTGGCGGCGCAGTTGATACGCACCTGGTCATCGCCAAACAGTTTGCCCACCACGTAGTTACCGACGTTGAGTCCGGCAATTTCCATCAGGCTGCGGCTAATCAGACCATCATTCATCAGCAGCTTAAGTTGCCCGTTGCTGGTCGCCAGCAGATCGGCTACGGAGTTACCGGTGCCGGTAAAGCTGGCATCGCCATTGAGCTGGCCACGGCTGTTCTTCATCGCCTCCACATTCGGGAAGAGCTGACGCAGCTGCAGCTTACGGACATGAAGATCAACCCGACCACGCATCGGCGAGCGATCGCCCTCCAGCCGGATAGTGCTGTTGAGATTGCCGCCCGCCACACCAAAACGCAGCGGGTCCAGCAGCAGATCACCGTTTTTCAGCTGTAAATGGGTATAGAGATCGCTTAACGGCAGTGAATTGCTGTGTTCGATCCGTTTGCCGCTGAACTTCACGTCGGCATCCATCACGTCCCAGTTTTTGGTTTCGAATTTATCGTGTGGCAGCACGCGGTCTGCGGGCTGATTCGATTTCTCCCCGCGCCGGGCTTTGGCCTGCGCAGTTTTTTCACTGCCTTTGCCAGAGTCGACGCCAATCAGCGGCCCCAGATCGGCCATGCGCAGTTGCTCAGAGGTCAGCTCGCCGCTGAGTGTCGGGCGGGGTTTAACCTGACTGTAGATCAGCGACCCATGAATATCGCTGTCGCCAATATGTCCGTTGAATTTCTCATAGCGGTAGACCGCGCCCTTTTCGCCGCTGAATTTAGCAATCAGATGGCCGTCGGTTTCATAAGGTGGCGTGTCAGGCAGCAGGACGCCGGTCAGGCCATAGAGATTGGCCAGCGTATCGCCCGAGAAGCGCAGTCGCACGTTAAGCCCGCCGAGGTTCATCGGATCCTGCAGACCGCCGGTCACCTGAACGCGGGTGGTGCCGTTGCGCAGATCGGCCTGAATCGGGAACGGGGTGTTCTGACTGCGCAGTGACAGCATGCCGCCAATCTTACCGTCGCCGCTGAGTGACTCATTGTTATAAGTGCCCTTCGCCTGCCAGCCAAAGACGAAGTCGCCTGCGCCCTTCTGCTGATCATTGCCTCCGGCAATCTGCGTATACGGCACCGGTTTACCCAGCGGATTAACCTGCACCGTGACATCTGCGCGGTTAATGGCGTCGCGATAACGAATCTGGCCCTGATCGAACAGAATATTATCCAGACGGAATGACCAGGCCGATGGCGCAGCACTCTTCTCATCCTTGCCGCTATTGGCAAGGGTAAAGGTCCAGTTGTTCTTTTTATCCGCGGTCTGGATCAGACGCGCATCCGGCCGCTGCAATTTAATCCACGGGATGAACAGTTCTTTATGCAGCAGCGACAGCGGTGACAATGTGGCATCGACCCGCTGCAGATGTACCATGGTGACGTCGGCAATGTCAGGCGGATTCCCCAGCATGATATCTTCCGCATGGATCTGCGGCCACGGCACCCAGCGCCGCCAGCCTGCCTCGTCGCGATTTCGCGCCCAGTCGATACCCAGATCCCCGCGTATCGCAAAGGGACGGTTTAACTCGGTTGAAACTTTTTGATTGATGGTGGGCTTCAGGCGATTCCAGTCAAAGGTCGCGATGACGACGATAATCACCACGATCAACAACACCAGAATTCCTGCTACCCAGCTGACTATTTTCCCGGTACGCGACATTACGCTTTCTCCTTGCACATTCACGGTCTGCGTTAAAGATAGTCGAGACCGCGGGCAACAGCATCAGGGAAGCGGGATAGTAAGATGATTCAATTCAGAAAAAGGGGTTTCTCAGTCATTTCGTTAGCATAAGCGGTAAAAAAAGCCGACATTCCCGGCGTTTATCCCCGAGACCAGGACTAATGGCCACCTTAAAAGGTAAATTAAAACACTGTTTTAAAACCATTGACGTCTGCCATACCAGACGCGAGACTAAGGCGATATTTCACTACAGGTCTGAAACCATGACGCAGAAAAAAATCGCCATCATCGGCGAATGCATGATTGAGCTGTCCGAAAAGGGTGAGAACATTAAACGTGGCTTTGGCGGCGATACGCTCAATACGGCCGTTTATCTCGCCCGCCAGGTTGATGAGCAGCAGTTACGGGTCGATTATGTCACTGCGCTGGGTACGGATTCGTTCAGCGATCAAATGATCGCAGCCTGGCAGCAGGAGAAGGTCAATACCGACCTGATTCAGCGGCTCGATAATAAAATGCCGGGCCTGTATTTCATTGAAACCGATGCCGACGGTGAGCGTACCTTCTGGTACTGGCGCAGTGATGCCGCCGCGCGTTACTGGCTCGACAGTCCGCAATCAGCAGAGATAGCTGAGCAGCTGTCGCACTACGATTATCTCTACCTTAGCGGCATCAGCCTGGCGATTCTGCCGCCTGCCAGTCGTGAAAAGCTGATGGTGCTGCTGGCGCGCTGCCGGGCTAATGGCGGCAAGGTAATTTTCGATAACAACTACCGCCCACGTTTATGGGCCGATCGGGCCAGCACGCAGGCCGCTTATCGCGCCATGCTCAACTGCACCGATATCGCCTTCCTGACACTGGATGATGAACATCTGCTCTGGGGCGAAGAGCCGCTGGATGATGTTATCGCGCGTGCCCGTCAGGCGGGTGCCAGCGAAATCGTGATTAAGCGCGGTGCAGACTCCTGCCTGGTGGTCACCGGCGACGCACCGCTGATTGATGTACCTGCGGTACGTCTGGCGAAAGAGAAAGTGATCGATACCACCGCAGCCGGTGATTCGTTCAGTGCCGGTTATCTGGCTCGCCGTCTGACCGGCGCCTCTGCAGAGGTCGCCGCGCAGCGCGGACACCTGACTGCCAGCACCGTGATTCAGCATCGCGGCGCGATTATTCCGGCAGAGGCGATGCCTGACTGACAGAGCGCTAGCCAGCGTCGTTGATACAGGCACTGATCGTGCCGATGCCAGAAAATGCGCCCGAGGGCGCATTTTTTTAGGCTGCTGGTAACGTCTGGCTGCGTGACTGTAACCGATGCTATCCGTTCCCAGATGAGACTGGCACGTTAGCCCCTGCAGCGTGACGGTGTGATCCTGACGCTAAAATCATTATGTCGCCTTAAGAACGCACAGCGTGATATCCGGTAAATTGCGGCTAATAAAGCGGGCCGTGCCAGCTATTTACCTTAAGCGGAAAAATTGTGGTTAATAACAGATCCCCTGCGGTCTCCCCCTTCAATCTCTCTTATAATTTATTGATTAAAATTAATAAGTTAAACAAACAGATCCACCACCAGGCATAGTCCGAATCTGGTCAGATCCCCCCTTTTCGGATGGACGACTGCCTGAAAAAAGACCATCTTTTAATCAAAAGACAGCAGGACGCTGTTCTCTCCGGCCGCGAACAAAACAATTAAAATATTCCCCGCATCAGGATCTATTTATGCACACAGAAATTATTAATATCTGGCCACACGGTGATGCGCCAGGCGCCAGCGATTCGCGCGCACAGCCGCAGATTGTCGACATGGCAAAAGAGTATGAGCCTTACGATCGGGCCGCTACCGGCGTACGTTGCCCGGAGATGGCGATCTGGCATCCGGTCGAATCAAACGGGATTACCCTGCTGGTCGCACCGGGCGGTGGCTATCAGCGCGTGATGATCGATCGTGAAGGCAGCGCCCTGGCGACATTCTTTACCTCAATGGGTTACACCCTGGCGGTGATGACCTATCGCCTGCCCTATGATGGACATCACGAAGGTCCCGACGCGCCGCTGGCCGATGCTCAGCGCGCGGTACGCGTCCTGCGTGAACGGGCGCAGCGCGGCCTGAATGGTAAATATATCGTCATGATGGGCTTTTCGGCGGGTGGCCACGTGGCTGCCAGTCTGGGTACGCGTTTCGCAGAGAAACTCTATCCGGTGCAGGATGGCGCAGAAAACTTCTCGCCGCGTCCGGATGCGATGGTCCTGGTCTATCCGGTAATCAGCATGCGGGACGGCATCGCCCATGAAGGAGCCAGAACCCGCCTGCTGGGTGCCTGGCCCGATCAGAAAACCATTGACGCTTATTCAATGGAAACCCGGGTTCATCCGCTGGTGCCGCCAACGCTGTTGATCCACGCAGCCGACGATGACGATGTATCAGTGAATCACAGCATGGCGTTTTTTGGCGCGCTGCGTGAGCATAAGGTCCCGGCAGAGGTGCATTTCTATCAGAAAGGCGGGCACGGATTTGGTATCCGCGGCGTGGCAGATTTGCCCCTCGCCAGCTGGCCGATGTTAGTGACCGAGTGGCTCAGGGCAAAAACCTGACTTTATGCGGCTGGCGGAACGTCTTTGACGTTGCTATCCGGCGGACTGGCTTCATTGCTGGTCGCCGGTGCCGCTGGTGGTGCCATCACTTTGTCCCAGTTGTTTTGCAGGCTCTTCACGTTGGTTTCCGCTTCGCCTTCCGGCTGAATCAGTACCATCATCAGTTCCTGCGTCAGCTGCTGACGCAGCTCCTGGTTTAACTGTTCGCGGGTCAGGCCGGCCAGGAAAGTCTGACGCAGCTTCTGATACTGCTCAGGTGCGATATCGACTACGGCGTTCTGCTGGGAGCGCAGGCGCTGGCTCATCAGCACATCCGTATCGGTGCGGGCATAGGTTGTAAACAGCTTGTTCAGCTCCAGCAGCTTCTGCGCCATCAGCGCATCGAACTCTTCCTGCGGCAAGCCTTTATCACGCACGTTTGCCAGCTCACGCGCCACCAGGTTCATATTCTGCGCCAGATTTTCGTTGCGTCCATCCAGGTTGATGGAGCACTGCGCACGCTGATAGAGCACACGGCAATCAAATCCCACCTGTATGCCCTGTGCCTTGCTGTCACTGAGCGCACGCTGGACATGCCAGAACAGCGCTTCACGTGCCAGATCGCCCTGCCAGTAACGCTGCAGATTCTGGGAGTCACGAATCGGTTGCCACGGCGTATCCCATACCAGCGAGAGGCGATCCTGCGTCATGCTGCTGCTGACCAGATTTACCGGCTCGTGCGGCAGCGGCGACAGGGTGGGCAGTGGCGCAGGCGTTTCTCGTTTACCGGTTAACGCCGAGAAGGTTTTATTGATCTGCTCAGAGAGGTTGCGGCTGTCAACATTCCCTACCACGTAGAGCGTCATCGCATCCGGGGTGTACCACTGATGATAAAAATCATTGAGCTGGGTTAAATCAACCGGCGCGCGTGGTTGCGCTGCGGGGTCATGCGCCAGCAGCGCGGAGCCTTTCAGGCGGTAGCGCCACCAGACATCCTGGGTATCTTTCGGCCAGGTCGCCACCGGATCCGATGCCGCCAGCGCGGTATTGACCACCTGTTCGGTGATGGCCATATTGCCCGCCGTGGCCGCCAGCCAGTTCAGCGCTTCTTTCAGCAACTCGGGGCGGTTATTCGGCAGGCTCAGATTATATTGGGTGGAATCATAGGAGGTGATCACAGGTGGCAGCGGATGCTGAGGATCCATCGCCTGTTGCCATAGCGCGCGCTGCTGATGGTTATCAAGCGCGGTGTTGTGCACCATCGCCAGACGCGGCAGCAGATGGCTGAAGCCGGCCTGTTGCGCACTCTCTACCAGCGAGCCGGTATTCACCACCAGCCGCAGTTCAATACGGTCACTGGGGCGTTGCGGTGTGGCCAGTAACTGCCAGTTAAATCCATTATCCAGCTTGCCTTCCTGCCAGGCCGGATCCGGTTGCAGCGTTTCTGCCTGGAGACCAAAGCTGCTTGCCAGCACTAATCCACCAACCAAAAGCCGAATTCTGGTGCCCTGCATGTGAACCCCTACTCAAATAATTCAAATATCGTTATCACTGGCGCATATTGCCGCTGTTATTAACGATTCGGCTGGCGCCGAATCGCGCTGTTATCCAACAACAAAGTGTTTGACCACAGGAAGCTCAGGATGTCGCGTAACGAAGTGAAAAACGTCAAAAAAAACAAGTGGGGTTTATTATGCAAATGCCCGCTGTCAGGGCAAGCGACAGCGGGCATTTGTGGGGATTTAAGTGAAATTCAATGATTAAATTGAAGATTCAGACGCTTTATTCTCCTTATTCCGGCCTGCCAGCGTGTCGGTCAGCTGTTTATGATCCAGCTGATCGACCCACTTCGCCACCACCACGGTCGCCACACCGTTACCGATCAGGTTGGTCAGCGCACGGGCTTCGGACATAAAGCGGTCGATACCGAGAATGAGCGCCAGACCCGCCACCGGCAGATGTCCCACCGCAGAGAGCGTCGCCGCCAGCACGATAAATCCGCTCCCGGTTACTCCTGCCGCACCTTTGGAGGAGAGCAGCAGCACCACCAGCAGCGTAATCTGATGGAAAATGTCCATGTGCGCATTGGTCGCCTGAGCGATAAATACTGCCGCCATGGTCAGGTAAATCGAGGTGCCGTCCAGGTTAAAGGAGTAACCGGTGGGGATCACCAGCCCTACTACCGATTTCTTGCAGCCCAGCTTCTCCATCTTATCCAGCATACGCGGCAGCGCAGACTCGGAAGAGGAAGTGCCCAGCACAATCAGCAGCTCTTCTTTGATATAGGCGATGAACTTAAAGATGCTGAATCCGGCGAACAGGCGTGCAATCAGCCCCAGCACGATCACCACAAACAGAATACAGGTGATGTAGAAGCAGATAATCAGCTGGCCGAGCTGCACCAGTGAGCCCACGCCATACTTGCCGATAGTGAACGCCATCGCGCCAAATGCCCCTATCGGTGCCAGACGCATGATCATGTTGATGATGCCGAAAATCACTTTTGAGAAGCTTTCAATCACGTTGAAAATCAGCGTGCCAGTGTTACCCAGACGATGCAGGGCAAAACCAAACAGAATGGCAAACAGCAGCACCTGCAGAATATTGCCGCTGGCAAAGGCGCCAATCACGCTGTTGGGGATGACATCCAGCAGGAAAGCAACGATGCCCTGCTGTTCTGCCTGTTGCGCATAAATCGCCACGGCTTTGGCATCCAGCGTGGCAGGATCAACGTTCATCCCGGCACCTGGCTGCACCACGTTCACCACGATCAGGCCGATAATCAGCGCGATGGTGCTGACAATTTCAAAATAGAGCAGTGCAACCGCGCCGGTCCGTCCTACCGCTTTCATGCTTTCCATGCCAGCGATGCCGGTCACCACGGTACAGAAAATTACCGGGGCGATAATCATCTTGATTAACTTAACAAAGCCATCTCCCAGCGGCTTCATCTGGGTCCCTAACTCCGGGTAAAAATGGCCTAACAAAACGCCGATGCCAATCGCCATCAGCACCTGGAAATAAAGGCTTTTAAAAAGTGAGGTTTTCATAAACAGGTGTCCACTAACGCCGTGAGGTGATGTTGTCGGATTCGTTATTGTGACTGGCGGGCAACAGAGGTGGCGCCTGACAGTAACCCGAAAATAACACTCTGTTTACGTGATTAATACAGGGTGACAAACGCCCAGGAAACCCGGGGATCGTAATTCTGAACTGAAACGCTTCAGCAGGGGGTTTTGTAACTAAAATTCTCGCAAAATCAATGAATCAGGCAATTATTGCGGTAGTGAGGAGTTTTCGATCCATGCCTGATTGAATCGGGTCAGAGGCAGCGCTTCAGCATACAGATAGCCCTGTCCGATAGAGATGCCGCGCGCCAGCAGCCAGTCACGTTGTTCCGCTGTCTCCACGCCTTCGGCAATCACCTCCAGATGGATAATCTCGGCGATGGCCGCCACGATGCAGACCATGGTGTCGTCATGCGGCAGCGCCGCCACGAAGCTGCGATCCATCTTCAGCTTGTTAACCGGCAACGCTTTCAGCTGATGGAGGTAGTTAAGGTTGGAGTAGCCCATGCCGAAATCGTCCAGAGCCACGGCTACGCCGGTCTGCTGCAACATCCGCAGCATCGATATCGCCTGTTCAGCATCATCAAGCTGAGCCGTTTCTGTCACTTCCAGCACGAAGGTGCCAGGTGCGATGCGGTGGCGCGTCAGCAGGGATTGCAGATGAGAGACCACGCCCGTGTCACGCAGTTGCACAGCGGAAATATTCACACTCAGCGGCAACATAATGCCCTGTCGCTGCCAGCCTGCCAGAATGCGGCACGCCTCTTCAAATACCCAGCGGCCAATCGCGCTAATCACGCCAATCTCTTCGGCACTGGCAATAAACTCTTCGGTCAGACCGTAGCTGCCGTCTGGCTGGCGCATACGCAGCAGCGCTTCCGCGCCGACTAACGTGCCGGTGCGCATATCGACCTGCGGTTGCAGATAGAGGGCGAACTGCTCATTGTGCAACCCCTGCAGAATATCATGCTCCTGGGTCAGACGTTTTTGCGCGCGCTCGGTTAACGCGGCGTCAAAGAACAGGATCTGATTTTTGCCCTGATGACGGGCCGACATCATCGCTGAGGTCGCGCGGCCAAGCAGATCACTGGCGCTCAGCGGCTGATCGTCGCGCAGCGCCAGACCAATGCTGACGTTAGGACGCAGCTGCAGCTGATAGAGGTTGACCGGCTGATTAAGGCGAATCATCAGGTTACGGGCCAGACGCAGGGCGCGGAATGGATTGCTGGCGCGCTTCATTAACAGAACAAAGTCGCTGGTCCCGGTCTGCGCCAGCAGAGTATGGTCATCCAGCGTATTACGGATCTTCTCCACCAGCGTCAGCATCAGCGTATCGCGCTGCTCATCGCTCAATACGCCGTTGGCTTCCTGCAGGGTTTCAATGCGGATCACCATCAGCCCCAGCGGCTGTTCCGGGCTGCTCATGAACTGCTCGACCAGCGCCAGAAACAGGGTACGGTTGGGCAGATCGGTCACGGGAAAATGGGTGGTCAGCCGGCTCATCTCATCATGTATCGACTCCAGCACCTGCTGATTGCGGTTGTAGCTGCGGATCAGCATGCCGATTTCATCATCGCGGTGGCTCTGCGGCAGTGACAGCTTATGCGTCAGAATCGACTGCGGCGGCAGCTCCTGCAGCTCCCGCGAGAGATTGCGCAGCGGATGCACCACCAGCCGGTTGATACACCAGCTGATCGCCACTGACAGGATCAGTGCCAGCAGCAGATAGGTGATAATCATGGTCGAGAGCGTGCTGAGAATAAACTGGTAGACGCGCGTCGAGTTAGCCTGCAGCACCAGATAGGCCAGCGGTTTCGGCATCCCGGTATTTTCCACTGAATAGAGCGGCAGGGTAATCTGCACCGGCAGCTCAAACAGTCGCGCCACCAGACGCGGCACCGGTTTCTCCGTTTCGAAGTCGGCATGCAGAGCCTGAAACGCATTCGGCAACACCACATCGGCGCGCGATAAAATACCGGCAGGTTTCAGTGAATGGAGAATACGTTCAGCCTGAGAAATATCGGCGCGCAGTACCGCTTCCGACAGCGGCTGGCGGACGGTGTGTGCGATATTCTCCATCTGCTGGGCATAGTCAATCCTGCGCTGCTGCACAAAATGAAACAGTTGGATGACGATAAAGATGCTGATGGTGATAACCGCAACCAGCGAAACTGTCGCCATCTGCTTTATCGTAAGTGACCGGCTTACGCGCAAAAATATTCTCCTGACGATGAAAAAAGCCCAGATAGCAGACAGTACAATGCCCGCCAGTATATCCCATAAACTGACTTTTTTACCGTCTGAAAAGTCCGGCTTTTTCCCGGCCGGGATTATTTGAAATCTGCGTAAGGGGTCAGCGGCTGTGGCGGCATATCCAGATCCCCTTCCCAGCCTGCGGCAGAGTAACGCACGTAGATAAGCCCGTGACTTGGGGTATAGTCTTTCGCCTGTTGAATATCGACGCCCACCCCGATAAACCAGGCGGGCGTGATACGACGTTCAACCACGCCCTGCAGCGTATACCCCGTGCCGCTGCCGGTGCTGCTGGCGGAAACGGGATTGCTGGCCAGGGTAAAGCCGGGATTGACCGGATAGCGCTGCTGCGCATCGGTTTTCGAATGTGACCAGGAAACCGAGCCGCCCAGGTCGAACGACCAGTTTTCTGTCCGCTGTCGCCAGGTGACCGGCACGGAAAAAGAGAGATACTGCTGCGGACTGTAGTAGCCGCCCTGACCGAAGGTGTAATCGCTGAGATCCTTCTGATAGTGCCAGAGCATACTGTTCAGCCCGACGGTGGCCCGGCGATTATCGCTATTAATGAGCTTGTAGTAGTAGCCGGCCATTAAGCGCTCGCGACTGTTATCCGCAACGTTTTTACCGGTGATCTGATGCGCGCTGATGTCGCCCCAGACACCGTGTGCGCCGCCCTGATCGTAACTCAGCCCGATGCTGCCACCCGTTGCCACTACGCCGCCCCAGCTTTTTCCACCGTTGGCTGATGGATCGCGCGCGCCCGCATAGGAAAGCAGCGAACTGGCGATCGGCCGTCGCGAGGCGGTCAGCGTCACGCCAAGATCCCTGACGTCAGTTTTCCAGCTCAGGCCGCCGGTCCAGTTGGTCACCTCAAAGCCCAGCGGCGTGGTACCCAGATCCGCTGACCAGCGGTCATTATGCCAGCCGACGCCCAGCGCAGTGCCCTCGGCGCGCTGACTGGCATCGCGGCTGCATCCGCCGGAACTGGCGTCGTCACAGCTACCAAACTGCTCGTCGAAGCTGCCGTTACGGGTGGTAAAACTCCCTGCCGAGACGTCCACCCGGTCGAGACGGAAAAAGCCGCGTCCGTCGGCAAATGGACTTTCCGCCTGCAGCATGGTGGTATGGGCAGTAAAATCGGAGACCCCAGCCGTACCCTTATTACGTGAATAGTCCTGCTGCACCGTCAGTGTGCTCTCACGCTGACGATAGAGATCTGCGGTGTCGCTGCGAATACTGCGCTTCAGCCAGTCATCCTGTTCCTGAGAGCGTGTCGCGCGGCTGATACTTTCGCCGCTGCCGATACCGCTGGCCGTCATCGCCTGACGATAATCCGCCAGCGCGATCTCTGGCTGCTGCTGTGCGCGCTCCAGCCGTGCCGCATCACGAAACACCAGTGCCTTATCCTGTGATGGCGCCAGTGACGCAGCGCGCTGCTTCAGGCTGGCAAAGCGCACGGCAGCCTGCGTGGTTTCGCCCACCGCCTGCCATGCCAGCGCGGCGCGGCGATCGGCATTAAGAGTATTGGGCTGGGCTGGCTGCTGCTCAAGTGCCTGCCGTGCTTCGCTGTTGCGCTGGAGCGCGACCAGCGCTTCGATTCGTCCCAGCGCCGCATCGCCGCTATCCGGCTCGCGCGACAGCACCTGCTGATAGGTCTCCAGTGCCTGCTGTGCGTCCCCGCGAGCCAGCGCCCAGTCGGCCAGCGTCAGGTCGCGTCGGCTGGAAACCGGCTGCTGGTAAAGCAGCGTCACCGCTGCCCGCTCCTGCCCTGCCGCACGAAGCGCTTCGGCGCTGGCAAAAATTTTATCCTGCCCGAGCCGGTCAGCCAGCTCATGCATATTGCTGTTCCACTGCGTTTCAGGCAGGCGATGCAGCGTTGCCAGTGCGGCGTCATCATTATCCCGGCTGGAAAGGTAGAGCGCGGCGGCGTAGAGCGCGGTCGCATCGCCGGGATGCTGCTGTTGCAGCGTCGCGATCTGCGCATCCGCCTGTTGGATGGCCCCACCGTCGCGTAGCGCGCTCGCCAGCCGATAACTCAGCCAGACGTCATCCGGCTGCAGCGCCAGCGCCGCCCGATACTTCTCTGCCGCCTGCGGCCATTTATTCTGCCGGGCGAGCGCATCGGCCTCGGCGCGCAGACTGTCACTGCGCAGCGCGCGCAACGTTCCCGCCATCTCGCGCTGCTGCCCGGCGGGTAGCGTACTGATAAACTGCATGACGCGGGCAGGCGACTCGGCCTGATAAAGCCCGGCCAGGCGACGCACGGTGGTCGTGTTGGTCGCGTCAAGCCGCAGCGCATGCTGCCAGAACAGTTCGGCACCTGCCGCATCTTTACGCGCCATCGCCACATCGCCCAGGCCAATCAGGGCATAGCTGTCGGTGCTATCAATTTTCTGTGCGGCGCGATAAGCGCGTTCGGCCCCCTCAACGTCATGCTGCGCCAGCGCCTTATCGCCCTGTTCGACCGCCAGCCAGTAACGGTTAGTCTGCAGCAGTGACTGCCATTTGCCGATCAGCGTGCTCTGCTTGCCCGCCTCAACGGCGCGTTCCAGCCAGAGCACCGCCGTGTCACGATGGCCGGCGCGTGCCTGAGTCTGCCCCATTGCACCCATCAGTTCGGCGTCGTTGGGGTTATCCTTCAGTGCCCGGCTAAGCGCTGCCATCGCATTATTCACATCGCCCGCCTCGACCAGCGCCAGGCCACGCATCCGCTCGCGATAGGCGGGATCGGCGAGCTGCGCCTGCTGCTTCGCCAGCACATCCGCGCCCTGCTGGTGTGCGTCGCCGTCGGTAAAAACAGCCAGGTAGGCGTTTAACTGCGCCACGCTGCTGTCGCTGACCGGCTGATCGTTGATCTGCTGCAGCCAGAGATCGGCGGCGGCGGCGCGTCCGCCGTTGCTGTTTGCCAGCTTTTTCAACTGCGCTATCGCCTGCTCCGGCTGCTGTTGATCAAATGCCATGCGTGCAATTTGCAACTCAACCCCGATATTGCCCGGGTAGCGCTGCTCCAGCGCCTGCAGCTGCTGGTAAGCGACGCTCTCCTGACCGGGAATGCGTGCCAGCAGCCGCCAGTATTCCAGCGCCGTGTTCGCATCCGGAAAAACCCCTCCGAACAACGCATCGTAAGCACTTTTCGCCTCCGACAGGCGCCCCGAGGTGGCGAGCAGGCGCGCCTGCTGCAACTGCTGACGCCCATCCGACGACATCAGCGTCAGGCCGACGGCGGATTCACGCGTCGCGGCGGAGTCGGGCGCAACCTTTTTCAGCTGCTCCAGCAGCATCTGCGCTTTAGGGATATCGCCCTGACGCAGCGCCAGCCGCAGGCGAGCCGCCAGCACCTGCGGATTATCGGGATCGATCTTCTCAAGCCGGTAGAGCGATTGCTGCACCAGATCATATTTGTTGGTCGACTCGCCGGTGCGTACCTGTGACAGCAACCATTCGACCGGCGACACCTCCGATCCGTCGACCGGTGCAGCCAGCCCCGGCAGCGCACTCAGTGCGCCGAGCAGCATGCCTGCCCGCAGCACCTGTGCGTTATTCATCTTCATCCAGTAAACGACGACGGGTAATAATTCGCATCAGACGCCAGGTCATCAGCGCGAACAGCACCACCACAAAGAGTGCGCAGAATGCCAGCCAGAAGGGATGGACGGAGAGTAGCGACCAGAGACGCTCCCACCACGGCAGATGACCAACGTAGTAGCTCTCTCCCACGCGCAGGCTGTTAACCCCTGACTCGCGGATCACCACGGTGGAGCCAGACATCGTGCCACGCTTGCCGCTGTCACCCATCGCCTCGTTGAGCAACTGCCAGCTGCGCGGCGTACCATCGGCGAGCAACGCGACAACGCTGCGCTGATCGTAAAAAGGTGACTGGAAGCCAATCACCGTTGCCAGCGGGCCGCGGGAGCTGATAGTCGTCGTGCTTTCTGCCGCCTGCTCGCGCTGACTTTGCGGGTTCACCTCCGGAGTGATCCGTCGCACAGGCTCTTTCAGCCAGCTGGCGGTGGCGCCGACCAGCGCCGGGATCCGCTGGTCATCCTGAAGATCTTTGGGGATGACGCCGATCATCAGCAGATCCACATCCTGCTTCTTCGCCGTGGCCCAGTCATCGGTCAACTGAACGCGCAGCGCCGGATAGCCGGTTTGCGCACCCATATTGCCCAACGTATTCAGCAGCGTGCTGACCTGCTCTGCATCGGGTTTTGGCGGCATCAGTACCAGGGTTTGCGCCAGATCGGCGTAGCGGCTGAACGGAAAGCCCGCATTCGCCCAGGCGCGCAGCGACGGCATTTCGATGTAGTGGCGATAGCCGGAAAAATCGATGCTGGAATTGTCGTCCACCACCACATGATGCGTTATCGGCGTTGCGGTTTCGCAGCGTCCATCCGCGTTGCCGCTGATGGTGATGTTGGCGTAATCAAAATCGAAGCGCAGCTGATTCACCACCCCGAGGCGCAGCGCCGGAATCAGCAGCTCATGGCTCTTGTCCAGCATTCCCTGAATCAGTGGAATATGCAGCAGCTGCTGACCCGTCGTATTTTTCGGCGGCAGCGGATAATCCTGAATGAACTGATTATTCAGGTTGACCGCCAGCCGTGAGCCATCCGGCTGGAAAGGCGCGGTATAGCGATAGCTCAGATCCATGTCGATACCGCGCGCGCGAACCAGGAAGAGATCGGGCGGCAGATTGAGGGTCAGGCTGACGGGATTAGGCTGCACCCCATCAGACTGCAACTGATTTTCATATTGCGTCAGTTCGGCGAAAGTGGTGCGGCGATCGGTCCGCACCCAGTTAGGGGCGTCATAAGCCTGGCGCGGGGAGAGCAGCTTCACGCTGTCGATGGTTGAGGTATCGCCGCGCAGCAGCAGCTCACCCTGGGCGATACCCTGAACCGCCGTCAGCAGGTCCTCATCGTTGCGTCCCAGAATCAGCAGCATTTTTTCATACGGATTATCGGGCTGGCTGACAATCTCTACTGTGGGTTTTGTCACCGGCGGCAGATCTTTCAGGAAATCCGGGCGCGCATCGTTGGTGGCAAACACCACCGCATGCTGCTGTTGCGGCAGCTGGTTATACAGCACCGGGAAACGCTGCCCGCGCCAGCCCGTTTTGCTGCCAAACCAGGAAGCAAGAATGGCGGCAGCCCGCTGCTGCGTGACATCCGGCTGGGCGCCGAACACCATCGGCAGGGTCAGCGGTCGCGTATCCCGCGAATCAAAAAAGGGTTCCGGGAAGTGGGAGAGGTCATTTTTCAGCGGCAGTTTTTGCAGCGTCAGATCGATGCCGCTCTGTTTGCCGATATCCAGCCAGATTGCGCTATTGGCAGGATTTTCACAGACGTTGGCGTAGTGGCCCACCAGCTCGAAACGCACGCGGTTAAAGTCGGCGATGTAACGCGGATCGATCGACAGCTGCGTCTGGATCTCTTTGCCCAGCTGTTCCGGCGTCAGGGTAATCAGACCGACCAGCTCATCATTGAGATAAATCTTCAGCTGCGACAGCGTCGGCAGCAGTGCGGGCGAAGGCCGAAAGCTGAGGTTCAGCAACGCGCGCGTCACCACCTCATCGCTGCGCACACCGAACTCAATCTGTCCGGTAGTGCGGGTGCCACGCAGCGTCATGCTGCCAGGCGGCGGTGCCAGCTGGGCAAAGCTCAGCTGGCTGTTCCGCAGCGGTGCGCCGTTATCCTGCGGTAAAGATTGCACAGGCGTTACACCATTGATGTTTGCGGGCGCGTCCTCCTGCGCGGCGGCACAGCTTAACGTTGCACTGCCCAGCAGCAGAGCGGCAAACCACCTGTTTACTCTCGGTATCGTCATATCATCAACTCAATGCGTTTTTTGAAGCTGGCACACGTCCGATGCCTTGCGGCAACAGCGAAGCCAGCCAGCTCACCCCAACGGTAAGCAGGTTAAACAGCCGACGTAACTGCGGCGGGCCATATTCCGCCAGGCGCAGGTAACCTTTGAAACCGAGGATCATGATATCGGCGAGGCTCTGGACCGGTTTATCTTCCGGAAAACCGTCCTGCCACAGCGCCCAGGTATCGGCGCGGGCGAAGGTACACTGGATAAATTCAATATGCTGCTGAGTGGTCAGTTGATGGAGACGCACGCCAGCCCGGTGGCCAAAGACACGCTGCACCTGGCACGGGAAGCTGAACTCCTGCTGTCCACGACGCAGCAGCAGCCACACTTTTTCATTCTCCCGCAGCGCATCCGGCTCGCGCATCTCCAGCCCGACGCCGCCGTCAGAGTAGTCACGCAGCGTACAGGGCAGCATATGACCATCTTCGCGTGCAATGGCGGCCGGCATGGCGATCTCCACCCTGTGCGCCTCACGGATCTGCCGTGCTTCAACCGAAACCGCTACCGCACCGCCAAGGATAATCATGTTGTAGAGCACCCAAATCAGGCTCACCCATACCGTCAGTACCTCATTGGCCGGACCGTGCTGCATGCGCCAGAACGCCATCAAAACCCCTGCGAGGTTGAGCAGCACCAGCAGCATATAGGGCTTGGTTATCACCCAGTCCAGATGCTCCTCCTCTACCAGCCCGCCTTTTGCGGTGACGTTAAACTTCCCTTTATGAGGATTGAACAGCGCCACGGTGGTAGGCCGGGCGATATACCAGGCCAGCACCGTCTCGTAGACCTCGCTCCAGAAAGAGTGTCGCCAGCGTCCCTGAATACGCGAGTTGGTGAGGCTGGTATGCAGCATATGGGGCAAAACATAAATGGCGATCGCCAGCGCAGGTGCGTAGATGATGTAGGCATGACAGAGCAGAAACGCCAGCGGCGCCAGCAGGAAGACCAGCCGCGGAATGCCAGAGAGAAAGTGCAGCATGGCGTTGGCATAACAGAGCCGCTGTACCCACTTCAGCCCCTTACCAAATAGCGGGTTATCAAGGCGGAAGATCTGCACCATACCGCGTGCCCAGCGGATACGCTGTCCGATATGCGCTGACAGACTTTCGGTCGCCAGTCCGGCCGCCTGAGGAATGCGGATGTAGGCCGAAGTGTAGCCGCGCCGGTGCAGCCGCAGCGAGGTATGGGCATCTTCGGTAACGGTTTCCACCGCAATACCGCCAATTTCATCCAGTGCGCTGCGGCGCAGCACGGCGCAGGAGCCGCAGAAAAAGGTGGCATCCCAGGTATCATTACCGTCCTGCACCAGTCCATAAAAGAGCGAACCCTCATTGGGCGTACGACGAAACCGCCCGAGATTGCGCTCAAACGGATCAGGCGAGAAGAAGTGATGTGGCGTCTGCATCATCGCCAGCCGGGGATCTTTAATAAACCAGCCCATGGTCATCTGCAAAAAGGCGCGCGTCGGCACATGGTCACAGTCGAAAATCACCACAAATTCGCTGCGGCAGTACTTTTTCAGCGCGTGATTGATGTTGCCGGCCTTGGCGTGCTCATGAGTGGGACGGACGACATAGTTGATACCCACGCTGGCGGCAAAGTCGCGGAATTCCGGCCGGTCGCCGTCGTCGAGCAGATAGATATTCAGGCGGTCTTTCGGCCAGTCGATGCCCATGGCAGCGTAGATGGTGGGTCTGACCACGCTGAGCGGTTCGTTGTAGGTTGGCACCAGCAGATCGATGCCTGGCCACTGATCCCGATCGACAGGCATCGACACTGGCTGACGATTAAGCGGCCAGAGCGTCTGAAAATAGCCCAGCACCAGCACCACCCAGGCGTAGGTCTCTGCCGCAATAAGCAGCAGACCAAACACCAGACTCAGCGGATCGTCCCAGTTCAGCGTCGAGGTATAGCGCCACCAGAGGTAGCGGCACGATACGGTCAGCGACAGCACAATCAGCATCATGGTCGGGAAACGCCCCGGGATGCGTCGTACCAGCATCGCCAGACTCCAGAGCAGTACCACAAAGATAAACTGCGTCATCAGGCCAAAGGGCTGGCTGATACAGAGCAGCGCCAGCAACGTGGCAAACAGGGCAGTGACGGCGAAGAGGCTGCGTCGCACCAGCGGCGACAGCCGCTTCAGCCAGTGTTCGATGCGCACATCGATTCCCTGGGTCTGTGAGTGGGCAACGGCCTTGTCCAGCCAGCGGTAGCCATGGTGGCGCCAGCCAGACAGCGCACCGAGGCCACGGAAACCGCCACGAGCGCGATCGCTCTGCGGCAGGATCACCAAAAGCCACAGCGTCTGGATCAGATAACGCAGGATATCCAGCGGTCGCGGCCGCTCCGGCGAAATGTGCGGATAGAGCCGGCGGCGCTGCTGAATAATCCGCTGCCAGCCCGGCGTTTCGAAGCGAAGCAGCATCAGGCCCAGCACCGACCAGAACAGATGGAGTGCACTGGCGAAGCGGGACGCGCCATTGCCTCGCGCTGTGGTGTAGCCCCTGTGCAGCGATTGCCAGGCGGGCGCCGTTAACAGCCAGCACAACGGATTCAAGAGCTCACTCCATTCAGATTGAGCAGCAGCCAGCTTGCCAGCGTGATGATCTCTTCACTGACCAACGCATGTGGCCGGTATTCACCGACCGGCTGCTTCATCATCAGCGCTTCTGCCAGCGCCTCATCCCGGTGGATCAGCAGCGGTATCAGCGGATTCAGCGAGGCCATCCAGAGCTGATGCAGATCCTGCTGCAGACGACTGTTGGCATTAAACTGATTGATAATAAACCGGGTGCGCGCCGGAAACTGGCGCTGGCTAAGCCGTAAATGGCAATTCGCGTCTGGCTGAGTGACGCACAACAGGCTGTCCAGCGTCGGATAGAGCGTTTCATGCCAGGGCAGGGTATCGGCAGGCAGATCGAAAATAATCCACTGATAGCGCGCCCGCAGGTCCGGTAATGCCTGGAGCAGCGGCGCGGCGATCGCCTCATTCTGTCTGGCAATAGTCAAAGCATGCTGATGGGAAAGCACCCCGTGAGGCAGCAAATCAGGACCATCGGGATAGCGAAGCCCGCTGTGCTGCCAGTCACCGCCCTCACACAGTGCTTTCATCCAGCCATTATCCTGCTGAGCGGGCAGATTAAAATGCACGCCGAGCTGGCTGACCGGGGAGCCATCGATCAACAATACTCGTTCGCCGAGTGCCGCCAGCGCCCAGCCTAATCCGGCACAAAGAGAAGTCGTGCCGACGCCGCCCCGTACGCCCTGAAGCGCGATCTGCGGCATCAGCGATCGGTCTCAGACTGGCTGGCAAGGGTTTCCGCTAATAGCGGCCAGCGCGACACGATCGCTTTCAGGCGCTCTTCCCGCGCAATGTCGACATAGCGGAAAGAGTGCAAAGAAAACGCATCACGCAACGCACTAATATCATCCTGACGATCGCCATCAGCGGCAACAGGGTTATAGAGATTGTGGTTTTTCATTACTGTTCGCCAAAAATAAAACAACGTCACACTCAGGATGACCGACTGCGCGTACGCGTAAAGGAAAGTTGAAAAATATTTCCAGAAACGCGGCAATTGCAGAACAATGTGAGCCGGCCTGTGATTAGCAATGTTTAAATTTCTCAGGTTACATCCCGGCCTGTCTATAATAAGCTAGCCTGGACTGGAAAAATAACGAATTCAATATGAAAAATTCTTTTTCGCTGGGGCTGTTGCATGTTCAGCCTGAATTAACGGCATTGCAAACGCCTGGCTGTTATTGGGTGACCTGTGCGCGGCAGGATGACGCCCGCACTTTTATTCGACAGGTAATTTCACATCAGCAGGCCGTAACGCTGATCAGCGCTGACCAGCCGCCGCGTGATTTGCTGACGCCCGACCCACCTGGCGGACCCGATCGTATTCCGCTGTTTTCTCTTTCCAAAAGCAAAGGCAGTTTGTTGCAGCTGGAAAGTGATTTTCTGCGCACGCTCGGCAGTAAAAATGGGTTAGTGATATTTAATAGCAACGCCGCGCAATGGGATAAGCTTGATGACGCAGAATTATCCCGCTGGATAAAGGGCATGCGTCAGACGCTGCATAAAAGAAAGCTCACCCTTTTAATCGTGACCTCCGGCACCACAATAATAAATCTGAGTAATCATCTTCAGCGTTATTTTCGTCAGCTGGATGGCGTTGCGCATTTGAGCTTTCAGCAGGATAGCTGGCAGTATCGAATTAACTGGTGGTATGCCGCGGAACGCCTGCTTGCCGATCGGGCAATACGTCTGGGCTGTGAAAATGAGCGATTTTTTACCTTAAATGAAAAGCAGGAACCGCTGAGCCTCAACGATGAGCAGCATTATCTTGCGGACAACATCGTGCTCGAGGGCGCGCCGCCGCTTTCACGCCAGTGGCAACTGTTCGAGGATAATGAGCAGGTCTGGTTGCGGGCGCAGCAGGCCAATGCCGCAACGGTGATTTTCAGCCTGACCCGCAGCGAATATATCAACGAACTGGCGAAGATGGTGCACAGCCTGCGTCGTACACGCGGCAACGGCCTGAAAATTGTGGTGCGCGAGATGGGTGCCAGCCTGCGTTATAGCGACGAACGTCTGCTGCTGGCCTGCGGTGTAAACGCCATCGTCCCGACCAACGCCACAATGTCGCGCTTTCTGACCACGCTGGAGGGCCTTCAGGGACAGGTGTTTAACCGTCGCGTTCCCGCCAGTCTTGAGGCGTTAACCGCTTCGTTGCAGCCTCTGCATGAGAAAGGCTACCTGCGTCTCGATGCCTTCTGTCAGTCAGTCGGCCAGTTGATCAGCAATACCCTGCTGCCGGAAAATGATAAGGGCCTGCTGGTCGCGTTGCGGCCTGTGCCACAGCTTAAGCCTCAGCAAATCCTGACGCTCTGTAAACCGCGCCGCTTTGGCGACCTGGTCACGGTACTGGAAGATCGTGTCATCCTTTTCCTCTCTTCCTGCCGCTATAACGACCTTGATAAGGCATTGAAATATATTTTTTCTCTGCCTCACGACGAGCTGTTTGCTAACCGGATGGTCTGGTTTGAAGATAATCAGATCCTCGCGGAAGTCAGCAATATTAAGAAACTGACGCCGATGGCAATTCAGGATCTGGCTCCGGTATCAGAGATGGCCCGCGCCGCCGTTGAGAGCCGGCCTGAAACACATGAACGCGCTGCACCGCAGCCCATCACTTTACTGCCGGAGAACAAAGCCTGATGAATCTGATGGACTGGGTACAAATTGCGCTACTTATTCTGGTTATCCTGCTGTTTTTAAAGCCATTATATCAAAAATGGCTACCCCGTCGCTGGAACGGCATCATGAATCGTCTGTTGCCAGCGCGCGCGCTTAAATCGGAAGGTCACTGGCAGCGTCAATCCTCTGAAACGGATAGAAAAAATTAATGAATACTGATCAACCCGCGGCGGCCTCCTCTTCCCGCTTCTGGTCCTCCTGGCGCGGACTGGGCGGCTGGAATTTCTACTTTTTACTGAAGTTCGGCCTGCTGTGGTATGGCTATCTCAATTTTCACGCCCTGAGCAATCTGGTGTTTCTCGCCTGGCTGCTTTTTCCGTTACCCTCGGCGCGCCTGCATCGCATCCGCCAGTTGATCTCGATTCCGGTTGGCATCGCGCTGTTCTGGCACGACACCTGGCTGCCAGGACTCAGCAGCATACTCAGCCAGGGCGATCAGCTGGCGGGCTTCTCTGCGGCCTATCTGCTCGACCTGGCCGATCGCTTTATTAACTGGCAAATGGTGGGAGCCGCCTTTGTGCTGCTGGTTCTCTATCTGTTTGTTTCACAATGGGTTCGCATCACGGTGCTGGTTTCCCTGATGCTGATCTGGCTTAACGTGCTGACGATTGCTGGCCCGGCGATGTCGCTGCTGCCGACCCGGACGGCTACGCCACAGGTCGTATTGAATCAGACACCCAGCGGCGGCCAGCCAGCCGCCACGCCGGATGGACTGGAGCAGTCTGCGCCGCCGACCAGCGCGAATCTCACCGCCTGGCTGAACCGCTTTCATGAAAGTGAACGCCAGCGCGTGACGCATTTTCCCGACAATCTGCCTGCCGATTCGCAGCCTTTCGACATCCTGGTGATCAATATCTGTTCGCTCGCCTGGTCTGATATGGATGCTTCTCAGCTGCGTAACCATCCGCTGTGGCAGCATTTCGACATCATGCTGAGCAATTACAACGCCGCAACCAGCTACAGCGGACCGGCGGGTATCCGACTGCTGCGTGCCAGTTGTGGCCAGACCTCGCATAGCGATCTCTATAAACCTGCCGATCCGCGTTGCTATCTGTTCGACAATCTGGCGAAGCTGGGCTTTAAAGAGCAGTTGATGATGGATCACACTGGGGTATTCGGTAACTACCTGAAGGAGGTGCGCGAGGGCGGCGATATTCAGGCACCGCTGATGTCACAGGCGGGTATCGCACCAGAACTGACATCATTCGACGGCTCGCCGGTATTCAACGATGCGCAACTGATGCAGCGCTGGCTGGACGACCGCAGCAAAAGCAGCGATGCACGCAGCGCCACCTTCTACAATCTGATCCCGCTGCACGACGGCACCCGTGAACTCGGCAGCACCAAAACGGCACCGTGGAAACCGCGCGCGCAACTACTATTCGATCAGCTTGATGCCTTTATGACGCAGCTGGAGAAGTCGGGCCGCCGCGTCATGGTACTGGTAGTGCCCGAGCACGGTGCCGCGCTGCAGGGAGACAAAATGCAGATGTCCGGCCTGCGCGATATTCCCAGCCCGGATATTACTCACGTACCGGTGGGCATTAAGTTCGTCGGAATGAAGGCGCCGCATCAGGCTCAGCCATTGAACATTGATGCGCCGACCAGCCTGCTGGCCTTGTCAGAGATTGTGTCGCGCGTCGTAGATGGGCAGGTATTTAATGCCCCGAATGTGAATATGTCGGTGCTGACTGACAAGCTGCCACAGACGCCGGTGGTGTCGGAAAATGACGGTGCAGTGGTGATAATGTATCAGGGCAAACCCTGGATCAGGCTGAACGGCGGCGACTGGGTCGCCTATCCGCAGTAACGCGTAACCGCCGGGTTGCAGAGCCGTGACCCGGCAGTTAAAGGCGGGTCAGGCGCGGCGCCTGCTCCCTGTTGAGCGCGTGGCTGTCGATGGCAGAATAGCGGCCAGTGCCGCCATTCTGCCAGTTATCAGCGCTTCTCCTGAAACGCCTGCCAGGTCAGCAACTGCAGACTGGCAGAAAAGTAGTTCTGATCCGCAGCCAGCTTATCGCTCAGATAGCCGGTTTCATTCAGCGTCAGGTCACGTACCGCCAGCAGCCCGCCCTCAAGATGGTAAGGTGCTGGGGCATTCGCCAGCACGTCGAACCAGGCGGGTGTCAGCATGCGGCTGTAACCCTGCCAGACGCGCTGAAACGGCACCAGTGCCAGACTGTGCGGGTCATACCACCAGATGTTCAGCGGCACGCGAATCGCATCGTAACTGAAGCGGTTCGAGTAGCCGACGGCCGGGGCAACCGAACCGTCGGCATTCAGTGCGACCCAGTCCATTGGCAGCCCGGTTTTGCCAAAGCTCAGCTTACCCAGCAGATCAAAGCCATCGTTAATCAGCTTATCCCAGACCTGAAGATGGCTGTGTTCACCAAACTCGCGCCATGCCTGAAACAGGAAGTAAGAGGGATTGAGCACCACATAACTGACTTTGTTAAAGCCCTGCGCACCCGGCAACATCACGGTGTGGCCGCCAAAGCTCGTGACATCCAGCCTGATAATGGCGCGCTGAATACGGTCAGATTCCTGCTGGTAGCTCTCCACCTGCCATTTCTGTGCAGCACGCTGTAGTGCCCAGGCCAGCAACACATCGCCATCCGCGGCGTTATTCTTGTCGGCGACCGGGTTGTCACTGCCCGGCACGTAGCGCCAGTAAAAAAGCTCGGTCTGCGGATTACGCAGCTGGCTGCGCGTCCACTGCCACAGCCGATCGAAGGTGGCGCGATCGTCGTTGGCCACCGCCAGCAACATGCCATAACCCTGGCCTTCGGTATGACTGACGTTGTTATTGGCGGTGTCAGTGATCCGCCCTTCTGAGGTCACAAAGCGACTTTTAAAAGTCTCCCAGCCGCTGGCACTCGCCTGCGCGCTGCAGGCCAGCAGTAAAACAGAGCAGAGCCAGACCCGCCAGAGTGGATTACGTTTCATTTCCGATCCTATTGATATCGATAGTGCAGCGTGCTGCCATCGTTGAGTTCAAGCGTAACCGGCACAATGCTGCTGCCGCCCTGGCCCTGCAACCAGCCCGAAAAAAGTCCGGCCATCACCGCACCAAACGCCGCCTGCCAGTCAGCTGGAGAGTGGATGTTGTCGCCTGCCGGTAAGGCGTGACAGGCAATCAGCAGCGCCTTCTCTTCCGGCTGAAGCTGCACAAAGCCCCAGTTAAACCGCGCCAGTTGCAGATTGCACTCGCGCTCCAGATCCTGCACGGTACGCGACTCTGGCAAAGGATAGCGGGTCGCCAGCGATTCCCCCATCTTATAGAGAAAGGCTTCCGCCTCCTGCTGACCGGCGTTGGCGATCATCCCGTCAATCAGCACGCTGACCAGGTCAAACCAGCCCGGCTGATACGGATGCGATACCCCCGAATGCTCACTCATTACTTCTCTCCGAACAGGTAACGGACATAGAGCTGTGCGCTGCTTTCGTTGTAGTCACCAAAGGTGTCATAACCCAGCTGGCCGCCAATCGTCACATCTTTATTGAGTTTGTAGTCCGCCCCGGCGTGCAGGTTGTAGCCGATGCCGTTTTTACTGCCGCCGGAGTAGTAAGCGTCTTTCACGCTGCCGCTGGCGGCAAGGGATTCCAGCTCTGACTGCAGGCTGGAATCCGACGGGAAGTACGCGCTCTTATCCTGACTGTAGGTCTGATAACCGGCTGCACCGCCAATATTGACTTTTAAATCGTCAAACTTGCGTGAGAACTCTATCGGGAAGGAGACCGACGCGTAGTTCTGCGGGCTGAAGTAGCCGCCCTGACCGTAGCTGAAATAGCTGAGGTTTTTCGAGAAGTCCATCCAGGACAGGCTCATGCCCACTTTCAGCTCGCGATCCTCAGTGTGGAACGGACGGACGTAGGCACCGGCAGTTGCCTGCAGGTTATTGTTGCTGGCAACATTCTCGCCGAGATAGCTGTACGCGCCTGCACCAGCATAGAAGCCTGCATCGCCATTGTCGTAGCTTAACAGGGCGTTAGCGCCGTTTTTGGTGACGCGACCCCAGCGTTTGCCACTGGTTTTATCTTCTGCGCCGACGTAAGAGAGCAGGCTGTCGGTAATCGCGCGGCGTTCACCGGTCAGGATCAGCGTCAGGAAGTCGGTGAGTTTCGGTGACCACTGTACGCCCCCGACCAGAGTACTGAGATCCTGGCCCAGCGGCGTACTGCCGATATCTACTTTATAGCTGTCGCCCTTTAGCGCCAGATTCAGCTCCACGCCTGAGGCGGTTTGCGAATCGGTGGTGGCGTTCGGCAGGTCATTCACCGTCGCACCGCCTGCAGCGACCACTCTGCCCTGACTCAGCGCATTAGTGCCGAAACGGCGCCAGGCATCGGCTGCGCCACTGCCCGCCGTAAGTGAGACCGGCGTGGCGGTAAAGTCGAGGCGCGCCGTTTCAAACGGCACGGTAGAGAAGGTCAGCGGCGCTTTGGCTTCCGTCAGCTTGCTCAGGCCCGACTCGCCATCACGCCCGCGCACCTGCACCATGCCCTGACTCCAGCTGCCGGTTTTTTCCTGCAGCGAATCTATCATGGTGTCGACGTCGTGCAGAATCTGTGACTGTTGAGCAACGGTTTCGCTGCCCGCGGCCGGTTCGCCCTGCGTTGTCACGCCAGCGGCAACGCCCGCCGGTGCCGCCTGCCACGGCAGCACGGTGCCGTAGCTGGATGGTGAACGTCCCACCGGCGAAGTATCACGGTTGATAAACGGATTATCCGCCAGCGCCAGTCCGCCCACGGTCGGCACGCTGCCAGGCTGCGCGCCCTGCAGGCCAATCATCTGACCGCGCGCTGAACGCAGATAAGCCATCGCCTGAGAATGCTCGCCATTGGCTTCCGCGACCCGCGCCAGCAGCAGCAGACGATCCGGTGTCTGAGTCGTACTGTTAAGGCCGCGACTCAGCTCATTAGCGCGCTGCACATTGTTCTGCGCCAGCGCGACGTTGATGGCCCCGACGCGCGCATCCTGCGTCGGCGTATCCTGGGTCATCAGGTAGTCATAGACCACGCCCGCATCCCGGTTCATCTTGCCGTCCTGGTAGAGACGGGCCATCGCGAACATCAGATCGCGGTTCTGCGGATCCTGCTGCAGTGCACCAATCAGCTTGTCATACGCCACCGCGTACTGACGCTGCTGCCGCAGACGATCCACTTCGTTAATCAGATAGCCATTGCGAATACCGGCCAGTTGCGTTGGTGTACTGCGCGCCTGCAGTTCCGGGTTGCTGAGGAAGCGCTGCGCCTCACTGCCGAGGCCCGCCTGATTCAGTACCGTCATCTGCGCGGCATAATCGCCCGCATTGCCCTGCACGCCACGCTGCAGGTTAGTCCGCACCACCGAAACGGCGCTGGTGAGATCGCCCGCCTGCGCCAGCTTCTGCGCCAGGTTTCCGGCATCAACCGGGTTGGTGGGTGGATTAACCGTGAGCGCCTTCAGGGTATTGGCGGCGGCAGCCGTCGCGCCCTGCGCCAGATACTGGTCGGCCGTGCTCATCTGCAGATTGAAATTAACCCGCTGCGCCAGTTCACGCATCGCCGCCGTCTTCGCGTTAGCGGGAATACGCGACAGCAACGTGCTGGCCTGCTGCCAGCCGCCGCTTTCGCTGGCGTTAAGCGCACCGGCATACAGTTCGCTGGTGCTGGCCCCGTTGCGCATCACCGGCTGCATCACGTTGGCCGCCAGCAGCGTGTCGCCCTGCTGACGATAGAGCCGGGCTAAATCGAGCCGCAGCCAGCCATCCGTGGGATAACGCTGAATACCCTGCTGCAGCGTCGCGATGGCAGCGGCATTGTTACCGGCCGCCAGTTGACGCTTCGCCTGCTGACGCAGCGCATCGGCTTCATTGGCCCGTGGCGTGACGCTCTGGCGTACGCTGTCCGGCAATGCACCCAGCAGCGTGTTAGCTTCGGTGCCCCGATTCTGCTGACGCAGAACGTAGAACAGTCCCTCTTTGGCGCTGCGGTTATCCGCATCGCTTTGCAGAATAGTGCGATAGAGTTGCTCCGCCTGCTGTGGCTGATTGGTGCGGCGCAGCACGTCGGCGCGGAACAGTCTGGCGGCCAGCCCTTTTTCGCCGTCAGCCTGCACCAGCGGTTCGCTTAATGTCAGCGCCTGCGCCGTGTCTCCGCTTTTCAGTGCCTGCTGGGCGCTGGCCAGCTGTGCATAAAAACGCGCATCGTCAGCCTGCTGCTGACGCGATGAACCCTGATCGCCGCCGAGCTGAGCAGACCGCTGCAGATAATCCGCCGCTTCCTGATAACGTCCGGCTCGCTGGGCCACATAGCCCATGCCCGCTAACGCATCGGCATCCTGCGGATTCGCACCCAGTACTTTTTCAAAGCTGGACTGCGCACCGCTGACGTCACCGCTGTTCAGCGCGCTGAATCCGGCCCCTTTTTCTGCGCCGCCGACGTTTTTACGGTAGTAGTCGATGACGGCGGAGTCCTGCGGATGACGTTGCTGCCAGGTCTGATAGAGCGCCGCATCTGACGGCTGCGGACCGAGCCACAGCAGCGCCTGACGCAGTGAGCGGTCGGCATCCTGATTACCGCTCGCCAGCGAACTCAGCACCTCAATGCCTTCGCGACGGGTTGTTTCCTGATAGGTCAGCGCTTTACCCAGCGCCAGCCGTGCGCCGGTGTCCTGCGGATGCTGAGCCGCAAACTGGCGCAGTGCCTCAACCGCCTGCGGCAGCAGCGTACGGTCGCCCGCCATAGTGAGATAATATTCTGCCGCGACGCTGGGTGGTGGCGCATTGCCGCTGAAGGTGTTGCGCCAGGTCTGTAACGCCGCCGGAATATTGCCGCTGCGCGCCTGCTGACGCGCCAGCGCAAGCTGCGCCTGCGGAATGGTCTGCATCTGGCGCGCGTTATCCAGCTCGCCAAGATGCGGATCGTTGGGGGAGACCTGACTCAGACGGGCGCGATACTGCGCCGCCGCCGCAGTGTCGCCACCCTGCTGTGAATAGAGCGCCAGCAGGTAGAGCGCCTGAGTGTTGTTGGGTTCAACCATCAGCACCTTTTGCAGTGAGGCTGTCGCCAGGTCGTCATGCGCTTTCTGATGCCAGTAAGAGGCCTGATCGAACAGCGCCTGCAACGCCGGATTGGCGCTTTCCGCCGCCAGCAGCGGCTGTGACAGGGCCAGCGCACTGCCCAGCAGCAACGCCTTACGGATACCGGCACTTAACAGATTTTTTTTCATTATTATTATCCTTACTTCCTGCCGGAATCACGGTCCTGCTTTGGGTTCAGACGTCGCCAGGCGTGACGCTTCAGCATCACCCAGGCCGCACTGCCCACCAGCGCGGAGAGCAGCATCGCCGCCACCGCCAGCAGCACCGAGTGCTGGTTGGCATACCACACCACCATCATGTACCAGGGCAACTCACCGCTGGGAAACTGCGCGCCGACGCGGAAACTGCGAATGCCGTTTTCATCGGTAATAATCGCGGTATCGCCACGAATGCCGGCGTTAATCTGCGCTGAACTCAAATCGTTATGCAGTCGCAACAGCTGATCGTCGCTGGTTGCCACCGTCATCACCACCAGCCGATCGCGGTTCCATGGCGATCGGTAGCTGAGGAAGCCTCGCCACGCTTCGTTAGAGGAGAAGTAACGATCGGCATCCAGCTGCTGACGACTCCAGTCACCGGTCAGCCAGCCGCGTAATTTTTCCAGCGTGTCGGGCTCTTTCACCCCAAAGGTGCTGCTGGTAGCGTCATAAGGGGAAGCCGCCAGCATCGCCTGGTTAAAGGCGCTGTTGCCGGTGGTGCTCACCGCCAGCAGATCGCTCTGCTGTATGCGCGCCAGATGGGTGCCGCCAGTCGGCAGGCCAAACAGTACCTGATTCTGTGTCAGCGCCAGACCGGTGGCTTTACCAGCCCGCGCCGCCAGATCCAGCAGCGTTGACAGTTCAGCATCGCTGGGCGTTTCCGGCAGCAGCAGCGTGGTCTGGCTGAAATCGGCCAGACGTGAGAACGGGAAAGAGGCACCCACAAAGTAAGAGAGGTTCGGCAGCATGCTGAAGTGACGGGTATGGCTCAGGTCGATCCATGAATCCTCTTCAATCCGGCTCTTGATGTTGTTGTTCAGTAACACACCGCAGGGCGCATCAGCCCGCGGTTTGATATTGAAGTAGAGCGCCAGCTGGTTATCGCCATAGATCAGGTAGGGTTCGAGATTAAGCTGATACTGCTCCTGACGCGCATCACCGCCCAGACGGTGCCAGGCGTTCTCCAGCAGGCCGACTTTGTTCACCGTCAGATTGCGCAGAAAAGTGCCGTTGAGCATGACGTTAAGGAAGGAATTATCCTCATCGATCCAGCTTTCAGACGGGAAGCGATAGTGCAGATTGACCGGCACTGTGTCGCCATCCCACAGGAACAAATCAGGCGCGGCGCGGAAGTTAACACGCAGCGCATCATGCCAGATGCCGCTGCTGGTCAGACTCTGATCTTTACGCAGCAGTTCGCTCAGCCGTACCGGGCGGTCAGTGTTAATCCAGCGTGGTGCATCGTAAGGTTTGCGGTTTGCAATAGTCTGCTCAGGGACCTGCAGTTGACTCTCATCTGTCGTCAGTGGCTGCGTTGTCAGACGGTTCGCCGCCTGACGCAACTGCTCCTCATTGTTGCCACTGACCAGCAGCAATTTGTAAACCGGATTATTGGGATTATCCACCACCTGCAACATCGGACCGTTACTGGCCGGGAAAGTCAGGGTGCCGATCCGGTCACCAGGATGACCAAACAGGATGCCGTTGTGTTCCGGCAGTTCGCCGCGCACCACCGGGAAACGGATGCCGCGATAATCACTCTGAATGCCGAGCCAGGATGTCACCAGTGCCGCCGCGCTGACAGCATCGGCTGAAACATGACTGGCAAAGCCCACCGTCACGGTGGACGCCGTCATCCGCTGAGGATCCAGGAAGGGGCGCGGGAAATTACGCAGGCTGGTGCCGATATTGAGCTTCTGACCCTCAAGGTGCAGCGATGTGTTCGGCAGAATGGTGACCTGATACTGCTGTGCGCTCTCTCTTTCACACAGCAACTTGTCCGCATCATTGATTTTAAAACTCAGATTGTTCGCCGACACCACCATCGCCGCCGGAATATCCAGCTCATAGTCGCTGACATCGCTGTCCGTCGCACCCAGCGGCAGCGTGCCGAGCGGCTGACCATTCAGCATCAGTTGCAGCGACGTATTGCGTGCCGCCAGCGCAGCTGAGACGCGCAGCGTCAGATTAAGTCGCGCATTGGTGATGACTTCATCGCCGGGCAGGGTAAAGGTGATGCCCGACTGAAGCTGACCGCCGGTCAGCGTGATGCCGCGCGACTGGCCCATCTGGGCCACTGAAATAACACTACTGATCGGCTGATTGATGGCAGCCGCGATCGGCGGCTGCGCTTCTGCAACCGGTGCAGCTACCTGACCTGGCGCGTAGGGCAGCGCACTGGCGGCTGCTTCCAGCGCGGGATCGGCACTGCTCAGGCCCTGCGGCAGGGGCACCGCGGACAGCGCGCTGCTGTCCTGGGTTACCGCGCCGGTGGCGGCCATCGGCGCGGTGGTCTGGGCAGAAGCCGCCGCCTCACCGGTCGATGACGCGGTCTGAGGCGTTGAGGCCGCGTCACCGGTCACTGAAGATGGCTGAGTTTGTGATGTCGCCTCGCTACCTGGGGCGTAAGAGGCGTTCACCGGGGGTGCCATGGCATTCGGTGATGCACTCTGAAGCGCCGATGCCGGTGCAGATTCTGCGGACGGTGTCGCAGATGGCGCATTTGCCGCAGGTGACACTGACGGCATTGCAGACTCTCCACCGCTGACCGGGGCGGCTACCTGGTCTGAACCTGCCGTCTGGGTGGAACCATTATTTATGGGTGCCACAGATGCCGCATCGCTGGCCGGAGCCTGATTTGTCGCGGGTGCACTGACGGTGGCATCGGCAGGCTGCGTGGCGGAAACGGCATCAGACGGCATCGGAGCCGGACTGTTTACCGGCGCACTGGCAGGCTGCGTGCTGGAAGCAGCATCAGGCGGCGTCGGAGCCGGACTGTTTACCGGCGCACTGGCAGGCTGCGCGGTGGAAGCAGCATCAGACGGCGTCGGAGCTGAACTGTTTACCGGCGCAGCACTGCTGTTATCAGTAACAACCGGCGTTTCCGCGCCAGCGGGCGTCAGCCATAACGCTGCGGTCAGTGAACTGACCAGCAAAGTTTGCGTCAGGATCTTCATGCCGCCCCATCCTCTTTCGCCGCCGCAGCAACCGGGTCGACATTTTTACGTTTATCGTGGCGGCCTTTCCAGGTCAGCCAGAACAGCTCAAAGACGGTACGGATAATAGTGCCTAGCGAAATCAGCGGGTTGTCCTGCTTATACTCCGGCTGAATCCAGGCATCAGCACGAGCCAGCACCACACGGACCAGTTCGCGACGACGCGCCAGCGGCATCGCCTCAAAGCGCAGACGGATGCTCTCATCATCGCCGGAAATCTGACTGACCGGGATAGTGATCGCGCCGGATTTCAGCAGCAGATCAATCTCTTCAATCTCATCAGTTTCATGACGTCCATCGGGTGCATCAAGCTGCGCGCCGCCCATCGAAAGGTTGCTGGTCTGGGTGCGCGATGAAATGCCGCTGGCGTAATGAATAATCGCCGGGATTTGCACTTCAACACGGATGGTTTTACGCACCTGCTTGGTTTCGCGCGCCACGGCAATTGCCGCCATCAGAATGATCAGGCTGAAGATCGCCCAGCCGACGTTGAGCGCGATAACGTAAGGATCGACGCCAAAATAGTCATGCATCACGGCGCGCACCACGCCGGCTACAATGCCAATGCCCAGCAGCAGCGCCACAATCACATGCGGACGCACGATGTGGAAATCGAAGAAGCCCTGATCCAGCACGCCGCCTTTATCGGTCACGTTAAACTTGCCATGTTTTGGCGACAACAGGGTCAGAATGGTCGGGATTACCAGATGGAAGCACATCACCGTCTCATAAATTTCACCCCAGAAGGTGTAACGGAAACGGCCATTCATCCGTGAGTTAACGTAGAGCGACATCACCAGGTGGGGCAGCACATAGGCAAAGATCAGCGAGGCCGATGAGTGAATAATATTCAGGTTAAACAGCAGGTAAGCCAGCGGTGCGGTCAGGAAGGCAACGCGTGGCAGGCCAAACTGGAAATGCAGCATGGCGTTGAGATAGCAAAGACGCTGCTGCCACTTCAGGCCACGGCCAAACAGCGGATTATCGACGCGGAAAATCTGTGTCATGCCACGCGCCCAGCGGGTACGCTGAATGATATGCAGGCCCAGACGTTCTGTTGCCAGACCGGCAGCCAGCGGGATCGACAAAAAGGCTGAGCCCCAGCCCAGTCGCTGCATTTTCAGGGCGGTGTGTGCATCTTCGGTCACGGTTTCAACGGCAAAACCGCCAATCTCTTCCAGCGCTGAACGACGGATCACCGCACAGGAGCCACAGAAGAAAGTGGCATTCCAGTTATCATTACCCTGCTGCACCGGGCCATAAAACAGCGAGCCTTCGTTTGGAATGCTGCGTGCGGCGCGCAGGTTACGCTCAAAGGGATCGGGAGAATAGAAGTAGTGCGGCGTCTGTAGCAGCGCCAGCTTCGGATCTTTCAGGAACGGTCCGACCGTCGCCTGCAGGAAGGTGCGCGTCGCCACGTGGTCGCAGTCGAAGATGCAAATCAGCTCACCTTTGGTGATTTTCATCGCATGGTTGAGGTTCCCGGCTTTGGCATGTTTATTGTCGTCACGGGTGATATAACCCACGCCGACATCCGCCGCAAAGCGGGCAAACTCGCTGCGCTTGCCATCATCCAGCAGATAGACCCTGATTTTGTCACGCGGGTAGTCGATACACTGCGCCGCGAGTACGGTGTCGCGCACCACATCAAGACTTTCATTGTAGGAAGGCACATAAATATCGACCGTCGGCCACAGGCTGGTGTCGTCCGGTAAGGGTTCAATCGTGCGTTTTAATGGCCAGGTGGTTTGCAGGAAGCCAAGAATTAAGATCAGCCAGACGTACAGCTCCGCCAGATATAAGCCAATGCCTAAGATAGCTTCAACTTCGGAATTAAAGTGCAGCGTCTCGGTGGTCCGCCACCAGATATAGCGGCTGGACATCAGCGCAGAGAGAACCACCATCACCACCGTTATTTTGCGGCTCTTGCTGAAACCCAATAAAAACATCATGCCGATGCTGATCAGACCAAAAATATACTGTTTCTGGCTGTCCATTGGCGTAATGATGATCACCGCCGCAACGGGTGCAAGCACCAGCAGCAGCAGGTAAAACCCGATTTTACTCATGATTCACCCTGAGAAGAGCTATGTAAGTCAGTCGCCTGGCGGAAGCCGACTAAAAGTGGTTTGTGCGGATGGGAGCCTGAACTTCGCCATTACCCACGGTGATATTCAGAATGCTGCTGACCCTTTTCGCGATCAGTTCAATATCAAATGCCGCTGCGGAGGCGGGACTGAAATCGTAAACAGACTGCTGCGAAGCATTGGCTTCACCCACACTTTCATCGCGGTGAACCACGCCCAGTAAATTATCGCCCAGGCGCTGCTGCATAAACGCGGTGACATCGCGATTGATATTCCGGCGGTTGTCACACTGGTTAAGGATAAAATAGTGACCCTGCTTATTATTGAGCGGTTTACCGATCATCCGGTTCTCTTCAATCTGCGGTAATAACGATACTGATGCGGTATCGGCTAACATCACCACTAAATGCATATCGGCCAGCGTCGTCATTGCTTTAAGGGCGGGGCCTGGGCCTGGCGGGAAATCAGCCACGATCACCAGACCGGGATAATTGAGCACCGTATCCAGACCGCGCTTAATAAAGTGGGGATCTTTCATCAGGTTCTCTTCGAACCGTTCGCGCTGCGGCTCCGTGACATCGCCATAGGGCAGCACAAAGATATTGCCGCCGGTGGTGAGGATCGACTGGCTCCAGTCCGCCTGCTCTTCTGAGCGCGCCACAAATCCGCGGCCATCATGAAGCGGCACGCCAAAGTGAAGACGCAGTGCATTCTGCACATCAAAATCAATCGCCAGAACTTTGCTACCGGAACGCGCCAGACTCCAGGCCAGATTCGCCGCCAGCGTGGTTTTCCCCACGCCCCCCTTCGGCGAGCACACACAAACTAATGGCATAGCGCAATCTTCTCCAGTAACGGTTTGAGTAAGGTTTCTTTCGGCAGATTAATCTCGCGCGAGCGGAACAGCGCACCAAATCGTCCTGGCTCAGAATGGGTGGCGGTAGGTGCGACGACGGGCTGAAGCTCCGCCACGGTGGCAGGCCGGACCGGCTCAGCACGCAGCGGGGTCGCAGGCTCAGCCACGGCCACTTTTTGCAGTGGCGGCGGTGGCGGAAAGAGTGATGAAGGGCCGCGTTCAGTCGTGCTGGTTGCTGGCAGGTTACTGCCTGACAGGCTATCGAGAATCGAGGTGCGAGCTGCCATTGCCGGTTGCGCAGTGAGTGCGGCATGTCGTGCCGGTGCCCCAGGCGGTGGAGCCGTAAACTCATCACCACGCAGCGGCTGAGGTTGCGGCAGGTCAATACGCTCGCCGCCGCCAAACGGGGTCTGATGTTCTTCTTTCGCCAGCTGGCGAATCAATGCCCATTTACTGTGTTCCGCCGCTTCCTGCGTCTGGCCAGACATATCTTTAAAGTCGATGTCGAGCGTTTGCGTTTTCTCTTTAAAACGCTGCAAATCATCGTAATTATTCTTCATTGGCCATGGCCTGCAACAAGGTGGGAATTTTCCTGGAATATAACACATCCCTTTAATATCAGTCAGAAAAACCTGATTACAAAAAAAGCAATTTCAATCAAATTGTTTAATCATAAAGATTCAATAGTGGCGGAAAAAAGCCTTTGCTGAGTCATTACCGCTGATAATTAATAAGTAATACTTAAGTTAAATTCATTAGCCCTGTTTTAATAATTTTTCTGAAAATACCGCTCTTACAACCTCTGGCACTGCCAGGCTGACTCCTGTAAACAGCGTTTCAAAGAGCGTTCAGGCTGCCGCAGGCGCAAAACAATCGCATTTCTGCCATAAGTGATTGATGCTCTTTATCTTTTTTCACTGCAAATATCGCCAGAAGGAAAACAGGTTAAGACTGATAACGGAAAAAGAGGAGGAATAACCAGAAAGTGCTCGCTGACCTGCCAGCAGTGCGGCTTGCAGCTGAGTTGAGATAAAAAAAGGCTTCAGAAAAGAGCCTTCGGCTGGGGAGTTAAGATCGCGAACAGGCTCAGGCGGGCATACGCCTTACGCAAAGACGCAAAAGACGCCATCCCTGGCAGGCTCAGCGCGGGCGATTACGCACCTCATCCCTGAGGGGCGCCCGTAGCCGGGCCAACGCGTTGCGTTGTTCAAAAACGCTCCCGGCGTTTTTAGTACGCACCTCATCCCTGAGGGGCGCCCGTAGCCGGGCCAACGCGTTGCGTTGTTCAAAAACGCTCCCGGTTTTTTTAGTACGCACCTCATTCCTGAGGTGCGCCCGTAGCCGGGCCAACGCTTTGCGTTGTTCAAAAACGCTCCCGGCGTTTTTGTCCGGGGGGCGCAAAGTTTTGCTACAGGCCTGTGCTCCCATCGCTTTCAATTTTGTGCGGTCTGTAAACACCAGAATGCGCTGCCAATCCTCAGCTGACCTTTTCTGCCACGCCGACCGGTTGATTCTCATCCTGATCAACCGCGAAGCAGGCAATCTCCTGTCCGCCATAGTTTTTCAGCTTCGGCTGCAACTGCACGCAGGTGCCAAAACGTCGGTGGCAGCGCGCATTAAAGGCGCAGCCCGGCGGTGGATTGAGCGGGCTCGGCAGCTCGCCGGTCAGCTTAATGCGCTCACGACGGTCGTCTGGATTAAGCCGCGGCGTCGCTGACAGCAAAGCCTGAGTATAAGGATGGCGCGGGTTGGCAAAAATCGCCTCTTTGCTGCCCTTCTCAACGCACCGGCCGAGATACATCACCATCACCTCATCGGCAATGTGTTCCACCACCGACAAATCGTGCGAGATAAAGACATACGAAAGCCCCATATCCTGCTGCAGATCCATCATCAGGTTAAGCACCTGGGCACGCACCGACACGTCGAGCGCCGAAACCGGCTCATCGGCAATCAGGACGTCCGGATCGAGCATCAGCCCACGTGCGATGGCGATACGCTGACGCTGCCCGCCTGAGAACATGTGCGGGTAGCGGTCGTAGTGCTCGGTTTTCAGGCCGACTTTTGCCATCATCTCCAGCGTCTTCTCGCGGCGTTCCGCGCGGGTCAGCTGGGTATTAATCACCAGCGGCTCTTCCAGAATCTGGCTTACTTTTTTACGTGGATTGAGTGAGCCGTACGGGTTCTGGAACACGATCTGGATTTTCTGGCGACGCAGCTTCTGCGCCTGGGGATCATGTTTCAGCAGATCCTGACCGTGCCAGTAAAGCTGCCCTTCGGTCGGGGTTTCAATCATCGTCAGCAGGCGGCCCAGCGTGGATTTACCACAGCCTGACTCGCCTACCACCGCCAGCGTTTTGCCGCGTTCCAGATTAAAAGAGACGCCATCCAGCGCTTTGACCAGACGCTCCTGACCAAACAGCCCCTTCTTCACCGGGTAGTGCTTCTTCAGATCAATCGCCTGCAGCAGGAACTGATCTTTAGTGGTTTCATGACTCATAAGTTGGTCTCCCGGCATCGTCCAGCGGATAGTGACACTTGGACTGGCGTCCTGGAATGGTGCGCAGTTCAGGTTCTTCCTGACGACAAAGGTCAGTCGCATAGGGACAGCGTGGATTAAGCAGACAGCCAATCGGGCGGTCATACTTGCCCGGTACCACGCCAGGCAGCGAAGCCAGGCGTGCTTTATCGGCCGCGAACTCCGGCAGCGCACGCAGCAGCGCCTGCGTATAAGGATGGCGCGGCGCCTTAAAGATATCGGTCGCTTTACCGCTTTCCACCACCTGACCGGCATACATCACGATAATGTGGTGCGCCGCTTCTGCCACTAACGCCAGATCGTGAGTAATCAGGATCAGCGCCATGTTCTCCTGCCGCTGCAACTCCAGCAGCAGTTCGATGATCTGCGCCTGAATGGTCACGTCGAGCGCCGTGGTCGGCTCATCGGCGATTAACAGCTTAGGCCGACAGGCGATCGCCATGGCAATCATCACACGCTGGCTCATGCCGCCCGACAGCTGGTGCGGATAGACATCGAGCCGTGACGCGGGATCGGGAATACCAACCTGATTCAGCAGGTCGATCGCCCGCTGACGCCGGGTGCGTTTATTGCCGCCCTGATGCACCTTGATCGCTTCCATGATCTGGAAACCTACGGTGTAGCAGGGATTCAGGCTGGTCATCGGGTCCTGAAAAATCATCGCCACTTCGGCGCCCACCAGCTGGCGGCGCTCACGTTCGGAGATGTTCTGCAGGTCGCGCTGGTTGAACTCCAGCTTCTCAGCCATCACCTTGCCGGGGAAATCGATCAGCCCCATGATCGCCAGGGAACTCACCGATTTACCAGAGCCGGACTCGCCCACGATACCCACGACCTGGCCCTGCTCAACCTGATAACTGATGCGGTCAACCGCGCGGAACGGTGCTTTATCGTCGCCGAAATGCACCGATAGTTTGTCTACATTTAATAACGCCATCTCGGTGCCTCTTTACTGCTTGAGTTTCGGGTCGAGTGCATCACGCAAACCATCGCCCATCAGGTTAAATGCCAGCACGGTAAGCAGAATGACCAATCCAGGGAAGGTCACTACCCACCAGGCACTTTGCGCATACTGCAGGACGTCGGAGAGCATCGTGCCCCACTCCGGCGTTGGCGGTTGCGCACCCATACCGAGAAAGCCCAACGCCGCCATATCGAGAATGGCGTTGGAGAAACCTAATGAAGCCTGCACGATCAGCGGTGCAAGGCAGTTAGGCAGAATATTCACAAACATCTGGCGCAGCATACCGGCACCGGCCACGCCTGAGGCGGTCACATAGTCGCGGTTCACTTCCACCAGCACCGCCGCGCGGGTCAGACGGATATAGTGAGGCAGCGCCACAAAGGTCAGCGCGATGGAGGCGTTAACGATCGAGGGGCCAAAGATGGCGACCAGCACCAGCGCCAGCAGCAGGCTGGGCAGCGCCAGCATGATATCAACGACACGCATGATGATGGCATCGACCACGCCGCCGAGATAACCGGCCAGCAGGCCAAATATCACGCCGAAAATCAGTGACAGCACCACCACCAGACAGCCAACCAGCAGCGACAGGCGCGCGCCGTACATCAGACGCGACAGCACATCGCGGCCTACATCGTCGGTGCCCAGAATGTAGCTCCAGCTGCCGCCTTCCTGCCAGACCGGCGGATGCAGCAGCGCATCGCGGAACTGCTCAGCAGGGGCATGCGGGGCCAGCACATCGGCAAAAATGGCGCACAGCAACACAATGATGATGTAGACCAGGCCCACAACGGCGCCCTTGTTACGTTTAAAGTAGTGCCAGAATTCCTGAAACGGGGTCATCGGCTTGGGTGCAACGGTAACGCTGCCGGGATCAACAACAGACATGATGCCCCCTTATTTCTTATGACGTATGCGCGGGTTAACCACGCCATACAGCAGATCAACCAGCAGGTTGACCACAATAATCAGTACTGCTGTCAGCAGCACCCCGCCCTGCACCACCGGATAGTCACGGCGCTGCAACGCTTCAATCAGCCAGCGACCCAGGCCCGGCCACGAGAAGATGGTTTCGGTCAGAATCGCCCCGGCCAGCAAGGTGCCGACCTGCAGGCCGATCACCGTAACCACCGGCAGCATGGCGTTTCGCAGCGCATGCACCACGATCACGCGCATCCGCGTCAGGCCTTTGGCACGCGCAGTACGGATGTAATCTTCACCCAGCACTTCGAGCATCGCCGATCGCGTCATTCGCACAATCACCGCCAGCGGAATGGTGCCGAGCACGATGGCAGGCAGGATCATGTGCATCACCGCATCGTGGAAGTCGCCCGGCTCCCCCCAGAAGAAGGTATCGATCAGCATAAAGCCGGTCAGCGGCATGGTGTCATCCAGGAAGACGGTGTCGCCGACCCGCCCGGAAACCGGCGTCAGGTTGAGCTGTACCGAGACCAGCATGATCAGCATGATGCCCCACCAGAAGATCGGCATGGAGTAGCCGGTCAGTGAGATTCCCACGGCGGTGTGATCGAAAATCGACCCCCGCTTCACGGCAGCCATGACCCCAACCGGGATACCAATGGCCACGGCAAATATCATGGCGCAGATGCCGAGTTCCAGCGTCGCTTTGAAGCGCGGAACAAACTCATCCCAGACCGGGATGCGGCTCTTAAGTGAAATGCCCAGGTCACCATGTAATACGCCGTTAATGTAGTTCAGGTACTGTTTCCACAGAGGCTGATCCAGACCTAACAGCGCCATTAACTGTGCATGGCGTTCAGGAGAAATACCGCGTTCGCCCGCCATGATCAGTACCGGATCGCCGGGGATCATGTGAACAAATGCGAAGGTGAGTAATGTAATACCGATAAACGTTGGGATGACAAGGCCCAGACGTCGGAGTATGAACTGCAGCATAATCCGGGTTCTCTCTTGTCCGCGCGACCGTCGCCGCGAGGGTAGTTATTGCTTACATCTGACGATCGGGTAGGCCCGACCGCGACGCAGACAGGCTGCGCCTCTACCGTTTCCAGTAAAACAGGGAGATAAAGCCGGGGCGACGCGCAGCCGCCCCGGAAAAGGCGACAATTATTCTTTAATGTCTACCTGAGCAAAGTAGTGTCCGCCCAGCGGATCGACTTTGTACCCGGAGACTTTCTTGCTGACCGGTTCGTATACCGTTGAGTGCGCGATCATCAGCGCCGGTACCTGGTCATGCATCACAACCTGTGCCTGCTTGTAGTACTCGATGCGCTTCGCCTGATCGGCGGTGGCGCGAGCTGGCTGAATCTGATCCTCAAAGGATTTATCACACCAGCGCGAGTAGTTAGAGCCATCTTTTGCCGCTGAACAGCTGAACAGGGTGGCCAGGAAGTTATCCGGATCCCCATTGTCGCCGGTCCAGCCCATCATGACGGTCTGGTGCTCGCCTGCTTTGGCGCGCTTCAGATATTCGCCCCACTCGTAGGTGACGATTTTGGCTTTGACGCCAATCTTCGCCCAGTCGCTCTGGATCATCTCAGCCATGCGGCGCGCATTCGGGTTGTAAGGACGCTGAACCGGCATTGCCCACAGGTCGATTGAGAAGCCGTCTGCCATGCCCGCTTCTTTCAGCAACGCTTTGGCTTTCTCAGGATCGTAGGCGTAGTCTTTTACGTCGTCGTTATAGCCCCACATCGTTGGTGGGATCAGGTTTTTAGCAGGCTGACCTGCACCCTGATAAACGGCTTCGATAATCGCCTTTTTGTTGACCGCCATGGTCAGTGCCTGACGCACTTTCAGGTTATCCAGCGGTTTTTTCTCAACGTTGTACGACAGATAGCCGACGTTCAGGCCAGCCTGCTCATACAGGTTGATGTTTTTGTCCTGCTTCATACGCGCGATGTCAGCCGGGTTTGGATAGGGCATGACCTGACATTCGCCCTTCTGCAGCTTGGCGTAACGCACTGAAGCATCCGGGGTAATGGAGAAGACTAAGCGATCAATTTTCGGCTTGGTGCCCCAGTAATCCGGGTTAGCTTTGTAAAGGATGCGCGAATCTTTCTGGTACTGCAGCAGCTGGAACGGACCGGTACCGACCGGATTCAGGTCGACATTTTGCGGGGTGCCCGCTTTCAGCATGTTGTCAGCGTACTCTTTCGACAGAATCGAGGCGAAGTCCATGCCAAGGTCAGCAAGGAACGGCGATTCAGGACGCGTCAGCACAAAGCGCACGGTGTTCTCGTCCACTTTTTCAATTTTGCTGATCAGCTTCGGCATGTCCATGCCTTCGAAATATTCGTAGCTGCCGCCGGAGACGCCGTGATAGGCGTTGTTTTTATCCAGCTGGCGCTCAAAGGTGAACACCACATCATCCGCATTAAAGTCGCGCGTCGGTTTGAAATCTTTGGTGGTCTGCCACTTCACGCCTTTGCGCAGGTGGAAGGTGTAAGTTTTACCGTCTTCACTGACATCCCACTTCTCTGCCAGCGCAGCGTGCAGTTCGGTGGTGCCGATAGTGAACTCAACCAGTCGGTTGTAGATCTGACGTGAGCTGGCATCGTAGGTGGTGCCCGAGGTGAACAACTGCGGGTTAAAGCCTTCCGGAGAACCTTCAGAACAGTAGACCAGGGTTTTTGCCTGAACACCGGCGGCGACAGTCATAGCAATCAGGCTCAGACCGACCTTCAGCATCCCGGATTTAGCCAGGGAGTTGATCATGCTTTTGCTCCATTGTGATGTGATGTTGTGTGTATTGCCCGACCTCTGATTTTTTTATGCGGTTCAGGCGTACCACCGAACAGGTGGTTAAAGCACGCTACGTTTTTTTTGTTTTTTCTTATGCAGATGGTGCATTCAGAAAATTCCGTAACTGTGCGTTTATTGACGCATCAATTTGTCAACAGTTGCAAAGAACGTCAATACAACGGTTACTTATTTACACAGAGTGTGAGGGATAGCATGCAACGGTAATAAAAACCCTTTCGGCCTAAAAGCCATACAATGCACAGCGCTGCTGGTCTGATTTCCGTGCATTGTGCTGGATGGCTGTTCTATCGCTAGTGATTCTCACCGCTAAAAAACTTAAAACTTTTACCGGCAAATGTTGAATAACTGAACGATTCACCGTGCGTTATGACGTTCATCCAGCGGAATATGCTGGTAAAGAAGCATAAGAAATCAGCATGTTGCCGCTTTCGGTCATAAGAAGAATGTGTCGCGAATTATGATCGCATCTCTTATATGGCAAGGCCTGCCAGCGGGTAAGTGATGATAACAACGGCTGGTAAACAGAATGCGCGGTGGATGGGGTTAACTGGAACTTTCTGGAAGGTGACAGCTGAGGTTTGGATCTGTCAGCCGTCTGAGGCTCCCAAATAAGTACCTGATGCGTCTGCCAGACGTGAAGCGAAGGGAGCATACGCCTGGAGCAAAGCATCGCGCCGCCCGGATAAAAACGCCGGGAGCGTTTTTGAACAACGCAAAGCGTTGGCCCGGCTACGGGCGCACCTCAGGGATGAGGTGCGTAATCGCCTGCGTTGAGCCTGCCAGGGATGGCGTTTTTGCGTCTTTGCGGAAGGCGTATGCTCCCTGAAGCCCACTCAGCGGTAATAATGTGAATGCTTAGCGGTCAGATCGAGACTGCTTCGGGAACACGGTCAGATCGGAAAGGCGCTTAAACCATCCATGGACGCTCGGCCCACGCCGTCCATGGCGTGGGACGCTTTCCTCCTCTGCCCGTGTTCCCTTCGCCTTGAGATTGTTCATTGCTGTCAGCGTCACTCGGGTTTGGATCTGTTAGCCGTCTGAGGCTCCCAGCGTCTGCCTGGCGTATGCTCCCTGAAGCCCGCTCAACGGTAAATCCGTACCTTTCATCCACTTTTATACAGACGAAAAAAAACCTGTCTTTTCAGACAGGTTTCTTAAATATGGTCGGCGAGAGAGGATGACTCTGCTCTGCGAGCAGCGCCCTTCGGGCCGTTGCTGAAGCAACGTTGTCTCGCTACGCTCGGCTCAAACCTCCTTCGGAGGTTCTCATCCTCTTTTCTTCAGACGAAAAAAAACCTGTCTTTTCAGACAGGTTTCTTAAATATGGTCGGCGAGAGAGGATTCGAACCTCCGACCCACTGGTCCCAAACCAGTTGCGCTACCAAGCTGCGCTACTCGCCGATGGGGGCGCATGTTACTGCTACCCCCGATCAGCGTCAACCGCTTTTTATGCTTTTGCCGCCAATCGCCTGGAAAGCACGCGGTTACCGGGAATCAGCCGCCTGCTTTACACTTTTCGACCACTATTACAGCGGCTTAGCCTGACCATTACCCGGTGCCTGACACCAGTTGTTGGCCGGGTTAATGCCGCCATCTGGCGAGGTGTAACCCAGACAGCCCAGGATGGTATCGAACAACTCAACGTGGCGATGGGTCCGGCCCACGCGCTGCTGCGCCTGCAGACGCTCAAAGTTGCTGCGGTTCTGACTGTCTTCCAGATACTTATCTGACGCCCAGACCATCATCGGCACACGGAACTGCTCAGGCGGAGCCATCTCACGCGGCGTGCCATGCAGGTGCATATTCTCGCTAATCGACTCACCATGGTCGGCGGCATAGAAGACAATCGCCTTCTTATCACGCAGCTGATCCAGCACGCTATCCAGCATGCTGTCGACATACAGCACCGAGTTGTCATAAGCGTTGATCAACTGCGCTTTGCTGCAGGTCTCATCCACGCCCATACACTCCGGCTGATATTTCGCGAAGCTGCGCGGATAACGCTGTGAATAGAGGTAGTGCGAACCTTTGGTGTGCAACACAATCAGATGCTTACCTTTCGGGAAACGATCCAGTGACGCTTTCATCTCCGGCACCAGCAGCATGTCATCCACCGCTTTGCCCTGATTACGCTTCTCTGAACCGATCTGCTCACGGAAGGCAAAATTGTTGGCATTGATGTTGTCGTAGAACCAGACTTCGCTCTGCATCGCAAATAGCTCAGAGGTGAAGCCCAGCTCTTTCATCACCGCAAACACATTCTGCTCTTTCAGCGTACGCCCCGGATTATCCATAGTGCCGCCTTCGCGCACGAACATGCAGCGCAGTGACAACTTAGTCGCGGTATCACAGGACTCGCCCCGGAACGCCACCAGGTTCTTCTCTTTCGACAGCTTTGGCGTCGTGTCACGCTCATAACCCAGCATCCCCATGTGATCCCAGCGCGTGGTTTCGCCAATCACAAACACCACATAGGTGTCGTCCAGCCCGGCAGGCGCGACGTAGGTAAACTTTTTCGCCGGATCCAGCAGTTCCTGGCTGTTCAGCGACTCATCCACACGGGTCCAGGCAAACAGGCCCACAGCCGCCAGCCAGTTCGAAGGAAGATAAGAGTGCGCCACCACACCGCCGTAACTCGGCAGATCGATGTTTGTGATCTCTTCGTTATGCTTCTGCAGCTTGTCGAAAAAACGAATCGGCAGCCAGACCAGTGCCACGCAGAGCAGCATGATTAGGGTAGGTTTCAGGCGCTGTCCCGGCGTACGCAGCTGTTCATTCAGCGTCATGCTCAGCTTATTGCGCCAGATCATCAGCAGTGGCAGCGCGCTGACCAGCACCATCCACAGGATGAAATGGTAACCAATCACCTCTTTAGAGAGATCGGTGTCAGTCGTCATCACCGAAGCCACAATGCCGTAGCCAATCACCACGTTAAAAAACGCCATGTAATAGGCGGCGGCAACCGAAATCAGCACAATCAGCGTGGCCAGCACGCGATAAAACCACTTTCCTCCCAGCGACAGCAGACGCATCAGGAAGAAAGTCAGCACCACAATGGCCACTACCTCGGTGACGGCAGTCAGCCAGTTCGTAACCGTAGAGTGCCTGAGAAAACCGTCAAAACGACGATAGAAAATCGGCAAATTCAATAAGATACCGAGATAGAGCGCCAGCAAGAGCGATAACTTCTGCTGAGTCAGGGTTTTAATGTAATTCATGAAAAAAGGTGTTTCTCCGGTGTGAAGCGCTTGACCAAATCTTTTATGTGACTGCCGAAACGCGGCAGAGTTCGCTGAATAAGCGGACCGGACAAGATGAAGGAAAATTCTGAACGGATTTACAGGCTATAACGCGAGGTGGCTCAGTAAAACATGGTCGCGTTTGATAGACCAGAAAATAATCGTTGTCGACCTGATTAGCACATTTTTTGTACACAGCGGACAGGAACGGCCAGGTGGGCTGTCGCAGACAGCAGCAGGAGAGCGAAAATGAGAGAGGGAAAAAAGTGCGGGCCTGATAATTTCAGGCCCGCAGCACGCTTAGCGAATAATGTTCAGCGTGACATCGATGTTGTTGCGGGTGGCGTTTGAGTAAGGACAAACGATGTGTGCCGCATCAACCAGCTTCTGCGCTTCTGCTTCATCCATCTCTGGCAGATGAATGTTCAGGGTCGCTTCAATACCAAAACCATCAGGGATAGGGCCGATACCCACTTCACCTTCGATCCAGGCGTCTTTTGGCATGGTGATCTTGTCACGGCCCGCCACAAACTTCATCGCGCCCAGGAAGCAGGCAGAATAGCCCGCAGCAAACAGCTGCTCCGGGTTAGTCACTTCGCCGCCTGCACCGCCCATCTCTTTTGGCACGCCCAGTTTCACGTCCAGTACACCGTCAGAAGAGGTTGCACGACCATCACGACCACCGGTTGCTTTGGCTTTGGCGCGGTAAACCACTTGTTCTAAAGACATGACATTTCTCCGTTACGCTATTTAATCGCCCACTACTTATACAGCCGTAATCAGGCGGTGAGGTTTAACGGGTGCCGCGCACCCGTCAGCAATATTTATCGTGACTTATTCAGGTTATCTCGCAACCCATCCAGCTGTAATTTCAGCGCCAGCAAAGCGTCATCATCACAGGCTGTGGCACACTTGACCGCTTCAGGAATGGCTTCAGCCCTGGCCCGTAACGCCTGCCCGGCTTCGGTCAGCGTCACCGCAACCTGGCGTTCATCCTGACGGGTTCGCTGCCGGTTAATCAGGCCTGCACTTTCCAGTCGCTTCAGAAGTGGCGTTAATGTTGCCGAGTCTAAAAAAAGCTGCTCGCCAATCTCTGACACCGTGACATCATCTTTCTGCCACAACACCAGCATGACCAGATATTGAGGATAGGTGATGTCGAGCTGGCTCAGCAACTGACGATAGACTTTATTCATCGCCAGGTTGGCAGAATAAAGCGCAAAGCAGAGGTGCTGATCGACCAACAGTGGCATCGTTTTCACTTTTTTGTCATCTTGATCACAATTCATGGTTAATAATATAGATAGCGCGCTAGATAATTGCAAGCAAACTTTTTGTCAGGGGGAAAGGCATGCAGGATTCACTGGAAGAACAGGCGCGTCGCTTCGCCACCGAGGCACATGCCAGTGCCGGACAGCGCCGCAAATATACCGATGAGCCTTATATTGTTCATCCGGCAGCGGTGGTGGAACTGGTGCGCAGCGTCAGCCATGACGACGCGTTGTTAGCGGCAGCCTGGCTGCACGATACCGTAGAAGATACCGCAACCACACAGAGCGATATCGAAACGCACTTTGGTACGCGCGTGGCAAGCCTGGTAGAGATGCTGACCAACAGTGCACCCGCTGGGGCAAAAAATCGGACGGCCCGTAAACTGGCGCACTTCCGCCATACAGCCAGCGCCAGTCCTGAGGCACAAACCATCAAACTGGCTGACATCATCGATAACACCCGCGCGATTGTGCGTTTTGATCCCGACTTTGCGCGGGTCTACCTGGTTGAAAAGCAGATACAGATTGAGTTGCTGAAGCAGGGAGATGCGCAGTTATGGCAGCAGGCTTCAATGATTATTGAAAGCGGACTCGCACAGTTGCGGGAGCCGCCCTATAGCGTGCCGGAGAGCTGGTTTGCCAGACAGGCGGCTAAATACAGCGAATTACGCTAATAAAAAACCCGCCAGCGGCGGGTTCTTTTCGTGATATCAGTTTATTCAAGCAACTGCCGTCCCAGATAGGGATTGGCATGTAATAACTTCATCAATTTCTGCGCCGTCGCGGAAGGACGGGTACGCCGGGCTTCCCAGCTTTTCACGGAAGAAACGCTCACGCCCATTACTTTTGCAAACTCATCAACCTGCATGCCGGTCATTTCACGCAGACGCTGCGGCTCTGGCTGGGCGGGTTGCTGACGCTGAATAAGTAACTCGGCGGCGCGATCATCACGTGTCAAAACAATCTGCTCAAGGCTGCTGAGCAATTCAAACATCGGGTCTTTTAATTCCATAGAGAACTCCTTAAAAACTCGCTATGAAGCACGTGAAAGTAGAGAGGTACGAGCCTGAAGTCAGGACTCTGAAACCGGGCCTGTTTCAGGCTGGATCCCGCAAGGGTTTATTTTTGTTATGAGAGAAACCATTACGGGACACAGCCTGCGGTGCACTGCTTTAAAGATGTCAGGTCAATGCAACAAATGCCGGGAGACTAAGTATGGATAGATACCTGACTATTTGCCGCGCAATTTATAATTATTTTTTTAACTATGGTTTGCCGGAAAAGTTCCAGCGCCTCTAACCCGCTGAGGCAGTTGAGTTTTGTGCCTTCGGTGTGGGCAAAAAAATCAAATGGTGTTTGCTATTTATGTGGATGCCATCAAGCTTTTTGCTGGCATATTCTCATTTCTGTGAGGCAATACACCTCTTCAGGTAGTGAGTGCAAAATATACGCCAATGGTTTACTTCCTGAACACATATATTCACTGATCTTATTAAATTAAGAATAGTCCTGGTTGGGGCCTGAGGCCTGGCGCGCGGCGGCTCACAGTGCAGAGCGGGTAAATCTTTTATTCTTAACGGCGCTCTGTCGCCAGATTAATCAACAGTCATCTTAACGAAACGGCTGGCGCCTCATGCCGGTGCAGTTACCCGGCAACTATCGACCTGATGCGCGGTAAAAGTGCAGCCCCGTGATAACGCACTGACGACGGGCAAAACCCATACCTGACCTCTGTAAGGAAAAGCGATGCGAGAAACAGATTTTAACGTCGGATACCCTTCTCATCGTGTACCGATGATGGGTCGTAATGCCGTCGCAACCTCTCAACCGCTGGCGGCGCAGGCGGGTTTACGGATGCTGCAACAGGGTGGAAACGCCGTGGATGCGGCTATCGCCACCGCCATCGCCTTAACCGTGCTGGAGCCAACCGGAAACGGCATCGGCAGCGATGCGTTTGCCATTGTCTGGGATGGCAGCGAGCTGCATGGGTTAAACGCCTCAGGCCGATCGCCAGCCGCGTGGCATCCCGAACGCTTTGCCGATTTTAGTGCGATGCCTGAAACCGGCTGGGAATCCGTCACTGTGCCAGGGGCCGTCTCGGCATGGGTCACACTGGCACAGCGCTTTGGCACCTTACCGCTGACCACCCTGGCACAACCGGCAATTGACTATGCGCGCCATGGCTTTCCGGTTTCACCGCTGATTGGTCAGCTGTGGCAGCGCGGCTATGACAAGCTGCGGGATCAACCTGGCTTTAGCGACTGCTTTGCGCCGCAGGGTCGTCCGCCTCGTGCTGGCGAGCTGTTCCGCAATCCGGCTCAGGCCCGCACCTTGCAGGAAATCGCTGAGACTCAGGGCGAAAGCTTTTACCGCGGCGCACTGGCGCAAAAGATGACAGCCTTCGCCCGTGAGCATGGCGCGGCCCTGACGCTGGAGGATTTGAAAAACCATCGTGCCGACTGGGTTACCCTGCTGTCGCGTCCGTTTGCCGGAGGATCGGTGCAGGAGCTGCCGCCGAATGGTCAGGGCATTGCGACCTTAATTGCACTTGGCATTCTGGAAGAGTGGGAAATCAACCGCTATGCACCGGATTCGCCGCAGTGGCTGCATCTCTCCATCGAGGCGATGAAACTGGCGCTGGTTGATCTGGACCGTTATGTCACCGATGAAGATCATCTCGAATTTCCGGCGGAACACCTGCTCAGCAACGACTATATTCGCCAGCGGGCAGCGTTAATTGATCCTGACAAGGCGGGAGATTTCCGCTTTGGATCACCTCAGCAAAGCGGCACAGTGTATGTCGCCGCCGGTGATGCCAGCGGCATGATGGTCTCATTCATTCAGTCTAACTACATGGGATTTGGCTCCGGCGTGGTGGTACCCGATACCGGCATCAGCCTGCAGAACCGGGGCGCGGGCTTTTCACTCGATCCAGACCATCCCAACGTCGTGGCGGCCGGTAAGCGGCCGTTTCATACCATCATTCCGGCCTTTGCGCGGGATCAGCAGGGCCAGCCGCTGATGGCGTTTGGCGTGATGGGCGGCCCGATGCAGGCGCAGGGACACCTCCAGCTGGCGCTGCGCATTATGCTGCACCAGCAGAATCCGCAGGCCGCGATTGATGCGCCGCGCTGGCGCGTGGTGCAGGGACGCGAGGTGGTGTTTGAATCAACCCTCGATCGCAATACCCTGAGCACACTGCGCCGTATGGGCCACAACGTGGTACTGGAAGATCCCCTGAGTAATTACAATTTTGGTGGCGCGCAGGCGATAGTGCGCGATCCGCAGGGCTTCTACATTGCGGCCAGTGAGAGTCGCAAAGATGGTCAGGCGGTGGTGTTTTAAGGTCGCGGCAGTGAGCGTCAGACTGCTCAGCCCCTCCTTCATCTCTGCGCGCTGAAGCCTGCGATGGCAGGGAATGCAGCACGCCCTGAGGCGCAGGCGGTCCCATTCTGTAACCGGCGTTTCAGAAAGCATCTGTTTCACAGGTGGTTTCACGTTGTGCCGTGGCTCGGGTTTGTTCTATTCTTTAGGCCATTCCTACCTGGACATCTGACAGTATCACCGACAGGAGTTGACCCTATGGCTTCAGGACTTACACGCCTTATGGCACGTGGCGGCATTATGCTCGCTGGCGCGCTGATCGTGCTGCAACTCACCGCATGCGGTGATAAAGAAGGCGAGCAGCGCAAAGCATTTATCGATTTTCTCCAGAACACTGTGATGCGCAGCGGCGAGCATCTGCCCAGCCTCAGCGAAAACCAGAAGCAGAGCTTTGGCAACTTCGCCAGCGATTACGCCATTATGTATGGCTTCTCGCAGCAGGCGAACAAAGCGGTTGAACAGGGTATGCGTCCGGTGGTGGATGAGCTTTCTGCCATTCGCGTTCCGCAGGATTATCTCAGCCGTCGTGATTCCCTGCGTCAGGCGACCAGCGCACTGGTGATCGTCACCCAGCAGATTGAAAGCGCCAAAATGCAGGCGGACAGCAGCAAAGCGACCCTGAAGCAGCCGGATGACCTGAAAAAAGTCTACGACACCGCCTATAACAAAGTGGTGACGGTGCCCGCTAATCAGCTGATTCCTCTGCTGCCAAAACTCCAGGCGCTGAGTCAGGGTGCAGTGCAGACCGGCGATTTCCTGCAAACGCAGGGAACCCGTGTCAGCTTCAATGATGGCGGCGTGCAGTTCCCGACTCAGGATCAGGCTTCGCAATATAACGCGCTGATGAGCACTTTATCCGCCAATTCGCAGGCGCTTCCTCAGGCACAGGCTGCCGTCCAGGGTGGTCTGCAGTAAATCCGCTTTACGGGCAGGCGCTAATCGTCTGCCCGTCCCACTCTCTTTTCTCCTCCCACCCAATCACCCGCTGAATGAAGTGTGATCTGGCGCATTTTCGACCAAAAATAGTTTGTGATCTAAGTCACAGATATATAACAAATCAACGTCAAACAAGTGTGATTCACCTCACAGATAACCGGCCCCCCCGTCTAAAAATCAGCCAACTGAGCCTGAGCTACGCCTTAAAGTGTGATCAAAATCACGCTAATCACCCCTGCCACCACCCTTAATCAGTGATGTAGATCACACTTACCCCGCACGCTACGCAGCGTCAAATTCGCGTGATAGAGTCCGCGTGCATACAGTAATACCACCGGCTTTGGGTCGGGGTGGCTAAACAAAAACAAGCGCGCTCTCCTATTGCAGCGCGTCTCAATAAGGGGTGGGTTTATGTCCTCATCAGTGAAGGTCAAAGTACAAAGCTTTGGTCGCTTTCTGAGTAATATGGTGATGCCAAACATCGGGGCGTTTATCGCCTGGGGTATCATCACCGCACTGTTTATTCCAACTGGCTGGATCCCTAACGAAACGCTGGCCAAACTGGTTGGCCCGATGATTACCTACCTGCTGCCACTGCTGATCGGTTTCACCGGTGGGCGTCTGGTGGGCGGCGATCGCGGCGGCGTGGTCGGTGCCATTACCACCATGGGTGTGATTGTCGGTGCGGATATGCCGATGTTCCTCGGTGCGATGATTGCTGGTCCGCTGGGCGGCTGGGCAATCAAGTCGTTTGACCGGGCGATTGACGGCAAAATCAAAAGCGGCTTCGAGATGCTGGTCAACAACTTCTCGGCCGGTATTATCGGGATGATACTGGCACTGCTGGCGTTCCTGGCGATCGGTCCGCTGGTAGAAGGTCTGTCACACATTCTCGCCGCGGGCGTGAATCTGATGGTGCAGAACAACCTGCTGCCACTGACCTCGATCTTCGTCGAACCCGCGAAAATCCTGTTCCTGAACAACGCCATTAACCACGGTATCTTCTCGCCGCTTGGTATCCAGCAGGCTAGTGAAGCCGGCAAATCCATTTTCTTCCTGATCGAAGCCAACCCGGGTCCGGGTATGGGCGTGCTGATGGCCTATATGTTCTTTGGTCGTGGCAGTGCTAAACAGTCTGCGGGCGGTGCGGCAATCATCCACTTCCTTGGCGGCATCCATGAGATCTACTTCCCGTATGTGCTGATGGCTCCTCGCCTGCTGCTGGCGGTTATCCTTGGCGGTATGACCGGCGTCTTCACGCTGACGGTGCTGAACGGTGGCCTGGTCTCTCCTGCCTCACCGGGTTCAATCCTGGCGGTGCTGGCAATGACGCCAAAAGGGGCCTACTTCGCGAACATCGCTGCTATCGCTGCCGCCTTCGCCGTCTCCTTCGTGGTGTCTGCTATCCTGCTGAAAACCAGCAAAGTCAAAGAAGATGACGATATCGAAGCCGCGACCCAGCGCATGCATGAGATGAAAGCGCAGTCTAAAGGCCAGAGCGGCGCGGGTGCGCCAGTCGCCAGCGATGCCATGAGCGTTGAACTGCATCACGTGCGTAAAATCATCGTCGCCTGTGATGCCGGTATGGGTTCCAGCGCGATGGGTGCAGGCGTACTGCGTAAGAAAGTGCAGGACGCCGGGCTGAGCAATGTGTCGGTGACCAATACCGCGATCAACGCCCTGCCGGGTGATGTCGATCTGGTGATTACCCATCGTGATCTGACTGAACGCGCCATCCGCCAGGCTCCGCATGCGCAGCATATCTCGCTGAACAACTTCCTCGACAGCGCGCTCTACAGCACTCTGACCGAGCGTCTGGTGGCGGCTAACCGCAGCGACGTGCATCGTCAAACGGTGAATACCGCGCTCTCTGACAGCTACGATGAAGGCAACGCACACCTGTTTAAACTGGGTGCGGATAACGTCTTCCTCGGCCTGACCGCCAGTAACAAAGAGCAGGCGATTCGCTTTGCGGGCGAACAGCTGGTGAAAGGCGGTTACGTTGAGCCTGAATACGTTGAGGCGATGCTGGCGCGTGAAAAACTGACGCCGACCTATCTCGGTGAGTCGATTGCCGTGCCGCACGGTACGGTCGAAGCGAAAGATCGCGTGCTGAAAACCGGCGTGGTGTTCTGTCAGTATCCGGCAGGCGTCCTGTTCGGTGAAGAGCCGGAGGATGTGGCGCGCCTGGTGATTGGTATTGCTGCCCGTAACAACGAGCACATCCAGGTGATCACCAGCCTGACCAATGCGCTGGATGATGACAGCGTGATTGAGAAGCTGGCGAACACCACCAGCGTGCAGGAAGTACTGGATCTGCTGTCAGGTAAGCCTGCAATCGCGTAATTTATAGCAATTATTTTCCCTGGGGCGGTCATGCCCGTCCCGATTTCCTGGGGCGGGTTTGCCCGCCCCATCGTCATTTGATATGGGTCAAAAATTATGAAAGCGTTACATTTCGGAGCAGGAAACATTGGTCGCGGCTTTATCGGCAAGTTACTGGCTGATGCAGGTATCGAACTGGTTTTTGCTGATGTGAATCAGACGGTGCTGGATGCACTGAACGCGCGTCATGAGTATCCCGTTCATGTAGTTGGCGAGCAGGCCAAAACAGAAACCGTTAAAGGCGTCAGCGCGGTAAACAGCACCAGCGATGAGATCATCACCCTGGTTTCTGAAGTCGATCTCGTTACCACCGCCGTGGGCCCGCAGATTCTGGAGCGTATTGCCGGCAGTGTGGCTAAAGGGCTGGCAAAACGCAGCGACAACGGCAATACCCGCCCGCTAAATATTATCGCCTGTGAGAATATGGTGCGCGGCACCAGCCAGCTGAAACAGCATGTGCTGAAGGCGCTGCCGGAGCAGTATCACGCCTGGCTGGAGCAGCATGTCGGCTTTGTGGATTCCGCTGTCGATCGCATCGTGCCACCGTCTGAAGCGGGCAGCACCGATCCGCTGGAAGTGACCGTTGAAACCTTCAGCGAATGGATCGTCGATAAAACTCAGTTTAAAGGCGACCTGCCTGCGATTCCGGGTATGGAACTGACCGATAACCTGATGGCATTTGTTGAGCGTAAACTCTTTACCCTGAACACCGGTCACGCGATTACCGCCTATCTTGGCCAGCTGGCCGGCCACCAGACCATTCGTGACGCCATCCTCGATGAAAAAATCCGGGCCGTGGTGAAAGGGGCGATGGAAGAGAGCGGCGCGGTGCTGATTAAGCGCTACGGTTTTGAGGCGGATAAACATGCGGCCTACATCCAGAAAATACTGGGCCGTTTTGAAAACCCCTATCTGAAAGATGATGTTGAGCGTGTGGGTCGTCAGCCGCTGCGTAAACTCAGCGCGGGCGATCGCCTGATCAAGCCGACGCTGGGCACGCTGGAGTATGGTTTACCGCACGCCAGCCTGGTGCAGGGCATTGCCGCCGCGATGCACTATCGCAGCGACCAGGACCCACAGGCGCAGGAGCTGGCCACGCTGCTGGCAGAAAAAGGCCCACAGGCGACACTGGCTGAGGTTTCAGGTCTGGATGCTGACAGCGAAGTGGTGGCTTCTGTGGTGAGCGCCTGGCACGCTATGGCATAATGCGCGCGTGTTAGTGACGCAAGCCGGGCGCAGTTCGCCTGCGCCCAACGGCGGTATTGAACCCATGCAGGCAATAATGGAAGAGAAGCAGGCTTTTGAAAACCGGGTGCTTGAGCGCCTGAACGCCGGTCGTTCGGTGAGAAGCTTTCTGATCGCCGCCGTTGAGCTATTGGCTGAAGCCGTCAATCTGCTGGTGCTGCAGGTCTTCCGTAAAGATGACTACGCGGTGAAATATGCCGTAGAACCGCTGCTGCTGGGCGATGGTCCTTTGGGTGAACTCTCGGTTCGCCTGAAGCTGATTTACGGTCTTGGCGTTATCAGCCGGCACGAATATGAAGATGGTGAACTGCTGCTGGCGCTGCGCGAAGAGCTGAATCACGACAGCGGTGATTATCGTTTTACCGACGATGAGATCCTTGGCCCGTTTGGTGAACTGCACTGCGTCACCGCCTGGCCGCCCGCACCGGTGTTTCACACCGAAGATGCAGAGCTGCGCAGCATGCAGCAGCAGCGCTATCTGCAGATGGTGCGATCCACCATGGTCCTGTCGCTAACCGAGCTGATCGCCCGCATCAGTATGAAGCAGGCGTTTAAAAAGTCCGGCAGCTAATCCTGTCAGGCGCCATCACGGCACCTTTTTCGTCTTAACCTGAGCGGGAATATGCGCCAGATTTGGTGTATCCTTGGCCTGTTTTCCTCAACGAGTTGTTGTCATGAAAGAGCAAGAAAAGAACGAAATCAAACTTCTCAGCGATAAGCTGGACGCATTAAACCGCAAAGAGCCGCAGTTACTGGAATCGGGTGATGTCGAGAAACTGGGCGCGTTGCTGAAAGAGAAAGAAGCGCTGGTCATTGAGATTGAGCGTCTGCGCGGTCAGCGGGTTGAAAAACTCAGTGCCGAGGCGCAGAAGCTGCAAAAAATGGGCTTCAGCCGCGAAATTACTAAGAAAGAGCAGGCAAATCTGGGCGCGCTGAAGAAAAGCGTGCGCGGCCTGGTCGTGGTGCATCCAATGACCGCGCTGGGACGTGAGATGGGGCTGACAGCAATGACCGGCTTCGCCAAAACCGCATTCTGACGGGTCGATCAGGCAGCAGCCTGATCGACATCGGCTTTGCGTTCGCCGGCGGCGGCATAGACCTGCTCCGCCAGCGCATCCAGCAGTTCATAGCGGCGACGATATTCAGCCCGCTTCTTACTGGCAATCTCCTCCAGCGTTTTGCGCGGCAGGCTCAGCGGCAGGATAAACATCCCATCCCTGCGCGCCTCCCCACTCAGCGACAGCCAGAATTCACTGTAGCTGGCAAAGAACTTATCCCCTTTGCTGTGGCGATAGCGCAGGCTGCGAAAGACATGAGTCTCATCGCCTACCGCCAGAATATTCTCCACGCCGCACTGCTTCGCCACAATAAATACCGCTTCCATTAACAGGCGTTTCGGAAAGAGACCCTGCGCCGCTTTGGTCGCCTCGCGGATAACCTCATTATTGATATGTTTCCGCGGACCCTGTAATCCGCCAATTAATAATGTGCGCTGGTTATTTTCATTGAGAATTGAAAATGAAAGTGAAGCAATAATTTCGTCGTTATAACGTAATACCAGCGTCACTTCCCCTTCCCGATCGAAATAACCGGAACTGCAGGAAAGTAAAAAGGATTCGCCATTTTTACCGGTCAGCGTGGCCAGCGGATTATCCGTGGCGCTTTGCAGCAGCTGACGCAGCGCAGGGTTTTCCAGATTATTCATCAGGCTGTAATGATCAAGTATCGCCTGCGCGCGCGCAGCAATGCTCAACCCTGAGCGCAGATAGGGCCGGTGCAGCTTGGCTGGCAGCAATCCCTGGGTACTCATCAACAGAGGGAGTTGCGGTAAATGCGACAGCTCATCCAGATAACGCAGCGTAGTCAGCGGCGATATTAAGGTTCTTAACACAAATTTCAGCCGGAAACGTTTACTTATCCAGAGTTTATTCGGAACGTATTTTCCGCTAATTAACTGAAAAAAAAGCGATGCAGAAGAATCGGTCGTGGTTTCGTGAGTAGTTATAATTGACATAGTCATCGACACACAGTGAGCAGGAATGTCACTGAGCATAAGACAACGAGTATCAACGGCGTGTTAATGTGGCAGAAGGTTAAAAGCGCGGCGGTTAAAAAAGCGAGATCCGTTTATTTTTGGTTTAATCTGGGACGACAGAATTTAAAGATAAAAAAACCGGCGAAATAAATTCCACCGGTTTATCGTTATCACGTTAACACTGGGTTAACTTACTGGGCAGCTGCGAAGCGGGCTGCTGCTTCGTCCCAGTTGACCACGTTCCAGAATGCTTTGATGTAGTCAGGACGTTTGTTCTGATACTTCAGGTAGTAGGCGTGTTCCCACACGTCCAGACCGATGATTGGGAAGCCAGAAACGCCAGCAACCGCTTCACCCATCAGCGGGTTGTCCTGGTTTGCGGTAGACACCACAGCCAGTTTGTCGCCTTTTTTAACCAGCCACGCCCAGCCTGAGCCGAAACGGGTCGCAGCCGCTTTCTCGAACTCTTCCTGGAATTTTTCCACGCTACCGAAATCTTTCTCGATAGCCGCTTTCAGGTCGCCCTGCAGCGTGGTGCCGGTTTTCAGGCCTTTCCAGAACAGGCTGTGGTTAGCGTGGCCGCCTGCGTTATTACGCAGTGGGCCTTTTTTGTCTGCTGGCAGCTGATCCAGTTTGGTGATCAGCTCTTCTACCGGCAGATTGGCAAATTCAGTGCCTTCCAGCGCCGCGTTAGCGTTGTTCACGTAGGTCTGGTGATGTTTGGTGTGATGGATTTCCATCGTCTGCTTGTCGAAATGCGGTTCCAGTGCGTCGTATGCGTAAGGCAGGGATGGCAGTGAATAACTCATGTTCTTCCTCTCCATTTAGTTTGAGCAGCACGACGAATTCGGGACGTGCCGCGTAAGCAGTCGAATCATTATAGTTAAATTCATGTAGCGTAAAAGGGTAATCAATGCCCTATTAACCATAAGGATTTGAGAAATCTGGCAAAAGCAACCCGTTGTTTTTACAGCATGCTGCTGCTGACTCCGCCTTTTCAGCTTTATCAGACAGGGAGAGCGAAGCACTCTGCCAGCACCACCAGCAGGCACTCATCCCGCCCGAACGCCGCATCTGCCCTGCCCTGCGCGTTACCTGCCCAGTTCGCGCAGCCCGCTGTCGAGCGCGCCGACCAGCCAGTCGATATCCCCTTCCTGGAACGCCAGTGGCGGACGCAGTTTCAGCACATTCCCATACGGGCCGGCGACCGAGGTCAGCACGCGATGTTCACGCAGCTTCTCGATTAAATCCAGCGCCAGCGTTTTGTCCGGCGTTTTGCTGTGACGATCGGTGACCAGCTCAAAACCGATAAACAGTCCGGCACCGCGCACATCCCCCACGCACTCATAGCGATCCATCAGGGTTCGCAGCTCCGCCAGCAGCTTCGCGCCGACCACGCGGCTGTGTTCCTGTAACCCCTCTTCGGTGATCACTTTCAGTACCGCCTGCGCCGCCGCCATCGCGACCGGGTTACCACCAAAGGTATTGAAGTAGGGAATTGAGTCGCTGAAGGCGGCCAGCACTTCACTTTTTGCCAGCAGGCCGGAAACCGGAATGCCGTTGCCCATTGGCTTGCCGGTGGTAATGATGTCAGGCACCACATCGTGGCGGCCAAAGCCCCAGAACGCGTCGCCGGTACGGCCAAAACCAGGCTGCACTTCATCGGCAATAAAGATGCCGCCGTTGGCATGCACCACCTCGACCGCTTTTTTCAGGAAGCCGCGCGGATCGGGCAACACGCCGTCCGAGGAGAAGATTGAGTCCGCCAGGAATCCGGCAAATTTAATGCCGTGCGCCGCCATATCATCAATCTGCTGCTGAATCTGGTCAGCGAACCAGTCGCCCAGGTCAGGCGCGTCCACACGATACGCATCCGGTGGCATCACCAGCCGCGTGGTGGGCGCCAGCGGCTGTCCACTGCCCAGCGCCGGAGAAGCGCCGGATGTCAGCTCACTGGTGCCGTGATAGGCCTCTTTACTGACAATAATTCCGCTGCCGCCGCTAAAGGCGCGCGCCACGCGAATCGCCAGGTCGTTAGCTTCCGATCCGGTGCACATATACATCGCGCGATCGATCGCCTCAGGCGTAGTCGCCAGCAGCGCTTCACTGTAGTCCAGAATATTTTCATGCAGATAACGGGTGTGGGTGTTCAGCATTTTCATCTGCTGAGTCACCGCCTCAGTCACGGCCGGATGACAGTGCCCGATGCTCGCCACGTTGTTGTAGACGTCGAGATATTTATCGCCCGCCGCATCCCACAGATATTGCCCTTCACCCCGCACCAGATGCACCGGTTTGCGATAGAACAGGCGATAAGATTCGCCAAGCACTTTGCTGCGTTTATCGGTGAGTTTGCGCGTATCGCTGTCGAGTGCATCGGCATGTTCGGCGCGGAAACTGTTGGTATCCATAATGGTGGAACGCGTGGCCATAATGACTCCCGTTACAAGGATGAAGGAGGAAGAGCTGACGCCTTTATCATGCCTGCCTGAATCTAAAATGCAACCAAATACACAAATGCAATAAAATACACATGACGCAGGCAGATCGCCACGCTAAGCTTGCTCCCTGATTCAGACGGAATCTTTCGCTTCACTGGCGTATCATCCGTGATCTTCGCGCTTTAAAAGGAAACCTCTATGCTGCAGGAAACGCGCCTTCATCGCATCCGTGCCTTACTGACCCGGCTTAACCAGGTGAGTACCGAGCGCATTATCAGGGAGCTGGGGGTCTCACGCGAAACCGCGCGCCGCGATATCATTGAGCTGGAAGCGCTGGGTCTGGCGCGCCGCGTTCACGGCGGGCTGGTGGCGATTGAAACGCGGGCTGAACCGCCGCTGACGGAACGCCGCAGTACCCAGACCCGGGAGAAGCGCGCCATCGCCCGCGCCGCTGCGCAGTTGCTGCAGCCCGGACAGACGCTGTTTCTGGATGCGGGCAGCACCACCACGCTGCTGGCAGAGGAGTTGCACGCCCTTTCCGGCCTGACGATTGTGACCAACAGCCTGCAGGCCGCGCTGGCGCTGAGCGCCGGAGAAGAAGATCAGCCGCTGAATAATCAGATTATTTTGCTGGGCGGGACGATGTCGGCGGGCGCACAACAGACGCGCGGCGAAATTACCGTGGGTGAGATTATCCGCTATCGCGCCGATGTGGCGCTGCTGTCGCCGGTTGGCATTGAGGCGGGTTGTGGTGCCAGCAGTTTTCATCCGCACGAAGCGGCCATCGCCAGGGCGATGGTGCAGCAATCCACTTCCTGCTATCTGCTGGCCGATCACACCAAACTGGGGGTAGTCAGCCGCACGGTTTACGCGCCGTCACCGGCGATCAACCTGCTGATTACGGATAGTGGCGGCGACAACAGTGCCGCCCTTGAGGCGTTGCAGCAGACGCTGCCAGAGGTGATGGTGGTTTAACGCAGCCGCTGAGGATGGCTGTAAACCGTAGCGCGTCCAGGTTTACTGAACCCGACCAGCGTCAGATTGCAGCGCTCAGCCACCTCAACCGCCAGGCGGGTCGCTGCCGAGACTGCGAACAGGATCTCAACCCCGCACATGGCGGACTTCTGCACCATTTCATAGCTGGCGCGGCTGGAGACCAGCACCGCGCCTGGCCCCCACTCAGCCTGGCTGCGATAGCCCAGCAGCTTATCCAGTGCCACATGGCGACCCACATCTTCACAGCCACCGGCCAGCTGACCATCAGGCTGGATCCACGCGGCAGCATGGGTGCAGCCGGTTTTCTGTCCGACCGGCTGATATGCTTTCAGCTGGCCCAGCGCCCGATCCAGCTGATCCAGCGCAAAGGTCTGGGTAAACGGCAGCGGAGAGAGCGGCTTGCCAATCTGGTCCAGCTGTTCAACGCCACACACGCCGCAGCCGGTACGGCCTGCCAGCGCACGACGCTGCTCTTTCAGCGCCATAAAACGACGGCTGGAAAGCTCAATCTGAACCTCAATGCCGTGACAGCCCGGCACGATGTCCATGCCGAAAATGTCGCCTGGCGCGTCGATAATGCCCTCTGACAGCGAAAAACCCAGCGCAAACGCCTCCAGATCTTTGGGCGTGGTCATCATCACCACGTGAGAGATGCCGTTGTAAACCAGCGCCACCGGCACCTCGTCCGCCAGCCAGTCAGACTCTGCTGCGGTCAAATCGGCACGCTGCCATACCTGCGTTCTGCTGACGCCGGCCTGAATTGTTAAATCTTCGCCTGAGTCAGGCTGGATAGCTTTCAAAAAGTACGACCTGTTGTTAATAAATAATGAAATGCGACAGTCAGTACGGCTGCACAGCGGTGATCAGACGCAGACTAATTTTGCCTTCTGGCCCGGTGCGGCGCAAATAAACAGCGGGGCAATTCATGCGGTTTTCTCACCGGGAAAGGCGCAGCCACGCCTGCTGGCGGGCAGAATGAGAATGGGTATCTTTCAGGCTTTAACATCGGTAAGCATAAAACAACAGTAATTATCTGCCGCTACGGGAAATCTGCTTGCGCCGGGAATTGGTTGCCGAGGATTTTTAACAAAATTTAGAAAAAGAATTACTAATGACTAACCTGTTGACCCTGGTCAACTTACAGGCAGATAGGGCTGCTATTTTGCAAGGCTTCGCAATGGAGCCAATAAAGAAGAACGATAAAATGCAAATTAACAGACGGAGTTTTTTCAAAATCTGTGCTGGCGGGTTGGCGGGCACCAGCGCGGCGTTACTCGGTTTTGCCCCCACCACAGCCTTAGCCAGCGTCAGAGAGTTCAAACTCATTCGCGCCAGAGAGACACGTAATAACTGCACCTACTGTTCAGTCGGCTGCGGCATGCTGATTTACAGCCTGGGTGATGGCGCTAAAAATGCCCGCGCCTCGATTTACCATATTGAAGGCGATCCTGACCATCCGGTCAGTCGTGGATCGCTCTGCCCCAAAGGCGCGGGCGTGCTCGACTTTATTCACAGTGAACAGCGCCTGAAATACCCGGAATACCGCGCGCCAGGCTCGGATAAATGGCAGCGCATCAGCTGGGATGAGGCATTTGACCGCATTGCCCGCCTGATGAAGCAGGATCGCGATGCCAATTTCCAGGCCACCAACGCCGCTGGCGTGACGGTAAACCGCTGGCCGACCACCTCCATGCTCTGCTCTTCCGCCGCCAGTAATGAAACCGGCCTGCTCGATCAGAAATTTGCCCGCTCGCTGGGTATTCTGGCGCTGGAAAACCAGGCGCGCCTGTGTCACGGCCCGACCGTGGCCGCGCTGGCCCCCAGCTTTGGTCGCGGTGCGATGACCAATAACTGGAACGACATCAAAAATGCCAATGTGGTGATGATCATGGGCGGCAACCCCGCCGAGGCGCATCCGGTTGGCTTTAAATGGGTGATTGAAGCCAAAACCCATAACAATGCGCAGGTCATCGTGGTCGATCCACGCTTTAACCGCTCTGCGGCGGTCGCCGATCTCTACGCGCCACTGCGTGCCGGCAGCGATGTGGTTTTCCTGATGGGAGTGATCAACTATCTGCTGCAACACAATCAGATTCAGCAGGAGTATGTTCGCGCCTTCACCAATGCCGCACTGATTGTCAGCGAAGGCTTCAGCTTCAGCGACGGGTTGTTCAGCGGTTACAATGCTGAAACCCGTCAGTACGATCGTCAGAGCTGGCACTATGAGCTGGATGAAAACGGCCATGCAAGACGCGATGAGAGCTTCACTCACCCACGCTGCGTGCTGAATCTGCTGAAAACCCATGCCAGCCGTTACACCCCGGAAATGGTGACGCGCCTGTGCGGGACCTCGAAGGAATCCTTTATTGCGGTGTGCAGACAGCTGGCCTCAACCTGTGTGCCGAATCGCACCGCGACTATTCTCTATGCGCTGGGCTGGACCCACCACACCAACGGTTCGCAGATTATCCGCACGGCGGCGATGATTCAGCTGCTGCTGGGTAATATCGGGATGCCAGGCGGCGGTATTAACGCGCTGCGCGGCCACTCCAACGTGCAGGGCTACACCGATCTCGGCCTGCTGGCGCAGAGTCTGCCGGGCTATCTGCCACTGCCCTCCGAGAAGATGACCACCCTGGCAACCTACCTGCAGCAGGTCACACCGGTTGCGGCACTGCCGGATCAGGTCAACTACTGGCAGAACACCGACAAATTTTTCGTCAGCCTGATGAAGAGTTTCTACGGCGATAAGGCCACAGCGGAAAACCAGTGGGGCTACGACTGGCTGCCGAAGTGGGATAAGAGCTACGACTGCATGGCGCAGGCGGAGATGATGGAACAGGGCGCGCTCAATGGTTGCCTGATTCAGGGCTTCAACCTGCTGGCCGCCTTCCCGGACAAAAATAAAGCGGTCCGGGCACTGTCCCGCCTCAAATATATGGTGGTGATCGATCCGCTTCGCACCGAAACCGCCAGCTTCTGGCAGCATCACGACGAGTTCAACGATGTCGATCCCTCGAAAATCCAGACCGAAGTGTTCCGTCTGCCCTCTTCCTGCTTCGCTGAAGAGTCGGGATCGGTGGCGAACTCGTCGCGCTGGCTGCAGTGGCACTGGGCGGCCGCGGAGCCGCCCGCTGAAGCGCTGCACGACGGTAAAATCCTCGGCAATCTGTTCATGCGTCTGCGCGCGCTCTATCGCCTGGAAGGCGGAGCAAACCCTGAACCGCTGATGGCAATGCGCTGGGACTACCGCGATCCGTCTAATCCTGAGCCGGGAGAGGTGGCGCAGGAGAACAACGGTCAGGCGCTGGCCGACATTTACGACGCCAGCGGCAAGCTGTTGCTGAAAAAAGGCCAGCAGCTCAACGGCTTCTCAGAGCTGCGTAACGACGGCACCACCGCCAGCGCCTGCTGGATCTACAGCGGCAGCTGGACGCCGGAAGGCAACCAGATGGCACGACGCGACAACGCCGACCCATCGGGGCTGGGCGCGGTCTCCGGCTGGGCCTGGGCGTGGCCGGCTAACCGCCGCATTCTCTACAACCGCGCCTCCGCGGATGCGCAGGGTAAAGCCTGGGATCCGAATCGCCGCCTGATTGAGTGGGATGGCACTCGCTGGCACGGCATTGACGTGCCGGATTATCCGGTAACGCTGTCGCCGCAGCAGCAGGCCGGTCCGTTTATCATGCAGCCCGATGGTCTTGGCCACCTGTTTGCGCTCGATAAGATGGCCGACGGCCCCTTCCCGGAACATTACGAACCGATGGAAAGCCCGCTCGCCGACAATCCTATGAATCCGCAGCAGCGTCATAGTCCGGTCGTTCGACTGTTCAGCAGCGACGCCGCGCAACTGGGCGAGGCCGCTGACTATCCCTGCGTCGCCACCACCTATTCCATCACCGAACTGTTCCGCCACTGGACCAAACATGCCCTGCTGAACGCGATTGCGCAGCCGGAGCAGTTTGTTGAAATCGGCACCGAACTGGCAGAGGAGAAAGGCATCAAGGCCGGAGACAGCGTCAAGGTCTCGTCGCGCCGTGGCTATATCAAAGCCAAAGCGGTGGTAACACGTCGTCTGCAGCGTCTGATGATTGACGGCAAGCCGGTTGATACCGTGGGTATTCCCTGTCACTGGGGCTTTGAAGGCACCACGCGTAAAGGCTTCCTCGCCAATACGCTGACGCCGTCGGTTGGCGATGCCAACTCGCAGACCCCGGAGTACAAGGGATTTTTAGTGAAAGTGGAAAAAGCGTAACGGTAGATGACAATGGCTTATCAATCACAAGATATTATCCGTCGCTCAGCGACCAACGGCTTTACCCCACCGCCACAGGCGCGCGATCACCAGCGTGAAGTCGCGAAGCTCATTGACGTCACCACCTGTATTGGCTGCAAAGGCTGTCAGGTCGCCTGCTCCGAATGGAACGACATCCGCGATGAAGTCGGTCATAACATCGGGGTCTATGACAACCCTACCGATTTGACCGCAAAATCCTGGACGGTGATGCGCTTCTCGGAAGTTGAAGAGAACGGCAAGCTGGCCTGGCTGATTCGCAAAGATGGTTGCATGCACTGCGCCGATCCCGGCTGCCTGAAAGCCTGTCCGTCGGCAGGTGCCATTATTCAGTACGCCAACGGCATCGTCGATTTCCAGTCTGAGCAGTGTATCGGCTGCGGCTACTGCATTGCGGGTTGCCCGTTCAACGTGCCGCGGCTCAACAAAGAGGATAACCGCGCCTACAAATGCACCCTGTGCGTGGATCGCGTCAGCGTCGGCCAGGAGCCTGCCTGTGTGAAGACCTGTCCGACCGGCGCCATTCATTTCGGCAGCAAAAGCGACATGCTCACGCTGGCGGAGGAGCGCGTGGCGGAGCTGAAGTCGCGCGGGTTTGCGCAGGCTGGCCTCTACAACCCGGAAGGCGTGGGCGGCACCCATGTAATGTATGTGCTGCATCATGCCGACAAGCCTCAGCTCTACCACGGTCTGCCTGCTAACCCGGGCATCAGCCCGACGGTGACCTTCTGGAAGGGGATCTGGAAACCGCTGGCGGCGGTGGGTTTTGCCGCTACGTTCGCCGCCTCTATTTTTCACTATGTTGGCGTTGGCCCGAATCGCGTCACTGATGAGCACGACGACAACGACGATCACCCTGAGGAGCGCAAATAATGAAAAAGCCCGATCATCTGGTGCGTTACCGCGCACCCGAACGCATCAATCACTGGATTGTCGCGATTTGCTTTGTCATGGCCGCGTTAAGCGGATTAGGGTTTTTCTTTCCGTCGTTCAACTGGCTGATGCAGATATTTGGCACACCACAGCTGGCGCGTATTCTGCATCCTTTTGTCGGCGTGGTGATGTTCGTTGCTTTTATGCTGATGTTTTTGCGTTACTGGAAACACAACCTGATTAATCGCGATGACCTTTACTGGGCCAGAAACATTCACCGGATTGCGCTGAATGAAGAGGTGGGTGATACCGGTAAATATAACTTTGGTCAGAAGTGTGTGTTCTGGGCTGCTATTATCAGCTTAGTGTTGCTGCTTGCCAGTGGCATCGTGATCTGGCGACCTTACTTTGCCGATGCCTTCGCCATTCCGCTGATTCGTCTGGCGTTGGTGGTACATTCGGTGTCAGCGGTGGCGCTAATCATCGTCATTATGGTGCACATTTATGCTGCGTTGTGGGTCAAAGGCACACTGACCGCGATGGTGGAAGGCTGGGTCAGCGCCGAATGGGCCAGGCAGCACCATCCTCGCTGGTATCGCGAGCAGCGTAATCCGCCAATAAAACAGGAAAAACGCCCCTGATGAGTATTCGCATAATCCCGCAAGATCAGCTGGAGAAAGGCGAAAAGACAACGGCGGAGATGATTCCGCCGTTACTTTTTCCACGGCTGAAAAATTTATACAGCCGTCGTGCTGCGCGACTGCGTGACCTGGCGGCGAAAAACCCACTCGGCGACTACCTGCGCTTTGCGGCGGTGATCGCTGAAGCGCAGGAGATTGTGCTGTATGACCATCCGCTGCACATCGACCTGCATGCCCGCCTGACGCAGAGCGCCAGCGAGGGCAAGCCGCCGCTGAATATTCATACCCTGCCGCGCGATCCCCACTGGCAGCGACTGCTGCATTCACTGATTGCCGAGCTGAAGCCAGAGATGAGCGGTCAGGCACTGGCGGTGCTGGAGAATCTGGAGAAGGCGTCCGCCACCGAGCTGGAAACGCTGGCCAGCGCGCTGTTTACCGGTGAGTATGCGCTGGTCAGCAGCGACAAAGCGCCCTTTATCTGGGCGGCGCTTTCGCTCTACTGGGCGCAGATGGCGGCCCTGATCCCAGGCAAAGCACGCGCTGAGATGGGCGATCAGCGTCAGTTTTGTCCGGTCTGCGCCAGTATGCCGGTCGCCAGCGTGGTGCATATGGGCAGTCATGAAGGCGCGCGCTATCTGCACTGTAATCTATGCGAAAGTGAATGGCATGTGGTGCGCAGCAAATGTACCCAGTGCGAACAGTCCCGTGATCTGCACTACTGGTCGATCGACAGCGAACGGGCGGCGGTGAAAGCAGAGAGCTGTGGCGACTGCGGCACTTACCTGAAGATGCTCTATCAGGAGAAAGATCCGGCCATTGAACCGGTGGCAGATGACCTGGCATCGCTGATACTGGATGCCAGAATGGAGCAGGAAGGCTTCGCACGCAGCAGTCTCAATCCCTTTATGTTTCCTGGCGAATAGTCACTGACTCTGGAGAACCCGATGAAACTGATTGGCAGCTATACCAGCCCGTTTGTGCGTAAGATTTCGATTATCATGCTGGAAAAAGGCATTACTTTTGAATTCGTTAACGCATCGCCTTACAGCGATGACAGCCATGTGCCGCACTACAATCCGCTGGGCAAAGTTCCGGCGCTGGTCGCTGACGATAAGCAAATCTGGTTCGATTCCAGCATCATTGCGGAGTTTCTGGAACTGCGTGGCGTGGAGCCTGCTCTGCTGCCTGCCGATCCGCTTGAATCGCTTAACATCCGTCAGCTGGAGAAGCTGGCGGATGGCGTCAGCGATGCCGCGCTGGTGATCGTGCGCGAGCAGATGCGTCCGGGAAATTTACAGTCGGAAGAGGTGCTGCTGCGCAATCGTGAAAAGATTCAGCGCAGCCTCGACATGCTGGAAGCGAAGGCGGCAGAGGGGAAATGGCTTAACAACGGCCAGCTCAATCTGGCGGATATCGCCACTGGTTGCATGATCGGCTATCTCAATTTCCGTCGCGTAGTGCCGAACTGGTGTGTCGAACGACCCGCGCTGGTGAAACTGGCAGAAACACTGTTTCAGCGCGAGAGCTTTGCAAGGACGACGCCGCCTGCGGCGTGATGGTGTGCTGAGCCAGAACCATTAAGAAGGACAATGGTGTCTGGCTCCATGTCAAGGTAATGACTTCATTAAGAGCAGCAGAAATCTGGAGCCAGGCTATAGATCAGTAAAAGCCCACGAATATTAATTTTACTGGATTATCTTCATTCCTGCCTCTGGACTTTCCGCTCGGAAATTTTAACTATCACTCAGTTAACCCGGATTTATAAAAATAATAATTAATGCGTATAGTTGTTTTAAAATTAATCATAAGTGAACTTATAATTTATAATGTAAGACCCTATTTTATTAGTATGAGCCGTCACCCATACTTTAGTCATACCTTGCTTCCTGTCATTGTATAAATTCGTACGATTTGTACAAAGTTGAAGCCATCTTTTTGTGTGAGCATCTTTAATCCACAAACCAGCTTCACAATGGCTATATTTCCCAACTGCCGGACCTGGAAACGTAACCTCGTATTCAGACTCATACTGAACAATGTTACCAGGAGCGATATAAACATAGACACTGTAACAATTTAGAATGCATATAAGACCAATAGAAAAGCCACATCCAAAAGCTTTCAGTACATAGATAGCTGATTCACCAACTGGTCTAAAATAAACAACTCGCCCCGAAAAAACAAGACCTACTATTGATGCAACAGTAATGTATGTTGTCCACTCGGGAACACTCTTCATTAATACAACACGACTTGCGACGCCAGTTGACCACATCAGATACCATAGCCATGCTGCGAATATGATGAAAAAAACGGAGAGTAATAAATAGCGTTTAACATTGCCTTTTTCATAGCCAGAAAAAAAACGGCTTCCATGCATTTTAATCTTTCCTTATATAACACTAAAACTTATTTTAACTTCTGGTTGTTAGTGAGCTATCTTCTCATAAATATACTTTCAAACAATTCAATTTGCTAATGGAATTAGCGAAAACTCACTTTCACTTTGCTAGTTGACTATAGGTTTTAGAGCGTATTTTTATTATACTTCGTCACTGACACCGTCCGGTACGCCTGTCAGCGCCGAGTTGCAAGAAGCATAAGAGGTTACCGTACCCAGCAACGCGCCCCTATCGCCTGTACTTCCGAATAGTCTTCCGTCAGCTTATTTATCTGCGTTGCCAAGCAAACTGCATCCGTATCGCTTACCACCTGCGCCAGGTTCTTACCCGTCAGCCCCTTCACCGACACCGTCTGGCGGAAACACTGTTTCAGCGTGAAAGCTTTGCAAGGACGACGCCGCCTGCGGCGTGATGGTGTGCTGTAGATGGCAGGTGAAAAATTAAAAGGTGCGGTTTGGGGGCTAATTGTCTAATTCAGCTCTGAAGCGTGCCGTTCTGTCTGACGACGTTCTTATGCCTGACAATCTGATGCTGGATGAACAGGCTAACTATCTTTGATAGCGGCCTGATATTTTCCGGGATGTATGAAGTACTCGCAGGATGCAAACGCCATCTGTTTCGGCAACATAGATGATGATGAACGGAAAGCGTGGCACCACCAGTTTATATTGTTTTTCTGTGCCGACTTTTGTTCCGGCCCGCGGGTTTTCGCTAAGCAGACTGGCCATATGGGTAAACTTATCGTCTGTTGCACTGGCTACCAGCAGGCCTGCCTCACGATACAGATAACGAAATATCGTCTCCCTGTCTGCCTGCGCCTGTTTTTCCCATTGAACGGCTGATATCACAACGTTCCCCGCGCGGCCTGCGCTTTCAGTTCTTCCATGCGGGCATTCATTTCATCGTTACTGATGAACTCGCTATCACCGGCTTCATAACGACTGAATGCCGCCGTGATTTGCTCTTCCAGCCATGCATCATGTTGGCCATCCTGATATTGCCGCTCTTCAGCAGCCAACTCTTCCGCTCGCTGACGCATAACCTCTGTCAGCGTCATCTTCTGGCGCTCTGCTGCCCGCATCGCCAGCCGTTTAACGTCCTCATCAATCCTGAAGTGGATAGTACTCATAACCTGACTCTCGCGTGGTGTCATTTGTGGTGTCATCATGCCTGTCATCCTTTTCCCTGTCATCATCATTTCACTCTTATGCGATGCCGGAAATCGCCATACCCATATAAACAAATGGCCGGCTGCAGATGCTGAAGAGAGTATTGGGAAGAGGATGTAAACGAAATAGTAAATGGAAAAAACAATCCGTTTTTCAGAGACGACTCGCAGTTTATTACTTAGCTTTCAGCGAGTTTACAAAGCGGGCGGTGTATATTTGAACAGGAGAAAACAGAAAAGGAAGAACGTAACGAGAGATTTTTAGCGCGAGCTGAAGGTGGTGGAACACCAACAGCCCGCTGACCACAACTAACTGAACTGGAGTTAATTATGGCTAGAGCTGATTCTACGTCAGAACCCGCTGTACCCCAAGCACGCAAAAGCATCGTTGGTTACCGCCCCAACGGTGGCAGACCGAATCCATTACCCCAACTGACCATCAAAGGACGATGGCTGGAACAGTGGGGATTTATCAAAGGCCAGCCGGTCAGCATCATCGCCGAAAAGGGCCAGCTGATTATCCGCATCGCGACCGTCAGGGAGGATGATTTATGAATAACAGCCTTATCCAAGGGTCGGTGCCGGAGCTGAACATCGCGGGCACTCAGCTTGACGCGCTCGGCTTCACCACCGACACGCCGATCCGTCTGGTGCTGCGCGATAACAAGATTTCGGTAACAACCGTGATCGATGAAGCTGAGTGGAAAGTACTCTGTGAAGCCAGCCAGCAGAGGCAGGATTTAGGTGCAGAATGGGTGCGGGAGAACGGTGAGCTGGTTATCGGCGGCGACTGGCTGACCGGCTTTGATATCACTGAGGTGGAACAGCTGGAGATTACCGCTGAACCCGGTGTGATTCGGTTGCAGCGGCGGTAAGCGGGAAGGATTTAGGGATTAAAAGCAAAATCCCGGCTCACTGGCCGGGATTTAACGTTTAAGGCTGATAATCTTCATATTCCCAGGCAAATACGCGGGAGAGTTTATGCGCTATCTCCATCCAGTCTCTCCCTTCGCACTGGTCGATATAATCCGTAATGGTTTTGGTGATCTCATCCAGATCGTATTTACGCACCAGAAGCGTATGGCGCATCAATTCTGGTAGCCAGTGGTGTTTGCAGAGCCATTCTGGGGTACAGACATAAACCTCAAAATGATTTATTCCTTTTTCTTCTGATGGCCCTATACATAAATGGGCTAAAAATTGAAAACAATCATCTTCTTCAGGTTCATAACTTGATAAATCAAGCCAATCACAACCAATACTTCTCAGAGATGCTTTCATTTATTTTCCCCTTAAATATTCAAGTGACCGTTACCAGTTTTATCCATTTTTCCTGTTTCAATATTTTTTGTATAACTTTCAAAGTTAGCCTGAGTTACCGTTGGATTTAATGAATCCGGAGCATTTGGCTTTTCTTTAGGGGATCTATAAATTCTGGTTCCATCAGCACTGACTAATCCTGTGCCATCACTTGTTGGTCTGGCTCCGTCTCCCACCCAAATTTTACCCAGCCGATCAGCTTCCTCTTTAGTGCCAGTACCAACACCATAGTTCAGCTTCCCATTGTCACCTTTGACAACCGCCGCCAGTCTGGGATCCTGCTTCGCGATATTATTCAGATTTTGCTGGATCAGATCTTCTTTCAGTTTTAGATAGGTAGCTGAACTATAGGCCGATATTTCATCACTTGCTTTATTAATCAGCTTCGACGCTTCAGCCACGTCGCCTTTCTTCAGCGCCGTTTCTGCTGCCCTGATGACCTTGCCTGCCGCATCTCCCGCGCCAGGAATGGTACGAGGTTACCGCACCCAGCACCGCGTGCGCCATCAGGTTCGCCTGGATATTAACCTTACCGTTCGCGTCCGTCGTCAGCTCATGTATCTTTTCCGCCAGGTACGGTGCCGCCGCGCCGCTTATCGCCTGCGCAAGGTTCCCACCAGACAGCCCCGGTAACGTTCACGTTCGCCGCCCCCGGTCATCGAGCCGAACGTGAAGCTGCCGCCCGCGCTGGCGCTCTGCTGCTTACTGTCGTAGCGGTCGCTGTCTTCCTCCGAGGTCAGCGTCAGGTTGCGGCCCGCATCCACCTTCACGCTCGTCGACACGCTGATGCATTAGCCGCCTGAACTCATGCCGATGCTGATGGCCTACTACGCCTTACGCCCCATTCCGAACCTGCTGTACGCGAAAATCTGATCATTAAAGTTAAGAAAACGTCGGTTAATTGAGGTCTAGGTTCTAATTTATAAGTGTTGATATTTAATACCTTCGTCTTGTTCATATGATGACGACAAAGATTCCAACATACTTATTTCATCTCCAACATTCATAATGAACAAGATTAATTCACCTTCAAAAACCAGCTTTACACCTATAAATGCATCCTCTAATGAAGAAAAAATTAAAAATACTTTTAAAAGTTTTTTTTCGATATAATTAACGAACGGATAAACGTGTGAAATATCAATGACCGTTTCTCTCCCATATTCGCCAAGATCATTTCCCTGGAGAGGTACGTCTGTTAATTCAAGTGTCGAGCCATTCCTTCCACATTTAAAACTCTCCATCTCTTCAACTTCTGAAAAAACAAGCTGTAATTGCTGAGGGTGACTAAAATCATGAGTTTCAAGCGAATAAATCACCCCATTAACCCTTAGAAGCTTTCTTCCAACGACACTGCGAGCCCATTTTTGATATCCTCCCACAACATTAATCATTTCGGATCCCCCTTCAATGCATTTATTACAGATGTATTATTAATACCATCTTTAAGGATAGTGACGAAGCTACCATCTGGTTTGGTAACAACAACATTATTACCCTTGATCCTAAAAAATACATCTCCACGACTGGCCCCAATTCCAGTACCTTGCCCCGCAAATTTTCCAGCAATAACTTTATCCGGGTGAGAACCGATATCATTGATAATATCTAATACACGCTGTCTATCTGCTGCGTTCGATGCATTACCACCAAAATCTTCAACGTGTTTTCCAAGCTTTTTACCTAGTTGTGCATTGTTAACTGAGAATGCAGCATTAGATCCAACTCCAGAGCTTGGTAAAGATATTTGGCCAGGACTCGGTAAATGCCCTGATATTTCATCGCTGGCCTTATTAATCAGCTTCGACGCTTCAGCCACGTCGCCTTTCTTCAGCGCCGTTTCTGCTGCCCTGATGACCTTGCCTGCCGCATCTCCCGCGCCAGGAATGATACCGATTGCAGCCACAAGGTAATCAAGCGCCGACTGCGCTTCCGCAAAGCTTTTGATATCACCCACAACAGGTACGAAGTCAGCACCCAGCGAAGCCATATCTTTCAGCGCTTCACGCCGCTCTTCATACATCTTCACCGAGCAGGCTTCGGCGCTCATGCCGCTGCAGTTTGCCTTCTTATAGCGTTCGTTTTCCGCCTCAACGTACTCACCGGCCTTCTGTTCCGGCGTTTTACCTTCAGACTGCGCCTGCGCAATATCACTCAGTGCGTTATTTTCCAGCGACGTTTTACCCGCCTGAGCCCCCGCCACCGCATCCGCCGTGCTGTCACCCACAACGCCGCCCGCAAGACCCGCCGCCAGCGTACCCAGCGCGCTTATCGTCTGCCGCTGCTCCTCAGACAGGTCACTGCGCTTAACCCCCGGATACAGCTGCTGCGCGATGTATTCGCCCATCATCGCGCCCGAGGCTCCGGCCAGCGCAGCATTGCCCGCCGCGTACGAGGTTACCGCACCCAGCACCGCGTGCGCCATCAGGTTCGCCTGGACATTAACCTTACCGTTCGCGTCCGTGGTCAGCTCGTGTATCTTTTCCGCCAGGTACGGTGCCGACGCGCCGCTTATCGCCTGCGCCACGTTCCCGCCCGACAGGCCCTGCACTGCCGCCGTCACTGCGCTGATGCCCTGCTGCAGCGACGAACCCGTGCCGAACGGCTTCATCGCCGTGTCGTAAGCCTGTTTCGCTATTTCATCTGCCGTCGGGTTCAGCTTCCCTTTTTTGACCAGCTCTTCCCTCGCAGCCGCCAGTGCTTCCGGATCTTTCTGCACCTTCAGGCCCGCCACCCGCGAACTGTGGGGCTGCGTCGAGGGCTTAAGCGTGGTGCCCATCAACCGGAAGAAGGTGGCGCAGTGGCTGACGGAGTTTCCTGGTGCGATGCACAGCACCAGTGACGCGCCGAAGTTTAAGCGTGATGACGGGCATTTTGCGTAGGGGCTGATAAAACAAACCGGCTATTAATGAAGTGAACCCCTACTTGTTGGATGTCCAACTTTATGGAGTCAGCACATTATAGCCGGGCTTTTTATCAATAAAAGTCTTCTCGACTGAAGGTAATACCAGTGGGGGAAACATCATCTTTATCGAAGTACACTGTGTTTTCTTTCCCATGAATTACTACAGAGTAACCAAAGACAGTATTCTCCTCCTCGCTGATTCCAAGAACGACTCCCTTGCATTTTGCGTACTTACTATTTTTAGCATCCGCTTTAATTTCTACTTCTTGATAAAAATCTATTTTCATAGTTTTCACTTATGCGTAACTTTTCCATCAAGGGAGATATTAAGGTGAGAGCCATCTCGCGTTGCCCAACCTAACTGAGCTTTACCTGTTCGTGATAACTGGACATCCCACTCAAATGCCTGGCCCGCTGTACGAGATGGGCCTTTAACCCATTCATTCCCAAACTTGTCAATGTAACCTTTATTTGGGCCTCTTGGCAGAGGTTGAGATGCAGAGTACCCCTCTGGCGGTATATAACGAATTTTACCTTCATTCGGTAGCTGAACATAGTTGATACGACCTTTAGTCGACCACGGTTGCGCAGCTCCGCCTGTGCCTGAGGGATTGAAAGGTGGCTCTTCTATATAAGCGGGATTCTTACCTGTCTGCGCCGAACTACTTCCCTTCATCCCATAAACCGCGCCACCAATCGCCGCTGTGGTATGAACGCCAGCCATTGCGGTATAGAGGCCGTCTGCTGTCTCCTTACTCACACCCCAGTTTTCAGCGATACGGTTAACGTTGGCTTCGCGCTCCGCTTTCGCATCCGCCGAGGCATACTGCCACATCAGCGCGTCAACCTGACCTTTTCCTTCTTTATAAACGCTGCCCATCGTGCCGATATACTGGCCGTCGAGCTGCTGGTCATAACTCTTCGACATCGCTGCCAGTTCCTGCCGCATTCCCTGGCAGGCTGCTGAAGAAAGCCCTTTACAGGCTGAGTCTAACGCTGCATCGAATGCCTTATCTTTCGCATTCAGGTCACTGATTAACTTCTCAGCCTGCTGTTTCTTTTCGGCTTCCAGATACGGCAGCGACCACTTCGCATCCTGACGCTGCTTCTCGCCTTCGGCGTGCAGCGCATTATTCTCAACCGCGTTCTTACCCGCCTGAGCCCCCGCAACAACATCCGCCGTGCTGTCACCCACAACGCCGCCCGCAAGACCCGCCGCCAGCGTACCCAGCGCGCTTATCGTCTGCCGCTGCTCCTCAGACAGGTCACTGCGCTTAACCCCCGGATACAGCTGCTGCGCGATGTACTCGCCCATCACCGCGCCCGAGGCTCCGGCCAGCGCAGCATTGCCCGCCGCGTACGAGGTTACCGCACCCAGCACCGCGTGCGCCATCAGGTTCGCCTGGACATTTACCTTACCGTTCGCATCCGTGGTCAGTTCATGTATCTTTTCCGCCAGGTACGGTGCCGACGCGCCGCTTATCGCCTGCGCCACGTTCCCGCCCGACAGGCCCTGCACCGCCGCCGTCACCGCGCTGATGCCCTGCTGCAGCGACGAACCCGTGCCGAACGGCTTCATCGCGTTGTCATACGCCCGCTGCGATATATCGGCTTCCGTATAAGGCTTACCGCTTGCCGCCAGCTGCTCACGCGCCGCCTGAAGAGCCGCCGGGTCGTCCTTCGCCTTCAGGCCCGCTATCTGGCCCTGCGTCCGCGCGATATCTCCCGCCTGAGCCCCGATTTCCCCGATAAGCTGCGCCTCCTTCAGCCGGTTCTGCTCCTTCTCCTTGTCGAAGATGACGTCCAGCCCCGGATTCGCGTTCGCCACGTCGCGGCTGAGGTCCGCCACGTCCTGCGTCTGCTGTTCCTTATCGCGGATAACGATGGTGCCCTCACTCACCGCCGCCTTCGTGGTGGAGTCCGCGCTGCCGCTGCCGTTCAGCCCCGCCAGCATGCTGTTCGCCATGTTCCCGGCGAACTGACCGCCGATGCCGCCCGTGCTCATGCCCGCACTCTGATGCTCCACCTCATATTCCGCGTGGTTCTCAATATTGCCGAAGCCCAGCGTGCCGGTGTCGAGCCGGTTCTTATCGGCGGAGGCCGTCGAGCTGATGACCGCCCCGTTCAGCTGCGTGTGCTCACCCACCGTGACGTCAAAGCCGCCCTTGCCCGCAAAAATCCCGGTCTGCTCCGCCACGCTCTGCCAGTTGCTGTGCATCTTATCCCGGCTCACGTTCACGTTCGCCGACCCGGTCATTGAGCCGAAGGTAAAGCTGCCGCCCGCGCTGGCGCTCTGCTGCTTGCTGTCGTAGCGGTCGCTGTCCTGCTCTGAGGTCAGCGTCAGGTTGCGGCCCGCGTCCACCTTCACGCTCTCACCGCTGGCCTGCGCGCCCGTGAGCGTGATGTCGCGCCCGCTGGTCAGGCTGAGCCGGTTGCCCGCGTCCAGCGTGGTCTCACTGTGCGTCAGCCCGTTGCCTTTTTCGCTGCCCTTCGCCGCGTTGACGCTCGCCGACACGCTGATGCCATAGCCGCCCGACCCCACGCCGATGCCGATACCGACGCTGCCGCCCTTGCTGCTGTTCTTACTGTCGTTGCTCTGCGTGTTCTGCGCCGACTGCAGCAGGATGTCCCGCAACGCATCCAGGCCCAGGTTGCCGCCCGCCTTCAGCTGGCTGCCCTGCACGAGGATGTCGCCCGCGCTGCCCGGCTGCGCGCCGATGGCGAGGTAATTATTGGCGGCGACTGGCTCACCGAGTCCGGCATCGTCAGCGCTGAACAACCGGAAGTAAGCGCACCACTCTGTGTGCTAGAGTTGCAGCGGCGAGAAGTGGAGGTTTTCAAAGCGTAAAAAGAAAATCCCGACCAACAAGGCCGGGATTCTTCATATAATCAAAGAACTACTAATTGCTGATATATATGGCTTTACGCGTATCACGACCTTTGTAATAACTCCATTAGCAATTATTTCAGTAAATAAATACTCCCCTGATTTATCATTTTTTATACTGAATGAACTAACTCCATCAATAGAATTATGTACAAGTTCATTTCCATCAAGTTTTATAGCGTACTGAATCCATCCTTCAACAGCACTGAAAGAGAAGTCGATAACCACCCCTTTTTCATCTTTAGCCGTATATAAATAGCTTATATTATCTCGTTCAAAAGAAACTGGCTCACTTTCAAAAAAAGAGAGTAACTCTATCTCATCAGGTTTTTTTTCTATAAACATTATTGAGTTGCTCCATTTTTCGGTATTGTAGTAATAAAACGATGTGAACCATTACTCATAACTTCAAAAGTGCTTTCAAACATTGTTGCCTTACCAGAAGGCCCCATAAAGAAAGACTCCCTCACTTCGAAACTGCCGTACTGATCAGTATATTTTTTCACAATATTACTTGGGTTTTTTGTTGCTGTCGTGAAGTGTTCAGCAAGCATTGCATGCCCACTTACATCATCAGTAACTCCTAATCTCTTCATTTCTAAAGAAAGTTGATTTGTGCGATCTAATGTATGGGGATTTCCTGTTGATCTTCCAAAAAGGTAATCAAATTTTTTCGCATCAACTACAGAATTAGATATTGTCTGTATGGCAATAGCATCAGGTATTTTCTTGCCTGGCAGGAACAACCCCGCCAACATTCCACCCGTTGCTTCCAGAGCAAGCTGGTTACCTTGTGCAGCTTCTTTAACCTGCCCGGCAACAGCTGTCCAGGTTTCGCTTTTCATCAGGGCTTTCAGCGTATCTGCCGCAGCTTGATTTTTACCCGACAGATCGCTTAACGCCTGGGTACAGTAGCTATCACCCATAGCGCAGGAGGTAAGAGCCATTGCCGCATCAGCACCGTAATCTGCCCCACCTAATGCCGCATCGCCGGTATCAGCAAGCGCATTAATAATGCCGTTGGCGATGGAAGAGGTTGTGCCCTCACCCAGCTTTTCCCTGACCTGACTCTTCAGCGATTCAGCTACCTGCTTCGCCGTTTCACGGGCTTTGTCACCACTCAGCGAGTTGAACTCCAGCGCATTTTTCCCCGCCTGCGCCCCCGCCACAACATCCGCCGTGCTGTCACCCACGACGCCGCCCGCAAGACCCGCCGCCAGCGTACCCAGCGCGCTTATCGTCTGGCGCTGCTCCTCAGACAGGTCGTTACGTTTAACGCCGGGATACAGCTGCTGCGCGATGTACTCGCCCATCACCGCGCCCGAGGCTCCGGCCAGCGCCGAGTTGCCCGCCGCGTACGAGGTTACCGCACCCAGCACCGCGTGCGCCATCAGGTTCGCCTGAACATTAACCTTACCGCTCGCGTCCGTGGTCAGCTCGTGTATCTTTTCCGCCAGGTACGGTGCCGACGCGCCGCTTATCGCCTGCGCCACGTTCCCGCCCGACAGGCCCTGCACTGCCGCCGTCACTGCGCTGATGCCCTGCTGCAGCGACGAACCCGTGCCGAACGGCTTCATCGCGTTGTCATACGCCCGCTGCGATATATCGGCTTCCGTATAAGGCTTACCGCTTGCCGACAGCTGCTCACGCGCCGCCTGAAGAGCCGCCGGATCCTGCTGCGCCTTCAGGCCCGCTATCTGACCCTGCGTCCGTGCGATATCTCCCGCCTGGCTGCCGATTTCACCTATCAGCTGCGCCTCCTTCAGCCGGTTCTGCTCCTTCTCCTTATCAAAGATGACGTCCAGCCCCGGGTTCGCGTTCGCCACGTCGCGACTCAGCTCTGCCACGTCCTGCTTCTGCTTCGACGGGTCGCGGATGACTATCGTGCCTTCGCTCACCGCCGCCTTCGTGGTGGAGTCCGCGCTGCCGCTGTCGTTCAGCCCCGCCAGCATGCCGTTCGCCATGTTCCCGGCGAACTGACCGCCGATGCCGCCGCCCGTGCTTATCCCGGCGCTCCACCTCATATTCCGCGTGGTTCTCTATGTCGCCGAAGCCCAGCGTGCCGGTGTCGAGTTTATTCAGGCTGGCATCTGCCGTACTCGCAATAACCGCGCCGTTCAGCTGCGTGTTCTCACCGACCGTCACGTCAAAGCCGCCCTTAACGTATTACATCCGCTGTCCCAGCATCAACCTCAGGGGCTACTGGCTGGAAGAGACGGGGTTTGAGACCGTGCAGCCGGTTAAGGTTATGGTTGAGCGCGAACAGTTGATCATCCGGCTGGCTGAGGTGTGATTGGTGGGTAAAAGGATCCCGGCTTTGTGTCCGGGATTTATGATTAACGCTTGGCTAGTTTGTTGCTAATAAAAACACCAAAGCTGAGCATTATTCCAAGTATTGAGCCAGTTGTCGCTGACCCCTTAACATCTTCTAATGAGAAGAGTAGATTACCACCGACAAATAAATAAGCACTCAGGCGGAGAATGAATGTCGCCGAGATGCAAAATAAAATCATAACAACAACACTGATTAATAAACTTATCAGTAGTTTCATTAGTTGGCGTCTCCATTCGATTTTATTTGATCCTGTAGGATATTCCCTGACTTCTCAGAAACGTAAGAAGCCCCAACGTTACCTGCTGCACTTGGATATTTGCTCGGCAGCATTTCCTTCGATATCCCCAGTTGTCCTTTGACTTCGGTATATTTCAGCAGGTCAGGATTGAACTTTGGATCCCAGCCACCAGTGATCCATTTACCAGCGGCATTTGTCCCTGAAGAGATCAATTTACCGGCTCCATAACCTAATGCCGATCCTGCACCATTAGTTATCGCACCAGTTAGCGGATCATCGCCATTGATTTGATTCGTTAAGGCTCCTCCAACAGCGTTCCAGATCACTGTACCGGTCAGGCCATTTCCGATGGTGATAACGTTTGTCCAGCCAGCGACAACAGAGTTAACCGGGTTCACCGTACCATCTTCAGCGTACTGAGCGCCTGCATTAACCCCTGCACCCAGTGCCCACATTGCCTGCGCTGGAGCTGTTAAAGATGCCACGCCGCCAGTTGCCAGCGCTCCCGCAATCGCTTTATTCACCGCCTCGCCGCGCTGGCAGCTAACTGAAGAAGGATCGTCTGCACAGGACATCACGTCTTTACCCTGCTTCTGCACGAACTTTTTCTGTCCCGCTTCGGTTCCACCAAATAAGTTGTTATTAACGGCGTTCTGTCCCGCCTGCGCGCCCGCCACCGCGTCCGCAGTGCTGTCTCCGGTCATACCTCCAGCCAGACCCGCCACCAGTGTCCCCAGCGCGCTGATGGTCTGCTTCTCCGTTTCCGTCAGGTCGCTGACCGCTTTACCCGGATACAGCTGATTCATCACCAGCTTCGCCATCAGTTCGCCGCTGACCGCTCCGGCTGCACCCGCCAGCGCATTATTCCCGGATGCGTAAGACGCTACCGCCCCGACAACCGCGTGGGCCATAGCCTGCGCTTCCGGGTTGCCTTCCGTCAGCTTATGTATCTGCTCAGCAAGATATGGACTTGCCGCGCCGCTCAACGCCTGAGCCACATTCCCGCCCGACAGACCCTGCACCGCCGCTGTCACCGCGCTGATGGCCTGCTGCACCTTACCGCCGGTGCCGAACCCGCTCTCCGCGAACGCCTGATTATAGTAGTTGCTGTAAACCTGTTTATTGACGTCGCTTGCGCTGTACTGCTTCGTCGGATCCTTTGCTTTCAGCTCAGCCAGCGCTCTGTCGCGGTCGGTCTGCGTGGCGCCGGACATTTTCTCGTTTGCGGCCCGCGTCGCAATGATATCGCCCTGCGTCCGCGCGATATCTCCCGCCTGAGCCCCGATTTCCCCGATAAGCTGCGCCGCCTTCAGCCGGTTCTGCTCCTTCTCCTTATCAAAGATGACGTCCAGCCCCGGGTTCGCGTTCGCTACGTCGCGGCTCAGCCCTGCCACGTCCTGCGCCTGTTTTTCCTTATCGCGGATAACGATGGTGCCCTCACTCACCGCCGCCTTCGTGGTGCTGTCCGCGCTGCCGCTGCCGTTCAGCCCCGCCAGCATGCCGTTCGCCATGTTCCCGGCGAACTGACCGCCGATGCTGCCGCCCGTGCTAATGCCCGCGCTCTGGTGCTCCACCCTGTAGTCCGCGTGGTTCTCTATGTCGCCGAAGCCCAGCGTGCCGGTGTCGAGCCGGTTCTTATCGGCGGTGGCCGTTGAGCTGATGACCGCGCCGTTCAGCTGCGTATGCTCACCTACCGTGACGTCAAAGCCGCCCTTCCCGGCAAAGATACCGGTCTGCTCGGCCACGCTCTGCCAGGTGCTGTGCATCTTATCCCGGCTCACGTTCACGTTTGCCGACCCGGTCATCGAGCCGAAGGTGAAGCTGCCGCCCGCGCTGCTGCTGGTGCTGTCGGTGACAGTGATGAGGTTTATTGAGTAGCGGCCATTATCGGGTAACTCACTGGTTATAAAGTAAAAACCCAGCCGTGAAAACTGGGCTTTCTATTAACAAGATGTTATTGTTGGACTAACAGAAGACAGTACTTCAATAACATCATCGCCTGTAACTATTAAGTAATGATTTATAGGACCCCCATCATGGATGTTGGCGCTTTGCTTATTAAACCATGATAAATAATGAGATCCTTCTACTGTATAAATTCCTGTAATCATCTGACCATTCAGATCATCTTGCATTTTTAGCAAGTCACCTTCATCTGTTACACGAAAGGAGTGTATCCATTCAAAAGTAACCATAACATTACTTTTAAAATCCTCATCAAATAAGTAAAAAGTCAGATCAAGCGCCCCAGAAAAATACTTAATATCCTTTAGCTGAATATTTTTAAAGGAATGAACACCGATATCAATACTTAAAATTTTCTCAGTCATATGGCATCACTCATCATATCTAAACTTAACCCTATTTTTAACAGACTGCATTAACTTTTTGTTTTATTCAAATTTCTTTTTCTATACGGTAAATAATAAGATAGCCATAAAATGATACCCAATAAAAACCCCACTCCTGCCATATTTAATGCAACATTTAAATTTTTCTCCGCAAAAACCCCCTCCCCTACTGGAGACGGCTGCCATAGAAAAAATAGACTCAATAAAAACATAAACACAGGAATAGTGGTGCATGAGTATATGAATAAAATTATTAACTTCCATTTAGTTATACGGATCATTTTTTCTCTCCCGAATTATTGCCATTCGGTGAATTAAGTAAACCTGATGTGAGAGAGTCTGCGACATTACCCGCCACAGATGGCACTGAGCTTTGAGGGACCGGTTTTGATATTGTCCAAACCCCGCTCGACACCCATTCATATTGCTTTGACACAGGATTGAAGACCTTATCAAAAGGTACTTTTAAAATATTTCCTGCTTTATATCCTGCCCCAGAACTAGTAGTACTCATAAGTGCAGCCATAATCGGATCATCTCCACTTATTTCTGCCTGATAATACCCACCTGCTGCATTCCATGTAACCGTTGGGTTATAACCTTTACCCGCAGTAATCCCACCAACAATTACAGATCCAATTACATCAGACAGTTTTACCTCACCTGTCGTGCCATATTGAATACCTACATTTGCAGCCCCAGCAACTCCAACAGCAATTAATTGCTCCTTGCTGTTATTCACAATATTCGTAATAATTGCTTTCCCACCCATTATCACTACCGGCCAGGAAGTTGGGTTCATTACCACATCCATAAACCGATCACTTTTCGTGATATTATCCTTAAGGAATTTAAGATCAGACCCGTTAAGATATTTAACTATCGCAGCTGCATCCGGATCTTTCAGTTTATCACCCAGCCTTACCTGATGTTTATCAGCATCCAGAGCAATGTTAGTTTCCGCCTGAACCAGTTCTTCCCAGCTTACACAGGCAACACCTCCTCCGGTGCAGGCTTCCGCCAGTTCTTTACTGTTTTTATTGCTGATATCAATATATTTGTTAATTACGGCCTGACAGTCACCGCCCGACGCTTTACAGTCCGAGAGTTCTTTATCAAGCGCCCTGGCTTCTGCGGTGTGCAAATGATTATTCTCAACCGCATTTTTACCCGCCTGAGCCCCCGCCACCGCATCCGCCGTGCTGTCACCCACAACGCCGCCCGCAAGACCCGCCGCCAGCGTCCCCAGCGCACTTATCGTCTGCCGCTGCTCCTCAGACAGGTCTTCACGTTTAACGCCCGGATACAGCTGCTGCGCGATGTACTCGCCCATCACCGCCCCCGAGGCGCCGGCCAGCGCAGCATTGCCCGCCGCGTACGAGGTTACCGCACCCAGCACCGCGTGCGCCATCAGGTTCGCTTCAGTATTAACCTTACCGTTCGCGTCCGTGGTCAGTTCATGTATCTTTTCCGCCAGGTACGGTGCCGCCGCGCCGCTTATCGCCTGCGCCACGTTCCCGCCCGACAGGCCCTGCACCGCCGCCGTCACCGCGCTGATGCCCTGCTGCAGCGACGAACCCGTGCCGAATGGCTTCATCGCGTTGTCATACGCCCGCTGCGATATATCGGCTTCCGTATAAGCCTTACCGCTTGCCGCCAGCTGCTCACGCGCCGCCTGAAGAGCCGCCGGGTCCTGCTGCGCCTTCAGGCCCGCTATCTGGCCCTGCGTCCGTGCGATATCTCCCGCCTGCGCGCCGATTTCCCCGATGAGCTGCGCCGCCTTCAGCCGGTTCTGTTCCTTCTCCTTGTCGAAGATGACGTCCAGCCCCGGATTGGCATTCGCCACGTCGCGGCTCAGCCCTGCCACGTCCTGCTTCTGCTTCGACGGGTCGCGGATGATTATCGTGCCTTCGCTCACCGCCGCCTTCGTCACAGAGTCCGCGCTGCCGCTGTCGTTCAGCCCCGCCAGCATGCCGTTCGCCATGTTGCCCGCAAAGTCGCCGCCGATATTACCGCCGGTGCTCATCCCCGCGCTCTGGTGCTCCACCTCATATTCCGCGTGGTTCTCAATATTGCCGAAGCCCAGCGTGCCGGTGTCGAGCCGGTTCTTATCGGCGGAAGCCGTTGAGCTGATGACCGCGCCGTTCAGCTGCGTGTGCTCACCCACCGTGACGTCAAAGCCGCCCTTCCCGGCAAAAATCCCGGTCTGCTCCGCCACGCTCTGCCAGCTGCTGTGCATCTTATCCCGGCTCACGTTCACGTTCGCCGACCCGGTCATTGAGCCGAAGGTGAAGCTGCCGCCCGCGCTGGCGCTCTGCTGCTTACTGTCGTAGCGGTCGCTGTCCTGCTCCGAGGTCAGCGTCAGGTTGCGGCCCGCATCCACCTTCACGCTCTCACCGCTGGCCTGCGCGCCCGTGAGCGTGATGTCGCGCCCGCTGGTCAGGCTGAGCCGGTTGCCCGCGTCCAGCGTGGTTTCGCCGTGCGTCAGCCCGTTGCCTTTTTCGCTGCCCTTCGCCGCGTTGACGCTCGCCGATACCGTGATGCCGTACCCGCCCGACCCCACGCCGATGCCGATACCGACGCTGCCGCCCTTGCTGCTGCTGGTGCTTTCAGTGCTCTGCGTGTTCTGCGCCGACTGCAACAGAATGTCCCGTGACGCATCCAGACCCATGTCGCCGCCCGCCTTCAGCTGGCTGCCGGTGATGCTGATGTCGCCGCTCTGCGCCGTACCGTTTTTGCCGGTTGCCGTGACGGTCAGATTCCGGCCCGCCGTCAGCGTACTGCCCTTCGACTGACTGCTTTCAGTACGCGTTTCGCTTTTCGACGACTGGCTGCCGTACGAGGCGCTGACGCCGATGGTGTTGGTCGATCCCGCCTGATAGCCGTCCTGCCCCGGCTTCAGGTCGCCGGCTGCATTATGTGCGTCTGCTGAGGCAGTGTTCAGCCCGTCCATCTGATACGCCTGCGCCGCCTGCACCCCGTTCAGCGCCGCCTGGGTGTTCTGCAGCGCGCTGACCCGCCCGTCGCCCGACTTCCTGGCCTGCTGCGCGCTGCTGACCGCCGTGTTGAGCGCACTTCCTGCCGCACCCGACAACGCCAGCGTCAGTCCGCTCTGCTTCGACTCGGTCTTCTCGGTGCGGGTCCGCTGGTCAACACCCGGATCGATGCTCACGCTGTCGCCCGTCAGGTTCATGTCTTTACCCGCCACCAGGTCTGCGCCGCCGACGTGCAGCCGGTTGCCCGCCGTGACGTTCACGCTGCCCTGGCTGCTGCCGACGGTGCTGACGCTCTGACTCTGGGTGGTACCCTTCTCATCGATTTCATGGCGGGTCGACTGCTTGCCGACCGTGAAGCCGATGCCGCCGCTGCCCAGCAGGCCGCTCTTTTTGTTCTCCTGCAGCTGGTAGTGGCTGTCGGTCTCGGTTGCCGCGCCGATCTCCACGTCGCGTCCGGCCCGCAGATTGACGTCCTGGTCGGCAGCCACCGCCGATCCGGTCACCGTCAGGTCGCGTCCGGCGATGACCGTGACGCTTTCGCCGCTCAGCAGGCTGCCGTTCTCACGGGTGGTAACGTCCCGCGTCACGCTGTGACTGCTACTTTTGTTCAGCAGGCCTTTATTCTCTGAGCGTTCTTCACTATAGAGTGACTCACGTTCGGTGGCGGTGTTGAGCACCACGTCCTGTTTCGCCTGAAGCCCGACCGCGCCCTGTTCGCTGTGCAGCGTACTGCCGGTCACGGTGACGTCGCCCTCGCGCCCAATCACTGTTACGCCCTGCTGCCCGCTGAAGGTGCTACCGGTGCTGCTCTCGCGCACGCTTTCTTCTTCACGATGGGTGCGGGAATTACCCTCGCGCTTGTTTTCGCTGTCCTGATCGAGCAGGCTGGCGCGCGCATCTTTAATGGTGACGTTCTGCGCGCTGACGCCAATGCGGCCCTCGGTACTGTCGACCTGCGCGCCTTCGGCCAGCAGGTTATTACCCGCCACCAGCGTCACATCCTGAGCGCCGCTCAGGGTGCTGAGCAAAAGGCGATCTTCCGTGCGACTGTTGCTGACCGACGAGGTCCGGCTGTCGGCCTCAAGATGGGTGGTATTGGTGGTGGTTTCAGCGCCGATGTGAATGTCGCCGCCAGCCTGAACCCGGGCAGAGCCGGAGGCGCTGGCCTGGCTACCGGTCAGCGTCAGGTCACGCCCGGCCGAGAGCAGAAGATTGCCACCGGCGTTAAGCTCGCTGCCCTGCGCCTGCTGCCACTCGCCGCTGACCTGCGCCATGCGCCTGCCCGCTTCTTCCATGCCGCTGCTGGTGCGGTTACCCATCGCCCCGGAGATCACGTTCAGGCTGCCGCTGTGACTGCTTTTCGCGGCACCAATCTCAAGGTTGTTGCGCGCGCTCAGACTGAGGTTACTGGTGGCATTGAGCTTCGCGCCCTGTAGCCGGATATCAGTGCCGCTGAGGCTGATATCGTCAGCGCTCATCGTCGCCTGACGCAGGGCATTCTGCAGATCGGTACTGATCGTCAGCGTCTCCGCCTTCACATCAATGCTGCCCGCCGTGATGTCGCCACCCAGGTGCTGAAACTGCCCGCTGTCGATGGAGAGCGCCTGATCCGCAAAAAGGTTACCGGCATTGGTCACGCTGTCTGCCGAGAGCTGCAGATTACCGCCGCCAATCACCGCGCCCGCGCCAGTCAGGCGCAGCGTGGTCTGTGCCAGATAAACTTTCGGCACCCACACCGTCTGAGGGCCGTCTGCCGTATCAACCGTTTCGCTGACCAGCCAGACGATATCCTGTTGCAGCGCCGCAATCTGCTGCGGCGTCAACGCCACGCCCGGCACCAGATGGAAATCCTGCGCCACTTTAGAGCCGTTGTTCATTAGCTCCTGATACTGCGCCATCGCATCCCAGCCGTTAACGGAAGGCCTGCCGGTCAGTTTCAGGACCTGCTCGCGAACCAGACGCTGCTCATAAAAACCGTCGCCCAGACGTTTATGCACCTGTGACGGGTCGTAACCCACCCGTTCAAGCAGATAGTCGCTGCTGATAAATTTGCTCTTGCTGGTAAAACGCTCGTCAGTCACGATCAGATACGGGCTGCCCGCCGCGGTATGCTGGCTGAACAGACCATTATTGGGGATGGTTGTGGCGACTTTCTCCAGCTGTTGTAGCGCCGTCAGGGCCAGTTCAGCCGGTAACAGTGGGCGACCCGATGTGTTATCACCCGTCGTAAGTTCTGTGTCGCCGTCATGGCGGGCGACCCCGTCCACGGTAAAGGCCAGTGGGTTACGTTCATACTCCGCACGCTCAGCGTCCACTGCCTGCAGCGCCGCTTCAAGCTGGCTTATCTGCGCCTGATTAACGGTGGTAGTGCTGATGCTGGCCCCGTTAATGCTGACGTTGCCGTTGCCGGTAATGATGCCGTCAACGGTTGCCAGGGCTGTGGTCTCATCGGAATTGAAGGTCGGATACCAGTGGCGCGTGCTTCTGTCGTAATGATCGACAATCACTTCCTGGCGTCGCTCATTGACCGAGTAACCCCGGTTATCAATGCTGCCACCGCCATCCAGTGTCAGATTGCCGTTAGCCGTGATCACGCTGGCATCGTTGAATAACGCGCCGGTGATGCGCAGGATCATGTTGCCGCCCGCCAGAATACGGGCGCCAATGCCTTCGCTGACCAGCCGATCACGCGTTATGGTGCCAGTTGCAGTTCGTTCACGGAAATTGTTGTAATCAGTAACGAACGGCGCATTGTCGATGTCGATATGTTTTTCGGGATCCCATTGCTCCAGACGTCCACGATCATGTTCACGCCACACCGTATTTTGATAGGGAGTCGGTACGTTATTTTGCCGGAATCCGCGGGTTTCATAGAACGTCATGGCATACGTGCCATCGGCGCTGGGGTTCAGCGCCAGATAGTTAACCCAAAGATCGGTCAGCACGCCCTGATTGTTCATGACCCGTACCTGAGCGCGTTTGCCCACAGCGTCAATTGCCAGCAGGGTGCCGTAAGGATTGCTCTGCGCCGCGGCCTCATCCTGGAAAGTCAGTTGCTGAGTCGTTGACGCCATGGTGCTGAGATCCGTGCTCACTGCTGAGCCGTAAGATCGCCAGTAGTAGTTATAACGATGCCACTTGTAGTCGCTGGTCTCAGCCTCACGCTCTATCACCAGCCCTTCGCGCAAGTTGTCGAGCCGCCGCGCTTCCAGCGTCATATCACCGTCCGCTTCAATAAAGCTCGCCCGGTTCTCGATCAGGTCATCGCTATGCAATGACAGGCGATTGCCGCTATAGAGCAGCGCGCCATCTGTGTTGCTCAGCCGCTCACGGGCCTGCAGGGTCAGGTTTTGAGTTGCCGCGATGACCGCAGGCTGTCCATGGTTGTCGATCACCCGGGAACGCACGGTGACTTCATCACCCATCAACGCGGCACGGTTATCCAGCGAGTCGACACTCAGCGTCAGGTCGTCGGCTTCAAGACGCCCGCTGTTCAGCAGCGCACCGGTCGTGAGCTGAACTGTTTTGCCCACCAGCATCGCCGGGTTGGTTATGCCTGCCGCATTCAGCACCAGATTACCCGGCAGCAGCCAGTCCACCAGGTTAGTAAACGCCCCGCTCAGAGAGACAGTCACCGTGCCGTTACTGCTGATGGTTTCGCTCGCCTGGCGGGTGTAGTCCTGTTGCGCGCTCAGCCTCAGAGCTTGCAGGCCCAGCAGCGTGCCGCCCTGATTATCGAAAGAGTGTGCATGGATGTTTAATGCGCCAGCACTCTCCAGCCGTCCGCTCTGATTGAGCAGCACCAGCGGTGAATCAGTCGGTGAGAGATCACCGTTGAGAATGAGATCGCCATTCGCCAGCACCCTTCCCTGCCGGTTGTCCAGCTGTGCAACACCGCGCAGCATGAGCGTTCCGGCGCTCTGCAGCCGTCCGGCGCTGTTATCGATATCACGTGCAGTAATGTCGCTGTAGGTGGTGCCGAGTAACAGACCGCCGTCGCGGTTGATAAGGCGATCGGCCTGCAGTGAGAGCCCCGCCTGACTGCTGATCACACCCTGGGTACTGTTATCGATCGCCGTGGCGTTCAGCACAAGATCCTGGGTGGCGACAAGCTGGCCGCCCTGATTGTTCAGTTGTGCGGCTTCAAGGGCCAGCGCCGCGCCGCTGTGGACTTTGCCCTGCTGGTTGTTGAGCGTGCCGACGTGATAACTTCCCGCGCCCTGGCTGATTAGTGTGCCGCTGGCATTCTCCAGCTGCCCGGTGGTCAGATTAATCGCTTCACGGCTGCTGAACACGCCCTGACGGTTGTTGATCGCTGCGGCATTGATCTGCTGCCCGCCATTACTGCGTACCGCGCCGCCCTTGTTATCAAACTGCCCTGACAGCTGAAGTGTCAGCTGTTGCTGGCTGTCGATATTGCCGCCTGTGTTGTTCAGCGTCTGCGCATCCAGCTGGAACGCTTCGCCGCTCTGGATCTTACCGGCCTGGTTATGCACATCCCCGGCCAGATTCAGCTTCAACTGCCGCTGACTGTAGAGCAGACCGCCCTGGGTGTTATCGAGTCGCGCAGCGATAATAGTCAGCCCCTCACCAGCCAGCCACTGGCCATCCGCATTGTTAATGTTACCGGTGCGGCTGCCTTCGGTCTGACCCTGAACGGTAAGCTGCTGCTGAGCAGAGACTTTACCGGCCAGGTTGTTGATATCCTGCGCAATGCGTAACGCCATGCCAGCAGCCGATTGCAACACGCCGCTGGCGTTACTAAGCCAGTTCGCCGAGAGTTCAGCCTGCTGCTGACTTTGTACGCTGCCCGCCGTGTTATCGAAACCGGCAGTCGTGGCAGTCCAGCTTCCCTGGCTGCCCATCCAGCCCTGCGTATTGCTCATCTCCTGCGCCTGAAGCGTCTGGCTTAACCGGCTGAAGATGCGGCCATTGCTGTTATCCAGACGACCAGCAACCTGCATATCCAGCGTATCCAGCGCATTGATCGCGCCCTGAGCATTCAACAGATTTGCGGCGCTGGCCTGCGTGCGGCCATTACCGGTCAGGGTGCCACCCTGATTGTCCCAGTCGCCCGCCAGGTTCAGCGTCAGTGCCTGCTGGCTGAGAATCTGCCCTGACTGGCGATTGTTCAGTGCGCCGCCCTGCAGCAGCAGATCGCCGCCGCTTTGCAGCGATCCGCCATCGTTATCAAATAGCGTCGCTGCGGTGCCATGGACCGCGAGGGCATTTTTCGCCGTGAGTTTGCCGCTCTGGTTGAGGATATCGCCACGGCTGGTCAGCTCCAGATCACCGCCAGACTGCAACCGGCCGCTGGCGTTATTGAGCTGATCTGCCGCCGCCGTGACCCGCTCACCGCCCTGTGCCGTTCCGTCGCGGTTCTGCCAGAGTCCGCCGCTGTTGAGTGAGAGATGATGACCCGCTTCGATCCAGCCATTGCTGTTGTCCAGGCCCTGTAGTGTCGTCAGATCAAGATCGCCCTGGCTGACGATCTCGCCCTGCACATTATTCAGATGCTGCGCGGTCAGCGACAGCTGACCGCCGTTCAGGGTGCCAGCGTGATTATCAAGATCACCGCCCGCGCTGAGCGTCAGCGCATCACCGGCCAGCAGCTTACCCTGACTGTTGTTTACAGCCGTGCTGGCATTAATAGCCAGCGCGGCCTGGGTTTTAACGGTGCCACCCTGGTTAGTCAGGCTGCCTGTCTCAAGCGTCAGATCGCCATTGTTACCCAGCTCACCCGCGGTATTGTCGAGCAGACCGTCAATCCGCCATTTTTGGGCGGCGTTGTCGAGTGCGACCATGCGTCCACGCTGGTTATTGAGCGAGGCGGCCCGGAAGCTGAGTTGCCGGCTCTCAATCGCTCCGTCGCTGTTATCCAGCCCACCACTCAGGGTGAAGCGGCTTTCGCCACTTCCGGTCTGCGACCATCCGGCCTGCTGGCTGAACAGGCTGCGTCCATCGACCTGCCAGCGCCCGGCGCTAATCTGCGCCTGCTGCGCCTCGATATCACCTGCCGTGTTAATCACCAGCTCCGTGCCATTAATCACCGACTGACGCACGGCAACACCCTCATCCTGAGCCGTCAGGGTGGCGCGGCTGGCGGCGACCTGAGCGCCACTGAGATCGACCCGGCGTCCGCGTGCGCTGACCTCTTTTTTGCTCAGCAGGCTGCCGCTGGCGCGAATGGTATCCTGGCTCTCCAGCTGCAGATTAGCTTCCTGCACAACCTGGCTACTGGCATCGCTGCCTGCCAGCAGGTGTCCGCTGCTCTGGATACTGCGGGCCGCCGTCAGCCGCACATCACCTGCCGCCGCCAGGGTGCCGGACTGAGTGATTCCGCCTTCGCGGCTCCGGACCGTCAGCTGACCGCCACTGTGGAGCTTGCCCTGATAATCGATATCCTCTCTGGCCGCAAGACTGATGTCGCCTCCGGCCTGCGTCACGCCATCCTGCGCCGCCGACTGCCAGACAAGCTTACCTTCGCTGCTCACCACCAGCGTTTTGCCCGCCTGCACCTGAGCGTTCTGATTTCGCACGCCGACGCCCGCTTCAGTGCCTATCATGCGGATCTGGCCGCTGTACATGCCGCCCATCTGCCCCATGTCGATCGCCAGTTCAGGTCTGGCGCTGCCGTCATCAGCCAGCGGTGTGACCGTCTGTGCGTCTGCGCTTACGCGATTGCGACCGGCCACCACCGCCAGCTCTTTTTTGGCCCAGACGCCCGCATTGATCTCCACCGCGCGGGCCAGTATGTCAACATACTCAGTATCATGACGGTGATCGCCGTTGAGTCCGCCGCCTTCAATGCGCACCACGCCGCGTTCGACCTGATAACCCGCCAGACTGCCGTCAGCGTTGAGCTGTGGTTTGCCGGTGGTCAGCGTCATCCGTCCGGCGTTGATGGTGCCGCATCCGTTACAGACAATCCCGGCCGGGTTGGCAACGATCACCTGCGCCCGTCCGCCCGCCACTTCCATATAACCGCGCAGCTGGCTGGGATTATTGCTGTTTACTTCGTTGATGATTACCCGCGCCGCTGGGGTGTCTGGGTTGAGATTCGGGTTGCCCTGAATCATTCCGGCCAGTTGTGTTGAGGTCATCACTGCGGAGTTATTCAGGATGGCGCCGTTCTGCGCGACATCGAATTGCTGATACTGGTTATGCGAGATACCCGCCTGATTGGGGGCGGTGATATTAACCTGCGGCAGCCCGTTCTGGGTGGCGATGACGTCCGGCCGCTGTCCTGGCGTAGCATTGCTATCCGCCACAATGCCGTTCGCCATTGCAGGCCCGGCAAACAGGGCCATTCCCAGCAGCCACGCCGCGCGGCGTAAAGTGACCCAGAGACGCGGCGTGCCGTTGCCACGGCTCTGACCGGGCTCCGTGCTGCAACTGCGGGCAAGTTCTGACACCACCCGGAGTTCCCCATGGGTGCGGCTGAAGATAATGCGATAGCAATGTTTATTCATGGGTCACATCCATGTGAAAGTCACTCAGTTCAGATAGCGGGATCGCCCGCTTTGGTGGTCAGATTTCCAGGTTAACGCTGAAACCCGCCGTCGCGCCTGATGTATGAAATCCCGCGGGTTTATAGAGCGGAATGCCCGCAAACAGGTCGTAGCTGAAGCGCCCCCAGAGCGCGCCGCGTACGCCTATTGCACTGCCTGCCAGTTGATGTCCGACCAGGTCGCAAGTCGCAGGTCCGCTTACCCGGCCATAATCGGCAGCCAGATAGAGCTCATGTCCGCGCGAGAAAAGATTCCAGCCAATTTCGTTGCGCCACAGCAGTCCTTTTTCCCCCGACAACATCTGTTCACCGTCGAAGCCGCGTACCGTATAACGGCCGGCAATCGCCATGCGCTCCTGTGGCGTCAGGGCATTCGGACTCCATTGGCCCCGCACACTGCTGTAGACCCGCCAGGGCTGCTCGCCCACAGCGAAAGGATGGTTGATGCCGAGGTCGCCCAGCAATATGCCGGTACGCGCGCTGCCCTGATGACGCGACTCTTCTGGTGCAGGAAGCGCATTAAACGCACCAGTACCGCGCCGCCAGGCGATACTGGCGTCCAGCGTGCTGCTGCCCAGATAGCTATGCTGATTCAGGCCCAGTTCCCAGCCCGCGGTGCGCCGCTTTTGCTGCACAATGTCGATATCGTTGACGGCGTTGGTGGAATGTTTGCGGTAGCCACGCAGATTAAGCGTGGTTTTGTTCGACTGATCGCGGTAGAGCAACCGGGAGACCGTGAGCTGGAAATTATCGCTCTTGCCGCTGTAGCGCAGCACCTCATTGGCATTGGGGATGTTCTGGTGATAGGTGTAGTCGTTGTAGTTGGCGGAAACGGCCCAGTAGCCTATCGGGAAAAAGTAATTCAGGGTGTGCGAGCGGTTACCGAACGGCCCATGCTCAAACAGATTTTTGCCAATATTGGCGTAAAACAGATCGTTCTGCGCAAAGGGCGCATCCACTGCGAGGGTGGCGGAACCGAGGTAGCGCCCGGTACTTCTGGAGCCGCTGTCATCCAGTCCCAGACTGAGCCGCACCGGTCTGCCTTCGCGCCAGTTGACCTGCAGATCGCTGGTGGCTTCCTGCTCGCCCGGCACGATTTTAATGTCGGCACTGGCACTGGGCACCCGCTTGAAGTTCTCCAGCCCCTGCTCAATATCCCGCAGATTTAATATCTCGCCCGATGACGCCGGAATCGCATTCCACAGCCGTCCACGCCAGGAAACCGGTTCATCAAAACGGATCCTGCTGATACGGCCCGGCTGTAACGTCAGCGTTAATACGCCTTTAGTCAGATCCTGCTCCTGTGCCATGACGCGGGTGGTGACATAGCCTTTGGCGAGAATTGCATTCTGCACTTTGTTAATGACCAGCACGATGCCCTGTCCGCCCAGGCAGCGGCCGGTGGCATCCGCGGCGGCGTCGAGCGCCCACTGAAAACGGCTGGCTTCATCGCCAGTCAGGGCGATCTGATTGATGGTAAAGCAGGGCTGCTCACTGGCAGGATAACCGGGCAGACGACTATCAGGACGGGGAAGATGTTCATTCGCCTGCGGCGCATTCTGCTGTTGCAGCACGCGCTCGCGCGTCTGCTGACGCAGTTGCTCGCGGGCATCAATTGCCTGGCCTTCTTCGCGGGGATTATCGGCTGGTGGGGCTGCCATCAGCGGGAAAGCAGAGCAGAGCAGCGCGCCTGCCACCATGGTGAGCAGACGCACTGGCGGATGCCAGAGCGATAAACAAATCCTTTTCATGAAAATTCCATTTCACTAAATGTAACCGGGTGTAAATTCTGGCGAATTATCCATCAGGTGAGGGGAAAAACAAGAGGGCTGGCTATTTTTAGGGCGGTTTCTTAACCACCGGATTGATGAAAAACTTTAGAGTATGACAGGAGAAAAATTAACAATTAACCTTTTGATATATAGACATAATATTTATAACCTGGCGCATCACAACAGCCGATCCCTGATGACCGGCAATGGTAGTTTGAGCACTTTAGCGTATTCATTTGCACCCTAAAAAATGGCCGCTATAGCGGTCACACCCAGGTATGAGTTGAAAACATCAGGCCAAAAAATCCCATAAAAAAAGGGACGATTGCTCGTCCCTTTTCCGCACAACAAATAGCATTACTGTAGCAGTGAGATATCCGCGACCTGCAGGAACAGCTCACGCAGTTTTGACAGCAGCGTCAGGCGATTAACCCGCACCGCCTGATCGTCGGCGTTAACCATCACTTTATCGAAGAAGTTGTCTACCGCAGTACGCAGCTGCGCCAGTTCGACCAGCGCATCCTGATAACGACCTTCAGCGAAGTAAGGCTGCAGCTTGCTGCTCAGCGCAGTGACAAAGGTCGCCAGCTGGATCTCTTCATTCTCTTTCAGCAGCGACGCCTGCACGCTCTCATTCAGCGTTTCAGTCGATTTTGCCAGAATGTTAGAGACGCGCTTGTTCGCCGCCGCCAGTGCTGCGGCTGCTTCCAGCGTACGGAAGTGCGACACCGCTTTCATGCGTGCATCAAAGTCAGCCGGACGGGTCGGACGACGCGCCAGAACCGCCTGCAGCGTGTCGATGCTGTGACCCTCTTCCTGATACCAGGCGCGGAAGCGACCCAGCATAAAGTCGATCACATCATCCACCACGCGGGCGTTGCTCAGCTTGCTGCCATACAGGCGCACCGCTTCTTCGGTCAGAGTCTGCAGGTCGAGCGGCAGGTTCTTCTCAACGATGATACGCAGCACGCCCAGCGCCGCACGACGCAGTGCGAACGGGTCTTTGTCGCCTTTTGGATGCTGACCAATGCCGAAAATACCGGCCAGCGTATCCATTTTATCCGCAATCGCCAGTGCACAGGCGACAGGGCTGGACGGCAGATCGTCACCGGCAAAGCGCGGCTGATACTGCTCATTCAGCGCCACCGCCACATCTTCGGCTTCGCCGTCGTGACGCGCGTAGTGCATGCCCATCACGCCCTGGGTGTCGGTGAACTCGAAGACCATGTTGGTCATCAGGTCACACTTCGACAGCAGGCCCGCGCGGGTGGCGTGATTCACATCTGCGCCAATTTCACCGGCAATCCAGCCCGCCAGGGCCTGAATGCGATCGGTTTTATCGCGCAGCGTGCCCAGCTCTTTCTGGAACAGCACCGTCTCCAGACGCGGCAGGTGATCTTCCAGACGCTTTTTGCGGTCGGTATTAAAGAAGAACTCCGCATCGGCCAGGCGTGGACGTACCACTTTTTCGTTGCCGGAGATAATCTGGCGCGGATCGCTGGATTCGATGTTGGTGACGAAAATGAAGTTCGGCATCAGGTTGCCGTCATTGTCATACACCGGGAAATACTTCTGATCGCCTTTCATGGTGTAGACCAGCGCTTCCGCAGGTACCTTGAGGAATTTCTCTTCAAAGGTCGCGGTCAGGACCACCGGCCACTCCACCAGCGATGTCACCTCTTCCAGCAGGCTGTCGCTGATATCAGCGTTGCCGCCTAAACGGCGTGCTGCTGCTTCAGCATCGGCTTTAATCATCGCTTTGCGGACCTGATAGTCGGCAATGACCTGGCCGCGTTTTTCCAGCACATCAGGGTACTGATCGGCGTTGTCGAGCGTGATTTCGCTTTCACCCATAAAGCGGTGACCACGAATAACCCGATCTGACTTAATGCCCAGAATGGTGCCTGGGATCAGCTCATCGCCCAGCAGCATCGTCACGGTGTGAACCGGACGAACGAACTGCACATCGCTGTTGCCCCAGCGCATCAGTTTTGGCACCGGCAGCTTGCTGAGCGCGGTAGCGATCATTGCGGGCAGCAGCGCCTGGGCCGCTTCGCCTTTGACCTGAGCGCGATAAACCAGCCATTCGCCTTTATCGGTGGCGAGACGTTCAGCCTGATCGACGGTAATGCCGTTGCCACGCGCCCAGCCTTCAGCGGCTTTGGTCGCGTTGCCGTCAGCGTCAAACGCCGCAGCGACCGCCGGTCCGCGCTTCTCTACTTCCCGATCGGGTTGTGAGGCGCTCAGGTTTGCGACTTTCAGCGCCAGACGACGCGGCGCAGCAAACCAGCTGACCTCGCCGTGGCTCAGGTTAGCGGCATCCAGTTCAGCAGTGACCTGCGCGGCAAAGGCTTCTGCCAGGCTGCGCAGGGCTTTTGGTGGCAGCTCTTCGGTGCCGATCTCCACCAGGAAGGTTTGTTCAGTCATGGCTGCCTCTTACTTTTTGTTATTGCACATCGGGAAGCCCATTGCCTCGCGAGAGGCGTAGTAAGCTTCAGCCACGGCTTTGGTCAGGGTACGAATGCGCAGAATATAGCGCTGACGCTCTGTTACCGAGATCGCTTTGCGGGCATCCAGCAGGTTGAAGCTGTGTGCCGCTTTAAGAATGCGTTCGTAGGCGGGCAGTGGCAGCGGTTTTTCCAGCGCCAGCAGATGCTGCGCCTCTTTCTCATACTGCTCGAAGCAGGTAAAGAGGAAATCAACGTCGGCGTATTCGAAGTTATAGGTGGATTGCTCCACTTCATTCTGATGGAACACGTCGCCGTAGGTGGTTTTGCCCAGCGGACCGTCGCTCCACACCAGATCGTAAACGCTGTCGACGCCCTGGATGTACATCGCCAGACGCTCCAGACCGTAGGTGATCTCGCCGGTCACCGGCTTACACTCCATGCCACCAACCTGCTGGAAGTAGGTGAACTGCGTCACTTCCATGCCGTTGAGCCACACTTCCCAGCCGAGTCCCCAGGCACCCAGCGTCGGGTTTTCCCAGTTATCTTCCACGAAGCGAATGTCATGCACCGTCGGGTCCATACCCAGCTCTTTCAGCGAGCCAAGATAGAGCTCCTGAATGTTGTCCGGTGAGGGTTTGATGATCACCTGGAACTGGTAGTAGTGTTGCAGGCGGTTCGGGTTTTCACCGTAGCGGCCATCGGTAGGACGGCGTGATGGCTGCACGTAAGCGGCGGCGATCGGCTCCGGGCCGAGTGCGCGCAGGCAGGTCATCGGGTGTGAAGTGCCAGCGCCCACTTCCATGTCCAGCGGTTGGACAATGGTGCAGCCCTGACGCGCCCAGTAATCCTGCAAGGTCAGGATCAGCCCCTGAAAGGTTTTGGTATCAAACTTTTGCATGTTGAGTGTGCACGCGCTTCGGTTAGATTAAAAAAAGAGGCCGACAGTATACCCTTTGACCGCGCGATGTGCAGCCGTAAATCCCAGGCGCTACCGGCGCGTTTTCGCGGTGATTCAGGGCGCTGGCATACAGATGGCTCCGAATCCTGCTGGCAGCAGTTGTTGCTCTGGTCGCATTTGGCTACCCTTTTGCGCACGGACGCGATGCGCAAGAGGATGCCATGCCGCAGAAGATTTACTGGATCGATAATTTACGCGCGGTTGCCTGTCTGATGGTGATCGTGATTCATACCACCACCTGGTATATCACCGGGCCGATGGCGGTGACTGGCATCACCTGGGATGCGGCTAATCTGCTGAACTCAGCATCACGCGTCTGTGTTCCGCTGTTCTTTATGATCTCCGGCTATCTGTTTTTCGGCGAACGCAGCGCCCAGCCGCGCCATATGCTCCGGCTGGTGCTCTGTCTGTTGTTCTACAGCGCGGTATCGCTGGCCTATATCACCTGGCTGACCCCCATCAGCGAAGGGCGATCAATCCTGAAGATGCTGCAGAAGCCGGTGTTTTATCACCTGTGGTTCTTCTTTGCGCTGATCGGCATCTATCTGCTGTCGCCCCTGATCCAGGTAAAAACCGTGCAGGCGCGCTACGTGGCGCTGCTGGTGCTGGTGCTGGCGGTGCTCGCCAATCCCAATACGGTCAGCCAGTCGCTGGGGCCATTTCACTTTCTGCCGGTTAATCTCTATGTCAGCGGTGACAGTATCTACTACCTGCTCTATGCGCTGCTGGGACGGGCTATCGGCACGATGGAAACGACCCGGCGCGGCCTGACGCCGCTGGCTGCCGGGCTGTTTATCGCCTGTGTGATTGGCATTACGTTAGGGACGAAACAGGCGCTGATCGTTAACGGGGCGTTTAATGACACCTGGTATCTCTACTGCGGACCGCTGGTGTTTATCGCCGCGATCAGCCTGCTGATCGTGTTTAAAAACAGCCTGAACCAGCGCACCCTGCCCGGTTTAACGGTGATTGCGCGCTATTCACTGCCGATCTACGGCTTTCATGCGCTGTTCATTCACTACCTGCGAACGCATCATTACGATGATATGTCGCGTCCGTGGCTCGACCTGCCCTGGGTGTTCGGGCTGACGCTGGGCGGCAGCCTGCTGCTGGGTATGGCATTGAAACGCGTCGATACCCGTCACTTTGTCAGCTGATTGGCTTCACGCTGGCGGGCGCGCCGTAGCTGGCGCGCCGATGAAAACCCCGCCGCCAGCGCCGCTTTTTCGGCAGATTCACCCTGCTGCTGACGCTGGCGCGCCACGCCAACCCGCAGCTGCTCATGGTATTCACGCACGCTAATCCCCAGATGCTGGCGAAACAGCCGCGCCAGATGGCGGCTGCTGACATGCGTGCGTCCAGCCAGCTCGGTCAGGGTCCAGCCGTGCTCAGGATGGGCAATCATCAGATCCTGCGCCCGGTGAATGGCCGGATGCATGTGGTTGCGGTAACGCAGCCACGGCGAAAGTTGCGGATCGTCACCGGCACGGCGGAACCAGACCACCATCTCCCGCGCTACCGCCAGCGCGGTTTGCGTATCGCAGAGCTGATTAATCAGATGCAGCGCCAGATCGATTCCCGCCGTGATGCCTGCGCTGGTCCAGATATTCTCATGCCCGACAAACACCCGGTTCTCCTGCACCCGTGCGCGCGGGGCCGCGGCTTTCAGGCGGGCAATTACATCGTGATGGGTGGTGCAGAGCACGTCATCCAGCATGCCTGCCTGCGCCGCCAGCAGCGCACCCGAGCAGACGCAGACCAGCATAAAGGTCTGCGCGCACAGCGCGGCGTGCTGGCGCATCAGCCAGTCGCGAGCCTCTCCGGCCTGCGGCGTGGCGTAACAGACCTGCGAGTCATAGACGCCAGGCACCACCAGCAGACTCCCGGCGGGCAACTGATCAGGTAACGGTTCGATGCCGCCAATGGTCATGCCGGTGGAGCAGACCACCTCCGGCTGCGGGCCGATGTAGCGCAGCGTAAAGTGCTCGCCCGCCAGCTTCAGCGTCTCGGCCGGGCCGGTGAGATCCAGCGCCATCACGCCGGGCAGGGTTAAAAAACAGACGGTGTGTGTCATGCTGGCCCGCGCTACACCAGATCCCAGCCACGGGCGCGCCACAGCGCAGGCAGTTGCGCCATATCGTCGAAGCGCGTCACCAGCGGGTGATCCAGTTCAGGGTTGTGCGGGTCAGCGCAGTAGTAGTAGACCGGAATGCCGGCAGCGATACCGGCGCGGGCGCCCGCTTCGGAGTCATCCACCAGAATGCAGCGCTCAATCGGCACCTGCATCTGTTCCGCCGCGTGGTACATCAGTTCCGGATCGGGCTTCCAGTGCAGAATGTCATAGCCGCTGTAGAGGTGCTCCGCAAACAGCGGCAGCATGCCGGTTAAGCCCAGCGAGTGCTGCATCTTTTTTACCGTCCCGTTTGAAACCACGCACATCGGCACCTTGATCTGCTCAACCAGCGCTTTCGCGCCCGGGATGGGCTGCAGTTGCTGATCAAACAGCCGCGCGACCTCTGCGCGATAGGCGGTCTCCACCTCTTCCATCGGCAGCGTCACCTGATGCGCGTCGCCGACGTCACGAATAATGTCGTAGAGTTTGACGCCCTTATACTTTTCAAACATCTGCTGCAGCGACAGTTCCAGGCCGTAACGGGCAAAGGTGTTGACGTAGGCCTGGGTACAGAGCAACTCACTGTCCACCAGCGTGCCATCGCAATCAAAAAAGACGCATTCTACTGACATCAGACTCTATCCTTCGATTCAGGGGTGTGCTCCACACTCTACCGCACTCAGCGCAGATTGCGAGACTGGCAATCGGTTGCGAAAAATCATTGTATTGCCCCGGTAAAATCGCCAGGATACGCGCCGATGATTTTTTCTTCTGGATGGATGGCATGAGCAAGCAAGGCGTTTTGCAGCGCATCTTCAGGCTGCAGGAACATGGCACCACGGTGCGCACCGAAGTGATCGCGGGTATCACCACCTTTCTGACGATGGTCTACATCGTCTTCGTCAATCCGCAGATCCTCGGCGTCGCCGGCATGGATACCCAGGCGGTGTTTGTGACCACCTGTCTGATTGCCGCTTTCGGCAGCATTCTGATGGGACTGTTTGCCAATCTGCCGGTGGCGCTGGCGCCCGCAATGGGGCTGAACGCCTTTTTCGCCTTTGTGGTGGTCGGTGCGATGGGCTATTCGTGGCAGGTGGGTATGGGCGCGATCTTCTGGGGTGCGGTCGGCCTGCTGATCCTGACGCTGCTGCGGGTTCGCTACTGGATGATTGCCAATATCCCGCTGAGCCTGCGCGTCGGCATTACCGCCGGTATCGGCCTGTTTATCGCCATGATGGGGCTGAAGAATGCCGGTATTATCGTGCCGAATCCCGATACCCTGGTGGCCGTGGGGAACCTGACCTCGCACAGCGTACTGCTGGGCGCGCTGGGCTTCTTTATCATCGCTATTCTGGCATCACGCAATATCCACGCGGCAGTGCTGATCTCGATGGTGGTTACCACCGCTATCGGCTGGATGCTGGGCGACGTGAAGTTTGTCGGCCTGTTTTCTGCGCCGCCTTCCATTACTTCTGTGGTTGGCCAGGTGGATATCAAAGGCGCCTTCAACATCGGCATGGCAGGCGTAATCTTCTCCTTTATGCTGGTCAATCTGTTCGACTCCTCCGGCACGCTGATCGGCGTCACCGACAAAGCGGGACTGACCGATGAAACCGGCACTTTCCCGCGCATGCAGCAGGCGCTCTATGTCGACAGCATCAGTTCAGTGAGTGGTGCGCTGGCGGGCACCTCATCCGTGACCGCCTATATCGAAAGCACCTCGGGCGTGGCGATTGGTGGTCGTACCGGCCTGATGGCAGTGGTGACCGGCCTGCTGTTCCTGCTGGTGACCTTCCTGTCACCGCTGGCCGCGATGGTGCCATCCTACGCCGCTGCGGGCGCGCTGATTTACGTTGGGGTGTTAATGACCGCCAGCCTGTCGCGCGTACGCTGGGATGATTTGACCGAAGCCGTTCCGGCGTTTGTGACCGCCGCCATGATGCCCTTTAGTTTTTCCATCACCGAAGGCATTGCGCTGGGATTCATCGCTTACTGCGTCATGAAGCTGGGTACTGGCCGCTGGCGTGAAATCAGCCCCTGCGTAGTAATTGTTGCTCTGCTGTTTGTGCTGAAGATTGTCTTTGTAGACGCGCACTAAGCGCATTCAGGGCCGCAACCTCCGGGTTGCGGCTTTTTACATTTCAGGATGCAGGCTGCGCTCGCTGGGCAGGCTGGTCAGCCGCAGAGCATGAGGCCCGATGTTGGGCTTACCCATCTCTATTTCGCGTAATGCGTGCCACTGAAAGGCGTTATCCATCTCCCACAGATGCAGACGCTGAGTCGCAGACGACAGCGCACACGACCAGACCAGCATGGGCTCCGCATCACACACCACCTGAATATCGGGATAGAGTGAAGATCGCAGCCGACCCGCACCGGGCAACAGGCGCAGCGAATCCAGTCCCCGATCGCCCTCTCCCGTCAGCTTGAGAATGCTCTGGCGTAATGTCCAGATCTGCGTCACCGCCTCCATGGCATCCTGCTGGGCATTGATCCAGGCGATCTCGCCCGAGGTTAATCCCTGAATCAGCTGCTCCTGAGTCTGACGGCTTCTGGCATGCACAATCTCCATATCCAGACCGGCACGTCCACCCTCTTCGGCCAGCAGCACACCCACCGTATTGCCCGCATAGGCGATGCTGAAATCGGGCAGATCGCTGTCAGCAAAAACGGGGCGTCCGTTGCTCTGGATAAGCAGGCGCGGCAGCTCACCAATGCCATAAACCCGTAGCATCAGTTGTGCCAGCAGGGTACGGGCGGCAAGAAATCGCCCACGGCGTTTGTCAGCAAACTGCTGTGCCGTGTCGGTGATAGCCTGGGGAATGCGTAAATCATTAGCCGGGAAGCCGGGATCGCCCGTCCAGCGTACAAAATGACCAGCCATCTGTCGCTCCGTGAAAATGGTCAGATAATCATCAGAAGCATTGTAGGAATTTTCTTACCTTAATGCACCTGGCAACGCACAGATTGGGGTAAATTCGGAATAGGATGAGCAGAATCGCGGGGATCGACCAGAGATAAGCGTCGCGATTCGACTCGCGACGCGGGCAGCATCAGGCGAAACGGCTCGCCTGCTCAAAGCTCAGTCGCGGCAGGCGCGGATGCAGTTTTGACGCGTCACCATAGCCGAGGTTAATCAGCAGGTTAACCTGATACTGACCGTCGGGGAAAAAGGCGTCATTGACTTTGGCCGGATCAAAACCGGACATCGGACCGGCATCCAGACCCAGCGAACGCGCCGCCAGAATCAGGTAGCCCGCCTGCAGGCTGCTGTTACGGAAAGCGGTCTCTTTTGCCGCTTCCGGGCTGCCAGTAAACCAGCTGCGCGCATCAGCATGCGGGAACAGGGCGGGCAGCTGCTCATAGAACTCGCGGTCCCAGGCCACAATCACCGTGACCGGCGCGCTCATGGTTTTTTCCAGATTGCCGGAAGAGAGTGCCGGTTTCAGCTTCTCTTTGCCTTCCGCCGAGGTCACGAAAACAAATCGCGCAGGCGAGCAGTTCGCCGAGGTCGGGCCCAGTGCTGTTAAAGCATAGAGCTGCTCCAGCAGGGCGTTATCGACGGGCTTAGCCTGCCAGTAACTGTGGGTGCGGGCGTCATTAAACAGCGTGTCCAGTGCGGCAGTGTCGAGCGGTGTACTCATGCAACTCTCCTGTTTCAGGCGAAAAAGTTCGCCCAACGGTGTTCACGTAGTGGGTTTGCGTCCGGTCCGGCGCGGCGGGATGAGGCGGGGATCACTCACCGCAATCCGTCGCCGCACGTCAGATCGGCGCTTCAACCGTTATACGGCAATGCCGTGCCGCCGCAAAATAACATATCAGCAAGAATCAACGCAGAGGCGGGAATAACAGGGAGGCAGCGTGGCAGGAAATCTGGCCTGACAGCAGGACGCTATCAGGCCAGCACGGTTATTTACCGATACAGAAGCTGGAGAAGATGCGACCCAGCAGATCGTCAGAAGTGAACTCGCCGGTGATCTCGCTTAACGCCTGCTGGGCAAGACGTAACTCTTCCGCCAGTAGCTCACCGGCCCAGGCACCGAGCAGCTGCGCTTTACCCTGCTGTAAGTGCGTTGCCGCCAGCTCCAGCGCCTGCAGATGACGGCGACGCGCCAGGAAGCCGCCTTCCATATTGCCGGCGAAGCCCATGCTCTGCTTCAGGTGATCGCGCAGCTCGTCCACGCCCGCGCTGGTGCGTGCCGACAGGCGAATCAGTGAGTGACCATTTACTTCTGTCAGACCGAGAGACTCACCGGTGACATCCGCCTTGTTGCGGACCACGGTAATCGGCAGTTCGGGCGGCAGACGGGAGACGAAATCGGGCCAGATCGCCGCCGCTTCGGTGGCATCGGTCGTCGTGCCGTCCACCATAAACAGCACGCGATCAGCCTGTTCGATCTCCTGCCAGGCGCGCTCAATCCCGATGCGCTCCACTTCGTCGCTGGCTTCACGCAGACCGGCGGTGTCGATGATATGCAGCGGCATGCCATCAATATGAATATGCTCACGCAGTACGTCACGGGTGGTGCCTGCGATATCCGTGACGATGGCGGCGTCACGGCCCGCCAGCGCATTCAGCAGGCTCGATTTGCCCGCATTAGGCCGGCCCGCAATCACCACTTTCATCCCTTCACGCAGCAGGCTGCCCTGACGCGCTTCGGCACGGACGGCATCCAGGTCGCCGATCACCGTATTCAGCTGCGCTTCGATTCTGCCGTCAGAGAGGAAATCGATCTCCTCATCCGGGAAGTCGATAGCTGCTTCGACATAGATCCGCAGGTGAGTGAGTGCTTCCACAAGATGATTGATACGGGTGGAGAAGACGCCCTGCAGGGAGTTCACGGCCGAACGCGCCGCCTGCTCAGAGCTGGCATCAATCAGGTCAGCAATCGCTTCGGCCTGCGCCAGATCGAGCTTGTCATTCAGAAACGCACGCTCTGAAAACTCACCCGGCTGAGCGATACGCACGCCAGGCAGCGCCACGATGCGCTTCAGCAGCAGGTCGAGGATCACCGGGCCGCCGTGGCCCTGCAGCTCCAGCACATCTTCACCGGTAAAGGAGTTAGGACCAGGAAACCACAGCGCAATGCCCTGATCCAGCACGCGGCCATCGCTATCGGTGAACGGCAGATAATCGGCGTAACGCGGCTTAGGCAGTTTGCCCAGCAGCTGGCGGGCGACCTCTGCCGCCTGGGCGCCAGAGACGCGCAGAATGCCTACGCCGCCGCGTCCGGGTGGCGTCGCCTGGGCAACAATGGTATCGCTGTGGCTCATAAATTTTCTCTCGCTACAAAAAACACAGGCGGTCGCTTTGACCGCCTGAGAATAGACTATTTTAGGGCGGGATTACTCCCGCTCTGGATCGCTTACGCTTTCTTCTTGTCGCGGCTATGCAGACCACGTTTTTCCAGGCCGCGATAAATCAGCTGCTGCTGGAGAATGGTGACCAGGTTGCTGACGATGTAGTACAGCACCAGACCTGACGGGAACCACAGGAAGAACACGGTGAAAATCACCGGCATGTACGTCATGATCTTCTGCTGCATCGGATCGGTCACGGTGGTCGGTGACATCTTCTGAATGAAGAACATGGTGATGCCCATCAGAATCGGCAGGATGTAGTACGGGTCCTGCGCTGACAGGTCATGGATCCACAGAATAAATGGCGCATGACGCAGTTCAACCGAGCCTGACAGCATGTAGTAAAGCGCCAGGAAGATTGGCATCTGAATCACCAGCGGCAGACAGCCACCCAGCGGATTCACTTTCTCTGCTTTATACAGCGCCATCATTTCCTGGCTCTGCTTCTGCTTGTCATCACCCAGACGCTCACGCATCGCCTGAATTTTCGGCTGCAGCATGCGCATCTTCGCCATCGAGGTGTACTGCGCTTTGGTCAGCGGGTACATAATGCCGCGCACGATGAAGGTGATCACGATAATGGAGAAGCCCCAGTTACCGATGAAGCTGTGGATAAATTTCAGCAGTTTGAACAGCGGCTGAGAGATAAACCACAACCAGCCGTAATCTACGGTCAGATCAAGGTGCGGCGCAATCGCTGCCATCTTGTCCTGAATTTCCGGGCCGACCCACAGCGTTGCACCCAGATTCTGCTGTGCGCCCGCGGCAATGGTGACCGGTGCAGATTTATAGCCAATCGCCGCCACGCCATTACCCAGGTTGCTGGTGTAAAGGGTGTTGGTGCCTTCGGTACGCGGAACCCAGGCCGTTGCAAAGTACTGCTGCAGCATCGCAACCCAGCCATTGCTGGTGGTGGCGTTCAGGTTCTCGTTATCCGCGATGGTGTCGAATTTATACTTCTCATATTTCGACTCGCTGGTGGAGTAGGCCGCGCCACGGAAGGTGTGCAGAGCAAAGTTGTTGCTGCCGGTATCACGATGCTTAGGCAGATCGATGGTCTGCTTCAGCTGGCCAAACAGCGACACTTCCAGCGGCTGCTGGGTGGTGTTGTTGACATGATAATCGACATTAACGGCATATTCGCCACGCTTGAAGATGAAGGTTTTGGTGTAAACCACGCCATTTTCAGCGGTGTAGGTCATCGGCACACGCAGTTCGGACTGGCCATCAGCCATCTCGAAGTGATCCTGCGCAGCGTTGAACAGCGGACGCGCGCCGTTGTTCGGGTTATCCGGGCCATTACGACCGGTCAAACCACTCTGTGCCTGATAAAGGAACGCTGGCGTTGTTTCAAGCAGCTGGAACGGCTGGTTAGAACCCAGTTTGTCCGGGAAAGTCAGCAGCTGTGCTTGTTCAACATCACCGCCTCGGGTGTTGATATTCAATGACAGGACATCAGTCTTAACGGTGATCGTCTGGCCCTGACCGCTGGCCGGTACACCCTGACTGGCGGTATCACCCGCTACGCTGTTTGTGCCTTGTGTGGTCTGCGTCTGCTGTGGCTGCGGAGCGTGGTCCGTCTGCCAGGCTTGCCAGATCATAAAGGTCACGAACAGAAAAGCGATGAGAAAGAGATTGCGTTGCGAATCCATCGTTAATGTTCTCTGGTATCAAAGGTTTTTGGCGGCACAGGATCGTCACCACCCGGGTTCAAGGGGTGGCATTTTAATACGCGTTTTAATGTCAACCAACTGCCTTTTATCAGGCCGAACCTGCGTAATGCCTCAATTCCGTAATGAGAGCAGGTCGGGTGAAACCGACAGTGTGGTCCCAGTAATGGACTGATGCCGCGTTGATAGACGCGTATCAGGACGATCAGGAGCCGCGCGCCAGGCGACAGTGACGACGCCATAATTTCTCCAACGCTTCCGCCAGCATACGGTTATCCAGATCGGCAACCCCCTTCTTCGCGACCACCACGAAGTCCATCGACGGCAGTTCATGTTGACGCAGACGAAAGCTTTCGCGGGTCAATCGTTTGATCCGGTTGCGTTCATGAGCGCGTTTCACATGTTTTTTAGCGACGGTGAGACCGATGCGGGGATGCCCCAGCGCGTTAAGGCGGCCGAGAATAGTAATTTGCGGCGTGCCAGCCCGTTGTGGCTGCTGGAAGACGAAAGTGAAATGAGTGGGAGTTAACAAACGTAACTCCCTGGGAAATGCGAGCTTACCCATCAGGGCTTGCTTTATTACTTAGAAACGGTCAGACGAGAACGGCCTTTAGCACGACGACGTGCCAGAACCTGACGACCATTTTTTGTTGCCATACGAGCACGGAAACCGTGTGAACGGTTGCGCTTCAGTACGGACGGTTGAAAAGTGCGTTTCATGGCGGTTTCTACCTAAACTTGAAAATTTTCACTGGGTGACGCGTTTCGGGCCAGAAAATCGACCTACGCCTCAATGTGTCTTTAATAAAGAGGCGGGATTGTAATAATTGTACAGTCCCGAGTCAATTTACTTCGCGTGTCATAGTGCCTGAAAACCCGCATACAGCCCGCAGAGTCCCGACTTTGCGCCTGATGGCTCAATGTCGGGTGGAGAATTATACGGGCTCCGCACTAAAGCGCAAGGATCGCACGGGATCTTATTGCGATCGGCTTGCCGGATCCTGGGGATAAAATGAGATGTCGCCCGAAATTTTAATGGATTGCGCCAGATCCCTGCCGGTTTTTCCCGCAACTGGCGTAAACTTCTTTGCGCGCCTCTGGCCTGTGGATAAAAAGGATCAAAACTGTGTAGAAAGGGAAGATCTCTGCCTCGCTTTGCGCTATGATCCGCCCTTCCGCTGACGATCCTCCGGTGATTGCAGGACGGAAAACCGCTGATAGCGGTCGCAGGCGCTTTCTTAGCGTCTGTGTCAAAAATGAACGTTTCTTAGAGTAACGCCTACTATTCTTTTCGAATTTGTACGAGTGGAGTCCGCCGTGTCACTTACGCTTTGGCAACAGTGTCTTGCCCGTTTGCAGGATGAGCTTCCTGCCACCGAATTCAGCATGTGGATCCGTCCACTACAGGCTGAGTTAAACGACAATACGCTTGCCTTGTATGCTCCAAATCGCTTCGTACTCGACTGGGTTCGGGACAAATACCTTAATAGTATCAATGCACTGCTGAATGAATTCTGCGGTCCAAACGTGCCCGCACTGCGTTTTGAAGTGGGAACGCGCCCGGTTCAGCAGCAGGCGGCAGCGGTCAGCCAGCCCGTAATGGCCAGCGTCAGCGCGCCCGTGATGCCCGTACAGAGCCATATTCGTCCGGCCCCGACGCAGATTATGCGTCCCAGCTGGGATAATGTCCCGGCTCCGGCCGATGTGACCTATCGCTCAAATGTGAACAACCGTCATAACTTCGATAACTTCGTCGAGGGTAAATCTAACCAGCTGGCGCGCGCGGCGGCACGTCAGGTGGCGGATAATCCAGGCGGCGCTTACAACCCGCTGTTTCTGTATGGCGGCACCGGTCTCGGTAAAACGCACCTGTTGCATGCGGTGGGCAACGGCATCATTGCCCGAAAACCCAATGCAAAAGTGGTTTATATGCACTCCGAGCGCTTCGTGCAGGACATGGTTAAAGCACTGCAGAACAATGCGATTGAAGAGTTCAAACGCTACTACCGTTCGGTAGATGCGCTGCTGATCGATGACATTCAGTTCTTTGCTAATAAAGAGCGATCCCAGGAAGAGTTCTTCCACACCTTTAATGCCTTATTAGAGGGCAACCAGCAGATCATCCTCACCTCGGATCGCTATCCAAAAGAGATCAACGGGGTGGAAGATCGTCTTAAATCACGTTTCGGCTGGGGTTTAACGGTGGCGATCGAGCCGCCTGAGCTGGAAACGCGTGTGGCGATCCTGATGAAAAAAGCGGATGAGAACGACATCCGTCTGCCTGGTGAAGTCGCCTTCTTTATTGCCAAGCGGTTACGCTCTAACGTGCGTGAGCTGGAAGGCGCGCTGAATCGCGTGATCGCCAATGCCAACTTTACTGGCCGGGCGATTACCATCGACTTCGTGCGCGAAGCGCTGCGCGATCTGCTGGCGCTGCAGGAAAAGCTGGTCACCATCGATAATATTCAGAAGACCGTGGCTGAGTACTACAAAATTAAGGTGGCGGATCTGCTTTCCAAGCGCCGTTCGCGCTCGGTGGCACGTCCGCGCCAGATGGCGATGGCGATGGCGAAAGAGTTAACCAACCATAGCTTGCCAGAAATTGGCGATGCTTTTGGGGGTCGCGACCATACAACGGTGCTTCATGCCTGCCGCAAGATTGAGCAGCTGCGTGAAGAGAGCCACGATATCAAAGAAGATTTCTCTAATCTCATCAGAACATTATCTTCCTGACGCTATGAAATTTATTGTTGAACGTGAGCAGCTGCTGAAGCCGCTGCAACAAGTAAGTGGTCCCCTGGGTGGTCGTCCGACGCTGCCGATCCTTGGAAACCTGCTGCTGCAGGTAACTGAAGGTTCGCTGTTGCTGACCGGTACCGATCTGGAAATGGAGATGGTCGCACGCGTGGCGCTGACTCAGGCACATGAGCCTGGATCCACCACCGTTCCGGCGCGTAAATTCCTCGATATCTGTCGCGGATTGCCGGATGGCGCAGAAATTACTCTGGCACTGGAAGGCGATCGCATGCTGGTGCGCTCTGGCCGCAGCCGTTTTTCGCTGTCGACCCTGCCCGCCAGTGACTTCCCGAATCTTGACGACTGGCAGAGTGAGGTTGAATTCACCCTGCCGCAGGCAACGCTGAAACGGCTGATTGAAGCCACCCAGTTTTCGATGGCGCATCAGGATGTGCGTTACTACCTCAACGGCATGATGTTTGAAACCGAAGGGGAAGAGCTGCGCACCGTGGCCACTGACGGTCACCGTCTGGCTGTCTGCTCCATGCCGATTGGTCAGGCGCTGCCGAGTCATTCGGTGATTGTGCCGCGCAAAGGCGTGATTGAACTGCTGCGTCTGCTGGATGGCGGCGATACACCTCTGCAGGTTCAGATTGGCGGCAGCAATATCCGTGCGCATGTCGGCGACTACATCTTTACCTCTAAGCTGGTTGATGGCCGTTTCCCCGATTATCGTCGCGTATTGCCGAAGAATCCCGACAAAGCGCTGGAAGCGGGCTGCGATCTGCTCAAACAGGCCTTTGCCCGCGCCGCTATCCTCTCTAACGAGAAGTTCCGCGGTGTTCGCCTCTATATCACCGAAAATCAGCTGAAGATCACCGCCAATAACCCTGAACAGGAAGAAGCGGAAGAGATGCTGGATGTCAGCTACAACGGCACGGAACTGGAGATTGGCTTCAACGTCAGTTACGTGCTGGATGTGCTGAACGCGCTGAAGTGCGAAAACGTCCGTCTGCTGCTGACCGATTCAGTGTCGAGCGTGCAGATTGAGGATGTGGCGAGCCCGGCAGCGGCCTATGTCGTCATGCCCATGCGCTTGTAGAAGATATCGGCCTGGCTTACTTGCCATTCTGATTCCGGGCAGTGCTCGCCCCTGGTCACATATTTCAGTATGCTCCCAGGGCCTGCGCGCTTCTTGTAGAATATATCGGCCTGGCTTACTTGCTACGTTGTGCCCCGGCAGTGCTCGCCATCCTCACGTACTTCAGTACGCTCCGGTGGTTGTGCGCTGGCGGGGCACAACGTAGCTGCGACGCCGACGGCCTGGTGACTGAGGTATCGGGCAAACCTGCTTTCCCGTTGACGCCCTGGATCGCCAGGCCCAAAATTTTATTGCCCTTCACGCTGGACTGATTCATGGCTTTAACCCGCCTTCTTATCAAAGATTTTCGTAATATTGAGCAGGCTGACCTGCAGCTGGCACCCGGCTTTAATTTCCTGGTCGGCGCCAACGGCAGTGGTAAAACCAGCGTTTTAGAAGCGATTCATACTCTGGGGCATGGCCGTTCGTTTCGCAGCCTGCAGGCGGGACGCGTCATTCGTCACGATGAGGCGGCGTTTGTGCTGCATGGGCGTCTGGAAAACAAAGAGCGGGAAATTTCAGTCGGGCTGACCAAAAACCGTGCCGGTGACAGCAAAGTGCGCATTGATGGCAGCGATGGTCATAAGGTCGCGGAGCTGGCGCAGCTGTTGCCGATGCAGTTAATCACCCCTGAAGGCTTTAGTTTGCTGAATGGCGGCCCCAAATATCGCAGAGCCTATGTCGACTGGGGCTGCTTTCATAACACCCCCGGCTTTTTTAACGCCTGGAACAACATGCGCCGCCTGCTTAAACAGCGGAACGCGGCGCTGCGCCAGGTCTCACGTTACAGCCAGATTCGTCCCTGGGATCAGGAGCTGGTTCCGCTGGCTGAACAGATCAGCCAGTGGCGGGCGGAATACAGCGCGGCGATTTCAGCGGAAATCACCGCCACCTGTGGCCAGTTTCTGCCGGAATTTGAGCTGCGCTTCTCATTCCAGCGTGGCTGGGACAAAGAGAGCGACTACGCCGAACTGCTGGAACGTAACTTCGAGCGCGATCGCGCACTGACCTATACCGCCAGCGGCCCCCATAAAGCGGATTTTCGTATTCGGGCTGAAGGGACGCCGGTAGAAGATTTACTCTCACGCGGGCAGTTAAAACTGCTGATGTGTGCATTGCGTCTGGCACAGGGCGAGTTCCTGACAAGCCAGAGCGGACGCCGCTGTATTTACCTCATTGATGACTTTGCTTCTGAGCTGGATGAGAGCCGCCGACGCCTGTTGGCGGAACGGTTAAAAGCCACTCAGGCTCAGGTATTTGTCAGCGCAATTTCTGCCGGACATGTAATCGACATGACCGACGAAAAGGGCAAGATGTTCCGCGTGGAACAGGGTAAAATAGCGGTTCAACCTGAAGATTAAAATGAGCGAGAAACGTTGATGTCGAATTCTTATGACTCCTCAAGTATTAAAGTCCTGAAAGGACTTGATGCGGTACGCAAACGCCCGGGCATGTATATCGGCGATACCGATGACGGTACCGGTCTGCATCACATGGTATTCGAGGTCGTGGATAACGCAATCGACGAAGCGCTCGCTGGTCACTGTAGTGACATTGTGGTCACCATCCATGCCGATAACTCCGTATCGGTGCAGGATGATGGACGCGGCATTCCTACCGGTATTCACGAAGAAGAGGGCATCTCTGCCGCTGAAGTGATCATGACCGTGCTGCATGCTGGCGGTAAGTTCGATGATAACTCCTATAAAGTCTCCGGCGGCCTGCACGGCGTGGGCGTCTCCGTGGTTAACGCCCTGTCGCAGAAGCTGGAGCTGACCATTCGTCGCGAAGGCAAAGTGCATCAGCAGATTTACGTCCATGGCGTACCGCAGGCACCACTGGCGGTGACGGGTGAGACCGACATTACCGGGACCCGTGTGCGTTTCTGGCCAAGCCACGAAACCTTTACCAACGTGCGCGATTTTGAGTATGACATCCTGGCGAAACGCCTGCGTGAACTCTCATTCCTGAACTCCGGCGTGTCGATTCGTCTGGATGATAAGCGTGATGGTAAAAGTGATCACTTCCACTATGAAGGCGGCATCCGGGCGTTTGTTGAGTACCTCAACAAAAACAAAACCCCGATTCATCCTACCGTGTTCTATTTCTCTACCGAGAAAGATGGCATTGGTGTGGAAGTGGCGCTGCAGTGGAACGACGGCTTCCAGGAAAATATCTACTGCTTTACCAACAACATCCCACAGCGCGACGGCGGTACACACCTCGCCGGTTTCCGTTCAGCGATGACCCGTACCCTGAATGCCTATATGGAAAAAGAGGGTTACAGCAAGAAGGCCAAAGTCAGCGCCACCGGTGATGATGCCCGTGAAGGTCTGATCGCTGTGGTTTCGGTGAAAGTACCGGATCCTAAATTCTCCTCGCAGACCAAAGATAAACTGGTCTCCTCCGAGGTGAAAACAGCGGTTGAGCAGCAGATGAATGAGCTGCTGGCTGAATACCTGCTGGAAAATCCATCAGACGCCAAAATTGTAGTCGGCAAAATTATTGACGCTGCCCGTGCCCGTGAAGCGGCACGCCGCGCCCGTGAAATGACCCGCCGTAAAGGCGCGCTGGACCTGGCGGGTCTGCCAGGCAAACTGGCGGATTGCCAGGAGCGCGACCCGGCGCTGTCTGAAATCTACCTGGTGGAGGGTGACTCCGCAGGCGGCTCGGCCAAACAGGGCCGTAACCGTAAAAACCAGGCGATTCTGCCGCTGAAAGGTAAGATTCTTAACGTTGAGAAAGCGCGTTTCGACAAGATGCTCGCCTCCCAGGAAGTGGCCACGCTGATCACCGCGCTGGGCTGCGGTATTGGTCGCGACGAGTACAACCCGGACAAGCTGCGCTATCACAGCATCATCATCATGACCGATGCCGACGTCGATGGTTCGCACATCCGTACCCTGCTGCTGACCTTCTTCTATCGTCAGATGCCTGAAATCATTGAGCGCGGCCACGTTTATATCGCCCAGCCGCCACTCTACAAAGTGAAGAAAGGCAAGCAGGAGCAGTACATCAAAGATGATGAAGCGATGGATCAATATCAGATCGCTATCGCGCTTGATGGCGCGACGCTGCACACCAATGCCAGCGCGCCGGCGCTGGGCGGTGAGCCGCTGGAGACGCTGGTCACTAACTTCAACAGCACCCAGAAGATGATCAAGCGTATGGAGCGCCGTTATCCGATGGCCATGCTGCGTGCGATGATTTATCACGACACGCTGAGCGACCTGACCAGCGAAGCAGAGGTTACAACCTGGCTGAATGGTCTGGTGAGCTATCTGACTGAACGCGAAGCGCATGGCAGCACCTATCTGGCACAGGTGCGTGAAAACCGCGAATCAAACCTGTTCGAGCCGGTACTGCGCGTCCGTACCCACGGTGTAGATACTGACTATCCGCTGGATGCTGATTTCATTCAGGGTCCTGAGTACCGCAAAATCTGCGCCCTGGGCAGCAAGCTGCGTGGTCTGCTGGAAGAAGATGCTTATATCGAGCGTGGCGAGCGTCGTCAGCCAGTGGCAAGCTTCGAACAGGCGATTGAGTGGCTGATTAAAGAGTCGCGTCGTGGCCTCTCGGTCCAGCGCTACAAAGGTCTGGGCGAGATGAACCCGGAGCAGCTGTGGGAAACCACCATGGATCCAGACAGCCGTCGTATGCTGCGCGTCACCATTAAAGATGCGATTGGCGCTGATCAGCTGTTTACTACCCTGATGGGCGATGCGGTTGAACCGCGCCGCGCCTTCATCGAAGAAAATGCGCTGAAAGCCGCCAATATCGATATTTAACCGGCATCAGAGATGAAAGGCCATCACCCAGGTGATGGCCTTTTTTTTGTGCCGTCCGGGCGGAAAACCCGCCAGGGCGTGCCTTCCTGCCCGCATGCTGCGATCCCGATCACGTTTTAACCCGGTCAGCTCCCTTACTCTTGCCCCTCTTTGCGCATTTACCGCGCACTATTCCACACAGGGAGTAACACCATGATTGTTTGCGATCGTCACGACTGGGACAGAGAACGTCACGCCTTTCATCCGGTAGTCGATCAGGCGATAAGCTGGATTGCCAGCACAGATTTCAGCCAGCTGGAAACCGGCAAATATGAGATCCTGCCCGACAACAAAATGTTCTGTCTGGTGCAGGAGATGATGACCGAACCGGCCAGCGCGCGTAAAGCGGAGTCCCACTTCAACTACATCGATATTCAGTATCTGCTGGCAGGCACCGAAAATATTGGCGTGGCCCGCGCCCATCCCGACCAGCACATCACCGAAGATTTTGCCCAGCAGCGAGACGTCGTTTTTTATCAGAAGATATTGAATGAGTCTGTGATTACGCTGATGCCCGGCATGTTCGCGCTCTTTTTCCCGCACGATATCCATCGCCCCTGCTGCGCCCCTGGCGAACCCGCAACAATCCGAAAAGCCGTGATTAAAATCCACCGCGATCTCTTTACCGCCTGAAACTGGTGATCAGCTGGCCGTTCTCGCCTGCCATGAAACTGGTCAATGTGCGCTGAATCGCGCTAGCATTGAACAAAACCCAGACGCTACGAGGACTCTATGGCTATTAAATTGATCGCTATCGACATGGATGGCACCCTGCTCAACCCGCAACATGAGATCACACCGGCGGTGAAATCCGCCCTGGATCGCGCCCGTCAGCAAGGGGTGTCGATTGTGCTGACCACCGGCCGGCCGTTTGTGGGTATCCAGCGCTATCTCATGGAACTGAATATGCAGACGCCCGGCCAGTACGCGATCAGCAACAACGGTGCGCTGGTTCATCAGGCCGAAGATGGTGAGTGCGTGGCGGAAGTGACGCTGACCTTTGACGACTACCTCTACATCGAGAACCTGGCACGTGAGCTTGGCGTACATTTCCAGGCATTCGACAAAACCCATCTCTATACCCCTAACAAAGACATCAGCGAATACACCATCCATGAAGCGAGCCTGACCGGCATTCCGGTGCGCTACCGCGCGGTGGAGGAGATGGATCGTGCCATGCGCTTCCCGAAACTGATGATGATCGACCGGCCCGCTCTGCTCGACGCGGCGATTGCCCGCCTGCCCGGGCATGCTCAGCAGACTTACACCATCCTGAAGAGCGCGCCTTATTACCTGGAAATCCTCGATCGTCGGGTGAATAAAGGCCAGGGCGTCAAAATGCTGGCTGAGAAGCTCGGCCTGAAGCAGGAAGAAGTAATGGCGATTGGCGATCAGGAGAATGACCTGGCGATGATCGAATACGCAGGAACGGGTGTCGCAATGGGGAATGCCATTGACTCTGTTAAGAAAATTGCTCAGTTCATCACCAAAACCAATATGGAAGATGGCGTCGCGCATGCCATCGAAGAGTTAGTGCTGTAACGGCCCGTTCTCTGCCGGGCCGCTTCGGCCCGGATCCCCTAACCCGGCAAAAATGCTGCACCGCAAAACAGAATCGCGTAATTTGTCGGGCAACTCTTTCTCCGTGGGTTTCATCATGTCAGAAAAACAGATCACCTTTGCTGCCCGTCAGCATCAGCTCACCAATATTAATGTCTGGACTGCCGACAGCCAGTGGCTGGCGTTTGACGTTCGTCCATCGGGCGCGTCGTTTACCAGTCAGACCATTGAGCGGGTCAATGTGATGACCGGTGAGGTGGAGGTGCTCTATCAGGCCCGACATGGTGCCCATGTCGGCGTCGTCACGGTCAGTCCCGATCTGCCACCGCGCTACGTCTGCATTCATGGCCCGGAACATCCCGATGCCAGCTGGCAGTATGACTTCCACCACCGGCGCGGGGTGATCGTTCAGAACGGTGCGGCGGTGAATCTGGATGCCTGCGATATCACGCCACCGTTTACCCCTGGCGCGCTGCGTGGCGGCTCGCATGTACATGTCTTCAGTCCCGACGGTTCTCGCCTGAGCTTTACCTACAATGACCACGTGATGCACGAACTGGATAGCCGGCTCGATCTGCGCAACGTCGGCATCGCGGTGCCCCTTTGCGCTGTAACGCCTGAAAAGCAGCATCCGCGCGAATATGACGGCACCTTTTTTTGCCTGCTGGTGAGCCAGACGCATGCGGAACCGCTGCCAGGCAGTGACCAGATTAATCGTGCCTGTGAGGAGTGCTGGGTCGGTGAGCGTGGCTACCAGAAGCCGGACGGCAGCTGGCAGCGCTGGGCGATCGCCTTTATTGGCGACACGCTGACGGCGCAGGGCGAAAAACGGCCTGAAGTTTTTATTGTTGATCTGCCTGATGCGCTGGAGGATTACGCTCGCGCCGGAGAGATGCCGATGGAGGGCAGCAGCCAGCAGTTACCTGCGCCACCGGCTGGCGTGCAGCAGCGTCGCCTGACGCACAGCCGTGGCGTGGCTCTGCAACCACGCCACTGGCTGCGCGCCGCACCGGATGGCAGCCAGATAGCGTTTCTGATGGCGGATGCCGCAGAGGTGATCCAGCTCTGGACGGTCTCCCCCAACGGCGGCGAACCGCGTCAGATCACCCGACTCAGCCACAGCATTCAGTCCGCCTTTAGCTGGCATCCTGACGGCCAGGCGATCGCTTTTATCTGCGATAACAGCGTGATGCGATGTGACGTTGAGAGCGGCGCGTGTCAGCGTCTGACCCGCAGAACGGAAGAGGCGCCATCAGGTGACGCGGTGGTCTGGTCACCGGATGGTACACAGATTGCTTATATGCGTGAGGTGAATGGCTGGCGGCAACTCTTTACGGTTGCGGCAGTGACCGCATAGGAGGCATAGGCTGCGCCTGCGCCAGGCTTTCCTGCGTATGCGCCAGCCTTTCGCTCTGCAGGATGCGTTCACGTGGAGAGTCGAGAGATTTATCTTTGTCGCTGCGGTAGTAGTCCCACGGCAGCAGCAGCGTATCCAGCACAGCAGAGAAAGGAAGATCGATTAACGCCAGCGGCTTCAGCGCCCAGCTGGTATCACCATCGGACAGCATATCAGCGCTGGCACGGGTGCCTGGATAGTAGCCCTGACTCGCACCTGTGTGAGACATCACGCTGGAACAGCCGGTTGTTGCCATTGCGCAGCACACCACTCCAGCCAGAGGTAAGGTCTTCATCAATTTCATCATCATCATCCCTTCAGTCATGGCATAAGCCTGGCTGAGTTTGCTTGCCAGACAACGTCAACACTCTGGGGCGAAGTCCGTCTGGGTCTGGCAAATGTAGTCCTGAGTGTATGTCATTTCCTCAAATTGGCGAAAAAAATTGCATTTCACCCTCTTGAAAATGGTCTTGTGGCACCCATTTTTAGTTTACGGACGCACTCACCGTTGCCGCAAGGGACAGTGGGGTGCCGTATCCAGCCTGTCCAGTAGTGGAAGGTTGCCAAAACTTGCTGAAATTCAGGAGTCTTAATATGCGTAATTTTGATCTCACCCCACTTTATCGCTCTGCTATCGGTTTTGATCGCCTGTTTAACCTGCTCGAATCTAATCAGAATCAGAGCAATGGCGGCTATCCTCCCTATAACGTTGAACTGGTCGATGAAAATCACTATCGCATTACTATTGCGGTGGCCGGTTTTGCTCAGAGCGAACTGGATATCACGGCGCACGATAACGTGCTGATCGTGCGGGGTGCCCATCCTGAAGAGCAGACCGAGCGTAAATACCTGTATCAGGGTATCGCCGAGCGTAACTTCGAGCGTAAATTCCAGCTCGCCGACCACATTGTGGTGCGCGATGCCCGTCTCGAAAATGGTCTGCTGAGCATCGATCTTGAACGTCTGGTGCCGGAAGAGGCGAAACCACGCCGTATTGAGATTCTGAAGTAACCATGACAAACGCCGCGTTAGCGGCGTTTTTTTTGCCCTTATATCTGAAGGCAGACTTGTCCTTACGGCTGCGTTCGCATCGCTAAGCGCTGACCCAGCACGCCACCAAACACGTTGACCAGCAGCCCCAGTATAATCACCACCGCACCCAGCATCTGCTGCCCGGAGAGATGCTCATCCAGCACCAGCGCGGCGGTAATAATCCCCACCACCGGCACCAGCAGCGACAGCGGCGCGACGCGCCAGGTTTCGTAGCGACTCAGCAGATTCCCCCAGATAGCGTAACCCACAATGGTGGCGACAAATGCCAGATAGAACAGCGCCAGCACGGTCTGCAGGCCGATATGCAGCAGGCTGTAAACGATGGCGGCCTGACCATCAAACAGCAGCGAACAGGCAAAGAAAGGAACGATCGGCACCAGCGCACTCCAGACCACCAGTGACATGATCGGCACGCTGCGGTTCCGCATAATAATCTTATTGGTGATATTACCCAGTCCCCAGGAGAGCGCCGCCGACAGCGTCAGCATCATGGTGGTCAGCGTAATACCGGCGCTGGTCTGCCCTTCCATGCCTGCCGTCGCCAGCAAAAACATCCCCAGCGTAGCGATGATAATCCCGACAATATGATTCCAGCGCAGCCTCTCCGCCAGCAACAGCGCGCCCAGCAACAGGGTAAAGAATGCCTGCGCCTGCAGCACCAGCGAGGCCAGACCGGCAGGCATGCCGAGCTTGATCGCCAGGAACAGAAAGGCGAACTGACCAAAACTGATGGTCATGCCATAAACCACCAGCCAGCGCAGCGGAATCGGCGGGCGACGCACAAAGAAAATGGCGGGAAAGGCGACCAGGGTAAAACGCAGCCCGGCGAGCAAAAAAGGCGGCATACCCTGCAGCCCCAGCTTGATCACCACAAAATTGACGCCCCACGCCACCACCACGCACAGCGCTAACAGCATATCTTTTACCGACATCAGAAACTCCTTGTCCTGCCGTCAGGCGGTAACCGCAATCGGGGTCGCGATATCGGCACAGCAGCCTTCACCCACGATCCGAAAATAATCATCTACAGCCAGCGCGATCGACTTATCCAGCTCGCCCGCGTTAAACCATAACGTTCCGACCTGTTGCAGCCGGGTATCCACCCGCAGCGCCAGCCGGTCATCAAAACTAAACGGCGGTACCGCGCCCATCACACAGCCCGTCAACGCCTGCGCCAGCTCCGGAGCGGCGAAAGAGGATTTTTTGCCGCCGATGGCGCGCGCCGCACTTTTGAAATTGATCCGGCAGTCGCCCGGCACTATCGCCAGCAGCTGACGCGATGGCGCACCGTCCGGCATGCTGACCTCCAGCACCATCGCTTTGGCCGCCTGGCCCAGCAGGTTACCGCGTATCTGGCTGATCTGTTCGGTCTGCCCTATCGCCTCATGTTCCACCACGCGGTAGCTGGCCTGCTGCTGATCCAGCAGCGCAGTAATTTTTTCAAACGTCGTCATTCCCTTCTCCTGTTCTGGCACAGCCCGGCTTAGCTCCAGGCGATAGCGTGTTTCATTTTTTTATCGGTCAGCCCGAAAAAGAAACCCATGGTGATACGGGTATCGCCTTCGACCCGATCGATCTCATGATAAAACGCAGGATTAAACAGATAGATATCGCCACTGCGTGGTGAAAATTCGCAGATCTCGCTGTTTTCGATCACCCCACTGCGATAACCCAGCTCCCCGACGGTTTTGAACTGCTCATCCTCTGGCGACCACTTTTTGTTGTAGATGCGCAGTGCCCCACCCGCGTTGCACTCCTGCAGGCAGACCACGCAGCTGAGCTGATGCAGGATTTGCGTCACCACCAGCGAAGTCTCTGCGGCGTCGCGCACGATATTGTCGTTATGCAGCGGGTTCGCGACGCCATTGGCATGAAAGCGCACGATAGAACCGGCGTAGTCTCCACAACCCGGTTCGTGGGCGATGCGTAAGCTTTCCAGCCGCAGCGCATGCTGAACCCAGCGGTAAATCTGTTCGCGCAGCGTATTCAGCGAGGGCGGCAACGCCGGCTGGATATCGCGCAGCTCGGTAAAGTAGTTATCGGGAGCCGCAGTATGACGCGCCAGATAGGGGCCGAGCGTGGTCAGCGCGCCATTGGGATAGTAGGAGACACGGATCTTTTCCCGGCAGCTCTGCAGGTCAGTCACCACCGCTTCCCGCACCTCTGGCGTCAGGAAATTACGCAGCACCAGCAGCGGCACCCGTGCGGTAACGATGTCATCCAGCCAGGTCGATTCCACAAACATGTTGGGATTAATCACGCGGAACTGATTGAAAATTGCCATGTTTATCACTCCCTAAACGGTATTTCATAGAGTTCATGATTGTTCATTCGCCGCCAGTTGCCAGCGCTGCCTGGTATTGCCACGGGTTCAGAGGCGATCAGCGTGCAACCATCCTGTTGCTGAAAATGCATCGTAAAATAGTCAGGCCAGGGCGTGTCGTGCGGATACCACTGCCACGCCCAGGCTTTGTCACGGGTGACGAAAATGGCATTCCCTGCGCTGCCGCCCGGCTCTACCTGCGCCATCTTTGCGCGCAGATAGTCGCGGGTGAAATCGGCAGGCGTGGTCTGATCCACCAGATAACGCAGATACTCTTCTGAATCGAAGCGCGATTCGGCCAGACCGAGCTGGCGGTAAATCGTCGGCAGAAAGCCGTTATGCATCATGTACCACTGATGTCCGGCGCTGTTGCGCCACAGCGGATGAGAAAACGCCAGTCCCTGATTTTTACTCAGCGTGGCGTGCCGCACATGCACCGCCAGAAACCGGCTGCGCAGGCGATCCACATCGATACCCGGCAGCGCTTCTGCGAACGCGCCGGTGCCGTGCAGGGTACGAATCTCACCCTCTTCGAGCCACAGACAGCCCCAGCCGTTAGGGTGTGATTTGATCGGGCCATCGTGTTCGGCGCTTTCACCGCAGCTCATGGCGCGCGCCGCCTCCAGAATCTCTGCGCTGTCGAACCGGCCATGCGCCAGAATCATCCTGCACATACTTTATCTCTCCCGGCCGCCACCGGCTGCGCGGCAATCACCTGCTGAAAAGTGGTCATAATCGGCTCACGCGCTGTGGCCGTCAGGCTGAAAGTGGCCAGAATGCCCGCGTGACGCGTCAGGTCGGCATAGAGCGATGAGCGTGACGAAACCTGTAACGCAGGCAATCTGAGTGGCGGTAACAACGCGCCCTGCTGATGCTGATCGATCCAGCGTTCGGCAGCCTGCAGCTGCGCCGGTTGCCGCAACCGCAGCTGGCCGACCGCACCGGGTGTGGTGAAGGCAAACGCGGGCAATGCGCCACCCGCCTCCAGCCGGAAGGTGACTTCCGCCCAGTTGATGCCGGTCGCCTCCTGCACCAGCGTCGCCACACCCATGCCGGAGAGCCGGAACCCCATTTCCAGGAAATGCGGCACGCCGTTGACCACAATAAAATCGATATGAAATGCACCCTGACGGTAGCCAAAGGTTTCGCAACAGAATGTCATCAGGCTGCTGAACGACGCCGGCAGGGCCGCTGCCGCCATCGCCACATGCCCCGACTCATAAAAGCTGACGCAGCCCTCAGCATCCCGGTGCTGCTCAATCACCTTCTGGCAGCAGGTCAGCGCCTGGGGATGTCCCTGATGCACCACGCCCTGCAACGAAAACTCATCGCCGATCAGCGCGCTTTCCACAATAAAGCCGCTGAAGCCGCGTCCGCCGTAGTTCATGGTCTGTACCAGCTGTTTCACTACGCTATGCAGCTGATCGGCATGCTCAATCAGCCAGATACCCAGGCCGCCGCCGCCATCCACCGGCTTCACGACGCAGGGATAGATCAGCGCCTGTCCGGCATCCAGAATGCTGAGCGGCGAGGCGAAAAAGCGGAACTCCGGCTGCGGGAAGCGCGGCCAGGCTTTTTTCAGCGCCATGCGCTGCGCATATTTATCCAGCGGAATAAAGGCGGCGGGCGCATCCGGCCCGGCCAGCATCTCGCGCAGTCGTCCGGCGCTGGCGTTGTAGGCTTCAAAGCCCGCCAGCACCACCAGCGGATGCGCCAGTAAACCGGCGTGCAGATAGGCCTGCATCACCTCCCAGGGATTCTCGGGGCGATCGAGGCGAATGATCAGATCAAACGGCAGAGCCAGGCTTAACGACTGGTAATCGACGAAATCACCCATTTCAGCCAGCACGGTAAAATAGCCGTCGCGCTTCGCCACCGCGCAGTAAGGATTTTGCCCGTCGCGGGTGGCGCCAATTTGCAGAAAAATCTTTTTCATCGCCTCGCCTTACCGGGTTAACGCCCGGAAATGATTTCTGTCACGATGTCATTCAGTACACCGTTATTGACCTGAATCACCGCTTTGTGGGGATCAAAACGCAGCACGCGCGACAGCGGATCGGCGCTTTTGCCCTCCAGCAGCGAACTGACCGGCTTGCTCTGCCAGCAGTGCCGCATCTGCGTCAGCGTCATGCCGGAGAGCCGGGTTAACTGCTGTGCCAGCGCGCGATCTTCACTGCGTTGCTCAAGCAGATCGCGGATGGCCGCCTCATCCAGCGTAATCTGCTGCTGCACCAGCCAGTGTCCGAGCTGCTCTCCCTGCGCCAGGAACGGGGAATAGATCATGCAGATCAGCTGATCTTCGCTGAGTTCAAACGCCTGTATGGCGAAGTCCGCCGCGCGCTGCCGCTGCCGCTGGATCGCGGCGTCATCCTGATAGCGTGCTGCCATCTCATCGATTAGCGCGGGCGGAAAATCTTTCTTCACCATCAGTCCCAGCGCAAAGCGCACATATTCGCGGATCCCTTCGGCATAGTGGCGCTGCAGCAGCGTTTCTGCCCGCAATCCGCGCAGGTGTGCCATCAGCGTCGGATTACCGCAGTCGGACTCGGAGAAGCTGAACATCAGCGCATCAAAACGGAAGCGCATAAATTCGCTGAGCAGTGCCCAGTGCGCGCCCGCTTCATAGGCGGTGTCCTGATAGATGTTGAAGAACAGTGGATTGCGCGCCAGCTGGTGGGTGATGCGGTGCGCAGGCGTCAGCTGATCGGCGCCATAAACATCGCTGAAGTAGCGCTCTGCCACGCCATCCAGCGTCTGCAGAAACCCGCTGAAGCCCCGGGTTTTATCCGCCACCGGCGCATCAAACAGCCGTGAGAGGTGCCGCGCCCAGGCGACATAGGCGGCCTGCTCCTGTGGCGAGTCGCCGGTAACAATCAGATCCACGCCACCGTTGTAGTCTGCCGCCAGGCCAAAGGAGTTCACCATACTGAGATTACAGGCGTTGCAGAAGGTCGAGCGCGCGTCGGCGCGAAACCGGTGGCCATTCATCAGCACGTCATTGCGGTTCTGCTGCCGCACGCTCTCCGGCATCGGCAGGTCGCGGTCAAACGGCCGGATCAGCAGGCCATCCACGACCAGGCACTCCACCCGTTCATCGTCATGCATCGCCAGCGACTGATAAACGCGGTGGATATTCTCCATTACGCTCTGATTCATCGCCGCATGGCGATTGGTGCTGATCCGCAGATGAAAGGTGCTGCCCTGCTGCTGCCAGATCAGTCCCTGAATGTAACGCACGTAAGCCACCATGTAGCTGCTGTCTTTTCCCCCGCCATAGGCGAGCAGCACACGGTTATTCTCCAGCAGCTGCTGATCCGGCAACGCTGCCAGCAGGCGAAGAGAGCAGCGCTGAGCAGACTCAATGATGGCGGGTGACAGATACGCTTCCATCTCCTTCATCATGGCGGGCAGATTATTCATTTCTCACGTTTTCCTCAGGTGAACAGAATCACTTTATGGTCTGAAGCCCGGGGCTGACGGGGTTGCCGGGCCGTTTAGCGTTATGAATAATTAAGAGATGCAGCCTAAAGTACTTTGAATGTACTCTGTTGAATATGCACAGATCAGCGCGATATGGGGTGGAACAGATGGCCGATATTATCGGGGAACAGGAGAGTCAGAGCAGTCGTTACCGCCAGATCGCAGAACAGATCAAGCAGGCCATTCATGCCGGTTCGCTGGCACCTGACAGCCGTCTGCCGTCGGTGCGCACGCTGGCGACGCAGTACAATGTCAGCCTTACCACCGCCCTGAAGACACTGCGCACGCTGGAAGATGAGCGCTACGCCGTTGCCCGCCCCAAATCGGGCTTTTTTGTTGCCCCGCAGCGGCCCTCTTCCCGTCAGCTGCCCGCCGTCAGTGAACAGCCGCGCGCCATTGCGCCGCTTGATGAGCAGACAGAACTCCATCTGGCGATGCTTGGCTCAGACTGCCGGGTGCGTCTCGATCTGGCCAACGGTGACAGCGCACTCTATCCGGTCAAGCGCATCGGCCTGCTGATGCGTCAGATGGGCTACAGCAAACCGGCCCTGCTCGGGAATACGGTGAAGGGCACCGGTTATGCGCCGCTGAAAACAGAGATTGCCCGTCGGGCAGTGGGTTACGGCTGTAATATCAGCGCTGACGATATTCTGATCACCAACGGCTGCATTGAGGCGATCTCGCTGTCGCTGCGCGCCACGACCCAGCCGGGCGATGTGGTCGCCGTGGAATCACCCTGCTATTTCGTGCTGCTGCAGATGCTGCATAACCTCAATTTACGGGTGATTGAAGTGGAAGCCGGGCCGGAAGGGTATGTCGATGTCGCGAAGCTCACCGGGCTGTTTCAGCGCAAGGCAGTGCGGGTCTTTCTCACCCTGTGCAACGTCAACAATCCGCTGGGAAAAAGCATTCCCAATGAGCATAAGGCCTATATTGCGCGGCAGGCGGATGAAAACGACGTGGTGATTATTGAGGATGATATTTTTGGCGATACTGCCTTCGGTGAACGCCGCCCTTTCCCGATGCGCGCCTTCAGCCCCAACGCCATTCTCTGCAGCGGCTTCTCTAAAACCGTGGCGCCAGGCATTCGTATTGGCTGGGTTCACAGCGTCAACTACATGCGCAAAATCGCCTCACTGAAATATACCTCAACCATGGGCACCTCGGTGCTGTCGCAGGCGGCGGTGGCGGAACTGCTGCGCAGCGGCGGCTATGATGCTCATCTGCGTAAGCTGCGGCGTGAGCTGGCACGACAAATCCGTGAAATGCGTCAGTCGGTGCTGCGGGAATTTCCGGCGGGAACCCGGGTGTCCGATCCGGAAGGAGGCTATGTGCTGTGGGTTGAGATGCCCCGACAGGCGCTGAACGTGCGCGAGCTGTTTCTGAAAGCGCGCAACGCGGGCATCGGCATTGCGCCGGGCCACATTTTTGCCACCGACCAGCGCTACGATCACTGTTTCCGGCTGAATGCCGGTTTTGGCTGGAATGCAGAGGTGGAACAGGCGATTCAGCAGCTGGCACAGTGGTGCCAGCTGTCGTTAACCGATTCGCAGGATTAGCTGTCGCGCCAGGCGTTCTCAACCTCTTCCGCCAGAATCTGCACCGCCCGCTCAATGTTCTCTGCATCCGGCACGTAATTCATCCGCATACATTGATGGGTGTGCGGCCACGCCTGTTCCAGTCCCGGGAAGAAGAAGTGGCCCGGCACCATCAGCACGCCGCGCGCTTTCAGCCGCTGATAAAGCAATTCGGTGGTGATCGGCAGATCGCGGAACCAGAGCCAGAGGAAAATCGCCCCTTCCGGCTTGTGGATCAGGCAGCGGTCTTCCGGCAGATAGCGCCGCAGGATCGCAATGGTCTGCTGCACCTTCTGCTGATAGAACGGCTTAATCACCTCTTCGGAGAGCCGCAACAGATCGCCGCGACGGATCATCTCATTGGCAATGGCCGGACCGATACTGCCGGGCGCCAGACTGATGATGCCGTTCATATTGCTCAGCGCGGTGATGGTCTTCTCGTCAGCGATAATGATGCCGCAACGCGCACCCGGCAGGCCGAGCTTCGACAGACTCATGCAGAGAATGATGTTGGGGTTCCACAGCGGGCGCACCTCGCTGAAGATGATGCCGGGGAACGGCACGCCATAGGCATTGTCGATCAGCAGCGGCACGTCATGCTGCTGTGCCAGCGCATCGAGCTGCATCAGTTCATCATCGGTGATCACGTTGCCGGTGGGGTTGGTCGGGCGCGATACGCAGATCAGCCCGACCTCTTCGTTCATCGGCAGATGCTCAAAATCGACATGATATTTAAACTGACCTTCCGGCAGCAGCTCAATGTTCGGCTTCGCCGACACAAACAGCCCCTCTTCCAGGCCGGCATCCGCATAGCCCAGATACTCAGGCGCCAGCGGGAACAGCACCCGCTTTTTGCTGCCATCGGCCCGACGACCGGCGAACAGATTGAACAGATAGAAGAAGGCGCTCTGGCTGCCGTTAGTCAGCGCAATGTTCTGTGCGGTGATGGGCCAGCCAAGCTGATCGCTCAGCAGCCCGGCCAGCGACGCCAGCAGCGTCGCTTTTCCGCGCGGGCCGTCGTAATTGCACAGCGCCTCGCTGAGTTTGCCTTCCTCATGCATCTGCTGCAGCAGTTGCTGAAAGTAGTCGTTCATGGCCGGGATCTGCGCCGGATTACCGCCGCCCAGCATGATGGTGCCGGGCGTTCGCAGGCCCGCGCCCATATCTTCCATCAGACGTGAGATGCCGGAATGTTGGGTAAATTTGTCGCCGAACTGAGAAAAAGACATAGCGGTTAAATATTTGTGATAGCGAATCGGGGGTCCACCATAACGCCCGCCATGGGCGGGCGCAATGGAAAGGCGAGGGGATTACTTCAGCGCCTGCGGGTTCACGCAGTTTTTCTCGACGCTTCCGCCGAGTGCAGCGAGGAGATTTTCTACCGCATCCTGCATCATGCCGTAGCGGGTTTCATGGGTGGCAGAACCGATATGCGGCAGCGTCACCACATTGGGCAGCGACAGCAGCGGAGAGTCGGCAGAGACCGGCTCCTGCTCAAACACATCCAGCCCGGCGGCATGCAGTTTGCCCGCCTGCAACGCGGCGATCAGCGCATTCTCATCCACCACCGGCCCGCGACCGGCGTTGATCAGCACCGCATCCGGCTTCATCAGTTCAAGCTCGGCGGCACCGATCAGATGGTGCGTCTCTTCGGTCAGCGGCAAACTGATGCAGACGAAATCACTCTGCTTCAGCAGCGCCTCCCGTTCACAGCGCTGTGCGCCAAAGCGCGACTGCGCCTCTTCATGCTCGCGGCGGGCGTTGTAGAGGATTTTCATGCCGAAGCCAAAGTGGGCGCGCTGCGCCAGCGCCATCCCGATACGTCCCATGCCGAGAATACCCAGCGTTTTATGGTGCACGTCGATGCCGAACTGCGCCGGACCGATGCTCTTCTGCCAGTTGCCCGCTTTGACCCAGGCATCCAGTTCCGGCACCCGACGCGCGGTGCTCAGTACCAGCGCCATCATGGTGTCCGCCACGGTTTCGGTCAGCACGGTCGGCGTGTGCATCAGCACCACGTGACGCTGATTCAGCGCATCCACATCAAAATTGTCATAGCCTACAGAGACGCTGGAGCAGACGCGCAGATTGGGCATCTTCGCCAGCAGCTCGCCATTCACTTTACCGCCCGATCCCAGCAGACCTTCTGCCTGCTGGAACGCCGCAGCATGTTCCTGCTGGCTTTCCGGCGAGAGATCGCTGATTTCCGTCACGTCACACTGTTCAGCCAGGCGAGCATAAAGATCGTCGGGCAGTTTTTTATAGAGAATTACAGCGGGTTTCATTCGGTGGCTCCCGGTCAATAAGTAGCGGGCGGCTTGCAGGCCGCCCGGAGAAATAGAGGCTAACGTTTACGCTTTCAGGCGGGTTTCGCACCCTGCAGCGGCGGCGCTTTGTTCTGCGCCGGTTTCACAATCAGCGTCAGCCACACCGAAACCAGCAGGGCCGATCCCATAAAGATGTAGGACGCGGACGGGCTGCCGGTGGCTCCATTAAGATAGCCGACAATCCATGAACCGATAAACGACCCCAGCGCACCCATACTGTTGATCAGCGCCATTGCGCCACCGGCGACATTGCGTGGCAGCATCTCAGGAATAATGGCGAAGAACGGCCCGTAAGGCGCATACATCGCGGCACCGGCAATCACTAACAGGGTGTAGGACATCCAGAAATTGTTCGATCCCACCAGATAAGAGCCCAGGAACGCCAGCGCGCCCACCAGCAGCAGCGGCCAGACGAACAGCTTACGGTTCTGGGTTTTATCCGACGCCCAGGAGACCACCACCATCGCAATGGTCGCCGCCAGATAAGGCACTGCGGAGAGCCAGCCCGCCTCTACCATGCCCATCTGCGTGCCATTACGCAGAATCGACGGCAGCCACAGCACAAAGCCATAGACGCCGATGCTCCAGGCAAAATATTGCAGGCAGAGAATGATCACGTTGCGGTTGCGGAACGCTTCGCTGTAGTTGCGCACCGCTTTAATATTTTCCTGCTCTTTCTGCAGTTCAGCCTGCAATGCCGCTTTCTCGGCATCGCTCATCCAGCGCGCCTGCGCCGGCTTATCCTGCACCAGGAACCACCAGGCGATCGCCCAGACCACCGCCGGAATCCCTTCGAAGATAAACATCTCACGCCAGCCAAACGATTCGATCAGATAGCCTGACACGACCGACATCCACAACACCGTGACCGGATTACCCAGGATCAGGAAGGTATTGGCGCGTGAACGTTCCGACTTGGTAAACCAGTTGCTGATGTAGATCAGCATCGCGGGCATCACCGCGGCTTCCACCACGCCCAGAATAAAGCGAATGGCCGCCAGCATCGGAATGTTGCTGACCACGCCGGTCAGTGAGGCACAGCCGCCCCACAGGATCAGGCACCAGAAGATCAGTTTCTTGACGCTGCGGCGTTCGGCGTAAATTGCACCCGGGATCTGGAAAAAGAAGTAACCCAGGAAGAACAGCGCACCCAGCAGCGAGGACATACCTTTGGTGATGCCGAGATCGTCATTAATCCCGGCAGCAGAAGCGAAGCTAAAATTTGCACGATCGAGATACGCCAGGCTGTAGGTGATAAACACGATGGGCATGATGAACCACCAGCGTTTTGGCGCGATTGTCTGCTTTTTCATCGGGAACTCCTGTGACTGTAGAGGGGCGCGAACTACACGTCGCCCAGTTGCTGACGCGTCGGCAGACCTTCGCTGTCACCAATGACCTGAATCGCCATCGAACCAATTTTGTTGCCGCGACGAATCGCCTGCGGCAACGACTGACCTTCCAGCAGGGCGCTGATGACGCCAACGGCAAAGCCGTCTCCGGCGCCTACGGTATCCACCACGTTGTCGACTTTTATCGCCTCAACCTGGCCCTGCTCGCCCTGCGCCGTTTTATACCAGGCACCGTCACAACCGGTTTTAATCACGACCGCTTTCACGCCCTTATCGAGATAGAAATCCGCGATCGCTTCTGGCTGACGATAGCCGGTCAGAATCAGCCCCTCTTTTTCGCCCGGCAGTACCCAGTCGGCATACTCCGCCAGCAGATTGAGCTGCTTACGCATCTCCTCTTCGCTGCGCCACAGCACCGGCCGCAGGTTAGGATCAAACGAGATAGTTTTACCGCGCGCACGCATCTCTTTGGCGGTGTGCTTCAGCAGCTCCAGCGAACTCTCTGACAGCGCCGCCGCCACACCGCTCAGGTGCAGATGTCGCGCCGAACCAAAATAGTCCGCGTCAAAATCGTCGACCGACAGATGGCTGGCCGCCGAGCCTTTACGAAAATATTCCACCAGCGGATCAGAGCCGTCGTCGACTTTGGACTTGAGCTGAAAACCGGTGGGATAGCGCTTATCGACCGTCACCCGGGCGTGGTCGATACCCTCTTTTTCCAGCTGCTGGCAGATAAACCGGCCAAAAGCGTCATCGCCAATACGACTGACCCAGCCCACTTTCAGGCCAAGACGAGCCAGGCCGGTCGCCACATTGAGTTCAGCGCCCGCCGCGCGTTTAACAAAGGTCTCTGCTGCGGCCAGGTCGCCGGTTTCACGGGCGATGAACATCGCCATCGCTTCACCGATAGTGACAACATCAAGCGGACCGTTGTGATGCATAGTGTGATGCGTGGTCATCTTCACTCCTTACACGTTACGCAGCAGCGACACGTAGTGGCGTGTCACCGCAGTCAGATCGTCGCCTTCCAGCGGAAATTCAATACCGCGCGGTGCCTGTGCGGGCAACTGTTGCAGCAGTGTGCGCCAGTGGTCATCAGCCTCATCCAGCGCAATCGCGCGGTAGCTATCCTGGTGCGCCACGGCGGCTTTGACATGCACATAGCCCACCTGCGCAGCCAGCTGTTGCGCCGCCTGATCGGCATCCTCACCGGTCCAGCACCAGTTACCCATATCAAAGGTCATGCTGATCGGCAGATCCGCTTCCCTGACCGCCGTGAAAAAGGCAACTGACGGAGCCAGTCGGCCATGCTCAGTCTGGTCGTTTTCTACCGTCAGCTGAAATGGCAGATCCGCCAGCAGCGCCTGCAACGCTTCGCAAGGCAGCGCACCGGTGAACTCTCCCAGCGCCACTTTCAGCCGCTGAGCGTTTAACTGGTGTGCTTCTTCAACGTAGTGGGTTATACGGGGATTGATTTCGCCGCCGTCACAAAACAGCGTATCGGGCACCGAATAGCTGCTGTGCAGCTGATGCTGCGCCACCGCCCGGGCCAGTGCCGGCAGATCGGCCAGCGCCGCGTCATCAAGCAGTTCGCGGCGGATTTCGACCCCGTCTGCGCCCGCCTGCTGGATAATCGGCAGCAGCGCACGCTGACCGCCGAGAGCGGCGATCTGTGAGTGGCCATATGCGGCGGTCACCACGATGATGTCAGGTTTCATGTTCTACTCCATGGCAGGGTTCTGCCCATAACGAATACAAAAACCCTAAATGGAACCGGTTCCAAAGCAAAGCAGCAAACTGTGAAATTATGATCGTGCTCACGAAGCGAGCACGTAAACGGAAGGTTAAATCTGAAATTCAGTTAAGAGGCTGGCTGGAGCCGCGAACGATAAGTTCGCCAGAAAAGACCTGCTCGGCAACCGGCAATCCGCTGCCTTCGATGCGCGTAATCAGTCGTTCCAGCGCACTGTAGCCAATCTGCCAGGTGGGCTGTTTCAGCGTGGTGATACCGACACCGGCCAGCGCCGCCCACTCCAGTTCGTCAAAACCGAGCAGGCCGATATCGCGGCCCCAGTGCAGATTGAGTCGCTGTAGCGATCGCGCTACCTGCAGGGTCAGCGCCCCGTTGGCAACCATCACTGCGCAACGTTTACCGGTGTGACGCTGATTAAAGGCCAGCAGCGCCTGATCCAGCGCGGCGGGCTGATGCAGCGCCACTTCCGTATTCTCATGCTCAACCTGCGGATGCTCTGCCAGTAGCTGGCGGAAGGCCTGCAGGCGCTCACGGCGCGTGTTGACGCTGCCCAGCGGCTCGCTAAGAAACAGCAGCGCATCATAGCCATTGTCGACCAGATGCCGCGTTGCCGTTTCAGCTGCCTCGGCGTTATTCAGGCCCACCACATCGCAGGGAAAATCGGGGATTTTACGGTCAATCAGCACCATCGGCAGCAGGGATTGTTGCAGATGGTTCAGCACCTCTTCGCGCATCCCGACGGCGTTAACCACAATGCCCTCAACCTGATAGCTGCTCAGCAATTGCAGATAGTGCTGCTCCAGATCCACTTCGTTATTGGTATTACACATCAGCAGCGTGAAGCCCTGCTCGCGGCAGGCGGCTTCAATACCGCTCATGACATCAACAGAATAGGGATTGGTGATATCGGCGATAATCAGCCCGATCAGGCGGGTACGTCCGCGCTTCAGGCCACGCGCCATCTGACTCGGGCGATAGCTGAGATCAGCAATAGCCTGTTCGATCCGCGCTTTCAGACCGGCAGAGAGCAGATGCAGTTCACCATTGAGATAGCGTGAAACGCTGGTTTTACCGGTTCGTGCCGCGTGAGCAACATCGCTGATGGTGGCGCGAGGCGGCCTGATTTTCATGAGATATCCTGCGTAATAAGAAACCCGGCAGAGACTAGCACAAGCAAAGCCCGGCGCAAAAAAGCGCTACGCAGGTAATTGCAGCCAGGGTTGCCACAGGGTCTGTAACGTTTCCGACGGTGCGCCATCAATCAGCCGGATGACCATTTCAGCCACCTGTTCACCGGCCTGATGGCTTTAAGAGACATAGGAAGGCGTCCATTGATCAATTTTTGATCAGGCTACCATAAAGCCTCTGCTGGCTCTATTCGCAGAAACATTACAGATACTTTTAACGCGATGCTTTACAGAAAAAAGGCGCCCCCGGGCGGGGGCGACCGCGTTTATCCCAGCGGGCTGAGCGTGATCTCAACACGACGATTTTGCGCTTTGCCTGCTTCGGTGCTGTTGCTGGCAACCGGGTTATCCGGGCCTGCACCTTGGGTGCGCAGGCGATCGCTGGCAACACCCTGCACGATCAACGCGCTGGCGACGCTTTCAGCACGCTGCTGTGACAGACGCATGTTCAGCGCGCGGGTGCCGGTGCTGTCGGTATAACCCACTACGTTTACCGCGGTTTTCGGATACTCTTTCAGCACCATTGAAACACCTGTCAGGGTGTTCGCGCCGGCAGGTTTCAGATTGCTGCTGCTGGAGTCGAAGGTGACATTGTTTGGCATATTCAGGACGATGTTATCGCCATTACGGGTCACGCTGACGCCCGTTCCGCGCATCTTGTCGCGCAGTTTCGCTTCCTGCACATCCATGTAGTAACCCACGCCACCGCCCAGTGCGGCTCCGCCAGCAGCACCAATCAGCGCACCTTTACGGCGATCTTTCTTCGACGAGGAGAGTACACCGACACCGGCACCCACTAACGCACCCAGGCCTGCGCCCACACCTGACTTACCCGCCTGAGATTCGCCGGTGTAAGGATTGGTGGTACAACCTGGCAGGGCCAGACTGCCGCTTAATAACAAGGTGATGGCGATTAATTTCTTCTGCATTTTTGTTCCCTTACATTCGACACACAGGGGAAAACCTTTCCCATAAGTGGCACGATTATGCCGCCTGGTGGCCGGGAATGTAGTGAGGAAAAATCCTGATTTAGCGGGAATTACGCCTTTTGGTTGTCAGGATGGAAAAAACAGTTGCTCTGATGATCGTTTATCAGCCCGCAGGCCTGCATAAAGGAGTAGCAGATTGTGGGGCCGATGAATTTGAAACCACGCTGCTTTAGCGCCTTCGAGAGCGCAATGGCCTGCTCTGAGGTGGTGGGAGCCTGACTATAGTCAGGATAATGGTGGACGATTTGCACGTTATCGACAAATTGCCAGACGAAGTGGCTGAAATCCTCGCCTTGCGCTTCCATCTGGAGATAAGCACGGGCGTTGGCGATAATCGCCGCGATTTTTCCGGCGTGGCGGATAATGCCGCTGTTGAGCATCAGCGTGTCGATCTCTGCCGCATCCATCAACGCTATGGCCTGCGGATCAAACTGGTGAAACGCCGCCCGATAGTTTTCGCGCTTTTTCAGCACGGTAATCCAGGATAACCCCGCCTGCTGTCCTTCCAGACAGAGCATCTCAAACAGCGCACGCTTGTCTCTCTGTGCCACACCCCACTCCCTGTCGTGATAAGCCAGATAGAGGGGATCCTGCGTTACCCAACCACATCGTTGCATCGCTTTGTTCCTTTATAACAAGAATATTTTAGCGGTCCGCTTGATCTTAGAATTAATCGGTTGATAGTTAAACGATCACCGGTTAAATAACAGAGACGGGCCGAAATTTAATTTAAACGCCGGATAATAACTTCAGCCTTGCCTGGAGAAGCGATGTTGCCGAGAAGCGGTTGGAAAGGTCTGCGGATCTGCTGTGCTGTATGGCTGTTAATCTTAACGCAACCGACTTTTGCGCGCGGCGGCATCTCTGCGCCTCAACATCCCGACTTTCTGCCCGACTACGATACGATTCTGGCGGAGAAGATCGCCCTGACGCCACTCGCCTTCAGCGATGAGAGCCGCGCCCTGTTTGAAGCCGCCATCAACTCTCCCACCGCGTCACCCATCGCCGTCCACAGTGAAACCGGCAGCGTAGGCACCACCCCGCTGGGAAAACGCTATCGGGCTGGGGTTGACCTGCCCATTGCCCCGTCATTTACCACCGGGCCGGTGGCGCAGTATGCCGTTGATCCGCAGCAGATGAACTGTCTGCAATGTGACTACAGCGATCAACAGAGTCGTGAGCAGAGCGCCAGCGTCGGCTGGCGCATCGATTCACAGCAGGGATGGATATCGCCCTGGGCGCAGCTGAGTTATCACTATCTGCTGGCAGACACGCCGCAGAATTCCCGGCGTGAGGCGACGAACGGCACTGATCAGTCCGAAGGCATCGATCTGAGCATCGGTGCACAAGTGCCTCTGAACGATAATCTGGCGGCTTTCGCCGCGTTTTCACAAAGCGAAGCGCTGAATAACCAGGAGCAGCAACTTTATACCTTTGGCTTCAGCGCCAGCTTCTGACCGGGGCATGAAAAGAGAAAGGGAATCGGGCGTTTAAAATATAATGAGTCCGCTAATCATTATACTGGTAACACTATGCGCAACGATTTGACAATTATTGGCCGTGAAATGACGGTCTTCATACTGGCAGCACTCTTTCTCGCTCTGATGATATTGCCCATCTATATTGATGTGGCCTGGATGAATGATGCGCTGCACGAAACCTCTTTTACTGAAACCACCCAGGAAATCATGCTGGCGGTGATTGCCGCCCTGTTCTTTATTGCGGCCCAGCGCCGTCCGGCTCAGCGCGGCGCGCTGACCTTAGTGGCGGGCTTCTATAGCTGTATGCTGATCCGTGAGCTCGACTTTGTGTTTGATGCCATCCAGCATGGCAGCTGGATCTGGTTCGCCCTGGCGGTGACGGCCGGTTGTCTGGCCGTCGCGCTGCGGACGCCGAAAAAAACCCTGCATGCGCTGGCCAGGCTGCTGCAGCACCGCAGCTGGCCGGTGATGGCCTCCGGCTTTTTAGTGGTGCTGGTCTTCTCACGACTGTTTGGTATTCATGCGTTGTGGCAGCACCTGATGCTGGGGGATTACAACCGCGTGGTGAAAAACATGGCCGAAGAGGGCACCGAACTGCTGGGTTACGGCCTGTGCTGGCTGGCCTCGGTTCGCTATCTATGGCAGACCCGTCCGGCCGCCGCGGCCGTCAGCGTGCACGCCACCGAATCTGCACCGGCCCGTCACGCCACTTCTCCGGTCACTTCGCACTGATCCGCACTCTTGCTTTTTAAGCGATCCGCATCATTAAAAAAGGTACAATAAACACTTCTGCGTCGGCGACGGGTTCCCGGCGCAAGGTGTTCGTTAACCTCAGGTCTTTTCATGTCAGCTAAAATCTTAACTTCAACGCTCATTGGCCTGGATGCCTTCCGACAGGATCCGCTGACTGCCCTGCAGCAGGCGGAAAAGGGCACGCTGGCGGTGTTAGATAATTATGCGCCGGTGATGTACGCCATCACACCTAAGCGTCTGGCTGAGCTGCTGGCGCTGGAAGCCGCCGCCCGGCAGCCTAATGATGTGGCGCTGGATGACAGCCTGTATGACGATTCCCCCGCCGCGATCCATACGCCGGCAGGTAAGTTCGCCATGTATCAGGGCTGGCAGCCGGATGCCGACTTTACGCGCCAGGCCGCGATCTGGGGTGTGTCGCTGGGCGAACCGGTGACCCCCAGCGAGCTGGCGGCCTTTGTGGCTTACTGGCAGGCGGAAGGCCGGATGTTCCATCATGTACAGTGGCAACAGAAACTGGCACGCAGCATTCAGATGAACCGTGCCGCAAACGGCGGGCAACCGAAGCGTGATATCACGCAGTTGCCCGATCCTGACCGTACCATTCCCGATGGTTTCCGAGGTGAATGATGAAAACGCCAAACGATCTCTTTAACCGTCTGAAAAAAATGATGCCCGCAGGCACCCATCCTAAATTTGCCAATGGCGAAGAGCTGCTGGCGTGGAATCAGGAGCAGGGTCGCCTGCGATCAGAGGCGATTGTGCGTGAGAATCGCGCAATGAAAATGCAGCGCGTAATGGGCCGTTCCGGCATTCGCGAGCTGCATATGAACTGCTCATTTGATAATTACCGGGTAGAGAATGAGGGACAGCGCAAGGCGCTGGAACTGGCGCGTCAGTATGCCGCTGAATTTGATGGCAGCATCGCCAGTTTTGTCTTTTCAGGCCGTCCCGGCACCGGTAAAAACCATCTGGCCGCCGCGATTGGCAACGACCTGATCCTGCGCGGTAAAAGCGTGCTGATCGTGACGGTTGCCGATCTGATGTCGAGCATGAAGGGCACCTTCAGCGGCAGCAGCGGCATTACCGAAGAGCGGCTGATTCAGGATCTCAGCAGTGTTGATCTGCTGGTGATTGATGAGATCGGTATGCAGAGTGAATCGCGCTACGAAAAAGTGATTATTAACCAGATTGTCGATCGCCGATCCTCCTCGAAACGCCCGACCGGCATGTTATCTAACCTCGACCATGCGGGCATGAATACGCTGCTGGGCGAACGTGTCATGGACCGTATGCGCCTTGGCAACAGCCTGTGGGTGCGCTTCGACTGGGAAAGCTATCGCAGTCGGGTACGCGGCGACGAATATTAAACAGTGACCCGGCAGCGCCGGGTCACTGCGCTCATCGGGCCTGAAGCCCCTCGTCATAACGACGAGCTATACCGCCTTTGCCTTTCCGCCCATGCCCGGCGCAGCCGGACGCGCTGAGTCAGGATCATTCCGACGTCCGGCCACTGGTGCAGCAGAAAACCCAGCATTAATCCCACGATCTGATCGCGGTCACGATCTTAGCCACAGGCGATCGGGTTGTGTGAAACCGCCCGCAAAAGTGTGGGATGTGGAATACGTATGGGCTGATACACTCAATTCTTACTCCTCTGTTGAGTGAACCCGTAATGAAAACGAACGGCAAAGGCCCGGCACTACTGCGACTGAATAACCAGAAACGGGTGATGACTCAGCTGCGTAAGCTGCGCGTGACGTCGCGTCAGGATCTGGCGGAGACGCTGACACTCAGCAAAAATACCGTCTCATTAATCATTGATGACCTGCTGGAGCAGGGCCTCATAGAGGAGCTGGGGCCGGTCAGCGTCGCTTCCGCCGGACGGCCTAAAATCGGGATTACCCTGCGACCGGAAAAACTCAAGAGCGCAGGCATCATGGTGGAACGCAACGTCATCCACTGGCGGGTCTGCGACTATTTTTCACAGGTGCTGGCTGAAAAGACGCTGCGCACCGATACCAGTAACCCGACCCGACTGCTGGCTGAGCTGGCGATGCTGTGCCGGGAACTGATGAAAAGCTATCCTGATTTGCTCGGCATTGGCCTGGGTTTTCCCGGTATCGTCGATCCCCGGCGCGGCTGGATGCATATTTCATTGCCCCTCGAATGGCAGGATGTTGACCTGCTGGGCGCGCTGAGTAAGCACGTCAGTCTCCCCATCCGCATTATGAATAATGTCAAAGCCGCTGCGCTGCTGGCGGTACAGCTGCGTGGATTATCAGTGGAGAGCGGTCACTTTTATCTGCGTATTTCCGAGGGAATTGGCGGCGCACTGGTACAGCATGGTGAAGTCTTTACCGGGCACAGCTGGACGGCGGGCGAGGCGGGACATCTGGTTGTCCAGCCCGACGGCCCGCGTTGCAGTTGCGGCCGCCGCGGTTGCCTGGAAGCGCTGGTCAGCCAGCCTGCGGTTAAACAGCAGCTGGCGCAGCGTCAGCCTGGCCTGAGCTGGCAGAACCGCGACAGCGCGCCACGGGTGGTGGATGAGGTGATGGCGCAGGCGGGTGGCTATCTGGGTGCGGCGCTGAGTCAGATTATGCTGCTGCTCAATCCCGCCACCATCATCATTGATTGTCCGTGGAACGCCAGTGAAGTCTTCTGCAAGGCGGTGCGCACTACCGCACACGGCAACGCGCTGGCCTTTACCGCCGCACATACCCTGCTGCACTTTCCTGAGCAACGGATCGATCCGGCCAACGGGCTGGCGCTGGCGGTGCTGGAGCAGAGTGAGCAGCGGATGATCTAGTGGCTCAAGCCGCCCTGATTCATCCGGTATCCATCCACCTCAGACTGAACGCTTCCTGCTACAACACATTCTCCCCAAAATGCTGGCGATACTCTTTTGGCGTGGTGTCGTAGCTTTTGCGGAAGACCGAGTAGAAATACTGCAACGAAGGATAGCCGCACATCTGCGAGATCTCGTTGATGTTGAGCGATGAAGAGGCCAGCAGTTCGCGCGCTTTTTCCAGTTTTTCACGGTGGATCATCGCATGGAGGGTGTCGCCGGTCTCATCCCGAAAGCGTTTTTCCAGATTAGAGCGCGATAGCCCGACTGCATCCAGCACCTGCTCCACTTTGATCCCCTTACAGGCGTTGAAGCGGATGTAGTGCATCGCCTGAATCACCGCCGGATCGCGCAGCGAGCGGAAGTCGGTAGAGCGCCGGGCGATGACTTTCACCGGCGGCACCAGGATACGCTGAAGCGGTAAGGGCTGCTTATCCAGTAGCCGATGCAGCAGTTTGGCCGCCTGATAGCCCATCTGTCGCGAGCCCTGCGCCACGGACGAGAGCGCCACGCGTGACAGATAGCGGGTCAGCTCCTCATTATCAATCCCGATCACCGTAAGCTTCTCCGGCACCGGTATTTTCAGGTGTTCGCACGCTTGCAGCAGGTGTCGCGCCCGTGAATCCGTGACGGCGATAATGCCGGTTTGCGGCGGCAGCGTCTGCAGCCAGTCGGCGAGACGGTTCTGGGCGTGCTGCCAGTTTTCCGGCGCGGTTTCCATGCCCTGGTAGACCACGCCCTGATAGCGCTCACGTCCCACCAGCTGGCGAAACGCCTGTTCACGCTCCTGTGCCCAGCGCTTGCCGCTGGAGGCCGGTAAACCATAAAAGGCAAAGCGATTAATGCCCTTCTCTTTCAGATGCAGAAAGGCTTTCTCCACCAGCGCGGCGTTGTCAGTCGCGATGTAGTGCACCGGCGGATAATCCTCCTGCCGATGATAAGAGCCGCCAACGCCGACAATCGGCACGGAAACATTCGACAGCAGGGTTTCGATAGAGCGATCGTCGTAATCGGCGATCACCCCATCGCCCAGCCACTCCCGGATGTTGTCGATGCGGCAGCGGAAATCTTCTTCGATGAAGATATCCCAGTCAGTCTGCGACGCCTGCAGATACTCACCGACGCCCTCCACAACCTGACGGTCATACACTTTGTTGGCGTTAAACAGCAGGGTAATGCGATAGCGTTTCTCATGCATGATGGCGCGTTCCCTTAAATCCTCAGCGCATTGCATAACACGGCTGAAAGGGGCAAAAAAATTGTTTGCGCCACAATGTGATCGCCCGCGCGATTACACCCGACGCCGCGTTGCCGTATCCATCCACACCGCCAGCAGCAGAATCGCGCCTTTAACGATGTACTGCCAGAAAGTCGGCACATCCATCATGCTCATGCCGTTATCCAGCGAGGCCATAATAAACGCCCCCATTACCGCGCCCGCAACCGAACCTACGCCACCCGCCAGGCTGGTGCCGCCGATCACACAGGCGGCGATAGCGTCGAGTTCCGCAATGTTACCCGCCGACGGCGAGCCTGCGCCCAGTCGTGAACTGAGGATCAGCCCGGCAATCGCCACCATCACACCGTTGATGGCAAACACCGCCAGCTTTGTACGCGCCACGTTAATGCCAGACAGGCGCGCAGCATCAATGTTGCCGCCGATGGCGTAGATACGACGGCCAAACGCGGTGCGGGTTGCCATAAACATGCCCGCCAGCAACAGCACGGCCAGCAGTAACACCGGGGTCGGCACGCCGCGATAGTCGTTGAGCAACCAGATGGCACCCAGCACTAAGATGGCGGTGATCGCCTGACGTCCGATGGTGCCGCTGGCTGCGCCCTGCGCCAGTCCGAGCTGCTGACGACGCAGCCGCAGCCGCCACTGCCACAACATAAACAACGCCAGACCGGCAAAGCCAAAGCCGAAACCGACGCCGCCCGGCAGATAACTCTGACCAATCTGCGACATGCCTGGCGTGATCGGCGCAACCGTAGTGCCATCGGTAATCCCGACCAGAACACCGCGGAAAGCCAGCATCCCCGCCAGCGTCACAATAAACGAAGGCACTTTACGGTAGGCCACCCACCAGCCATTCCACGTGCCAAGCAGTAATCCCATCACCAGCGTCACCACAATGGTCAGCGGCAGCGGCCAGCCGAGCCAGACGTCAAATATCGCCGCCGCGCCACCCAGCAGGCCCATCATGGAACCTACTGACAGGTCGATCTCCGCCGAGATAATCACGAACACCATACCCACGGCCAGAATGCCGGTGATGGCGGTCTGACGCAGCAGGTTGGAGACGTTACGCGCGCTGAGCCACGCGCCGTCTGTGGTCCAGGTAAAGAACAATGCAATCAGCACAATTGCGCCCAGCATCACCAGAACCTGCAGATTAGGCAGTGTGAACCTGCCCGGTGACGGTTTGCCCGGCGTGCCGGAGAGGCGGCTTTGGGTACTTTCACTTTTAAGCATAATGTTCACTCCGCAGGGCAGCTTCCATCACCTGCTCCTGAGTCAGGTTATCGTTAATCAAATCGGCTTTGATCTGCCCTTCATGCATCACCAGCACCCGATCGCTCAGGCCCAGCACTTCCGGAAGCTCAGAGGAAATCACAATCACCGCGATACCCTGCTGAACCAGCGCATTGATCAGCAGGTAGATCTCCTGACGTGCGCCCACATCAATGCCGCGCGTCGGTTCATCGAGGATTAGGATTTTTGGATTGAGCAGCAGACATTTCGCCAGAATCGCTTTCTGCTGGTTGCCGCCGCTTAAACGGCCAATCGGCAGTTCTGATGAGGAGGTTTTCACCCGCAGCCGACCGATCGCGTCATTGATCGCCTGCTGCTCCTGCGCTTCATCCAGCGTTGAGAGTCGGTGGCTGAACTGGTCCAGCGCCGCCAGGGTAATATTTTTGCCCACCGCCATCAGCGGCACGATGCCATCTTTTTTACGATCTTCCGGCACCATCGCGATGCCGTGCGCAATGGCGGCGCGGCAATCGGTGATGTTGACCTGTTTGCCATTGATCCAGATATCGCCCTGCCAGCGCCCCGGCCAGACGCCAAACAGACATTGGACTGTCTCAGTCCTGCCCGCGCCCACCAGCCCGGCGATGCCGAGGATTTCACCGCGTCTGAGCGAGAACGAGACATTGTTAACGCGGCGGATGTGGCGGTTAACCGGATGCCAGGCGGTGAGGTTTTCAACTTTCAGTATCACGTCGCCAATCTGATGCGGCGCGTGGGGATAGAGCGCGGTCAGCTCGCGTCCCACCATCATGGTGATGATGTCATCTTCGCTCAGGCCCGCTGCCGGACGGGTAGCAATATGCTGGCCGTCACGAATCACGCAGATGGTATCGGAGATCGCCTTAACCTCATTCAGCTTGTGCGAGATGTAGATGCAGGCAATGCCGTGTTCACGCAGATTGCGGATGATGCCGAGCAGCACGTCCGTTTCCTGCTCCGTCAGGGAAGAGGTCGGCTCATCCAGAATCAGCAGCCGGACCTGTTTGTTAAGGGCGCGGGCAATCTCCACCAGTTGCTGCTGCCCAAGGCCTAACTCACCGACCCGGGTGGCGGGAGAAACGTTCAGCCCGACCCGCGCCAGCAGTTGCTGGCAGCGCAGGGTCATGGTTTCATCATCCACCATGCCGAAACGGCTCAGTTCGGCACCGAGGAAAATGTTCTCCATCACCGTCAGTTGCCGCACCAGCGCCAGCTCCTGATGAATAATCACAATGCCTTTACGCTCGGTATCGCGAATGGTCTGCGCCTGAATGTCGTCGCCAGAGAAGTGAATCTGCCCTTCAAAATCGCCGTGCGGATAGAGTCCGCACAGGATTTTCATCAGCGTCGATTTGCCTGATCCATTCTCACCACACAGCGACATCACTTCGCCCGCCTCAAGTTGCAGGCTGACATCATTCAGCGCCTTCACGGCACCGAAACGCTTGGTGATATTTTTCATTTCCAGCAGCATCGACTGTTCTCCCTCACGCTATGCGCAGTCAGAGTTCGCTCTGTTTGTGGAAACCGTCTTTCACCACGGTGCTTTCAATATTGTCTTTGTTGACCGGAATCGGCTTCAGCAGCCGTGACGGAACCTCTTTCAGACCATTGTTCAGCGTGCTGTTGCTGGCAGGTGTTTTGCCCTCACCCAGTTCGACGGCAATTTTCGCCGCTTCGGTGGCGAGCTCAGTGATCGGTTTGTAAACCGTCATGGTCTGGGTGCCCGCTTTGATACGCTTAATGGCTGCCAGATCGGCATCCTGACCGGAGATCGCCACTTTTCCTGCCAGCCCCTGCGCGCTCAGCGCCTGAATCGCGCCGCCTGCGGTGGCATCGTTAGAGGCCACCACCGCATCGATATGGTTGCCGTTGGCGGTCAGGGCATTTTCCATAATTTTCAGGGCATTTTCTGGCAGCCAGGCATCGACCCACTGGTCACCAACAATTTTAATGCTGCCGTTATCAATATAGGGTTTTAACACCTTCATCTGTCCGGCACGGAACAGGCGTGCGTTATTATCCACAGGCGATCCGCCCATTAAAAAATAGTTGCCCTTAGGCACCTGTTTCACAATGCTCTCGGCCTGAAGCTCGCCCACTTTTTCATTATCGAAAGAGATATAAAAGTCGATATCGGCATTATTTATCATTCGGTCATACGCCAGCACTTTAATGCCTTCCCGTTTCGCTTCAGCGACAACATTACTCAATACCTGACCGTTGTAGGGAATAATCACCAGCACATCGACACCGCGATTGATCATATTTTCAATCTGCGACATCTGTGTCTCTTCGTTGCCGTTGGCTGACTGAACAAACACCTTCGCGCCCAGCGTCTCAGCCTGTTTTACGAAAATATCGCGGTCTTTCTGCCAGCGTTCGAGTCGCAAATCGTCAATCGCCATGCCGATCTTCACTTCTTTTGCCACGCTGGTCTGGCTGAACAGCGCCAGCGCCGCACAGGCGGCGAGCAGTGCATGTTTCATCTTCATTGTGATCATCCTGTAGGTTGAGGCTATTGTCGTTTCAGGCCTATAAACCAGGCGGATGAATTGTTGCCCTTATTTTCCTGTTACAGCAATTACTGATTTTTATCCGGCTATTACGTTTTTTGGTTTATTTCATTTTTTATGAGCGCGATCGAGGTTTCATCTTTTTCGGACAAGAGAGCGATAATGATAAACCACCCCGTAAATAACATTATTTTGCGAGCCAGCGCACAAATAATAATTATCTGACACCCGTAGTGAAATATCGTAATTGTGATGAGACAGCAGCCAATATCAAATATTGCTTCAACGCAGGCCATTCGGGTACTGATGCTAAGGAGCAAACCATGCACGCTTATTTCGATCAGATCGATCGGGTTCGTTATGAAGGCACCCAGTCGACTCATCCTCTCGCTTTCCGCCACTACAATCCCGATGAGGTGATCCTCGGCAAGACCATGGCGGAGCATCTGCGCTTTGCCGCCTGTTACTGGCACACCTTCTGCTGGAATGGCGCGGATATGTTTGGTGTCGGCGCTTTTGATCGTCCGTGGCAGAAAAGCGGAGATGCGCTGCAGCAGGCAAAACTGAAAGCGGATGTGGCCTTTGAGTTTTTCCACAAGCTGAATGTGCCGTGGTACTGCTTCCATGACGTTGATGTCTCACCAGAAGGCGATTCGCTGCACAGCTACAAAGAGAATTTTGCCGCCATGACCGATAAACTGCTGGAGAAACAGCAGGAGACCGGCGTGAAACTGCTGTGGGGCACGGCCAACTGCTTTACCCATCCGCGCTACGGAGCCGGGGCTGCCACCAATCCCGATCCTGAAGTCTTTGCCTGGGCAGCGACGCAGGTCTGCAGCGCCATGCAGGCGACCAAAACCCTGGGCGGTGAAAACTATGTGTTGTGGGGCGGACGCGAAGGGTACGAAACTCTGCTGAATACCGATCTGCGCCAGGAGCGCGAGCAGATTGGCCGCTTTATGCAGATGGTGGTCGAGCACAAACACAAAATTGGCTTCCAGGGAACGCTGCTGATCGAACCGAAACCGCAGGAGCCGACCAAACATCAGTATGACTATGATGTCGCGACGGTTTATGGCTTCCTGAAACAGTTCGGACTGGAGAAAGAGATCAAGGTTAACGTTGAGGCGAACCACGCCACGCTGGCGGGTCACTCTTTCCATCATGAAATTGCGACGGCCATTGCGCTGGGCATTTTTGGTTCAGTGGATGCCAACCGCGGCGATCCGCAGTGCGGCTGGGATACCGATCAGTTCCCGGTCAGCGTGGAAGAGAATGCGCTGGTGATGTACGAAATTCTCAAGGCGGGCGGCTTTACCACTGGCGGCTTAAACTTTGATGCCAAAGTGCGTCGTCAGAGCACTGATAAATATGATCTCTTCTACGGTCATATTGGCGCGATGGATACCATGGCGCTGGCGCTGAAGGTCGCCGCTCGCATGATCAGCGACGGTGAACTCGATAAGCGTGTGGCACAGCGCTACAGCGGCTGGAATGGTGAGTTCGGCCAGCAAATTTTGAAAGGCGAGTTTTCACTGGAGGCGCTGGCGGCGCATGCTCAGCAGCAGCAGCTCAATCCGCAGCATCAGAGCGGACGTCAGGAGCAGCTGGAAAATCTGGTAAATCACTACCTGTTTGATTTCTAACCCCTCAGGAGCAGAGCATGTTTATCGGGATCGATTTAGGCACCTCTGGCGTCAAAGTGGTGCTGATGGATGCACAAGGCAATGTGATGGCGACGGAAACAGCGCCGCTGCAGGTTTCGCGTCCGCAGCCATTGTGGAGCGAGCAGGATCCCGAAAGCTGGTGGCAGGCGCTGGATTTGACCATGCAGGCGCTGAGCGCGCAGCAGGATCTGCGCGCGGTGCAGGCCATCGGGCTGAGCGGACAGATGCATGGTGCAACGCTGCTCAACAGTGCAAACCAGGTATTACGACCGGCCATGCTCTGGAATGATGGGCGCAGCGAGGCGCAGTGCCGTGAGCTGGAACAGAAGGTGCCGGATTCGCGGGCGATCACCGGCAACCTGATGATGCCCGGCTTCACGGCTCCTAAGCTGCTGTGGGTTCAGCAACATGAACCGGCAATATTCAATCAGATCGCTCACGTGCTGTTGCCCAAAGATTACCTGCGCTGGCGATTGAGTGGCGACTTCGCCACTGATATGTCAGATGCAGCAGGCACAATGTGGCTGGATGTGGCACGGCGTGACTGGAGCGATGTGATGCTGCGCGCCTGCGACCTCAGCCGCGATCAGATGCCGCAACTCTATGAGGGCAATGCCCTGACCGGCACCTTACATGCCGAACTGGCCACACGCTGGAAGATGAACGCCGTGCCGCTGGCGGCGGGCGGTGGCGACAATGCTGCGGGTGCGATTGGTGTCGGCATGACCGAACCGGGCCAGGGCATGCTGTCGCTGGGTACGTCGGGCGTCTACTTCGTGGTGAGCGACGGCTATCTCAGCAATCCGCAGCGTGCGGTACACAGCTTCTGTCATGCGTTACCCCAGCGCTGGCATCTGATGTCGGTGATGCTCAGCGCAGCCTCCTGTCTGGACTGGGCAGCGACGCTGACCGGTTGCAGAGATGTTCCTGAGCTGCTGGCTGAAGCTGAACGCGCGCGCGATGACGTGCCCGGGCTGTGGTTTCTGCCCTATCTTTCCGGTGAGCGCACGCCGCACAATAACCCGAATGCCCGGGGTGCTTTCTTTGGCTTTACCCACCAGCATGGCCGTCCCGAGCTGGCGAGATCGGTGCTGGAAGGCGTCGGGTTTGCGCTGGCGGAGGGCATGGACGCGCTGCATGACTGTGGCGTTCAGCCAAAGAGCATTATGTTGATCGGCGGCGGCGCACGCAGTGCACTGTGGCGTCAGATGCTGGCAGACATCAGCGGCCAGACGCTGGATTACTGCCATGGCGGGGAGGTTGGCCCGGCGCTGGGGGCCGCCAGGCTGGCACAGCAGGCGCTGGATGCAGAGGTCACTGTGCCGACCCCGGTTCTGGTGCAGCGACACCAGCCGGATCCGGCCCGGGTAGCGCACTACCAGCCACGTCGTGAGACCTTTGCGACGCTGTATCAACAGCTCCTGCCGCTGATGAAGTAAACCTGCGAGAACGCTCTGCCTGCTATGGATTTAAATCGCCTGTTAACGGATCCCCCTGCCATGTAATGCCAGGGGGTAATGAAGGCAGAACAGGTGATCGTGAGCCATATTACTGACCCGGAATGGCCGGAATGATACTTACTCCAGCCATACCATCACGGCAGCATCAGCCAATCGCGCCCAGCGTATCTTCCTGACCCTGTTTCTTCGGCAGCAGGAACAGCGTCGCCGCAATATCCAGCAGATAAATCAGCGCCAGCAGGGTAATCGCCGCCGTAAACGAGAACTGGCTCGCCAGCAGACCAATCACCACCGGGCCGAAGCCGCCCACACCGCGGCCAAGGTTGAACAGGACGTTTTGCGCGGTGGCACGCACCTGCGGCGGGAAAGTATCGGAAATCAGCGCGCCATAACCGCCAATCATGCCGTTAACAAACATCCCCATGATCGCGCCGGTAAATAGCATGATGTTCGGGTCGCGCAGCTGAGCATAAACCACCACCATCACTACTGCGCCAAACTGATAGAGCAGGAAGATTTTCCAGCGTGCGAAGCGGTCGGCCAGTACGCCAAACAGCCAGATGCCAAAGGTCATCCCGACCACGGTCACCGCGGTCCAGAGGCCCGACTTCGTCAGGCTGAAGCCAAAGCTGGAGGAGAGGTAACTCGGCATCCAGATCATCAGCCCGTAGTAACCAAAGTTCTGTACTGAACAGAGGATAAAAATGCCCAGGCTGGCTTTGGCGGTGGCGCGATCGCGCACCAGCAGTTTCAGGCGCGCCGGAAAAGAGAGTGACGGCACATGTTTAACCTGCCGTTGATACGCCTCCGGTTCACCCATGCCGCGACGAATGGCAAACGAGACCAGCGCAGGCAACAAGCCGACCAGAAACATGCCGCGCCAGCCGATGATAGTCAGCAGCGGCGGTGTGATAAAGGCCGCCATCAGCACCCCGAGTTGCCAGCCGATGCCAACCCACGCTGATGCGCGATTACGCTTCTCCGCCGGCCAGGCTTCGGCAATCAGCGCCATGCCGATACCAAATTCGCCACCCAGACCGACACCCGCCAGCGTTCGCCAGGCGAGCAGATCCCAGTAGCCCTGCGCCACCGCGCACAGCCCGGTAAAGACCGAAAAGACCAGAATCGTGACGGTGAGCATGCGGATGCGACCATAGCGGTCGCTGAGATGACCAAATACGATGCCACCGATAACCGCGCCAATCAGCGTCCAGGTCACCAGCGATCCCGCCTGTGATGGGTTGAGCGCCAGCGAAACACTGATAGCCGGCAGCATAAAGCCGAGTATCAGCAGGTCAAATCCATCCATGGCATAACCGCTGACCGCAGCCAGCATCGCTTTGCCTGGCGTTACGCCGGGCTTAGATTGGGGAGAAGGGGACATCGTTGCGCACCTCATAAAGAAAAGTGCCGCAATTATAGAGAGAGTTCAGGATGTGACCAATTGAAAAGGCTTATCCCTGCGCCGATCAGGCGCAGGAAGAAGATTTATCAGGAAGGTCTGTTGCTGCCGTCATCGCCCGACAGTAATTCATCGAGCCGGTCACCGCCAACGTGACGGAAATCCTGACCTTTGACGAAATAGAAGATGATTTCGCAGATGTTCTGGCAACGATCGCCGATACGCTCAATGGCGCGGGCACAGAACAGCGCCGTCAGCACGCTGGGAATGGTGCGCGGATCTTCCATCATGTAGGTCATCAGCTGGCGCACAATGCCTTCGTACTCTTTATCCACCTTTTTATCTTCACGGTAGATAGTGATCGCTTCGTTGAGATCCATGCGTGCAAAAGCGTCCAGCACATCATGCAGCATCTGTACGGTGTGACGACCCAGCGACTCAAGGCTGACCAGCAGCGGCAAATGCTGCTGACCAAACTTCTCCAGCGCCGTGCGGCTGATCTTCTCCGCCACGTCGCCAATCCGTTCCAGCTCAGAAATGGCTTTGATGATCGCCATCACCAGTCGCAAATCGATCGCGGTTGGCTGACGTTTGGCGATGATGCGCACGCAGGCTTCATCAATCTCCACTTCTATCATATTGACCTTCTGGTCACCGTCGATCACCCGCTGCGCCAGTTCGCCATCCAGATTATGCATAGCGGTAATTGCATCGGTCAGCTGCTGCTCGACCATACCGCCCATGATCATCACCTGGGTACGGATATGCTCCAGCTCGGCATTGAACTGACCGGAGATGTGCTTATTCAGATTAAGATTATCCATGTCGATCTCCTGTCAGATCAGCCGTAGCGGCCAGTTATATAATCTTCGGTTTGCTTCTGGGCGGGTTTAGTGAACAGCGTGTCGGTATCGCTGAACTCAATCAGTTCGCCCAGATACATGAAAGCCGTATGGTCAGAGCAGCGTGCAGCCTGTTGCATGTTGTGCGTCACGATCACCACGGTGTAATCCTGTTTCAGCTCGGTGATCAGCTCCTCAATACGGCCAGTAGAGATAGGATCAAGCGCAGAGCAGGGCTCATCCAGCAGTAAGACTTCCGGGCGAATCGCGATACCGCGGGCAATGCACAGACGCTGCTGCTGGCCGCCGGAGAGACTGTAACCGCTCTGATGCAGCTTGTCTTTGGTTTCATTCCACAGCGCGGCTTTGGTCAGCGCCCACTGCACGCGCGCATCCATATCGGCACGCGACAGCTTTTCAAACAGGCGAACGCCAAAGGCGATGTTGTCATAGATCGACATCGGGAACGGCGTAGGCTTCTGAAACACCATGCCGACCCGGGCGCGCAGCAGCGCGATATCCTGCTGAGTCGCCAGAATGTTTTCGCCATCCAGCAGAATGTCCCCTTCAGCCCGCTGATCCGGATAGAGCGAGTACATTTTGTTGAAGGTCCGCAGCAGGGTCGACTTACCACAGCCCGATGGCCCGATAAACGCAGTCACCTGATTCTTAGCGATATCCAGATTGATGTTCTTCAGCGCATGATATTTGCCGTAATAGAAGTTCAGATTACGGACCTGAATTTTATCGGCTGATGCTGTCGCGATACTCATAATTCATCTCTCTTATACGGCGCCGCACAGGGCCGCGCCGGAAATTAACCGTGTTTACCTTTGGCGAAAATCACCCGCGCCACGATGTTCAGCACCAGCACGCAGAGGGTGATAATCAGCACACCTGCCCAGGCCAGGCTCTGCCATTCGGCGAACGGGCTCATGGCGAACTTAAAGATGGTGACCGGCAGGTTCGCCAGCGGCTGCATCATGTCGGTGCTCCAGAACTGGTTCGAGAGCGCCGTGAACAGCAGCGGTGCCGTTTCACCTGCAATGCGCGCAATCGCCAGCAGCACACCCGTGATGATGCCGGAGACCGACGCTTTCAGGGTGATAGACGCGATCATCTTCCACTTGGGCGTACCCAGCGCGTAAGCCGCTTCACGCATGCTGTCTGGCACCAGTCGCATCATGTTTTCGGTGGTACGAATCACAATCGGCACCTGCAGCAGCGCCAGCGCAATCACCCCGGCCCAGCCGGAGAAGTGCTGCATCTGCGACACCACAAGGGTGTAGACGAACAGGCCGACCACAATCGAGGGTGCCGAAAGCAGAATGTCGTTAATAAAGCGGATCACTTCTGCCAGTGGCGACTTGCGCCCATATTCCGCCAGATAGATACCCGCCATGATGCCCAGCGGTGTGCCGAAGAAGGTAGACCAGAAAATCAGTAATCCGCTGCCTGCCAGGGCGTTAGCCAGCCCGCCGCCCGCGGTATTGGGTGGTGGCGTTGATTCGGTGAACAGGGACCAGGAGAGCCCATCCACGCCGCGCGATACGGTGGTGAACAGGATCCACACCAGCCAGAACAGGCCAAAAGCCATGGTCAGCAGCGACAGCGTCAGCGCAATTTTATTTTTAGTGCTGCGCCAGGACTGCATTTTACGGCGTGATGCGTCCAGTTCGGCGCGCGCCTGAATTTCAATTGTGGTCATGAGCGCGCTCCTTCACTTTTCGCCAGCCGCATAATCATCAGCTTTGAAATCGCCAGCACGATAAAGGTAATCACAAACAGGATCAGTCCCAGCTCCATCAGCGCGGCGACGTGCACGCCCGATTCCGCTTCAGCGAACTCGTTGGCCAGCGCCGAGGTGATGCTGTTACCCGGCATAAACAGCGACGGGCTGTCGAGCTGGTAGGTGTTGCCGATAATAAAAGTCACCGCCATGGTTTCACCCAGCGCACGACCCAGTCCGAGCATCACACCGCCAATCACGCCATTTTTGGTAAAGGGCAGTACGATGCGCCAGATCACTTCCCAGGTGGTGCAGCCGATGCCGTAGGCTGACTCTTTCATCATCACCGGGGTCTGCTCAAAGACGTCGCGCATGACCGAGGCGATATAAGGGATGATCATGATCGCCAGAATCACACCCGCCGCGAGGATGCCGATACCGAAAGCGGGGCCGGAGAAAAGCTCGCCGACAATCGGAATGCCCGATATCACGTCATTGACCGGTGTCTGGAAGTATTCGGCAAACAGCGGCGCGAAAACAAACAGACCCCACATGCCATAAACAATACTGGGAATGGCCGCCAGCAGCTCAATGGCGGTGCCCAGCGGGCGACGCAGCCAGCCTGGCGCGAGTTCTGTCAGGAACAGCGCGATACCAAAACTCACCGGTACTGCGATAATCAGGGCAATAATGGAGGTCACAAGGGTGCCGTAGATCGGTACCAGTGCACCAAATTGTTCGTTGGGCGCATCCCAGGTTTTGGTCCACAAAAAGGCGAAACCAAACTTCTGGATGCTGGGCCACGAGGAGATGATCAGGGAGACAATAATGCCGCCCATCAGTAACAGGACAATCAGCGCAGCCAGCCTGACCAGCGCGCCAAAAATTCTGTCACCTTGTTTGCCTGGGGCTTTGAATGCCGGCTTCGTTGCAGCCATAGAAGTCTCAGTCTTCAGAAGTTATCAGGACGGCATGACGCCGCCCGTTGAGTCTGACCGGACTGCTGTCCGGTCAGGGTCGGTCAATTACTGATAAAGCGCTTTACCAGAACTGTCTTTGATGTTGGCTTTCCAGGCGGCGCGAATCTGTTCAGTCACGCTCTCTGGCAGCGCAGCATAATCCAGCGCTGTGGCGGTTTTGCTGCCGCTTTTGTAAGCCCAGTCGAAGAATTTCAGTACTTCAGCGCCTTTGGCCGCATTAGCCTGATCTTTGTAGATCAGAATAAAGGTGGTTGACGAGATTGGCCAGGCATCAGCGCCCTTCTGGAAGGTCAGATCCTGCGCGAACGATTTGCTCCAGTCAGCGCCTTTCGCGGCATTACTGAAGCTGGTTTCGCTTGGGGCGACCGCTTTGCCATCGGCATCGATCAGTTTGGTGTAGGTCAGGTTGTTCTGTTTAGCGTAGGCGTACTCCACGTAGCCGATTGAACCCGGCAGACGCTGAACAAACGCGGCGACGCCGTCGTTGCCTTTACCACCCAGACCGACCGGCCAGTTAACGGTGTTACCTTTACCAATTTTGCTGTTCCAGTCCGGGTTCACTTTCGCCAGATAGCTGGTGAAGACGAACGAGGTGCCTGAACCGTCAGCGCGACGTACCACGTTGATGTTGGTCTCTGGCAGTTTCACGCCTGGGTTAAGTTTGGCAATCGCCGGGTCGTTCCACTTTTTGATGGTGCCGAGGTAGATATCACCGACGGTTTTGCCATCCAGCGTCAGCTGACCTGACTTGATACCCGGCAGGTTAACCGCCAGTACCACGCCACCGATCACGGTAGGGAACTGGAACAGGCCATTTTTCTGCAGATCTTCATCTTTCATTGGCGCATCGGACGCACCGAAATCGACGGTTTTAGCGATGATCTGTTTCACGCCGCCAGATGAACCGATACCCTGGTAGTTAACTTTGCTACCGGTGGCTTTTTGATATTCTGCTGCCCACTTGGCATAAACCGGCGCCGGGAACGTCCCGCCTGCGCCAGTGAGATCGGTTGCCGCAAAAGCAGATACCGCGCTTACGGCGAAGGTGGTGGCGAGGATTCGGGCTACGGTGCTACGCATCAGTGTCATATTCCCTCCAGGGGAGAAAAGTCAGGCTTGGGGCCGTTTTAGTAAGAATCTGTGATTGCTGCAGGAGGGAAAATAGGACAGTTTGATGACAGTGAAATGTACGAAATATGACAGTTATATGACAGAGGGCCGGAGCAAAGTGGGCCCGCGACGGGGCCCACCCGGTTATTCCACAGTAACCGATTTTGCCAGGTTACGTGGCTGATCGACGTCGGTCCCTTTGATCAGGGCGACGTGATAGGAGAGTAACTGTAGCGGCACCGTGTAGAAGATGGGCGCAATGACCTCTTCGACATGCGGCAACGGGATGATCTTCATGCCGTCACTGTCGCTGAAGCCCGCATCCTGATCGGCAAAGACATAGAGCAGGCCGCCGCGTGCGCGTACCTCTTCGATGTTGGATTTGAGCTTCTCCAGCAGTTCGTTGTTAGGTGCCACCACGATCACCGGCATGTCCGCATCAATCAGCGCCAGCGGGCCATGTTTCAGCTCGCCTGCGGCGTAGGCTTCCGCATGAATGTAGGAGATCTCCTTGAGCTTCAGCGCCCCTTCCATGGCAATCGGATATTGATCGCCACGACCCAGGAACAGTGCGTGATGCTTGTCAGAGAAGCCTTCTGCCAGATTTTCAATCAGCTTATCCTGCGCCAGCATCTGCTCAATCCGGTTCGGCAACGCCTGCAGTGCATGAACGATCTCATGTTCAGTCTCGGCAGACATCCCTTTCAGACGGCCCAGTTTCGCCACCAGCATCAGCAGCACCGCTAACTGGGTGGTGAACGCTTTGGTAGAGGCGACGCCGATTTCGGTGCCCGCTTTGGTCATCAGCGCCAGGTCAGATTCCCGCACCAGTGATGAACCGGCCACGTTACAGACCGCCAGCGAGCCCAGGTAGCCCAGCTCTTTAGAGAGACGCAGCGCCGCCAGGGTATCTGCCGTTTCACCCGACTGCGACAGGGTGATCAGCAGGCTGTTTTTGCGCACCGCTGATTTACGGTAGCGGAATTCCGAGGCAATCTCGACATCACAGGGCAGGTTTGCCAGCGACTCAAACCAGTAGCGTGACACCATGCCGGAGTTGTAGGAGGTGCCACAGGCGATAATCTGGATATGCTTAACCTGGCTCAGCAGCGCTTCTGCGCCCGCGCCCAGTTCGCTGAGATCAACCTGACCCTGGCTGAACCGACCGCTCAGGGTGCTTTTCAGCGCCATGGGCTGTTCGTAGATCTCTTTCTGCATGTAGTGACGGTAAATGCCTTTGTCACCGGCATCATATTGCAGGTTCGACTCGATCTCGGCACGGGTCACGGTGTTGCCTTCACGGTCGATCACCGTGACATCGCGACGGCTGATTTCGGCGATATCACCCTCTTCCAGATAGATGAACCGACGGGTCACCGGCAGCAGGGCCAGCTGATCCGAGGCGATAAAGTTTTCGCCCATGCCACGACCAATCACCAGCGGGCTGCCGGAACGGGCCGCCACCAGCAGTGACGGATCGCGGCTGTCCATGATCACCATGCCATAGGCACCGCGCAGTTGCGGAATCACACGCAGCACCACTTCACGCAGCGAACCGCCCTGCTTCTGCTCCCAGTGAACCAGATGCGCCACCACTTCGGTGTCCGTTTCAGAGGCAAACACATAACCGCGCGCGATCAGTTCAGCGCGCAATGGCTCATGATTTTCAATGATGCCGTTGTGCACGATGATGATGTGCTCTGAGACGTGCGGATGCGCGTTCGCTTCCGACGGCTCGCCATGGGTTGCCCAGCGCGTGTGCGCGATGCCGGTGCCACCAATCAGCGGTTGCTGCTCAGCGGCTTCCGCCAGTTTCTGCACTTTTCCTAAACGCCGCAGGCGCGTGACGTGCCCCTGACGATCGACCACGGCCAGACCGGCCGAATCATATCCGCGATATTCAAGACGACGCAGACCTTCCAGCAGAATCTCTGCGATATCACGTTGCGCTACTGCACCAACAATTCCACACATAATGATGTTTTCCTGACTACATGGCTTTTCGCCACTTCTGTTGTCATGCGACCTGATATCCGGCTTTGCCGGTTCCCCGAGCCTTGTAGAGAGTGGGGATTATAGTTTTGGCACTGCACTGCATAGGCCCGCATTAAAGCGGGCCGTTAAAATTTATTTTTTCTTCACCGGACGCTGCCAGTCCGCTTTGTGATTCTGCTCTTTACGGTTATAGACCAGACCGGCCTGGGTCACATCTTTCATGATGGTCGTGCCCGCCGCAATGGTGGTCCCTGCCGCGATGCTGACCGGCGCCACCAGCTGGGTATCTGAGCCCACAAATACGTCATCGCCAATTATGGTTTTGAATTTGTTCGCACCGTCGTAGTTGCAGGTAATGGTGCCTGCACCGATATTTACGTTGTCGCCAATCTCCGCATCACCGAGATAGGAGAGATGCCCCGCTTTCGATCCTCTGCCCAGACGCGCTTTCTTCATTTCGACGAAGTTGCCCACGTGGGCAGCATCGGCCAGTTCGCTGCCAGGACGCAGACGGGCAAAAGGTCCGACGGTGCAGGCAGTGGCGAGATTCGCATCCTCGATCACCGAATAGGGGCTGATTTCACAGTCATCACCAATCACGCTGTTTTTGATAATGCAGCCCGCGCCGATTCTGACGCGTGCGCCCAGCGTGACCTGGCCTTCAATAATGACGTTGGTGTCAATTTCAACATCCCGCCCGTGCGTCAGCGTCCCGCGCAGGTCAAAACGGGCCGGATCGCGCAGCATCACGCCAGCCAGCAGCAGCTTTTCCGCCTGTTCAGCCTGGTAAGTGCGCTCTAATGTCGCCAGCTGCAGCCGGTTGTTGACGCCATCGGTTTCACTGATGCGTGCCGGATGAACCGCGTTGATTACCCGACCTTCCTGATGCGCCAGCGCAATAATATCGGTGATGTAATACTCACCCTGCGCATTATTGTTGGTGAGCTGCGCCAGCCAGCGTTTTAAATCGCCGCCGTTGGCGATCAGAATACCGGTGTTGATCTCTTTAATGGTGAGCTGCGCCGGGCTGGCATCTTTCTGTTCGATAATGCCGGTGATGGTGTCGTTCTCACGCACAATGCGGCCATAACCGGTTGGGTCGTCCAGTACCACGGTAAGTAAGCCAATGCCGCCCTGCGGTTTGGCTTCGCGCAGCCGCTGTAGTGTCGCCTGAGAGATCAGCGGCACGTCACCGTAAAGCATCATGATATCTTCATCATCCGCGAATGCAGGCGCTGCCTGCTGCATCGCATGGCCAGTGCCGAGCTGCTCGGCCTGCAGCACCCAGTTGAGCGAGCTGTCAGTGAGGTTCGCCTTCAGGCGATCGCCGCCGTGACCATAAACCAGATGGACCTGCTGTGCGCCCAGCCCTTTAGCCGCGTCAATCACATGCTGAACCATGGGTTTGCCTGCCAGCGTATGCAGAACTTTAGGCAGATCGGAATACATACGGGTGCCCTTGCCAGCAGCAAGGATCACCACACTCATCGCACTGTTAGACATAACTATCCTGAGTGAATTTTTACGGGTGAAAGTAAAACGGTTTGGGATTGAGATTACTACATTTTTCTCAGGCCGAAATTAGGCGGACAGGCAGATCAGGCGCAGCAGACAAAAAAAATGCCAGCCCGAGGGCTGGCATTTCATGACGCATAAAGCTGGATTACATCGCTTTTTTGGTCAGTTCGATCACGCGCAGTTTAGCAATGGCTTTCGCCAGCTCGGCAGAGGCCTGAGCATAGTCCACGTCGCCGTGGCTGCTGTTCATATGGTCTTCTGCTTTGCGTTTTGCTTCCAGAGCGCGTGCTTCATCCAGATCGGTACCGCGGATAGCGGTATCGGCCAGAACGGTGCTGCTGCCCGGTTGCACTTCCAGCACGCCGCCAGAGAGGTAGATAAACTCCTCTTCGCCGTGCTGTTTCACGATACGGATCATTCCAGGCTTAATGGCAGTCAGCAGCGGCGCATGGCCAGGGAAAATCCCCAGTTCACCTTCGCTACCTGACACCTGAATTTTCTGTACCAGACCAGAGAACAACTGCTCCTCTGCGCTGACCACATCCAGGTGATAAGTCATAGCCATAATCTTCCTCCCGGGAAACCGTTATTACAGTTTCTTCGCTTTTTCCACGGCTTCTTCGATGGCGCCAACCATGTAGAAGGCCTGCTCTGGCAGGTGGTCAAACTCACCTTCCATGATGCCTTTAAAGCCACGGATAGTGTCTTTCAGCGTCACGTATTTGCCCGGTGAACCGGTGAATACTTCTGCAACGAAGAACGGCTGAGACAGGAAGCGCTGAATCTTACGCGCACGTGCCACCAGCAGTTTGTCTTCTTCAGACAGCTCATCCATACCGAGGATGGCGATGATGTCTTTCAGTTCCTGATAACGCTGCAGCAGTGACTGAACGCCACGTGCAACATCATAGTGCTCCTGACCGACAACCAGCGGATCCAGCTGACGGCTGGTAGAGTCCAGCGGGTCAACGGCCGGGTAGATACCCAGAGAGGCGATCTGACGGCTCAGCGTTACCGTTGAGTCTAAGTGCGCAAAGGTAGTTGCTGGTGATGGGTCAGTCAGGTCATCCGCAGGGACGTAAACGGCCTGTACGGAGGTGATTGAACCGGTCTTGGTGGAGGTAATACGCTCCTGCAACACACCCATCTCTTCTGCCAGCGTTGGCTGGTAACCTACCGCAGATGGCATACGACCCAGCAGTGCAGAAACTTCTGTACCGGCCAGGGTATAACGGTAGATGTTATCGATGAACAGCAGAACGTCGCGGCCTTCATCACGGAATTTTTCCGCCATGGTCAGACCGGTCAGTGCTACGCGCAGACGGTTACCCGGCGGCTCGTTCATCTGGCCATAGACCAGTGCAACTTTATCGATAACGTTAGAGTCAGTCATTTCGTGGTAGAAGTCGTTACCCTCACGAGTACGCTCACCCACACCGGCAAACACTGAGTAACCTGAGTGTTCAGCCGCGATGTTACGGATCAGTTCCATCATGTTGACGGTTTTACCTACACCCGCACCACCGAACAGACCGACTTTACCGCCTTTAGCAAACGGACACATCAGGTCGATAACCTTGATGCCGGTTTCCAGCAGTTCCTGCGAGTTAGACTGATCTTCATAAGAAGGGGCTGCGCGGTGAATAGAGGCGATCTCTACTGCGCTGCCATCTTCTTCTTTCAGCTCGCCTTTCATATCGATTGGCTCGCCGAGAACGTTCATGATACGGCCCAGGGTCGCTTTACCGACGGGTACCTGAATCGGTTTCTGCAGGTCGTTGACGCTCAGACCACGCTTCAGGCCGTCAGACGTACCCATTGCGATGGTACGTACTACGCCGCCGCCGAGCTGCTGCTGAACTTCCAGCACCAGACGCGCATCACCATTCATAACCTCGAGGGCGCTGTACACTTGCGGTACCGCGTCCTGAGGGAATTCGACGTCAACAACGGCGCCGATAATCTGGACAATCTTTCCAGTTGCCATCTTGAATCCTCTACCTAATTCCAAACCTGGTTAAACCGCGGAGGCTCCACCGACAATCTCGGTAAGTTCCTGGGTGATGCTGGCCTGACGAGCTTTGTTGTACACCAACTGCAGCTCTTTGATCAGATTTCCGCCGTTATCGGTTGCGGCTTTCATCGCTACCATACGTGCGGCCTGCTCACTGGCCAGATTTTCCACCACACCCTGATAAACCTGCGATTCGACATAACGACGCAGCAGGGTATCCAGCAGCGCTTTCGGATCGGGTTCATACAGGTAATCCCAGGTCTTCGCCTTCATCTCTTCTTCACCTTCCGCTGGCGGTAACGGCAGCAGTTGGGTGATGGTCGGAGTCTGAGACATGGTGTTATTGAATTTGTTATTGACGATCATCAGCTTGTCGATGCGGCCTTCATCATAAGCCTGCAACATCACTTTTACCGGGCCAATCAGGTCAGACAGGGTAGGTTTATCGCCCATGCCACTGACTTGCGCCACAATGTTGCCACCCACAGCATTAAAGAATGACGCCCCTTTTGAACCGATAATCGACAGATCGCTCTGCACGCCTTTATCGGACCAGGACTTCATATCCGCCAGTAACTTTTTGAACAGGTTAATGTTCAAACCACCACAAAGCCCGCGGTCAGTTGAAACGACCAGGTAGCCGACGCGCTTCACGTCGCGCTCTTCCAGGTAAGGGTGCTTGTATTCCAGATTACCCAACGCAAGGTGACCAATCACTTTGCGCATGGTTTCTGCATACGGACGGCTGGCCGCCATGCGTTCCTGCGTTTTACGCATCTTGGAGGCGGCGACCATTTCCATCGCTTTGGTGATCTTCTGCGTGTTTTTCACGCTTCCAATCTTGCTTCGTATCTCTTTTGCGCCGGCCATTAGCTTCTCCTCAAAGCCTTGCGGCCTGCCTTTTCAGACAAGCCGCCAGACATTACCAGGACTGGGTTGCTTTAAACGTTTCGACCAGGCCTTTCAGCTTGGCTTCGATATCGTTATTAAAGTTACCCGACTGGTTGATTTCAGCCATCAGCTCAGCGTGGTCGCGATCGGCGAAGGCCAGCAGTGCAGCTTCGAAGCTGCCAATTTTTGCCAGTTCAACGTCGTTCAGATAGCCACGCTCTGCAGCGAACAGAACCAGACCCTGCTGTGCGACAGACATCGGCGCATACTGTTTCTGCTTCAGCAGCTCGGTCACTTTCTGACCGTGGCTCAGCTGTTTGCGGGTTGCATCATCCAGATCAGAAGCGAACTGCGAGAACGCCGCCAGTTCACGATACTGTGCCAGCGCGGTACGGATACCACCGGACAGTTTCTTGATGATCTTGGTCTGTGCAGCACCACCTACGCGGGATACCGAAATACCTGGGTTAACGGCCGGACGAATACCGGAGTTGAACAGGTTCGATTCCAGGAAGATCTGACCATCAGTAATCGAGATTACGTTGGTCGGAACGAACGCAGAAACGTCGCCCGCCTGGGTTTCGATGATCGGCAGCGCGGTCAGTGAACCGGTTTTACCTGTCACTGCGCCATTGGTGAAACGCTCTACATAATCAGCGCTTACGCGTGATGCACGTTCCAGCAGACGGGAGTGGAGATAGAACACGTCGCCAGGGAATGCTTCACGACCTGGTGGACGGCGCAGCAGCAGAGAAATCTGACGGTACGCGACAGCCTGCTTAGAAAGGTCATCGTATACGATCAGCGCATCTTCACCGCGGTCACGGAAGTATTCGCCCATCGCACAGCCTGCGTACGGAGAGAGATACTGCAGTGCAGCAGATTCAGAAGCAGATGCCACAACAACGATGGTGTTCTGCAGTGCGCCATGCTCTTCCAGCTTACGAACCACGTTAGAGATGGTTGAGGCTTTCTGACCAATCGCAACGTAGACACACTTGATGCCTGAGTCGCGCTGGTTGATGATCGCATCGATCGCCATTGCGGTTTTACCGGTCTGACGGTCACCGATGATCAGCTCACGCTGGCCACGGCCAATTGGAATCATCGCATCGACCGACTTATAACCGGTCTGAACCGGCTGGTCGACTGACTGACGGTCGATAACGCCAGGTGCAATGACTTCAACCGGTGAGAAACCGTCGTTGTCGATTGCGCCTTTACCGTCGATAGGAGCACCCAGGGTGTTCACTACGCGGCCCAGCAGGCCACGGCCTACCGGTACTTCAAGAATACGGCCAGTACACTTAACCTTCATGCCTTCGGCGAGGTCAGCGTAAGGGCCCATCACCACTGCACCAACCGAGTCACGCTCGAGGTTCAGGGCGATAGCGTAACGGTTGCCCGGCAGGGCAATCATCTCACCCTGCATGACATCGGCCAGGCCGTGTACGCGGATGATACCGTCACTTACAGAAACAATCGTACCTTCGTTGTGAGCTTCACTCACGACATTGAACTGAGCAATGCGCTGCTTGATCAGTTCGCTGATTTCGGTGGAATTCAGTTGCATATGCTCCAGTCCCCTTAAGACTGCAAGACGTCAGCCAGACGGTCAAGACGGCCGCGTACGCTGCCATCAATAACCAGATCACCCGAACGGATGATCACGCCTGCCATCACAGACTTATCAATTTTGCAATTCAGCTTAACTTTGCGTGACAGACGTTTTTCCATCGCGGCGCTGATTTTATTCAGCTGGTCGTCACTCAGCGTACTGGCGGAGATAACATCAACTTCAGCGGTGGCTTCATGAGCGTCACGCAGTTCGATGTATTGGGCCAGTACAGCCGGAAGCGCTGTCAAACGTCCGTTTTCCGCCATCACCTTAATCAGGTTCTGCGCGGGTTCATCCAGTTGATCACCACAGACTGCGTTAAACGACGCTGCCAGCGCTTCGGGTGCTAATGCACCTGAGAGAAGATCAGCCATCTGTTCATTGCGAGCCACTTCTGCGGCAAACGCCAGCATCTGTTGCCAGCGTTCAATACTTTGATGCTCAACAGCAAAGTCAAAAGCTGCTTTGGCGTAGGGGCGAGCTACAGTAATCAGATCAGACATCAGCCCCTCCCTCCTTACAGTTCAGCGACCAGTTTATCAACGATGTCGCTGTTAGCAGCTTCATCCACGGAGCGTTCGATGATCTTCTCGGCGCCAGCCATAGCCAGCAACGCGACCTGCTTACGCAGTTCTTCACGCGCACGTTTGCGTTCAGCGTCAATTTCAGCCTGCGCTTGTGTCACGATGCGATTACGTTCGTTTTCAGCTTCGGTTTTGGCTTCGTCCAGAATCTGCGCGCGACGCTTGTTCGCTTGCTCGATAATGACCTGAGCGTCTTCTTTGGCTTTTTTCAGCTGGTCGGTCGCATTAGCCTGCGCGAGATCCAAATCTTTCTTTGCACGTTCAGCAGAAGCAAGGCCTTCAGCAATTTCTTTCTGGCGCTTTTCGATAGCAGCCATGAGCGGCGGCCATACGTACTTCATGCAGAACGCGACAAACAGGATGAACGCGATAGCCTGGCCGAGGATTGTTGCATTAATGTTCACAGCACAATGCCTCTAGATTGAGTATTTAACTTTTCTGCCGTTATCAACGATAAGCGGCAGAATCCGTTCACCCTTGCACATTGTGCGCTGAGTGAACACAGGGCTTTAGGCGACAGCAAACATCACGTACAGACCCAGACCAACAGCGATCATCGGGATTGCATCCACCAGACCCATTACAACAAAGAACTGCGTACGCAGCAGAGGAATCAGGTCAGGCTGACGAGCAGCGCCTTCCAGGAATTTTCCTCCGAGGATGCCGATACCGATCGCAGCACCGATTGCCGCCAGGCCCATCATCACAGCGGCAGCCATGTACAGCAGATCCATATTCAGGTTTTCCATGACAGTCTCCAGTTTGTTTCAGTTAAATGCTCCCTTCATCTTCCGGGCTTCAGCGGTGTGCGCTGCAACCCGAAATCAAGAGGGAAAGTAGTGTTGAGAAAAAAATCAATGTTCTTCAGATGCCATCGACAGATAGACAATCGTGAGGACCATGAAAATGAAAGCCTGTAGCGAAATGATCAGGATGTGGAAAATGGCCCACGGCACATTCAGCACCCACTGCGACCACCACGGCAACAGACCGGCAATAAGGATAAAGATCAGTTCACCCGCATACATGTTACCGAACAGTCGTAAACCCAGTGATACAGGCTTAGACAGCAGGCTCACACCTTCCAGAATCAGGTTGATCGGGATGAAGATCGGGTGGTTAAAAGGCTGCAGCGTCAGCTCTTTAGTGAAGCCGCCAATGCCTTTCATTTTGATGCTGTAGAACAGAATCAAAATAAATACGCCCAACGCCATAGATAGCGTGATGTTCACGTCTGCAGATGGTACGACGCGCAGCGCCGGTAACCCCAATACGTGCTCGCCAATATATGGCAGCAAGTCGATTGGCAGCAGATCCATGAAGTTCATCAGGAAGACCCAGACAAAGATTGTCAGAGCCAGCGGGGCGATAAGTTTGCTCTTACCGTGATACATGTCGCGCACGTTACTATCGACGAAACCGACAACCAGTTCGATAGCCGCCTGCATTTTCCCTGGCACACCGCTGGTGGCAGATTTTGCCACGCTACGGAACAACACCAGGAAGATGATTCCCAGCACCATAGAGAAAAACATGGAATCGATATTTAATACCCAGAACGTCGCGGGAGCGTCGTGCGGATTCACTATCTCGAAGGTACGCAGGTCCAACTGAAGATGAGTCAGGTGGTGACCAATGTACTCTTGCGGAGTAGAGATTTCTCCTGCAGCCATGATGCCTCTTACCCTTTGTTGTTAATTACCGCCGGTGCCAGCATTTGTACCACCAGCACCGATAACCAGGTTATTCCGACCGGCCAGAAAACCGCTCCGAATAGACCCAACGCCACAATGAGCAAAATGATGGTCGCAAACACTTTGGCTATTTCACCCAAAGCGAAGCTCCACGCGACTCGCCCCGAAGCTGGGGTTTGCCCCTGCAGGCGCCAGGCTAAAAACAAAAACAATACGTTTGGCAGCCAGGCTGCCGCACCGCCAGCAAGAGCAGAGAGACCCCAGATGACATCTTTAAGAGCAAAGAGTGCACCGATGATGACTATCGTCACCAGCTGAATCATCAGCACCGTTCGGGCGTATTTTACACTGTAAAGAGACACTGACATGACGCTGATACTCTCCTGCCCCGTTAGGGGTATGTCGCGTGTCGTATAAGACTGCCTTTGCGCAGTTGAGTCAAGCAGCAAAAGCCGTGCAAATTATACGGGCCGCACCTGCGATTTCAATCGGTAAGTAGCGAAAAGGTGAACAATTATTTAAATTTCTTTCCGGAGGGCTATTTTTCCAAAGATTACCCTGCAGAGATTCACCCTAATCTGACTGAAAATTCTCTCGCAACTTGCTTTTAAAGCGTGCTTTAGATCACATAATAAGCACTTTCACTACACTGAGTTTTATCTTCGCGCTATTTAAGAACAATCTGTATTAAAAATTAACTCAATAAAATCAAATGATTGAAATTATAAAAATGCATCTGCAAGACTATTTTCACAGAAAACACGCTATTGACATCGAACTGTGCTTAAGAATCGTGTAATTGATATTACGCACGCAAAGTTATTACCGCGATATATTTTCTGCCGTGACTACTTTTATTCAGCGACCCGCCTATACAAGTGATATTTCTGATAACTGAATGTGAATTAAACGTTAAATGTAACAGAGCTTTTCGGATAATTTCCGTCAGCGTTTTAACCTTCGGTCAGCCAGGGCTTAATCAAAATCTTTTATTGATAGCGCATCATCTGCACTTTTTTCATCCCGGAACTGACGAAAATCACTGGCAGATAAACGCTAAATCTCTGCCAGTCGAAAGCCTATTGGTGACGAAGAATGACCAGGTGGCGATCACCTTCCAGCTGCGGTACCTGCAACTTAATCACAGCATCAGAGACGTAGCCTGCCGGTAACTCCGCAATTTCATCGTCCGGACGCACGCCTTTCAGCGCGAAGAAGCGCCCTTCTCTTCCCGGCAGATGATGACACCAGTTCACCATGTCGGTCAGCGAGGCAAATGCACGACTGATCACGCCATCAAAGGGCGGCTCAGCCGGGAACGCCTCAACCCGGCTCTGCACCGGAGTAATGTTAGTGAGTCCTAACTCATGCTGAACCTGACGCAGGAAACGCACCCGCTTGCCCAGGCTGTCGAGCAACGTAAAGTGCGCATCAGGCATCACGATAGCCAGCGGAATGCCAGGCAGTCCTGGTCCGGTTCCAACATCAATGAAACGTGAGCCTTGCAGATGCGGCGCCACCACGATGCTGTCGAGGATATGGCGTACCAGCATCTGCTGCGGATCGCGCACTGATGTCAGATTGTAGGCTTTGTTCCACTTATCCAGCAGGCCGACATAGGCAACCAGCTGCTGTTTTTGTTGATCGGAGAGGGAAATACCGGCTGCCTGTAGCAGCGACGTGAGTGTGTTGATCACAGCATAAGTCCATTCAGCGGGGGCGAGTCTCCTCGCCCCGTTTTCAGATCAGGCGCTTTTACGCAGCAGACCCTGTTTTTTCAGATAGATAAGCAGAATTGAGATGGCCGCCGGCGTAATACCGGAGATACGCGTCGCCTGACCAATCGAACTCGGTTTGTGATCGTTCAGCTTGGCGATAACCTCATTTGAGAGGCCGTTCACCTGGCGATAGTCGAGCTCCACCGGTAACAGCGTGTTCTCGTTGCGCAGCTGGCGATCGATCTCTTCCTGCTGACGCGCGATATAACCTTCATATTTGACCTGAATCTCAACCTGCTCAGCGGCCTGCTCATCAGCCAGTGCCGGACCAAAGGCATCCAGCGTCATCAGCTTCGGATAGGTCAGCTCAGGACGACGCAGCAGATCTTCGCCGCTCGCTTCTTTGGTCAGCGGCGCGCTGAGTACCGTATTCACTTCCGTCACGTGCTCTGACTTCGGATGGACCCAGATATCGCGCAGGCGCTGACGCTCCTGTTCAATTGCTTCCAGCTTCTGATTGAAACGTGCCCAGCGCGCATCATCCACCAGACCCAGTTCACGACCGGTTTCGGTCAGACGCAGATCGGCATTGTCTTCGCGCAGCATCAGACGATATTCAGCACGGGAGGTAAACATCCGGTACGGCTCTTTGGTACCGAGCGTACAGAGGTCATCAACCAGTACGCCCAGATAAGCCTGGTCACGACGTGGTGCCCAGCCCTCTTTGTCCGCAGACTGACGGGCGGCATTCAGACCCGCCAGCATCCCCTGCGCAGCGGCTTCTTCGTAGCCGGTTGTGCCGTTGATCTGGCCGGCAAAGAACAGGCCGTGAATAAATTTGCTCTCCAGCGTCAGTTTGAGATCGCGTGGATCGAAGAAGTCATACTCGATGGCATAGCCCGGACGCACGATCTTCGCATTCTCCATGCCCTGCATGGAGCGAACGATCTGAATCTGCACATCAAATGGCAGACTGGTTGAGATGCCATTCGGGTAGATCTCATTGCTGGTCAGCCCTTCCGGCTCCAGGAAGATCTGATGCGAGTTACGATCGGCAAAGCGCATCACTTTGTCTTCGATAGACGGGCAGTAGCGTGGACCGATCCCCTCGATGATCCCGGCATACATCGGGCTGCGATCCAGATTATTGCGGATCACCTCATGGGTTTTCTCATTGGTGTGAGTGATCCAGCACGGAACCTGCTGCGGATGCTGAGACGCATTGCCCATAAACGAGAACACCGGCATCGGGTTATCGCCGTGCTGCGGGCTGAGCACTGAAAAATCGATGGTGCGCGCATCGATACGTGGTGGCGTACCAGTCTTGAGGCGGTCTACCCGCAGCGGCAGCGCACGCAGCCTTTTTGCCAGCGGAATGGACGGGGGATCACCTGCGCGACCGCCACTGTAATTATCCAGACCGATATGAATTTTGCCGTCAAGGAAAGTGCCGACGGTGAGGACGACTGTTTTCGCGCGGAACTTCAGTCCCATCTGGGTGACTGCACCCACCACACGATCGTTTTCCACGATAAGATCGTCGACCGCCTGCTGGAAGATCATCAGATTGGGCTGGTTCTCCAGTGCCGTACGCACTGCCTGGCGATAGAGCACGCGATCCGCCTGAGCACGGGTTGCCCGCACTGCCGGACCTTTGCTGGCGTTTAGTATCCTAAACTGGATACCCGCCTGGTCAATCGCACTGGCCATCAGACCACCCAGGGCATCCACTTCCTTCACCAAATGTCCTTTGCCAATCCCACCAATCGCCGGGTTACAGGACATTTGTCCAAGCGTATCAATGTTATGGGTGAGTAACAGGGTTTGCTGACCCATTCGGGCTGCCGCCATTGCGGCTTCGGTGCCCGCATGACCACCACCAATTACGATGACGTCAAAAGGATCCTGATAAAACATGAAGTGGTACCTCGGTTGATGAACTTGCAGGATCGTCGTCCTGGGGCGTGGATTCTACTCAAATTCCGTCTGGGGTGAAAGCCGCGGGATCGTCCGGTTTTAAAAGAAAGGATCTTAGATCTGTATATGATCTTTCTGTTAGATCTCTTATTAGGATCCCGCTTTTCTGTGGATATGTGCCAGAAGCACAGCAGAAACAACAGGATGAAGAGGATCACTACCTGTTAGTGATCGGTGATCCTGATCCGTATAAGCTGGGATCAAAATGGCATGTTATCCACAGCTCAAAATTCATTCTACGGTTGTTCTTTGGATAACTACCGGTTATACGCAGTAAAACAGGGTAGTTATCCACAAAATAAACGAGCGGAGAAGGATAAAATCAGCATCTTCCACTGGGGATCGTCACTATTTCGCGATCCCCAGCCCCCTTCAGATCGCCTTTTTCCAGCTTTCCAGCCAGGCTTCCGCGGGATCTTCAGGGATCTCATGCTCCAGCACATCAATCTCCAGACGATCGCCGATCTGGCGGGCACCCTGAGCAATTAACAGGGCTTCAATCTGGCGGATCGCGCCACAAAAGAGATCATATTCATGATTGCCGAGTCCGATGGCACCAAACCGGACCTGCGAGAGATCGGGCTGGCTTTCCGTGATGGCTTCGAACAGCGGCAGCAGGTTATCGGGAATATCGCCTGCACCGTGAGTTGAACAGACCACCAGCCAGATACCCTCATGTGGCACTTCATCCAGCTCCGGGCCATGCAGCATCTGCGTTGAGAAGCCCGCTTCCTGTAATTTTTCTTCCAGATGTTCAGCCACATACTCTGCGCTACCCAGAGTACTGCCACTGATTAAGGTGATATCGGCCATCTTGCTCTCCCGGACATTAAGGCGAGCATTGTACGCTGTGATCAAGCGGTGATCCACCTGTGGACAACAGGGTTAATAGATTATGAGAAGCGAACGCAGCCGTTGCCAGCCGCCACATTCGTCAGGGATAAGATTATGCACAAGGCGGAGAAGGATCAGGGTTTGATAGTGCGCATGATCGGGTTTTGCAGCGAGATCAGCGTTTCCGTCGACTGAATTTCATCTATGGTCTGGATCTTGTTGATCAGCACCTGTTGCAGGGCATCAATGGATCGGCACATCACCTTAATAAAGATGCTGTAGTGGCCGGTGGTGTACCAGGCTTCAACCACTTCATCCAGCGCATCCAGTTTGCTCAGCGCCGCCGGATAGTCACGCGCGCTCTTAAGGATAATGCCGATAAAACAGCAGACATCAAACCCCAGCTGGCGCGGATCGATATCAACCCGGGTGCCCAGGATAATGCCCGCCTGCTTCATCTTCTCCACGCGGACATGAATGGTGCCGGGGCTGACGTTAAACTGTTTTGCCAGCTCGGCGTAAGCAGTGCGCGCATTGTCGAGCAGGGCATTCAGAATGCCGCGATCCAGGTTATCGAGCTGCAGATGTTCGGCCATGGCCATCCTCGTTATTGGTCTGCTTAAGTAAACAAGGATGAATGTGCAGCAAAATAGTGGTTCAGGCAACTCCCGGCAGCGACGGGCGTCGCTGCCGGTTCACTTAGCGTTTGCGCCAGACGGTGACCTGCGCCAGCGTATGCTGGAACTTGCGGGCCGTTTCGCGGATCACAAACGGTTTATCCTGCGGTTCATCGACCAGGTCGAAGTCGGCCGCCAGCAGACGTTGCAGTGCCTGCAGCGTCGTCAGTGCCTCACCGTTTTCACGCACGCCGCCCAGCCAGTTCTCCTTCGGCGTGAAATCCTCCAGCCAGGTATAGGGCGAGGAGAGCACCAGAATGCCGCCCTGACGCAGCATCGGCGTGACATCCCGCAGGAAGCGTGCGGGCTGACGCAGGCGATCGATCAGGTTGGATGCAAGTACCAGATCGTAACGGGCGGGTTGCGGCTTAAGGTTACAGGCGTCGCCCTGAACAAACTGAATCCGCTGCGCCAGTTCGCTCTCCAGCGCGAAATCTTTCAGGCGAACCTGGCGATACTCCACCAGATCGCCTTCCTGTGGCAGGAGATAACGGAAGTCTTCGCCGCTGGCCAGCTGAAGCGCCACATCGATGAAGCGCGCCGAGTAGTCCATGCCGGTGACACGTTCAAAGTGGCGGGCCAGTTCAAAACTGGCGCGTCCGGTGGCACAGCCGATATCCAGTGCCTCGCCGCGTGCTGTGGTGTAGTTCAGCGCCAGGTTTACCAGGCTTTCGGCATAGTTATCCACGCCGAAATAGCGCGGGCCATACTGGAAGTCGAGGTATTGCGACACCATGGCGTCAGATTCATACGGGTTCAGCGCCATGGTTTCCTGATGGCTGGAAACCACGTAGCGGAAACCGGCATGCTGGAAGAAGTGGCGGCGGAACGCATAGCGTGCCGATTTCAGCGCTTCGTTGCCGGTCGATATCCAGCTACCGCCTTTGATCAGCGAATGTTTGCCATCAAAGGTCGGGGTAGAGAAATCATCGTAAAGCGGGTGGACTTTAAAATCTTCAAAGCCGTTGGTCGGCGTGGTCGTCCACTGCCAGACGTTACCGACGATATCGAAGAAGTCGCCCTGGGCGAAGAGATCGACCGGTGAAGAGGAAGCCCAGTACGCAAGGTTAATGTTGCCCGGTGCCCGATCCCAATCCGGCTGATCGCCCGCGACCTGTTCGCGCAGCTGAGCCCACTCCGCTTCACAGGGGAGCTGAACACTCATTCCCGTCTGATCCGCTTTCCAGCGGCAGAAGGCCGCCGCTTCCAGCTGGTTAACCTCGGCTGGCCAGTCCCACGGCATTGCGACTTCTTCACACATCAGACGCAGTTTAAGCTGATCGGGCATCGCAGGCGTGCCGACCCAGAAGGTGGGCATCTCCGCTTTTGCAAACTGACACCAGCCCCAGCCTTCGTCATCCCACCAGCGAGCGTCCTGATAACCCCCCGCCTCAACGAACGCCAGGAATTCCGCGTTGCTGACCAGCATTTTGCTCGCCCTGAACGGCTGCAGCGCGATCTGCTGGCGGCCATATTCGACATCCCAGCCATAGGTATCGTCGGTTTTACCCAGCGTGACGGTGCCGCCGGGCATCGGCAGCAGGGTATTGGCCGGAACAGTCTCGCGCTGGTGGCGCGCCATCGGGCAGACCGGCCACGCGGGCTGGGGTTTCACCCACCCGACCGGTAACTGGCGTATCAGTACGCTGGACGTTTCCAGATGAATACGCTCATGCTCAATGCCCATCAGGATCACCCAGGCCGGACTCTCCCAGGTGATCGGCAGAGTCAGCGGCAGGGTCTGGATCAGATCGCTGACCAGCGCTTTAACGCGCCCGCGGTATTCGCGGACTTCTTCGACAGTGGGCCAGTCATAGTGGCTGTCGTTGAGATCGTCCCAGCTCATCTCATCCACACCAATCGCCATCATCGCTTCGATACGATCGTCCAGACGCGCGTCGATAAGGCGTCCGGCCATCAGCTTATTAATGTAGAAGGTAGCGGTGTGGCCAAAATAGAAGATTAAAGGATGGCGCAGCGGAATGGCTTTGGTAAACCAGGCCTGGGAATCGGCCAGACAGGTAAACAGACTTTCATACTGTTCCCAGGTCTGGTGGAAATAGGCCAGCAATTCGGCACGTTTTTGTTCAATGTTATGGCCGGAGAGCAGTAGCGTTCGCGTCGGCGCAGGCAGATCGCGATGAGGTTGAGCAAGCGTCACAGGAAGCTCCAGATTGCTGAGTAAGTGAAACGGTAATTTACTATAGCAAATATGCATTTCTGCCCGATGACTTAACGCCGCCAGTGACGCAGCAGACGGCTTTTCATGCCGGTATCGAAACGCCAGATATGGTCGAAGATGCGCAGAATGCCTGGTTTCCCGTGGGCCGACATAGCCACGGCGTGAAAACGTTGCTGATTATTTCGCTGACGCGTTTTAATGGTCCCGATCACCTCTTCCGGCAGACGCTGGGCAATAAAATCGGAGACGATCACCGCATCGGCTTCCTGCCACAGGACGCCTTCCATTCGGGTCACAACGGAAGAGAGGCAGGCTGCCAGATCGGTGCCGCCGCGAAAGCGCTGACTGAGAAAGCGAATCGCCTGTTCCAGCCCGTCATCACCGGTCAGTTCATAGCCGATCACCTCATGCGCAAACAGCATGATGTAGCAGCGACGGCGATCGGCCAGCGCGACTTTCAGCAGCGCCAGACAAAACGCTTTGGCGCAGCGCTCATTGAAGCCACCCATCGAACCCGAGGTATCGACGCAGACGATGAAAGGCCCGCGTGGCTGCTCTTCATGCTGCTGGTGGCTGGCCGGACGCATCGTGACCTTTTCATGCCAGGCATCGCCCTGCAGCTTGTAGGTCAGCAGCCGTTTCTCTACCAGCCGCCGGTAAAACTCCAGCTCCAGTTCACTGATACTCAGCGCAGCTAACTCCGGCGGCAGCAGACGCAGCACGTCATCGCTCTGGTGAATGCCGCTGACCTCCTCCGGCACGGCCGCAGGTTCCTGCACCATATGGTGAAAGGCCTCCATAGGGGCATCCTGCGACGGCACCGATTTTGCCTCGCGGCTGCGACCCAGCTGCTGGGCCAGTTTCAGCAGCTCCGGCTGCTGCGCCAGAAAGTCGCCATATTGCAGCATCAGCTGATAGTCGCCAGGCTGCAGTGACGCTTTGCTCATGTCCCACAGCCGGCCAGCGGCGGCTTCGTCATCGTCGCCGAGAATCGGTGCCAGCTGACCGCTCAGCGCCATACGCTGCTGCAGTTCCGCCAGCAGGCGTTCGCGCTGCTGCTCCAGCAACGTCTGATTCAGCGTCAGGGTCTGTAAGGTCAGGCTCAGCCGCCAGCGCTGTAGAAAAAGCTGGTGCTGCGCGCTGCTGAGATGGCTGATATCGGTGTGCTGCAGCAGCCGGTTGGCTTCATCCAGAAAAGGGGAAGGCAGGCTTTCAAGCGCCTGAAGTGTGGCATTCAGCTGGTGGCTGAATTCACGATCGCTGAGGAGTTGTACCCGCTGGAACAGCTGAAACTCTTCCGCCAGTGTGGCCGGAACCGGCGTGGCTTTGAGCTCAGCGTTGATCTCCGCTCGCCAGCGTGGCACATCGCGTAACAGTGCTTTTTTCAGCCCGGGAAACTTTTCAAAAAACAGCGCCAGCTGTGGAGACGCCAGCAGGGCAATAATCAGCTCTTCAATCAGTTCGGTTTCACCCACGGAGAGCAGTGTGCTGAGCGTCTCCAGTGGGATCATTTACGCGCCTGTTTCAACTGTTCCGCCACATCCTGCAGGCTGGTTTCAACCCGCGCCAGCCAGTCATCACTGATAAACAGGCAGCGCTGATGCTGGCTGAACAGATGACGCTGCGACCGCAGTTCACTCTCCAGTGCATCCAGCGCTTCGGTGATCTCACCGGGCAGCGGCTCGCTGTTGCTGACGCCAGGCAGTGTCAGACGCGACGATTGCAGGCTGACATCACGGATAGCCAGGCAGTGCTGCGCATCCACCTGTAAATCCAGACTCTGCGCAAAGCCAATTCCATTGAGCTTGCCGCGAACCTCGCCCCCTTTCTGCAGCCACTGATTCAGTGCATCACGCGCGATCACCAGATGTGTCACCTGCATGTCATGCAGCATCAGCGGCTTTTGCAGCATCAGCGTCAGTTGCTCATCAGTGAAGCTTTCCGGCAGATCATAATGGGGTTTGCGACTGAACATCCCACTGTGTTTTTCCAGTGTGATCGCCTGTGCGATGCTCTGTTGCTGCTGCAGAGCCATGCGACGCGCTTTTATCTGATGCAGTTTCAGCAGCATCGGCTGCTGCTGCCAGGCGTACTGTGTCATCAGCTGATCGATTTCGCGCTCCAGCAGCTGCATGGACGCGACGTCGTGCCAGAGGCAATCTTTCAGCAGGATCAGGTCTATCGGCGCAATGGCGCTGCGGCCACTGTAAAAGGCACTGGCCTGCAGCAGATGAATAGCTTTTTTCCAGCGACGATCGGAAATATAGGGCGCGGCGGGCTGGCTTTCCAGTTGCTGGCGCAGCTGATAAATCAGCTCGAACACCGCATCCGGGAGGCTGACCTGACTGATGCCGAGCTGCCACTGCGCATACTCCTCATCACTGATGCGCAGGGATTCCGCGACCGGATTGGTGTGCTCATCCTGCTGATGGGTCAGCATGCTGCGAAAGTTCTGCTTCTCATGCACATTATCCAGCCACAGGCGGATCAGCATCCGGTCATAGAGCGCTTCAAGGCCGCTGTCCGCTTCCGGCATTTCATTGGAGGCGGTGACCAGCAGACGCATCGGAATGGCCTCTTCGCTGTCGCCATTGCGGAAGCGGCGTTCGTTGATAGCGGTCAGCAGGGTATTCAGAATCGCCGGGCCGGCTTTCCAGATCTCATCCAGAAAAACAATCTCCGCGTCGGGCAGATAACCTTTAGTGAGGCGCTGATAGCGCCCTTCATCCTTCAGTGCCTGAATAGATAGCGGGCCAAACACCTCTTCCGGTGTGGAGAAACGGGTCATCAGATATTCAAAGGCGCGGGCGTGCTGAAAGGCATATTTCAGGCGGCGGGCAATCAGGCTCTTGGCGATGCCGGGCGGTCCCAGCAGGAATACGCTTTCACCGCTCAGCGCTGCCAGCAGGCAAAGGCGGATGGCATGATGTCGCTCATACAATCCTTTTTCTAACGCATTGCTAAGGCGAGAAATTCTTTCTGCCAAAAGATGGGGTTGAGCCATAATCACTTCAATGTCCTTACGATCGTCGGGCCGCCGCGCTTCAGCAAGCGCCTTACTCTATAGATCATCATGCGTGAAAGCGTTGATAGCTGTCAGCTTTTTTGTTTCATAAGGTTTGCCTGCTTTGAAAGCGGCGCTGATTAACGCTTTAATGCCTGAAACCACCCCGTTACCCTGGCAGACAGGCGAAGCGGGTATAGGAATTTTCGGCAAACCGTGCATACTGTGCGCTTTTTGATGGCCTGAGCGAGGGGTTGTTGCGCCTCTTAGACTCCAACAAAAGATAACTCTATGAGCTCGGATAATAAGCAGTCACTTAGCGGATTAACGCTGGCCGCTATTGGTGTTGTTTACGGGGATATCGGCACCAGTCCGCTGTATACCTTGCGTGAATGTCTCTCCGGACAGTTCGGCTTCGGCGTTGAGCGGGAAGCGGTGTTTGGCTTTTTGTCGCTGATTTTCTGGCTGCTGGTGCTGGTGGTATCACTGAAGTACATCAGTTATGTGATGCGCGCCGACAATGCCGGTGAAGGCGGTATTCTGACACTGATGTCGCTGGCGGGCCGCCATACGGGTGCACGCGCCACGGCAGTGCTGGTGATCATGGGCCTGATTGGCGGCAGCTTCTTCTATGGGGAAGTGGTGATCACGCCGGCCATTTCGGTGATGTCAGCCATTGAAGGTCTGGAGATTGCCGCGCCGTCGCTGGATCCCTTTATTGTGCCGATGTCGATTGCGGTGCTGACGCTGCTGTTTGCGATTCAGAAACATGGCACCGGCATGGTGGGCAAACTTTTCGCGCCGGTGATGCTGGTGTGGTTCCTGGTGCTGGCGATCCTGGGGGTCAGCGGCATCATGAAAAACCCGGAAGTGCTGCATGCGCTGAATCCTGCCTACGCGGTCGAGTTCTTCCTGCACTATAAATCTGTCTCATTCTTCGCGCTTGGCGCGGTGGTACTGGCGATTACCGGGGTTGAAGCGCTGTATGCCGATATGGGTCACTTCGGTAAAGTGCCGATCCGACTGGCCTGGTTCTCGGTGGTGCTGCCGTCGCTGGTCCTGAACTACTTTGGTCAGGGCGCGCTGTTACTCAGCGATCCCAAAGCGATTAAAAACCCTTTCTTCCTGCTGGCGCCGGACTGGGCGCTGATCCCGATGCTGATTCTGGCGACGCTGGCCACGGTGATTGCCTCACAGGCGGTGATCTCCGGCGTCTTCTCGCTGACGCGTCAGGCGGTGCGACTGGGCTATCTGCCGGGGATGCGTATCATCCACACCTCTGAGCGCGAATCGGGCCAGATCTATATTCCGGTGATTAACTGGGTACTCTACTTCGCCGTGCTGATTGTGATTATCAGCTTTGAGCATTCAAGTAATCTGGCTGCGGCCTACGGTATCGCCGTCACCGGCACCATGGTGCTGACCGCGATGCTCTCCTGTACCGTGGCGGTTAAAAACTGGCACTGGAATAAGCTGGCGGTTGCCGTCATCCTGGTACTGATGCTCTGTATCGACGTGCCGCTGTTTACCGCCAACCTGGTGAAAATCTTCTCCGGTGGCTGGCTGCCGCTCTGTCTCGGCCTGGTGATGTTTATCATTATGACGACGTGGAAAAGCGAACGTTTCCGCCTGCTGCGCCGCATGCACGAGCATGGCAACTCACTGGAGGCGATGATCGCGTCACTGGAGAAGTCGCCGCCGGTTCGCGTGCCGGGCACCGCGGTCTATATGTCGCGTGCGCTGAATGTGATTCCGTTTGCCATGCTGCATAACCTTAAGCACAACAAAGTGTTGCATGAGCGGGTGGTGCTGCTGACGTTGCGGACGGAAGATGCGCCTTACGTGCATAACGTGCGTCGCGTGACGATTGAGCAGCTGTCGCCCACCTTCTGGCGGGTGGTGGCCAGCTACGGCTGGCGCGAAACGCCAAACGTCGAGGAGATTTTCCACCGCTGCGGGCTGGAAGGGCTCAACTGCCGCATGATGGAGACATCGTTCTTCATGTCGCATGAGTCGCTGATTATCGGCAAACGGCCGTGGTATCTGCGCCTGCGTGGCAAACTCTTCCTGGCGCTGCAGCGCAATGCGCTCCGTGCGCCAGACCAGTTTGAGATCCCGCCAAACCGGGTGATTGAGCTGGGCACCCAGGTCGAGATTTGATCTGCAGCGCCCGCCTTACGGGGCGGGCGCTGACCAGCGCAGCATAACGCATAATCCGCCGCCCGAGCGCTGGCTGAAGCTGACCTGCATCCCGTGCAACTGGGCGATATTGCGGACTATCGATAATCCCAGCCCGCTTCCGCTTTTCTCCTGACCTGGCGGTCGCCAGAAACGTTCGCCAAGCCGTTGCAGATCGGCTGCACTCAGACCTTCGCCGTTATCCTCTACCGACAGGCTATTCGCCTGAAGCCGCACATCAACTTCGCTGCCTGCTGGCGTATAGCGAATGGCATTATCCAGCAGATTACGCACCAGCAATGACAGTAACAGCGGATGCCCCTGAATCTGCGGATCGGCGTCAGCATGCAGCCGCAGCGTGACACCCGTTTTATCCGCCAGCGGCAGCTGTGCAGCCAGCGTCTCCTGGACCGTGCGTTTCAGCGCCACCGTTTCGAAGGCGCTGCGTGCATCATCTGCTTCAACCCGTGAGAGCGTCAGCAGCTGATCCACCAGCCGGGTTGCGCGGATAATGCCGGCATCCAGTTGCTGCAGCGCATGGGTTCGCATCACTTCATCATCTGCAGTCAGCTGGATCACCTCGCTTTGCACCTGCAGCGCGGCCAGCGGACTGCGCAGCTCATGTGCGGCATCAGAGGTAAAGCGCCGTTCACGCTGCATCATTGCGCTGATGCGGCTGAACAGACCATTGAGCGCGACCATCAGCGGTTGCACCTCTTTCGGCACGCGGTCTGCCTGCAGCGGCGTATCATCATCGGGTGCGCGCTGCGCCAGCTGCTGTGCCAGCGTCTTCAGGGGGCGCAGTTCAGACCAGACCAGACCGATCAGCAGCAGCAACATAAAGGGCAGCGCGATCAGCCAGGGCAGCATGCTGGCTTTCATCAGATCCCGCGTCATGTCGTCACGGTATTCGGACTCCTGACCCACCACCACCCGGAACTGCTGGTCGGGCGTGGTCAGCCAGACAAACCGCCAGCGATCGTCATCATTGGTGAGCTGGCCCTCATGAAATCCCTGATACTCCGCCTCAAACGGCAGGTAGCGGCCATTGTCACCATCATTCATCACCTGCCGGCCGTCACGCGTGAAGACGGCAAAGGCCAGGGCGTCGTCATCCTGATCGCCGCGATGGTGGCGCAGTATCTCTTTGGTTTTAGGCAGAGTGGCATTGTCCAGCGAGGAGAAATCCAGCGTCAGCAGACGCTTTGCCAGCAGCATCTGCTGGGTATCGAAGAGCTCATCAAGGGTTTCACGTGTCTGATGCCAGGCACTCAGGCTGGCGCTGGCCCAGCAGATCCCGAGCAGCAGCACAAAACCGATACCCAGCCGCAGAAACAGGCTCATTGATCGCATTCAGCCGCTCCCAGGGTATAACCGACGCCGTGCAGCGTGCGGATAAACTGGCTGCCCAGTTTTTTACGCAGATGATGAATGTGAACCTCTACCGCATTGCTGGAGACATCGGCGTCCCAGTTGTAGAGCTTCTCTTCCAGCTGGCTGCGTGTCAGCACCCGGCCCGGGTTTCGCATAAACAGTTCCAGCAGCGCCAGTTCACGGCTTTTCAGCGCAATCGCCTCACCTTCGCGCATCACACTATGGCTGCCGGGGATCAGCACCACATTACCGTGCCGGAGTTCGGGCTGCAGCTGGCCATGACGGCGGCGGATCAACGCCTGTAAGCGAGCAGCCACTTCGGTTAAGGCAAAGGGTTTACACAGATAGTCGTCGGCTCCCAGTTGCAGGCCTTCGACCCGCTGATCGAGCGCATCGCGTGCGGTCAGTATCAGTACCGGTACATCTTTGCCCTGCTGTCGCCACTGCCGCAGAATATCGAGCCCATCCCGCTCGGGCAGTGAGAGATCCAGGATCACCGCATCCCAGGGCGCGGCCTCCAGCGCGTTAAAGCCCGCCTCACCAGAGGTAAACCAGTCAACGCTGAAGCCCAGTTTACTCAGCCCCGCCTTGATACCGTCGCCAATTAAACGATCATCTTCAATCAGTAAAATACGCATCACGTCTCCCTGTTCCGATAGCGCTTTATACGAAGCAACTTCCTGCTTGTACAGCTGATTTCGGCGAAAATAGCTTATTTTTGCCTCTTAAGAAGCTGTTAAGAACTTTATGGTCAACTAAGCTCAACAAGACGAACCACATCATGGAAAAGAGGTGACAAAATGAAAAAGCACGCTGCAATTCTGGCCGTCGTAATGCTGGCTTCCGCCCCGGTTTTCGCTGCACAGCAGGGTGGATTTGTTGATCCCAGTGCGCCAGCCGCACAGACGCAGGCAGCAGCCGGTCAGGGTGGTTTCAGTGCCGATCACACCAGTGTGGTGACCGTAAAGCAGGCTGAAGAGATGAAAGATGACAGCTGGGTCACCGTGCGCGGTAAGCTGGAGAAACAGATCGGCAACGAAGATTATCTGTTCCGCGACCAGACCGGCACCATGAAAGTCGAAATCGACCACAAGCACTGGAACGGCCAGACTATCTCACCTAAAGACAACGTCGAGCTGACGGGTGAACTGGATAAAGATTTCAACAGCATTGAGATGGACGTTAAGCAGGTTAAGAAACTGCCTTAATCCTCTCCTCCGGGGCCGCGTTCGCGGCCCTTTTTTCTGCCCCTCCCCCGACTTAATACAAATTTCTCCCCGCGTGAGCGAAACGTTTCGATAGCGATCACAGATTTCTTCTTTGCCGGTTGAGTTGATGGCGGCTTTTCATACACTCCTGACAGCGAAACGTTTCGCTGTGGAGTGAAAAGATGAAAAAAGGTCGCTTGTTAAACGCTGAACTCTCTCATGTGATTGCCCGCCTGGGACACACGGATACGCTGACGATTGCCGATGCAGGCTTGCCGATTCCGGCCGGACCGCAGCGCATCGATTTAGCGCTCACGCCGGGTACGCCCGATTTTATGCAGGTGGTTAATGCTGTCGCACTGGAGATGCAGGTAGAGAGCGCCCTGATCGCGGAAGAGATTAAGCAGCATAATCCGCAACTTCATAGCGCGCTTGTCGCCGTGCTCGAAGCCTTGCAACAGCACCAGGGGAATATCATCACCATCAGCTACACCAGTCATGAACAATTCAAACAACAAACGCAGCGTAGTCAGGCGGTCATTCGCAGCGGAGAGTGCTCTCCGTTTGCGAATGTCATCCTCAGCGCCGGTGTGACCTTCTGAGGCCGCTATGCAACTTTTACTGCAACTCGACGGCATTGAAAAATCCTTTCCGGGTGTGAAAGCCCTCAAGGGGGCGTCGCTGAATGTCCGGGCAGGACGCGTGATGGCGCTGGTGGGCGAGAACGGCGCAGGCAAGTCCACCATGATGAAAGTTCTGACCGGCATCTATCAATATGATGCCGGTACGCTGCGCTGGCTGGGCAAAGAGACCCGTTTCAGCGGGCCGAAAGCGTCTCAGGAAGCGGGTATTGGCATCATTCATCAGGAACTGAACCTGATCCCTCAATTAACCGTGGCGGAGAATATTTTTCTCGGCCGCGAATATGTCAGCCGTTTTGGCCGTATCCAGTGGCCGCGTATGTATGCCGAAGCTGATGCGCTGCTTAAACGGCTTAATCTGCGCTTCAGCAGCCACAAGCTGGTGGGGGATTTGTCGATTGGCGATCAGCAGATGGTCGAAATCGCCAAAGTCCTGAGCTTTGAGTCGCAGGTGATCATCATGGATGAGCCGACCGATGCGCTGACTGATACCGAAACGCTGTCGCTGTTCCGGGTGATCAACGAACTGAAAGCGCAGGGCTGCGGCATCGTCTATATCTCGCATCGCATGAAAGAGATCTTTGAGATCTGCGATGACGTCACGGTGTTCCGCGACGGTCAGTTTATTGCTGAACGCCCGGTCAGCGAGCTGACTGAAGAGAGCCTGATCGAGATGATGGTCGGCCGTAAGCTGGAAGATCAATATCCCCATATTGATCAGGCACCAGGCGACGTGCGGCTGAAAGTGGAAAACGTCAGCGGACCGGGCGTGGATAACGTCAGTTTCAGCCTGCGCAAAGGTGAAATCCTCGGCGTGTCTGGCTTGATGGGCGCGGGCCGTACCGAACTGATGAAGGTGCTTTACGGCGCCCTGCCGCGTCGCGAAGGCACACTGTGGCTCAATGGTCGGGAAGTGGTGACGCGCTCACCGCAGGATGGGCTGGCTAACGGCATCGTCTATATCTCCGAAGATCGTAAGCGCGATGGCCTGGTGCTGGGCATGTCAGTAAAAGAGAACATGTCGCTGACAGCGTTAGGCTATTTCAGTCACGGCAGCGGCACGCTGAAACATGCGGCAGAGCAGCTGGCCGTGGGCGACTTTATCCGGCTGTTTAACGTTAAAACGCCTTCAATGGAGCAGCCCATTGGTCTGCTTTCGGGCGGCAACCAGCAGAAAGTGGCGATTGCCCGCGGGCTGATGACCCGGCCTAACGTACTGATTCTGGATGAACCGACACGCGGTGTGGATGTCGGCGCGAAGAAAGAGATCTATCAACTGATTAACCAGTTTAAAGCCGAAGGGCTGAGCATCATTCTGGTCTCCTCGGAAATGCCGGAAGTGCTGGGCATGAGCGATCGGATTCTGGTGATGCATGAAGGCCGTATCAGCGGCGAATTTACCCGAGAAGAAGCCACTCAGGAGAGCCTGATGGCCGCCGCCGTAGGCAAGCAACACAGCGAGGATTTAGTGGTATGACGACCCAAACTTTACCTGCCAGCCGTCGCTGGTTTAGCAAAAGCTGGCTACTGGAACAGAAGTCGCTGATTGCGCTGATGGTGCTGATCGCCGTGGTGGCCAGCCAGAGCCCGAACTTCTTTACCGTGGCGAACCTGTTCAACATTCTGCAGCAGACCTCGGTTAACGCCATTATGGCGGTCGGGATGACGCTGGTGATCCTGACTTCTGGTATCGACCTCTCTGTAGGATCGCTGCTGGCCCTGACTGGCGCGGTGGGTGCATCGCTGGTGGGTATGGAGGTCAATGCCCTGGTCGCGGTGGCGGCGTCGCTGGCGCTGGGAGCGGCAATCGGTGCCCTGACCGGCACCATTGTGGCGCGCGGCAAAGTGCAGGCGTTTATCGCCACGCTGGTCATGATGCTGCTGCTGCGCGGTGTCACCATGGTCTACACCGACGGCAGTCCGGTTAACACGGGTTTTAATGCCAATGCCGATCTGCTGGGCTGGTTTGGTATTGGTCGTCCGCTGGGTATCCCTGCGCCGGTCTGGCTGATGGCGCTGGTCTTTATTGCTGCCTGGTACATGCTGCAGCACACCCGTCTGGGTCGCTATATCTATGCGCTTGGCGGTAATGAAGCGGCAACGCGTCTCTCCGGCATCAATGTGAATCGCGTCAAAATCATCGTCTATTCACTGAGTGGCATGCTGGCGGCGCTGGCAGGCACCATTGAAGTGGCGCGTCTTTCTTCGGCACAGCCGACAGCGGGTACCGGCTATGAGCTGGATGCGATTGCTGCGGTCGTGCTGGGCGGAACCAGCCTGGCAGGCGGTAAAGGGCGTATTTTCGGCACCCTGATTGGCGCACTGATCCTCGGCTTCCTGAACAACGGCCTGAACCTGATGGGCGTCTCTTCGTACTACCAGATGATCGTTAAGGCGGTAGTAATCCTGCTGGCGGTGCTGGTAGATAATAAAAGCAGTAAATAACTCTGACCTTACACAGGATGACATGATGAAAAAGTTAACCGCACTGGCCGTGATCCTTGGCGCAACGCTCAGTACCAGCGCTATGGCCAAAGATACTATCGCGCTGGTGGTTTCAACCCTGAATAACCCGTTCTTTGTTTCGCTGAAAGAGGGTGCGCAGAAAGAAGCGGACAAGCTGGGCTACAACCTGGTGGTGCTGGATTCACAGAACAACCCGGCGAAAGAGCTGGCTAACGTGCAGGATCTGACGGTTCGTGGCACCAAATTGCTGCTGATCAACCCAACCGACTCTGATGCTGTGGGCAATGCGGTGAAGATGGCTAACCAGGCGAACATCCCGGTTATCACGCTGGATCGCGTTGCGGCACAGGGCACCGTTGTCAGCCACGTCGCCTCCGATAACCGTTTCGGCGGTAAAATGGCCGGCGACTTCATCGCCAAAAAAGTCGGCGAAAACGCCAAAATTATTGAACTGCAGGGCATTGCCGGGACTTCTGCCGCCCGTGAGCGTGGCGAAGGCTTCAAACAGGCCGCTGATGCGCATAAATTCCAGATCCTCGCCAGCCAGCCAGCCGATTTTGACCGTACCAAAGGTCTGAACGTCATGCAGAACCTGCTTCAGGCACACCCGGACGTTCAGGCCGTATTCGCTCAGAACGACGAAATGGCGCTGGGTGCACTGCGTGCGCTGCAGACCGCCGGTAAAACTGGTGTGATCGTCGTTGGTTTTGACGGTACTGCTGATGGCGTTAAAGCGGTAGAAGGTGGCAAACTGTCCGCGACCGTGGCACAGATGCCAGACAAAATTGGCATGATCGGCGTAGATACCGCTGATAAAGTGCTGAAGGGTGAAAAAGTGAAGGCGATCAACCCGGTCGACCTGAAGCTGGTCACTCAATAACTCAAAGAAAAGCAGGGCACTGCGCCACCCTCCTGGTGGCGCACTTATTCCGGACTCCCCTAATGAGCAAAAACGCAAAACTGGCCGTTCTTGGCAGCATTAACGCTGACCACATCCTTAATCTGGCGCACTTTCCTCGTCCCGGTGAAACGGTGATCGGGCAGAATTATCAGATTGCGTTTGGCGGTAAGGGTGCGAATCAGGCTGTCGCCGCCGGTCGTGCTGGTGCCGATATCGCATTTATCGCCTGTGTGGGCGCTGACGACATTGGTGAACGTGTTCGTCAGCAACTGGCCCAGGACAATATTGATACCACGCCGGTCGAAGTGGTCGAGGGTGAGTCAACCGGCGTGGCGATGATTTTCGTCAATGGTGACGGTGAGAACAACATCGGCATCTACTCCGGTGCAAACGCGGCGTTAACACCCGCCTGCGTGACGCGCCATCAGCAGGTTATCGCCGACGCCGATGCACTATTAATGCAGCTGGAATCACCGCTGGAAAGTGTGCTGGCCGCCGCGACGCTTGCCCGACAGCATCAGACGCAGGTTATTCTAAATCCTGCACCCGCCACCCAGCTCTCAGATGAACTGCTGGCGTTGATCGACATTATTACCCCGAATGAAACCGAAGCCGAGAGTCTGACCGGCATTGCGGTCAGCAACGATGAAGATGCCGCCCGCGCTGCGGCAGTACTGCATGCGAAAGGTATCGGCACGGTTCTGATTACTCTGGGTCGCCGCGGTGTCTGGCTGAGCGAGCAGGGAGAAGGTCAGCGTATTGCTGGCTTCAGTGTTAAAGCTATCGACACCATCGCGGCGGGCGATACCTTTAATGGCGCCTTTATTACCGCGCGACTGGAGCAGAAAACGATGTATGACGCGGTGCGGTTTGCCCATGCCGCCGCTGCTATCGCCGTTACCCGCTCGGGTGCGCAGCCCTCCGTGCCGTGGCGCGCGGAGATCGATGAATTTTTGCAGCAGCAGGGCTAAGCATTTGAGCACCATGAAAGATGTCGCTCGCCTGGCGGGCGTCTCTACCTCCACTGTCTCGCACGTTATCAATAACAATCGCTTTGTTAGTGAAGGCGTGCGCGAAAAAGTTGAGCAGGCCATCCGCCATCTGAATTACGCCCCCTCTGCGCTGGCGCGCAGTCTGAAAATCAATCAGACGCACACGATCGGTATGCTGCTGACCACCAGTAGTAACCCATTTTATGCCGAAGTGGTGCGGGGTGTGGAGGAGAGCTGCTATCAGCGTGGCTACAGCCTGATTCTCTGTAACACGGCAGGTGATGAAGAGCGGATGAACCGCAGCCTGGAAACGCTGATGCAGAAGCGCGTCGACGGTTTATTGATTATGTGTACAGAAAGTCACCTGCCCTCGGCCGACATTCTGAACCGTTATCCCTCTATACCTGCCGTCATGATGGACTGGGCGCCGTTTGAAGGCCGTGGTGACATTATTCAGGATAACGCGCTGCTGGGCGGGGAGCTGGCGACTCAGCATCTTATCGACAGTGGTTATACCCGCATCGCCTGTATCGCCGGTCCACAGGATAAAACCCCGGCTCGTATGCGCCTGGAAGGTTATCGCAACGCCATGACAAAGAGTGGCCTGACGATTCTGCCCGGCTATGTGGTGAATGGTGACTTTGAATTCCAGGGAGGCTACAACGGGATGGTCGAACTGCTGGCGCTGGAAACGCCGCCGGAAGCGGTTTTCACCAGCAACGATGCCATGGCGGTGGGCGTTTATCACGCACTCTATCAGGCCGGCATGCAGGTTCCGCAGCAGATGGCGGTAATGGGATATGACGATATCGAACTGGCGCGCTATCTCACTCCGCCACTGAGTACCATCCATCAGCCGAAAGATGCGCTGGGTGAACTGGCGATAGACACCCTGCTCCATCGTCTCAGCAATCCCGACGCCAGTCAGCAAACGCTGGTGCTGACGCCGGAACTGGTGGTGCGTGGATCGGTTTAGCGCTTTTTCTTTTTGTCGCGATTACTGATCAGATTACGGCCATCGCCGTTTTTCAGCAGCATAAAGGTCAGCGCCGACAGTACTGTTACCACGCCCATGGTCATAAACGTGGCGTGGAACTGTGAAATGGTGCTGGTTTCAAACTCCTGGTAGAAGCGCAGCACCGCGGCGCTGACGGCCACACCAAAACTGATCGCTAGCTGCTGAGTCACGGCCAGCACGCTGTTACCGCCGCTGGCGTTATCATCATTCAGATCGGCCAGGGTGATGGTATTCATGGCGGTAAACTGCGTAGACATGGCCATGCCGAGAATAAACAGCGGAAGTAAGAGCACAATGATGCTTTCAGCGGGCGACTGCAGAGAGAAGCTGGCGATCAGAATGCCAATAATGGCGGTAATGCCAACCAGCAGGCGGCGGTAACCCAGCCAGCGCAGCAGTTGCGTCACCGTCGACTTCGCCAGTATTGAACCAATGGCGATGGGTGCCATCATGCAGCCCGCGATAATCGCTGAATAGCCAAAGCCGACCTGCAACATGAGCGGCATCAAAAAGGGCACACAACCGGTGCCAAGACGTGACGCGATGTTGCCACCGATGCCCACTGAGAACGTCCGGGTTTTAAACATCGGCAGATTGATCAGTGGCGAAGGGTGATTTCGGGCATGCACTATATAAAGAAGCAAAAGCACAATCCCGCTGAGTAATATCCCGCCCGCCAGCCGGGCGGAAACAATCCGCTCGCCAAACAGCTCAATCCCAATCGAGATCATCACCAGTCCAGCCCCGAACAATAAGAAGCCGAAAAAGTCGAAGCGGCGCTTCGGCGTGGTGAAGTCCGGCATATATTTGCGTGCGTAGATAATGCCGAGAATGCCAATCGGGATATTAATCAGGAAAATCCAGTGCCAGGTCGCGTAGGTCACCAGCACGCCGCCCAGCATTGGCCCCAGTATCGGGCCAACTAATCCCGGCATGGTGACAAAGTTGAGCACCGGCAACAGCTCACTGCGCGGATAGGCGCGTAACAGCGCCAGTCGCGCGACCGGCATCATCATTGCGCCACCGACGCCCTGTATGATACGCGAGATGACCAGTACCTGGAGTGTGGGAGAAAGTGCACAAGCCAGCGAGCCGAGGGTGAACAGCGAAACGGCAACGATAAATACCTTGCGCGTGCCGTAGCGATCGGCGAGCCAGCCGCTGACCGGAATCAACATAGCGACAGTCAGGGTGTAACTGATGACGGCGGATTGCATGGCCAGAGGAGAACGGTCGAGGCTGGTGGCGATAGCGGGCAGGGCAGTATTCAGTATGGTGGCGTCGAGTGACTGCATGAAAAAGGCCATGGCAGCTATCCATGGCAAACCAGCCATGCTGCGCGCGGATTTTATCATTGAGTATCCTTCCTGGGGTTATCCTGCGAGAAGAAGCAAAATAATAGCACCCGCATTAAGCAACGGCAGGTCTCTTTACAACGTTTAATGGCGATTTTTGTGCGTTATTCCGTCATGAAACGTCTCTTTTTAAGCCGTTCGTTTAAAAAAGATGCGCTCAGCAAATTAATTCAAAGAAACGCTTGTCAGCCCGCGGAAACTCCCTATAATGCGCCTCCATCGACACGGAACACCGGCAACGGGAAGCGGGTTGAGAGGCACAGGAGACTGCGCCGCCGGAGAAAAACTTCTGAAA
>NZ_JBSRXX010000005.1:0-267851 GCF_054056055.1 Pantoea sp. PvP021 | reverse complement strand
GTCTGATAAATTGTTAAAGAGCAGTGCGAACAGTGCGTTAGCGTCCTGTCGCGAGGTGGCGTATATTACGCTTTCCTCCTGCAGAGTCAACCTCTATTTCAGAAGTTTTTCTCCGGCGGCGCAGTCTCCTGTGCCTCTCAACCCGCTTCCCGTTGCCGGTGTTCCGTGTCGATGGAGGCGCATTATAGGGATCCCGTTTCAGAGCACAACCCTTTTTTTGGATCTTTTATCTGAACGGTTATAAATGATCCAGATTGATGAGATCGCCAGCGATCCAGGCCAGAATTGGCTTGTCAGCTGCCTGAAATCGCATCAGGCTGCATTGAAAACAGAACAAAGGAGAACATGATGACTTCCGCCCTACGTCCATATAAAGACCTTTTCCCGCAAACCGGCCAGCGCGTTATGGTCGATCCAAGCAGTGTTGTGGTCGGTGATGTCATAATGGAGGACGACGTGAGCATCTGGCCGCTGGTTGCGATTAGGGGGGATGTGAATCAGGTCCGCATTGGTGCCCGTACTAATGTACAGGACGGCAGCGTTCTGCACGTTACGCATAAATCAGCGTCTAACCCGCAAGGCTTCCCTCTTATTATTGGCGAGGATGTCACGGTCGGGCATAAAGCGATGTTACACGGCTGTACCATTGGCGATCGCGTGCTGGTCGGAATGGGATCGATTCTGCTTGATGGCGTAATAGTAGAAGAAGAAGTGATGATTGGTGCCGGAAGTCTGGTGCCGCCAGGTAAAAGACTGGAGAGCGGCTATCTCTATCTGGGTAGTCCGGTCAGGCAGATCAGGCCGCTGAATGACAATGAGAAGGAAGGTTTACGCTATTCCGCTAATAATTATGTCGCCTGGAAAGATGATTACCTGGCGGGAGATAACCAGATCCAGCCCTGAGCATCAATATTATCCTGACGGATAGCCGCTTCGGCCTCATCTTCCAGATCCCAGCGATGGTGCTGAAACAGCGCCATCGTCTCCCCTTCACCAAAACGTGAAGTCAGCGACTTCCCGCTGATTGCACAGGTCAGCCGCATGCCGTTGACCAGCACCGGGAAACAGACCGCGTTCAGTTCAGCATTATAGGTTTCATCATCAGGAAACTGTATCGCCTGATTCATGGCTGCATGGCCTGTTTAAGCTGGGTAATCACCGGTGCGATTTCCGGCATCACACCGTGCCACAGATAGAAGGCATGAGCAGCCTGCCCCACCAGCATGCCCAAACCATCTGCCAGATGAGCCGTGCCCTGCGCCTGACACCAGCGCAGGAAAGGCGTCAGCCCGCTTTGATAAAACATGTCATAACAGCGCACATCAGCATGAATGACTGCTGCAGGTAAAGGAGGGGTTTCGCCATTCACGCCGCTTGAGGTCGCATTAATGATCAGATCAAAGTGCTGATCTGCCAGCTGCTCAAAACCACATGCGCGGATAGTGCCGCTCCCTGCAAACAGGCTAGCCAGCTCTTCCGCCCGCGCGGCGGTACGGTTAACAACAGTGAGTGTCACGCCTGCTGAGAGAAGCGGCAGAATGACCCCACGTGCAGCACCGCCCGCCCCCACCAGCAAAACCTTGTCACCAGCATTGATCATCTTCAGCCGTTCAAGATCGCTTAACAGCCCGATACCATCCGTGTTGTCACCCAGGATCTGCCCATCGCTGAGTTTTTTCACCGTGTTTACCGCGCCGGACAGGGCTGCACGTTCGCTGAGCTGATCGGCAAATTCCCATGCCTGCTGTTTAAAAGGTAACGTCACGTTGGCGCCACGGCCTCCCTGTTCGAAAAAGGCAGAGAGCGCCTGAGGAAAACCATCTATCGGGGCACAAATCCGACCATAGCGATGTTCAACGCCCGTCTGTTCAGCGAAAGCCTGATGGATCAGCGGAGATTTACTGTGGTTGATCGGATTACCGAAAACGGCGAATTGATCCATGAATTAGCCCTGACGTATAAGTTCGCCGCTGATGACATCGCGGATTTCAGAGGGATTGAGCCGCCCACCTGTTTTTCCCGACAGAACCGGGAACTGCTCACCAAACTGCTGCTTCACTTCTTCAGCCGTTCGGCAGGGAGGCAGGCCTGACAGATTTGCACTGGTTGAGACCAGCGGTTTACCAAATGCGCGGCAAAGGGCCTGCACATCAGGATGGTCACTGACGCGAATGGCCAGTGAATCAAACTGTCCGGTAAGCCAGCGAGGCGTTTGTGGCGGAACGGGTACGACAAAGGTCACCGGGCCGGGCCAGCATACAAACATCCGCTCACGCTGTATCACAGACAGTTCCCGAGCGGAGATGTAAGGTTCCAGCTGGGTGTAATCAGCCGCAATCAGGATAAGCCCCTTTTCTACCGGACGCTGTTTCAGCGCCAGTAAAGCCATGACGGCAGATTCACTGTCAGGGTCACAGCCCAGACCAAATACGGCTTCAGTAGGATAGGCGATGACCGCCTGTCGATTCAGCTGCTCTAAGCAGGTTTCAAGTGAATCGGCGAGGTGTTGATTTTCCATGGTCTATGAATTCTCTTCAGCAATGGCTTTGCCACAACTTTTACTGGCGCAAAAGCGTTTGATCCCTTGGGCCGTCTTTTTTTCAACTAATAGCGGATACTGGCAATAAGGACAGATTCCGGCAACGGGTGTCAGATTCACAACAAACTGGCAGGCTGGATAGCGGTCGCAGGAGTGAAACGTTTTGCCGTAACGGGAGCGCCGCTGAACTAACCGGCCTTCATGGCACTGTGGACAGGCCAGCGAGGTTTCATCCGGTTTGTCGATGGTTTCGGTGTATCCGCATTCCGGATAGAGGCTACAGCCAATGAACATGCCAAATCGCCCCTGCCGCAACACTTTATCCGCACCGCATTCGGGACAGGCGTGGCCTTCCAGCACTTTGACCACATGACCATCGGCCTGACCCTTTAAGGGTCGAATGTAGTCGCATGCCGGGTAGTTCGCGCAGCCCAGAAAAGGACCGTGTTTACCGGAGCGGATAACCAGTTCTGCCCCGCAAGCGGGGCAGGGATCCTGTTTACGCACGGTGAAGAGTGCAGCTTTACTCATAGCGATCAATGCATGAAAGGAAATTTAATGCAGCATACCTTCATTGGCGTCGAATAGCAGTTCTTCCATCTGCTGATAGGCATTTTCACATCCGGGAATGTTGAACAACACCATCAGTACCACCCATTTGAGATCCTCCAGGTCAAACTCAGAGGTATCCAGCGCCATAATGCGTTCGATGACCATTTCACGCGTTTCCAGGTTCAGCACCTGAATCTGCTCCAGGAACAGCAGGAAACCACGGCTGTCAGCATCTAAACGTTTGCTCTCTTCATCGGTATAAATACGCATGGAGAGCGGATCATTTGTCAGTAAAATTGGCGCAACCAGTCCTTCCTGATAGTCAGCCAATCTTTCTAACCAGTTCAGCGCACTGTAAATATCTTCACGATGGAACCCGGCATCCGTCAGGTCGTCTGTCAATCTGTCCTGATCAACACCCATTTCTGCTTCGTTGTGGATATATGTCTCAAACAAATACATCAGTACGTCGAACATGGCATGCCCTCCTCAATCGGACATAGCCGCCGGGTACAGCTGCGATCCATCCTGCTAACTCCAGTTCCAGCAACTGAGCTGAGATAACTGGCACAGATTGGCCGGCACGTTCAGCGACAACGTCAACAGGTGTAACATCATCACCTACGTTAGCCAACACATCAGCAAATGGCAATGGAGCATCGTCACTCACCTCAGAATAAATTTCACCGGCCGGTGTCATCGGCAGCCAGTTAAGTGCACTTGCCAGATCTTCCACGATGTTATGGGGATGGGCCACCAGCAGCGCCCCCTGCTGAATCAGCCAGTTTACGCCTTCACTTAAGGGGTTACCGAGCGCGCCAGGTAAGGCATAGACATTACGATTTTGCTCCAGCCCATACCGCGCCGTTACCAGGGAACCACTCTTCAGCGAGGCTTCTACCACCAGCACCCCATGGCTCAGGCCGCTGATGATACGATTACGGCGCGGAAAATTAAGCGGATGCGGCAGGGTCGTCAGCGGAAACTCAGAAACCACCGCCCCACCCTGTTCAACGATCTCTGCGGCAAGATGGGCATGATTGCTGGGATAGAGCCGCTGCAAACCACTACCTAACACGGCCACCGTTTTACCGCCTACGTTGAGTGCTGCCTGATGCGCAACACCATCAATACCTCTTGCCAGTCCGCTGGTAATGGTCAGACCGCTGAGGCTTAAGTGCTGGGTAAACCAGTCGCACCAGTAGCGGCCATAGTGTGAACAGTTTCGGCTGCCCACCACCGCTAACTGTGGTGTGCTGATAAGCGCAGGATCGCCATCAATATAGAGCAGCGGCGGAAAGCGGTTGGTTTCTTTAAGACGGGCAGGATAGGCCGCGTCCAGAGCAGTCACCAGATGGTGAGCCGGACTCTGAGCCAGCCAGGAATAGACTTCTGTGAGATTTTTTTCATTATAATCATAATATTGCTGGCACTGACTCTCATCTAAGCCAAGCCGGATAAGCTGCTCCCTGTCTGCCTGTCCGGCACCTATTTGCTGCGCCACATCAACCCAGCGTTTCCCTGTCATTCCAGTGACAGCGGCCAGCCGTACAGACTGCGCTATTTTGTCCATCTTCAGCTCCCTGATCGCCCTTGCTTCCTGCCGCAGAATGCTGTCAATCAGGCCTCGAAAAGTCTACAATATAAGGTAGTAATCTTTTCTTAACCGAATACAGATCTGGATATTTATGTCAGTTTTGCAGGTATTACATTTCCCTGACGAGCGTCTTCGCAAAGTTGCTGCGCCCGTTAAAGAAGTTAACGCAGACATTCAGCGTATCGTTGATGATATGTTCGAGACGATGTATGCCGAAGAAGGTATCGGTCTTGCGGCTACGCAGGTCGATATTCATCAGCGCATTATCGTGATTGACGTCTCTGAAAGTCGTGAAGAGCGTTTAGTGCTGATTAACCCTGAGCTGCTGGAAAAAAGTGGTGAAACCGGCATTGAAGAGGGTTGCCTCTCTATTCCGGAACAGCGCGCATTTGTTCCGCGTGCCGAGCGGGTAAAGGTCCGTGCACTGGATCGCGAGGGTAAAAGTTTCGAACTGGAAGCCAGCGAGTTACTGGCCATCTGTATCCAGCATGAGATCGATCATCTGGAAGGCAAACTGTTTATCGATTATCTGTCGCCTTTAAAGCGGCAACGGATCAAAAATAAATTAGAGAAACTGGCGCGTCAGAACGCGCAGGCTTCCTGAGATCTTAATAAGGGATAAACGTGTCTGCCCCGCTAAAAATCATCTTTGCTGGCACACCTGACTTTGCAGCGCGTCATCTTGACGCGCTGCTTGCTTCTGAACATCAGGTTATCGCCGTATTCACCCAACCCGACCGTCCTGCTGGTCGCGGTAACAAATTAACGCCAGGCCCGGTCAAAACGCTGGCGATGGCACATGACATTCCGGTTTATCAGCCTAAGTCACTGCGACCTGAAGAAAATCAGCAACTGGTTGCTGACCTCAAGGCCGATGTGATGGTGGTTGTAGCCTACGGATTAATTCTGCCCAAGGCCGTGCTTGATATGCCACGTCTGGGATGCATCAATGTCCATGGCTCACTGCTGCCACGCTGGCGCGGAGCTGCGCCTATTCAACGTGCGCTCTGGGCTGGCGACAGCGAAACCGGCGTGACCATCATGCAGATGGACGTGGGACTGGATACCGGCGATATGCTGCATAAGCTGGCCTGTCCGATTACTGCCCAGGATACCAGTGCCACGCTGTATGACAAGCTGGCACAGCTTGGCCCACAGGGGCTGCTGGATACGCTGACATTACTGACCACTCAGCAGGCTTCACCTGAAAAACAGGATGAAACGCTGGCCAACTATGCTGAGAAACTCAGTAAAGAGGAAGCACGTCTTGACTGGACACTCTCTGCAGAACAGCTTGAGCGTTGTATTCGCGCTTTTAACCCGTGGCCGATGAGCTTTTTCACCATTGAAGATCAGCCGGTTAAAGTCTGGCAGGCAAGCGTTCTGCCCCACTGCGATCGTGCGCCTGGTGAAATTATCCATGCTGACAAGCATGGCATCCAGGTGGCAACGGCTCAGGGCGTACTGAACCTGCTCCAGTTGCAGCCCGCCGGTAAAAAACCGATGTCGGCTCAGGATCTTCTCAACTCGCGCCGGGAATGGTTTGAACCTGGAACCCTTCTGGACTGACTCTCAGGCCCGGTCCCTCACCGGGCCTTTTGTTTGATGACAAAACCCTATGACTAAATCTATCAACCTGCGTAGCCTCTCGGCTCAACTTATTGAGCGTGTGGTCGACAAGGGCGAATCCCTGAATACGGCACTGCCAGCCGCACAGAAAAAGCTCTCTGACAAAGATAGCGCATTAGTGCAGGAGATCTGTTTTGGCGTATTGCGCACATTACCGCAGCTGGAAGCGCTGATTGGCAAACTGATGGAGCGTCCACTTACCGGCAAACAGCGGGTTCTGCACTATCTGATCATGGTCGGGCTTTATCAGCTGGAATATACCCGTGTGCCTGCCCATGCCGCACTGGCAGAAACCGTCGCGGGCGCCGAAGTACTGAAGCGCACCAGTATGAAAGGCTTATTAAATGGCGTATTACGCCAGTTTCAGCGTCAGCGGGAAGAGCTGCTCGCCACTGTTCAGGATGGCCCGCAACGCTATCTGCATCCCGGATGGCTGCTAAAGCGTTTACAGCATGCCTGGCCGGAACAATGGCAACAGATTGTCGAAGCAAATAATCTGCGTCCGCCGATGTGGCTGCGGGTTAATCGCCAGCACCACGATCGTGACACGTGGCTGGCTATGCTGGCCGAAAGCGGCAGGAATGCTCAGCCTGCTGTCGATGTGCCGGATGCGCTGCGGCTTGACGCCCCTGCCCCGGTCAGCCAGCTACCAGGCTTTGATCAGGGTTGGGTTACCGTGCAGGATTTATCTGCTCAGCGCTGTGCCTTGCTGCTTGAGCCCCAAAACGGCGAACAGATTCTGGATTTATGCGCTGCGCCCGGCGGTAAAACGACCCATATCCTTGAAATCGCGCCTCAGGCCGAAGTTATGGCCGTCGACGTGGATGCGCAGCGTCTTAAACGCGTAAATGAGAATCTGCAACGACTGGGTATGAAAGCAGACGTGAAACAGGGTGATGGACGAACGCCGCAACAGTGGTGCGGCGATCGTCAGTTTGACCGTATTCTGCTGGATGCGCCCTGCTCTGCTACCGGTGTGATCCGACGCCATCCTGATATTAAGTGGCTGCGTCGCGATCGGGATATCGCCGAGCTGGCAAAGCTTCAGGGTGAAATTCTTGATGCTATCTGGCTGCACCTGAAACCTGGCGGTACACTGATTTATGCCACCTGTTCCATCCTGCCTGAAGAGAATCATCAGCAGATAGATGCTTTCCTGCAGCGCCAGCATGATGCGCAGGCTGAGCCCCTCGGAGATGCGCCCGCGAACGGCTTACAGGTATTCCCGGAAGCCGAGGGCGGAGATGGTTTCTTCTACGCTAAGCTGATAAAAAAATCGGGTACAAACTGAAATGAGTATTGATAAGCGATGAAAATAATCATTCTGGGCGCAGGACAGGTTGGCGGAACCCTGGCAGAAAATCTGGTGGGTGAAAACAACGATATCACGGTGGTTGATACCGACTCTTCACGCCTGCGTCACCTGCAGGATAAGTTCGATCTTCGCGTCGTGCAGGGTCATGGTTCTCATCCACGAATTTTACGTGAGGCGGGTGCGGAAGATGCCGACATGCTGGTTGCCGTAACCAACTCCGATGAAACCAACATGATTGCCTGTCAGATTGCTTATTCGCTTTTCAATACGCCGAATCGCATCGCCCGTATTCGCGCAGCCGACTATCTGCGTGATGCGGATAAGTTATTTATTCCTGAAGCGGTGCCTATCGATCACCTGATCTCGCCTGAACAGCTGGTGATCGACAATATCTATCGTTTAATCCAGTACCCTGGCGCATTGCAGGTCGTCAACTTTGCTGAAGGCAAAGTCAGCCTCGCCGTGGTGAAAGCTTATTATGGCGGGCCACTGGTAGGAAATCCGCTGTCGATCATGCGTGAGCATATGCCACACATTGATACCCGCGTAGCCGCTATATTTCGTCAGGATCGCCCCATTCGCCCGCAGGGTTCAACCATCGTAGAAGCGGGTGATGAAGTCTTTTTCATTGCAGCCAGTCAGAACATTCGTGCGGTAATGAGTGAAATGCAGCGGCTGGAGAAACCTTATAAACGGATTATGCTGGTAGGTGGCGGTAATATCGGTTTCGGTCTGGCACAAAAACTTGAGAAAAATTACAGCGTGAAGCTGATTGAACGTAACCCCCAGCGCGCAGCAGAACTGGCAGAGCATCTTCACGACACAGTCGTCTTTTATGGCGATGCGTCAGATCAGGAACTTCTCGCTGAAGAACATGTTGATCAGGTTGATCTCTTTATCGCCGTCACCAATGATGATGAAGCCAATATTATGTCAGCCATGCTGGCAAAAAAGATGGGGGCGAAGAAGGTTATGGTGCTGATTCAGCGCCGCGCCTACGTCGATCTGGTACAAGGCAGCGTTATCGATATCGCTATTTCACCTCAGCAGGCCACGATTTCTGCCCTGCTTGGTCATGTGCGCAAAGCGGATATCGTGGGCGTTTCATCGCTACGACGCGGTATTGCAGAAGCGATCGAAGCGATAGCGCACGGAGACGAATCAACTTCACGCGTGGTCGGCCGCTCCATTGATGATATCAAACTACCGCCAGGCACCATTATTGGCGCAGTGGTTCGTGGAGACGATGTGATGATTGCCAATGATAACCTGCGAATTGAACAAGGTGATCATGTCATCATGTTCCTGACCGACAAGAAGTTTGTATCAGATGTGGAACGTCTCTTCCAGCCGAGTCCATTTTTCCTGTAAATGCCGCGTTTATAGGCGAACAGAACACAAGGAACGCAAAACTGCCGCTTAATTCGCTGTGTTGATGGCAAAACCAGTAGGGTTTGTTAGACTTTATGGCATTGGCTTGGGCAAGGAGATAAGTATGAGTTTAATCAAAGAGTTTCGCGATTTCGCAATGCGCGGCAATGTGATGGATTTAGCCGTCGGTGTCATCATCGGTGCTGCATTCGGTAAAATTGTTTCATCGTTAGTCGCCAACATCATTATGCCGCCTTTAGGCTTACTGATTGGTGGTGTCGATTTTAAATCATTCGCCTGGGTACTTAAGCCTGCAGTTGGTGATGCTCCAGCCGTTGTAATGCAGTACGGTATCTTCCTTCAGACCATCTTCGATTTTGTCATCATCGCTTTCGCAATCTTTATGGCGATCAAGTTAATGAATCGTCTGTACAAGAAAAAGGAAGTAGAGAAGCCAGTTGCTAAACCGTCAAACGAAGAAGTTCTGTTGACTGAAATCCGCGATCTGCTGAAACAGCAGAATAGCCGGGTCTAGTTAATAAGCCGCCGCACAGGCGGTTTTTTTAACCGTAAAAGCAGAAGGGCAGTGATAAGACGCTTTCTTATCACTGCCCTCCCATCCAATCCCCTTGCCATGTTTCTCTTTCCGCTTAAAACTACCTTTACCCTTTTGCTTCTGCTCGATGCGTTGCCGAAATAGCGGGTCGTGTAACAGAGCCTGAATCGCGTTATCGCGGATTTGCCCTTTGGTGTGCTGATATTTACTCATGACGCCTCCTGTTGAGATGGTCTGATACTCTATTCCTTTGCAGCAAAATAACAATATGCTTATTTGCTCGAAGCCTCTCCCCGCTCCAGCGCCTCAAGAATTGAGCACGAAATGCTACTGTGACTGTCACCACAACAGGCATCGGAAAGGTGTCGCAGGGAACGCTGCATCGTTTCTAACTCTGCGATCATCTGAGCAACTTCACTCAGCCGTTTTTCAACGATCGCTTTTGATTCCTGACAGGTGTGATGCGCAGGATCAACCCGGATCGAAAGTAGCTCTCTGATCGCTTCAAGGCTGAAACCCAGTTTACGGCCATAGCGAATAAATTTCAGACGCTGAAGATCGCCCTCGCTGTAAAGGCGAAAGCCACCTTCCGTACGACCATCATGATCCATCATCTGCTGCTTTTCATAAAAACGGATAGTGTCTGGCGTCACCTCCGCAAGCTTAGCTAACTGACCGATGCGAAACATTTACTCCTCCTCGCGGAAACGATGCTGAATAGCAGTGGAATAACTACCATGAAGAAAATCGGTACTGATACCCGCCTGGCGTAATCTTAGCTCCAGCACCTGAAGCCGATGGCAATGATCCTGATAATTTTGATCCGCTGGATCGAGGTTACGCATAAGATCGTTAACTTCCATGGCTTCACGTCTGAGCTCAAGCTCCGGCGGCAGAAAGCCCGAATTTTTCAGTAACCGGTAGCCCGCTCTTAACTCAGGCGGAACATGACTGTCATCATCCAGCTGCAGCGGCTTACCAGAGCCGGGAAGATTACTCAGCTCGCCTTTTTCCAGCGCCGCTTTGATGTGCTGTTCAGCAAGTTCATCAACCAGCCACATAGTTAGCTCCTTTGAACATGTAAAGAGTAAGTTCTAAGGTAGTAAATTTCAGGCAATAAAAAACCCGCCGAAGCGGGTTTTTTACGTTGCTACAGATTACTCTGCGGCTGCTTCTGCTTGAGCTTCTGGACGATCAACCAGCTCGATGTAAGCCATCGGAGCGTTGTCACCAGCACGGAAGCCACACTTCAGAATACGAGTGTAACCACCGGCACGGCTCGCGAAACGCGGGCCCAGCTCATTAAACAGTTTTGCCACGATCTCGTTATCACGAGTACGGGCGAATGCCAGACGACGATTAGCTACGCTGTCGGTCTTGGCAAGAGTAATCAGCGGCTCAACTACGCGACGCAGTTCTTTGGCTTTCGGCAGAGTCGTTTTGATGATCTCATGACGAACCAGAGAACCGGCCATGTTGCGGAACATAGCCTGACGATGGCTGCTGTTGCGGTTCAGTTGACGACCACTCTTACGATGGCGCATGACCTTATCCTTCTCAGTGAAACCTTAACCTGTGATCTGATTATTCATCAGCAATGCTTGCTGGCGGCCAGTTCTCGAGGCGCATGCCCAGAGAAAGACCACGCGAAGCCAGCACATCTTTAATCTCGGTAAGAGATTTTTTACCAAGGTTAGGCGTTTTAAGCAGCTCAACCTCGGTACGCTGTACCAGATCACCGATGTAGTGGATAGCTTCTGCCTTAAGGCAGTTAGCAGAGCGGACAGTCAATTCCAGATCGTCAACAGGGCGCAGCAGGATCGGATCGAATTCTGGTTTCTCTTCTTTAACTTCCGGCTGACGTACATCACGTAAGTCAACGAAAGCTTCAAGTTGTTCTGCCAGAATGGTTGCCGCACGACGAATCGCCTCTTCAGGATCGATTGTGCCGTTGGTTTCCATTTCGATGACCAGCTTGTCCAGGTCGGTGCGCTGCTCTACACGCGCTGCTTCAACATTGTAGGCGATACGGTCTACAGGGCTGTAGCAAGCGTCAACTAACAGGCGGCCGATTGGGCGCTCATCTTCTTCCGAATGAATTCGGGCAGAAGCCGGCACATAGCCACGACCACGCTGAACTTTGATACGCATGCTGATAGCAGCGTTCTCATCGGTCAGATGGCAAATGACATGCTGAGGCTTGACGATTTCGACATCACCATCATGGGTAATGTCGGCTGCAGTCACAGGGCCAATGCCAGATTTATTCAAGGTCAGAATAACTTCATCTTTCCCCTGAACTCTTACCGCCAGCCCTTTCAGGTTGAGCAGGATTTCCAGGATATCTTCCTGTACTCCCTCTTTGGTGCTGTACTCATGAAGTACACCATCAATTTCAACCTCGGTCACCGCGCAACCCGGCATGGATGAAAGCAGAATACGGCGCAGTGCGTTACCAAGAGTATGGCCAAAGCCACGCTCTAAAGGCTCAAGGGTCACCTTGGCGTGCGTCGAACTCACTTGCTCGATATCTACCAGGCGCGGTTTTAGAAACTCTGTCACAGAACCCTGCATTGTGTCCTCTCTTTGGTACTAAGCCTTACTTGGAGTAAAGCTCGACGATCAGGTGTTCGTTAATGTCCGCAGACAGATCAGTACGTTCAGGAATACGCTTGAACACACCTTCCATCTTAGTCGCATCAACTTCCAGCCAGGTTGGCTTTTCACGCTGCTCAGCCAGCTCCAGAGCGGCCTTCACGCGAGATTGCTTTTTGGCTTTCTCACGGATGCTAACGACATCATTCGGAGATACCTGATAAGAAGCGATGTTAACAACGCGGCCATTTACCAGAACAGACTTATGGCTAACCAGCTGACGTGCTTCTGCACGAGTGGCACCAAAGCCCATACGATAAACTACGTTGTCCAGACGACCTTCCAGCAGAGCCAACAGGTTTTCACCGGTGTTGCCTTTCAGACGAGCTGCTTCTTTATAATAGTTACGGAACTGACGCTCCAGCACGCCGTAGATACGACGAACTTTTTGCTTTTCACGTAACTGACCGCCGTAATCAGACAGACGCGGTTTACGCGCACCATGCTGACCAGGGGCTTGTTCAATCTTACACTTGGAATCAATCGCGCGAACGCCAGACTTAAGGAATAAGTCAGTGCCCTCACGACGGCTCAGCTTGAGCTTAGGACCCAAATATCTTGCCATTTTCTTTCTCCAACTATCCTAAAAAAACGGGCGTTATACGCGACGTTTTTTCGGCGGACGACAACCGTTATGAGGGATCGGAGTCACATCAGTAATATTAGTGATGCGGAAACCAGCGGCGTTCAAAGCACGAATCGTAGATTCGCGACCTGGACCCGGACCCTTTACCATAACTTCCAGGTTCTTAATTCCGTAATCTTTTACCGCTTCTGCACAGCGCTCTGCAGCGACCTGAGCAGCAAACGGAGTGGATTTACGTGAACCGCGGAAACCGGAACCACCGGCGGTTGCCCAACCCAGTGCGTTACCCTGACGATCAGTAATGGTAACGATGGTGTTGTTAAAAGAAGCATGGACATGAGCCACGCCATCTGAGACTTGTTTTCTTACACGCTTACGTGCACGAACTGGTGCCTTTGCCATTATTTACTCACCCCGATTATTTCTTGATCGGTTTACGCGGACCCTTACGGGTACGTGCGTTGGTCTTAGTACGCTGACCGCGAACCGGAAGACCACGACGATGGCGCAAACCACGGTAGCAACCAAGGTCCATAAGACGCTTGATGCTCAGGGTGATTTCACGGCGCAGATCACCTTCTACAACGAATTTCGCAACTGCATCACGCAGCTGATCAATTTGTTCTTCAGACAGCTCACTGATCTTAACATTTTCAGCAATACCCGTTGAAGCGCAGATGGCTTTAGAACGAGTTTTACCGATACCGAAGATCGAAGTTAATGCGATAACGGTATGTTTTTGATCAGGAATGTTAATGCCTGCTATACGGGCCACTATGCACTCCTATAATTAAACAAGCACGTCCCATGCTGAAAAGCCCGTTTTCAGGATACTCAAATGGAAACGCACTGACATACAAAAGATTGGCTGGCTAATCTAGCCAGCTCAACCCGACTTTGCAAGAAAAATATGTGACAAAATCAGCCTTGGCGCTGTTTATGCTTTGGCTCGGCGCTGCAGATCACACGGACGACACCGTCGCGACGAATGATTTTGCAGTTACGACATAATCTCTTGACGGAAGCACGAACTTTCATTTTTACTCTCCGTAACTTCTCAACCAACTGAATTAACGGCCGTAGCCTTTCAGGTTAGCTTTCTTCAGTGCCGACTCGTACTGACTTGACATCATCAGAGTTTGCACTTGAGCCATAAAGTCCATGATGACGACAACTACGATAAGCAGTGAAGTACCGCCAAAGTAGAAGGGAACCTTCATCGCATCACGCATGAACTCCGGGATAAGGCAGATAAACGTAATGTAGAGAGCGCCGATTAAGGTCAATCGCGTCATTACTTTATCAATATACTTCGCCGTTTGCTCTCCCGGACGAATTCCCGGTACGAATGCACCAGACTTCTTCAGGTTATCTGCTGTTTCACGTGGGTTGAAAACCAACGCCGTATAGAAGAAACAGAAGAAGATGATTGCAGTCGCATAGAGTAGCACATAAAGCGGCTGTCCTGGCTGCAAATACAGCGAAATTGTTGTCAGCCAGTTCCAACCGGTACCGCCCCCAAACCACGATGCAATCGTTGCCGGGAACAGAATAATGCTGGAAGCAAAGATGGCTGGAATGACGCCTGCCATGTTCACTTTCAACGGTAAATGTGTGCTCTGTGCAGCGTAAACGCGACGACCTTGCTGACGTTTTGCGTAGTTCACCACAATGCGGCGTTGACCACGTTCAACAAAGATAACAAAGAAGGTCACTGCGAATACGAGTACTGCAACCAACAGCAACAGAAGGAAGTGCAGGTCGCCTTGCCGCGCTTGCTCGATGGTATGGCCAATGGCCGGCGGGAGACCCGCAACGATACCTGCGAAGATAATGATCGAAATACCGTTACCGATACCACGTTCAGTAATCTGTTCGCCCAGCCACATCAGGAACATCGTTCCTGAGACCAGACTCACAACAGCGGTAAAGTAGAAAGCAAAGCCTGGATTCATTACCAGGCCTTGCATCCCTGGCATATTCGGCAGACCGGTAGCAATACCGATCGACTGAAATATGGCCAATACCAACGTACCGTATCGGGTGTACTGGCTAATCTTACGACGGCCAGCCTCCCCTTCTTTCTTAATTTCCGCTAACGCTGGATGAACCACCGTTAATAACTGGATGATAATCGATGCCGAAATATACGGCATGATGCCCAGTGCGAAAATAGAAGCACGGCTCAGAGCACCACCAGAGAACATGTTAAACATTTCAATGATGGTGCCACGCTGTTGCTCAAGCAGTTTGGCAAGTACAGTGGCATCAATACCAGGGATTGGAATAAAAGAGCCAATACGGAAGACAATGAGTGCGCCGATTACAAACAGCAGTCTGCGTTTCAGCTCACCAAAGCCACCCTTGGCACTTTGAAAATCTAATCCCGGTTGTTTAGCCATCTGCTACTTATTCCTCGATTTTACCGCCAGCAGCTTCGATTGCAGCACGTGCACCTTTGGTGACACGCAGACCGCGAACCGTTACCGGTGTAGAAACTTCACCAGACAGAATTACTTTAACGAATTCAATCTGAACACCGACAATGTTGGCTGCTTTCAGCGCGTTCAGGTCGACGATACCGCCTTCAACTTTCGCCAGATCAGACAGACGAATCTCTGTGGTGATCATTGCTTTGCGAGAGGTGAAACCGAACTTCGGCAGACGACGGTACAGAGGCATCTGACCACCTTCGAAACCGCGACGTACGCCACCGCCAGAACGTGAGTTCTGACCTTTGTGACCACGACCACCGGTTTTTCCGAGGCCAGAACCGATACCACGACCCAGACGCTTGGTAGCGTGCTTAGACCCTTCGGCCGGAGACAGAGTATTTAAACGCATCTCTTACTCCTCCACTTTAACCATATAGGAAACCGCGTTAACCATACCGCGTACTGCAGGCGTGTCTTCACGCTCAACGGTGTGGCCAATACGACGCAGACCCAGGCCAACCAGAGTGGCTTTATGCTTAGGCAAGCGGCCGATTGAACTACGGGTTTGAGTGATTTTAATAGTCTTAGCCATCGTGATTACCCCAGAATTTCTTCAACGGATTTACCACGCTTAGCAGCGACCATTTCCGGAGATTTCATATTGCCCAGGCCGTCGATAGTTGCACGAACCACGTTAATCGGGTTAGTAGAACCATAGGCTTTTGCCAGTACGTTATGAACTCCAGCGACTTCCAGAACGGCGCGCATTGCACCACCGGCAATAATACCGGTACCTTCTGAAGCCGGCTGCATGAACACGCGGGAACCCGTGTGTGCACCTTTAACTGGGTGCTGCAGGGTGCCGTTGGTCAGCGCGACGTTAACCATGTTGCGACGGGCTTTCTCCATCGCTTTCTGGATCGCTGCTGGAACTTCACGCGCTTTACCGTAACCAAAACCTACGCGACCATTACCATCGCCTACCACAGTCAGTGCTGTGAAGGAGAAGATACGACCACCTTTAACAGTTTTAGAAACACGGTTTACCGCGATCAGTTTTTCCTGCAGTTCGCCAGCTTGTTTCTCGATGTGTGCCATCTTAGACCTCTACCTTAGAACTGAAGGCCAGCTTCACGGGCAGCATCTGCCAGTGCCTGGACGCGACCATGATATTGGAAACCGGAACGGTCGAAAGAAACACCAGTGATGCCTTTTTCGATTGCGCGTTCTGCGATAGCTTTACCTACTGCAGCTGCGGCTTCTTTATTACCGGTATACTTCAGTTGTTCAGTGATAGCTTTTTCTACAGTAGAAGCAGCGACCAGAACTTCGGAACCGTTCGGGGCGATTACCTGTGCGTAAATATGACGCGGGGTACGATGTACCACCAGGCGAGTAGCACCCAGCTCTTTGAGCTTGCGACGTGCACGGGTCGCACGACGGATACGAGCAGATTTCTTATCCATAGTGTTACCTTACTTCTTCTTAGCCTCTTTGGTACGCACGACTTCGTCGGCGTAACGGACACCCTTGCCTTTATAAGGCTCAGGACGACGGTAGGCGCGCAAGTCCGCTGCAACCTGACCAATCAGCTGTTTATCAGCGCCTTTCAGCACGATCTCAGTCTGAGTTGGACATTCTGCAGTGATACCCGCGGGCAGCTGGTGATCGACTGGATGAGAAAAGCCCAGAGACAGGTTAACCACGTCGCCTTTAACGGCTGCACGATAACCTACACCAACCAGCTGCAGCTTCTTAGTGAAGCCTTCGGTAACACCGATTACCATTGCGTTCAGCAGCGCGCGAGAAGTACCCGCCTGCGCCCAGCCGTCAACGAAACCTTCGCGCGGAGCGAAAGTCAGAGCGTTGTCAGCATGCTTAACTTCAACAGCATCATTGATAGTACGAGTCAGCTCGCCGTTTTTACCTTTAATCGAAATTACCTGACCGTTGAGTTTTACCTCTACGCCGGCAGGAACAACGACAGGTGCTTTAGCAACACGAGACATATGTATCCTCCGATTACGCTACGTAGCAGATAATTTCGCCACCAAGACCTGCCTGGCGCGCTGCACGATCAGTCATGACACCTTTAGATGTAGAAACTACAGCGATGCCCATACCAGCCATTACCTTTGGCAGCTCATCTTTTTTCTTATAGATGCGCAGACCAGGACGGCTTACTCGCTGAATGCTTTCTACAACAGCTTTGCCCTGGAAATACTTGAGAGTAAGTTCCAGTTCCAGCTTGATGTCGCCTTCGATTTTGAAATCTTCAATATATCCTTCTTCCTTCAGAACGTTGGCAATTGCCAATTTCAGCTTGGAGGAAGGCATGGTGACCGCAACTTTGTTTGCGGCCTGACCGTTACGGATACGGGTCAGCATATCCGCGATCGGATCTTGCATGCTCATCTGTGTTACTCCCGTGATTCAATTGGTGACAATTACCAGCTAGCCTTTTTCAGGCCCGGGATTTCACCGCGCATGGCGGCTTCGCGGACCTTGATACGGCTCAACCCAAACTTCCGCAGGAAACCGTGCGGACGACCTGTTTGACGGCAGCGGTTACGCTGACGCGAAGGGCTGGAATCACGCGGCAGACTCTGCAGCTTCAGAACAGCATCCCAACGATCTTCGTCGGAAGCGTTCACATCAGAGATGATCGCTTTCAGTTCAGCGCGTTTAGCGAAGAATTTGTCTGCTAATTTTGCACGCTTAACTTCGCGTGCTTTCATAGATTGCTTAGCCATTAAGTAACCCTACCTTACTTACGGAACGGGAAGTCAAAGGCAGCCAGCAGAGCACGGCCTTCATCATCAGATTTCGCAGTAGTGGTAATGGTGATATCCAAACCACGAACGCGATCGACTTTGTCGTAGTCGATTTCTGGGAAGATGATCTGCTCACGTACACCCATGCTGTAGTTGCCACGACCATCGAATGACTTAGCGGACAAGCCACGGAAGTCACGGATACGTGGAACAGCAATGGTGACCAGACGCTCAAAGAACTCCCACATGCGCTCGCCACGCAGAGTTACTTTACAGCCGATCGGATAGCCCTGACGGATTTTGAAGCCTGCAACTGATTTGCGTGCTTTGGTGACCAGCGGTTTTTGACCGGAGATTGCTGCCAGGTCAGCTGCTGCGTTATCCAGCAGTTTCTTGTCAGCGATCGCTTCACCAACACCCATGTTCAGGGTGATCTTCTCGACCCGAGGGACTTGCATGACAGAATTGTAGCCAAACTCTGTCATGAGTTTCTGGACTACTTCGTCTTTGTAGTAATCATGCAGTTTCGCCATCGTACTACTCCAAATTACTTGATAGTTTCGCTGTTAGACTTGAAGAAACGGACTTTTTTGCCGTCTTCGAATCTAAAGCCTACACGGTCAGCCTTACCAGTTGCCGCGTTGAACAGTGCAACGTTAGAAACCTGAATAGCAGCTTCTTTTTCAACGATGCCACCTGGTTGGTTCAGAGCCGGAACCGGCTTCTGATGTTTCTTCACCAGGTTGATACCTTCAACGATGACCTTACCAGAAGACAGGACATTCTTAACTTTACCGCGCTTACCTTTATCTTTACCGGTTAACACGATAACTTCGTCGTTACGACGGATTTTAGCTGCCATTGTTCGCTCCTTAGAGTACTTCTGGTGCCAGAGAGATAATTTTCATGAACTTTTCAGTACGAAGTTCACGAGTTACCGGCCCAAAAATACGCGTACCGATAGGCTGCTCACTGTTATTGTTCAGAATAACGCATGCATTACCATCGAAGCGAATGACAGAACCGTCCGGGCGACGAACACCCTTCCTGGTGCGCACCACTACCGCCTTCAGGACATCACCTTTTTTGACTTTACCACGCGGAATTGCTTCCTTGATGGTAACTTTGATGATGTCACCGACGCCTGCGTAGCGACGGTGCGAGCCACCCAGAACCTTGATACACATTACGCGACGTGCACCGGAGTTGTCGGCGACGTTCAGCATAGTCTGTTCTTGGATCATTTTAGTGCTCCGCTAATGTCAACTACTACTTCGGGACCTAAACCTCAGGTCGTTAGAAAGCCCCATAATTGAGGGCGCGGCATTGTAACACCGGTTCTCACAGATGGGTAGAAAAAATAAACGGCTCTCAATCGAGCCGCTGATTTCCCCTGATGACAGGGAGGGCGTATTCTAGGGAATAGTGCGAACAGTAGCAAATGTAATCTGCCTTATTTTTCGTCGCCTCCCAAATAAAGTGCCCTTCTGACTCAACCAGCCAGTTTCCTGGCCAGTTGGTTATGCTGACGCAACACGGCTGGCAGTTCAATTCCGGCCACTTGTCCGTCCCGTACCCTGACTTTTCCGTTAATGATGCTATAGGCAACCTGTCCCGGATTACAGAACACCAGGGCGGCGACAGGATCGTGCCCTGCCCCGGCAAGTCCAATTCGATTCAGGTCAAAAATGGCCAGATCGGCCATCATGCCCGGCGCAATGGTGCCCACATCATCGCGGTTTAGCACCTTTGCTCCACCCAGCGTCGCCAGTTCCAGTGCCTGACGTGCCGTCATCGCATCCGGGCCGAAGCCAACGCGTTGCAGCAGCATCGCCTGACGAACCTCGGCCATCATGTCTGAGCTGTCATTGGAGGCTGAGCCATCCACACCCATACCCACGTGTACGCCGGCATCACACATATGGCGTATCGGCGCAATACCGGAACCGAGACGCATGTTCGAGCAGGGACAGTGCGCGACGCCGGTACCGGTACGTGCAAAGAGTTCTATGCCATGCTGATCCAGTTTGACGCAGTGTGCATGCCAGACATCCGGTCCTACCCAGCCGAGGTCTTCAACATACTGTGCTGGCGTCATATTGAATTTTTCACGGCTATAACGGATATCGCTGTCGTTCTCCGCCAGATGGGTATGCATTGAGACGTTGAAGCTGCGTGCCATCGCTGCGGATTGCTTCATCAGCTCACGGCTGACTGAAAACGGCGAACATGGCGCAACCACGATGCGTAACATCGAACCGTGGCTGTCATCATGGTAGCGCTCAATCACACGCTGCGTATCTTTAAGAATGGCGGCTTCATCCTCTACCAGTGCATCGGGTGGTAAGCCACCCAGGGACTTACCGACGCTCATGCTGCCCCGGCTCGCATGGAAACGCATGCCCATTAAGGCTGCAGCCTCAATACTGTCGTCAAGCTTACAGCCATTCGGATAGACGTAGAGATGGTCACTGGTGGTGGTGCAGCCGGAGAGCATTAACTCGGCCATGGAGATCTGTGTTGAGATATGAATCATCTCAGGCGTCAGATTCTGCCACAGTGGATAGAGGTGGGTCAGCCAGTTAAAGAGCTCGCCGTTTTGCACTGCAGGAATAGCGCGGGTCAGGCTCTGATACATGTGGTGATGCGTATTGATCAGGCCAGGGATGACAATGTGTCCTCGCAGATCGATGATCTCATCCGCGCTATCGGGTAACGAGCGTGCTTCCCCGACTGCAACGATCTTATTTCCTTTTATCAGAATAGAAGCGTTACCTATTTCCCGACGGTCAGCATCCATGCAGACCACACATTCAGCATTCTTCAGTAACAGAGTTCGTTCCATGCTATTGCCTGTGGGTAATGGTTGTGTGTTACCCGATAATAGCGGCAAGCTTTTGGCAGAGCTAATCGCAGGTAACGCAGCTAACAGTGGCAATTTTAACAGTGACCGGCGTAAGCGGTCATGACTCTCCATTTTCACGGCACATTTCCTTGTACAGTTATGATAACCCCGGCGTTTATAGCCTGGCGCTTTCAGGCCACGTCGCCTGAAGAGAGGCAGCTTAATCCCTGCAAATCCCTGAATTTTTGAGCACCATCAAATCCGTATTGCCACGGGCACAAATGGATCAAGCCCGAATCGCAGGCAAAAAAAAACCCCCTGCCGAAGCAGAGGGTTTCCTCAGAAAAAACGATTCTTATTACAGAACAGCTTTCTCGATTACGCGAACCAGGGTCCAGGATTTAGTCTTGGACAGTGGACGGCATTCGCGGATTTCTACCACGTCACCAATTCCACATTCATTGTTCTCGTCATGGATGTGCAGCTTGGTCGTACGTTTAATGAATTTGCCGTAGATCGGGTGTTTCACGAAACGTTCGATAGCAACAACTGCAGATTTCTGCATTTTGTCACTTACTACACGACCCTGCAGAGTACGGATTTTATCGGTCATTACGAACCCGCCTTCTCAGTCAGTAAAGTCTTAACGCGTGCAACATCACGGCGAACCTGTTTCAGCAGATGAGTCTGCTGCAGTTGGCCAGATGCTGCCTGCATGCGCAGGTTAAATTGCTCACGCAGCAGATTAAGCAGCTCAGTGTTCAGCTCTTCAACGCTTTTTTCACGCAGCTCAGTTGCTTTCATTACATCACCGTCTTAGTTACAAAGGTGGTTTTGATAGGCAGTTTTGCTGCTGCCAGCTTGAATGCTTCACGGGCCAGCTCTTCTGGTACGCCGTCCATTTCATACAGGACTTTACCAGGCTGGATCAGGGCAACCCAATACTCTACGTTACCCTTACCTTTACCCATACGCACTTCCAGCGGCTTCTCGGTGATCGGTTTGTCCGGGAATACTCGGATCCAGATCTTACCTTGACGCTTAACTGCACGGGTCATAGCACGACGTGCTGCTTCGATCTGACGAGCAGTCAGACGACCACGGCCAACAGCTTTCAGACCGAAAGTACCGAAGCTGACATCCGTACCCGCAGCCAGACCGCGGTTACGGCCTTTGTGCACTTTACGGAATTTCGTACGCTTTGGTTGTAACATCAGCGACTCTCCTTACTTACGGCCTTTACGCTGCTGCTTTTTAGGTTGAGCAGCCGGTTCCGGTTGTTCAACAGCAGCCATACCACCCAGGATCTCACCTTTGAAGATCCATACCTTAACGCCGATTACACCATAAGTGGTGTGCGCTTCAGAGGTGTTGTAGTCAATGTCAGCACGCAGTGTGTGCAATGGCACGCGACCTTCACGATACCATTCGGTACGTGCGATCTCGGCGCCACCCAGACGGCCGCTAACTTCGACTTTAATACCCTTCGCGCCAAGACGCATGGCGTTCTGAACTGCACGCTTCATAGCACGACGGAACATCACACGACGCTCCAGCTGTGAAGTGATGCTGTCAGCTACCAGTTTCGCGTCCAGTTCCGGCTTGCGGACTTCGGCGATATTAATCTGTGCAGGAACGCCAGCGATATTCGCGACGACCGTGCGCAGTTTTTCTACATCTTCGCCTTTCTTACCGATAACGATGCCCGGACGAGCGGTGTGAATAGTCACACGGATGCTCTTCGCTGGACGCTCGATAACGATACGAGAGACAGATGCTTTAGCCAGTTCTTTAGTCAAAAACTGACGTACTTTAAAATCGCTGTCCAGGTTGTCAGCGAATTCTTTGGTGTTCGCAAACCAGGTAGAGTTCCATGGTTTTACAATACCCAGGCGAATACCATTAGGATGTACTTTCTGACCCATTGCTAGTCTCCAGAGTCTCAGCGATCGGACACAACCACAGTAATGTGGCTGGTGCGCTTCAGGATGCGATCTGCACGACCTTTGGCACGCGGCATAATGCGTTTCATGGTCGGACCTTCATCAACGAAAATTTTCGTGATTTTCAGATCGTCGATATCAGCGCCATCGTTGTGTTCGGCGTTAGCAATGGCAGATTCCAGAACTTTTTTGACCAGTACAGCCGCTTTCTTATTGGTGTAGGTCAAAATGTCCAGTGCCTGCGACACTTTCTTACCGCGAATCAGGTCAGCAACAAGGCGAACCTTCTGAGCAGAAGAACGAGCGTGGCGATGTTGAGCTAAAGTTTCCATCTCTTCCTCCTACTTATTTCTTCTTGGCTTTTTTATCAGCCGCGTGACCGCGATAAGTACGTGTCGGCGCGAATTCACCCAGTTTGTGACCAACCATTTCGTCGGAAACAAAGACAGGAACGTGCTGACGACCATTATGGACAGCGATGGTCAAACCGATCATGTTAGGAAAGATCGTTGAACGACGGGACCAAGTGCGCAAAGGCTTCTTGTCACCGCTTTCCACCGCTTTCTCTACCTTCTTCAGCAAGTGCAGGTCAATAAAAGGACCTTTCTTGAGAGAACGTGGCATGGCTTATCCTCTAATATTATTTGCTACGGCGACGTACGATAAACTTATCGGTACGCTTGTTGCTACGGGTCTTCTTACCTTTGGTCTGAACGCCCCACGGAGTTACCGGGTGCTTACCAAAGTTACGACCTTCACCACCACCGTGCGGGTGATCAACTGGGTTCATCGCGGTACCACGAACGGTAGGACGAACACCACGCCAACGGGCTGCACCAGCTTTACCCAGAACGCGCAGCATATGCTCAGCGTTGCCGACTTCGCCCAGTGTTGCGCGGCAGTCAGACTCGACTTTACGCATTTCACCTGAACGCAGACGCAGGGTAACGTAAGAACCTTCACGCGCAACGATCTGCACGTAAGCACCGGCTGAGCGAGCAATCTGACCGCCTTTGCCTGGTTTCATTTCTACGTTATGCACGGTTGAACCCACCGGGATGTTACGCATCGGCAGAGTGTTACCTGCTTTAATCGCAGCATCAACGCCAGATTGGATCTGGTCGCCGGCTTTCAGGCCTTTAGGGGCCAGGATGTAACGGCGCTCGCCGTCTTTGTACAGAACCAGTGCGATGTTCGCAGAGCGGTTCGGATCGTACTCAAGACGTTCAACAACTGCCGGGATACCGTCTTTGTTGCGTTTGAAGTCAACAATACGATAAGCCTGCTTGTGACCACCACCGATATGACGGGTAGTGATACGACCATTGTTGTTACGGCCACCGGATTTGCTGTTTTTTTCTACCAGCGGGGCAAATGGTTTGCCCTTGTGCAGCTCCGCGTTTACCACTTTAACTACATGGCGACGACCCGGAGATGTCGGTTTACATTTAACAACTGCCATTGTCTTTCTCCTCCGACTTACTCAGCGCCGCCAGCGAAGTCCAGATTCTGGCCTTCTTTCAGGGTGACGTAAGCTTTTTTCCAGTCGCTACGACGACCGATACGCTGTCCTTGACGCTTAACTTTGCCCTTAACTACCAGGGTGTTTACGTCTTTAACTTCTACTTCGAACAGTTTCTCAACAGCAGCAACGATCTCTGCTTTGGTCGCGTCATTAGCAACTTTGAGAACGATGGTATTGGTTTTTTCCATCGCGCTAGATGCTTTTTCAGATACGTGCGGCGCGCGCAGTACTTTCAGCAGACGTTCTTCACGGATCATGCCAGCATCTCCTCAACTTGCTTAACTGCATCAGCAGTCATAACGACTTTGTCGAAGGCGATCAGGCTAACTGGGTCGATACCGGATGCATCACGTACGTCAACCTTGTACAGGTTGCGCGCAGCCAGGAACAGATTCTCATCCAGTTCACCGGTGATGATCAGCACGTCTTCCAGAGCCATGTCTTTCAGTTTCTGTACCAGCAGCTTGGTTTTCGGTGCTTCTACAGCAAATGATTCGACAACGATCAGACGATCTTGACGTACCAGTTCGGACAGGATGCTTTTCAGCGCGCCGCGGTACATCTTTTTGTTAACTTTTTGACTGTGGTCCTGCGGCTTCGCAGCAAAGGTCACACCACCTGAACGCCAGATTGGGCTCTTTACAGAACCTGCACGCGCACGGCCGGTGCCTTTTTGACGCCATGGCTTTTTGCCTGAACCGGTTACTTCGGCGCGAGTTTTCTGCGCACGAGTACCCTGGCGGGCGCCAGATGCGTAAGCAACAACAACCTGGTGAACCAGCGCTTCGTTGAAATCACGACCGAAGGTAGTTTCGGAAACAGTCAGCGCGCTCTGCGCGTCTTTCAATACTAATTCCATTGCTATCCCCTTACGCCTTCACAGCTGGTTTAACGATCAGGTCGCTACCGGTAGCACCGGGAACTGCACCTTTAACCAGCAGCAGGTTGCGCTCAGCGTCAACACGTACTACGTCCAGACTCTGAACGGTTACGCGCTCATTACCCAGCTGACCTGCCATTTTCTTGCCTTTGAACACTTTGCCCGGAGTCTGGTTCTGACCGATAGAACCCGGAACGCGGTGAGACAAGGAGTTACCGTGAGTAGCGTCCTGGGTACGGAAGTTCCAGCGCTTAACGGTACCGGCGAAACCTTTACCTTTAGAGGTACCGGTTACGTCAACTTTCTTAACTTCAGCGAAAATCTCAACGCTGATGCTCTGACCTACAGAGTATTCTTCACCTTCAGCGGTGCGGAATTCCCACAGGCCACGGCCAGCTTCAACGCCAGCTTTAGCAAAATGACCAGCTTCAGGTTTGGTCACACGGTTTGCTTTTTTAGCACCGGTGGTAACCTGAATTGCCTGGTAACCATCGTTTTCCAGGCCTTTGACCTGAGTAACGCGGTTCGCTTCAACTTCGATTACGGTGACGGGGATAGAAACGCCATCTTCAGTGAAGATGCGGGTCATGCCCACTTTTTTACCGACTAAACCAATCATTGTTTCAACCTCTCAATCGCTCGATGACCTGATTAACCCAGGCTGATCTGCACGTCAACACCGGCAGCCAGATCCAGACGCATCAGAGCATCAACGGTTTTTTCAGTTGGCTCAACGATGTCTACCAGACGCTTGTGAGTGCGGATTTCGTACTGATCACGCGCATCTTTGTTAACGTGCGGAGAGATCAGAACAGTAAAACGCTCTTTGCGGGTTGGCAGCGGGATTGGACCACGAACCTGCGCACCAGTGCGCTTGGCGGTCTCAACGATTTCCGCGGTTGATTGATCGATCAGACGATGATCAAACGCTTTAAGACGGATACGGATTCTTTGGTTCTGCATGAGACCAGAGCTCCAAACTTTTTATAGACGAAAAAAATTACTACTCGAGCCCATTACGATTGATGGGAGAGTGTAATCGTTCAGCATATAACTCCACAATTGGGAGTATTGTCAGGCGGCCTAAATTTCAGCCGTCTGCGATTCTGCTCGAATCGCGCCTGCAATATCTGCAGGCCCGCGCATTATACGTAAATCTGTTCAGGAAGCAACCCGTGTTGAGGTTTTACCCATTAAATTGTGGCCGGTTCGTGAAGCGTGCGTCGCATTGCACTGCCGTATCGCTGATAAATCAGTTATTCAGTTGTGAGTCTGTTTCCGCCCTTCTTCATTCATAGGTGACACAGAACCCGTTGCCCACGAGAGTGCATCTAACCTTTCGTCCGGAGCATAATCATGTCGCCCACTCTGATAACTCACATTGCTGCACTCGCAGGCGGAGGTGCATTGGGAAGCTTTCTTTCGCTGACCAGCCAGCGCTTCACCCCCGCCCTCTCACCCGCTCAATGGTTTGCCCTACTCTGCTTTCCGGGTTCGCACTGTAATCATTGCCAGCAGCGCCTGCTGTGGCGAGATGCGCTGCCGTTAGTCAGCTGGCCTGGCTTAAAAGGACGGTGTCGCTTCTGTCATCGCGCGTTCGGCGCAGAAAGCGTTGTCATTGAATGGCTGTTCGCCCTTCTGTGCCTGCTGGTGCTGCAGAGTTTTGACCACTCTGCGGAGGCTGTTTTTATTATTACTGCCTCCGGCCTCTTGCTGCTCGTGGCTGCCATCGATCGTCGCCACTTCTGTATACCTGACCCGCTCAATTATCTGCTGCTCTGGTCCGGATTATTCCATGCCACGCTGTCCGGAACCGAAACAACGGCGATATGGGGTGCTGTGGCGGGCTACTGTGCGTTGTGGCTGCTCGCCTGGAGCTATCGGCAGATGCGGGGGTACGAGGGATTAGGTTATGGCGATATCAAGCTTTTCGCAGCGTTAGGTGCCTGCTGTGGCTGGCAGGCATTACCCTGGATTGCACTGGGTGCCACCGTTATGGCGCTGACGTCGATCGTGATGCTGCAACTGCGGGGTTTTATTCAGGGGGACAGCCCGCTGCCGTTTGGCCCTTTCCTGGCCATTGCGGGCTGGGTAACGATAGTGCTGCAGACCCGATTCACTCTTGTTTGATTTGAGCCTGCAGATAGTTCTGGATGCCCATCTTCTGGATTAACTCAAGTTCCGTCTCAATCCAGTCGATGTGATGTTCCTCATCAGCCAGGATTTCAATCATCATGTCACGGCTGACATAGTCATGCACTTTGTCAGCATAGGAGATAGCTTCACGTAGGTCTTTCGCGCCCTCCAGCTCCAGATTCAGGTCTGAACTCAGCATCTCTTCAACATCTTCACCGATACGGAGCCGTCCCAGATCCTGAAGATTTGGGATCCCTTCAAGGAAAAGAATACGCTCAATATATTTATCGGCATGTTTCATCTCATCGATTGATTCATGGTATTCCACATCATTGAGGCGCGCCAGACCCCAGTTTTTGAACATGCGCGCATGAAGAAAGTACTGATTGATAGCAACCAGTTCATTTCCAAGCAGTTTGTTGAGATGACTGATAACTTTGATATCGCCCTTCATTGTTAACCCTCCGCGTCTGGTTTATTAGAGCGTAGATGCGGTTAAAAAGAAGTCAAAAAAACGCGACAGATATTGTGGGTATTCACGCACCGATCGTCGGTCAGGCTATCTCTTTGTAGAGTGGTGCATGCTGCATCTCTTCATCCATAATTTCACGCGCAGCACGAATGCATTTGCCGCATTGCTTGCCGATCGGCACAAGCTGGCGCAGTTGCTGAATAGATTTGGGCTGATAGCGACGCACGACTTCACGAAGGGTTTTATCACTGATGGCATTACACAGGCAGACGTACATTGATTCATCACTCGGGTACATTTTCTGTACATAGTGTAAATGCGAATCGTTTTTATTTCAAACCCACCCTTTGCAGGGTTATGGCGTTTTCAGAGCAAAAAAAAGAGCACCGAAGTGCTCTTTTTACTGTGTTGCAGTGGCCATTTACACAGCCACAGCAGATATCACAATTAAGCGATAACTTTAGCAACAACACCCGCGCCAACGGTACGGCCGCCTTCGCGGATTGCGAAGCGCAGACCTTCGTCCATTGCGATTGGGTGGATCAGGGTAACAACCATTTTGATGTTGTCGCCTGGCATTACCATTTCAACGCCTTCTGGCAGCTCTACTGAGCCGGTTACGTCAGTTGTACGGAAGTAGAACTGTGGACGATAGCCTTTGAAGAACGGAGTATGGCGACCACCTTCGTCTTTAGACAGAACGTAAACTTCTGACTCGAACTGGGTGTGCGGCTTGATTGAGCCTGGCTTAGCCAGAACCTGGCCACGCTGGATGTCTTCACGCTTGATACCGCGCAGCAGAACACCACAGTTTTCGCCTGCCTGACCCTGATCCAGCAGCTTACGGAACATCTCAACACCGGTACAGGTTGATTTCACAGTATCTTTGATACCCACGATTTCAACTTCGTCGCCGACTTTAACGATGCCGCGCTCAACACGACCGGTAACAACGGTACCACGGCCAGAGATTGAGAATACGTCTTCGATTGGCAGCAGGAACGGCATGTCGATCGCACGCTGTGGCTCTGGGATGTAGTTGTCCAGATGCTCAGCCAGTTCGATGATTTTCGCTTCCCACTCTGGGTTGCCTTCCAGCGCTTTCAGAGCAGAACCACGAACGATTGGAGTGTCGTCGCCTGGGAAGTCATATGCTGACAGCAGGTCACGAACTTCCATCTCTACCAGTTCCAGCAGCTCTTCATCATCAACCATGTCACACTTGTTCAGGAACACGATGATGTAAGGAACGCCAACCTGACGACCCAGCAGGATGTGCTCACGGGTCTGTGGCATTGGGCCATCAGTCGCAGCAACAACCAGGATCGCGCCGTCCATCTGCGCAGCACCGGTGATCATGTTTTTCACATAGTCGGCGTGGCCTGGGCAGTCAACGTGCGCATAGTGGCGAGTCGGGGTTTCATACTCAACGTGTGAAGTGTTGATGGTGATACCACGTGCTTTCTCTTCTGGTGCGTTATCGATCTGATCGAATGCACGAGCCTGGCCGCCGTAAGTTTTAGACAGTACGGTGGTGATAGCTGCAGTCAGGGTGGTTTTACCGTGGTCGACGTGACCGATGGTGCCCACGTTTACGTGCAGTTTGTTACGCTGAAATTGCTCTTTCGCCATGGCGATAATTCCTTACGTTGTGCCTTCACCATCTGGGTGAAGGCATCAGTTCAAATTTAAACCGTAGCTTATTTGCTACGAGCTTCAATAACGGCCTGCGCTACGTTGTTTGGCGCATCGTCATACTTCAGGAACTCCATGGAGTAAGAAGCACGACCTTTGGTCAGAGAACGCAGCTGAGTTGCGTATCCGAACATCTCAGACAACGGAACTTCAGCGTGAATCTGAACGCCAGTAGCGTTAGATTCCTGCCCTTTGAGCATACCACGACGACGGCTAAGGTCACCGATGACATCACCCGTGTTCTCTTCTGGCGTTTCAACTTCAACCTTCATGATAGGCTCAAGCAGAACAGGTGTCGCTTGTTTAAAGCCTTGTTTGAAGGCAAGAGACGCGGCCAGTTTAAACGCCAGTTCTGAGGAGTCGACATCGTGGTAAGAACCGAAGTGCAGACGCACGCCCAGATCCACAACCGGGTAACCAGCCAGAGGGCCTGATTTCAGCTGCTCCTGGATACCTTTGTCAACCGCAGGGATGTATTCACCAGGAATCACACCACCTTTGATGTCGTTGACAAATTCGTAGCCTTTCGGGTTCGAACCTGGCTCCAGTGGGTACATGTCGATAACAACATGACCATACTGACCACGACCACCAGACTGCTTGGCGTGTTTACCTTCAACATCGGTAACTTTGTTGCGAATCGCTTCACGGTAAGCAACCTGTGGTTTACCCACGTTTGCTTCAACGTTGAACTCACGCTTCATACGGTCAACGATGATGTCGAGGTGCAATTCACCCATACCGGCGATGATGGTCTGGTTAGATTCTTCATCAGTCCATACGCGGAATGATGGGTCTTCTTTTGCCAGACGGCCCAGAGCCAGACCCATTTTTTCCTGGTCAGCTTTGGTTTTTGGCTCAACGGCGATAGAGATTACCGGCTCCGGGAACTCCATGCGCTCAAGGATGATGACGTTATCTGGGTCACACAGGGTGTCACCAGTGGTCACATCTTTCAGGCCGATCGCAGCTGCGATATCACCCGCACGAACTTCTTTAATCTCTTCACGCTTGTTAGCGTGCATCTGAACGATACGGCCCAGACGCTCACGGTTTGACTTAACCGGGTTGAACACGGTGTCACCCGTGTTAACAACACCAGAGTAAACGCGGAAGAAGGTTAAGTTACCCACGAACGGGTCGGTAGCGATTTTGAACGCCAGTGCAGCAAACGGCTCGTTGTCATCAGAGTGACGAACAGCCGGCGTGTCTTTACCGTCGTCCAGCATACCGTTGATCGCGGTAACGTCAGTCGGTGCTGGCAGATATTCAACAACTGCATCCAGCATCGCCTGAACACCTTTGTTCTTAAATGCAGAACCACAGGTTACCAGGATAATTTCGTTGTTCAGAACACGCTTACGCAGAGATGTTTTGATCTCTTCTTCAGTCAGTTCTTCACCACCGAAGAATTTCTCCATCAGCTCATCAGAGCCTTCAGCAGCGGCTTCAACCAGCTTCGCATGCCATTCTTCAGCCAGTTCCTGCATATCAGCTGGAATATCTTCGTAGACGAAGGTTACACCCTGGTCTGCGTCGTTCCAGTTGATTGCTTTCATTTTCACCAGGTCAACAACACCGGTGAATTTCTCTTCTGCGCCGATAGCCAGCTGCAGAGGAACTGGAGTTGCGCCCAGACGAACTTCCATCTGTTTAACAACTTTCAGGAAGTTAGCACCCATGCGGTCCATTTTGTTAACGAACGCAATGCGTGGAACTTTATATTTGTTAGCCTGACGCCATACAGTCTCAGACTGTGGCTGAACGCCACCAACTGCACAGTAAACCATTACCGCGCCATCAAGCACACGCATAGAACGTTCAACTTCGATGGTGAAGTCAACGTGTCCTGGGGTGTCGATAATGTTTACGTGGTGTGGTTCAAACTGCTTGGCCATACCAGACCAGTAACAGGTGGTCGCAGCGGAGGTGATGGTAATACCACGTTCCTGTTCCTGCTCCATCCAGTCCATGGTTGCTGCGCCGTCATGTACTTCACCGATTTTGTGGTTTACACCGGTGTAGAACAGAACGCGTTCGGTAGTGGTAGTCTTACCGGCGTCGATGTGCGCACTGATACCGATATTACGGTAGCGGGCAATGGGTGTTTTACGAGCCATTTGATTCCTCTGATTCTCGGACGTTCAAGGTAAGTCGACCCCAGCGGGTTGGCTGATTGAGCGCCCGCTGGTTTAACAACTACGTGGTGATTACCAACGGTAGTGTGCGAACGCCTTGTTGGCTTCTGCCATGCGGTGAACGTCTTCACGTTTCTTAACTGCTGTACCTTTGTTCTCTGCAGCATCAGAAAGTTCGTTCGCCAGGCGAAGAGCCATTGATTTATCACCGCGTTTACGAGCAGCATCTACGATCCAGCGCATTGCCAGAGCATTACGACGAACCGGACGGACTTCTACTGGTACCTGATAAGTAGAACCACCAACGCGACGTGACTTAACTTCGACAGTCGGACGCACGTTTTCCAGGGCTACTTCAAAAGATTCCAGCGCGTTTTTACCTGAACGCTGAGCCAGGGTCTCAAGCGCGGTATAAACGATTGATTCTGCAGTAGATTTTTTACCATCTACCATCAGGATATTTACAAATTTGGCCAGCAGCTCTGATCCGAACTTAGGATCTGGCAGAATTTTACGCTGACCAATGACGCGACGACGTGGCATGGAAATACTCCGTTGTTAATTCAGGATTGTCCAAAACTCTATGAGTTTATTTTGACATTTAATTTAAAACGTTTGGCCTTACTTAACGGAGAACCATTAAGCCTTTGGCTTCTTCACGCCGTACTTGGAGCGAGCCTGCTTACGGTCTTTAACACCTGAGCAGTCAAGCGCGCCACGAACGGTGTGGTAACGCACACCTGGCAGGTCTTTTACACGACCGCCACGGATCAGGATCACGGAGTGTTCCTGCAGGTTATGACCTTCACCACCAATGTAGGAGGTAACTTCAAAACCGTTGGTCAAACGCACACGGCAGACTTTACGCAGTGCGGAGTTTGGTTTCTTAGGAGTGGTGGTGTACACACGAGTACAAACGCCACGTTTTTGCGGGCAAGCTTCCAGCGCCGGCACGTTGCTCTTTGCAACTTTGCGGACGCGTGGTTTGCGAACCAGCTGGTTAACTGTTGCCATTAAATAGCTCCTGGATTTGCTTTTGCTTCGTAAACACGTAATAAATCGCCTCGTAGAATTACGAGGAGGCAGAATTTTAGGGCTGAGTCAAAGGGGTGTCAAGAAATAACCAGGTTTTAGCCGATTACCAGACCATTTGTTGCTGATGCCTGATCGTTAGCGTGACAAACCCAGTATAGTCTACTGACTGCACACGGGTCGAAATTTGTCCAGCGAGACCGCGAGCCTGGACATCTTCGTCCAGCACCCAGAGCGTCGCTTCGCTCTCTGACAGTCGCATCAATGCGTGGCTGCCAGCTAAAGCGGCCAGCACGCCATCCTGCAACAGCAGCAGGTCATCACCCGCACCCGCCATTAAAAGCAGGCTCTCAAGGTCACAGTGTGCCGGTGAGTGCAGTAACGTATGCAGCATTAACGTCTCTTAAAAAGTAAGAATGCGATCGTAGCTGGCCAGCGTCTGTCGCAGTGCCGGCGCGTCCAGTAGCGTAACATCCAGCAACCGGTCAGCGTCAACCTCTAATCCACGCGCTATCAGCGATGTCCGGCAGAGATAGCAGTGTTCAATCTCATATAGTGCCAGCACGCCAAAGGTCGCGGCATAGTGACGGCTCTTAATCGTCTCAGGTTGCTGGTGCAGATTAAGCTGCAGCACGCCATCACCGATAAAAAACAGGCCGATATCCTCACTGAGCGCGCCCGTGGCCAGCGCGGCATCCAGCCCCTCACGTCCTGCGCTGCTGCCGTGCGGCGCCCGGGTAAAGACAAACGCGACCCGATTCATCAGAACTGCACCATGCGTTCACAGCTCAGCGCCGCTTCCGCCAGCGCGCCCAGCCCACTCAGGGTAAAGCCCGGCTGCAGGTTACTGCCCGCCAGCTGGAGTCGTGCCGCTTCCTGCTGGTCGCTGACGCCACGACGCAGCGCGGCCGCCACACAAATATTCAGTGCCACACCCTGCTCCTGATGCAATGTCTGCCACGCACGCACCAGATCAAACTCATCACTGGCGGGCGACGTCAGTTGGTTAGCGTTCAGCACCCCTTCGCGATAGAAGAAAACGCTGTCAAGCTGATGGCCTGCCGTCAGCAGTGCGCGGGCAAACAGCCAGGCACTGGTCGCCTGTTGCGTACCGTAAGCCGGGCCGGTGACCAGCAGGGTGTAACGCATTACCGCTCCTGCCCCTGGAAGTCGCCATTTTTAAACTGACGGATGTAGAGATAGACGGTGTGTTTGGAAATATTCAGCCGATCGGCCACCTGGTTGATGGCATCCTTGATGTCGAAGATCCCCTTCTCATACAGGTTCAGCACAATCTGACGATTCTTGGCGTTGTTCGATACATTACGGTCAGCACTCACCTCTTCAATGGTGAACTCCAGCGTCTGCATCACCAGATCGTCTACCGAACTGGCGAAGTTGACGTTGGAGTCAACCTGCTGCATCTCGGGCGGCATAAAGGTCGACATGATCTGTGAGAACGGCACATCAAGGTTCATGTTGATGCAGAGCAAGCCAATGACCCGCTGCTGACGGTTACGAATCGCAATCGTGACCGATTTCATCAGCACGCCGCTTTTGGCACGTGTGAAGTAGGCACGGGAGACATTACTGTCCGCACCATGCATATCATGCAGCATACGCAGGGCTAAATCGGTAATAGGCGAACCGACTTTACGTCCAGTGTGTTCACCATTAGCGATACGCACTGCCGAACACTTAAGATCTTCAAGCGAATGCAGGACAATTTCACAATGCGAACCGATCAACATCGCCAGGCCATCCACGACAGCCTCGTACGATTTCAGAATATCGTAATCACTTTGTTCGAACGGGCGCTGCTCCAGAAGATCGAAGTCGCTCAGTTCACCCGGATTGAATGGATTAGACATTGAAGAGTATCACCCTGAATGGCTGGAGCCTGTCACAGCGGCTTATGGGCAGACTCAATATTGGGATAATTAGGCAGGCATTAGTCTGGCAAATGTCGTCGGCTTATGCCAGAGGTTTGTCGTGAAGCCGAAATGAAACCGCCGCCCGGAGGCGGCGGTCAGCAGATTACTGCGCTTTTTCTGCAGCAGCAGGCGCAGGAGCCTGTGCTTTTTCATCTGCCTTTGGCGCTGGTTTGATATCAAGCAGCTCGACATCAAACACCAGGGTGGAGTTAGCCGGGATGCCCGGAACGCCATTTTTGCCGTAAGCCAGATTTGGTGGGATCACCAGCTTGATCTTGCCGCCTTTCTTCACGTGCTTCAGACCTTCAGTCCAGCCCGGAATGACACCATCCAGACGGAATGAAAGTGGCTCGCCACGGGTATAAGAGTTGTCGAATTCAGTACCGTCAATCAGCGTCCCTTTGTAGTTTACCACTACAGTGTCGCTGTCTTTAGGTGCGTCGCCGGTACCCTCTTTCTCAACTTTATACAGCAGGCCGCTTTCGGTTTTCTTCACGCCGCTCTCTTTAGCAAATTTGGTTGCGTAAGCTTCGCCCTTTTCAGAGTTCTCTTTCGCATCTTTTTCCATTTTCGCTGAGGCTGCGCCTTTCACGCGGCCTTCAAAGGATTGCAGCGTCTGCTCAATCTCTTCATCAGAGAGTTTGCTCTTGCCACCAAATGCATCCTGAACACCAGCGATCAGCTGCTGCTTATCCAGTTTGATGCCCAGTTTTTCCTGCTCCTTCAGGGAGTTGTCCATGTAGCGACCCAGCGAAGCACCCAGCGCGTAGGCAGACTGCTGGTCTTCATCTTTGAAGGCAGCATTTTTCGGTGCCTGAGGCGCAGACTGTGGCGCGGCGGCTGGTGCAGCCTGTGGCGCCGCAGCGGTATCTGCCGCCATTGCCAGCGGAGCATTCAGCGCAACAGCCATGGTGGTAGCTAACAATGTGACTTTAAACAGTGATTTCATCCATTCTCCAAAACCGAAGCGTCTAACCTCGGGAAACATTGCGGACTTCAGGGTCCACACTATAACTTTACGTGGCAGTGTCGAACACTCCCACAATGTAATTACCCGGTTAACCTCCGACCTTTATAACATCGGGAAGTTTCATCAGAGATGATGCCGCGCTGCCTTTTTTCAAGCGCAACGCCTCCGGGCGTGAAAAAAACAGGTGATTCCTGGCATTCAGATCGTAGAATCACGCCCCGAGTCGCACCTTAACAGAGGAACAGGTCATGCAACAATCTGAGTGGGAACAGCGTCTGGAGACGCTGGAGAGCAAACTGGCCTTTCAGGAGATGACTATCGATCAGCTGAACAGCGCGGTCGTTCAGCACGAGCTGGAGATGAATAAGATGCGTGAGCAGATGCGCATTTTAACCGACAAGCTCAAAGCGAATGCGCCATCGATCGTCGCCTCACAATCTGAAGAGACGCCACCACCGCACTACTGATCGCGGGCTATCTGGCCCCGGCTTACCCGGGCAGAACCAGAATACGCGACAAAAGAAAGGCCACCCGAGGGTGGCCTTGAAAGGTCTGTTGAGACTTAGTGGCTGCAGCCGCAGCCGCCAGTGCCACAACCGCCTTTACCCTGATCATGGTCGTGGTCGTGATCATGGCCGTGATCGTGGTCATGATGATGGCCATCTGCACCGTGAACGTGGCCATGAGCCAGTTCTTCCGGCGTGGCTTCGCGGATAGCAACCACTTCAACGTTGAAGTTCAGGTTCTGACCCGCCAGCATGTGGTTACCATCAACCACGACGTGATCATCTTCCACTTCGGTGATTTCTACCGGTACCGGGCCCTGATCGGTTTCTGCCAGGAAGCGCATGCCAACCTGCAGTTCGTCAACGCCCATGAAGACGTCTTTAGGAACGCGCTGCACCAGGTTATCGTCATACTGACCGTAGGCATCGTTTGCCGGGATATGCACGTCAAACTTGTCGCCGGCAATGTGGTTTTCCAGCGCATTTTCCAGACCAGAAATCAGGGAACCATGACCGTGCAGGTAGTCTAACGGTGCACTCACCGGTGACTCGTCAACTAACACGCCGTCTTCTGTACGTACCTGATAGGCCAGGCTTACCACCAGGTCTTTTGCTACTTTCATGATATCTCCTAACCGTTGAGAGCTGAGATCCCGTCTCATTGGTCTATTCTTTCGTGCAATAACACCAACCAGAAAGGTTCGGGGCTGAGTACAAGAGGGTTTTCACTTTCTCTTGCGACTACAGCGTTAATGGCGACAATTGTAACGGAATTCAATCCCGCTGTAAGTCCAGGCGTAAAAAAAGCTGCGCCATTCCGCTACTCAGGATGAAAAATACCGATAACCTGCTCATTAGTGCGAACCTGATCGCGCGCCTGCTTATCGGCCTCACGCATCTGGTGACCACACTTCACGCACTCCACCACATCGACATTATTTTCACGCCACATTGCCAGCGTGTCCTTCTCCTGGCAGTGCGGGCATGTCGCACCAGCAATAAAACGTTTACGCATTAGCTTCTGCCTGTTTAAAGAGGTTATTCATCATCGTCCCAGCCGTCGATCTGCCGCTTTTCGCGCTGCATTTCGCGCTGGAAGATATCTTCCAGTTCACGCCGCGCTTCACGGACGCGCGAAGCCTGCGCGCTTTCAGAGAGATTGGGCATCAGCTCGCGCAGCATCCGCATATCAAGATGGCGGAAATACTGCTGGGCGCGGTGCGCCTGATGCGGATGCATCCCCAGCGTCATCAGCGTTTTACGTCCCAGCTCCAGCGCACTGGAGAAGGTCTCACGCGAGAACTGCGTGACGCCCGCCTGAAGCAGTTCATGCGCTTCTACACGGCCCCGGGCGCGCGCCTGAATCTGCAACTGCGGAAAATGCTGCTGGCACAGATGTACAATCGTCATCACATCTTCGGGCTCGTTACAGGTGATCACAATCGCCTGAGCGCTGGCCGCACCGGCTGCCCGCAGCAACTCCAGTTCGGTGGCGTCGCCGTAATAGACCTTATAGCCATATTTCCGCATCAGACTGACTGCACTGATGTCGCGCTCAAGCACGGTGATGCGTTTGTTATTCGCCATCAGCAAACGCCCCACCACCTGCCCGAACCGACCAAAGCCCACCACAATCACCTGCGGCTGATCGTCTTCGACAAAGTGTTTCTCTGCCTCGTCATCCGGCTCATTGAAGCGGCGTGCCAGCAGACGATCGATTCCCTTCATCAGCAGCGGCGTGGTCATCATCGACAGGGTTACCGTCACCAGCAGCATCGGCAGTTGATCGCCAGAGAACAGCTTTGCCGAGGAGGCCGCGGAAAAGAGCACAAAGGCGAACTCGCCCCCCTGACTCAGTACGCCAGCGAACTGCTGCCGCTCAGAGCTGCGCAAGCCATAAATGCGCGCCAGCAGATAGAGCACCAGCGTTTTCACCGCCACCAGCGTCACGACACCCAGCAGGATGGTCACAATATGGGTATAGAGCACACCGAGGTTGAGCGCCATGCCAACCGAAATAAAGAACAGGCCCAGCAGTAAACCTTTAAACGGGTCGATGGCGACTTCCAGCTCATGCCGGTACTCGCTCTCCGCCAGCAGGATCCCGGCAATAAAGGTCCCCAGCGCCATCGACAGACCCAGCGCATCCATAAACAGCGCGGAGCCCAGCACCAGCAGCAGCGAAGCGGCGGTAAAGACTTCGCGCACGCCCGACGCAGCGATGTAACGGAAGATAGGCCGCAGCAGATAGCGTCCGCCTACCAGCATGCCGGCAAACGCCAGTACTTTCATGCCGACCTTCATCCAGTCGATATGACCGCTGTCGGTTCCGGCCAGCAGCGGGATCAGCGCCAGGGCTGGGATCACCGCGATATCCTGAAACAGCAACACCGAAAAGCCCAGTTGCCCCGCTTCGCTGCGGTTCATGCCTTTATCCATCATCAGCTGCAGGGCCATGGCGGTCGAGGACATCGCCAGACCAATCCCGCCAATAATCGCCGCCTGCCAGCTAAAGTTGGTCAGCCATAATAAACCGCCCAGAATCGCCGCTGAGAAGATCACCTGCGCCGCGCCGACGCCAAAAATGGAGCGGCGCAGCGCCCACAGCTTTGCCGGGTTCAGCTCCAGCCCGATAATAAACATCAGGAACACCACGCCGAGCTCAGAGAAGTGCAGAATCTCGTCGACGTCGCTGATAAAGCCTAATCCCCACGGGCCGATAGCGATACCCGCCACCAGATAGCCCAGAACTGCACCAATACCGAGGCGCGCCGCCACCGGTACAATCAATACCGCCGCGACCAGATAAATCACCCCGGCGGTCAGCAGCGTTTGCCCTTCCATCTATACCCCTCCATTCGGCAGCGGTGCCGCCAGCCAGTCGCCATAGGCGCGGGCGTAATTTTTCATTAATTCAGGACTCTGACGACGCGCCCAGTAGACGATCATCGGCGGCATCCAGTGCATACGGCACATCTGCGCGGTCAGCTCAAAAGGACGCATAATGTCATTGAGCGAATAGCGGTTCAGACCCTGATGTCTGAAGGCACTTTCCGGTTCTCCGGTGGTGACGACGCTGCGCCAGTACTTTCCTTCCAGCGCATTGCCATCCACGCCATTGGCGAAACCGCGCGACAGAACTCTGTCCAGCCACTCTTTCAGCAGCGCCGGACAGCTATAGGTATAGAGCGGATGCTGAAAAATGATGACATCATGTTCACGCAGCAGCTGTTGTTCATGGTGAATATCGATAAAAAAATCCGGATAGGTTGCGTACAGATCGTGCACGGTAACGTGTTCCAGTGCCTGAGCCGGCTGCAGCAGAATCCGATTGGCGATCGAATCCTGTGATTCCGGATGAGCATAAAGCAGCAAAACCCTGGGTGGCTGCGACATCCTTTCCCTCCAAAGCGTCGTCATTGGTGCGGTTTTCCGCTACCATGCACGACGCAGCAAAATCTCATTATGTTGCCAGTAAATTAACATATTCTGACGATACGGCGCTTACATGATTGTCTTCTCAGCCTTACAAATTCGCCGCGGCATCCGCGTCCTGCTCGACAATGCCACCGCCACCATTAATCCCGGCCAGAAGGTCGGGCTGGTGGGTAAAAACGGCTGTGGAAAATCCACGCTGCTGTCGCTGTTAAAAGGTGAAATCACCAGCGATGCCGGTACCGTCACTTTCCCCACTCACTGGGCGCTGGCCTGGGTGAATCAGGAAACCCCTGCGCTGGATAAAGCCGCGCTGGAGTACGTGATTGATGGCGATCGCCAGTTTCGCCAGCTTGAAGCAGAACTGGCGGACGCCAATCTGCGTGACGATGGCAATGCCATCGCGCTGCTGCATGGCAAGCTGGACGCGGTGCAGGCGTGGAGCATCCATGCGCGCGCCTCAAGCCTGCTGCATGGTCTGGGCTTCAGTCAGGAACAGCTGCAACGCCCGGTCAGCGACTTCTCGGGTGGCTGGCGCATGCGCCTCAACCTGGCACAGGCGCTGATTTGCCGTTCCGATCTGCTGCTGCTGGATGAACCGACCAACCACCTCGATCTCGATGCGGTGATCTGGCTGGAGCGCTGGCTGAAGAGTTATGAAGGCACGCTGATCCTGATCTCGCACGATCGTGACTTCCTCGATCCCGTCATCGACAAAATTATTCATATCGAACAGGAGTCGATGTTCGAATATACCGGCAACTACAGCTCCTTTGAGCGGCAGCGCGTCGCCAAACTGGCTCAGCAGCAGTCACTGTATGAGAGCCAGCAGGAGAAAGTGGCGCACCTGCACAGCTACATTGATCGCTTCCGCGCTCAGGCCACCAAGGCGAAGCAGGCGCAGAGCCGCATCAAGATGCTGGAGCGCATGGAAATGATTGCGCCCGCCCATGTCGATAACCCGTTCAGCTTCACTTTCCGCAAGCCGGAGAACCTGCCTAATCCGCTGATGAAGATGGAGAAGGTCACTGCGGGTTATGGCGATCGTATTATTCTCGACGCCATCAAGCTCAACCTGGTCCCCGGCTCGCGCATCGGCCTGCTGGGACGTAACGGTGCCGGTAAATCGACCCTGATTAAGCTGCTGGCGGGTGAGCTGGAGGCGATGGACGGCAAGATGGGTCTGGCGAAAGGGATCAAGCTCGGTTACTTCGCCCAGCATCAGCTGGAGTACCTGCGGGCCGATGAGTCACCGTTGCAGCATCTGTCGCGTATTGCGCCTGAGGTGCTGGAACAGCAGCTGCGCGACTATCTGGGCGGCTTCGATTTCCGCGGCGATAAAGTCACTGAAATCACTGAGCGCTTCTCCGGCGGAGAGAAAGCGCGACTGGTGCTGGCGCTGATTGTCTGGCAGCGCCCTAACCTGCTGCTGCTGGATGAACCCACCAACCATCTCGATCTCGATATGCGCCAGGCGCTGACCGAAGCGTTGATCGACTTCGAAGGTGCGCTGGTCGTGGTATCGCACGACCGACATCTGCTGCGCGCGACCACCGACGATCTCTATCTGGTGCATGATGGCAAAGTGGATGTGTTTGAAGGCGATCTCGAAGATTATCAGAAGTGGCTGAGCGATCTGCAGAAGCAGCAGGCGCAACAGGATGCCGCGCCGAAGCAGGATAACGGCAACAGTGCCCAGGCGCGTAAAGACCAGAAGCGTCGTGATGCTGAACTGCGCACCCAGACGCAGCCGCTGCGCAAAGAGATAGAGAAGCTGGAAAAGCAGATGAGCAAATGGCAGAGCCAGCTGGCCGAAGCCGAAGCTCAGCTCTCAGACAGCGCTATCTATGAACAGAGCCGTAAAGCGGACCTGACCACCGCGCTGCAGCGTCAGGCGGAGAGCAAATCTGCGCTGGAAGAGGTGGAGATGGCGTGGCTGGAAGCGCAGGAACAGCTCGAACAGATTATGGCCTCATAAAAAAATCTCCCCGCGAGCGGGGAGATTCTCTTTTAACGAGGTTTATCGCCCAGCACCGTTGCCCGCTGCATAATGCGCCGGGCAGGATAGTAATCAGCATTGGCATAATGCTGCGTGACCCGATTATCCCAGATAGCCAGATCGTCTGGCTGCCAGCGCCAGCGCACCTGAAACTCCGGTTTGGTGGCGTGCGCAAACAGAAAGCCCAGCACCGCATCACTCTCTTTCTCGCTTAAATCGACGATCCGCGTGGTAAAGCCCTCATTCACAAACAGCGCTTTTTTGCCGCTGACCGGATGGGTGCGGATGACCGGATGCTGCACTGGCGGATGTTTTTCTACCGCCTGCTGCCAGCGCTGATGCTCGTCCTCGGTTTTGCGGTACTTATACTCCTGGAATGACTTTTTGAAATCATGCTCGGCATGGAGACCTGCCAGCAGCTGCTTAAAGGGTTCAGAGAGCGCTTCGTAAGCCGCAATGCCGCTGGTCCAGAGCGTGTCACCCCCCGACTCCGGTAACACCTTCGAGGCCAGCAAGGCGATCGCTGGCGGCGTATCAATAAAGGTGACATCGGTATGCCAGTTGTCATTATCTGGCGGATTATCCTGATGGGTATCCAGCACGATAATCTCCTCGACGCCTTCCGCATGCGGATAGACCGGATGGATGTGCAGATCGCCAAAGCGGATTGCCAGCGCGCGGTGCTGTTCCGGCGTTATTTTCTGGTCACGCAGAAACAGCACCTGATGACGAAGCAGGCCATGATAAAGCTGCTCAAACTGAGCATCACTCAATGGGCGAGACACATCCAGGTTTGAGACCTGCGCGCCAATGTACGGGCCAAGCGGGGTAAAACTGAGACGTTCGTTCATGATTGTTCTCCACTCCAGGGCGTCAGACGGCGCTGCAACGCGCGGAGCCCGAGTTCTAAGCTAAAAGCAATAAAGGCGATTACCGCGATACCCGCCAGCACCACATCGGTGGCGAGGAATTCTCCTGCTGACTGCACCATAAAACCCAGACCCCGCGTGGCAGCAATCAGCTCAGCGGCCACCAGCGTTGACCAGCCAACCCCCAGACCGATGCGCAGACCGGTGAGGATCTCCGGCAACGCGCCTGGCAGAATCACCCAGCGCAGCAGTTGCCAGCGATTAGCCCCCAGCGAGCGCGCCGCACGCAGTCGGACCTGCTGCGTGTTACGCACGCCGGCCAGGGTGGAGAGCGTCACCGGCGCGAAAATCGCCAGATAGATCAGCAGGATTTTCGAGGTTTCACCAATGCCGAACCAGATCACCATCAATGGCAGATAGGCGAGTGGCGGAATCGGACGATAGAGTTCAATCAGAGGATCGAGCAACCCGCGAGCGACCGGGCTGAGGCCCATCAGGATCCCTACAGGAATACCGATGGCGGCAGCGGCAGTCAGCGCAATCAGCATTCGTGTCAGGCTGGCGGCCAGATGCTGCCACAGCGTGGCATCCATAAAGCCCTGCGAGCTGGCAATCAGCAGCAGCTTGCTTAACACCTGCTGCGGCGACGGCAGGAACAGCGGGGCAATCAGGCCCAGCGCGGTCACGCCCCACCAGAGCAGCAACAGCAGAGAGAGACTCAGCATGCTCAGCGTGAAGGCGGTTGAAAACGGCCAGCGCAAACGACGGCGCACCGGCAGAGACTTGTCATTGATGAGTGCACTCATGCAAACGCCTCCCGCTGATCAAAGACCCGGCTCAGCACATACTCGCGCTGGGCGATAAACTGCGGATCGGATTTGATGCTGCGGCACGACTCTCCCGCGGCAAAGCGCTGACCAAAGCCAGGACGCAGCCGCTCTACGATGCGGCCCGGTCCTGGCGACAGCAGAATCAGTTCGCTGGCCAGGAAAATCGCCTCTTCTATGTCGTGCGTAATCAACAGAATCTGTTTACCGCTGTCGCGCCACAGCGTCAGCAGCAGGGTTTGCATCTGCTCTCGGGTAAAGGCATCCAGTGCGCCGAAAGGCTCATCCAGCAATAGCAGTTGTGGATCGGTAGCCAGCGCACGCGCAATGCCCACCCGCTGACGCTGACCACCGGACAACTGCCAGATGGCGCGCTTTTCCGCACCTTCAAGCCCCACCTGCCTGATTAACCGGCGGGCAATCGCGTCGCGATCCGGGCGTGACATCCCCGCCAGCTGCAGGCCAAAGGCGACGTTATCCAGCACGTTGCGCCACGGCAGTAATCCTTCATGCTGAAACACCACGCCGCGCTCCGCACCAGGCCCGGTCACCGGCTGGTTATCCAGCGTGATGCTGCCCGACTCCACCGGCAGGAAACCGGCAACCAGATTGAGCAGTGTGGTTTTGCCGCAGCCGGAGGGGCCGAGCACCACCAGCAGTTCATGGCTATCCAGCTGCAGATTGATATCCTGCAACACCGGCTGTCCGGCATAACGGGCATTAAGGTGAGCGATGCGCAGCATAGTGCCTCCTTAAGGTTTAACTAATGGCTCGACGAAACGGGAGGTCACATAGCTGCTGTAGTCGTTATCCGCCTGCGGCACCCGGCCCTGTGCTTTCAGAAACTGCGCGGTATCGACGATCGCTTTATTGACCGGTTTGCCCAGTTGCTCAACCTGCTGCTGCGCCGTGAGGTAGGTATTGCCCTTCACCAGACCGGGCACCTGTGCTTCCGGCACACCGCTGAGGCGAGAGAGTTTGCTGAGGTTATCGGACTGTTTCAGCCAGCTGTCGGGGCTGTTCAGGTAGGCCTGCTGCGCGTCAAGCGCGCTGCGGGCAAAAGCAGTCACGATCTCCGGATGCTGCTGAGCAAAATCTTTGCGTACCACCCAGACATCCAGCGTCGGCGATCCCCAGCTTCCCACTTCCGCAGAGTCGGTTAACACTTTGCCCTCTTTTTCCAGCTCATTAACCGCCGGTGCCCAGACGTAAGCGCCATCAATGTCGCCACGCTGCCAGGCAGCAATAATCGCTGGCGGCTGCAGATTGACCAGTTGTACCTGTGACGGTTTGATGCCCCAGTGTTTCAGCGCAGCCAGCAGGCTGTAGTGGGTGGTAGAGATGAACGGCACCGCGATGCGCTTGCCAATTAAATCTTTGGGCGTGGTTATATTCTTCTTCACCACCAGCGCTTCAGAGTTGCCCAGTTGAGAGGCGAGTAAAAAGGCTTCAATCGGCAGCTTCTGCGCCGCCGCGACCGCTAACGGGCTGGAACCGATATTGCCAATCTGGACGTCACCGGACGCCATCGCACGTAATACCCCGGCGCCGCTGTCAAATTTGCGCCAGTCAACGCTGGCCCCGCTCTCTTTCGCAAAGCTGTTGTCAGCCTGCGCCACTTTCGCCGGCTCAGCCGAGGTCTGGTAAGCCACGGTGACATTGACCGCATCAGCCCGAAACGCCAGCAGCGCCAGCGCTGCGGCTAAAAAAGTTAAACGTGTTGCTGCCATGATCACTACCCCACCGTTTTTATAGTGGAGGCAGTGTCTCTGCGCGCTATAGTTTCATAAAGGAATTAAAAATTATCCCTAATAGAAATAAGTTCTTAGATCACTATCTGCAAAACTAAGTCAAAAATCGCAAATGCTGAAAATAGCTAAAGTAAGCAAAAATGTCAGGCGCTCACATTGTCCCTGTGCTATTCATATGCGTTCCCAATTATTGCCTGTTAAGGTTTCTGAATCCGATGTCGATCGAGAAAGTCGCTCAGCTGGCTGGCGTCTCCAAAGCCACGGTATCGCGGGTTCTCAACGCGCATCCCGGCGTGAAGCCCGATACGCGTGAGAAAGTTCTGGCGGCAATCTCTGCCTGCGACTATCAGCCCAACTTACTGGCGCGTCAGCTGCGTACGTCGCAAAGCAACATGCTGCTGGTGCTGATCTCGGATATCACCAATCCCTTCTGTTCACGCGTGGTTCAGGGCATCGAGGCCGAAGCGGAACTGCACGGCTATCACATCCTGCTCTGTAACTCCGCCTCGCAGCTCCAGCGTGAAGCCGCTTATCTCTCCCTGCTGACCGGAAAAGTGGTCGATGGCGTAATTACGATGGATGCGGCCTCCGGTTTACAGGATTTGCAGGCGCTCATCGCCGGTGCGCCCTGGGTGCAGTGCTGCGAATTTGATCCGGATATCCCCGCCTCCTCGGTCAGCATTGATCACCTTGAAGCCGCGCGCGACACCGTCCATTACCTTGCCGGTAAAGGGCGTAAACGCATCGGGCTGATCAATGGCGACATGCGTTACCTTTACTCGCATCATCGTGAAAAGGGCTACCGGCAGGCGATTGAGGAGCTGGGGTATGTCTGGTCCGGCGTCTCCTACACTTACGAAATCTCCTGTGAGGCGGGCAGTCAGGGGCTAAGGGAGTTGATGGCGCTGCCGGAACCGCCGGATGCGGTGTTTGCGGTTTCAGATGTGCTGGCGGTAGGCGTGGTGCATGCGGCGCTGGAAGCGGGTCTGCGCGTGCCGGAAGATCTGGCGGTGGTCGGGTTTGATGGCGTGTCGTTTACCCGCAGCCTGAATCCGCCGCTGACGACCATCGAGCAGCCGATGAACCAGCTGGGCGCGCGTAGCGTGCAATTGCTGCTGCAGAAGATCCGCAATCCTAATGCGCCAGTCATCCGCGAGGTGCTGCCCTGGACGCGCGTTGAACGCGCATCCAGCTAATTTAGTGCCAGATTAACAGCACGCAGGCGGCGGTCAGCAGCCCCATGGCGAGGTTAAAGATTTTCCAGGCGCGACGGCTGCGCAGAATGCGGCCGATCATCGCACCAAATCCCATCCAGATAACACCCGATACCAGATTAACCAGAAACATGCCGATGCTTATCGCCATCACTGAATGGCGATATGCGTCACCGGCCAGGCTGAAACTGGCGACCGCGCCCAGCGCCATCAGCCAGGCCTTGGGATTGATCAACTGCAACAATCCGCCCTGCCAGAAGGGCATCGGCGCATCCGGCGCCTGATCGGTTTCCAGCTTCTCATAACTGGCGGTAGCGATTTTCCATGCCAGCCAGAGCAGATAGAGGCTACCGGCGATTTTCAGCACCAGGTGCAGCGAAGGATAGAGCAGGATCAGCCCGCCGACGCCAAAGGCCACCATCAGCAGCATCACCTGCATCCCGATCATGATGCCAATCATCAGCGGAATGGTGCGCATAAAGCCAAAATTAGCGCCCGAGGCAGTGAGTAACATATTATTAGGCCCGGGCGTAATGGCCGCGACCCAAAGAAATCCCAACATTGATAAGAAAAGACTCAGTTCCATGGCAATCGGGTACTCCTTACCCTGCAAGAAAAAACTTATCGAAGCTAACAGTGTGATATGGAACAGACAAGCTTTTACCACATGAAATTTACCGGACCGGAAAACGAGCACTTCACGCCTCCTGAGAGTCTGCGTAACGCGCACCTGCAGACCCTGCTGCCGCGCCTGCTACGTCGTCGTATCACGGGCGATCCCCACTGGCAACGTCTCGACCTGCCGGATGGCGACTTCGTCGATCTCGCCTGGAGTGAAGATCCGCAGTTCGCGCAGCATAAACCGCGCGTGGTGCTGTTTCATGGGCTGGAGGGCAGTTTTCACAGCCCCTATATTCATGGACTGATGGCGATCTGCCGCGCGCGCGGCTGGCTGGCGGTGGTGATGCATTTTCGCGGCTGCAGCGGCGAACCGAATCGGCTCAACCGCATCTATCACTCCGGCGAAACCGAAGATGCCCGTTTTTTTCTGCACTGGCTGCGCACCCGCTGGGGCCGCGTACCCACCGCCGCGGTCGGTTTCTCGCTGGGCGGTAACATGCTGGGCTGCCTGCTGGGCCAGCAGGGCGCAGCCGCTGAGGTAGACGCGGGCGTCATTGTCTCCGCTCCGCTGCTGCTGGAGCCCTGTAGCCTAAAACTGGAACGCGGCTTCTCACGCGTCTATCAATACTATTTGCTGGCGCAGCTCAAGAAAAATGCCCGCCGCAAACTGCACGCCTGGCCGGATACGCTGCCGGTCAATCTGGCGCAGCTGAAAGCGCTACGTCGACTGCGCGATTTTGATGATGCCATTACCGCCCGCGCCCACGGTTTTCTGGATGCGGCCGATTACTATCATCGTGCCAGCGCCATGCCCTGGCTGAAGCACGCAGAGAAACCGCTGCTGATCATTCACGCCAAAGATGATCCTTTTATGAGTGATGAGGTGATCCCGCACAGCAGCCAATTATCTGCCACTATTACTTATCAACTGACACCACACGGCGGCCATGTAGGTTTTGTTGGTGGGACATTACGCCAGCCTGAAATGTGGCTGGAACAGCGTATCCCCCAGTGGATCGCCCCTTTTCTGGATAACTGATCTCGTGATTATTCCCTGGCAACAGGTCTCACCTGAGACCCTTGAAAATCTGATTGAAACCTTTGTGCTGCGCGAAGGCACGGACTATGGCGAGCAGGAACGCAGCCTGATCGACAAGGTGGCCGATGTGCGACGTCAGCTGGAAACGGGTGAAGTGGTGCTGGTGTGGTCGGAACTGCACGAATCGGTCAATATCATGCCGCGCAAAGAATTTCGTGGCTGATGCACCCAACGGCATTTCGTGTTAACAATGCCTATTGCCCGACCTCACAGGGAGCTTTTCTATGTCTGCACGTCATCCCATTATCGCGGTGACTGGTTCCAGCGGCGCAGGGACCACCACCACCAGCGTGGCGTTTCGCAAAATCTTTCAGCAGCTCGATCTTCATGCGGCGGAGCTGGAAGGTGACAGTTTTCACCGCTTTACCCGCCCTGAAATGGATATGGCGATTCGTAAGGCGCGCGATTTAGGACGTCATGTCAGCTACTTCGGCCCGGAAGCCAATGACTTTGGCCTGCTGGAGCAGAGCTTTAAAGAGTATGGTCAGAGCGGACAGGGCCAGTCGCGTAAATATCTGCACACCTACGATGAAGCGGTGCCGTGGAATCAGGTGCCCGGCACCTTTACGCCGTGGCAACCGCTGCCGCAGAACACCGATATTCTCTTCTACGAAGGGCTGCACGGCGGCGTGGTAACGGCGCAGCACAACGTAGCAGAACAGGTTGATCTGCTGGTTGGCGTGGTGCCGATTGTGAACCTGGAGTGGATTCAGAAGCTGGTGCGCGACACCGGCGAGCGCGGCCATTCACGTGAAGCGGTCATGGATTCGGTGGTGCGCTCGATGGAAGATTACATCAACTTCATCACACCACAGTTCTCACGCACTCACCTCAACTTTCAGCGCGTCCCGACGGTCGATACCTCAAACCCGTTCGCTGCCCGCGCTATTCCGTCACTGGATGAGAGCTTTGTGGTGATCCACTTCCAGGCGCTGGAAGATATCGACCTCCCCTACCTGCTGGCGATGCTGCAGGGCTCGTTTATCTCGCACATCAATACGCTGGTGGTGCCTGGCGGCAAAATGGGTCTGGCGATGGAGTTGATTATGGGCCCACTGGTGAAGCGGCTGATGGAAGGCAAACGAATAGAGTAAGAGGCCAAAAGGGCCTTTCCAGACTAATGCCAATGCCAATGCCAATGCAGGATGAATCTGACAGCAGCGAAAAAGCTTAACACGCTGGGAACCGGGTCAGAAGAGGAAAGCGTCCCGCGCCTGGGACAAAAACGCCGGGAGCGTTTTTGAACAACGCAACGCGTTGGCCCGGCTACGGGCGCACCTCAGGGATGAGGTGCGTAATCGCGCGGGCCGAGCGGCCAGGGATTGGCTTAAGCGACTTTCCGATCTGACCCGGTTCCCAGCGCAGGCACAGTCTGACAGCAGAGCACGACAGATTTTGCCCGCGACCTTAAAAGATCCCTGCGGGTACTAAAGTTCGATCACTTCATAGCTATGCGTAATGTTGACGCCTTTACCCAGCATGATGGCCACAGAGCAATATTTTTCAGCAGAAAGATCCACAGCGCGTGAGACCGCTTTATCCTGGAGGGCTTTACCACTCACGATAAAATGCAGGTTGATGTGCGTAAAGATTCGCGGCGCCTCTTCACGACGTTCTGAGGTCAGTTTTACTTCACAATCAGCCACATCGTTTCGGCCTTTTTGCAGAATTGATACCACGTCAATCGCGCTGCATCCGCCCGCCGCCATCAGCACCATCTCCATTGGGCTGGGCGCTTTATCACCCGAATTTCCATCCATCAGTATCTGATGGCCGGATGAGGATTCTCCGAGGAATGTCAGCCCTTCTACCCATTTCACTCTTGCCTGCATGATTTTTGCTCCGGAATACGCTGTTTTGTCGCCAGAGTACGCTTTCGCCTGGTAAACAGCAATCCAGAGAAATCCGCCCGTAGCTGAAGCGAGACAACAGAAGACAGTCGGCAAAAGCTGTGCTACAAACAGTGCTGAAAATATTTTTCGTCACCCGATGACGAAGCCGGGAAGGATGATGCGCACTGCGCCTGATGCGGCCCGAATAATTTCCTGAAATGGAAACGCTTGAAGCTTTCACCGCCTGACAGGGAAAACTGCCCCCTGTATTTTGGGCACGATTACAACAGAGGATAATAGCGAATGGTTCTCGGCAAACCGCAAACAGACCCTACACTCGAATGGTTCCTGTCCCATTGCCATATTCACAAGTATCCATCCAAAAGTACGCTGATTCACCAAGGTGAAAAAGCAGAAACGCTTTACTACATCGTGAAAGGTTCCGTTGCGGTTCTGATTAAAGATGAAGAAGGCAAAGAGATGATTCTTTCCTACCTGAATCAGGGCGATTTTATTGGTGAACTTGGCCTGTTCGAAGAAGGCCAGGAGCGCAGCGCCTGGGTACGTGCGAAAAGCGCGTGCGAAGTGGCGGAAATTTCTTACAAGAAATTCCGTCAGCTGATCCAGGTTAACCCTGACATCCTGATGCGACTCTCATCGCAGATGGCGCGTCGCCTGCAGGTGACGTCTGAAAAAGTGGGTAACCTCGCTTTCCTCGACGTAACCGGACGCATTGCACAGACCCTGCTCAACCTGGCGAAGCAGCCAGATGCCATGACGCATCCCGACGGCATGCAAATTAAAATCACTCGTCAGGAAATTGGCCAGATTGTTGGTTGTTCACGTGAAACCGTGGGCCGTATTTTGAAGATGCTGGAAGATCAGAACCTGATCTCCGCACACGGCAAAACCATCGTCGTTTACGGCACCCGCTAATTCCTGTCACCCACGGCGTGATGGCAACATCACGCCGTTATTGTTTGTGTTGGGCCGATGTGGCGTCGAATTATTTACCATCCTGAAGTTAACTACGCCTTGCGGCAAACGCTGGTGCTCTGTCTGCCGGTGGCGCTGGGCTGGCTGGCTGGCGACCTGCAAAAAGGTCTGCTGTTCTCATTAGTGCCCGCCTGCTGCAACATCGCCGGTCTGGATACCCCGCATAAACGCTTCTTCAAACGCCTGATTGTTGGCGGCAGCCTGTTTGCCCTCGGCAGCTTTCTGATGCAGTGGCTTACCCTCCATGCTATTCCGCTGCCGCTGATCCTGTTTGCTATGCCCTTATTGCTCGGCGTTACCGGGGAGATCAGCCCGCTGCATGGTCGTCTGCTGCCCGGCACCCTGATTGCCGCCATCTTTACCCTGAGCCTGATTGGCCGCATGCCAATCTATGTTCCCCCGCTGCTCTATATCGGCGGCACGCTATGGTACGGGCTGTTTAACTGGTTCTGGTTCTGGCTGTGGAAAGAGCAGCCGATGCGCGAAAGCCTGAGCCTGATCTACCGCGAGCTGGCTAACTACTGCGACGCAAAATATACCCTGCTGACGCAGCTGACCGATCCGGAAAAGGCGCTGCCGCCGCTGCTGGCTCGCCAGCAGAAAGTGGTCGATCTGATTAACACCTGTTATCAGCAGATGCATATGCTGTCGGCAAGCCGCGATCACAGCCATAAACGGCTGACGCGCGCCTTTCAGGTGGCGCTGGATCTGCAGGAACATATCTCGGTCAGCCTGCATCGGCCGGAAGAGGTGCAGAAGCTGGTCGAACAGAGCCACGCCGAAGCGGTGATCCGCTGGAATGCCAAAACCATCTCGGCCCGGTTGCGGGTGCTGGCGGATAACATTCTCTATCACCAGCTACCCGATCGCTTTGCGATGGATAAACAGCTCGGCGCGCTGGAGAAAATCGCCCATCAGCATCCCGACAATCCGGTGGGTAACTTCTGCCTTTACCACTTCAACCGCATCGCGCGGGTCCTGCGCACCCAGAAACCCCTTTATCAGCGCGATCTGATGGCTGACCGCCAGCGCCGTCTGCCGCTGTTACCGGCGCTGCGCAGTTATCTCTCGTTTCGCTCATCGGCCCTGCGCACTGCCGGCCGCTTTGCGGTGATGCTGATGCTGGGCAGCGCGCTGGCGCTGTTCTTCAACATCCCCAAACCCTACTGGATCCTGATGACCATCATGTTCGTCAGCCAGAACGGCTACAGCGCTACCCGTGTCCGCATTCAGCACCGGGCGCTGGGCACTTTTGCCGGTCTGGTGATCGCGGCCGCCACGCTGCGCATGGCGGTGCCGGAGTCGCTGGTGCTGCTGATCATGCTGGCAATTACTTTTATCAGCTATCGCTTTACCCGCCAGTTCTATGGCTGGTCGATGATTGGCTTTACGGTCACGGCGGTTTACTCGCTGCAATTGCTGTCGCTGAATGGCGCGCAGTTTCTGCTGCCGCGACTCATGGATACGCTGATGGGTTGTCTGATCGCCTTTGGCGGGATGCTGTGGCTGTGGCCGCAGTGGCAGAGCGGCTTACTGCGGCAGAACGCCCATGACGCACTGGAAACCTATCAGGATGCGCTACGGCTGTTGCTGGGTGACGAACAGTCACCAGAGAAACTGGCTTATCAGCGCGTGAAGGTCAATCAGGCACACAATGCGCTGTTTAACTCACTGAATCAGGCGATGCAGGAGCCCGCATTCAACTCCCGCTATCTGAGTGATATGCGGCTCTGGGTCACGCACAGTCAGTTTATCGTCGAGCATATCAACGCCATGACGATTCTGGCGCGGGAGCACACCATGCTCACTGCCTCGCTGGCTGAGCGTTACCTGCAATCCTGTGAAATCGCGCTGCAGCGGTGTCAGCAGCGGCTGGAATATGATGGTGAAAGCTCACAGGTTAACCTGCTGGATGAGCTGGAGAACATCAGTGAGGGACCGATCACGGTGGTGGAGCAGCATGTGCGGCGCATTCTCGATCATCTGAGCGTGATGTACACCATTTCATCGCTGGCGTGGAACCAGCGGCCGCAACATGGCCGCTGGCTGATCAGACGCTTACGTAGAAACTAAGCTAGCCGTTGAGCACGTTGCCGACGGCCGTGGCGAAGCGGCTCATGCCCTCTTCGATGTCGGCAGGCTCAATGATCAGTGACGGGGCAAAACGCATCACGTCGGTTCCGGCAACCAGCACCATCACGCCTTCTGCGGCCGCGGCATTCAGGATGTCGCGTGCTTTACCGGCATGCTGCGGTTTCAGCGCCGCGCCAATCAGCAGACCCTTGCCGCGAATATCGCTGAAGAGATCATACTTCGCATCGATGGCCTGCAGCGCCGTGACAAAGTGCTGACGACGTGTCTCAACGCCTGCCAGCACATCCGGCGTATTGATAATATCGAGCGCAGTTTCGGCGATGGCGCAGGCGAGTGGATTGCCGCCATAGGTGGTGCCATGCACGCCCGGCGCCATGGTCGAGGCGATCTCGTTAGTGGTCAGCATGGCGCTGACCGGGAAACCGCCGCCCAGCGCTTTGGCTGAGGTCAGAATATCGGGCTGGATGCCATAATGCTCATAGGCGAACAGCTTGCCGCTGCGCCCCATGCCGCTCTGCACTTCATCCAGCACCAGCAGCGCCTGATGCTGATCGCAAAGCTCACGCAGTCCCTGCATAAACTCCTGCGTTGCGGGCACGACGCCACCCTCCCCCTGAATCGGTTCAACCACAATGGCGCAGGTATGATCGTCAATGACCGCTTTTACTGCGTTCAGATCATTGAACGGCACATGGACGATATCCGCCGGTTTAGGCCCGAACCCATCAGAATATTTTGGCTGTCCGCCGACCGTGACGGTAAACAGCGTCCGGCCATGAAAGGCGTTATGAAAGGCGATAATCTTACTTTTGAACGGGCTGTGACGTTTGCAGGCGTAGTAGCGCGCCAGCTTAAAGGCGGCCTCGTTGGCTTCGGCCCCGGAGTTAGCGAAGAAGACCCGCTCGGCAAAGGTCGCCTGAATTAACTTACTGGCAAGACGCAGCGCCGGTTCGTTGGTGAAGACGTTGCTGGTGTGCCACAGCGTCTCGCCCTGACTTTTTAGCGTCTCCACCAGCGCAGGATGGCAGTGTCCAAGTGCGGTGACGGCGATACCACCTGAGAAATCGATATACTCTTTGCCCTGCTGATCCCATACACGACTGCCCTTGCCTTTTACCGGCACGAACTGCGCAGGTGCATAAACAGGCAAAATAACGTTATCGAACGTCTCCCGCGTGACCGCAATTTTTTCCGCTGCCATTGATGACCCCATTTAGATGATTGACGTGCAACTTTGAAATAATAATCACAAAATATGCATAAAAAATCACTCAAAGGCAACTTATTGCTCAAGGAAATTGCGCAGCAGCTGATGTCCCTGCTCGCTGAGAATGCTTTCGGGATGGAACTGCACGCCTTCCAGCGCCAGGGTTTTATGGCGGAATCCCATAATTTCGTCAGGCTCGCCGTCACGCACCGTCCAGGCAGTCACCTCGAAGGCATCTGGCAGGGAGTCGCGCTGTACAATCAGCGAATGGTAGCGGGTCACGGTCAGTGGATTATTCAGAGTGCGGAACACGCCCTGTCCGGTGTGCTGAATCGCAGAGGTTTTGCCGTGCATCACCTGACGCGCACGCACGACCTGCGCGCCATACGCCTGCGCAATTGCCTGATGGCCCAGGCAGACGCCCAGCACCGGCAGCTGACCGGCGAAATGCCGGATCGCCGCCAGCGAAATGCCTGACTCCGACGGCGTGCAGGGGCCAGGGGAGATCACCAGATGAGTCAGCGGTAACGCCGCCATCTGCTCCAGCGTGATGGCATCATTGCGCACCACCTGAACCTGCGCGCCCAGCTCGCAGAAATATTGATAAAGATTCCAGGTAAAGGAGTCGTAATTGTCGATAAGCAGCAGCATGGCCAGTCCAGAATAATTACCCGCGCCGCTATTCTACGCGGTTAAGCCGCCTCGCTCACCACTTTCGCAAATACCTGCTCCAGCAGAGTCAGGTCTCCGGCCACACCAGCCTGATTCGCCGCTTTCCAGCTTTCAGCGTCAGTCTCTTCCCAGGAGAGCAGATAACCGGCATGCAGCGCCAGCTGTTCAAAGAAAATCCGCTGCGCCCGACCGTTGCCGTGGCGGAAAGGATGCAACATATTGATTTCGCAGTAGTAGTGGGCAACACGCTCAATAAACGCGTCACGTGGCAGGTCAGCAAGGCCCTTCTCCTCCTCCAGCGCGGCCATCAGGGCGTTACCTTCCTTTTCGATATATTCGAAATGACAGAACGGCGTCTCATCGCGCCAGATATCGATAGTGCGCAGTTCACCAGCCCAGCTGTAGACGTCCTGAAACAGCGTACGGTGGATCTGGCGCAGGTAAGGCAGTCCAGGATTACGTGGGCCCAGCTCCAGCGTGGCGGCACGCGCCGCACTAAAACTCAGCTCCGCCTTACGCAGCTGCGCGGCATCGTGAATATCGGGCAGGTTTTTCAGCACATTGTCATGCTGCCACAGGTAGGGATCCTGGCTGACGGCGGTATTAGAGTCCATATTGCCTCCTCAGTGACGCCAGACGTGCGGCCGCATCATCGCTGTTTACGCTGGTTTCATTTGGCGAGAAGCCTTCCAGCCGACAGCTGGCCTGATAGCTGGCGCTACGCCGCTGTCGCCACAGGGTGACCTTCTGTTTTTCGGTGAGTTTGTTCGCCATGCCGCCTCCTGCTCAGGTTTTTGCCCTAAGTATAAGAGCAAATTCTGGCTTTGCCGGATGCGGCAGGCGGTCGCCATCCGCAGATGGCGACGAACGGACTTAAGGCAGGACTTTGGCGGAGAGGATAACTACCGGTTTGGATGGAACATTCTGGTAAGGACCCACATCTTTGGTCGGTACCTGAGAAATTTTTTCAACCACATCCTGACCTTTCACAATCTTACCAAATACGGCATAGCCAAAATCGCGCTGTCCGTGATCGAGGAATGCATTATCCGCGACGTTGAGGAAGAACTGGCTGGTCGCACTGTCTTTATCGGCGGTACGCGCCATGGAAATCGTGCCGCGCAGGTTACGCAGGCCATTATCCGCTTCATTCTTGATTGGCGCGTTGGTCTGCTTCTGCTGCATGTCCGTAGTGAAGCCCCCACCCTGCACCATAAAGCCCGGGATCACGCGGTGAAAAATGGTGTTGTTGTAAAAACCGTTGTTGACGTAATCAACGAAGTTTTTCACAGAAACCGGCGCTTTCTGGTTATTCAGTTCGAGTTCGATATTGCCGGCGGAGGTGGTGAGCAGAACGTGGGTGTCACCTTTTGCAGCCAGCGCCTGGGCGGAAACGGAAGAGAGCGCTAACAGGGTGATGGCCGCTGTTAAAGTACGTTTAAACATGAAAGATTCCTTACCTGGGAGAGCGGGCACAAAAACGTGATTGATTGTAAAGAGACTCTATTCCAGGAGCCAGCGTTTTACCTATATTTACGCTGTGGCAGCAAATGGGGGGAGCAAACGTTAAACCCCGGCAATTACGTGATTAAAATCACACAACACATGAAATATGGATCTCTGGTTTCACTGGTTGTTTATTAAGATCACGGTTCCGTTTACACTTTCTGACACTTTTTGGCACCCGGTTCTCAACAGGTTCAGAACATGACAAACCGTAATCGTATTGGCCTCACCTGGATAAGCTTCTTCTCCTACGCGCTTACCGGCGCGCTGGTGATTGTTACCGGCATGGTAATGGGCGATATCGCAAAAGATTTCCAGATCCCCATCTCCAGCATGAGTAATACCTTCACCTTCCTCAACAGCGGCATCCTGGCGGCGGTTTTCCTGAACGCCTGGCTGATGGTGATTGTGCCACTGAAGCGTCAGCTGATTTTCGGCTTCGTCCTGATGGTACTGGCGATAATCGGGTTGATGACCAGCCGCGATCTGACCGTCTTCTCGCTCTGTATGTTTGTGCTGGGCGTGGTCAGCGGCATTACTATGTCGATCGGCACCTTCCTGATCACCCATATGTATGAAGGCCGCCAGCGCGGTTCGCGCCTGCTGTTTACCGACTCCTTCTTCAGCATGGCGGGCACGCTGTTTCCGGTGCTGGCGGGGATTCTGCTGGCGCGTCAGCTGCCGTGGTACTGGGTCTACGTCTGCATCGGCTTTATCTACGTCGCGATCTTCATCATGACGCTGTTTGTCGAGTTCCCGGTGCTGCGTAAGCCCGAAAACAGCCCGACAGTTGAGAAAGAAAAATGGGGTGTGGGCGTGCTGCTGCTGGCAGTGGCGGCGCTCTGCTACATTCTGGGCCAGCTTGGCTTTATCTCCTGGGTGCCGGAATATGCCACCAAAGTCATGGGCATGAATATTAATGATGCCGGACAACTGGTGGGCAGCTTCTGGACCGCTTATATGGTGGGGATGTGGGCCTTCAGCTTCCTGCTGCGCTTCTTCGATCTGCAACGCATTCTGATGGTGCTGGCGGGACTGGCTACCGTGCTGATGTACTGGTTCGTCAGCAGCCAGGATGCCAGCATGCTGAAGTGGATCATTATGGTGTTGGGCTTCAGCTCCAGCGCGATTTACACCACTATCATCACGCTCGGTTCGCTGCAGACCAAAGTGGCGTCACCGAAGCTGGTGAACTTCATTCTGACCTGCGGTACCGTCGGCACCATGCTGACCTTCGTGGTGACCGCGCCGATTGTTGAGAAGAGCGGCGTGCACACGGCGCTGGCCACCGCTAACGGCCTCTACGCGGTGGTGTTTGTGATGTGTGTCCTGCTGGGGCTGGTCACTAAACATCGCTCGCACGGTCACGTTACGCATTAATCATTCAGGGCGGCGATAGATCGCCGCCCTGCTTTAACGCCGGAAGTCTATCCGCTCCCGCTCCCGCCAGTAAATCTCGCTTTCTGCGGGCTTTGTCTCTGCCACCACAATGCCGCGACGCAGTGAGTAGCGCACCGGAACCTGTCTTCTTACTGCATCAAAACCACTCTCTGCCGGCAGAATAATCAGGCTGGCATCGTTGCCGGTCTGAATGCCATAGCCTGACAGCTGCAGCGTCTTCGCGCTGTTATGCGTAATCAGATCCAGACCCGCATCAATCTGCTCATAGCCCATCAACTGACAGACGTGTAAGCCAATATGCAGCACCTGCAGCATGCTGGCGGTACCCAGCGGATACCAGGGATCGAACACATCGTCGTGGCCGAAACAGACGTTAATCTCCGCCTCCAGCATCTCTTTCACCCGCGTAATGCCGCGCCGCTTAGGGTAGGTATCAAAGCGGCCCTGCAGGTGAATATTGACCAGCGGATTCGCGACAAAATTAATGCCCGACAGCTTAAGCAGTCGAAACAGTCGTGAGGTATATGCGCCATTGTAAGAGTGCATCGCGGTGGTATGACTGGCCGTCACGCGCGCGCCGTTGCCATCGCGATGCGCCAGCGCCGCCACGGTCTCCACAAAGCGCGACTGTTCATCATCGATCTCATCGCAGTGAACATCGATCAACCGATCGTAGCGGTTAGCCAGCGCAAAGGTTTTATGCAGCGACTCAACGCCATATTCACGGGTGAATTCGTAATGCGGGATCGCGCCGACCACATCCGCGCCCAGCCGCAATGCCTCCTCCAGCAGCGCTTCACCGTTGGGATAAGAGAGAATACCCTCCTGGGGAAAAGCAACAATCTGGATAGTGATCCACGGCGCCATCTCCGCCTTTAGCTCCAGCATCGCTTTAAGCGCCGTCAGTGACGGGTCAGAAACGTCAACATGGGTACGGACAAACTGAATGCCGTTGGCAATCTGCCACTTCAGCGTCTGCATCGCCCGCCGCTTAACATCTTCATGACTGAGCATGGCTTTGCGTTCAGCCCAGCGCTCAATGCCTTCAAACAGCGTACCGGACTGGTTCCAGGCGGGTTCGCCAGCGGTCTGAGTCGTATCCAGATGAATATGCGGCTCAATAAAAGGCGCGCAGGCTAAGCCACCCTCGCCGTCCAGCGATTCATCCGCCGGTGAAGCGTGCTGCGGCTGGGCTGAGAGCCGGGCAATTTTGCCATCGGCGATGGCGATCTGCCATAACCCATCCCGCCAGGGTAAACGCACGTTATTGATCCACTTAGGTGACATCATTGCCGACTCCTTTTCCGGTTTTGTGTTTTAAAACTAACACGATTCAGGTGACCCGCCGCAAGCCCGAATAATCAGCGGGTTATCCGCACCAGAAAAAATTATTTCAAATCAACCATATACCTCTTAATGGGTATATGGCGTCGTGGTTGATGTATATCAATAAGTGCCGGAAACGGCGCGCTATTGTAGCCGCAGATATCGCAAATTTGAGGCAAAAATGAGCAAGCACAATGTCGTCGTTATCGGTAACGGCATGGTCGGCCACCGCTTCATAGAAGAATTACTAGAGAAAGCGGAACCTGACCAGTTTTCGCTGACCGTCTTTTGTGAAGAACCCCGTGTCGCCTATGATCGTGTCCACCTGTCCGCCTACTTTTCCCATCACACCGCTGAAGAATTGTCGCTGGTTCGTGAAGGCTATTACGACAAACATCAGGTCAATCTGCTGCTGGGTGAACGCGCCATCACCATTAACCGTGATGAGAAGCTCATCCACTCCAGTACCGGTCGCGCGGTGCATTACGATACGCTGATTTTTGCCACCGGCTCTTATCCGTGGATCCCGCCAATTAACGGTGCCGAAGGCAGCGACTGCTTTGTCTATCGCACCATCGAAGATCTCAACGCCATCGAAGCCTGTTCGCGCCGCAGCAAACGCGGCGCGGTGATTGGCGGCGGCCTGCTGGGGCTGGAAGCGGCGGGCGCACTGAAAAATCTGGGCATTGAAACCCACGTCATTGAATTTGCGCCGGTGCTGATGGCGGAGCAGTTAGATCAGCAAGGCGGTGAGCAGCTACGTCGCAAGATTGAGCAGATGGGCGTGCGGGTCCACACCGGTAAAAACACCCAACAGATTGTGCATCACGAGCACGGCGGCAAAACGCTGCAGTTTGCTGATGGCAGCGCGCTGGAGGTCGATTTCATCGTCTTCTCCACCGGCATTCGCCCGCAGGACAAACTGGCGAAGCAGTGTGGATTAGCACTGGGGCCGCGCGGCGGCATCGCCATTGATGACCAGTGCCGGACCAGCGATCCCACTATCTACGCCATCGGTGAGTGCGCTGCCTGGCAGAATCGCGTCTATGGCCTGGTGGCGCCGGGATACAAAATGGCTCAGGTCGCCAGCGACCATCTGCTGGGCCGCGACAATGCGTTTACCGGCGCGGACATGAGCGCCAAACTGAAGCTGCTGGGTGTTGATGTTGGCGGCATTGGCGATGCGCGCGGCACCACGCCAGGCGCTCGCAGCGTGGTCTGGCTGGATGAGAGCAAATCGATCTACAAGCGCCTGATTATCAGCGAAGATCAGAAAACCCTGCTGGGTGCCGTCCTGGTGGGCGACACCAGCGACTATGGCAACCTGCTGCAGCTGGTGCTGAATGGTATTCCGCTGCCTGCTAATCCGGAAGCGCTGATTCTGCCAGCCGGCAGCGGGGATAAACCGGCCATCGGCGTCGATTCTCTGCCTGATACCGCACAAATCTGCTCCTGCTTTGACGTCAGTAAAGGCGACATCATTAAGGCGGTACAGGGTGGCTGTCATACCGTGGCAGCACTGAAAAGCAGCACCCGTGCCGGCACCGGTTGCGGCGGCTGTATCCCACTGATCACCCAGGTTCTCAACAGTGAACTCAGCCGTCAGGGCATTGAGGTCAATAACCATCTTTGCGCCCACTTCGCCTGGTCACGTCAGGAGCTTTATCACCTGATTCAGGTAGAGGAGATTAAAACCTTTGACGAACTGCTGGCCCGCTATGGTCAGGGTTATGGCTGTGAAGTGTGCAAGCCGGTGGTTGGCTCACTGCTCGCCTCCTGCTGGAATGAATATGTGCTCAAACCCCAGCACGCGCCGTTACAGGACAGCAACGACCTCTACCTTGGCAACATCCAGAAAGATGGCACCTACTCGGTGATCCCGCGCTCGCCCGGCGGTGAAATCACGCCCCAGGGACTGAAAGTGATTGGCGAGATCGCCGAGCGCTATCAGCTCTACACCAAAATTACCGGCTCTCAGCGCATCGGTCTGTTTGGCGCGCAGAAAGACGATCTGCCCGCCATCTGGTCACAGCTGATCGACGCCGGATTTGAAACCGGCCAGGCCTACGCCAAGGCGCTGCGCATGGCGAAAACCTGCGTTGGCAGCGCCTGGTGCCGTTATGGCGTGGGTGACAGCCTCGGCTTCGGCGTGATGCTGGAGAACCGCTACAAAGGCATCCGTACGCCGCACAAGATGAAGTTTGGCGTCTCTGGCTGCACCCGCGAATGTGCGGAAGCACAGGGCAAAGATGTCGGCATTATCGCGACGGAAAAAGGGTGGAACCTCTACGTCTGCGGCAACGGCGGCATGAAACCGCGCCATGGCGATCTGCTGGCGGCCGATCTCGATCAGCAGACGCTGGTCACCTATCTCGACCGTTTCATGATGTTCTATATCCGCACCGCCGACAAACTGCAGCGCACCTCGCTGTGGCTGGAGAGTCTGGAAGGCGGCATCGACTATCTGCGTAAGGTGATTGTGGATGACAAACTTGGCCTCAACGGCCAGATGGAGCAGCAGCTGGCCGCACTGCGCGCCAGCGTCAGCTGTGAATGGAAAGCGACGCTGGAAGATAGGGATCACCTGACGCGCTTTGCCCACTTTATCAACTCGCCGCAACGCGATCCTGGCGTGCAGCGGGTCGCGGAGCGCGACCAGCACCGCCCGGCACGCGCCGATGAACGCATTGCCGTGACCCTGATTGAGGAGACCGAATCATGAGCCAGTGGAATCCGGTGTGCCCGCTGACGCAGATCCTGCCCGCTACGGGCGTCTGCGCGCTGGTCAAAGGCCGGCAGGTTGCTATCTTCCGTCCCCGCAACGATGAGCAGCTCTATGCCATCAGCAATATCGACCCCTTTGCCGATGCCAGCGTGCTGTCACGCGGCATTATTGCTGAACATCAGGATGCGCTCTGGGTTGCCAGCCCGCTGAAAAAGCAGCGTTTCCGTCTTAGCGATGGCTACTGCATGGAGGATGAAACGCGCTCCGTGGCGGCCTGGCCGGTGCGGGTCAATGCCGGACAGGTTGAAGTCTGCCTGTAACTCCCGTCAACAGCCCGCCTCCGCGGGCTTTTTTAAGGACGTCTGATGGACTACTTCCCCTTGTTCTGCCGCCTGCAGGGCCGACGCTGCCTGCTGGTCGGCGCAGGTGACGTGGCTGAGCGGAAAGCCCGCCTGCTGCTGGAGGCCGGCGCCGAACTGCTGGTCGGTGCCCTTGATTTCTCCCCCGCCTTCCGGCAATGGGCGCAGCAGGAAACCATCACGCTGCTGCCAGGGGCGTTTGATCCGCACTGGCTCACCGGCTGCTGGCTGGTGGTCGCCGCGACCAGCGATGATGCGGTTAATCAGCAGGTGGCTGAAGCCGCCGAAAAACAGCAGATCTTCTGCAATCTGGTGGATGCGCCGCAGCAGGCCAGCGCCATTATGCCGTCGATTATCGATCGTTCCCCGCTGATGGTCGCCGTCTCTTCCGGTGGACGCGCGCCGGTACTGGCGCGGCTGTTGCGGGAGAAGCTGGAGGCGATGCTGCCGCAACACCTTGGCCAGCTGGCTCAGCTGGCAGGCACTCTGCGCGCGCGGGTGAAACAGCAGTTCAGCTCTGTCAGTGCCCGCCGCCACTTCTGGGAACGCTTCTTTAACAGCCAGCGGCTGGCCCAGACGCTGGCCAACGGCGACAGTGAACGCGCGGAGCAGATTACCGACCAGCTCTTTAACGCTGACCTTCGCCAACAGGGTGAAGTGGCGCTGGTCGGTGCCGGTCCGGGTGATGCCGGATTACTGACTCTGAAAGGCTTACAGCTGATCCAGCAGGCAGATGTCATCGTCTATGACCGGCTGGTTTCCGATGAGATCCTGAATCTGGTGCGCCGCGATGCTGAACGCATCTTTGTCGGTAAACGCGCCGGACATCACTGCGTGCCGCAGGATGAGATTAACCAGCTGCTCTGCGAACAGGCGCAGCGGGGAAAACGTGTAGTGCGGCTGAAAGGCGGCGATCCCTTTATCTTTGGTCGCGGCGGTGAAGAGCTGGAAGCGCTGGCGCAGCGGCAGATTCCGTTCAGCGTGGTGCCGGGGATCACCGCCGCATCGGGCTGTGCGGCCTACAGCGGTATTCCCCTGACCCACCGCGATCATGCGCAGAGCGTCAGACTGGTTACCGGACATCTGCAGAAAGAGGGCTCGCTCGCCTGGCAGACGCTGGCGGCGGAACAGCAGACGCTGGTCTTTTATATGGGGCTCACGCAGGCCGGAGAGATTCAGCAGCAGTTGATAAAGCACGGTATGCGCAGCGATATGCCGGTGGCGCTGGTGGAAAACGGCACCACTACGCGTCAACGCGTGGTCACCGGGACACTGAGCGAGCTGGAAGCGTTAGCCGGTCAGGTGACCAGTCCCAGCCTGATGATCATCGGCAGCGTGGTAAGTCTGCGTGACAGCCTGCGCTGGTTCTGAGTCCGGCAAATAAAAACGGCGGGCACAATGCCCGCCGTCCTGGTTGTCTGCTCAGCCATTACGGCATCGCGACAAAGCCTACCGCCTGATACACCTTCTTCAGCGTTTCCTGCGCCTGTGCGCGTGCTTTGGCCGCGCCATCACGCATCACCTGCTCCAGCAGTGCTTCATCGTTGCGGAAGCTGTGATAACGCTCCTGCAGCTCAGAGAGCATACCCGACACAGCATCGGCTACTGCGCCCTTCAGGTGACCATACATCTTGCCTTCGAACTCCTGCTCCAGCTCGGCGATAGTTTTACCGGTCACGCCCGACAGAATATCCAGCAGGTTAGAGACGCCCGCTTTCTCTTTGATGTCGTAGCGCACCACTGGCGGCTCTTCAGAATCGGTGACGGCGCGTTTAATCTTCTTCACGACCGCTTTCGGATCTTCCAGCAGGCCGATCACGTTATTGCGGTTATCGTCAGACTTGGACATCTTCTTCGTCGGTTCCAGCAGCGACATCACGCGCGCGCCAGACTTCGGAATCAATGGCTCTGGTACTTTGAAGATATCGCCATAAATCGCATTGAAGCGGTGCGCGATATCGCGGCTCAGCTCCAGATGCTGCTTCTGATCTTCACCCACCGGCACCTGATGGGTCTGATAGAGCAGAATGTCAGCCGCCATCAGCACCGGATAGTCGAACAGACCGGCGTTAATGTTCTCTTCGTAACGCGCTGATTTATCCTTAAACTGCGTCATGCGGCTCAGTTCACCGAAGTAGGCATAGCAATTCAGGATCCAGCTCAGCTGCGTGTGCTCTGGCACATGCGACTGAACGAAGATGGTGCTTTTTTGCGGGTCGATACCACAGGCCAGATAGAGCGCCAGCGTGTCCAGCGTCGCTTTACGCAGTGCAACAGGATCCTGACGCACGGTGATCGCGTGCAGATCAACGATGCAATAAATGCAGTGGAAATCATCCTGCATCTGCACCCACTGACGCAGCGCTCCCATATAGTTGCCAATGGTCAGTTCGCCGGACGGCTGTGCGCCGCTGAAAACGATGGGTTTCATACTTATGTCCTGATATTTACAGCCCCAGAGCGGGCAAAAGTTCGTCGAAAGAGTCGAGGGTTAAATCGGGCTGGCTGGTGGCAATCGGCTCGCCATAGTTATAGCCAAAGGTCATGCCGATATTGGGTACGCCCGCCGCCTGTGCCGCCTGGATATCATTGCGTGAGTCGCCGACAAACAGCAACTCATTCGGCAACACACCAAAGGTGCCCAGCACCATAAAAATTGCCGCAGGATGCGGTTTTTTAACCGGCACATCATCGCCACCGATAATCAGCGAAAACGCATCAGCAATGCCAAGCGACTCCAGCAGCGGTGCCACAAACGGCGTCGGCTTGTTGGTGACTATCGCCATCGGCAGCCCGGCAGCCTTTAATGCGGCCAGCGTCTGCTTTACCTGTGGAAACAGCGTACTGCCCGCATCCACGGTATCGGCATAATGCCGGTCAAACAGTGCCCGCGCATCACGCTGCTCTTCCGGCTGCGGCTCACGGCCCAGCGCGAAGGTCAGCGCGCGGGCCATCATGATATCCGCGCCGTTGCCAATCCAGGTTGAGACACGCTCAAGGCCCGCCTGCGGCAGACGGAGGTCATTCAGCGTGCGGTCAATCGCATCGGCCAGGCCGGGTGCGCTATCCACCAGTGTCCCATCAAGATCAAACGCCAGCGCACGAATATCAGTGAAATGAGCCATTGGCCTTCTCCAGTTCGTTGCGCATATCATCGATCACTTTTTTATAGTCAGGGTGACCGAAGATCGCGGAACCGGCGACAAACATGTCGGCACCGGCGGCAGCGATCTGGCCAATATTGTCGATCTTCACGCCGCCATCCACTTCAAGACGAATGCTGTAACCACTCTGATCGATACGCCTGCGCGCTTCACGCAGTTTATCCAGTGTGCCAGGAATAAATGACTGACCGCCAAAGCCGGGGTTCACTGACATCAGCAGAATGATATCCAGCTTATCCATGACGTAATCGAGGTAGCTCAGCGGGGTCGCCGGGTTAAACACCAGACCCGCTTTGCAGCCATGCTCTTTGATGATTTGCAGGGTGCGGTCAACGTGTTCGCTGGCTTCGGGATGAAAGGTGATGTAGGTGGCACCCGCTTTGGCGAAATCAGGGATCAGCGCATCTACCGGCTTCACCATCAGATGCACATCGATGGGGGCAGTGATGCCATAGTCGCGCAGTGCTTTCAGCACCATCGGACCCATGGTCAGATTAGGCACGTAGTGGTTGTCCATCACGTCGAAGTGAACCACGTCACCTCCGGCCGCCAGCGCTTTGGCTGTGTCTTCGCCCAGGCGAGCAAAGTCCGCCGAAAGGATTGAAGGGGCCAGCAAATATTGTTTCATCCGATTCTCCCACTGTTGTGCGCCAGCACGCAGGCTGGCGTAATGCGTTGGTCGCGGACGAAACAGACTAGCTATAAAGTGCCAGCAGTTCGTCGACCTTGGTGCGACCCGTTATGCTTCGGCTGATAGAACGCCGGGCTTTGACCACATGTAACTCTGCATCCTGATACCATAAACGCGTCAGTGCAGTGTCGTGGTTAGAAATCAGTACCGGAATCCGGTCCTCCGACGAAGCCAGCTTTGCCGCTAACGCCGCCAGGTTCTCCTGCTCACGCAGGCTGAAGCTGTTGGTGTGATAAGCCGTGAAATTGGCCGTTGCCGACAGCGGCGCATAAGGCGGATCGCAATAGACTACCGAGCCTTTACCGGCATTGGTCAGGGTAACATCGTACGATTCACAGACAAACGTCGCTTTTTGCGCACGCTCGGCAAACCATAACAGTTCTGCTTCCGGAAAGTAGGGTTTGCGATAGCGGCCAAACGGCACGTTGAACTCGCCACGCAGGTTATAGCGACAGAGGCCGTTGTAACAGTGACGGTTCAGATAGAGGAACAACAGCGCGCGCAGGTAGGCGTCGGTGCTGGTGTTAAATTCGGTGCGACGCTGGTAATAACAGATCTCGTTGTTACTTTCCGGCGTAAACAGCAGCTGCGCGTCACGGATGAAATCCGCCGTGCGCGTTTTAACAATGTTATAGAGATTAATCAGGTCACTGTTGATATCAGCCAGATGGTAGCGATCAAATTCAGTGTTCAGAAACACCGAACCCGCGCCAACAAAGGGTTCTACCAGACAGTCGCCTTGCGGCAGATGGCGATGGATCTCTTCTACTAAGGGAAATTTTCCCCCTGCCCATTTCAGGAAAGCGCGATTTTTTTTCATGCTGTCGTGGTTATTACATCTTATTGTGAGGCTGTGGCTGGACCGACAGCAGATCTGCGCTTAAAACGGGGCCAGAAACTGGCCCCACATCCGCTATTGGCTGGCTTCTTTCTTCACCTGGCTTACTGGTTTAACCCACGGGTTCTTCGCACGCACTTCGGCAGGCAGTGAGGCTACCGCGCGTTTGGCATCAGCCGGTGTGGCATAGGAACCACTCACCAGCACGTACCACGACTGACCGTTACGGGTGGTTTTGTAGACGTGATACCCACTCAGATTCTGCTGCTTAGCCCAGGCATTCAGGCTTTCCGCCTTCGATGCACCGCTCAGCTGCAGGGTATAGCTGCCGCCTGGCAATGATTTGCTGGCTGAACTGCTGCCTGCCGCCGCAGTGGCCGGAGCAGAAGGGGCTGGCGTACGTGCTGGCGTGGTATGTGTTTTGCTGTCACGGGTTGCAGGCTTCGAAGCAGTTTTATGCGATGAATCGTGCGCCGGACGGGCAGAAGCGTTTGATTTGTTTGGCGTCTGACGGCCTGCAGGGGCCGTAACCGGATTCGCAGCCGTTCCGGCATTGCCGCTGACCGTGGCAGGCGCCGTTGGCAGTGAACTGCCACCCTGCGTGCCCATCGCGGCGCTGTCGACCTGCTGCTGCTGATTACTCAGCGCGCTGTTGAGATCGCCCGGCAGCGTGACACGCTGCTGATTCGCTGGCGTCTCAACAGGGGCTGCCTGCGTAGGCGTTGAAGCCACAGGCGGCATTGAGACGTCGCGCTGCGGGTCAGACGCAGCATTACCGCTGGTCGCCGCGTTATTTTCGCTGGTAGCTGGCGTGGTCTGCCCGCCGGTTGGCGTCGTCTGTCCACCTGACATGGAAGAGGAGCCAGCCAGGTCGATGTTCTTCTCACTGCCGGAACCGCCGCCAGCGGCAGGCGTATTGCCCGCAGTCGCAGGTTTTTTCTCATCCGGGCCATTCAGCGCCGAACCAATACCTAGTACCAGTAACAGCAGAACCAGGATCCCGACACCCATCATGATGCGCTGGCGCGAAACCGGTATTTTGGCTGCGGGAGACGACTTACGAGGGCGCGAGGGACGGCGATCGCTGGCGTCAGGTTTTAACTCATCTTCCGGTTTAAACTCATCCATTTTGCCTCCTCCGTAAAGCGGCATTCCGCACTGCGCACCCTGCGCGCCGCGTCACCACTCAACTGCTTAATCTCAGGATTGCTGACAATCATTAATTGCAGCCAGCACCATATCATGTGCCACGCCACCACGCACTTCAGAGCGGCCAATCGACAGCGGGAGTACCAGCCGCAATTCGCCCGCCAGAACTTTCTTATCGCGCATCATGTGCGGCAGATACATCTCCGCACTCATCGCCTCCGGCCCATGTACCGGCAAACCGGCACGCAGGAACAGAGCAATAATGCGGTCCGTCTCCTGTGCCTGGAACTGCCCCAGGCGTTCAGCCGTGCGTGCCGCCATCACCATGCCCGCTGCAATCGCTTCACCGTGCAGCCAGTTGCCATAGCCCATGTGTGCTTCAATCGCATGACCAAAAGTATGGCCCAGATTCAGCAACGCCCGCTGACCGTTTTCACGTTCATCGGCGGCCACGACTTCGGCTTTCAGTTCACAGCAGCGACGAATGCAGTACGCCAGCGCCTGTTCATCCAGCGCCAGCAGGGCATCAAGATTCTGCTCCAGCCACTGGAAAAACGCACCGTCGAGGATGATGCCGTACTTAATCACTTCCGCCAGACCCGACGCCAGTTCGCGCGCGGGCAACGTCTGCAGACAGGCAGTATCAATCACCACCGACGCGGGTTGATAAAACGCGCCGATCATGTTTTTGCCCAGCGGATGGTTAACGGCCGTTTTGCCGCCAACCGAAGAGTCGACCTGCGACAGTAAGGTGGTCGGTACCTGAATAAAGCGTACACCACGCTGATAACTGGCCGCAGCAAAACCGGTAAGATCGCCAATGACGCCGCCGCCTAAGGCGATAAGCGTCGTATCACGACCGTGCGGCTTTTGCAGGAGCGCGGTAAAAACCTGATCCATCACGGCCAGCGTCTTATATTGCTCGCCGTCGGGTAAGATCACCTGATCCACTTTTACACCTGCCGCCGTCAGCAGCGCCGTCAGCTGGTCAAGATAAAGCGGAGCCAGCGTCTGGTTTGTCACCACCATGGCGTTTTCGCCCGCGGTTAGCGGCCAAAAAGAAGCCGGATCGTTAAACAGTCCGGCAGCGATAGTGATGGGGTAACTGCGTTCCCCCAGTGAGACGGTGATCTTCTCCATGATGCCCGATACCTGTTAAGGAGCCTTCGAACGTTGGATCAACTTTTTTCCAACATGTGGATAATCTGATTCGCCACCACTTTCGCACTCTGATCATCTGTGCGAATGGTTACATCGGCGATCTCTTCGTAGAGCGGGTTACGTTCGCCAGCCAGCGCTTCGAGCACTTCACGCGGCGGTGAATCCACCTGAAGCAACGGACGTTTTTTGTCACGTTGGGTGCGCGCCAGTTGCTTCTCGATGGTGGTTTCAAGATAAACCACAACACCGCGGGCGGAGAGACGATTACGCGTTTCCCGGGATTTGACGGAACCACCGCCTGTCGCCAGGACGATGCCTTGCTTCTCGGTCAGTTCGTTAATGATTTTTTCTTCGCGATCGCGAAAGCCAGCTTCGCCTTCGACATCAAAAACCCAGCCCACATCCGCTCCGGTGCGTCGCTCAATTTCCTGATCGGAATCGAAGAACTCCATGTTGAGTTGCTGAGCCAACTGACGGCCAATAGTGCTTTTGCCGGCACCCATCGGCCCAACCAGAAAGATATTGCGTTTCTCTGCCATTTTGTCGGTATTACTAAGAATTCGTTAATGATACCCCGCGTTCAGCATTTGCTGGCGGGACAGGAACTGAGACCTCATGAGCGTTAGCAAGAGTCAGATGAAAAATTATCTCAACACTCAAGGCTGTTTGGCAACCGATTATATTGCCTTCAGCACATCCATTTCTGAATTGGCCTGTGTTCGCGAAACTGTAACGCGCCAGCGCTGCGTCTTTACAACGCTGCGTACAGAGGAGTTTTCTGATCTGTTTGCCGGGATTTACCCAGCATAGACGGTTACACCGTATTGAAAATCGCTAAACCTTGTAAGCTAATTCCTCTCCTGCGTCAACGCAGATGGCCTTAAGGGACGCATTTTCCGTTTTATCCAGCCGTAAGCGCTGCTTCCCTGACCAATCGCGGCGTAATGAAGATCACCAGCTCTCTTTTTTTGCGCTGATCAGATTGCTGGCGAAACAACCCGCCAATCAGCGGCACTTTTCCCAGTAGCGGCACCTGATTCTGTCCGCGGGTGCGCTGCTGCTGAAAGATACCGCCTAACGCCAGTGTTTGCCCGTCACTGACCGTGACCTGAGTCTCAATTTCCTGTTTATCGATGGATAATATGTCGCTATCGCCGGTTCTGATGCTGCGACCCGGCATATTCTGACTGATATGGATCTTCAGCTGGATGCGGCCATTGCCGGAAATCGTCGGTGTCACCTCCATACCCAGCACCGCTTCTTTAAACTCAATACTGGTGGCACCGCTGTTTCCTGCCGACACTTCATAAGGAATTTCTGTGCCCTGCTTAATCGAGGCGGTCTGCTGATGTGAGGTAAAGAGGCGCGGACTGGCGATGATTTCAATCTGATTCTCCTGCTCCAGCGCACTTAACTCCAGATCCAGAAGCTGCCCTCCGATGCGCGCCAGCGCCATACCCACGCTGATGCCGGGTGAACTCACCGCCAGCGGAACATCCAGCCGGGGATGATGCAGGATATCTGTTACGGCGGCGTCCCCCGCCTGCAATCCCCACTTCACGCCCAGCTCCTGCAGATGCTCCTCGCTGATAGTGACGATGTGGGCTGACAGTTCAATCTGTTCCAGTGGCAGATCCAGCGCCCGTATCCAGCGCTCCGTCTCTTTTAAAGCCGCCGCACTATCGCGCAGTAACAATGCGTTGGTGCGTTTGTCGACCGTCACGCTACCGCGTGGTGTCATCAGCGACTGACGCTCACTCAGCAGGCTGGCATACACCTCGCTGGCGCTGGCATAACGCAATATCACAGCGCGCTGTTGCAAAGGAACCTGCTGCAACTGCGACTGCTGCTCAGCCTCACGTGCCTGCTGCTGAGCCTGCTGCCAGCTTTCCGGATAGACCAGCAAGACATTATCCTGTTCAACCAGCGTCAGCTTTGCCATGCGCGCCACCAGGTCGAGTGCCTGATGCCAGGGCAGGTTATCCAGCCGCAGCGATAACGAACCTTCAACCTCTGGCGCAATCATCAGATTGATCTGCTGATAGTCAGCCAGCGCCTGCAAAATACGCTCTACCGGGGCGTTATCAAAAGTCAGACTGAGAGGTTCCTCATCAGCGGCGTGAACCGGCAGCAGGCAGCTTAGTAGCAGCAGCAGGGTAGCTATCCTTATCATGCGAACGTCCTTTTAAATAAAATACGGTCTGTTGTGCGTTGCAGCTATTCGGCACCGCTAAGGTGAGGCTGCGGCGGGTCATATTCGCCAGTTGCCAGGGTGCGAATGGAAATGGCTTGCCGGTGCGGGCCGTGACGCTCTCTCCCTGCGGGGTCAGCAGCCAGGCATGGAAATGCGCCTCCCGGCCAATGATCCCCTGCAGACGCCAGCCGGTGAGCGGTTCCACTGACGCCTCACAGACGGAACCGGCTACAGGCCGGAACGGATCGCGCGCCAGTACGCCGCCACAGTACAACAGTAAAATCAGCAGACTATGGCGCATCGTCAGGTTCCAGCCAGAGTTGAGCCACCAGGTACTGCGGCTGCGCCAGCAGCTGGAAATGCACCGGAAACGGTGCGGAAGCCTGGGCAAGCTCGGCAAAAAGCGACTGGAACGCCGGCCACTGCAGATGCAGCGTCAGCATGCGTGAGGGGGCGTCCGGCTGCCACTCTTCCAGCTGGCTACGGCGTGCCGCCAGGATCTCTTCCACTGCACGGCCCGATGCAGATGCTGATCTCGCGATCTGCATCGACTGCAGCTGCGCCTGCAACTGCGCATTATCAGGGTTCTGACGCCACTGGTGCTGGCGCAGCTGCAGAGTGCGGGTCAACTGCAACAGCGTCTGCTGTTCAGCAATTCGCGCCTGCTGCTGTGGCCGTAACCACAGGATCCAGGAGAGCAGCAGCAGACCGGATAAGAGTGCGGCGAGCAAGCCATAGCGCGCAATAGCGGCCATCTGCCACCAGCGCTCCCACCATTCACTCACTGTTCACCTCCTGCATCTCTGCCCGCAGTGAAAACCGATAATGGCCATCAGCCTGACGCTTAACCCCGCCCTGCTTCACCAGACCAAACAGGGCCACAGTGGTTAATTGCTGGCGGAACTGTCGGACTGCCGCCATATCCTGTGCCTGCCCCTCCAGTGTCAGACGGTTGTCGCGCTTCTCCAGCCGGGTCAGCCAGGCGGTGTCGGGAAGTAACGCGGGTAAATCGAGCCAGAACTGCTGCCAGGCGGCCAGTTGTGCAGCCTGCTGGCGATGCTTCGCCTGCTGTTTTTGCATAACCGCGAGCTGGTCCAGTAACTGCTTCTGTTGCGCTAACTGCTGCCCCAGGCTTTCCAGCGCCTGCTGCTGCGTCCTGCTCGCCTGCGCCACCTGCTGACGCGTCTGCTGGATCCGCCAGGTTTGCTGCATCACCACCAGTAACAGGGCGCCAGTCGCCAGTGACAGCACGACCAGGCTCTGTCGCCGCTGCTGTTGCCGACGGCGCTGCCGCCAGGGCAGCAGATTAACCGCGACCATCACTCATCTCCGTCGCGCAGCGCCAGCCCGGCCGCCAGCGCAAAAGCGCCCGGATTCTCCGGCAAAGGTGGCTGCTTATAACGAAACAGATCAAAAGGGGAAAACGCGCTAACGTCTGCAGGCAACGGCGCCTGCTCTGTAGTACACCAGGCGACAGAACGCGCCCCGGGAAAGGCCTGCCGTTGCAGTGCCTCCAGCGTGGCGGCTTCGCCTGTGTCAGCAGCGGTGTGCGCATCGCTCCAGAGCCAGCGGTTATCCTGCTGCAGAACCAGCACCGCGTCGTCCTGCAGCGCTGCCTGCCGGGCTAACCGCTTCAGCGCCTCGGTGGTCAGTTCGAACACCTGCGGCTTTAAACCCGCCTGCAACAGGGGTGCCGCCCACTGGTCGATAATCTCCAGCCGCGCTGCCGTGACGCAGAGCTGCCCGCTCTGCACATCCGGCCGGTAATCCAGCGCCAGCGCAGCGGGCTCCAGCGGAAAGAGACGGCGCGCGGCCGCCTGCACGTAGTGCCCCAGCGCGGGCTCATTCAGCGACTGCGCAGGAAGGGGGAGCTGGCGCTGCAGCACCAGCTGGGCAGGCAATCCGACCCGCAGCGAATAACGGCGTGGTAACCGCTGACGCCAGGTCGTTAAGGCCGCCAGTAATTCAGGCGAAGATTGCAGCACGCCGTTTCTTAACGTATCTTGCGGCAGCCGCTGCTGCCACCAGTGGCGTAGCTGCCAGCCATCACGACGAGGCTGGAGGGCCAGGGCGCAAATCTGCCTATTCTGAATATCCAGCCCAATTTGCCAGGTATGAAAAGCCATACGCGCGATCTCCTTATCGTCCGGGAAAATGGACATATCAAAGCGTCTGGCTTGCCTTTATACTACCGCGCGGTTGTTTATAAACTGCTCAAACGACAACAGATGGGAAATTCCAGGTGAAGTTCGTAAAGTATTTATTGATCCTTGCAGTGTGTTGCATCCTGTTGGGAGCTGGCTCGATTTATGGTTTATACAAATACATAGAGCCGCAGCTGCCCGACGTAAACACACTGAAAGATGTGCGTCTGCAAACCCCTATGCAGGTTTACAGCGCCGATGGCGATCTGATCGCCCAGTATGGCGAAATGCGCCGTATTCCTTTGACTCTGCAGCAAGTGCCACCTGTGATGGTGAAAGCGTTTATTGCGACCGAAGATAGCCGTTTTTATGAGCACCATGGTGTTGATCCGGTGGGTATTTTCCGTGCGGCCAGCGTTGCGCTGGTCTCCGGTCACGCCTCGCAGGGTGCCAGTACTATCACTCAGCAGCTGGCCCGTAACTTCTTCCTGAGCCCGGAACGCACCCTGATGCGTAAAATAAAGGAAGCGTTCCTGGCGATCCGCATTGAGCAGTTGCTGAACAAAGATGAAATACTTGAGCTCTACCTGAATAAGATCTACCTCGGCTACCGTGCTTATGGCGTTGGCGCAGCCTCACAGGTCTATTTTGGTAAGCCGGTTGACCAGCTGTCGCTGAGTGAGATGGCGATGATTGCCGGTCTGCCGAAAGCCCCTTCCACCTTTAACCCGCTTTACTCGCCGAGTCGTGCCCTGTCGCGCCGCAACGTGGTGCTGGCGCGTATGCTGGATCAGCATTACATCACGCAGCAGCAGTATGATGAGGCGCGTAATACGCCGCTGGTCGCGAAGTATCACGGTCCGGAAATCGCTTTCTCTGCCCCCTATCTCAGCGAGATGGTGCGTCAGGAGATGGTGAAACGCTACGGTGAGAATGCCTACACCGACGGTTACAAGGTCTACACCACCGTGACCCGTCGCCTGCAGGAAGCCGCGCAGACCTCAGTTCGCAATAACGTCATGGCCTACGATATGCGTCATGGCTATCGCGGCCCGACCAGCGTGATGTGGAAAGTGGGTGAACCGGCCTGGGATCAGACGAAGATTGAGAAAGCGCTGAAGACGCTGCCGGTCTATGGTCCGCTCAATCCGGCAGTCGTAACGGAAGCGCGCAGCGATGAAGCGACGGTGATGCTGAAAGATGGCAGCAATGTGTCGCTGGCATTAGCCGGTGTGCGCTGGGCGCGTCCTTATAAGTCTGACACCGTGCAGGGCCCGACGCCGAAAAGCGTGACGCAGGTATTGCAGGCAGGCCAGCAGATCTGGGTGCGCAAGGTGGGTGATGAGTGGTGGCTGGGCCAGGTGCCGGATGTGAACTCGGCGCTGGTCTCGCTGGATCCGAATGATGGTGCGGTGCGCGCGCTGGTAGGCGGCTTTGCCTTTAACCAGAGCATGTTTAACCGTGCGACCCAGGCGCTGCGTCAGGTCGGCTCTAACATCAAGCCTTTCCTCTATACCGCCGCAATGGATCGCGGGCTGACGCTCGCCTCAATCCTTAACGATGTGCCGATTTCACGCTGGGATGCGGGTGCGGGTGCTGACTGGCGTCCCAAGAACTCCCCGCCAACTTACGATGGTCCGATTCGTCTGCGTCAGGGTTTAGGCCAGTCGAAAAACGTGGTGATGGTGCGTGCGATGCGTGCGATGGGCGTGGATTACGCCGCTGAGTATCTGCAGCGCTTTGGTTTCCCGGCTCAGAACATTGTTCACACCGAATCGCTGGCATTAGGTGCGGCCTCGTTTACCCCGTTACAGGTGGTGCGCGGCTACTCCGTGATGGCGAATGGCGGCTTCCTGGTCGATCCTTACTTCATCACCCGGATTGAGAACGAACAGGGCGGCCTCGTATTTGAAGAGAAACCGAAGATCGCCTGCCCGCAGTGCAATCTGCCGGTGATCTACGGCGAGACCAAAAAAGCGCTGGCCCTGAATGAAGAGAGCGTCGAGAACGTTGCAGCCTCTAATAACAACCAGAATCAGGCCGTTCCACAGCCTGAACTGGAGCAGGTTCCCGCTCAGGCACAACAGGGTGAGCAGCAATATGCACCCCACGTGATCAACACCCCGCTCACCTTCCTGATCAAGAGCGCGCTGAACAGTAACATCTTTGGCGAACCGGGCTGGATGGGAACAGGCTGGCGTGCCGGGCGTGACCTCAAGCGTAATGATATCGGCGGTAAAACCGGTACCACTAACAGCTCGAAAGATGCCTGGTTCTCGGGTTACGGCCCTGGCGTGGTCACCTCAGTCTGGATCGGCTTTGATGATGCGCGCCGCAATCTGGGCCGCAGCACGCTCTCCGGCGCCATTCCCGATCAGATTTCGGGCTATGAAGGCGGTGCGAAGAGCGCGCAACCAGCATGGGATGAGTACATGAAGAGTGCGCTGGATGGTGTACCGGTGCAGCCGTTAACGCCGCCGGATGGTGTGGTCACGGTGACGATCGATCGCAGCACCGGCAAGCTGGCAAATGGGGGGGGTAACACCCGTCAGGAGTACTTCATCAATGGCACCCAGCCAACCGAATATTCGGTTCATGATGTGGGTACCACCATTATGGATAACGGTGAGAGTCACGAGCTGTTCTGATGTGACCCACGAAACCGCACTGTAAAAAAGGCCGACGTCAGTCGGCCTTTTTTTATTCAGTCACAGATGATATTCAGTAACTCAGCCGCCCCTGCTTCACCAGCCATTCGCGCGCCATAAACAGCGCACTGACATTACGTGCCTCGCGGAAATCGGGCTCATCCAGCAGCGACATCATATCGCTCAGCGGCCAGCGGTGGACAATCAGCGGCTCCGGCTCATCGCCTTCCAGCTTTTCAGCGTAAAGACCTTCCGCCACCACGATGTTCATTTTGCTGGAAAAGTAAGAGGGTGCCATGGTGAGTTTGCCCAGCGTTGTCAGCTGATCGGCACCAAAACCGACCTCTTCTTTCAGTTCGCGAACTGCCGCTTCATTCACGGTTTCACCTGAATCGATCAGCCCCTTGGGGAAACCAAGCTCATAGGTTTCCAGTCCGACGGCATACTCCTGAATCAGGATCAGATGGTCATCAATAATCGGCACAATCATCACCGCTTCACGCTCTGAGGGCTTCATCCGCTCATAAACGCGATGCGCACCATTGCTGAAAGTCAGATCGACCGATTCAATGGTGAATAACCGTGAACGTGCCACGGCGGTGATATTGAGGATGTCAGGTTTTTTTGGAATTTTCATATCAGCCTCAAATTATTTTGCGCCGGCTATCTGGAGCGAATTAGCATACCTAACCACAGGCAATTGTGCGACAGTCAGACAATCACGTTATCGTTACACAGATTACATCGATTGAATAACAGCCTTTGGTTATCAGTTAAGACTAAATTTGCATTAGTCAATATGCTGCGATAAGTTTCAGATAATACCGATATTTAATCCAGTCTGAGCCGGTTACCATTCGGACAAGGCAGGGTTTAACAAATGCTAATCAGATATACGCTGGCACTATTTCATCGGGTGTCTGACTCCTCAGGGTTATATAATCTTCCGGAATGCCTCTTTTATAGTGAGCATAACCGAAAGCGAAAGTTTAAAGTGAAGGCAGCATTTTGGCTGAATTGAGCAGAGCATGAGCACAATCTTGATGATCCTGGCCATAGTGCTGACCTGTTCAATCCTGGCAGGCATTGGGTTCTGGTACGCTATGCGGCATCGTCCGCCGTTGGCGAAACCTCTGCCATTTATCAGTCCGCCCTGCCGTAAACTCTCTGCTCAGGAGCGTGAGGCGGTTGATAAGTATGTCGCCGCGCTGGAAAAGCAGCCCCGTACTACGGTGACGACCGATAAGCGCAGCGCGTCCGAACGTCTGACGCTGACGGCACAGAGCAACAATGTCTATCCCGTTACCCGTGCGATTACCCGCTACGGACTCTCTACGGACGATCCCCATAAATGGCGCTACTACCTTGATGAAGTTGAAGTTCATCTGCCGCCGCTGTGGGAGCAGTACATCGCCGACGAAAACTACGTTGAGTTAATCCGCACCCAATCTATTCCGCTGGTGATCTCGCTGAACGGCCACTCGCTGGTGGATTACGCCGTGGATCAGCAATCGCTGCCGACGCTGATGCGTCCGGTGTCGACCAACGCCTCTATCCGCAAAGCGGAAACGGAAAACGTCGAACTGCTGCAGGTGCGCAAAGAGACGCCGGAAGAGTATCGTCTGTCGCGGCCAGATGGCACGCGTGAAGCGGTGATCATCTCTCTTGCCTTCTTACTCTTCTTCTTCAGCCTGTTAGTCCCCGCAACGCTGATGATCTGGCTGGTGCTGACGGGTGCAGTCATGATTGCCGCCAGCCTGTGGCTGCTCTACCGCATTCCGGGTGAGCGCGGCCTGCGTGACATACACTGCCTGCGCGGCGCGCCAAAGCGCTGGGGCCTGTTCAGCGAATCGAACCAGGAGCAGAGCAATATCACGCTGGGGATTATTGACCTCGCCTATCCACCACACTGGCAGCCTTATGTCGCGCACGATCTGGGACAGGTGACGGATGTGGAGATCTACCTTAACCGTCAGGTGGTGCGTCAGGGTCGCTTCCTGTCGCTGCAGGATGAAGTCAAAAACTTCCCTATTCAGCGCTGGCGGAAAAACGTGGTGCTGGCCTGTGGTTCACTGATGGTGCTGACCATGCTGGTCACCTGGATCCCGCTCGGCATGCCGATCAAACTCAGTCTGGCCTGGGCCAGGGGCACTGACAGCCTGGAGGTCAGCAGCGTCGATAAACTCAGCAGCGTGCCCCTGAATATTGGCGACAACCTCAAAGTGAGCGGTACCGGCATGTGTTCGGTGCCGGACAACTATCAGAGCAACCGAAGTTACGCCTTCATGCCGTTCGACTGCTCGGCAGTCTACTGGAATAACGCCACGCCGTTGCCGCAGCCACAATCGGACATTATTGATAAAGCCGCTGCTCTGCTGGAGACCACCACAAAGCAGCTGCATCCGGAAACCAATACCGATCCTAAACTGAATCCGCAGCTGGCCTCCGCGATTCAGAAGTCCGGCATGATCCTGCTGGATGACTTCTCCGATCTGGTGATGAAAACGCAGGATCTCTGTAATCAGCCACAGGATTGTATGCGCCTGAAAAATGCGCTGGTGAACCTGGGCAATGCCAAAGACTGGGAAGCGCTGATGCGTCGCGCAGATTCCGGCCAGCTAAACGGCATGAATGTGCTGCTGCGGCCGGTCAGTGCCGAAGCCCTGGAAAACCTGGTCAATACCGCCACCTCGACCTTCTTTTTCCGCGAAACCCGTCGGGCGGCAGAAAATCTTAACAGCCCGCCGCCAGGGGGTTTTCTGATCGTCAGCGACGAGGGTCGCCAGCTGGTGAATCAGCCTCAGCCAACCGTGTCGCTGTTTGATCTCGATCCGCCCTCTCAGTGGCGCGAACTGCAACGTATCTCCGCCATGCTGCTGCATACGCCTTTCAGCGCCAGCGGCATCATCACCAGCATTTCAACGGATGCCAACGGCACGCGTCACATCGTGCTGCACAATGAACCGGATGCCATGGCGCAGTGGCGCTATCTCGGCACCGTATTGCTGCTATTGGTGCTGCTGACCTGCGGTGTGATCAATGGGTTACTGGCGCTGCGCCGTATGCACCTTAATCGCCAGCGCATGATCGATATCCAGCACTATTACGACAAGTGCTTCAATCATAACCTCGGCACTTTGCAGAGCGTGCGCCCGATATTCTGAGCCCTGCCCTTCTGTGCTACCCTGTCGCCCGGTTTTTTTACAGGGTGAAACATCCGCATGCTCAACTGGTCTGAGATTGATACCGTGCTGCTCGACATGGATGGCACGCTGCTGGATTTGGCGTTTGATCGTCACTTCTGGCTGGAGCATGTGCCTGAACAACTCAGTCAGCAACGCGGCATCACCCGGGCGGAAGCCGAAGCGATCATCGCGGAAAAGTATCAGGCCGTCGCCCATACGCTAAACTGGTATTGTCTGGATTACTGGGCAGAAGCGCTGGCGCTGGACATCCGTGCCATGACCTGGGCGATGCGCAGCCGCATTGCGCTGCGTGACGATACGTTGCCTTTTTTGCAGGCTCTGCGCCGCGCGGGCAAGTCCACTATCCTGCTGACCAACGCGCATCCTTACAATCTGGACGTCAAACTGGCGCAGACAGGTTTAGCGCCGCACCTTGATTTATTACTTTCCACCCATACCTTTGGGTATCCGAAAGAAGACCAACGTTTATGGAAGGCGGTACAACAGCACACCGGCATTTCTGCGCCGCGCACGCTGTTTATCGATGATAGCGAAGTGATTCTGGATGCTGCGACGTCATGGGGCATCGGCGAGTGCTTAGGCGTAAAGAACCCCGATTCGGGTCGTCCTGAGCAAATCATTCAGCGTCATCGCGCCACCGGCGACTACCGGACGCTGATCTGAGTCAGGAGCAGCAATGAAGAAAGAGAAAAGCAGCGAAGAGGTACGCCTCGACAAGTGGCTGTGGGCCGCGCGCTTTTACAAAACCCGGGCGATTGCGCGGGAGATGATTGAAGGCGGCAAAGTGCATTACAACGGCCAGCGCAGCAAACCCGGCAAGGTGGTAGAGCTGAATGCGGAACTGACACTGCGTCAGGGCAACGATGAACGCACCGTGGTGGTGGCGGACATCAGCGCTCAGCGCCGTCCCGCCAGCGAGGCCCAGCAGCTCTATCGCGAAACCGATGCCAGCATTGAAAAACGCGAAAAAATGGCGCAGGCGCGCAAAATGAATGCGCTGACTATGCCCCATCCCGATCGGCGACCTGACAAAAAAGAGCGTCGCGATTTGATGAAGTTTAAATTATCGGGCGATGAATAACGCCGTCTTAGCTGACGCGCCATCGCCCCGTACCAGTGAGAGAAAAAATATGTCAGCCCAGGATCAACTGCACCGTTATCTGTTTGAAAATGCCGCCGTGCGCGGCGAGCTGGTGAACGTCTCTGACACCTGGCGTGAAACCGTAAAGAACCATGATTATCCGGCACCGGTTAAAACGCTGCTGGGTGAGATGCTGGTCGCCACCAGCCTGCTGACTGCCACGCTGAAGTTTGATGGCGAAATCACCGTGCAATTGCAGGGTGACGGTCCGCTGTCGCTGGCGGTGATCAACGGTAACAACAACCAGGAACTGCGCGGCGTAGCGCGCATCAAAGGCGACATCCCGGACGACAGTACCCTGAAAAGCATGGTGGGCAATGGCTATCTGGTGATCACCATTTCCCCTGAAAAGGGCGAACGTTATCAGGGTGTGGTGGGACTGGAAGGTGAAACCCTGGCGGAGTGCCTGGAAGATTACTTCATGCGCTCAGAGCAGCTGCCAACGCGGCTGTTTATCCGCACCAGCGACAAAGGCGCCGCGGGTATTCTGCTGCAGGTGATGCCGGCGCAGGATACGGAGAAAGAGGTTTTCGACCATCTGGCAACGCTGACCGAAACCATTAAAACGGAAGAGCTGATCGATCTGCCTGCGAATGAAGCGCTGTGGCGTCTCTACCATCAGGAAGAGGTCACCCTCTACGATCCGCAGCCAGTGATCTACAAATGCACCTGCTCGCGTGAGCGCTGTGGCGAAGTACTGACCACGCTGCCGCAGGAAGAGGTTGATGAGATCATCGCGGAAGATGGCAAAATCGACATGCACTGCGACTATTGCGGCTCAAACTACGTGTTTGACGCCGTCGATATCGCCGGTATTCGCAGCCACTCCCTTGAGAATAATAACCAGCTTCACTGATTTATCGGGCGGCTTCTGCCGCCCCTTCCCCGCCGCCCATGCCTATCCCCATAATTTTTCAGACAAATTATCTTTTTTTACTTTCATAACATCTTTTAAACGTTCGAAACATAGCCTTAACGCGCCCTGAGTCGCATTTTTAGATCACTGCCCTTTTTCCCTTAACGCAGAAGAGTAAACTGCGCGCGATCGTGCAAACGCCCGGAAGCCAGAGGCAGATGCCCTGAATTGCCCGGTGATCTTTGCAGGCTGTCGTGACGAAGCGCAGTCGACTATCAGTGATTTGCCGCACCCGATACAACAGCCGGTGGCACGATCCCAACCTATCTCTGCTTTGCAGAACAGACACCGATTTAAGGAGCAGTAAAATGCGCGTTAACGGCCTGACCTCGCAAGACCTTGCCGCTTTGGGCATCGTGGATACCACGGAAGTGGTTTACAACCCTGATTACGACACGCTTTTTCAGGAAGAGACGCGCCCGGACCTCGAAGGTTTTGCTCGTGGCACCCTGACGCAGAGCGGCGCGATTGCAGTAGACACCGGGATTTTCACCGGGCGATCGCCAAAGGATAAGTACATTGTGCGTGACGACACCACGCGCGATACCCTGTGGTGGAACGACCAGGGCACCGGCAAAAACGACAATCAGCCCCTGTCGCAGGAGACCTGGAACGCGCTGAAAAGCTGCGTCACCCGCCAGCTTTCCGGCAAGCGCCTGTTTGTGGTGGATGCGTTCTGTGGTGCCAATGCCGATTCCCGTCTGAGCGTACGTTTTGTCACCGAAGTGGCCTGGCAGGCACACTTCGTGAAGAACATGTTCATCCAGCCTGACGACGCTGAACTGGCCGAATTCACTCCCGACTTTGTGGTGATGAACGGCGCCAAATGCACCAATCCAGACTGGCAGGCGCAGGGTCTTCACTCTGAAAACTTTGTCGCCTTCAATCTGACTGAACGCATGCAGCTGATTGGCGGAACCTGGTACGGCGGCGAGATGAAGAAAGGTCTGTTCGCCATCATGAACTACCTGCTGCCGCTGAAAGGCATCGCCTCGATGCACTGCTCTGCAAACGTGGGTAAAGCGGGCGATGTGGCGGTCTTCTTTGGCCTCTCGGGCACCGGTAAAACCACACTCTCTACCGATCCTGACCGCCAGCTGATCGGCGATGATGAGCACGGCTGGGACGATGATGGCGTGTTTAACTTCGAGGGCGGCTGCTACGCCAAAACCATCAACCTCTCTGAGCAGGCTGAGCCGGAGATCTACCGCGCCATTCGCCGCAATGCGCTGCTGGAAAATGTGGTGGTTCGCGAAGATGGCAGCGTCGATTACGACGACGGCAGCAAAACCGAAAACACCCGCGTCTCCTATCCGATCAATCACATCGACAATATCGTGCAGCCGGTCTCAAAAGCGGGCCACGCGAAGAAAGTGATTTTCCTGACCGCCGATGCGTTTGGCGTGCTGCCACCGGTTTCACGTCTGACACCGGAGCAGACGCAGTATCATTTCCTGTCAGGTTTCACCGCCAAACTGGCGGGGACCGAGCGTGGCGTCACTGAGCCGACCCCCACCTTCTCCGCCTGTTTCGGCGCGGCGTTCCTGATGCTGCATCCGACGCAGTATGCGGAAGTGCTGGTGAAACGGATGGAGGCGTCCGGTGCGCAGGCTTATCTGGTCAATACCGGCTGGAACGGCAGCGGCAAACGCATCTCACTGAAGAATACCCGCGCCATTATCAATGCCATTCTGGCGGGTGAGCTGGATGATGCGCCGATGGAAACGCTGCCGATCTTTAATCTGCAGATGCCGGTTACGCTGGGCGAACTGGATAGTGATACGCTCGATCCGCGTCGTAGCTGGGAGAGTGAGGAGAAGTGGACCGCCGCCGCCGAAGGTCTGGCGCAGCGCTTTATTGATAACTTCGACAAGTACACGGATAACGCCGCAGGTGCTGCGCTGGTGAAAGCTGGCCCGCAACGCTAAAAGAAGCGGCGCGGCAATGAAACTGCCGCGCCGTTTTTATCATCCCGACACGCTGTTGCTGCCGTTGTTGTGGCTCAGCGCCATGCTTTCCACTAACGGCAACCAGGCACGAATGCGTAAACCGCCGCGTTCGCTCTCGCCAATCTCCAGCGAGCCCTGATGGGCATCAATGATACGCTGCACGATCGCCAGGCCCAGACCGGTACCGCTGGTGCTGCGGGCGCTGTCGCCGCGCACAAAGGGCTGGAACAGATGCGCCAGCTGATCCGGCTTGATGCCAGGTCCATCATCTTCCACCTGGAACCAGGCACGATGCAGTTCCCGTCCGCTACTGACCCTGATCCAGCCATTACCGTATCGCGCGGCGTTGACCACCAGGTTAGCCAGTGCCCGTTTAATCGACAGCGGGTTGATATCCAGCATTAACTCTTCCGGCATCACCGCATTTTCGATCTCACGTTCATAGCCGCTTTCAGCGGCCACCACTTCGCCCAGCACACTGTTAAGGTCGGCGCGCTCAGTCTGCATCTCCTGACCGGTACGCAGGTAGTCGATGAACTGTTCGATAATGGCGTTGCACTCTTCGATATCTTTATTAATCGATTCGGCCAGGTAGCCATCCTGCTCGCTCATCATTTCGGTGGCGAGACGAATACGGGTCAGCGGCGTTCGCAAATCGTGGCTGACGCCCGCCATTAACAGCGTGCGGTCATCCGCCAGCTGCTTCACCCCGGCCGCCATCTGGTTAAAGGCGCGGGTCACCGATCGCACTTCTGACGCGCCATACTCGCGCAGCGGCGGCGGAATAATCCCGCGCCCGACCTGCAGAGCGGCGTGCTCCAGATCCACCAGCGGTCGGTTCTGGATGCGGATAAACAGCCAGGCACCGCCAATCGCCAGCAGCATAATCGCCAGGGTGTAGCGGAACAGCGGCGAGAAGTCGCCCTGATGAATCTCAGTCAGCGGCACCCGCACCCAGATATCGGGCGACAGCCAGGTTTTCAGCCAGACGACGGGCGAGTTTTTGTTAACCTCAACCCGCACATCGGTGGGACCGCCAAGCTGCTGGCCCATCTGCTCGCTCAGGAATTCATAGTGCTGCGCCCATCGCAATCCGCTCTCCTCTGCTGCTGCATTGGTGTAGAGCGAGATCCCCAGTTCGCGGTAGATTTCCCGGCGAAACGCCGGTGGCACTTCCAGCTGCGTGCCATCTTCCAGCTGCAACCGGTCGGTCATCAGCATACGAACTTCGTAAGCGAGCACCTTATTGAACTGTTGCAGGCTGGGAAGAATGGCGAAGTTCAGCACGACCAGATAGGTCGTTACCAGGCTGACAAACAGCAGGGTAACGATCAGCAGCAGGGTGCGGGCAAACGAACTGCGAGGCGAGAAGCGCAGTCGCTTCATGCTTTACTGCCGTCCGGCACAAAGACGTAGCCCAGACCCCAGACGGTCTGGATATAACGCGGGTGCGCAGGATCCTCTTCCACCATGCGACGCAGGCGGGAGATCTGGACGTCAATCGAACGTTCCATGGCGCTGTATTCACGGCCACGCGCCAGGTTCATCAGCTTATCGCGAGACAGCGGCTCACGCGGGTGGCTGACCAGTGCTTTCAGCACCGCAAACTCACCGCTGGTCAGCGGCATCGGCTCATCTTCACGGAACATCTCGCGGGTGCCGAGGTTAAGTTTGAACTTACCAAAGGCGATGATCGCCTCTTCCTGCGAAGGCGCGCCTGGCAGTTCATTGGCCTGACGGCGCAGCACCGCACGGATGCGCGCCAGCAGCTCACGCGGGTTAAAGGGTTTAGGAATATAGTCGTCAGCGCCGATCTCCAGCCCCACGATACGATCCACCTCTTCGCCCTTGGCGGTCACCATAATAATCGGCATCGGGTTGCTCTGACTGCGCAGACGACGGCAGATAGAGAGACCATCCTCGCCCGGCAACATCAGGTCGAGCACCATCAGATGAAAGGATTCACGGGTTAACAGACGATCCATCTGCTCGGCATTAGCGACACTGCGCACCTGAAAGCCCTGCTCGGTGAGATAGCGTTCAAGCAGTGCACGCAGACGCATATCATCATCGACGACCAGAATTTTGTAGTTCTCTTGCATTTTCAACTCCCAAAGGCGCTATTGCCTGAGCCAACATTGTTAAAAAAAGATGCCTTATAGTGACAGTCATTAATGGTTTATATTCTAGCCAAAATTGTTACAAAGCATATTAAACAGGAGCTTATATTTGATTTAAGGCGATTTCGGGGCAGTTTTAACGCGTCTGGTGCTGCCCGGCCCCTGTTACGGCAAATCTGAAAAAACGGCTCTGTTTCTCTGAATCGCTGGCGTCAGAAGCGGGCCAGTTTTTATTCGATGAACGAATTCAGCAAGTTAGCAGACAATTTGACTTAATGATCAGCCATCACTGTGGATAAGCTCCAGATAATCTACCTCAACAGTAGCCAGGCAGCATAATATTCCAGCAAACCTGCGTAACGCCCCACTCTCCTCTCGGATTAGTTTCAGCGGTGCCACCAGCAAGACCAGTTGAAATTAAAGTCCGTTAAATCAATCAGTAAAGCCAACTTTTCGCCTTCTCCGTTTTCAACCAGACTGCTCAGGCAACATTCGATGTCTCAACGGGGATTACACACAATGAAAAAAACAATTTTACTGCTGAGCGCGCTGGCATTAAGCAGCGTCACTCCAGCTTATGCTGCCACAGCCACCGGTGAAGCAGCTGGCGCAGCGGCAACCACCACAGCACAAGGTAACTCTAACGCCATCGGTGTTGGCGCAGTCGCAGCCCTGCTGGGCGTTGCGCTGGCCACCATGGGCGGCGGCGGCGGTGACGGTCACAGCACCGGTACATCGACCACCACGGCGACTCACGCCGGTAAATAAGTATCACGACTTCTTTTACAGCTTCAGATTACTGGCTTCAGATTGTTGTTCAGCACCAACCCTTTCGCCGCCGGGGAAGTCAACGTGGGTTTTTAGCCTTTAAAAACCCTTTCCCCGCCCTTTTTTGCCGCGCCCCCTTTGTCTTACACTGTTCCTCTTTGGATCTCTCTGGCCGGTATAGCATGAAAACCCGACTCATTACCCGCGAAGGCTTCGATAAGCTGAAAGCAGAACTCGACTATCTCTGGCGTGAAGAGCGACCGGAAGTGACAAAAAAAGTCACCTGGGCTGCCAGTCTTGGCGATCGCAGTGAAAATGCCGATTATCAGTACAACAAAAAACGGCTGCGTGAAATCGACCGTCGCGTTCGCTATCTGACCAAAAGTCTTGAACAGCTGCGTATCGTTGACTATTCACCCCAGCAGGATGGCAAAGTCTTCTTTGGCGCCTGGGTGGAAATTGAAAACGATGAGGGCGACCTCAAACGCTTCCGCATTGTGGGCTACGATGAGATTTTTGGCCGCAAAGATTACATCTCCATCGACTCGCCCATGGCGCGGGCGCTGCTGAAAAAAGAGGTCGGCGATGCCGCCACCGTCGAGACGCCAGTGGGGCCGGCACTGTGGTATATCAACGCGATTGACTACCCGCAATAACCCTTCAGATTATCTCTGAAAGCCGCCCGCGTCTCTGGCAATTTTAACCATCAATCCGTATAACTGTCGGCTATTTCTCAACCCGGAAAGCAAGACAATCCTGATGATGAAAGTTCTGAGCCAGATAATTGCCAGTGAGCTCCAGGCGCGTCCAGAGCAAGTTGACGCCGCCGTTCGCCTGCTGGATGAAGGGAATACCGTGCCGTTTATCGCACGCTATCGTAAAGAGGTCACCGGCGGGCTGGATGATACCCAGTTGCGCCAGCTGGAAACCCGCCTCAGCTATCTGCGTGAACTTGAAGAGCGACGCCAGTCGATTCTGAAGTCGATTGACGATCAGGGGAAACTCACTGACGACCTCGCCCGCGCGATCAACACCACCCTCAGCAAAACCGAGCTTGAAGATCTCTACCTGCCCTACAAACAGAAACGCCGGACGCGTGGACAGATCGCTATCGAAGCGGGTCTGGAGCCGCTGGCGGAGACACTGTGGCAGGAGCCGTCTCACATTCCTGAGCAGCTTGCCGAACAGTATGTCGATGCCGACAAAGGCGTCGCCGACGTCCGTGCCGCGCTGGATGGTGCCCGCTACATTCTGATGGAGCGTTTCGCTGAAGATGCCGCGCTGCTGGCGAAGGTGCGCAATTACCTGTGGAAAAATGCCCATCTGGTGTCACGCGTGGTGGAAGGCAAAGAGGAAGCGGGCGCGAAGTTCCGCGACTACTTTGATCACCACGAAGCGCTCAGCGGCGTGCCGTCGCACCGTGCGCTGGCGATGCTGCGTGGCCGCAACGAAGGCGTGCTGCAACTGTCGCTGAATGCCGATCCGCAGTTTGATGAAGCACCGCGTGAAAGCCATGGTGAAACGCTGATTGCTGAGCACCTGAACCTGCGCCTGAATAACGCTCCTGCCGACAGCTGGCGTAAAGCGGTGGTGAGCTGGACGTGGCGCATCAAGGTGATGCTGCATCTGGAAACGGAGCTGATGGGCACGGTGCGCGAACGCGCAGAAGATGAAGCGATTAACGTCTTTGCCCGCAACCTGCACGATCTGCTGATGGCCGCTCCCGCCGGTATGCGCGCCACCATGGGGCTGGACCCAGGCCTGCGCACCGGTGTCAAAGTGGCGGTGGTCGATGCCACCGGCAAGGTCGTCGCGACCGATACCGTCTATCCGCATACCGGCCAGACAGCGAAAGCCGCGGCCGCCGTAGCGGCACTCTGCATTAAGCATCAGGTTGAGCTGGTGGCGATTGGCAACGGCACCGCTTCACGTGAAACTGAGCGCTTCTTCCTGGATCTGCAGCAGCAGTTCCCGCAGGTCACGGCGCAGAAAGTGATTGTCAGTGAAGCTGGCGCATCTGTCTATTCGGCCTCAGAACTGGCGGCGCTGGAGTTCCCGGATCTCGATGTTTCGCTGCGCGGCGCGGTGTCGATTGCCCGACGTTTGCAGGATCCGCTGGCTGAGCTGGTGAAAATCGACCCGAAATCGATCGGTGTGGGTCAGTATCAGCATGACGTCAGTCAGAGCCAGCTGGCGAAGAAACTCGACGCGGTAGTGGAAGATTGCGTGAACGCCGTCGGCGTTGACCTCAACACCGCCTCGGTGCCGCTGCTGACCCGCGTGGCGGGCCTGACGCGCATGATGGCGCAGAATATTGTCGGCTGGCGTGATGAGCATGGCCGCTTCCAGAACCGTCAGCAGTTGCTGAAAGTGAGCCGCCTTGGGCCAAAAGCCTTTGAGCAGTGTGCGGGCTTCCTGCGCATCAACCATGGCGATAACCCGCTGGATGCCTCAACTGTGCATCCGGAAGCCTACCCGGTGGTGGAGCGCATCCTGGCCGCCACCGAGCAGGCACTGAGCGATCTGATGGGCAACGCAGGCAGCCTGCGTAATCTCAGCGCCCGCGATTTCATTGATGACCGTTTTGGTCTGCCGACCGTCACCGACATCATGAAAGAGCTGGAGAAGCCGGGCCGCGATCCGCGTCCTGAGTTTAAAACTGCACAGTTCGCTGAAGGCGTAGAGACGCTGAACGATCTGACGCCGGGCATGATCCTCGAAGGTGCCGTCACTAACGTGACCAACTTCGGTGCATTTGTGGATATCGGCGTGCATCAGGATGGCCTGGTGCATATCTCTTCGCTCTCCGATCGCTTCGTGGAAGATCCGCATCAGGTGGTGAAAGCGGGCGATATCGTCAAAGTGAAAGTGATGGAGGTCGATCTCCAGCGCAAGCGTATTGCTCTGACCATGCGTCTTGATGAGCAGCCAGGCGAAGGCAATGCCCGTGGTGGCGCGAAGAACGCTGCTCCGCGCGAAGAGAAACGTCAGAACAACGCGAAAGGTCGTCCGCGTCCGGTCAGCTCGTCAGCAGGTAACAGTGCGATGGGTGATGCGCTGGCTGCGGCTTTCGGTAAAAAACGCTAAGCTTTTCAGGGGGCCACTGCCTGGCCCCCACTTCACGCCCTTCTCCCCGGTTGAAAATCCCCGCCATCGCGCTACGCTAAAAAGACGCCTGTCATAAAAACAACACCTGCTGTGGCACCCAATTCACGATGGAAACGATCACCGATCTGATTGATAAGATTTATGCTGGCACATTTCCGGAGGCGACCTTTGCGCGCCTGCTGGCTGACATCGCCACCGCCCGCGAGGCCATTAAGCTGCCGCGCAAGGCACACTGGGATGAGCAGGATGTGGTGCTGATCACCTATGCAGATCAGTTTCGCGAAGCCGATAAACCCACGCTCAGCACCTTTTCCCGGTTCTATCAGCAGCACCTGCAATCCACGTTTCCGCTGGTTCACCTGCTGCCCTTTTTCCCCTGGTCGTCCGATGACGGCTTTTCGGTGATTGATTACCATCAGGTCGATCCGCTGTGCGGCGACTGGCAGGACATTGCGCGGCTGCATCAGGAAACACGGCTGATGTTCGATTTTGTCTGCAACCATATGTCGGCACACAGCGCCTGGTTCAGCCACTTCCTGGCGCAGGATCCCGGCTGGGACGATTTCTTTATCAGTATGCCGCCCGCCACCGATCTCAGCGCCGTGACGCGTCCGCGCACCTCGCCGCTGCTGACGCCGTTTAAAATGGCGGATGGCGAAACCCGCTTTATCTGGACCACCTTCAGCGCTGATCAGATCGACCTCAACTTTGCCAATCCTGAGGTGCTGCTGCGCATGGTCAATGTGCTGCTCGACTACCTGAAACGCGGCGCTGACTATGTGCGTCTTGATGCGGTCGGCTATATGTGGAAAACGCCCGGCACGCGCTGTATTCATCTGGAAAAGACCCATCAGCTGGTGAAGCTATTTCGCGCTATTGCCGACCAGGTTGCGCCAGGCACGGTGATTATCACCGAGACCAACGTGCCGCATCAGGACAACATCAGCTATCTGGGCAACGGGCACGATGAGGCGCAGATGGTCTATCAGTTTTCGCTGCCGCCGCTGGTGCTGCATGCGATTCACACCGGCTCGGCGCGCGCACTGCGGCAGTGGGCGAGCGCTCTGGATCTCAGCAGCAACGACACCACCTTTTTCAACTTTCTGGCGTCACACGACGGCATCGGCCTTAATCCGGCGCGCGGCATTTTGTCTGAAGTGGAGATTGTGGCGCTGGTGCGCGATCTGGCGCTGGAAGGCGCGCTGGTCTCCTATAAAAACAACCCTGACGGCACCACCAGCCCCTATGAAATCAACGTCACCTATCTGGATGCGCTCAACCGTGAAGATGACGATGACGCCACGCGGCTGAAACGTTTTTTGCTGGCCCATGCGATTCTGCTGGTCTTTCCCGGCGTGCCTGCCATCTATATCCAGAGCATTCTGGGTGGTCGTAACCATTACGATGGCGTGCGCGCCGCCGGACACAACCGGGCGATTAATCGGCAGAAGTATGATTTACAGCAGATAGAAGCGGATCTGGCGGGCGGTAACTGGCTGCGCCAGCAGGTCTATACGCGGCTCGGCCAGCTGATTCAGCTGCGTCGTCGCCAGCCTGCGTTTCACCCGGATAATCCGATGACGCTTTATGAGAGTGAAAACGCCGTGCTGGTGCTCAGACGTCATCAGCCAGAAAGCGGTGACGGGCTGCTGTGCGTATTTAATCTCAGTGGACGGTCAGTGGAGACGCAATTACCGGTGGCGCATACGTTGCAGGATGTGGTGAGCGGAGAGAAAATTGATGGCACCCAGCCGGTTAAGCTGGATGCCTGGCAGTTCATGTGGCTACGTTAATTACTTGTAGACTTCAGCCGTTGCGCTGAATTTACCGTGTTCGCGGCCTGCGATCACGCGGTAGTATTTACCGCCCTTTTCGTCAGCGAGCTTCGACAACACTTTCTTAGCATCCATTGGCGAGGTGGTTTCCGCCGTGGTGTTAACGTTGCCGATCTTTTGCAGGTTCATTGTTTTAACTTCTTCCTGGGTGACTTCTTTCGCTGCCATCGCAGAAAATGAAATCGCGCCCATCATCATTGAAGCCACAACCCATTTAAAAACCTTCATTATGTTTACCCTCATTCATGATCCATTGTGAGATGTAAGCAGCCGCTAAACGCGTAAGGCAGTATGGAACGGCATAGTCATTTCCATGACTAATCACATAAAATTGCAACGGCCTCGCTCACAGAGAGAAGTATTGCTGCTGTCTGCGATTTTGCCAGTTCAAAGCGTCATTATCACGGCAGATTACTGATAAAATTAACAATATGCTGGCAAAAGCGCTCAGGATGGGAAATAAAAGGCGCATGTGCGGCTTTTTCGATAACCACTGAGGGCGATGCTGGCAACATTTCATCTATCTCCGCCGCAATCCGGCGCGGCACCAGTCCATCTAACGCGCCATAGAGTCGCAGGAACGGCAGCGTAATCTGCGGTAACGCGTCGCGCAGATCGACCTGGCGCAGAATATCCAGTCCGCCATCCAGCACCGCCACCTCCGGCATCGGCTGCGACAGCACCACCTCTTTCAGCTGCCGCGCATCGGCGCGAGCCGTTTCGGTACCCAGCGTCTGCAGCGCCAGAAAGCGCTCCACCGTGCGCTGGAAATCGTTGCTGAGCATCTGCTGAAAGTTCTGCAGCGTCTCCGGTTTAATACCGGGCCAGCTCTCTGTGGCGGTGAAACAGGGCGACGAGGCAACGGTGATCAATGCAGCCAGTTTTTCTGGCGCACTCAGCGCCAGCTGCGTGGCCACCAGTCCGCCCAGCGACCAGCCCACCACAATCGCCTGTGGTGGCAGCGCAGGCAGCAATTGCGCTGCCATCTGCTCCAGCGTCAGCGCACCGAAATGCTGGCTGCGGCCATAGCCGGGCAGATCGACCAGATGCAGGCGATAGTGCGCGCTGAGTCGCGGAATGATGCTTTGCCAGACTTCGGCATTCAGTCCCCATCCGTGCAGCAGCACAAGATCGCGTTTTCCTTCTCCGCAGGTGTGCCAGTAGAGCGACGTCATCAGTTACTATCCCGAAAATGATAAGGAGGTCGCTATGCTAGCAATGCCCGCCCTGTGTTGGCTATGCCGGATGCCGTTGCGGATAGCCCGGCATGGCATCTGCAGCTTATGTCTGCGCGGATTACCGCCGTTACCGCTGCTCTGTCCACGCTGCGGATTGCCGGCAGGTTCAGCAAAGGTCGCCTGCGGCCGCTGCCAGCTTAAACCGCCCGCCTGGCAGGCGCTGGTCTGCGTCAATGACTATTGTCCGCCGTTCAGCCAGTGGGTTAACCAGCTTAAATTTTCTCACATAACCGCACTCAGGGTGATGCTGGCGCGGCTGCTTTTGCTAAGCTGGCTTAATGTTTACCGGCGTGGCAGTGTGCCGCGTCCCGATCTGCTGCTGCCGGTTCCGCTGCATCGGCGACGACGCTGGCAGCGCGGCTTTAATCAGACGGTACTGCTGGCCGAACCGCTGGCGCACTGGCTGGGATGTGAATGGCGCGAAGGTCTTTCCCGCAAGCGCGGGGGCGCATTACAGCATCAGCTCAGCGCCCGCCAGCGCCGCACCAACTTACGGGGTGCTTTCTGCCTTGAAATGGTGGTGCAGGGACGCCATATCGCTCTGCTGGATGACGTCATTACCACCGGCAGTACGGTAGATGAAATCAGCCGCCTGTTAATGGCCCAGGGTGCCGCCAGCGTGCAGGTCTGGTGCCTGTGCCGTACCTTGTAGAGCGTCTTTGATGGGCGTATTATAACCAACTAAATTAGTCAACTATTGAGCAATCGACATGATCCGAATTACTGACTCTGCCCAGGAACATTTTTCTAAACTGCTATCCAAACAAGAAGATGGCACCCAGATTCGCGTATTCGTGATTAACCCGGGTACGCCAACAGCCGAGTGTGGCGTCTCTTACTGTCCGCCCGATGCCGTTGAAGCTACTGACACCGAACTGAAGTTCGAAAAGCTCTCTGCTTACGTTGATGAACTGAGCAAGCCGTATCTGGAAGATGCTGAAATTGACTTCGTTACCGACAATCTTGGTTCACAGCTGACGCTGAAAGCGCCGAATGCCAAAATGCGTAAAGTCTCTGATGATGCGCCAATGGTTGAGCGCGTTGAGTATCTGCTTCAGGCGCAGATCAACCCACAGCTGGCCGGCCATGGCGGTCGCGTGTCGCTGATGGAGATCACCGATGAGGGCTACGCCATTCTGCAGTTTGGCGGCGGCTGTAACGGCTGTTCGATGATCGACGTGACCCTGAAAGATGGTATCGAGAAAGAGCTGCTGGCCGCCTTCCCGGAACTCAAAGGCGTGCGGGATATTACTGAGCATCAGCGCGGTGAACACTCGTTCTACTGATGATTAAGCGCGGCAGCATGGCTGCCGCGCTTCTGTTATTGCTCTTTCTCTCCTGACTGACGCTGCTGGCTGACCACCTTCAGCAGTGCATTCACTTCCTTGTCCGCAAAGATCTCCTCCAGCGTTTTGCTCAGCTTGCGTCGCCAGTTAGGGTACTGCTCCACCGTGCCCGGGACGTTGACCGGCGTGGTCATGCCAAGCCAGTCCTCAGGCTGCAGGCCAAGCAGCGCACTGTCGGTATCCGCCAGGAAGCGATGTATTGCCCGATTCAGCGCAGGCGTCATGGTGAGCTTCTCTGCCTTCTTCTGGCTGCGTGCCGGTAACGCACCCGCCTGATGCAGCGCATCCAGCAGCGCCTGCTTCTGCGCGGCGCGCTGCTGATGTAACGCTTTCACCGCATCGCCCGGATAGAGGCCAATCTTCTCCCCCAGCGCCAGGTCGCCCTGCTCCCAGAAGCCGGTCAGCGTAGGCAGATCGTGCGTGCTGGCGCTGGCGATAGACTGGCGCGGATAGTCCTGCGGCGCGCGATAGCGCTCATCCTTCTCCTGCTCAAACCAGAGCACCTTCCATGAAAAGACGCCACTTTTACGCAGCAGGCTGACAATCTCCTGGGGCACAGTGCCAAGGTCTTCACCAATCACCATGCAGCGCAGCCGGTGGCTTTCCAGCGCCAGGATGCCCAGCAGATCGTTGACCGGATAGGCCACATAGGCGCCTTTATCCGCCGTCTCCCCGGCAGGCACCCACCACAGACGCAGCAGTGACATCACATGGTCGATGCGCAGCGCGCCGCAGTCGCGCATGTTGGCGCGCAGCATGTCGATAAATGGCTGGTAGCCGCGCGCCTTCATGACATGCGGATCCATCGGCGGTAAGCCCCAGTTTTGTCCCAGCGGACCGAGACGGTCAGGCGGCGCACCCACCGAGGCCTTGAGGCGGTAAAGCTCCGGGTCGTGCCAGGTTTCCGCGCTGCCTTCCGCCACGCCCACTGCCAGGTCACGATAGAGTCCGACGCTCATGCCCAGCGCCTGACTGTGCGTCCAGCAGCCAGAGAACTGCTGCTGCGCCAGCCATTGCAGCCACTGCCAGAAAGCGATCTCCTCTTCATGCTGTGCACACCACTGCTGCACCTCCGGCAACTGGCTGTTGCGCCACCCTTCCGGCCACGCAGGCCAGCCGCCCTGCTGCGCCTTATCTGCCCGCCGCTCCAGCTGTATGCCGTCGTAGGCGGCCTGATAACGCAGGCTGTCGCCGCCTTCACGCACAAAGGCCGCCCAGGATTGATGCTCTTCGCTCTGGCTGTCTCGCGTCTGAAAGTGTGCCCAGGCGTGCCGCAGCGCAGCGAGCTTAAGCGCCATTACGGCCTCGTAGTCAACCAGCTCCGCCTCACGCGCTTCGGTCAGCGCCTTCCGGGTTCTGGCGCTTTTCCACCACTTCTGTGCCGCCGCGCTTTGCTGAAAATCGGCCACCTGACTGACGTCGATATAGATTACGTTCAGCCAGCGGCGCGACGACGGGCTATACGGACTGGCGAAACCGGCGCTGGCAGGATAGAGCGCATGCAGCGGATTCAGCCCGACGAAATCGCCACCGCGTTCAGCCAGCTGCACCAGCAGCTGGTCGAGATCGCCGAAGTCGCCGATGCCCCAGTTCTGTTCAGAGCGCACGGTGTAGAGCTGCACCAGCGCACCCCAGCGTTTTTTCCCCGCCTCCAGCGCCGGAGGCAGATAGCAGCGGCGCGGCGCGACGATAAGCCGCGTCTGCCAGCTTTTTTTGCCCTTACTGAGTGTGAGCTGGTGGTACCCCTGCGCCAGCGGGCCAGGCAGCGTAAAAGGCTCACCGGCGGTTAACTCGCCGCTGTGCTGTTTGCCCTTTTCAGTCTGCAACTGCCAGCGGTAAACGCCGCTGCCCTGTGGCGTCAGCTGTCGCTTGCCACTGCCGCTGAACACCGCGACCGGCGGCAGCGGCGATTTTTTTGCGTCCTGCGGATCATCCATCACCGCCAGCAGCGCCTGCAGGGTCTCATCGCTGATCGCCTCTTTCTCGCCATTGACGTTGATGTAGTCCAGTGAAATTCCCGCGGCACGGGCGGCCTGACCGAGTGAATGTTGCTTCATTGCTGCTCCTTAGCGCGGTGCCTGCCAGATACGTTGCTGATAGTCACGAATTGACCGGTCCGAACTGAACATGCCGGTTCGTGCCGTATTGAGGATGGCGGCGCGGGTCCAGCCTTCCGGGTCGCGCCACAGGGCTTCCACCCGTTGCTGCGCCTCGATATAGGCCTGGAAATCGGCCAGCACCAGCCAGGGATCGCCATGTTTCGTCAGGCTCTCCAGCATCAGGTCAAACGCATGTTTATCCCCGTTGCTGAATTTGCCCTTCTCCAGCGATTTCAGTAGATCGTCCAGCGGCTTGTTCTGCTTACGCACCTTTTTCGGGTTATAGCCTTTCGCCTTAAGCGCTTTGACCTCATCCACGGTGTGACCGAAGATAAAGATATTCTCCTCACCCACCTGTTCGGCAATCTCGACATTGGCGCCATCCAGCGTGCCAATCGTCAGCGCACCGTTCAATGCCAGCTTCATGTTGCCGGTGCCGGAGGCTTCATATCCGGCGGTGGAGATCTGCTCTGAGAGATCGGCCGCCGGGATCATCAGTTCGGCCACGGTGATGCGGTAGTCCGGGATAAACACCACTTTGAGTCGATCACCGACCCGTGGATCGTTGTTCACCACCTCCGCCACCTTGTTAATAGCGTAAATGATATTTTTGGCGAGGTAATAGCCGGGCGCAGCTTTGGCCCCGAACAGGAACACCCGTGGCGTAAAGGTGACATCCTCCGGGTTATGACAGAGCTTCTGATAGCAGTAGAGGATATGCAGCAGGCTGAGGTGCTGGCGCTTGTACTCATGCAGCCGTTTGATCTGCACATCGAACAGCGCGGCCGGGTTCACGATAATCCCCGTGTGGCGGGCGATATACTCTGTGAGCTGCGCTTTATTCTGCTGTTTGATGCTGCGATAGCGCTGACGAAACGCCTGATCGTCGGCATAGGCCTCCAGACCGCTTAACGCCTCAAGGTTATTGGCCCACTCGGTTTTCAGCGTCTCATCAATCAGCCCGGCCAGCGCCGGATTACACTGCTTCAGCCAGCGGCGCGGCGTGATGCCGTTGGTGACGTTGTGGAATTTCTGCGGCCAGAGCTGGTGATATTCCGGGAAAAGATCGCTGACCACCAGGCTTGAGTGCAGCGCCGCCACACCGTTGACCGCAAACCCGCTGACGACGCAGAGATTCGCCATCCGCACCTGACCGTCAGCGACCACCGCCAGCTTGTGCCACATCGCTTTGTCATCCGGCCAGCGCTGCTTCACCTGCTTTTTCAGCCGCTGGTTGATCTCTTTGATGATCAGCATATGGCGCGGCAGCAGACTGCGCATCAGCTTCTCATCCCAGCGCTCCAGCGCCTCCGGCATCAGCGTGTGGTTGGTGTAGGCAAACAACCGGCTGGTGATCTGCCACGCCTCATCCCAGCTCAGCTGATGCTCATCCAGCAGCACGCGCAGCATCTCCGGGATGGCGATGGTGGGATGTGTATCGTTAAGCTGAATCACTTCGAAGTCAGGCAGGCTGTGAATACTGCGTCCCGCCAGATGGTGACGACGCAGGATATCCGCCACCGCACAGGCGCACTGGAAATATTGCTGCATCAGGCGCAGCCGCTTGCCGGCCTGATGGTTGTCATTGGGATAGAGCACTTTGGTCAGTTTTGCCGCCTCGATGCCCGGCTGCTCCGCCTGCAGAAAATTGCCGTCATTAAACGCCGTGAGATCAAAAGGATGCGCACTCACGGCCTGCCACAGACGCAGCGGCAGCGTCACGCCGTTGCGGTAGCCGGTCACCGGCAAATCCCAGGCCTCGCCGCGCAGCGTAAAATCGGGCAGCCAGCGTACGCCGCCGTTTTCCTGCTTTTCTACCCGGCCCCCCATCGCGACTTCCACATCCAGCGCCGCGTTGTGGCGGAACCAGGGATAGCGCTCACGCTGCCAGTCATCGGGCGCTTCAATCTGCTGACCATCATCGAAAGACTGGCGGAACAGGCCATACTGGTAGTTCAGTCCGTGGCCGGTGGCGGACTGCCCCACCGTTGCCATCGAATCCATGTAGCAGGCGGCCAGTCGTCCCAGCCCGCCGTTGCCCAGCGCCGGATCGACCTCCTGCTCCAGCAGTTCCGTTAAATCGAACTCGTGCTCAGCCAGCGCCGCTTTGACGTCGTTATACCAGCCGAGATTGAGCAGGTTGTTGCCGGTCAGACGGCCAATCAGAAACTCCATCGAGAGGTAATTAACGTGACGCTGCTGCACAGCCGGACGCGGTGCCGGTTGTGCGTCCAGTAGCTCCGCCAGCGCCGCGCTGACCGCCTGCCACGCCTGGTGCGGGGTCATCTGCTGGGCGGAACGGAGACTTAACTGTTGCCACTGGCGGGTAAAGGCGGCATTAAAACGGGCTTTATTAAATTTTTGCTGCGGCATATCACTCCCTTCTGTTACGCAATGAGGTGAAGCAAAAATAGAAAGCGCACGGGCTGGCAACCGGGTGCCAGCAACCGTTAAGTAAAGACGGGAGTGAGGAAAAAAGCGACAGCAATCAAAGAAAAACGCCAGCCGGGAGGCTGGCGTGGCAGGAATCAGCAGAGTTCGAGGTGAACCTCATGCTGCTCAATCACCTTCATTACGCTGGCAGGCGGCGTTTTGTCGGTGTAGAGGTAGTCAAGCAGACTCATGTTGCCGAGGTTGACCATCGCGTTACGGCCAAACTTCGAGTGATCCACCACCAGCATCACGCAGCGTGAATTTTCAATGATGGCGCGCTTGGTGCGGACTTCGTGATAGTCAAACTCCAGCAGCGAACCATCCATATCGACGCCGCTGATCCCCAGAATGCCGTAGTCGAGCCGGAACTGAGAAATAAAGTCGAGCGTCGCTTCACCCATTACCGCGCCATCGCGGGTCCGCACTTCACCACCCGCGATAATGACCCGGAAATCGGGTTTATCCATCAGCAGCATGGCGACGTTAAGGTTATTGGTGACCACGCGCAAATCGCTGTGGTTGAGCAGCGCATGCGCCACCGCTTCCGGCGTGGTGCCGATATCGATAAACAGCGTGGCACCATCCGGGATCTGGCTGGCCACGCGCTGGGCAATCCGCGCTTTTTCCGCTGACCACATCATTTTACGGTCGTGCCAGGCGGTATTCTCAGAGCTGGAGGGAAGCGCCGCGCCGCCGTGGTGACGCTGAATTTTGTTCTGATCGGCCAGATCGTTGAGATCGCGACGAATGGTTTGCGGGCTGACCTCAAAATGATCCACCAGCTCCTCAGTACTGACATATCCCTGACGACGGACTAAATCGATAATCGCGTCATGACGTTGCGTCTGCTTCACGTTCCTCTCCTGTTAACCCGCATAACCCTGTCTAACGACGCGTGACTTTACGCGTATCCACCAGCGCCATCGCCAGTCCGACCACCAGACCGGCGACGTGCGCCGCGTTGGCAATAGCCAGACCAAAGACGCCAAACCAGCCAATCACCAGCCAGACCAGCGCAAAACCGATCAATCCCCGTTCAAGATAGACGCCGCTGTCGGGATCGCGCTCCCCGCGCAGCCAGCAGTAACCCATCAGGGCATAGACCACGCCCGACAGGCCACCAAACCAGATGCCGCTGAACTTCGCCTGCAGCCAGCCGCTGAGCAGAGCCGAAATCAGCAGGATGACAAAGAGTTTGCCGCTGCCAAGTCGCTTCTCAACCGCGCCGCCCAGATACCACCACCACATCAGATTAAACAGAATGTGCAGCAGTGAAAAGTGCAGCAGCGCATGGCTGAACCAGCGCCAGACCTGAAGATGCTGATCGGCATCCGGCCAGGAGAGCCAGGCCATCACGGTGCGATCGCCCATGACCTGCATCAGAATAAATATCGCGATACAGAGCACCATCAGCGTCATGGTCAGCGGACCGGCACGCTCACGGATATTCGCCCAGATATTGCTGCGCTCATAGCGCAGGCCACTGTCAGTTTTTCCGCTGTGCCAGCTGGCGGCCTGATAACGCGGATGGTTAGGGTCGTGCAAAAACTGCTGAAGTTCGTTTTCGACCAGTGAAATCTTGCTCTCATCATCCAGCATGATGACGTAGTGATTTTCATGCTCAATACGCAGCGTGATGCCCCGCGTCGCCATGTAGTCAACAAAGGCCTGCGCCATGCGGGGCTGATTAAATTGAGTAATGCGCATCAGTAACTCTCCATGTGACGAGCGGCAATCTATTCGCTGCCGAGGGCAACCTGCTGAGGAAAGGCAGCCCGCCAGGCATCAAAGCCGCCATCAATGCTGTACGCCGCGCTGAAGCCCTGTCCCAGCAGATATTGTGCCGCGCTTTTGCTGCTGTTGCCGTGATAGCACATCACCAGCACCGGCAGGCTGTGATCGGCACCAGTGACAAAATCGCTGAGGTTGCTGTTGGTCAGATGCAACGCACCCGCCGCATGACCCAGGGCATAACTTTGCGGATCGCGGATATCTACCAGCAGCGCACCCTGCGCCAGACGCGCCTGCGCCTGCTGCACATCAATACATTCGAACGTTTCCATGGGATCTCTCATAACAGCGTCACAATAGCGCGTAGTGTAACCCGAGAATCCACGCCGATAACCTGACAATCGTTACGGCTATCGTTTTTTTTGGTGGGCAGAATGTTAGCTATATCACGCAAAAATGTTTTTACCTGGTTAAAAGCTGGCGTCAATGTTGGTTTGCGATTATGATTATGCTCGAAAACGAACATTAGTGAACTATTCCGAACATCGGAGGAGATGACGTGGAAACCAAAGACCTGATCGTGATCGGCGGCGGCATCAACGGTGCCGGCATTGCAGCAGACGCTGCAGGACGCGGACTGTCGGTGTTAATGCTGGAGGCGCGGGATCTGGCTTGCGCGACCTCCTCTGCCAGTTCAAAACTGATTCACGGCGGCTTGCGCTACCTTGAACATTACGAATTCCGTCTGGTCAGTGAAGCACTGGCCGAGCGTGAAGTGCTGCTGAAAATGGCTCCGCATCTGGCGTTCCCGATGCGCTTCCGTCTGCCGCACCGTCCGCATCTGCGTCCGGCGTGGATGATCCGTACCGGCCTGTTTATGTATGACCATCTTGGCAAGCGTACCAGTCTGCCAGGCAGTAAAAGTTTGCGATTTGGCGCGGATTCGGCCCTGAAGCCGGAAATTACGCGCGGATTCGAATATTCTGACTGCTGGGTCGATGATGCCCGCATGGTGGTACTGAACGCACAGGAAGTCGTGAAGCGTGGCGGCGAAGTCCGTACCCGCACCCGCGTGACCCGTGCCTGGCGTGAAGGCGGCCTGTGGAAGGTCGAAGCGGAAGATGTCGACAGCGGTAAAACCTTTACCTGGCAGGCGAAAGGCCTGGTCAATGCTGCCGGCCCGTGGGTCAAACAGCTGTTCGACGACAGCCTGAAGCTGAAATCACCTTACGGTATTCGCCTGATCAAGGGCAGCCACATCGTGGTGCCACGCGTCCATACCGAAAAGCAGGCTTACATTCTGCAGAACGAAGATAACCGCATCGTGTTTGTCATCCCGTGGATGGATGAGTTCTCTATCATCGGTACCACCGACGTCGAGTACAAAGGCGATCCGAAAAACGTCAATATTGATGACAGCGAAACCGACTACCTGCTGAAAGTGTTCAACGGACACTTTAAAAAGCAGCTGACCGCTGACGATATCGTCTGGTCCTATTCCGGTGTCCGTCCGCTGTGTGATGACGAATCCGATTCGCCACAGGCGATCACCCGTGATTACACCCTGGATGTGCGCGACGATAATGGTCAGGCTCCGCTGCTGTCGGTATTTGGCGGCAAGCTGACCACCTACCGTAAGCTGGCAGAACATGCGCTGGAGAAACTGGCGAAGTACTACCCGAACGCGGGCCCGGCATGGACGAAGAACTGCGTGTTGCCAGGCGGAAATATCTCCGGCACCCGTGAAGATTATGCGGCCAGCCTGCGTCGTCGCTATCCGTTTATCAGTGAAAATATGGCGCGCCACTTCTCGCGCACCTACGGCAGCAGCACTGAAACCCTGCTGGCTGGCGCGAAAAGCCTGGACGATCTGGGCGAGAACTTCGGTCACGAGTTTTACGAAGCAGAATTACGCTACCTGGTGCAGCATGAGTGGGTTCGTGAGCTGGATGATGCTATCTGGCGTCGTACCAAACAGGGCATGTGGCTGACCAAAGAGCAGCAGGCGCGAGTCACCGAGTGGCTGGCAGCGAAAGCTAAACCCGCCCTGTCGCTGGCATCATAAACGGACAGTAACTAACTAAAGAATCAGAAAGCAGGCTTCGGCCTGCTTTTTTTATGTCTGCGATAGCGGGTCGGTGAATCCTGGTGCTGATCCGACAGGTTGCGCTTTTCAGCGTGCAGCAGAGTTTATTTTTGTACGACGAACTTTTTATTAAAAATGCCAGGCTCAAACCATTTTTTATACAGAAATCCGTTTATGCGATCACATTTTTGGTCAGCGCCTAAACTCAACTCTTTCTGCTTCGCATATCAAAACGTTCACATCCTATTGTTACTGTAAATATAACGTTCAGGCTTTTTGCTTAATTGAACGACGTCATCAGAAAGCACAAACTTTCCTCAGTAAAAACGAAACAACCGTTATTTTAATCAGGAGGTTGAAATGAACACAGGCCAAACGCCTGCCCGGGAATGGAACACACGCCGCAGTGAAAAAGCGCGTCGTCTGGCATCCTTCCCTGTTGATGGCAAAGTCATTCCTACTGAAAGAGCTGTAGAAGCATTTGAAAAACTGATTGCACCGGGCGACCGGGTGGTACTGGAAGGGAATAACCAGAAGCAGGCCGATTTTTTATCACGTACCCTGGCTGAGGTTAATCCGGCGATAGTACACGACCTGCATATGATTATGCCGAGCGTGGGTCGCAGTGAGCATCTGGATATTTTCGAAAAAGGCATTGCGCGTAAACTCGACTTCTCTTTTTCCGGTCCGCAAAGTCTGCGTATTTCTCAGTTGTTAGAAGATGGTCAGCTGGAAATAGGCGCAATCCACACCTATATCGAACTCTATTCCCGCCTCTATGTCGATCTGAGTCCAAACGTCGCGCTGATTGCCGGTTATAAAGCTGACCGCAAAGGCAACCTTTACACCGGCCCGAGTACTGAAGATACGCCTGCCCTGGTGGAAGCCGCCGCGTTCCGTGACGGTATCGTGATTGCCCAGGTAAATGAGCTGGTCGATGACGAGACCGACCTGCCCCGCGTCGATATTCCCGGCTCCTGGATCGATTACATCGTCGTAGCCGATAAACCTTTCTTTATCGAACCGCTGTTTACCCGCGATCCGCGCCTGATTAAACAGGAACATATCCTGATGGCGATGATGGCGATTAAAGGCATTTACGCCGAACATCAGGTGCAGTCACTTAACCACGGTATCGGTTTTAACACCGCCGCGATCGAACTGCTGCTGCCTACCTACGGCGAACAACTCGGCCTGAAAGGCAAAATCTGTAAGCACTGGACCCTTAACCCGCATCCGACGCTGATCCCGGCGATTGAGAGCGGCTGGGTTGAGAGCGTGCACTGCTTCGGTGGCGAGCTGGGCATGGAAGAGTACATTCGCGCCCGTCCCGATATCTTCTTCACCGGCAGCGACGGCTCTATGCGCTCTAACCGCGCCTTCTGTCAGCTGGCAGGTCAGTATGCGGTGGATATGTTTATCGGTGCCACCCTGCAGGTCGATGGCCTGGCAAACTCCTCAACCGTGACCCGCGGTCGCCTTTCCGGTTTCGGCGGTGCGCCTAACATGGGTCACGATCCGCACGGCCGGCGTCATGCCACGCCTGCATGGCTCAATATGATCACCGAACCGGACCCGATGCAGCGCGGTAAAAAACTGGTGGTTCAGATGGTGGAAACCTTCCAGGCCGGTGCCAAACCGACCTTTGTTGAAACGCTAGATGCCGTTGAAGTGGCGAAATCGACCGGTATGCCGCTGGCACCGGTGATGATTTATGGCGATGACGTCACCCATGTGCTGACCGAAGAGGGTATTGCCTATCTTTATCGCGCGGAAAGCCTTGAAGAGCGCCGTGCGATGGTCGCTGCGGTAGCCGGTATCACCGATATCGGCCTTGGCGTCGATGCGGCGCGCGTGGCGGCCCTGCGTAAAAGCGGCAAAGTGGTCTATCCGGAAGATATGGGCATTCGTCGTTCAGATGCGACCCGCTCACTGCTCGCCGCCAGCAGCGTCTCTGACCTGGTGGAATGGTCGGGTGGTCTTTATAACCCACCGGCAAAATTCCGGAGCTGGTAATGAAACTTCTGTCGCAGACTCAAACCGAGGCGCAGGCCAGCCAGCTGGCGATGATTGCGCGCGATTGTCTGACCGATGAAGCGCGGCTAAGCCCCAAGCCGGGTCTGGTAGACAGTCGGGGAAACGGCGCGCATCAGGACCTGACGCTGGCGCTGATGGAGCGTTCCGCTCACAGCCTTGTGCCGACCTTTCTGGCGCTGGCCCGTCACAGCTGGCTGCGCCCTGCTGATATTGCCCTGCGCGAAACGGTGGGTCGGCTGGGCCGTGACGGTGAACAGCAGATGATGGCGGCAACCGGCGGCGTCAACACCCATCGGGGTGCGATCTGGGCGCTGGGACTGCTGGTCAGTGCTGCAGCCATGCACGGTGGCGCGGCCAGTGCCGACCAGCTGACCCGCACCGCAGCCGCGCTGGCCAGCCTGCCGGACCGCGCCGCGCCAAAACTGTTCAGCAAAGGGTTAAAAGCGACGCATCGCTATCAGGTGCCCGGCGCACGCGAAGAGGCGCAGCAGGCGTTTCCTCACGTGATGAAGCTGGCGCTGCCACAACTGCTGACCAGTCGTGCAACGGGTGCCAGTGAAAGTGAAGCCCGTCTTGATGCGCTGATGGCGATCATGACCTCGCTCAGCGATACCTGCGTGCTGTCACGGGCCGGTATGACCGGACTGAAAGCGATGCAGCAGGGAGCATGCGCCGTGCTGCTGTCTGGCGGCTGTCGCACAGCAGGCGGCCAGAAGGCGCTGGCGCAGCTCGATCAGCGCATGCTGTCGCTCAACGCTTCGCCTGGCGGGGCTGCCGATTTGCTGGCCGCGACGCTGTTCATTGATCGGGTCTGTTCACCTGAACATTCTTATTTCTAGAGGCCATTATGGAACACATCACATTATCTTTACCTGCTAACCGCTCACTCAGCGGTAAAGCTCTGGCAGGGGTCGTTGGTTCCGGTGATATGGAAGTGCTGTACACCGCAACTGAAGGACAAACGCTTAGCATTGATATCACCACCTCACTGGATAACAGCGACGCCCGCTGGAAGGCGCTGTTTGACCGCCTGAATTTAACCAACGGTCTGCCTGCCGGAAAGCTGATTATTCACGATTTCGGCGCGACACCCGGCGTGGCGCGTATCCGTATTGAACAGGTTTTTGAGGAGGTGAGCCATGCGTAACGATGCCAGTTTTATTGAATTACGCGCCCGTGAGCGCGCCCGTGCACTGCTGGACGACGGCAGCTATCGCGAACTGCTGGATCCTTTCGAAGGCATCATGTCGCCGTGGCTGGCCCCGCAGGGTGTGGTCCCACAGTCAGATGACGGCATGGTGGTGGCACGCGGCACGCTGAACGGGCAGCCTGCGGTCGTTATCGCCATTGAAGGCACTTTCCAGGGTGGCAGCATGGGCGAAGTCTCCGGTGCCAAAATGGCGGCGGCGCTGGAACTGGCAGCCGAAGACAACCGCAATGGAATACCCACTCAGGCGGTGCTCTGCCTGGAAACCGGCGGCGTGCGTTTACAGGAAGCCAATCTGGGGCTGGCGGCGATTGCCGATATTCATGCCGCGATTGTCGATCTGCGCCGCTATACCCCGGTTATCGGCATTATTGCCGGTACCGTCGGCTGCTTTGGCGGGATGTCCATCGCCGCTGCGCTGTGCAGCTACCTGATTGTGACGCGTGAAGCGCGCCTGGGGCTGAACGGTCCGCAGGTGATTGAGCAGGAAGCGGGCATTGAAGAGTATGACTCGCGCGATCGCCCGTTTATCTGGAGCATGACCGGCGGTGAAATCCGCTACGCCAGCGGCCTGGTCGATGCGCTGGTCGGTGATGGCGTCAATGCGGTTAAGAGTGCGATGAATGACTTCATTGCCAAAGGCGTTCCTGCGCAGCACCGCAGCGATAAATATGCCGATTTCCTGCCACGTCTGACACAGTTCGACACCCGTCAGCAGGCGGACACGGCGCAGATTAAACAGCTTTTCGCCCGGGAGGATAAATAATGACCCAGACAAACAGCCGCGGTGCAATCTGGCTGGAAAAACTTGCACCTGATGCGCAGCGCCTCAGCGGCCTGTGTGCCTCTGTCCAGGTGGCGGACGGTGAACTTAATGGCGAAAGCGTGCGCTTTATCGCCGTGGTGCCCGATGCACAAAACCACTATCCGCGTGCCGCGAGGGGCGAAGTCGGTCTGCTGGAAGGCTGGACGCTGGCGAAAGTGGTGAATGAAACGCTGGAAGAGGACAAGAACAGCGACGTGAAACGCCCGATTGTGGCGGTGATCGACGTGCCGAGTCAGGCCTATGGTCGTCGCGAAGAGGCGTTCGGTATTCATCAGGCGCTGGCCGGGGCTGCAGGCGCTTATGCCAAAGCACGCCTTGCGGGTCATCCGGTGATTGGGCTGATTGTTGGCAAAGCGATGTCTGGTGCCTTCCTGGCGCACGGTTATCAGGCCAACCGCCTGATTGCGCTCAACGATCAGGGTGTACTGGTGCACGCGATGGGTAAAGAGTCCGCCGCGCGTATCACGCTGCGTTCGGTGGAGGCGGTGGAGAAACTGGCGGCGACCATTCCGCCGATGGCCTATGACGTGAATAACTTCGCCACGCTGGGTCTGCTCTCCGATCTGCTGAACGTGGCCAATCCCGATGCGCCTTCTGACGCCGATGTGGCGATGGTCGAGATCGCGTTGCAGAAAGCCATTAGCGATGCGCGTCAGGATCCGAGCCTGAAAAACCGGCTGGGCGCATCCAATCGCCACAGCTCCTCCCTGGTTCGCGAGCGGATGCGCGCAACCTGGTAATTAAATAAAAAAATAAACCTGCCGAAACCGGTCTGACGGGGCGCATTGCTAAGTGCGCCCCGGGGCAGTGGCCGTGTTCAGAATTATAAACATCGCTGTTAACAGAAAATTCTTTCTTAAATACAGGTGATTTATGATTTATATAATTGTTCATGCCCTTGCTCCGATTTTTGTCATCATGCTGCTGGGTTTCTGGGCCGGTAAGGCAGGAATGGTCAACAACAAAGACGTCTCTCTGCTGAATATTTTTGTCATGGATTTTGCACTGCCCGCCGCGCTGTTCAGTGCCACGGTACAAACGCCCTGGCCGGGCATCGTGGCGCAATGGCCGCTGATTGTGGTTATTACCGGCGCAATGTGGATTACCTATGGAGCTGTCTATTTCGCGGCTACAAAAGTTTTCAAAAAGTCACCGCAGGATGCGGCTGTGCTGACACTGACTGTGGCGCTGCCAAATTACGCCGCGCTGGGCCTGCCCATTCTGGCCAGCGTGCTGGGTGAAAATGGTGCCACTTCGCTCTCGGTAGCGGTCTCCATCGCCTGTGGTTCAGTGCTGCTTACACCGCTTTGCCTGCTGATTCTGGAACGTGAAAAAGCGTTTGCCGACGGCACCGAACACGGTTCAACCCTGACCATGCTGCCGATTCTGATGTGGCGTTCAGTGAAAAAACCGATCGTACTGGGACCGTTGATTGGCGTGGTGTTATCAGCGCTGGGCGTTAAAATGCCTGATCTGGTGCTGGCCGCCATCAAACCGCTGGGTCTGGCTGCCACCGCCGCTGCACTCTTCCTGACCGGTGTCATCCTGTCGGCACGCAAACTGAAACTCAACGCGGTGGTGGGCGTCGGCACGGTAACTAAACTGCTGATTCAGCCCTTTATCGCCTGGGGTCTGGTGCTGGCATTGGGTCTCAGCGGTCCGGTGGCCATTACCGCCATTCTGATGATTGCGCTCTCCGCCGGTTTCTTCGGAGTGGTGTTTGGCAACCGCTTTGGCGTGCAGTCGCCGGATGCAGAGGCTGTGCTGCTGCTCAGCTCTATTCTCTGTATTTTGTCATTACCGCTGTTCATTACGCTGACATCAGGAATGTAATATGAGCTCTGTACCGCGCCCCCACGATCTTCTCTGGCTGCGAGACGGCAACGCCTTAGCCGCCATCAGTGAGAGCTGGGTCAGTCAGTTCTGGCATCCCGGCCTTCCGGTCGTGGTGCGGCGCGACAGGAGCGAAACCGGGCTGATACCGGTGGGTGTGCGCGGCGAGCGCCGCGAACAGCGCGCCGCCGGATGGGTCAATGCAGCGGACATCGTTCGCGTTGTCACGCCGGAGATGCTGGCAGCGCGTGCGCAGTTGCTTGCCTCGCCGTTTACCGCTTATGCGCCGGTCGGCGCGGCGATTGCCCTCAGTGAGCACGACTGGCCGTGGCGCTGGGGTATTACCGGCAGTACCGGTTACGCACTGGCAACACAGCAACCCACGCTGCATGCCGCCAGCGATCTTGATTTAGTTATTCGCGCGCCAGAGCCACTGGCGCGCAATGCGCTGCAACGCTGGCAGGCGCAAACCGACATGCTGGCCTGTCGGGTCGATACGCAGGTAGAAACGCCGTCCGGCGCGTTTGCCCTCAGCGAGTGGCTGCGTGAAGGCCGCGCGCTGGTTAAAACCGTTACCGGGCCGATACTGACCGCTTCACCCTGGAGCAGGGAACTACAATGAAAATACTCTTTACCTTTCCCGGCCAGGGCACTCAGCGTGCCGGGATGTTACAGCACCTACCCGACGGCGACGCCCTGTTAAACAGCGTGCGTGCAGTTCTGGGTGACGAGACTGACCAGCTCGACAGTGCCGATGCACTGCGCCACACGCGCGCCGTGCAGCTCAGTCTGCTGATTTGCGGTGTCGCCTGGGCGCGCGAGCTGATTCGCCGTGGGGTGAAACCCGATATCGTCAGCGGTCTGTCGATTGGCGCGTTTCCTGCTGCGGTGATTTCCGGCGCGCTGGATTTCAGTGATGCTCTGCGGCTGGTGGCGCTGCGCGGCGATCTGATGGAGCAGGCTTATCCGGAGGGATATGGCCTGACCGCCATCACCGGCCTGACGCTGAGTCGTCTGGAAAAACTGCTGCCCGGCAGCAACACCTATATCGCCAACCTGAATGCGGAAACGCAGATTGTGATTGCTGGCCGCAACGAGGATATGGCGGTAGTCGCGCAGAAAGCGCTGGATGCCGGTGCCAGCAAAGCGATTAAACTCGCGGTGAGCGTGCCGTCGCACTGCGCGCTGCTGGATAAGCCCGCCGCAGAACTGGCGCGCGCATTCGGGTCCGTCAGCCTTTCCCGTCCCCATTGCGCTTACCTCAGTGGTTCAACCGGACGCGTGATTTGGGAGCCGGAGAAGATTGCCGACGACCTTGCCTTTAATATGGCGCGTACGGTGCAGTGGAATGATGCGATGGTTTCAGCCAATCAGCGCGATGCCCGACTGGCGATTGAGATGCCGCCTGGCAATGTGCTGACCGGCCTGACGCTTCAGGCGGGCTGGCAGGGCGACGCGATTTGTCTGGAGCGCAACAGCGTTGAGGTTGCACTCCATCTGGTTAAACGGCTGAGTCAGTAAGGCTGCGGGCGTACATCCGCCCTTCTGCCGCCAGTGCCAGCAGGTCATTATCCCGTTCGCGGCGATGTGAGTAGACAATCGAGATCTGCTGACGCATCTGGTAAGGCTCAGCGAGCGTCAGCAGCTGAATGTTGTTTTCATACACCTTCTTCATCCGTCCCGGAATCAGCGCCAGGCCGACGCCCGCCTGCACCAGGCTTATCATCGAGAAGATGTCATTCACCTGGGTGACCATGCGCGGTTCAAATCCGGCTATCTGGAACGCCTCCTGCGAACCGGCATAGGTAGCAAACCCTTCAGCCAGCGAGACAAAATCACGGTCGGCATAATCACGCAGATCCACCGGACCGGCTCCGTCCCGCGTCTCACCGGCCGGTGTGGCCAGAAAGATCCTGTCCTCAAACAGCGGAATCACATCAAAATGCGCGTCGCTGAGTTCGCCGTCATCGGTGGCGATCAGAATCGCATCCAGCGCGTCATCTTCCAGCATATTCAGCAGCATTTGATTGGAACCCATGGTCAGATCGAGCTCCAGCGTGGGCCGACGCAGCTTCATGCCCATGATCAGCCGGGGAATGGTCTCCAGCGTCAGGGAGTAGAGCGTGCCAAGTCGCAGACGCCCTCCGCCGATGCCTGCGACTTTGCGCGCCTCTTCAATGCCTTTGCCCATCAGGGTGGTCACGTCGCGACAATAGTCCAGCAGCGTCCAGGCGGCAGGCAGCGGCACCAGGTTGCGGCCCTTGTGGATAAACAGCGGGCAGTCGATGCCCTCTTCCAGCGTATGCAGTGCGCGATGCACGCTGACGCTGCTCAGCGCCAGCGCTTCCGCCGTACGGGCGATATTGCCCTTGCTCATAAACATCATGAAGACGCTGAGTTTACGGAAGGTAATTTCCTGGTTGATGTTGTCACTCATTGCTGCTGTTGCCTGTAGGGTCATTTTGCTTTCCCGCATAGTAGCGATTCTCAGCCAGGGTGTAATGATCTGGCTCGCACAAGAGGTACTTACGGAGGCAGAGGCGATAAGAGGCTGAACCTTCTGAAAGAGGAGCGGGATAGACGGTGAGCAAAGAGAGCACAGGAGAGTGCGGCCGATCCCTCGGCCGCAAAGAAAGTCAGAAACCTTACTGCACGCGCCTTACAACCTTACTGGCGAGATATTCCAGATCTCATCAGCGTACTCCTGAATCGTACGGTCCGACGAGAAGTAGCCCATTCCGGCGATGTTTTTAGCCGCGCGGCGTTGCCACTCATCCGGTTTACGGTAGAGCGCATCCACTTTATCCTGGGTATCCACATAGCTGCGATAATCCGCCAGCAACTGGTAGTGATCGCCGAAGTTGACCAGTGAATCGAACAGATTGCGGTAGCGGCCCGGATCCTGCGGACTGAACAGACCGGAAGCAATCTGAGTCAGCACCTGATGCAGCTCTTCATCCTTTTCATAATAGTCACGCGGGTTATAGCCCCCTTTACGCAGGGCTTCGACCTGCGGCGTGGTATTACCGAAAATGAAGATGTTCTCTTCACCAACGTGATCCAGCATTTCAACGTTGGCCCCATCCAGCGTACCGATGGTCAGCGCGCCATTCAGCGCAAACTTCATATTACTGGTGCCGGACGCCTCTGTCCCTGCGGTAGAGATCTGCTCAGAGAGATCGGCCGCCGGAATAATGATCTGCGCCAGGCTCACGCTGTAGTTCGGGATGAAGACCACTTTAAGTTTGTTCTTCACCTGCGGATCGTTGTTGATCACATTGGCGACATCGTTGATCAGATGAATGATGTGCTTGGCAACGTAATAGGCCGATGCCGCTTTACCGGCAAAAATATTGACGCGTGGCACCCAATCCGCCTGGGGATCGGCCTTGATACGGTTGTATCGGGTGATCACATGCAGCACGTTGAGCAACTGGCGTTTGTACTCGTGAATACGCTTGATCTGCACATCAAACAGCGCGTTCGGGTCGAGCACCACGTCCAGATTCTTCGCCACCCAGTCGGCCAGCCGACGCTTGTTCTGATACTTGGCGACCGCCACTTTTTCAATAAACGCCGGATAGTCGATCTGCGCCTTCAGCTCGCCCAGCTGGCTGAGATCGGTGCGCCAGTTGCGGCCTATCTCCTCATCCAGCACCTCTGACAGCGCCGGGTTCGCCAGCGCCAGCCAGCGACGCGGAGTGACGCCATTGGTTTTGTTACAGAAGCGACCAGGGAACAGACGGGAGAAATCGGCAAACAGCGACTGTACCATCAGGTTGGAGTGCAGCTCCGAAACGCCGTTTACTTTGTGGCTGACCACCACCGCCAGCCAGCCCATGCGTATCCGACGGCCATCGTTTTCATCGATGATCGAAATGCGCGACAGCAGATCCAGGTCATCGGGATAGTGATCCTGAATGGTCTTAAGGAAGAAGTCGTTAATTTCAAAAATAATGCTGAGGTGACGCGGCAGGATCTTGCCGATCATATCAACCGGCCAGGTTTCCAGCGCTTCGGTCATCAGCGTATGGTTGGTGTAGGAGAAGACCTGACAGCAGACGTCAAAAGCGTTGTCCCAGCTGAATTTATGATCGTCGATCAGCAGGCGCATCAGTTCGGGGATCGCCAGCACCGGATGGGTATCATTCAGGTGAATAGCGATTTTATCCGCCAGGTTGTCCCAGGTCTGATGCATCCGCCAGTGACGATTCAGAATGTCCTGCACCGTCGCGGAGACCAGGAAATATTCCTGACGCAGGCGCAGTTCACGGCCTGAGTAGGTCGAGTCATCCGGATAGAGCACGCGCGACACGTTCTCGGAGTGGTTTTTATCTTCCACCGCCGCAAAGTAGTCGCCCTGGTTGAACTTGCCGAGGTTGATTTCGTTGCTGGCCTGCGCGCCCCACAGCCGTAAGGTGTTGGTAGCGTCGGTGTCAAAGCCCGGAATGATCTGGTCATAGGCCATCGCCAGGATCTCTTCGGTCTCCAGCCAGCGCACTTTCGCGCCTTCGTGCTGGACGCGGCCACCAAAGCGCACTTTGTAACGGGTATTGAAACGCTGGAATTCCCACGGATTACCATATTCAAGCCAGTAATCCGGCGACTCTTTCTGCTCACCTTCCACAATGTTCTGTTTGAACATGCCGTAATCATACCGGATGCCATAGCCACGGCCCGGCATGCCCAGCGTCGCCAGCGAGTCGAGGAAACAGGCCGCCAGGCGACCCAGACCACCATTGCCCAGCCCCGGATCGTTTTCTTCTTCCATCAGCTCGGCCAGATCCAGTCCCATCTCATCCAGCGCCTGGTTGAGATCGTCATAAATCCCCATCGCCAGCAGCGCATTGCCCAGCGTGCGGCCCATCAGGAACTCCATCGACAGGTAATAGACCTGCCGGACATCCTGAGAAAGCTGAGCACGGCTGGAACGCAGCCAGCGCTCCACCATCCGGTCACGCACCGCCAGCAGCGAGGCGTTAAGCCACTCATGCTTATTGGCGATAGAGGGATCTTTGCCGATGGTAAACATCAATTTATAGGCAATCGAATGCTTTAAGGCATCAACCGTCAACGTTGGTGAGGCGTAAGTGAAAGGTGCATTCATATCCAGTTTTCCCAATCCGTTACATCAAACGTTGGTAGAGATCACGGTAGGCTTGTGCTGCCACCTGCCAGCTAAAGTCCATCGCCATTGCCTGGCGCTGAACATAGCGCCAGAGCGAAGGACGGGACCACAACACAAACGCGCGCCGGATAGCCCGAAGCAGTGACCAGGCGTTGGCATCTTCAAAACTGAATCCACTGGCGATGCCGTCGGCCAGATTCTCCAGTGAGCTGTCATTCACGGTATCGGCCAGCCCGCCGGTGCGGCGCACTAACGGCAACGTACCATACTTGAGGCCATAAAGTTGTGTCAGACCACAGGGCTCAAAGCGACTCGGCACCACAATCACGTCCGCGCCGCCGACAATGCGGTGTGAGAACGCTTCGTGATAGCCGATCTGCACGCCGACGCTGCCCGGATGCTCTGCCGCCGCCGCCAGGAAGCCCTGCTGCAGTTCAGCATCGCCCTGGCCCAGCAGCACCAGTTGACCGCCCTGCGCCAGCAAGCCGGGCAGCGCCTCCAGCACCAGGTCCAGCCCTTTCTGTTTGGTCAGACGGCTGATCACGCAGAACACCGGCGCTTTATCATCTACCTTCAGACCCATCGCCACCTGCAGCTGGCGTTTGTTCTCCGCTTTCGCTTCCAGCGTGTCGCGGTTATAACGCGCGCTGAGCAGCAGATCGTGCGCCGGATCCCAGATAGAGGGATCAACGCCGTTGAGAATGCCGCTGAGACGGCCTTCACGCATCCGCTGTGCCAGCAGGGTTTCCATGCCGTAAGCATATTCGGCAGAAGTAATTTCATGGGCGTAAGTCGGGCTGACCGCCGTGATATGGTCGGCGTAAAAAAGTCCCGCTTTCAGGAAGGAGATCTGACCGAAGAACTCCAGCCCATGCATGTTAAAGAATGACCATGGCAGGCCAATCTCTTCCATGTGGTGCGCCATGAACAGCCCCTGATACGCCAGGTTGTGCACGGTGAAGACCGATTTAGCCGGACGACCACGCGCTTCCAGATAGGCGCAGGTCAGGCCTGCGTGCCAGTCATGGGCATGCACAATATCGGGACGCCACATCGCGTCCATGCCGCACGCCAGTTCACAGCCAACCCAGCCCAGCAGCGCAAAGCGCAGATAGTTGTCGACATACGCAAACTGCGATTCGTCATGGTAGGGACTACCCGGACGATCGTAGAGGCCGGGAGCATCAATCAAGTAGATGCCCACACCGTTAAATTCACCAAATAGCAGACGTACATGACCGGCAAATGTTTCTCGCTCTGTCACGACCTGGAGATCAGGTATGCCTTTGCGCAATGCGGGAAAAGCGGGCAGTAGTACCCGCGTATCCGTGCCGCCCGCAATTTGTGCCTGAGGTAATGCCCCGACTACATCAGCCAGTCCGCCCGTTTTTAGCAGCGGGAAAAGTTCCGAACAGACATGTAAAACCTGCATCCTCGACCTCATTAAGTTATCCGACACGCTCCGCGTGCCGATTGCGTAAGTTTCGCTTATCGCTTACAGCCCCGCTTTGGCCAGCCTGGCCAGCATGGCGCGGGTTACCAGTACGATGCCTTCATCCGAACGGTGAAACCGGCGACTGTCTTCATCCGGGTTTTCGCCAATGACCATGCCTTCCGGTAACTCGCAGGCACGATCAATGACGCAGCGACGCAGACGACACGATCGGCCCACTACCACATCAGGCAGCAGTACAGTTGAATCTATATTGCAAAAAGAGTTAACGCGTACCCGCGGGAACAGCACCGAATTGACCACCACTGAACCGGAGATGATGCAGCCCCCCGAGACCAGCGAGTTCATGGTCATCCCGTGACTGCCGGAACGATCCTGAACAAATTTGGCCGGCGGCAGCGGCTCCATGTGGGTACGAATCGGCCAGGTGACGTCATACATATCGAGTTCAGGCATCACCGATGCCAGGTCGAGATTGGCGCGCCAGTAAGCTTCCAGCGTCCCGACGTCGCGCCAGTAAGGCGGCGCATTGTCATCGTTCTGTACGCAGGAGAGCGCAAAGGAGTGCGCATAGCCTTCGCCGCTTGCCACGATTTTCGGCAGGATATCTTTGCCGAAGTCGTGGTTAGAGCCTGGCGTCTGCAGATCCTCTTCCAGCAGTTCATAGAGATAGTCTGCGTTGAAAACGTAGATCCCCATGCTGGCGAGCGCCTGAGTGTCATCACCCGGCATGGTGGGCGGTTTCGCGGGTTTCTCCACGAAGTCGATCACCATGTTCTCTTCGTCCACCGCCATCACGCCAAACGCCGTGGCTTCATGCACCGGCACCGGTAAACAGGCGATGGTACATTTCGCCTCGTTGACCACGTGATCCAGCAGCATGCGTGAGTAATCCATCTTATAAATGTGGTCCCCGGCGAGGATCACGATGTACTGCGCCTGATAGCGGCGAATCACATCAAGGTTTTGCGTCACGGCATCGGCCGTCCCGCGATACCACTGTTCGGTCGAAAATCGCTGCTGCGCTGGCAGCAAATCGACAAACTCATTCATCTCTTCATTGAAGATCGACCAGCCACGCTGGATGTGCTGAGTCAGGGTATGAGACTGATACTGAGTAATCACGCCAATCCGTCGGATACCGGAGTTGACGCAGTTGGAGAGGGCAAAGTCGATAATGCGGAACTTGCCGCCGAAATGCACCGCCGGTTTGGCACGTTTGGCCGTTAAATCGACCAGGCGCGTGCCGCGTCCGCCGGCGAGGATCAGAGCAACCGTCTGTGTAGGGAGCTGGCGGGCCAGCATCAGGTGATCTGTTCTATCTAACTTAACCATGTCTGACTCCTTATGATTGCTTTTGGAACACGCACACACCGTGTGCGGGACCATGCCAGACAGTTAGCAGGATGGGGTTGTCGTCCCCGGCGAAAGGAGGAAGGGCGCGCCATTCTCCGTCTGGTAACACGATGTCATTCACCGTATCCGTGGCGTTTATTGTTATTAACCAGCGGCCGGACAGCAGGATCTGCAATCTGTGCATCCCCTGTGCCCATTCATCGTGTTGCAGTGGCTGGCCACCGGCATTGAGCCACTGCACATTGCCGTCACCGTCCTGCCACCAGCGATCTGCGGTCAGCGCCGGAATGCGCTGGCGCAGCTCGATCAGTGCAGCGGTGAATCCGACTAATCCCTTCTCATCCGCCTGCCAGTCAAGCCAGCTCAGGGCGTTGTCCTGACAGTAGGCGTTGTTATTGCCGCGCTGGGTGTGGCCGCGCTCATCGCCTGCCAGCAGCATCGGCGTGCCCTGTGACAGCAGCAGCGTCGTCAGCAGTGCCCGCACGCTGCGACGGCGACGTTCAATCACGTCGAAGCTGACGTTCAGCCCCTCTTTGCCGTGGTTGTGGCTGTAGTTATCGCCGTGACCATCACGGTTATCTTCCCCGTTCGCTTCGTTGTGTTTACGTTCGAAGCTCACCACATCCCACAGCGTAAAGCCGTCGTGGGCGGTGATCAGGTTAACCGTGGCGTGTGGCGACCGGTCATCATGCTGGTAGAGATCGCTGGAGGCGGCAAAACGGCGGACGAACTCGCCGTTGCTTATGTCGCCGTGCAGCCAGTAACGTCGCGCGGTGTCGCGAAACTGATCGTTCCATTCGGCAAACGGCGGCGGAAAACGACCAACCTGATAGCCGTCAGGGCCGATATCCCAGGGTTCAGCAATCAGCTTGACCTGAGAGAGCAGCGGACAGGCGCGTATGGCCTCAAAAAATGGCGCATCACGCTGGTAATCCGGTGTGCGGCCCAGCACTGGCGCGAGGTCAAAGCGGAAGCCGTCGACGTGGCAGACACGCACCCAGTAGCGCAGCGCCTCTAAAGCCCACGTCATCACCTGCGGATGATGGATATTCAGCGTGTTGCCGCAGCCGGTCCAGTTCTGATAATCGCCCTGCTCATCGAGCCAGTAGTAGCTGGCGTTGTCGATGCCGCGCATGGAGATTGTCGGGCCAATCTCATCCAGTTCAGCGGTGTGGTTGAACACCACATCCAGCAGCACTTCGATACCCGCGGCGTGCAGGTTTTTGACCGCCTGCTGAAACTCCTGCAACGGCGTCACGTCCGGCTGACCGGAGGCGTAACGGGGATCCACCGCCCAGAGCGCAAAGGGGTTATAGCCCCAGTAGTTGCTGAGGCCGAGCTGCAGCAGTCGCGGCTCGCTGGCGAAGTGCGCCACCGGCAGCAGCTCAAGGGTGGTAATCCCCAGACTGCGCAGGTAATTCACCATAACAGGATGACCGAGCGCCGCGTAAGTCCCGCGCAGCGTTTCCGGAATTTCCGGATGCTGCTGCGTCAGGCCGCGCACGTGGGCTTCGTAAATCACCGTGTTACCCCAGGGAATACCCGGTGCGACGTCGTCCTGCCAGTCAAAATCCTCCGCGACTACCCGTGACTTCGGCGCAATCGCCGCGTTGTCATGCGGATCGGGCTGCGCCTCGCCGCCATGAAACAGCGGGTCATCCGGTACATCGCCCTCAACCGCGCGGGCGCAGGGGTCAACCAGCAGCTTCGCCGGATTAAAACGGTGTCCCTGCTGCGGTGCCCAGGGACCATGCACCCGGTAGCCGTAGCGCTGTCCTGGCTTCAACGCCGGAACATAACCATGCCAGATATCCCCGCTGCGGCCAGGCAGGTCAACACGCTGTTCTGCACCCTGCTCATCAAACAGGCAGAGCTCTACGCGCCCGGCATGCTGTGAGAACAGGGTGAAGTTAACGCCTTTGCCATCGTAACTGGCACCCAGCGGTTCGGGATCTCCGGCAGTGATGGTCATTCAGCCTCCCGCACCAGCCATACCGTTGCCAGCGGCGGCAGATTGAGGCTCAGCGACTGCGGTCGCCCGTGGCTCTCCTGCTCATCGGTATGCACCCGATGGTTGCGCACGTCGCTGCCGTGATACTCATGCTGATCGGTATTCAGCACTTCACGCCAGCAGCCAGGCTGGTTAACGCCAAAGCGATAGCCCGGACGCGGCACCGGCGTAAAGTTACTGACCACGATCACTTCGTTGCCTTCACGGTCACGACGGACAAAGGCGAAGACGGAGTGTTCCGCATCGTTTACCACCAGCCACTCAAAGCCTGCCGGATCGAAGTCGAGCTGATGCAGCGGCGTGTAGTACTGATAGGTGTGGTTGAGATCGCGCACCAGACGGTGAACGCCGTGGTGCCAGTTGTCGTCCCCTTCCAGCAGATGCCAGTCAAGGCTGACGTCGTGGTTCCACTCGCGACCCTGGGCAAATTCATTGCCCATAAACAGCAGTTTCTTGCCGGGGAAGCCCCACATCCAGCCGTAGTAAGCACGCAGGTTGGCGAACTTCTGCCATGCATCGCCCGGCATACGATCGAGAATCGAGCGCTTACCGTGCACCACTTCGTCATGCGACAGCGGCAGCACAAAGTTTTCGGTGTAGTTGTACATCATGCCGAAGCTCATCAGATCGTGATGGTGCTTACGGTAGATGGGATCGACCTTCATGTAGTCGAGGGTGTCGTGCATCCAGCCCAGATTCCATTTGAACCAGAAGCCCAGCCCGCCGTCTTCGGTGGGACGCGTCACGCCAGGGTAGTCTGTCGACTCTTCGGCCATGGTCACCGAACCGGATGCCACAGTGCCGAGCGTACGGTTGGTGTGACGCAGAAACTCAATCGCTTCCAGGTTTTCACGGCCGCCGTACTGATTCGGCACCCATTCCCCTTCGCTGCGGCTGTAGTCGCGGTAAATCATCGACGCCACCGCATCCACACGCAGGCCATCAATGCCAAAGCGCTCCGTCCAGTAGAGCGCATTGCCCGACAGGTAGTTGCTCACTTCCCGGCGACCAAAGTTGTAGATCAGGGTATTCCAGTCCTGGTGAAAGCCTTCACGCGGGTCGCTGTGCTCATAGAGCTCGGTGCCGTCGTATCTTGCCAGACCGAAATCGTCGCTGGGGAAGTGGCCCGGCACCCAGTCGAGCAGCACGTTGAGGCCCGCCTCATGGGCGGCGTCAATGAAGGCGCGGAACTCGTCACGGGTACCAAAACGTCGGGTCGGCGCATACATGCCCAGCGGCTGATAGCCCCAGCTGCCATCAAACGGATGTTCGTTGATCGGCAGCAGTTCGATATGGGTAAAACCCATCTCTTTGACGTAGGGCACCAGCTGTTCAGCCAGCTCTTTGTAGCTCAGCCAGAAGTTGTTGTCGGTGTGACGACGCCAGGAGCCCAGATGCACTTCATAGATGGAGATCGGCGCGTCAAAGGCGTTGGCCGCCTTGCGCTCCGCTTTCATCTCAACCGGCTCCGGCAGACCACAGATCATCGACGCAGTCTGCGGACGCATCTGCGCCTCAAACGCGTACGGGTCCGCTTTGATGCGCAGTTCGCCATTGGCGTCGATGATTTCATACTTGTAGAGCTGGCCGTTGACCGCGCCCGGTACAAACAGCTCCCAGATGCCCAGTTCCTGACGCAGACGCATCGGATGACGGCGGCCATCCCAGAAGTTGAAATCGCCAACCACTGACACGCGACGGGCGTTGGGTGCCCAGACGCAGAAGCGGGTGCCGAAGACGCCATCGATGACGTCACCGTGCGCGCCCAGCGTCTCATAAGGGCGCAGGTGCGTCCCTTCTGCCAGCAGCCACAGATCCATCTCCTGCAGCAGCGGACCAAAGCGATAGGCATCGTCTACCAGGTTTTGCTGGCCGTGCCAGTTCACCGCCAGCTGATAGCGGAACGGGTTTTTGCGGCGTGGAATAACGCCACTGAAGAAGCCACGTGCATCTTCACACACCAGCTGAGCCAGTTTGCGCCCGGTGGAGGTTTCAATGACCCACACTTCAAGCGCTTCGGGGAGCAATGCCCTGACTTCAAGGCCTTGCTGAGTTCGGTGCATCCCTAGTAACGAAAAAGGGTCGGCATAATTACCCGCAAACAGGGCATTGATCGCATCGCGATCGGGAAGCTCTGACATGACTTTCTTCCTGTGATAATTGGCAGCCGAAATGAACGCGACACAGCCTGTCGCGGTTCACCTGCGCTGCTCTTCATTGAGCCATACGTACAACGACAAAGAAGTCAGGCCATTCCGTGGGAAAAGTGTTTTTGCCGTGTACCACAACCATTTAATCCGGAAAGCACAAGAGTTACCTGTGGCACATCATGGTTAAATCATAGCTTGGTCACGGCACTTGCCATGGACTAAAGCAAAATAATCTTTACCGACCGGCAAAAAAGGGAAGTTGATCACTGAGTAAGCGAAACGGCAGATTGTTTCGTGTACGACAAAAACAAAAAAGGCCGGATAAACTGATGATTATGGTCATTTATGTTGCCTGGAGCGCCCCGACTGATGAAGCTGCATTTTTCACCGGAATGAAACAGAGCCTCTGCCACCGCCAAATCTCAGAGTTCAGGATCGCTGGGTGCAGAGGACGATTGAGAAAAGCTACCTGATAATGTGTTGTAAAGCGATGGTTAGCAGTATGTTTCTGACATGAAACGGATTGAGTCATAAAAAAGTTGAGAATTGAATCTGCTTCACGATCCTAAATTTTGCCCAAAATAGCCGTACATCTGTTTTTTACTTTGAATTAGCATGTAAATTCAAAAATTTTAGAAGTAAAGGACTGCTATGTCTTTACAAGGAAAGTTTGTCATAAACAATGCTGATTACTCTCCTCTGATTTTTCCGGGCTTAGGCACTTTTTTAGCGTTTTCTGGTAATGATATTTACCGTAATAAGGGTGGCTGCGGGATGATAATAAACAAAGGGCCATTACCTGCCGGACACTACTACATAGTCGACAGACCTTCTGGTAGTTGGGTCAATAGCGTCAGAGCATGGGCAATTGACGAAATAAAAAGTGCATTCAAATATCATGTTGATCATTCAGAATGGTTTGCCCTTTTCCGCGTGGATGGGATGATCGACGATAGCACCTTTTTTCGAGGAGTAACGCGAGGAGGCTTCAGGCTTCATCCCGGTCAGGTTTCAGAGGGCTGTATTACGCTGGCCTGGCAATCAGACTTCAACATGCTGAGAAATGCTCTATTAAGAACATCTAAAATCTCGGTTCCTGGCACAGACTTAAAAGCCTATGGCACCATTGAGGTAATCACTTATGGCGACACTTGCCCGTAGATTAGGAAAATTAGCCTTCTTCCTTCTTCTTTTACTTATCGTTGGTCGGGCTATGGGTGAGCCTTATAACTGGATTAATTATGATTTCGCTTTAAAGCTAGGCCATATTTTATATGGCTCCGGTGAAATTGGCGCAGAGGCAATAGATGATACGTATTTCTATATGAGTTTCCTCACTAATATAGTTATCACTGCGGCAATTTTTTTCATAACAATGAAGTTGATCAGAAAAGTAAGGTGATAATAGGATGCCAATTCCTGCTTACATGTGGCTCAAAGATGATGGCGGTGCTCATATTAAAGGTTCTGTTGATGTATGGGATCGTGATGGCAGCATTGAGATTGTTGGTTTCAGTCATGGACTGAACATTCCTGTAGATAGTGCTAACGGCAAGATAACCGGCAAGCGTTCACACTCACCGATGATGATTGAAAAGGAGTTTGATAGCTCCAGTCCATATCTTTATAAGGCGGTTGCTACGGGCCAGACGCTGCAAAGTGCGGAAATCCGCTGGTATAAAATCAATCATGCCGGGCAGGAAGAGTGTTACTTTGTCATGACTATTGAGGGGGTAAAGATCACTGGCGTGAATCCTGGCATGCCAAACGCTAAAATGTCCGGTAATGCGCAAATCAACCATATGGAATCAATATCCATGATGTATGACAAAATCACATGGCGTTATGTTGATGGAAATGTCCAGTATACCGATGACTGGAATATACGAGCATAGAACATCGGATAGAAATGCTTCACTGAAGGGCATGAATGTGTAAATAAACGAATAAAAATATAATAGCCTGAATTTATACTGACTACTACAACTCTAAAATGGCGTACCAGCATCATCGTACAGGTATTTTCTTCCAGAACGAGATTCGCATACATTACTTTCATTCTAAACATTTCCGAATGTAATGGCGCAACTATTTTTTTACGTCATTAACTCTGCAAGCACAGAGGGTTAACATACTAAAGAATGAATAAGTCATTCAATTTTGAACATTGTCACATTTCGAAAATGAAGCGGTAAAAGTTAGCAAAACATGATTGAAAACCAGACAAGTTAGTCGTATTAAAAAAAAGACATCAATTAAGATGTCTATGTGAATAAGGAAATTAACAATGGCAAAACATTGGTCAGGGCAACCATGCCCTAAGACTGGAACTTATGGCCAGTATCACGATACTGACAATTCATACGCAGGAACTGCATATGATCGCCATGTGAAAAAAGATGATCCATTTCCGCCAAGCAAAAACAATCATCACTTCAAAGAAAAGTGATACTGAATAGAAAAAGCCCCTCGGGGCTTTTTCTTTTTTACCACCGTATTACATCCTTATTGACCACCGTACCATCATTCCCATCCCGTCATTTAAAATGCATTAGCGTCTAAAAAAGCCTGCATTGCGCATGCCTGATAAATGATGATTTTTGGGCGGTTAGGACCTTAATGAAAAGTGTTTGCAGATTCAGTCTGACGAACACAATTTCTAAGACACTATGTACTCCATTGAGCAGCGACAGAATGTGCATATTGCTGTGATGCAAGTCTCTGCCCAAAGCCATCCATCAAGCTCAAAAAACACACCATAAAACGCAAAGAATTTTTTGGCTGAAGTCAAAATTATCCATAGACTGGACTAACAACAAAAAGCCCGTAACCATCAACAATGATTACGGGCTTTCATATAGCTATCAGACAGTTAATCGATCATCTTTGCCTAATCTGATCGGCATTGATCATAAATCCGGCCTTTGGCGATGTTTTCTGTTTAGCTGGTTAACAACCGCAGCATGCGACGTAGCGGTTCGGCTGCGCCCCATAACAGCTGGTCGCCCACTGTGAAGGCAGAGAGATATTCCGGCCCCATATTCAGTTTACGCAACCGGCCAACCGGCGTGGTCAGCGTACCGGTGACAGCGGCGGGCGTCAGTTCACGCATCGTCAGTTCGCGGTCATTCGGCACCACTTTGACCCACTCATTGTGAGAGGCCAGCAGCTGCTCAATTTCAGCCAGCGGCAGGTCGCGTTTCAGCTTCAGCGTAAAGGCCTGGCTGTGGCAGCGCAGTGCCCCGACGCGCACGCACAATCCATCAACGGGGATGACGTTACGGGTGGCGAGGATCTTGTTGGTCTCCGCCTGGCCTTTCCACTCTTCGCGGCTCTGACCGTTTTCCAGCTGTTTGTCGATCCACGGAATCAGGCTGCCCGCCAGCGGCACACCGAAGTTATCGGTCGGCAGAGTGCCGGAACGGGTGAAGTCGGTCACGCTACGCTCGATGTCGAGGATGGCGGAGGCCGGGTTCTGCAGCGCAGGCGCAACGTGATCGTGCAGCATGCCCATCTGGGTCAGCAGTTCACGCATGTGGCGCGCGCCGCCGCCAGAGGCCGCCTGATAGGTGGCAACCGAAGCCCACTCCACCAGGTCCTGAGCAAACAGGCCGCCCAGCGACATCAGCATCAGGCTGACGGTACAGTTACCGCCGACAAAGGTTTTGATCCCACTGTCGATGCCCTGGCGAATCACCGCATGGTTGACCGGATCGAGGATGATGATGGCATCATCTTTCATGCGCAGCGTGGAGGCCGCATCAATCCAGTATCCCTGCCAGCCGCTGGCGCGCAGCTTTGGATAGACGTCACTGGTGTAGTCGCCGCCCTGGCAGGTAATAATGATATCCAGCGCCCGCAGCGCCTCAATATCAAACGCATCCTGCAGTGTGCCCTGCTGTTTGCCCGCAAATGCGGGTGCCGCCTGACCATGCTGCGACGTCGAGAAGAAGACCGGATTGATTGCATCAAAATCACGCTCTTCACTCATGCGGGACATCAGCACAGAGCCGACCATACCGCGCCAACCAACAAAACCTACATTCTTCATGTCGTGTCCGTCTAAGGCAGTTACACCTGCTTTTCATTTCAGAGGAGAGAGCGGCGTGCTATTTTCACGCCGCTCTGCGTAATAATAAGATTTACCTGTGTCCCTTCACTCTACAAAATGCAGGCCGGGTAGCAAGTGAATTAATTCGATTACGCTAACTTTTTCAGCAGCGTAACTAATAACTCCGCTTTTTCGTGAACAACATGGCGTAAAACCGATGACTGAAATGATTTCAGCGACAATATTATTGTTGTTAATTATGGATCCGCTGGGCAATCTGCCGATTTTTATGTCGGTTTTAAAGCATCTGGAGCCGAAACGGCGGCGAGTGGTGCTGATCCGTGAAATGTTGATTGCTCTGATCATCATGCTGCTGTTCCTGTTTACCGGTGAACGCATCCTGGCATTTTTGAATCTGCGTACTGAAACGGTGTCGATTTCCGGCGGGATCATCCTGTTTCTTATCGCCATTAAGATGATTTTCCCGTCGGCGGAAAGCAGCAGTTCTGGTTTACCGGCGGGTGAAGAGCCCTTCCTGGTGCCACTGGCGATCCCACTGGTGGCCGGGCCATCGCTGCTGGCGACGCTGATGCTGCTGTCGCATCAATATCCGCATCAGATGTCGCATCTGGTCGGCGCACTGTTAATCGCCTGGGGCGTGACGGTGGGCATTCTGCTGATGTCAGGACTGTTCCTGCGTCTGCTGGGTGATAAGGGTGTGAATGCGCTGGAGCGGCTGATGGGATTGATACTGATCATGCTGGCGACCCAGATGTTCCTGGACGGGATTCGGGCTTATCTGAAGTTATAAGCGCACCTTTGTCCTTTTGCCCTGGCAGGCTGGCAGGCTGGCAGGCAACCGCATTAATCCAGCCTGTTTATCACAAAGTTACGGCATTGAAATGAACAATATTATTTATATAATGCTGTAAAAAAGGAGATAACTATGGCGGGCAGTATCGAAAATTATGCCGGGACAGGCGTCTTTATTTTCGTTGAGCGGCTTTACAGCAGGGATGCGCCGAACTGGCACGGTGTTGGCGCCTCCATGGTGCAGATTCACAAAATGGTTTACCAACTTTATCATAAGCAAGATGTTTATCTGGAAGGCAAGAAGATCGAACCTGACAGCGCGACGGTTTGGCAGCGTTTAAAAATCCTGTTTGGCGCGGATTTGGTGCAGAAAAATGCAGCCGATAACAGTACCTGCTTTTCTCTCGACTATGCAGGTTCCCGCTTTGTCACTACGCCTTTCTCAGGCATCGATTCAAAAAAAATCCCGGATTTTTTGACCAGAGAATATACCCTGCCTGGCCGCAACGTGCTGGCCTTTGGCAGCGATCCCTTTCCGCATGTCAGCCTTTATGGCCGTTCAGATGCCCGCTTTGTGATGGCGGAGGGTGGTAAAGGTGACCCGACCGCCGCCGCGAAATACGATGCAAAAAGTAAACAGCTGGTGATGGTGGACCCCGGAAAAGAGCTGCCGCAGCTGATGCAGCGTCTGAAAACCCGGAGGGAAATGCAATGAGGTTGTTATTACCCTTTTTTTTCGGTGCGCTCTATCTGATAACAGGTTACTTCTCCCTTCAGGAAGTGCTGCAGTATGCCAACGGCGGCCATTCAGGAGTGATCACCGATATGCGCAGTTATCTGGTTGCCCCGCTACTCTGCGCGTTGCTCTGGCTGCTGGTTTATCTGGTAGCCTGGTGGGGTTTCAGAAAAATTGCCTTTCTGTCCGCGGCTAAAGAAACAGCCTTTCAGGCACTATTCTTTCTGGCAAATATACTCTGTTTGGCTGGACTGACCGTATTATCCGTCTCGGGCCGGAAAGCGGCATTGAATGACGTGCAGCTGATACAAGTTGACGTCACTGATTTTGCCTGGGTTTACTTACTTGCCGCCGCCATTACGCTGGTTGTTTTTGCTGTGATAAGAAGAAAATGGGCATGAACAGGCTGCTGCAGATTATCAAAAGCTGTCTGCTGAGCACGTTTAACTATGAGGGGCGTGAAGGAAGGACGAGCTATTTTATTTTCCTGCTGTTTCAGCTGGTCTGGTTCTGCAGTTATCTGCAATGGTTTACCGGGCCACAACATGAAATAGGCTTAATCGCGCTGCTGCTGTTTATTTTGCCTGTTTTTTCCTGTGGGGTGAGGAGAATAAATGACTCTGGCTATTCACGCGGCATCATTGTTCTTTTGGTAGTGGCGCCTTATCTGCTGTTCCCTTTTTTACTCTTCCCCCGCTCGCGGGAAAAAAACCTGACGGGCCGATAGCCCGTCGGGTTGGTCAGGAAAGCAGTTCGAAAGCAATCATACCTACGATAGCCCCGGTAGTGCCGAGAATGGTTTCCATCAGTGTCCAGGTCTTCAGCGTTTCCGCTTCGCTGGCCCCGGTGAAGCGACCAAACAGCCAGAACCCGGCATCGTTCACATGGCTGATAATGATTGAGCCACCGCCGATGCAGATCGATAGCGCCGCCAGCTGAGCGCCGCTGTAGTGCAGCGGTTCAATCACCGGCATGATTAAGCCCACCGTGGTCAGACAGGCGACCGTCGCCGATCCCTGAATCACCCGCACCGCACCCGACAGGATAAAGCAGGCCAGCGCAATTGGCAGTCCTGCGCCGGTCAGCGCATTGCCCAGCACCGGACCCACGCCGGAGTCCACCAGCACCTGCTTAAACACGCCGCCCGCGCCAATCACCAGCAGGATAATCCCGGCCGGTTGCAGCGCACTGCCGCACACCTGCATTACCCGCTCTTTATCCATACCCTGACGGTAAGCCAGGCCATAAATCGCCACCAGCAGCGCCAGCAGGATTGCGGTGAAAGGATGGCCGATAAATTCCAGCCACTCATACAGGGTGGTGCCTTCGGTCGTGAAGCGTGCGCCGATGGTTTTCAGGCCAACCAGCACCAGCGGAAACAGAATCAGTGAGAGGCTGAAGCCAAACGACGGCAGCTTGCTCTCATCGACATCCGGTTGATGATCTTCCGGCGGCGCGCTGAACGAGACGTGGTTGCCAATGAAGTTGCCAAACAGGGGCCCGGCAATCAGCATGCCCGGGATCGCCGCACAGAGACCCAGCAGGATCATCCAGCCAAAATCTGCGTGCATCTGCGAAGCCAGCAGCATCGGCGCCGGTCCGGGCAGCAGGAACGCCGCCGCTGCGGCCACACCGGCAAACAGCGGGATCACCAGCTTCACCAGATTGCCGCCGGTACGCCGTGCCACCGCAAAAGCGATGCTAATCAACAGCACGACTGCCACCTCAAAAAAGAGCGGCAGCGCGCAGATCAGACCGGCAATGCCCATCGCGTAATGGGCGCGGCTCTGACCAAAGGTTTTCAGCATCCGGATGGCGATCTGATCAACTGCGCCGGTTTCATGCAGGATTTTGCCGAACATCGCGCCCAGCGCGACCACAATCGCGAGGAAGCCGAGCGTGCCGCCCATCCCCTTCTGCATGGTTTCAGCGATCTGATTCAGTGGCATGCCGGAGAACAGCCCGGCACCGATGGACACTAACATCAATGCGACGAAGGCGTGCATACGGGCCTTCATCACCAGGAAAAGCAGCAGCAGGACGGAGCCTGCTGCGGTCAAAACGAGTGTTGCGGTATTCATCTCTAACCCTGGCTGATAGCGTCCTGGATAGTCGCAACCGTAGCCGCCACCACATCGTCCAGTGAATGCGCGATATCCACCACCAGTACATCCGGCTCATCGCTACCCGGCTCTTCCAGCGTCGCAAACTGCGTCACCAGCATCTGCGGCTTGAAGAAGTGGCCTTTACGCGCTTTCAGGCGGGCTTCGATGGTGTCGAAATCGCCCTTCAGGTAGACGAAACGCAGGTTGTCATTTCCCTGACGCAGGATGTCGCGATAACTTTTCTTCAGGGCTGAACAGACAATCACGGAAATTGCCTGGGTGCGCTGCATGGCAAACGCGGCGTCGTTCAGTGCCTGTAACCACGGCTGGCGATCGTTGTCATCCAGCGGATGACCATCGGCCATCTTCAGGATGTTGGCGCGTGGGTGGAGAAAATCACCGTCAAGAAAGGCTGTATTCAGCTGGTGAGAGACCTGATTGGCGACGGCAGACTTTCCGCTGCCTGAAACGCCCATCAGGATAAAAACGTGATGCGACGGGGATTGCGTTGTCATTTTTCTGCTCCGGCAGGTGAGAATTTGCCAATGTTACCGATAACAATATCGTTTCTCATTCTCCTGGCCGCTTAACAGCCTGGCAACCTTTTTACCAGGAAATGCATGAAAGTGTGAGCTGACTCATAAAAACGCCACAATCAGATGCTGCCACCTTCACTGATCTCAAAACCGACATCCAGCGGCTGGCAGGTGCTGGTTTCTCCGGCAATGCGCGCCAGCAGCAGCGCCGCGGCTTCGCGCCCCATGCGGTCGCGTGGCGTCAGCACTGTTGCCAGTTGTGGCGTGACAACCTGACTGATGTCATGGCCGTGGAAACCGGCTATCGCCATCTGAGAGGGCACCTGCAATCCCTGGCGCTGGCACTCAAACATCGCGCCGACCGCCAGATCGTCATTGGTACAGAACAGGCTATCTGTTTCGGGGTAAAGGCGCTGCGCCTCACGCAGCAGATCACAACCAGCGCTGAATGAAGAGGCATCTTCCATCATCACACTGCGTGGCGTCAGCCCCGCTTCGCGCATCGCGATTTCGTAACCGCGCTGCTTCTGCAGCGTACGTTCATCCAGGCGTGCGCCGAGGTAGACGGTATGACGATGACCTTTGCTGAGGATCGCCTGCGTCATCTGCCGGGCCGCTTCAACGTTATCGAAGCCTACCGCCATATCCAGGCAGGGCGTGACGCTGTCCATCACCTCAATCACCGGGATACCGGCCACTTCCAGCATGCGCAGCGTGCCTGGTGTATGGGTGCGTTCGGTGAGGATAACCCCATCAATGTTCCAGCCCAGCAGCGAGCGCAGTTGCAGCTCCTCTTTTTGCGGGTTGTAACCAAAGTGGGCGACCAGCGTCTGATAGTTGGCTTCGTCGGTGACGGCTTCGATGCCGCGCAATACGTCAGCAAAAACCTGGTTTGTGAGTGACGGCAGCAGTACGCCAATGGCGCGGCTGGTGGCGTTAGAAAGCATATCGGGGGCGCGATTGGGGATGTAACCCAGCTCATCCAGTGCCACCGCGATCTTATCCCGCAGGGCAACGGAGACCTGCTCTGGATTACGCAGGTAACGGCTGACGGTCATTTTAGTAATGCCGACGCGATCGGCAACGTCCTGTAATACCGGTCTTTTCTTCTTCATCGTAGCGCCTGGGATCGCCCTTAAAGCTAAAGTACGATGAGTCTATCACTTTTCTGTCACAAAATTGCCAACCGGGCGCGACGATGCGCGCCCGTTATCTGCTTAGACCGGTGGCAGATCAAACAGCAGGACTTCTGCAGCCGAGCTGGCTTCAATGGTCAGCGCGCTTTCGTCCCAGATAGCCAGAGCATCGCTGGTGGTGATCGCGTTGCCGTTAACGGTAACATCACCTTTCACCACCTGAATCCAGATACGACGTCCCGCATCAATTGCGACATTGTCCTGTTCGCCGGCAGCCATTACCCAGCGCGATAAGGTCATGTCCTGAAAGACTTTCAGCGATCCTTCACGGGCATCCGGGCTTAACACAAGCTGACGTCCCTGCACATCCGGGAAGCGGCGCTGATCGTAGCGTGGCTCGATACCGGTACGCTCAGGAATGATCCAGATCTGATAAAGGTGCAGCGGCTCGCTTTCGCTGGCGTTGTACTCAGAGTGACGTACGCCGGTTCCGGCGCTCATAATCTGGAACTCCCCGGCCGGGATCTGCTCTTTGTTGCCCATGCTGTCCTGATGCTCAACCGTACCGGAGAGCACGTAGGTCAGGATTTCCATATCTTTGTGAGGATGGGTACCAAATCCCTGACCGCCATCAATCACATCTTCGTTGATGACCCGCAGCGCGGAGAAACCCATAAAGTTCGCATCGTGATAGCTGGCGAAAGAGAAAGTGTGCCAGCTATCCAGCCAGCCATGGTTTGCGTGACCGCGTTCTTCAGCTTTGCGTACATAGATCATGTTCAAATCTCCTCAATGTTTTTTATAGTCTGTCCCTGAGGGGGTCTGATTGATAGCTGAAAAACTTCACGCCTCTGTTCAAAATAGTTGAATGAGCATTGAGCAGTGGCTGAAAAGCACTGAAGAAGGGCAGGCAAAAAAAAAGCCAGCGGATAAGCTGGCTAAATAATACTGGAAGCAATGTGAGCAATGTCGTGCTTTCTCAGGCTGTCGGGCGACCTCCCGAGAATGCATGACAATAATAATCATTATCATTCGCGTCTGTAAAGTCATTTTCACATTTTTTACCCTGATTAACGCGGTGAATACCTTGATGTTTAAAGGGTTTAATGGGCTAAAGGAGAAACCATGAGTGAAATAGTTGTCCGCCACGTCACGCCTGAAGATGCTGCTGCGCTTCACAGGATCTACGGTCAGCCAGATACCCAGGCCAGCACACTCCATTTGCCCCACTCATCACTCCAGATGTGGCATAGCCGTCTCGCGACGCCTCAGCCCCATGCGCATCTGTTGGTGGCCTGTATCGATGATGTCGTCGTCGGTCAGTGTGCGCTGCATGTGGAAGAGCGCGCCAGACGGCGTCATGTGGCCTCACTGGGTATGGGCGTGGATGAACGCTATCGTCAGCGTGGCGTCGGAACCGCACTCATGCGTGAAATGGTCGCGTTGTGCGACAACTGGCTACAGGTGAGCCGAATGGAACTGACCGTGTTCGTCGATAATGGCCCGGCTATCGCCCTTTATCAGCGTTTCGGTTTTGAGATTGAGGGAACGGCTAAAGGCTTCGCAATGCGGCACGGTGAACTGATCGACGCGCATTATATGGCGCGGGTTAAAGCCTGACGTGTGGAAGCAGAAAGAGCACCGAAGGCGCCCTTTCTGCTGATAAACACTGACAAGGTTCGCTGTCAGCTAGCGCCTGCGCAGGAAACAGGGTCAGATCGGAAAGACGCAAAAGCCGTCATCCATGACATGCTCGGCCCGCGCCGTCCTGGCGCGGGACGCTTTCCTATTCTGACCCAGTTCCCTGCGCGTTAAGCTTATTTATTGCTGTCAGATTCACCCGGGTTTGAGTTTGTCAGCAGTTTTAAATCTCAATAACCCGCACTCAAATCATCGATGCTGCGCGGATCGGAAGCGCCATAGAGCATGCCATCCGGCCCGATCATGATGCTCTGCGTACTGCCCATCGACGGCAGTACCTTCACATGCTGACCTTTGGTTTCCAGCAGACGCAGCGTATCGGGACTGAAGCCCTTCTCCACCCGCAGCTGATCCGGCAGCCACTGATGATGGAAGCGCGGCGCATTAGTGGCTTCCGCCACGTTCATCCCGAAATCGATGCTGTTAACCACCATCTGCAGCACCGTGGTGATAATGCGGCTGCCGCCAGGACTGCCGGTCACCAGCCAGGTTTTGCCCCCTTTGGCGACGATGGTCGGCGACATCGATGACAACGGACGTTTCGCCGGTTGCACCGCATTCGCTTCCCCGCCGACCAGTCCGTAGACATTGGGCGTGCCTGGCTTGGCTGAGAAGTCATCCATCTCGTTATTCATCAGGATGCCGCTGTTGCCCGCCACAATTCCGCTGCCGAAATAGGTGTTAAGCGTATAAGTCACCGCGACCGCATTCCCCTGCTTATCCACCACCGAGAAATGGGTAGTCTGATTACTTTCATAAGGTTCGAGCTTGCCCGGTTTGATCTCGCTGGAGGGCCGCGCCTTCGCCACATCGATCTGCTGCGCCAGGGTTTTGGCATAGGCTTTACTGGTAAGCGCCTGCCACGGCACTTTCACGAAATCGGGATCGCCGAGATATTCCGAACGATCCGCGTAGGCATATTTCTCCGCTTCCGCCATCACCTGCATGGCATCAGCACTGCCAAAGCCCATCTTCGCCAGATCGAAATTCTCCAGGATATTCAGAATCTGCACGATGTGGATGCCACCGGATGACGGCGGCGGCATTGAGAAGACTTCATAGCCACGGTATGTCCCGCTAATTGGCTTACGCTCGACCGCACGATAGGCCGCCAGGTCAGCTTTGTTGATCAGGCCGCCATGTTGCGCCATCTCTCCGGCGATCTCATCCGCGATTTCACCTTTATAAAAAGCATCCGGCCCCTGACGGGCAATCAGTTGCAGGCTGTGAGCCAGGTTTTTCTGCACCAGCCGATCGCCCTTCTGCCACGGCGTACCGTCCGGTTTGTAGAAAATCGCTTTGCTGTTGGGATGGGTGATCAGCACTTCTTTGCCGTAGGTCTTCAGGTCATCTGCCAGCGCGTCGTTGACCGGAATACCGTCACGCGCCAGTTTGATCGCCGGGGCCAGCAGCGTGCTCAGCGGCAGAGTGCCATATTTCTGCGCAGCCAGCGCCAGTCCGGCTACGGTGCCCGGCGTGCCTGAGGCGAGATGTGATGTCAGCGACAGCTTGCTGTCGGCGTTGCCCTGCTTATCCAGGAACATGTCACGCGACGCATGTCCCGGGGCCATTTCACGGAAATCGATAGCCGTGGCGCGGCCAGAGGCAGTGCGCAGCAGCATAAAACCGCCGCCGCCGAGATTGCCCGCCTGCGGATGCGTCACGGCCAGCGCAAAGCCCACCGCCACCGCGGCATCCACCGCATTGCCGCCCTGACGCAGGATCTCGACGCCAACCTGCGTCGCCATCGCATCCACTGACGCTACCATGCCGTGCTGCGCTTTTACCGGGTGAAAAGTGTCACTGTCCACACCGTAGGAAACCGGCGGAGCCTGCGTTGGCGCGGCGTTAGCGCCTGCCACTACGGTGAAACTCATCACCAGCGACCAGCTAAGCTGACGCACTGTTTGCTGCATTTTCATCCTGCCACCATCCCATATTGTTATTTACATTTTTTTATCATTTCTGCAAGTGCCTACAAATACAGCAAAATAACCGGGGTTAAGTCAAATCAGGAATAGATCGGAAAGTAAGGTCTGTGATATCGGGTAAACTTATGGCTACGACCCTGATATCGGTGTACGCCGTTGTGCACCCAAAACCCTGTCGCTTTAAGGAAGGAGGAGTGATGAAAAAGTGGATGATTATTCTGGCCGCTCTGCTGCCTTTCGCCAGTCAGGCGAACACGCTGAACAGCACTAACGATCCGAATAAACCTGGCTATAACCCCAGCCAGCAGCGGATGCAGTCGCAGATGCAGACCCAGCAGCAGCAGCAACAGCTGAAGCTGCGCCAGGATCAGCAGCGTCAGACGCAGGACACGCAGCGTAAAATGCAGGAACAGCGGAACAGCGCCCAGCAGCGGGTGATTACCACGCAGCCGGGCCAGCAGAATCAGAATCTAAACCAGAACTAATGAAAATCGGGGCCGATGATGTCGATGGCATCAGTACAGATGGCATCGACGCCCCATTTCAGCAATTCCCGCGCCCGATCCGGGCTGTTCACGGTATAAACCAGAATCTTCAGGCCTGCGGCTTTCAGTTCGGTGACCCGCTCAGCGGTCAGCACCTTATGATTAAGGTGAATTGAGACGCACGCCAGCGCAGCCGTTTTCTCCTGCCACTGCGGATCCCAGCTGTGCGACAGCAGGCCACGCGGCAACTGCGGCTCTGCCTTCATCGCGGCTTCCAGCGCCTCAAAAGAGAACGAAGAGAGCAACGGTGCGACCTGATCCTGCCACAGTATCGCGGCAGCCTGTGCCACGGCGCGTCCGGTTTCAGCATCGCTGCCGGTGGTCGGTTTGATTTCGATGTTCGCCATCATCTGATGCTGACGGCAGCGTGCCGCCACCTGATCCAGCCGCGCTAGCTTTTCACCGGTAAACGCGTTGCCAAACCAGCTGCCCGCATCAAGCTGCGACAGCTTCTCCCACGGCAGCTGACCCGCCACGCCCCAGCCGTTGCTGGTGCGATCGAGCGTGTCGTCATGCAGCAGGAAGATCTGCGCATCGGCCGATAATTTGGCATCAAATTCAATCATCTGATGACCATATTTCGCGCCGGTGTCGATCGCCGCCAGCGTATTTTCCGGTGCCAGTTTACCGCCGCCGCGATGGGCGACGATGCGGGGATAGGGCCAGTGTTGTGTGCTCATTCCAGACGCTTTCCATGGGTTGAATCGAAGAAGTGTAACGCATCTGACGGCAGATGCAGCCACAGCGTACTGCCGGGCTGCGGACGTTCACTGTGGGCTAAGCGTACCACCAGTGGCGTGTCACCGATGCGGCCATGTGCCAGATTATCAGCCCCCAGCATCTCCAGCGTATCGACCCGCAGCGGCACGCCGCCCTGCTCGCGGCTACTGAGCCGGATGTGCTCTGGCCGGATACCCAGCACCACCGGCCGGTTAGCCCATTTCGCTTTACTGTCGCTGAGCGGCAGAGCGTGCGAGGCGTCGAGGTCAAAGCGTGATCCATCGCTGCTGAACTGTCCTTTCAGTAAATTCATGGCGGGCGCGCCAATAAACGAGGCAACGAACTGGCTGGCGGGACGCTCATACACCTCGACCGGCGTGCCGAGCTGCTCGACCACCCCTTTGTTCATCACCATCACCCGCTGCGCCAGCGTCATCGCCTCCACCTGATCGTGGGTGACATAGAGGCTGGTGGTCTGTAAGCGGCGATGCAGCTGCTGCAGTTCCAGCCGCATCTGCACCCGCAGACGGGCATCAAGGTTGGAGAGCGGCTCATCAAACAGAAAAACTGCCGGTTCACGCACGATCGCGCGGCCCATCGCCACGCGCTGCCGCTGTCCGCCGGAGAGTTCGCGAGGCCGACGCATCAGCAGGTGATCCAGTTCCAGACTGCGCGCCGCGTCGAGCACCCGCTGGCGGACCTGCTCTTTGCCCATGCCACGGATTTTCAGCCCATAGGCCATGTTCTCCTCCACCGACATATGGGGATAGAGCGCGTAGTTCTGGAACACCATTGCAATCCCGCGATCTTTTGGCTCTTCCTGAGTAACGCGCCGGCCGTCGATATAGATATCGCCGGAGCTGACGCGCTCCAGTCCGGCCACCATGCGCAGCAGGGTCGATTTACCGCAGCCGGATGGACCGACCATCACCATAAATTCGCCGTCATTGATGGTGACATTCAGCGGCTGGATGATCTGATTTTTGCCATCGTAGGATTTGGTTACTGCCTGAAGGGTTACGCCTGCCATCTTATTTCTCACTCTCAACCAGACCGCGCACAAAGGCACGCTGCATGACTAACACCACCACCAGCGGTGGGATCAGGGTTAATAACATTGCCGCCATCACTTCATTCCACTGGGTCGGCGATCCGCTGGAGGAGATCATGCTTTTAATCCCCGCCACCGCCGTGCCGAGGCTGGCGTCATTGATGATCAGCAGCGGCCAGAGGTACTGGTTCCAGCCGTAGATAAAGGTGATCACAAACAGCGCCGCCAGATTGGTTTTCGACAGCGGCAGAACAATGTCGATAAAGAAGCGCATCGCGCTGGCACCGTCGATACGCGCCGCCTCCACCAGCTCATCCGGCAGCGACATAAAGAACTGGCGGAACAGGAAGGTGGCGGTGGCCGAGGCCATCAGCGGCAGGGTTAATCCGCTGTAGCTGTCGAGCAGGTTGAGATCGGCAATCACCTGTACTGTCGGGAAGATACGCACCTCAACCGGCAGCATCAGGGTGATGAAGATCAGCCAGAAAAAGAGCGTGCGCAGCGGAAAGCGAAACCAGACCAGCGCAAACGCCGACAGCATCGACACCGTGATTTTGCCGAAGGTGATGCCCAGCGCCATGATCATGCTGTTGAGCAGCATCAGGCCAAACGCCGGCCCGTTGCCGTTGACGCCATGCGTCCAGATGCGCGAGATGTTCTCCCACAGGTGCGTGCCGGGCACCAGCGTCATCGGCACCTGATAGACCGCTTCGTTATCCAGCGTCGCCGCCACAAAGGCAACATAGAGCGGAAACAGGATGGTGAGCACGCCCAGCACCAGCACGATGTGGCTGAAGAGATCCAGCCCGCGTCGATTCTCAATCATTGGTATTGCACCTTACGTTCAACAAAGCGGAACTGGAGCACCGTCAGCCCGATGACCAGCAGCATCAGCACCACCGACTGCGCAGCGGACGAGGAGAGATCCAGACCGGTAAAGCCTTCGCGATAGATTTTGTAGATCAGCGTGGTGGTCGCCTGCACCGGCCCGCCGCCGGTGGCGGCATCGATTACCGGGAAGGTATCGAAGAAGGCGTAGATCAGATTCACCACCAGCAGGAAGAAGCTGACCGGCGTAATTAGTGGCAGCGAGAGGTTGAAGAAGCGACGCACCGGTCCGGCACCGTCAATGGCGGCGGCTTCCACCAGCGATTTGGGGATCGATTGCAGCGCAGCGAAGAAGAACAGGAAGTTGTAGCTCATCTGCTGCCAGATTGATGCCAGCACAATCAGGAACATCGCCTGACCGCTGTTTTGCGCATAGTTCCAGTTGTAGCCGATGTGGTTCAGCAGATAGCTGAACAGGCCTAGGCCCGGATTAAAAAGGAACATCCACAGTACCGCGGCCACGACAGGCGCAACGGCGTAGGGCAGCAGCAACAGCGTCTGATAGAGACGGCGCAGCCGCACCACATAATCCACCAGCGCCGCCAGCAGCAGCGAAAAGACCATGCCGAACACCGTGACCATGCCGCTGAATTTTATGGTGGTCCAGAACGAATCCAGATAGTAAGGATCGGCAAACAGGCGTCTGAAATTTTCCAGGCCGACAAAGCTGCTGGAGATGCCAAAGGGATCGAGGCTTTGCAGCGAGTACCACAGCGCTTCACCGGCAGGCCAGAGAAAGAAGATGGCGGTAATCAGCAGTTGCGGCAGCACCAGAAGATAGGGCAACAGGCTGGTGCGAAAGACCGGACGAGATGAAGACATGGTGTACCTGGCGTCAGAGAGAGGGGCCAGCCTGAGCTGGCCCGCAAGGAGAGATTACTTCACCTGCTGCTGGAAGCGGCGCAGCAACTCGTTACCGCGTTTCACTGCGTTATCCATCGCGTTCTGCGGCGACTGCTTGCCGGTCCAGACGCTTTCCAGCTCTTCGTCGATCACGGTACGAATCTGCGGCATGTTGCCCAGACGCATGCCTTTAGTGAACGGCAGTGGCGGCTTGTTCATCATCTGACGGGTAGCGATATCCGCACCCGGATTCTTATCGTAGAAGCCCTGCTGTTTAGTCAGCTCGTAGGCGGCGGTGGTAATCGGCAGATAGCCGGTTTTCTGGTGCCATTCCGCGGCGATTTCCGGTTTAGCGAGGAACTGCATAAACTCAGCCACGCCTTTGTAGGTTGTCGCATCTTTGCCTTTCATCACCCACAGGCTGGCACCGCCGATCAGGGCGTTCTGCGGCGCATTCGGTACGGTCTCGTCATACGGCATCATGCCAACGCCGAAGTTGAATTTGGCGTAATGACGGATATCAGCCAGCGAACCGGATGATGCGGTGGTGATGCCACAGTCGCCGTTGTAGAACTTGGCGGTGGACTCATCTTTGCGGCCAAAGTAGGTGAAGTCCCCTTTCTTGTTCATCGCTTCCAGCAGCTCGATATGACGAACCTGTACCGGCTTGTTGAACTCCAGCACGGCGTCGAGTCCGTCAAACCCGTTGTTTTTGGTCGCTACCGGCAGAGCGTGCCAGGCGCTGAAGTTTTCAATCTGGATCCAGCCCTGCCAGCCGCTGGCGTAGCCACAGCTCATGCCCGATTTGCGCAGTGCGGCGGCATCCGTCGCGAGCTCCTGCCAGGTTTTCGGTGGCTGATCCGGGTTCAGACCCGCTTTTTTAAAGGCATCTTTGTTGTAGTAGAGCACTGGCGTCGAGCTGTTGAACGGCTGAGAGATCAGCTGACCTTTACTGTCGCTGTAGTAGCCCGCCACCGTTGGCACGAACTGCTTTTCATCAAAGGGGATACCGGCGTCTTTGAAGACCTGATGCACCGGCACAATCGCCTGTGAGGCCATCATGGTCGCCGTACCGACTTCATAAACCTGCAGCACCGCAGGGGCTTTGCCGCTGCGCACTGCCGCAATCCCTGCCGCCAGGCTCTGCTCGTAGTTACCTTTGTAGGTCGGAACAATTTTGTAATCGGGATGCGTCTGGTTAAAACGCTGTGCCAGCGAATCCACTTCTTTGCCTAGCTCGCCTTCCATAGAGTGCCAGAAAGGGATCTCAGTGGCGGCCATGGCATGGCTGCTGAGCGTCAGACCGAGCAGCACGCTCATCAGGCTACGACGAAAGGTAACGACGGACATAGAATTTTCCTGTGCAGGTAAATACGCGTGAAATCACGGATTTCTGTTTCGCGAAGTAACATGACACGGGGAAATGAAGGATTAATAACAGAAAGATGACAGCCGGGTGACAGACCGGTATGCGCAAAAGAGGAGGCTGGCAGCGCAGCGGTAACGCGTCACTGCTGCCAGGTTTTGGTTACATAATTTGCAGAGCGGCTGGGCAGTAAAAAAGCCCGCAGCGGATTCTACCTCACCAAATGCAAAAGGCGATGGCGGCCCCTCTAACACCGACACTCAAGGCCGTCGGCGGCGCATCACACACCCATTTCGAAGGCCGTCGGCGGCGCAGGCAGGTTGCGGGCGGACAGCGCGCAGCCACCGGAGCGTACACGTAGTACGTGAGGATGGCGAGCACTGCCCAACCGCAACCTGACCAGTAAGCCAGGCCTGTGTACCAAAGCGCGCAGCCACCGGAGCGTACACATATACGTGAGGATGGCGAGCACTGCCCAACCGCAACCTGACCAGTAAGCCAGGCCTGTGTACCAAAGCGCACAGTAACCGGAGCGTATATACATACGTGAGGATTACGAGCACTGCCCGGTGTCGAAATGGCAAGTAAGCCAGGCCGTGCCCCATCAGGCACCTAAGTAAGCGCTGCGGACGGCTTCGTTGGAAAGAAGTGCTGAACCTGTGTCTTCCAGCACCACATGCCCGTTCTCCAGCACATAGCCCCTATCCGCCAGCTTCAGCGCCTGATTCGCATTCTGCTCCACCAGGAAAATAGTCATCCCCTCGCTGCGCAGCTGCTCAATGGTGTCGAAGATCTGCTGAATAATGATCGGTGCCAGTCCCAGAGACGGCTCATCCAGCAACAGCAGGCGCGGCTGGCTCATCAGCGCACGACCAATCGCCAGCATCTGCTGTTCACCGCCCGACATCGTCCCGGCGCGCTGGATTTTACGCTCCTCCAGACGCGGGAAGAGTTCATAAACGCGCTTGATCCGCGTCAGATAGTCCGGACGGCTTGCAAAAAAGCCCCCCATCGCCAGGTTCTCTTCTACCGTCATGCGCGAAAAGACCCGCCGGCCTTCCGGCACGATGGCGATCGCTTCACGCATAATGCGCGAGGTTTGCCAGTCGGTGATGGTTTTGCCATCAAAGGTAATGGTGCCCTGCGTCGCGCGCGGCTCGCCGCACAGCGTACCCAGCAGCGTGGTTTTTCCGGCACCGTTAGCGCCAATCAGGGTGACGATTTCGCCCTGATTGATGTAGAGACTGACGTTGTGCAGCGCCTGAATTTTGCCGTAGTGGGCGCTGACGTTCTCAATGGTTAACATCGCATTTGCCATCTCAGGCCTCTCCTAAATAGGCACGAATGACATCCGGGTTATTACGAATCTCTTCCGGCGTTCCGTTAGCCAGCGGCGTTCCCTGATTGACCACATAAATACGGTCAGAAATCCCCATCACCAGCTTCATATCATGTTCAATCAGCAGCACCGACACCTTGTGTTCGCCACGCAGTTCCGCAATCAGCGCATCCAGCTCATGGGTCTCTTTGGGGTTAAGGCCCGCTGCCGGTTCATCCAGCATCAGGATTTCCGGGCGCGTCACCATACAGCGCGCAATCTCCAGCCGACGCTGCTGACCATAGGCCAGATTGCCCGCCTGACGGTTAGCCAGATCCAGCAGCCCCACCCGCTCCAGCCAGGTCGCCGCACGATCCAGCGCCTCGTTCTCACTGCGGCGAAACGCCGGAGTTTTCAGCAGACCGGAAAATACGCCGCTTTTCAGATGCTGATGCTGCGCCACCAGCAGGTTCTCAATGACCGTCATCTCACGGAACAGACGCACGTGCTGGAACGTCCGCACGATGCCCATCCGCGCAATCTTCTGGCCCGGCAACCCTTCAAGATGCTGCTCACGCAATGTGATCGTCCCGCCGGTTGGCTTGTAAAAGCCGGTCAGGCAGTTGAACACGGTGGTTTTACCGGCACCGTTGGGGCCAATCAGCGAAACGATCTCCTGCGGACGCAGCTCCAGCGCCACATTGTTCACGGCTAACAGCCCGCCGAAGCGCATCATCAGGCCTTCAACGGCTAATAAAGGCTGAATCATGCCTGCTCTCCTTGTTTACCGGTTCTGAGCTTCAGATGCGGACGCTTCATCGGCAACAGGCCCTGCGGACGCCAGATCATCATCAGCACCATCAGGCCACCCAGCACCAGCATGCTGTACTCATTGAGATCGCGCATCAGCTCGCGTGACACCACCAGAAGGATGGCGGCCAGAATCACCGCAAACTGCGACCCCATCCCGCCCAGGACGACAATCGCCAGCACAAAGGCGGATTCGACAAAGGTAAAGGATTCCGGGCTGACAAAGCCCTGACGCGCCGCGAACAGGCTGCCGGCAAAACCGGCAAACGCGGCACTGATGGTAAAGGCGGTCAGCTTGATGCGGGTCGGGCTGAGGCCCAGTGAACGGCAGGCAATCTCATCCTCACGCAGGGCTTCCCAGGCTCGGCCCAGCGGCATCCGCAGCAGCCGGTTGATCACAAACAGCGTCAGCACCACCAGCAGCAGCGCCACCAGGTAGAGGAAGATAATGCGGTCGCTGGGATCGTACTTCAGCCCAAAGAAGTTATGGAAGGTATCCCAGCCGCCTTCCCGCGGCGTACGGCCAAACTCCAGACCAAACAGCGTCGGTTTCGGTATCTGGCTGATGCCGTTCGGCCCGCCGGTCAGGGCGGTATTGTTCAGCAGCAGAATACGCACGATCTCACCGAAGCCCAGCGTCACTATCGCCAGATAGTCGCCGCGCAGTCGCAGCACCGGGAAGCCCAGCAGCAGACCAAACAGCGCGGCAACTATGCCGGAGAGCGGCAGGCACTGCCAGAAGCCGAGACCGTAATAATGGTTCAACAGCGCAAAGGTATAGGCACCGATGGCGTAAAAGCCGCCATAACCCAGCACCAGCAGGCCAGAGAGGCCGACCACCACGTTTAAGCCCAGACCGAGCATCACGTAGATCAGCGTCATGGTGGCGATATCGACGGTGCCGCGTGACACCAGGAATGGCCAGGCAACGGCGGCGATAATCAGCACCGCCATCACCAGTTTCTGCTTCGGCGTCGAGCCATCCAGACCCGGTAACACCAGCGCCGGACCGGAGATTTTCTTCAGGCCGCTTTGCCATACCGGACGCAGCAGCTGAAACAGAAACACCACCGCACAGCCTGTGGCGATCCAGTTCCAGCGCACGCTGCCGGCGTTCTGCACTACCAGATTAGTGCCGTCCAGATTCAGGCGCAGCCCCATAAAGAAGGTGGCGAGTACCAGCAGCATCACCGAGGAGATCAGGGCATTGATAAAGGAAGTCTTCATACTTTTTCGACCTCCGGGCGGCCCAGAATCCCGGTCGGCATCACCAGCAGCACCACAATCAGCAGGGCAAACGAGACCACATCTTTATATTCCGTGCTGAGATAGGCCGAGGTCAGCGCCTCGGCGATGCCCAGTACCAGACCACCAATCATCGCGCCCGGAATACTGCCAATCCCGCCCAGCACGGCGGCGGTGAATGCCTTCATTCCTGCCATAAAGCCGATGAAGGGGTTGATTGAACCGTAGAACTGTCCCAGCAATACGCCCGCCACCGCGGCCATCGCGGCACCGATGACAAATGTCAGCGAGATCACGCGGTCCGTGTTTATTCCCAGCAGGCTGGCCATTTTCAGGTCTTCTGCGCAGGCGCGGCAGGCGCGGCCCATGCGTGAGTAGCGGATAAAGGTGGTCAGCGCCAGCATCGCCAGGAACGTCACCACCCAGATCACTATCTGCATGGTAGAAATCGTGGCGGCAAAGCCGTTGCTCTCGCCTACCGTCCACTGTCCGGTAATCAGACTCGGCAGCGCCAGGTCGCGTGAACCCTGCGTCAGGCTGACGTAGTTTTGCAGGAATATCGACATCCCGATGGCGGAGATCAGCGCAATCAGGCGCTTGGATGAGCGCACAGGCCGGTAGGCGACGCGCTCGATGCTCCAGCCGTAGGCGCTGGAGATAATTACCGCCATCACAAAGCCGGCCGCAATCATCAGCCAGGTGGTGTCGATGCCCATCATCATCAGGGCGGCAATCACGATAAAGGAGACATAGCTACCGATCATGTAGACCTCGCCGTGGGCGAAGTTGATCATGCCGATAATGCCGTAAACCATGGTGTAACCGATGGCGATCAGCGCGTAGGTGCTGCCCAGGGTCACACCGTTAAACATCTGCTGAATAAAATAGAGAAACTGCTCGGACATACCTTGACCCTTACTTAACCGATCGTGGGCGATCGGGGTACAAAAAACGCCTGGCAGACCAGCACCAGGCGTTCGTGTCGCTGGTCAGGGGAAACCGGTTAACCGGCCTCCCGCTCACCACAAAACAGCCTGGTTTACTTCACAGCAGTCGAGGTGCCATCGGCATGCCATTTAAAGACGCCGAATTCAAAGCCCTTAAGGTCACCCTTCTCATCCCAGTTCAGGTTGCCCATCACGGTTGGCACCGCCGCACCTTCCTTGAGGTTTTTCACGATAGCGTCCGGCTCAGCGCTCTTGCTGCGCTCCATGCCGGTTGCCAGCGACTGCAGTGCGGCATAGGTGGTCCAGACGAACGGTCCGGTCGGATCCAGTTTCTTCGCTTTCAGCGCTTCCACGATCGGTTTGTTGGTTTCAACCTGGTCGTAGCGTTTTGGCAGGGTCACCAGCATGCCTTCAGAAGCGGCACCGGCGATGTTCGACAGCGAGGCGTTACCCACGCCTTCCGGTCCCATAAACTGGGTTTTCAGGCCCGCAGCACGTGCCTGACGCACGATCTGACCCATTTCCGGGTAGTAACCGCCGAAATAGACGAAATCGACGTTCTCTTTCTTGAAGCGCGCGACCAGCGTAGAGAAATCTTTATCGCCAGCGGTGATACCTTCAAACATCACGATATTGGCGCCCTGCTTTTTCAGGCTCTCCTGTACGGAGCGCGCCAGGCCTTCGCCATACTGCTGTTTGTCATGCACTACGGCGATGCGCTGCGGTTTAAGCTCGCTCATCACATATTTCGCGGCGGTCGGCCCCTGATCGGAGTCGAGACCGGTGGTGCGCATAATCAGTTTATAGCCGCGGGAAGTCAGGTCAGGGGCGGTCGCCGCCGGGGTAATCATCAGCACGCCTTCATCTTCATAGATGTCAGAAGCGGGCTGGGTGGATGAAGAGCAGAGATGGCCGATCACGTAGCGGATGCCGTCGTTAATCACCTTGTTCGCTACCGCAACCGCCTGTTTCGGGTCACAGGCGTCGTCATATTTCACCGCAACCAGTTTGTTGCCGTTAACACCGCCTTTGGCGTTGATATCTTCAATCGCCTGAGTCGCACCGGCGAACTGCATGTCGCCGTACTGCGCCACCGGGCCAGACATTGCGCCGACAATCGCCACTTTGATATCTTCAGCCAGCGCCGCATGGCTCATCGCCAGTGCTACACATCCCGCCAGTAATGCGCGACCTTTCATTTTCATCCTGACTACCCCATTTGTTTTGTCGTGTATGTTGTGAGTGTTTGTGCTGTCAGATAAAGTCGAAAACTGATTAAGCATGAATGAGTTAGCGTACTTTTCTGACATTTTTTATTAATAAGACTTTATTTTTCAGGTTATTAAACAGGAAGTTTCTTCTGTAAATCAACTGACATATTCAGAATTGACTGAGTGAAACAGCATAATACACTGGAGGCAACGGCCGGTTTTTCACCGCTTTGCCAGCGCGTTATGCTGGATTGATCGCACGCTATCCCTGTTTACAACTATCATCCTGGCATCCCGACCATCTTTTGACCTGTTTTATTGATGAAAATGTGGTAGCACTCTGGTTGTACATTTTCGCTGCACTTTCCCCTGTTACAGAGGTTTTTGTTATGAAGCTCACTATCCAGCGTTTAACCACGCTGACCGCGCAGGACCGCATCGATCTTGGCAAAGTCTGGCCGGATCTGGAGATTGAACAACTGGAGCAGCAGCTGGATGAGCGCCATCGTCTCTATGCTGCCCGTTTTAACGACCGGCTACTGGCGGGTTTGCAGCTGGAAATCGCCGGAATCCACGGCAAAGTTCACCGGCTGTCGGTGCGCGATGTCACGCGCCGACGCGGGGTGGGACAATATTTACTGGAAGAGACGATCAGGCAGAATGGGTCGATAGCGGACTGGTGGATTGCCGATGATGGCAGTGACGATCAGCAGGTGCGGGCAGCCTTTATGCAGGCGTGTGGCTTCAGGGCGCAGAGTGATGGCTGGATAATGGCGGTAGAATAGTCAGGCGCAGAAAAACAAAAAGGGCGACATAAAGTCGCCCCTTAAGATGTCGAAGTGCGTTACGCTTCGATCGCCATACGCAGTTTCTTCATGGCGTTCTTTTCCAGCTGCCGGACACGTTCGGCTGACACGCCGTACTGATCGGCCAGCTCCTGCAGCGTGGTTTTATTGTCTTCGTCCAGCCAGCGGGCGCGAATGATGTGCTGACTACGCTCATCCAGACCTTCCATCGCATAGCTCAGCTTGTCAGCCGCGTGCGCATCCCAGTTATCCTCTTCAATGCCGTCAGCAAAGTCAGAGGTTTTATCCTGAAGATAAAGCACGGGTGCCATAGATCGGCCTTCGCTGCTCTCGTCGTCGGCAGACATATCAAAGGTCATATCCTGCGCGGCCATACGCGATTCCATTTCACGCACATCTTTGCTGCTTACGCCCAGCTCACGCGCAACCATCTCGACTTCGTCCTGATTGAACCAGCCCAGACGCTGCTTGGTTTTACGCAGGTTAAAGAACAGCTTACGCTGTGCTTTGGTGGTCGCGACTTTCACGATACGCCAGTTACGCAGCACGTATTCGTGAATCTCCGCTTTAATCCAGTGCACGGCAAACGAAACCAGACGCACGCCCACTTCTGGGTTGAAGCGACGTACCGCTTTCATCAGGCCGATATTGCCTTCCTGGACCAGGTCAGCCTGTGGCAGACCATAGCCGGAGTAATTACGAGCGATATGAACTACAAAGCGTAGGTGAGACAGGATCAGCGTCTTTGCCGCATCCAGATCGCCCTGGTAATGCAGCCGTTCAGCCAACGCTTTTTCCTCTTCTGCCGAGAGCATCGGCCAGGTATTCGCAGCCCGGACGTAAGACTCCAGGTTGCCAAGAGGAGCAATAGCTAAAGTTTGCATTTCTTTGGTCATTCAAACCCTCACAAATTCAGTGGAATTGCCGCACATTTCCCTGCGCAGACGATACATTAAGTCAACGTCGCGCGAAATCCGAAAGCAATCTGTGCTACTTAGAGTGGTAAAGTTATCCACAAGTTCAATTATAGCGGTGAATATTTTACACACAGATGACAGGAAGGGAAGAGGGGAAATATCCTCTGCACCCACCATCGGTAGCAGAGGACCATTATAACAAAAAAATGTTGCAGGCGTTTACTGCGGCGTAAATCGACGTAAATGTTGTACCGTTGCCAGCCACGCAGCCACCCAGCCGATGATTGCCGCAATCAGTAACAGCAGCAGCGCCTCATCCCACGAGAAGCCTTCCAGCGAGAAGGTGGTACCAAATACGGTTGCCACACTGGCAACAACGGATTGCAGACGCAGCACCAGCACTTCCGACAGCAGCAGCGACAGCACTGCCCCGCTGAAGCCCAGCAGCGCCCCGCCATAGAGGAACGGACGCAGGATAAAGCCGTCAGTGGCACCAATCAGCTTCTGCACGTTAATGGTGTCGCGTCGGGCAAAGATGCTGAGCCGGACGCTGTTACCGATCACCAGGAACACTGCCACGATCATCAGCACGCCAATCATTGAGGCGATCTGCCCCACCAGCCCGGTCAGCGCCGCCAGCCGCGCAAACCAGCTATCATCCATCCGCACTTCATCCACGCCCTGCACTTTAGTTACCCGATCGCGCAGGCTTTGCATGGTGTCTGAGTTCTGGAAATTGAGCTTAGGTGTAATGATGGCCACCGCAGGCAGCGGATTCTGCTCCAGCATATCCATTGCGCCGCCAAAGCCTGACCAGTTGCGGAACTCGTTCAGCGCCTCTTCCCGCGTCAGGTAGTTGACGTTATCCACGCCTTCGACCTGCTTGAGCTGCGCCACCACGTTTTCTGCCGCCGTGTCATCCAGCGTTTTTGAGAGATAAACGGTTAACTGCGGCGCCGGATACCACTGCGTTGCCGCCTGGCTGACGTTTTTCCACACCATGTAGCAGACGCTGGGCAGCGTCAGTGAAATGGCGATGACCATCACCGTCAGCAGGGTTGCCAGCGGCTGACGCCACATATCAGAAAGCGTGCCGCGCAGCGCATAGCGCCACTGCTCCTGCCAGCCGCCTTTCAGCGCTTTGCTCTTTGACTGCTGCTTCGCTTTCGGCGCAGCCGGACGTTTAATGCGTTTATTGACCATCGTGGCCTCCGTGCAGACGTCCCTGATTCAGCGTCATCATCCGGTAGTTGCGTCGGGCGATAAGACCGCTGTCATGCGTCGCCATCAGGACGGTGACGCCGACGCGGTTGAACTCTTCGAACAGGCGCAGAATATCTTCTGACAGCGCGTCGTCAAGGTTACCGGTCGGTTCATCGGCCAGCAGCACGGCGGGCTTATTCACCACCGCACGGGCGATGCCCACACGCTGCTGTTCACCGCCAGAAAGCTGAATCGGATAACTTTTCGCTTTGTCGAGCAGACCCACTTTATCCAGTGCCGCCGAAACACGACGACGAATATCTTCGCCGCTGGCACCGGAGATAATCAGCGGGATCGCCACATTTTCATAAACCGAACGATCCATCAGCAGGTGGTGATCCTGGAAAATCATGCCGATCTGACGACGCAGGAAAGGCACCTCGCTGTTACGCAGGCGGGAAATGTCATGGCCACTGAACCAGATTTTTCCGGCACTCGGGCGCTCAATGCCACAAATCAGCTTCAGCAAGGTACTTTTACCGGCACCGGAGTGGCCGGTCAGAAACGCCATTTCGCCGGGACGCAGACGGAAATCTACCCCCTGCAGCGCCTGACGTCCGCCGAGATATGCCTTACTGACCTCTTCAAAGCGAATCATCCTAATTAGTCCTCTCGGGCAAACAGTGCCTCAATAAAATCTTCCGCCTTAAACGGCCGTAAATCTTCAATGCCTTCACCGACGCCGATGTAGCGAATCGGAATACCGAACTGATCGGCCACCGAGAAGATCACGCCGCCTTTAGCGGTGCCATCCAGCTTGGTGAGCGCAATCCCGGTCACGCCAACGGCTTCATTAAACAGTCGGGCCTGGCTGACCGCATTCTGTCCGGTGCTGGCATCCAGCGTCAGCATCACTTCGTGTGGCGCTGAATCATCCAGTTTCTTCATCACTCGGGTAATTTTTTTCAGCTCTTCCATCAGGTGCGATTTGTTCTGCAGACGACCCGCGGTATCGGCAATCAGCACGTCAACGCCACGCGATTTAGCCGCCTGAATAGCATCGAAGATCACCGAAGCGGAATCTGCACCGGTGTGCTGAGCAATCACCGGAATGTTATTGCGCTGGCCCCACACCTGCAGCTGCTCAACAGCCGCGGCGCGGAAGGTATCACCAGCCGCTAACATCACAGATTTGCCTTCAGCCTGATACTGGCGCGCCAGTTTACCGATGGTGGTGGTTTTACCTACACCATTGACGCCAACCATCAGGATCACAAACGGCGTTTTGCCTGAGACGTCCAGTGGCGCATCCACTTTCGCCAGAATCGAGGCCATCTCCGCTTTCAGCAGGCCGAAGAGCGCTTCCGCGTCACGCAGCTGCTTGCGGTTTGCCTGCTGGGTCAGATGCGTGATGATGCGGCGAGTGGTATCCACACCCACATCCGCAATCAGCAGCTGCTCTTCCAGCTCGTCAAACAGCTCATCATCAATCTTTTTGCCACGGAACAGGCTGATAAAACCGGAACCGAGGTTCTGACGGGTTTTCACCAGGCTGCGCTTCAGGCGGGCAAAGAAGCCCTCTTTGCTGGGACGCTCCTGCTCCTGCACGATGAGTGGCGCGGCGGCCAGCGGGAGATCGCTGACGGTATCGGATAATGTCTCTGCCGGTTCCGCGTCGGTGACTTCGGCTTCGCCCAGTGCCAGTGCGGTCAGCTCTTCTTCGGTGAGCGGTGCTTCCGTTTCGCTGTCCGATGTTTCAACGATCGCAGCCTCGTCCGGCGTCAGCGCTTCATCGCTTAACGGCGCTTCGGCTTCGCTGTGCGGGGTTTCAACGATCCCGGCGTCATCCAGCGCCAGCGCGGTCAGCTCTTCTTCGCTTAACGGCGCGTCCGCTTCGCTGTCCGGGGTTTCAACGATCGCTGCATCGCCCAGTGCCAGCGCGGTCAGCTCTTCTTCGCTTAACGGCGCATCCGCGGGTTCCGCATCAACGGCTGGCTTTACCACGTCGTCGGCGTCAATAACCGGCGTCGCGTCATGTTCAGGTGCGGCGATTTCCAGTAGCGCTTCAGGATCGGCCTCAATCGGCGCAGCTTCATCCAGCACCATGGGTGCTGACTCGTGCGGCGCTGCCGCGGTGACTTCCGCCTCACGCTGCTGCCCGGCCACCGTTTCGGTGATAACGACAGTCTCTTCCGCTTGCGCTTCAGCCTGGCTTAATGCCGGGGCGTCCTGTTCTGCCTGCTGCTCTGCGGGTTCTGCGACCTCTTGTGTCTGCTCCTCCGCGACAGGTTGTTTCTCTTCCTCTTTGCCAAATCCCAGCCAGGAAAAAAAGCCACGTTTTTTCTCTTTTGCCATTGTGTGACGACACTCCTCGATGGCTTTGTCCCGGTCGCGCGTGGTTTCCAGGGGTAAATCAATGAAAGTTGGTCAGCGCCAGACCGGCGTAAACCGCAGAATAATGCATGACTTCAGCAACTCAGTAGTCTAACACTTTCCAGCCAGCTCACCACAGCACCCTTTTTTAACGTTTCTTCTCACCGATTCGCCCGTTAAACTACGCAACAAATTATGACGAGTTGTGAGCAAGATGAATAAAAACCCCCGCAGTACAGGCGGTGCCGGGCAGATTCGCATCATTGGCGGCCAGTGGCGCGGACGCAAACTGCCGGTGCCGGACAGCGCCGGACTGCGCCCGACCACCGATCGGGTACGTGAGACGCTGTTTAACTGGCTGGCCCCGGTGCTGCCAGAGGCGCGCTGCCTCGACTGCTTTGCCGGTAGCGGCGCATTAGGACTGGAAGCCCTGTCGCGTTACGCGGGATCGGCGACGCTGCTGGAGCTGGAACGGCCGGTGGCGCAGCAGCTGACAAAAAATCTGCAGACGTTGCGCGCCAGTAATGGCACCGTGATTCAGACCAATGCGTTAAACTGGCTGGCACAGCCAGGTGAACCCTTTGATGTGGTGTTTATCGATCCGCCGTTTCGTCAGGGATTGCTGGAACAGACGTTACAGCTGCTGGAGCAGAATCACTGGCTGGCCGATCAGGCGCTGATTTACGTCGAAAGTGAAGTGGAAAATGGCGCACCGCCGGTGCCGCCGGAGTGGGATCTTTATCGCGAGAAAATAGCCGGACAAGTGGCTTATCGTTTGTATCAACGTCAACAGGAGACGCAGGATGTTACTTAATTTGGGGCGTCTGTTGATGCTATGCGTGTGGGGATTTTTACTGGCTAACCTGGTTCATCCCTACCCGAAACCGCTGACTTATTTTATCAACGTTGCGCTGATTTTCATGATCCTGATGCATGGCCTGCAGCTGGTGTTACTGCGCACCACGCAGACCAAAGATGCGCCGCCGATTGACCGCGTCACCCAGGCCAAAGTGTTTCTGTTCGGGGTGTTCGAACTGGTCGCCTGGCAGAAGAAAAACTTCCCACGCAAGAAATAATTCCGGGCGGGCGCACTGCCCGCCGGTTACTGCCGGGGTGTGAAGCTGATAAAGCGCGTGCCCTGCATCTTCAGTTCACCTCTGGCGCCCTTGTCCAGCTGATGATATTCCGCCTCTTTAAGCTGCACTTTGATGTCGCTGGCACCGTTCAGCGGGTGAAACAGCACCTCGTAGCGCATCTCTTCCCCGGCGATCACTTCCCGCTGCCGCGAACGGCGATTGGGTGCAGGAAATTCGCGTTTGGTTTTGACCTCAACCTGCAGAGAACGCTCGGGTGAAGCGTCATTCACCGCCACTTCCCGGCGTTGCTTAATGAACTGACGGGTCGCCAGCACGGCGATAATCGCCAGAACGATGATAAAGATTAGCGGCGGTTTGCTCATAGCGTTCTTGTGCCTGCAGGATGATTAATCAGGCGGCAAAGCATACAACCAGAGTTGCCTGATTGTCACATCTCAGAGGCTTAACCTAAACTGGAAGGGATATTTTGGGATCTTTCACCATTTTGAACAAAAAAGGGAGAAACAATGCTCTGGTCTTTCCTCGCTGTACTTTTCTCCGGCTGGCTCTATGTCGACGCCACCTATCGCGGCCCGCAATGGCAACGCTGGTTATTTAAGCCGGTCACGCTGCTGCTTCTTGTCGGGCTGGCCTGGCAGGCACCGGTGCTGCAGACTACGGACTACCTGATTCTGGCCGGTCTGGTCGCGACGCTGGTCGGTGATGCGTTAACGCTGCTGCCGCGTCAGCAGATGCTCTATGCCATCGGGGCTTTCTTCCTGTCGCACCTGCTTTATACCCTCTGCTTCGCCGCCAGCATGACCATGACCTTCTTCTGGCCGATTCCGCTGACGCTGCTCATCATCGGTGCCGCCCTGATTGGCATCATCTGGAGCCGACTGGAAGATCTGCGCTGGCCTGTCTGCACCTTTATCGGCATGACGCTGGTGATGACCTGGATAGCGACCGAGCAGTACTTCTTCCGCCCGACCGATTACAGCTTCTCGATCATGGTGGGTGCCGGTCTGCTGCTGCTGGCAAACGCCGTCTGGTTTATCTCACACTATCGTCGCCGCTTTACCGCCGACAGCGCGATTGTCGCCGCCTGCTACTTCGCCGGTCACTTTATGATCGTGCGCTCGTTGTGGGTCGTCTGAAAAAATAGCCTTGACTCTGGAGTTCACTCCAGAGTGTAGGATAAGGGATGGGCTGCGTTGCTCATCCCACTATCCTTACACTCTGGAGGTCATATGCATCAACATCACGCCTGTGGCTGCGGCAAACCCCGTGCCAGTCACGCCGCAGCAAAACCGCTGTGCCAGGTTCGCCAGGCCCGCCCCCTCTCCCTTTCTATTCACGCCGCGACGCCTGTACCTGCCGAGACGGCAGGCTGTTGCTGTGACAGTCACTGCAGCCCTGGCAACGACGCCGACACCGCTGAGGAAAGCGACCGGCGAGGCGCCGACAGTTATCCCTTTAGCTGGCAGGTCAGCGGGATGGATTGCCCGTCGTGTGCCCGCACCATTGAAACCGCTGTCCGTCAGGTGAGTGGCGTGACCGATGCCCGTGTCTTGTTCAGCAGCGAGAAACTGGTGGTCAACGCTGACCAGGACGTACAAAACGCCGTTGAACAGGCGGTGAAAAAAGCCGGCTTCCAGCTCGCAACCCCATCAGCCACGTCGGCCACATCCCCCGCTACGCCGGGCTGGCAGCATAACCGGATGCTGATTTTGCTGGCGCTGCTGGTGCTTGCCAGTAGCATTCTCAGCCAGTTCGCGCCCACCTGGGGCGATCGGCTGTTTGTGCTGACCACGCTGGTCGGCCTGGTCCCGGTGGCGCGCGGCGCCTGGCAGCGTCTGCGCAGCGGATCGCCTTTTACTATTGAGACATTAATGACGCTGGCGTCAGCTGGCGCACTGATTATTGGCGCACACGCTGAAGCCGCGATGGTGCTGGTGTTGTTTCAGCTGGGCGAACAGCTGGAAAGCTATGCCGCTTCCAGGGCGCGCAGCGGCGTTACCAGCCTGATGGCGTTGCGGCCTGAATCGGCGATCCGTCTTGAACAGGGCAAACGTACTGAGGTACCGCTCGCAGCGCTGCAACCCGGCGATGTGATTGAAGTCGCGGCGGGCAGCCGCTTGCCGGTCGATGGCAGCTTAATCAGCCCGCTTGCCAGTTTCGATGAGAGCGCGCTAACCGGTGAATCACTGCCGGTAACGCGGGCCAGCGGCGAAAAAATCCTCGCCGGTGCTACCAGCGTTGATCGCCTGGTGATGCTGGAAGTGGTGTCGAAGCCGGGTGAAAGCGCGATCGACCGTATCCTGCAGCTGATTGAAGAAGCGGAAACGCATCGTGCGCCGGTCGAACGCTTTATCGACCAGTTCAGCCGTATTTACACGCCGCTGGTCATGCTGCTGTCGCTGCTGGTGATGGTGGTGCCGCCACTGCTCGGCGCAGGCGACTGGCAGCCGTGGATCTACAAAGGGCTGACACTGCTGTTGATTGGCTGCCCCTGTGCACTGGTGATCTCCACGCCTGCCGCCATTACCTCCGGGCTGGCTGCAGCGGCGCGACAGGGCGCACTGATCAAAGGCGGTGCGGCGCTGGAGCGGCTGAGTTCGGTGCGCAGAATGGCGTTTGATAAAACCGGTACTCTGACGCTGGGCAAGCCGCAGCTGACGCAGATCCTGCGCTTTGGCACGGCCAGCGAGTCAGAGATGCTGGCGCTGAGCGCCGCTGCGGAACAGGGTGCCACCCATCCGCTGGCCAGCGCTATCGTGGCGGCCGCGCAGGCGCGTGATCTGGTGATTCCTGACGCGCAGGATCAGCAGGTGCAGGCGGGACGCGGCATCAGCGCGAAAGTCGCTGGCCAGCAGATTCAGCTGCTGACGCCCGGCCATGCACCCGGTCTGACGCCGCAGCAAAATGCGCAGATAGCGCAACAGGAAGCTGAAGGTGAAACCCTGGTGGTGCTGATGCGCGATGGCGAAGCGCTGGGTGCGCTGGCTCTGCGCGATCAGTTGCGCGACGACGCCGTCGAGGCGTTAAAGGCGCTGAAAAAGCTGGGTATTGAGAGCCTGATGCTGACCGGCGACAATCCGCGCGCTGCGGCGACCATTGCCCGCCAGCTCGATATTGATTATCGCGCCAGTCTGCTGCCCGCCGATAAAGTCGCGGCGATCCGCGAACTGAGTCAGCAACAGCCGCTGGCGATGGTCGGGGATGGCATTAACGACGCGCCAGCAATGAAAGCGGCAACGCTGGGCATTGCGATGGGCAGCGGCACCGATGTGGCGCTGGAAGCGGCCGATGCTGCCCTGACGCGTAATCAGCTCAGCAATCTGGCTCCGATGATTGCGCTGGCACGCCGGACTCGGCGCATCATCCGTCAGAATATCGGTATTGCGCTGGGGCTAAAGGCGATTTTCCTGGTCACAACCCTGCTGGGTCTGACCGGACTCTGGCTGGCGGTGCTGGCAGATTCGGGTGCGACCGCGCTGGTCACCGCCAACGCGCTGCGGTTACTGCGTCGCCGCGCCTGAGCAGGCGGCTTCTGATCTGAAGAGTGAGGTTAACGGCGGCCTGTACGGCTGTCGTCAACCCGCCATGCCTTTGCGGATCAGAAACTGATAGGGCAGCGTGTCGGTTTGCTGCGCCAGCAAGCCATGTTCCATAAAGCGGCAGAAGCCGGGAATATCGCGCGTGGTGGCCGGATCATCGGCGATGATCAGCAACGTCTCGCCATCCTGCAGGCTGCGTACGGTTTTGCGCACCATCATCACCGGCTCCGGGCAACGCAGGCCACGGGCATCCAGCTGATGGTCGGCAGAGGAAAAAGCATCGCTCATAATCAACTCGGTTCAGGTAAGGGGCGCTCATTCTAGCGCGTGCTGGCGGTGAAGCAAGGCGATAACGATTGCGCTAAAATTAACCATTGCATAAAAAGCACAACGCGGTAAGATGCCGCCGCTTTTTGCTCATAAAACTGCCAGGCGCTGCCCGAACGGCGTCCCGCAATGGGTTCCCTCACCCCAACATTAAAAAGGTTGAATATGCTCGCATTTTCTTCGCGTCAGCGCATGCATGCGCTTTTCTGGTTATCGCTGTTTCACCTGCTGGTGATCACTTCGAGTAACTATCTGGTTCAGTTGCCTATTTCAGTGTTTGGCTTCCACACCACCTGGGGTGCATTCAGCTTCCCGTTTATCTTCCTGGCGACCGACCTCACCGTGCGTATTTTTGGCGCACCACTGGCCCGACGCATTATTCTGGCCGTGATGATCCCGGCACTGTTTATCTCTTACAGTGTCTCGGCGCTGTTCTATCAGGGTGAATGGCAGGGCTGGCAGGCACTGGAAGTGATGAATCTGTTTGTTGCCCGTATCGCCTGCGCCAGCTTTATGGCTTACGCGCTGGGTCAGATCCTCGACGTTCACGTGTTCAACCGTCTGCGTCGCCTGCCACAGTGGTGGATTGCGCCGGGCTGCGCCATGTTTCTCGGGAATATCAGCGATACGCTGGCCTTCTTCTTTATCGCCTTCTATAAAAGCCCCGATGCGTTTATGGCGCAGCACTGGGTTGAGATTGCCCTGGTGGATTACAGCTTCAAAGTGCTGATCTGCATGGTCTTCTTCCTGCCCGCCTACGGCGTGCTGCTCAACGCGGCGCTGAAACGTCTGGCTGAACGCCAGACCGCCCGCCAGGTCAATTTCGGCTAAGCGCCCATACGGTTTCCACTACTATCCGCTAAGATCTTCTGACAATCATCAGGTTGCGTTTGCAACCTGATTCCTGTTGTATTAATGCCTGACTGGAAACTTAAAAAGGGATTCTGATGCGCAACCTGGTGAAATATGTAGGAATGGGTTTACTGGTACTCGGCTTAGCAGCCTGTGACCAGAAGAAAGATGAAGCGGCGAATGACAACGGCGTCAGCGCCAGTCAGTCGGCGCAAACCGTCACGCTGATGGATGGCAAACTGAGCTTCTCGCTGCCACCAGGCATGTCCGATAAAAGCGGTAAACTGGGTTCGCAGACCACTAACATGCACGTTTATGCGGATGAAACCGGTGCCCGCGCCATTATTGTGATTGCCGGCGACCCGACCAATGATGGGCTGGATGTGCTGTCGCAGCGTATGGAACAGCAGCAGCGTAACCGCGATCCGCAGTTGCAGGTGGTGTCGAACAAATCTGTGACGCTGAAAGATCAGCCCGCGCAGCAGCTGGATACGGTGATTTCTGCCAACAACCAGACCTCATGGTCTTCAGTGGTTCTGGCGAAAGTAGATGGCAAACTGGTGACGCTGCAGATTACGCTGCCAGGTGATAATCAGCAGCAGGCGCAGAGCGATGCTGACAACATCGTGAAAAGCATTACGCTGAAGTAAAACAAAAGGCTGGCTTCCCTGCACGGGGAAGCCAGCCTTCGTTCAGAAGGGCTTTTTATAAACCTGCATTCTCGCGAATATATTTCCGCGCTTTCACCGCATATTCAAACGGATTGGCCAGTGCCGGATCCTGCTCCGCTTCAACCACCATCCAGCCTTTATAGCCGTAATCATCCAGGATTTTGAACACCGGTCTGAAGTCGATCACGCCATCGCCCGGTACGGTAAAGGTGCCCTTTTTCACTCCTTCCAGGAACGAAAGATGGTTCTCACGCACCTCGGCGACCACCTCATCACGCACATCCTTAAGATGAACGTGGAAGATGCGCGGCAGATATTTCTCCAGTACCGCCAGCATTTTCTGCTGGGAGCCTTCGGAGTAGTAGACGTGGCCGGTGTCATAGAGCAAACCGACCTGCTCGTCGGTCATCTCCATAAACCGGTCAATCTCTTCAGTGGTCTGAATGCCGGTGCCCATATGGTGATGCAGCGTCACGCGCATCCCCTTCTCCGCCGCGATGCGGGCCAGTTCGTTGTAGCCTTCCGCGGTTAACTGCCACTCTTCATCGCTGAAAATGGCTTTCTCTTCAAACACCGCAAGCCCGGTGCCCTGAATACTTTTGCTCTGCTCGGAACAGCCAATCACCCGCGCGCCCATTGCATGCAGGAAGTTCATATGCTCGATGAACTGTTCGATGGTTTTCTGTTTATCGCCATTAGCGAAAAAGGTGCTGAACCAGGCGTTGCAGATCTCGATGCCGCGAATGTCGAGCATCGGTTTCAGAATCGCCGGATCGCGGGGATATTTGCTGCCTACTTCGCTGCCGGTAAAGCCAGCCAGCGCCATCTCACTGACGGTTTGCTGGAAGGTATTCTCACTGCCGAGATCCGGCATGTCATCGTTGGTCCAGCCGATCGGGGCGATCGCCAGTTTTACATTCTCTTTGTTCATTATCTTATTCCCAGGCGGAGAGCGGCCATGCCGCATAGACAGCTAAATCAGTTATAGAAAGCAGGACGCGGCGGCATCTCTACCGGCTCAATCGCACCACTGTTCTGCGCTTTAATGCAGGCATCGGCGGCGACTGAGGCGGCAAAGCCATCCCAGGCAGAAGGACCGGTCAACTGGCCCGCTTTGATGTCGTTGATAAACGCCTGCAGCTCAACGTCATACGCCTCGATAAAGCGATCTTTCCAGTCCACCAGAATGGTATTCGACAGGCGGGCCTCTTTGCGCAGCTGCACCGAAGAGGGCTCTGGCAGGCGCGCAATCCCCTCTTCGCCCACCACTTCACACTGGATGTCATAGCCGTAAGCGCAGTTAACGAAGATCTCGACGTCGATGCGGACCCCTTTCTGGGTTTCGAACAGCACGATCTGCGGATCTTTCAGCTGACTGTGTGACTTCGAGGTGACGCGCGGGAAGACCACCTGCACCGTTTTATAGTCATCGTTTGTCAGCCAGCGCAGCACATCCAGCTCGTGGATCAGGGTGTTGGTGATCGCCATCGGCGTGGTGTAGTTCTCCGGCACGGTCGGGTTGCGGTGCGCGCAGTGCAGCATCAGCGGCTCACCGATATCGCCATCGGTGATTACTTTTTTCAGTGCACGGTAGCCCGCATCGTAAGGACGCATAAAGCCGACCTGCACCAGGCGTTTACCCGCCTGAATCTCTGCATCCACGACCCGGCGGCAGCCCTCGGCGCTCATCGCCAGCGGCTTTTCACAGAACACCGGTTTACCGGCGGCAATCGCCGCTAAGGTGAACTCTTCATGGGTCGGATCCCATGAGGTGACCAGCACCGCATCAACATTCGGAGACTGAATCACGTCGTGTCCATTTTCGAATACCTCCGCCTCAATATTCAGGCGTTGCAGTGCGGCACGCGCGCCTTCGACATTAATGTCAGAGACGGCAACCACCTGTGCACCCTGCAGCACGTGGCTGCAGCGACGAATATGTTCCTGACCAATTGCACCTGTACCGATGACGCCAAGTTTCAAAGTCATAATTACACCTGTGTAGGGTTCGTACGGAGAAGAGCAAAACGGGCCGCGGCACGGCCCTGAAATTAATATTTTCGTGCCTGATCCAGATGGCTGTTGAGCTTGTCCGCCACCGCCTGAGAACGTTCGGTCTTCGAGGCCTGCGCCACGCCGACGTGCCACCAGCTGAAATATTTGTGGATCATGGTTTTTGGCAGCACTTTGATGTCGATAAGGGTGGAAACCGTCTGGGTACGGGCATCTTCCAGCGCCGCTTTGAGCTGCTCCAGCGTGGTCACACGATAGGTTTTACAGCCATAACCGGCGGCAATAGCGGCGAAATCGACCGGGATAAAGCCGCCGTCCAGCTTGCCACCTTCCGCATTACGGAACCGGAACTCGGTGGTAAAGCTGTCCATGCCGTGTTCCATCTGCAGGTTATTGATGCAGCCGTTGGTCATGTTATCCAGCAGCACTACGTTGATCTTCGCCCCTTCCTGAATCGAGGTGACCAGCTCTGAGTGCAGCATCATAAAGGAGCCATCACCGACCAGCGCATAGACCTCGCGCTGCGGCTGCGCCAGCTTCACACCCAGCGCGGCATTCACTTCATAACCCATGCAGGAGTAGCCATATTCAACGTGGTAGGCGTTGTAATCTTTGGTGCGCCAGACGCGCTGCAGGTCGCCCGGCAGACTGCCCGCCGCTGCCACTACCACTGCGTCTTTTGGCAGTTGCTCATTTAAGGTGCCGAGCACGCTGCTTTGCGTCAGCAGCGACTGGGTCAGGCGGTTAAACTCAGCGAACACCGCTTCGCGGTCGAGATGATCCGCAATCTCCGGCACAAAGTCGCCATCGTGATATTCCACCTGGTAGACACGCTGCGTCTCTTTCAGCAGCTGGCTCTGCGCCTGCTCAATCTGGTTGCCCCAGTCGTTGCTGTAGTGCTGCGAGGCCAGACCGGCGGTGAGCGCGGTCAGCCCTTCGCGGGCATCGGCCAGCAGCTGCACGCCATCGAGCTTGTAGCTGTCAAAGTTACTGACGTTGATGTTCAGGAAGCTGACATCGGGATGCTGGAAAATCCATTTCGACGCGGTGGTGAAGTCGGTGTAGCGGGTGCCGATGCCGATCACTAAATCGGCCTCTTTCGCCAGCAGGTTAGCCGCCAGACAGCCGGTTTCGCCCACGCCGCCGACATTCAGCGGATGGTCAGAGACCAGCGTGCCTTTGCCCGCCTGCGTCTCCGCAAAGGGAATCTGATAGCGCTCGGCAAACTGGCGCAGCGCCTCGCCCGCTTCGGAGTATTTCACTCCGCCGCCGCAGATAATCATCGGCTTGCGCTTACGGTTAATCAGCGTCAGGGCATCTGCCAGCTGCGCCGCCACCGGCAGGCGGCGATCCAGACGGTGCACCCGTTTCTGGAAGAAGTAGTCCGGGTAATCCCAGGCTTCGCCCTGCACATCCTGCGGCAGCGACAGCGTGACCGCGCCGGTTTCTGCCGGATCGGTCAGTACACGCATGGCGTTGATACAGGCGGACATCAGCTGTTCCGGGCGGCTGACGCGATCCCAGTATTTGCTGACGGCGCGGAAGGCATCGTTGGTGCTGATGCTGAGATCGTAGCTCTGCTCAATCTGTTGCAGCACCGGATCGGGCTGACGGGTGGCGAAGACGTCGCCTGGCAGCAGCAGCAGAGGAATGCGGTTGGCGGTAGCGGTCGCCGCGGCGGTGATCATATTGGCCGCACCAGGCCCCACAGACGAACTGCAGGCGATAATCTGGCGGCGCAGCGACTGGCGTGCAAAGCCGGTGGCTGCATGAGCCATGCCCTGCTCATTACGGCCCTGGTAGACCACCAGATCGCCGCTATCCTGTTCCAGCGCCTGGCCCAGCCCCAGCACGTTGCCATGTCCGAAAATGGCGAAGATGCCTTTTACGAACTTCGTCTCAACGCCATCAACATCAATGAATTGATTATCAAGAAATTTAACCAGCGCCTGTGCCGTGGTCAGTCTGATAGTGCCCATATTCTTCCTTACATGCTGGTGGACCCCGACTTCCGCGACAGCACGCCAGGCGTTGTCATCGGCGGAAAAGGCGACCTGAATAACTGAAACGTGAGGCGATTATAAACAAATATATTTTTCATAAAACACGATTACAGAAGAAACATTTCATTTTGCGAGTGAGATCAAATTTAATGACGGCAACAGGTCTGGCGGGCGATTGCAGTGGGGAAATCTGGAACGTTTAACAGAGAGTGGTGCCTGATGAAAAAATTCATTTCAATGCAGCAGCTTGCCTGACTGGCGTGCGGATTCCTGCGATCCCCTTCACAACCCTGACATACCGCACATCACGCTGGCAGAGTTCGCGCAGGCGGGCGGCAATCAGGAGTTTTACCTGGTTCACAAAATTGCGATGGATATTTCATTTCGTATTGAATATGGAATTTTTATTCCTCATACTCCCCTCATAGCCAGTCAGACACCTACAGACCCGGAAGCAGAGCGAAACTGGTGTCGGTCTTTACGCCCGCCAGCGCTGCTAATCACAGAAGGAAACCACAGGTATGAGTACACAACAGAAACCGCTTGATGTGATTTGTATCGGGCGCATCGCCGTTGATTTTTATGGCCAGCAAATCGGGGCGCGACTGGAAGATGTCACCTCCTTTGCTAAATATCTGGGCGGCTCGTCGGGCAATGTCGCCTATGGCACCGCGATTCAGGGGCTGAAATCGGCGATGCTGGCGCGGGTGGGAGATGAGCATAATGGTCGCTTTCTGCGTGAAGAGTTGCAGCGCGTAGGCTGTAACACCGATGCGCTAATCACCGATCCGCAGCGTCTGACCGGACTGGTGATCCTCGGCATCAAAGATGAAGAGACTTTTCCGCTGATTTTCTACCGCGATAACTGCGCCGATATGGGCCTGGTTCCGGACGATATCGACGAAGCCTTTATTACCTCTGCGCGCGCCGTGGCGGTTACTGGCACTCACTTATCCCATCCTCAGACCCGCGAAGCAGTGCTGAAAGCGCTGGATATCGCCCGCCGCAACGGCCTGCGCACGGCGCTGGATATCGATTACCGCCCAGTGTTGTGGGGACTGACCTCTCTGGGCGACGGTGAAACGCGTTTTATTGAGTCGTCACAGGTCACGCAGCAGTTACAGGAAGTGGTGCACTATTTCGATTTGATCGTCGGCACCGAAGAGGAGTTTCATATTGCCGGTGGCAGCACCGACACCCTGACCGCGTTGAAAAACGTGCGTCAGGCGAGTCAGGCGACGCTGGTCTGCAAACGTGGACCGCTGGGTTGCGTGGTGTTTGAAGGCGAGATCCCGGATAGCTGGGAACAGACTGAGCTGCACACGGGCGTACGCGTCGAGGTTCTCAACGTGCTGGGCGCGGGCGATGCCTTTATGTCTGGCCTGCTGCGCGGCTGGCTGAATGATGAGGGCTGGACTCAGGCGTGCCGTTACGCCAACGCCTGTGGAGCGCTGGTGGTGTCACGCCACGGTTGTGCGCCCGCCATGCCAACCAAAGCGGAGCTGGATGATTTCCTGAGTCGCGACAAAGAGGTGAAGCGTCCCGATCTCGACAGCCGTCTGAACCATCTGCACCGCGTGACTACCCGCAAGCAGCAGTGGCCGGAGCTGAATGTCTTCGCCTTTGACCACCGCAAACAGCTGGCGGATATGGCGCAGGAAGCGGGCGTGGACGAGAGCCGCATTCCGGAGCTGAAACTGCTGCTGCTGGAAGCCGCTCAGCAGGCTGCCAGAGAGGCAGGATTAGAGAATAAAAGCGGAATTCTGGCGGATACGACCTACGGTCAGAAGGCGCTGAACGCCATCACCGGTAAGAACTGGTGGATTGGCCGCCCGATTGAGCTGCCGAGCTCGCGTCCGTTGCGCCTGGAGCATGGCAACATCGGCTCGCAGCTGATCGACTGGCCTGCCGAACACGTGGTGAAATGTCTGGTCTTCTATCATCCGCATGACAGTGCTGAACTGCGTAAAGAGCAGGATGAGCTGGTGCTCGACGTCTGGAACGGCTGTAACAAAAGCGGTCATGAGCTGCTGCTGGAAGTGATTCTGCCTGACAACAATCCGGATAAGAATGAAACGTATTACTTTGATATGTTGAGCCATTTCTACAGTCTGGGCATCCAGCCTGACTGGTGGAAACTGCCACCGCTGTCGGCGGAAAGCTGGCAGGCGATCAGCGGTCTGATTGAGCAGCAGGATCCCCACTGTCGCGGCATCCTGTTACTCGGTCTGGATGCGCCCGAAGAGAAGCTTAAAGCGGGCTTCGCCGCGGCGGCCAAAGCGCCCTGGGTGAAAGGTTTTGCGGTAGGCCGCACTATCTTTGGTCAGCCTTCCCGCCAGTGGTTACAGGGGGAGCTGGACGATCAGGCGTTGATTGAGACGGTTAAAGGCAACTATCTGCGACTGATTGAGTACTGGCGCGCTGCCCGCGCCTGATTTCCTGCTCTGCCAGAGGCTGTCTCAACCAGGATAGCCTCAGACTGCTGACTCATTCAAAGCAGGGTGAATGTTGCCGCAACGAATAAGCTCAATGCGCAGGTAACACGGTCAGAGGAGGAAAGCGTCCCGCGCCAGGGACGGTGCGGGCCGAGCGGCCAGGGATGGCTTTAGCGACTTTCCGATCTGACCGTGTTACCTGAGCCTGCACAGTCTTACAGCTGGAAGGGGCACACTTTTCAACAATCTCACGCCATCACACCCGGGATGGCGTTTTTACTCGCATCCCTCTTCTCCTCACTGACTTTCCACGCCGGTTTTCATCCTGTTATAACCTGTGCAGAGGCGCGCCTCGGGCGCTGAGGCTAATCTGTGAACCATTTCATAAAGCCATGAAATAAACCGCGTCGTTGACGCAAAGAAATGAAATTTTCCATCCATCTGATACTATAGCGCTCATTATGCAGCCATTATTCTAATTATACGGGCAGAAGTGATGAACAATAATCCCACCCAACTTTCTCTCTTGCAGGACGATATTCGTCGCCGCTATGAAACGCTGAGCAAGCGTCTTAAACAGGTTGCGCGCTACATCCTTGATAACAGTAACAGTATTGCTTTCGATACCGTCGCCTCGATTGCTCAGCAGGCTGATGTGCCACCGTCGACGCTGATCCGCTTTGCGAATGCTTTTGGCTTCAGCGGCTTCAACGAAATGAAACAGGTTTTTCGTCAGCACCTGATGGAGGAGACGGTCAACTATACCGAGCGCGCTCGCCTGTTTCGCCAGACCTCCACGGACGACAGCGCCAGTGCGCCTGAAAGTCCGGCGGAAATCCTCAACGTCTTTACCATGGTTAACAGCCAGGCGCTGCAGCAGCTGGCGATGCAGGTTAATCCTGAGCAGCTGAACAAAGCGGTGAAACTGCTGAATGAGGCTGAGAATATCTATGTTATCGGCCTGCGCCGCTCTTTCAGCGTCGCTTCCTACCTGGTCTACGCGCTGCGTCATCTGGAGCGCCGCGCTTTCCTGATTGATGGACTGGGCGGGATGTTTACCGAGCAGCTCAGCCTGGTCAACCCGAAAGATGTGGTGATTGCGATCAGCTACTCGCCTTATGCACGTGAAGCGGTCGAGGTGGTTGAAATGGGTGCCAAACGCGGTGCGCATCAGATTGCCATTACCGACAGTCAGGTCAGTCCGCTGGCCGCCTTCAGCGATGTCTGCTTTGTGGTACGTGAAGCGCAGGTCGATGGCTTCCGTTCGCAGGTCGCTTCACTCTGCCTGGCACAGACGCTGGCGGTTTCGCTGGCACTGAACAACGCAAAGACCAGCTGAGTTCCACACACAAAAAAGGGCAGCGCGACAGGCTGCCCTTTTTACTGATATGAACGCGGATTATAAACCGTGATTGCTGTTTATTTTTCAGCGAAGACTTACGCTTTCCGTGGATAGCTGTCGCTGTTCACCCAGGCGTGATCTTTCTCCCAGGTAAATTTCCACAGCCGCACCGGCCCCGCCATCACGTTCAGATAGTAGTTATTGTATCCCGCCAGCGTCGCTACCGGATGATAGCCGCGCGGTACCATCACCACGTCGCGATTATAGGGTGCCATACAGACATCAAGGGAACGGTCGTCGGTGTAGACGCGCTGCATGGCAAAGCCAGGTTCCGGATCGAAACGGTGATAGTAGGTCTCTTCCAGGTAGGTTTCGTTTTCACTCTCCTCCTGGTCGTGCTTGTGGCTGGGATAAGAGCTGGTATCGCCCTCGTTGGTATAGACTTCCACCACCAGCAGGCTATCAGCCGGTTCATTGTCAGGCAGGATATTGTGAACCAGGCGCTGGTTGCGCCCTTTTCCGCGATGCTCAACGCCGACATCGGCTGGTGCAATCAGGCGCGCAGGCAGATTCCCCTGACCGGGCGCATTACAGACCGCCAGCTCAAGATCGCTGTCAGCGTAAACCTCTACTTCATCATCATGCGGCACATAAACGGAATAAGGCGGTACGCGCTCAAAAGGCGACATGCGCTGACCGATACCGGGAAAATCAGCATGGCGGGTTTTTACCGAGGCCAGCCCGGCCACCAGCACCAGACACAGCTCTTTATCACCACTGCTGAGACGCAGGGTTTCCCCTTTCTTCAGCAAATAGGCATCAAATCCCACATAACGCCAGCCGGCGCGCTCAGGCGTCACATGCTGAATACGACCCTGCGCGTCAGGGGCTTGTGCTTTCGACAGTAAAGACATCCTGATACTCCTCTCTGTCACGATTGACGCTGCGGTGGGCTCGCGGGCGCGGTGCCAGCGAACAAAGCGACCGGCAGATTATCCTGCCGGTCGCGCACCGGGATCAGCGTTGAAATGAATCAGCCTAAGGTTGGCATACTGAATTCAGATACGGTCTGCTGACCGGATGGCCAGCGTACGGTGGCCGTTTTCATGCGGGTATAGAAACGCACGCCATCCGGCCCATGAACATTGAGCGCGCCAAACACTGAACGCTTCCAGCCGCCGAAGCTGTGGAACGCCATCGGCACCGGAACCGGCACGTTGACACCGACCATACCCGCTTCAACGTTCTGCACAAACTCACGTGCGGTGTGACCGTTGCTGGTGAAAATCGCGCTGCCGTTGCCGAATTCATGGCTGTTAACCAGTTGCAGCGCACTGTCGTAGTCCGGCGCGCGCATGATGCTCAGCACCGGCCCGAAAATCTCTTCACGCCAGATCACCATCTCAGAGGTGACATGATCAAACAGCGTGCCGCCGACGTAGTAACCTTCGGCGTGACCTGCAACCTGCACGTTACGGCCATCGACCACCAGCTTCGCGCCTTCCTGCTCGCCTTTGTCGATGTAGCCCAGCACTTTCTTCTGGTGCGCCGCCGAAACGACCGGTCCCATCTCATTTTCATCAGCGCCCTGATTAATGCCAGGGCCGATACGCAGCGCGTTCACCAGCGGAGTCAGACGGGCGATCAGCTTGTCGGCGGTATCATCGCCCACGGCGACCACAACCGGCAGCGCCATGCAGCGTTCACCAGCAGAGCCAAACGCACCACCCATAATGGCGTTGACGGTGGCATCCAGGTCGGCATCCGGCATAACGATAGCGTGGTTTTTCGCCGCGCCAAACGCCTGTACCCGCTTGCCGTGGGCACTGGCGGTTTTATAGATATGCTCAGCCACGCCAGAAGAACCGACGAAGCTCACCGCGGCAATACGCGGATCTTTATAGAGCTGCTCAGCATCTTCATTGGAACTGTGTACGACGTTAAATACGCCATCGGGCAGGCCCGCTTCGGTCAGCAGTTCAGCCATACGCACTGCCGCGGAAGGATCCAGCGCCGGTGGCTTCAGCACAAAGGTGTTACCGCAGGCCAGGGCTATCGGGAACATCCACAGCGGTACCATCGCCGGGAAGTTAAACGGCGTAATGCCCGCCACGACGCCGACCGGTTGCATCAGCGAGTAGCTGTCAACGCCGCTGCCGACGTTCGGGGAATATTCGCCTTTGAGCAGATGGGGGATCCCGCAGGCAAACTCAATCACTTCGATGCCACGCGTCAGTTCACCCAGCGCATCAGACCAGACTTTGCCGTGCTCAGAGACAATCAGCGCCGCCAGCTCATCACGGTGCTTCTCCATCAGAGCTTTAAAGTTGAACAGAACGCGGGCGCGACGCAGCGGCGAGGTTTTCGACCAGGCAGCAAAAGCGTCATGCGCGACACCAATCGCCTGGGCCACTTCATCAGCGGTACTTTGCGTCAGTTCACGTACCACTTTGCCGGTTGCCGGATCGTAAACAGGAATGGTTTCGTTGCTGGCGCTGAAAGTGGTTTTACCGCCAATAAAGTTACCTATGATTGTCATGATGTTGCCTCTTTAGATGGTTAAGTTCCCTGCAGACGGACCATGCGACCTGCCACACTGCCTGACCAGGCAAACCTGAAAGCGTGCTATGAAGCTATTACAGTGGAACAAATTTTTCAAATGGTTCTTTTTGGAAAATTTGATTTTAGCGGCACAGATCGCATTTTTCCCGCCACTTAGTCTCTCGCGGCATCACGATGACGGGAGGCCACTAATAGCGGCCAGCCTTAGCGTAGCAGGGTAATAGCCGGGGAGTGGTTTGGGCGTTTTACTGCGAAGTCGATCCAGCCTTTATGCATCGGGCTGAAACGGAATATGAAATTAATGCGAGGCTGATCTAATAATTTGCGTTTCATTATTCACTATTAATGAAATAAATGTTCTCTTTGGTCGCATCATCCTCCTGTCCCGGAGTCAGCGCATGGCCATCGATCCAACCCGTTTCTGTATCAACCGCAAAATTGCGCCCCGGCTCTCGCTGGAGGCATTTTTTCAGCTGGTTCAGCGTCTGGGGCTGAGCAAGGTTGAACTGCGTAATGACATGCCGGGCGGCAGCGTCACTGACGATCTCAGCACCGATCAGCTGCGCGCTCTGACCGACAGGTATCATATTGATATCATCACCATTAATGCGCTCTATCCGTTTAACCGCATTGATGACGCGCTACTGGCCCGGGCCGAAGCACTGTTACAGACAGCACAACAGATTGGTGCAAAGGCGCTGGTCATGTGTCCGCTGAATGAGGGAATTGCCGTGTCGCCTCAGCAAACCCAGGCGGCGATGCAGCAGCTGGCCCCGCGTTTTGCCCACTATGGCATTCAGGGTCTGGTGGAGCCGCTGGGTTTTCCGGTCAGCTCGCTGCGTTCGGCGGTACAAACGCAGCAATTGATCGCCGCGGCGGACGTGCCCTTTAAGTTATTGCTGGATACCTTTCACCATCATCTCTATGAGCAGGCTGAGCAGGAGTTCCCAGCAGGCATTGATGTTAACCAGATTGGTCTGGTGCACCTTTCGGGCGTGGAAGATCGCCGTCCGACCGCCGAACTGACCGATGAAGAACGCATCATGCTAAGTGATAACGATGTACTGAAGAGCGTGGTGCAGGTGAAGCGGCTGGAGATGCTTGGCTATAAGGGCGTTTATGCCTTTGAGCCTTTCTCCAGTCAGCTCAGCAACTGGACCCCTGCGGAGGTTGAACGCCAGATCCGCAACAGTATTGAACTGCTGCAAGCCTGAATCCTGTTCTGCGCTTTGCGCGCACCATTAATCGGTTTATCTGTGTCTGAAAAGACGTTCTGGCCCGCTGCTGGGCCATTTTTTTTATCCTGAAGAATCGTCTGCTGCCGGCAACACCGCCTGACGCCGCTGCATGCGCAGCGTGCAGAAAAAAGCGACGCAGACCAGCAGCGCAGTGAGCAGGTAGACGCGTGAGACACCCGCATAAGTCATGATGAATCCGGCAAGTGGCCCGGTTATGCCCAGCGACAGATCCATAAAGGCGGTGTAGGTCGCCAGCGCGCTGCCCTGATTCTGCTGCGGCACCACTTTTACCGCAACCACGCCCAGCGCCGGGAATACCAGCGAGAACCCGGCACCGGTCAGAAATGCGCCTGCTTTTGCCATCCAGGGATCACCCGCTGCGGCCACCAGAAACAGTCCGGCGGCTTCAACCGCCAGGCAGATGCTGGCGACCCGCAGACCGCCGTGGCGGTTAATCGCATTCGGGAACAGCAGGCGCGCGCCGACGAAAGCGCCGCTGAACAGGGAGAGCGCAAAGGCGGCCCCTTCCCAGCCTTTATCCTGATAGAACAGGGTAATAAAGGTGGCGATGACACCGAAACCCGCCGAACCCATCGCCAGAATCGCACCAAAACCGGCGATTTTCCCCAGCACCGCACGAAACGGCAGAGGTCTGGCCCGGCTGGCTTTTACGGCCGGACGCGGCACCGCGCAGACGATGCCTACCACGCAGATAGCAACAATGACCAGCGACAGCCACAGCAGGCCACCCGCCCGGAATATCACCACGCCGAGCGGCGCACCAATCGCCATCGCGCCATAAGTGACAATGCCGTTCCAGGAGATAACCCGGCCAATGTGCAGCGAACCCACCCGCGCCACACCCCACAACGAGGTGCCGGTGCCGGTAAAACTCTGGCCCACGCCCAGAATCAAGCGGCCCACGCAGAGCAGCGTCAGGCTTAACAGCGGTGATTCGATGAGCGCCGCCAGCAAAATACATAACCCGCTGATCAGACAGCCCACCAGGCCGGTCACCACCACTTTCTTTGGCCCCCAGAGATCGGCATAGCGTCCGGCGTGTGGGCGGCTCAGCAGCGTCGCCACATATTGCAGGCTGATCACCAGGCCCGCCCAGAATGCGCTGAAGCCCAGCTGGTCATGCACCCATCCTGGCAATACCGCCAGCGGCAGACCGATAGTGAGATAGCTGGCAAAGTTGTAGGCCACGATAGAGAGGATCAGCAGAGAGATGTGCAGGTTTCCGGATGGGGTGTTCGGTTCCGCGGCAGGCTGTTCAGGCATGAGTCCTCGCGCTCGTATTTGGCTGAATGATAAGGTTTATCCTTTAACTATACCCGCTTTCGCCACTGGCGCATCTTAATGACACGGCTATCGGGCGGCTGCCCCTGCCCGGACGTGCAGCAGAAAGCCGGGTAAAAACCGGAACAATGGGGAGTTGCTGCTCTGCCGCGATAGCTGAGTGCTGTGGCGCTGATTACCTCACCCACCTGCCACCGCGCTTTACCGTTTCTCTGATAAATCAGATTGTTAATTTTGTTTCAGCTACACTTTCAACAGCCAAATTACGTTATGAGAGAGAGAATGAGCGAGCTGCAACGGGAAAAGATCGGACAAAATATTCTGATAAAACTGGCGATGCTGGTCATTATCCTCGCCGGGGTTCGGGCAGCGTCCGATATTCTGGTTCCGCTGCTGCTGGCGGCGTTCTTTGCCATTGTGCTGAATCCGCTGGTGACGATGCTGATGCGGCGTGGCTTCCGCCGTGGACTGGCGATTGGACTGGTGATCACGGTGATCTTCTGCGCTCTCGTGCTGCTGGGTGCCATTATTGCCAGCTCAATGAGCGAGTTTTCCGATCTCTATCCGCAACTGCGCGCCACCATGGAGCAGAAAATGACGGTGCTGCAACATCTGGCGGCGGGCTTTCATCTTAATATTTCAACCGATGCGCTGGTACAGCGTTTCGATCCTAATACCATGATGAACCTGGCTACCGTGGCACTGAGCGGCTTTTCCGGCGCGATGACCAATACCGTGCTGCTGGTGCTGACCGTGGTCTTTATGCTGTTTGAGGTCCATCACCTGCCCTATAAAATGCGCAACGCGCTGGTGAATCCGAAAATCCGCATCGCCGGATTGCATAAAGCGCTGAAAGGCGTCACGCACTATCTGGCGCTGAAAACCCTGGTGAGTCTGATAACCGGCATCGCGGTCTGGCTGAGTCTCTATCTGCTGGATGTGAAGTTTGCGCTGTTATGGGGTGTCGTAGCGTTTATCCTCAACTTTATTCCCAATATCGGCCCGATTATTGCCGGTATCCCGCCCTTCCTGCAGGCGTTGTTACTGAACAGCCTGTTTGATGCCGCGATGGTGGCGGCGCTGTTTACCGCGATTCATATGGTGTTTGGCAATATGCTGGAGCCGCGCCTGATGGGGCGCGGTCTTGGCTTATCGACACTGGTGGTGTTTCTGTCGCTGGTATTCTGGGGCTGGCTGCTCGGTCCGGTCGGCATGCTGCTCTCGGTGCCGCTCACCAGCATTACTAAAATTCTGATGGAAACCACGCCAGGCGGCAGCCGTCTGGCGATTATGCTGGGCACCGGACGACCTAAGCGGGCACGGGCATTAACCAAGTAGCCGCTGCTGCACGTGCTGGAGATGGCTCTCCATCGCCTGACGGGCTGCTGCTTCATCGCCCGCCACAATCGCATTGGCGATCTGCTGATGGTCAGCGTTCATCTCCTGCGCGAAGCTGTTATCGGCATAATGGCGCTCCAGTCGCTGCACATGCGGGCTGTGGCGCCGGTTCCATAACTGCTCCAGCAGGTCGCGTAATACATCATTGCCGCTCATCTCACTGATCAGCAGATGGAAGCGCTTGTCCTGCTCCAGAAAGGCCGCGTCGTTTTCATTGTACTGCTGCAGTTCAGCGGTCAGCGCCAGCAGTGCTGCCCGCTGAACGGTAGTGCCGTTACGTGCGGCAAATCCTGCCAGCATCCCTTCAAAGGCTTCACGCGCCTGCAACAGATCCTGCAGACTGCAGGTTTCGCTCTCCTGCGGAACCGCAGCCTGCGGCAACGGCTGGGCGACGTAAACGCCGTTGCCCGTGCGGATATCGACCCAGCCGGTCATCTCCAGCGCAATCAATGCTTCACGCACTGATGAACGACTGACACCCAGCTGTTTTGCCAGCTCACGCTCCGGTGGCAGCAACCCACCTGCCACAAAGTCACCGCGCGTGATACCGGCCATGATGACGTTGGCGATCTGACGGTACAGGCGCTCGGTTTTTATTACTGGCAGCGTCATCACCCTCTCCTCTGATTGCACGTAAAAGCGATCTCTTCACCGATGCAGTTTGTCATGCTGCGATCCGGATCACGGCCCTGTTTTGTCCACTATCATACTCTTGGCCCAGCGGCCTGACCACTGGGCCACATCACAGTTGAGGAGTAAAAATGGAACATACATGGCGATGGTACGGCCCCAACGACCCGGTCTCACTGGATGATGCGCGTCAGGCGGGCGCGACCGGCATTGTGACGGCGCTGCACCATATCCCTAACGGCGAGGTATGGCCGGTTGAGGAGATTAAAGCGCGTCAGGCACTGCTGGCGGAAAAAGGTCTGGTCTGGTCGGTGGTAGAGAGCATCCCGGTCCATGAGGCGATTAAAACCCAGCGTGGTGACTACCTTCGCTATATCGCTAATTATCAGCAGTCGATACGCAATCTGGCCGCCTGCGGCATTGATACCGTCTGCTACAACTTCATGCCGGTGCTGGACTGGACGCGAACCGACCTCGCCTGGACGCTGCCGGATGGCGCAAAAGCGCTGCGCTTCGACGCCGACGCTTTCGCGGCCTTCGAGCTTTATCTGTTGCAGCGTCCGGGGGCGGAGCAGGATTACAGCGCTGCCGAGCAGCAGGCCGCCGCTCAGCGCTTTGCCGCCATGAGCGCAGAAGAGAAAAGCACCCTGGTGCGCAATATTATCGCCGGTCTGCCAGGCGCCGAAGAGGGTTACACCCTGGAGCAGTTTCAGGCGCAGCTGACGCAGTATGACGGCATCGACAAAGCGAAACTGCGCGAGCATATGGCCACCTTCCTGCGCGCCATTGTGCCGGTTGCGGAGGAAACGGGCGTTAAAATGGCGGTGCATCCGGATGACCCACCACGTCCTATTCTGGGCCTGCCACGCATTATTTCTACCCAGGAAGATATGCAGTGGCTGAAAGAAACCGTGGACAGTCTGCACAACGGTTTCTGTTTCTGTACCGGCTCCTATGGCGTGCGTGCCGACAATGCGCTGGTTGAGATGGCGGAAACCTATGCCGACCGCATTAATTTTATCCATCTGCGCGCCACGAAACGCGAGGCAAACCCAGCCAGCTTCCATGAAGCAGCGCATCTGGCGGGCGACGTCGATATGGTCGGCGTGATCAAGGTTATTCTGGCGGAAGAGCAGCGCCGCCGTCGGGCGGGCAACCTGCGGGCGATTCCCATGCGTCCCGATCACGGCCATCAGATGCTGGACGACCTGCATAAGCGCACCAATCCCGGTTATTCCGCCATTGGCCGCCTGAAAGGCCTTGCCGAACTGCGCGGCGTTGAAGTAGCGCTGAAACAGATCTATTTTGCCGATTAAGTAAAACGTCCTGCCCTGCGCCCGCCCTGTGACGGGCCAGGGTCTCTCCTGGCCACTGCGGCGGATCGGCCTTTTACCCTGCCTGCCTCCCGTTTTCACCTGATTGTTTTGCTGCATCGCAACGAAAACCAAACAACCTGTCAAAAAATGCAATGTCTGGTCGATAATTGACCTTAGTCAGTTCTCTTGATCGCAAAAACGCTAATCTGCACCGCCCGGAGAGATGCTATGCTGCGCCACTGATCAGCACCTCCGCATAACACCAATAATACTCAGAGGATTCAGCGGTGCCGCTACTGAAACGAAAACGCGACTACGCCAGGCTGGTGATTATTATTTCCGGCGTGCTGCCTTTGATTATTGGCATTTTTTTCACCGCCCTGGATGCGCGCCACACCGTGCATCAGCAGCAGGTCACCGCGGCGAATACGCTGTTATCTCAGGCTGAGAGAATGAGCGACAGCGCCTGGGATATGATTACCGTGCTGCGCCAGTTTCATCATCAGCCCTGCAGCCAGATTGAAAACCAGTTGCAGCGCATTGGCTCGCTCAACCCCTATTTTCGCGCGATCGGTAAAATGGAGCAGGATCACATCGCCTGCTCGTCGGTGTATGGTTCACGCCCAGGCCTGCTGAAAGAGATGATCATGCGCGACGCGCCGGTTACCGGAAAAGCCTGGTGGAGTCTGTCCATTGCCGGGACATCGGGCGTACCGAATCGTCCGGCCGTGATTTTTATGCGCGATTTGCCCGATGGCGAGGGATTCTGGGCAGTGATTGATGGCCAGTATCTGATCGATTTTATGCGCGCGATCAGCAGCAGCCATCTCTATCATTTCAGCATGACGTTCAGCGGCGGCGCGCCGATCTCGTTTGGCGATCCGCACATCGCCGCGTCCAGCTGGTTTGAACCCATGATTTATCAGGCCCTCTCCCACCGCTATCCGCTCTCTGTCACCCTCATTGCCTCACCCTCTGAACTGATCTCGGCCTGGCGTCAGGTGATGTTTATCATCATGCCGATGGCCGCTATCTTCTCTATTCTGCTGATGATGCTGATGGCGAACTGGCTGAAACGGCGTATTTCATGGCGCGATGAGATTCGCCGGGCCATCACCAGCGGCCAGTTCAGGGCGCACTATCAGCCGGTCTACGACAACCGGCTGCAACGCTGCAGCGGCGCTGAAGCCCTGCTGCGCTGGACAACGCCCGACGGTAAAGGCGTGCGGCCAGATATTTTTATCGGCGCAGCAGAAGCGGAAGGCATGATTGTGCCGCTGACCCGCCATCTGCTCGATTTAATTGCAGAGGATGTGCAGGCGTGGCAGGTTGAGCCCCATTTCCACCTGGCCATTAACGTGGCGGCGGATCATCTGCAGCATCCTGACTTTGTCGACGATATGCTGCAGTTTGCCGAACGGATCAAAGATAAGCAGTTCCTGATTACCCTGGAGCTGACCGAACGCAGCCTGATCAAAGATGGCGCTGAGGTGGCTCGCAAGCTGGAGCAGTTACGTGGTTGCGGAATGAAGGTCGCGATTGATGATTTTGGGACCGGTCACTGTTCGCTGAGCTATTTACAGACCTTCACGATAGATTATCTGAAAATCGATCGCGGCTTTATCAACGCGATTGAATCTCTGGAAGGCAGAACGCCGGTGCTGGACGCCATTATCCAGCTCAGCCATGAGCTTGAGCTGGAAGTGCTGGGAGAAGGCGTTGAGACCGCGTTACAGTTCAGCTATCTGCAACGGCGCGGCGTGGTCTTTATCCAGGGCTATTATTATGCCCGCCCGATGGACAACACGGCGCTGGTTGCCTGGCTGACCGATCGGGGCGAACAGCCGATTGAGCGGGAGCTGGCTCTTCAGACCCGGCAGGAACCCGACGTCTGAACCAGAGCAGATTGCAGCTGAACCGCCAGTCGAGCAACATTCACTCATCTTTCTGCTCTCCGCCCTGTGATGCAAAGCGGATAACCGCTTCCGGTGCCAGCATGGCCCGTAACTTCCCTCTCTTTGACCCTGTTTTGCTGAAAAAAACGGCGGTCGTCACGCTCAGTGATAATTTTTCTGCGGTTGCAAACAGCTCTATTTGTTGTAAAAACAGGCCGGATGTAGCCCAAACATGACAGATATCACACAAAAACGGTATACTCTGTCGCTGTTCGCAATAATCACAACAGTAATTATTGTGTCTGCCGGCGCATAAACAGTGCTTATTTACGGCTATGCTTAAATTTCTCAACGCAGCGGTCTGAACGACTCACACCCGGCTCGCGCCGTTGAGGACTTTCGTGTTCCAATACAGGGTAATTCTATGAAATTGCGTAGGAAGCGTGTAAAACCAATTGGGATCGATGATGTGACTATCATCGATGATACCCGTTTACGTAAAGCCATCACCGCGGCCTCTCTGGGCAACGCGATGGAGTGGTTCGACTTCGGTGTTTATGGCTTTGTGGCCTATGCGCTGGGTAAGGTCTTTTTCCCGGACGTTTCGCCGGGCGTTCAGATGATAGCGGCGCTCGCCACTTTCTCTGTTCCTTTCCTGATTCGCCCGCTGGGTGGACTGTTCTTCGGTATGCTGGGCGACAAATATGGTCGTCAGAAAATCCTCTCCATCACCATCATCATCATGTCGGTCAGTACTTTCTGTATCGGCCTGATACCGTCCTACGCCTCCATCGGCATCTGGGCACCTATTCTGCTGCTGTTAGCGAAGATGGCTCAGGGCTTCTCGGTGGGCGGTGAATATACCGGTGCCTCAATCTTTGTGGCCGAATATTCGCCTGACCGTAAACGCGGCTTTATGGGAAGCTGGCTCGACTTTGGTTCGATTGCGGGCTTCGTGCTCGGTGCGGGCCTGGTGGTGCTGATTTCCTCCATTATCGGAGAAGAGAGTTTCCTTGAGTGGGGCTGGCGTCTGCCGTTCTTCGTCGCGCTGCCGCTGGGAATTATCGGTCTTTACCTGCGTCATGCGCTGGAAGAGACCCCGGCATTCCAGCAGCACGTAGACAAACTGGAACAGGGCGACCGCGAAGGCCTGCAGGATGGTCCACAGGTATCGTTTAAAGAGATTGCGACCAAACACTGGCGCAGCCTGCTCTCCTGTGTCGGTCTGGTTATCGCCACTAACGTCACCTACTACATGTTGCTGACGTACATGCCGAGCTACCTGTCACATAACCTGCACTACAGCGAAGACCACGGTGTGATGATTATCATCGCCATCATGATCGGTATGCTGTTTGTCCAGCCAATGATCGGCATGATGAGTGACCGTTTCGGTCGTCGTCCGTTTGTCATCATCGGCAGTATCGCCCTGATGATCTTCGCAATTCCCGCCTTTATGATGATCAACAGTGGCGTACTGGGACTGATTTTTGGTGGTCTGCTGCTGCTGGCGGTAATCCTCAACGCCTTTACTGGCGTGATGGCCTCTTCACTGCCTGCGATGTTCCCGACGCACATCCGCTACAGTGCGCTGGCGAGTGCGTTTAACATCTCGGTACTGGTTGCCGGTCTGACGCCAACGCTGGCCGCCTGGCTGGTAGAAACGACCAATAACCTCTACATGCCAGCCTACTATCTGATGGTGGTGGCAGTGATTGGTCTGATTACCGGTCTGTACATGAAAGAAACTGCCAATAAGCCCCTGAAAGGCGCGACACCGGCGGCTTCTGATATGGAAGAAGCGCGCGAAATCCTGCAGGAACATCACGATAACATCGAGCACAAAATCGAAGATATCGACGAAGAGATCTCCCGCCTGGAAGCGAAACGTAAAAACCTGGTGCAGCAGCATCCGGATATCAACGAGTAACCGTTCTGCTCTCCCGCCGTCCGGCGGGAGAGTTCTTTTCCCCCTCTCTGACCGCACACAAACCTTCATCCCTCGCGGGCAAAGGGAGTAAACTGTTGTCACTTTTTTCACCTGCGTAAGAATGAAAATGTCTGATTATTCCCTTATCCAGCGCCCAAGAAGATTGCGCGCCAGCGCCTCAATGCGTGAAATGTTCCAGGAGTCCTCACTGAGCCTGAACGATCTGGCTCTGCCCATCTTTGTTGAAGAAGAAGTCGACGATTACAAAGCGATTCAGGCGATGCCTGGCGTGATGCGTATTCCGGAAAAACGTCTCGCCTATGAAATTGAGCGCATCGCCAAAGCGGGTATCCGCTCGGTGATGACCTTCGGTATTTCGCACCACACCGATGCCACCGGCAGCGATGCCTGGAACGAGAACGGTCTGGTGGCACGTATGTCCCGCATCTGCAAAGATACCGTGCCAGAAATGATCGTGATGTCTGACACCTGCTTCTGTGAATACACCAGCCACGGCCACTGTGGCGTGTTGTGTGATCACGGCGTCGATAACGATGCTACCCTGGAAAACCTGGGTAAGCAGGCCGTCGTTGCCGCAGCAGCCGGTGCGGATTTCATCGCCCCGTCAGCGGCGATGGATGGTCAGGTTGAGGCGATTCGCCGGGCACTGGACGCGGCGGGCTTCACTCAGACCGCCATCATGTCCTACTCCACCAAATTCGCCTCCTCGTTTTACGGCCCGTTCCGTGAAGCGGCCGGAACGGCGCTAAAAGGCGACCGTAAAACCTACCAGATGAATCCGATGAACCGCCGTGAAGCGATCCGTGAATCGCTGCTCGACGCGGCACAGGGCGCGGATTCACTGATGGTGAAACCGGCAGGTGCTTATCTGGATATCCTGCGCGATATCCGTGAACGTACCGAATTGCCGCTGGCGGCTTATCAGGTGAGTGGTGAATACGCGATGATCAAATTTGCCGCTCAGGCCGGTGCCATTGATGAACGCAATGTGGTGCTGGAAAGCCTGGGTGCGATTAAACGTGCCGGTGCAGACCTTATTTTCAGCTATTTCGCCCTTGATCTCGCCGAACAAAAAGTGCTCTGATCCCCTCCTTATAAAGAGCGTGATGGCTATGTCACGCTCTTCTTCTTCGCCGTAAGGCAAACACCAGAACCTGGCTTGAGCTAAAAAAATAAAGGGCTCTGTGATGAAAGCACCTGAAATCGCTGCCGACGAGGCACAACGTTTATCGCAGTTGCGTGCGCTGAACATAATGAACACACCAGCGGAAGAACGATTTGATCGTTTAACCCGTCTGGCGCGCCGCCTGTATGACGTTCCTATCGCGTTAGTCAGCCTGCTGGAAGCTGATCATCAGTGGTTTAAATCCGCTCAGGGCTATGAACCCGCAGGATCTCCCCGCGACATCTCCTTTTGCGGTCATGCCATCCTGCAGGATGAGATTATGATCGTTGAAGATGCCGCAGAAGATGAACGTTTTTATGATAATCCGCTGGTTACCGGCGAACCGCACATCCGCTTTTATGCCGGCTGTCCGCTGCGGGCACCGGGCGGCGCTAAAATGGGTACCCTCTGTATCATTGGTCGTGAACCGCGTCAGTTTAATGAAGAGGATCAGGCCACGATGCGCGACCTGGCCGCCATGGCCGAAGCGGAACTGGTCGCCTTTCAGACTGCCACCTGTGATGAACTGACGCAGATCACCAATCGTCGCGGCTTTATGACGCTGGGACAGATGGTGCTGAACGAGTGCCGGCTGAAAAACCGGCCCGCCTGCCTGACCTTTCTCGATCTCGACAAATTTAAGCAGATTAATGACTCGCTGGGCCACCGCGAAGGCGACCGCGCGCTGATGGACTTTGCCGATGCGATGAAAGTGGTGTTTAAGCATTCGGATCTGTTTGCCCGTCTGGGCGGCGATGAGTTTGTGGTGCTGTTTAATGGTCTGCAGCAGCAGCAGAGCGAAGCGCTGCTCCTGCAGTTTGACCGTTATCTGCAACAGCAATCAGTCAGTCTGAACCGCCGTTACCGCCTGCAATTCTCGTCCGGCGTCGTGGAGTTTGACGCGGCGCATCCGCAATCGCTGGAGCAGTTGCTGCACGACAGCGATGAGCAGATGTACCTCAGTAAAAAGCAGAAACGCGTGGCGATCTAAGGTCAGGCGCCGCAGCGCCTGACGGTTCAGGGACGCGCCAGATCGTCGAGCAGCGTCTGGTTAAATTTTGCCGGCTCTTCCATTTGCGGCGCGTGTCCCATACCGGGGAATTCGATTAAGCGCGCCCCCGGAATGCGTTTTGCGACCTCTTTCCCCAGTACCGCGTAATCACCCAGCCGGGCTTTCACCTCTGCCGGAGCGATATCACTGCCGATGGCAGTCGTGTCTGAGGTGCCGATCATCAGCGTGGTGGGCACTTTCAGATCGCCGAATTCATAAAATACGGGCTGAGTGAAGATCATGTCGTAGATTAAGGCGGAGTTCCACGCCACCTTCTGGTGCCCTGGCCCACTGTTGAGTCCGGCCAGCATATCAACCCACTTGTCATATTCGGGTTTCCAGCGACCGACATAGTAGGTCTGCTGCTCATACTTCTTAATGCCCTCTGCGCTGAGTTTGAGTTCGCGCTGATACCACTGATCCACGGATCGCCACGGTGCGCCTTTGGCTTTCCAGTCCTCCAGCCCGATCGGGTTAACCAGCACCAGCTTCTGTGTCTGTTCCGGGTACATCAGCGCATAACGTGTTGCCAGCATCCCGCCAGTGGAGTGACCCATAATCACCGCCTTCTTCACACCCAGCCGGGTGAGCAACTGATGGGTGTTATCTGCCAGCTGCTGAAAACTGTACTGGTAACTGGCTGGTTTGGTCGAGCTGCAGAAGCCAATCTGGTCGGGCGCGATAACGCGATATCCCTGCTGACTGAGTGCGCGAATGGTCTCTTCCCAGGTCGCGCCACAGAAGTTTTTACCGTGCATCAGCACCACGGTTTCGCCGTTGGCCCGTTGCGCCGGTTTCACATCCATATAGCCCATACTCAGCGATTGCTGCTGGGATTTAAAATCAAAATGCTGCAACGGATAGGGGTATTGAAATCCTTCCAGCTGTTCGCCATACACACCAGCGGCACTGGCAGGTGCATGAGCAAATAACGCCAGCGAGGTGAGCAAGGCGGCAAGCGGTTTTTTCAGCGCGTATGTCGGGCTCATCCGGGGGGTTCTCCAGGTTAAAGGTGAGCCGTAAGCCTGGCATGTCGCAGCCAAAAATCTATTGATGTGCCGTGCTATAGCCGTGATTACAGAGATTCCGGCAAGGTAAACCGTGAGTCTGGCTGCGGACTCACGGCTCATTTTGATTATTGTCCCGCGGAACCACTTATTCATTCACCTACAATTACCAACAGATTAATCACAATTCATCTTTTTTATTAATAACACCCCCTCAAATGAATATCTTCAGAGATAACGATTAAAATCCTGAAAAATCTTTACGCAAAGAATAAGCACATTAAGATAAATATTTTAGAATCTTCTTAAATCAAACAGGGGGTTCTATGAACGAAAATAAATATAACGAAAGCGTAATCGTCTCTATCACTGAGTGGATTAATAATAATCTGGATCAGCGTTTAAGCGTTGATGATATTGCAGAAAAGGCGGGTTACTCTAAGTGGTATTTACAGAAACTTTTTGCCCGTTATCATAATGAAACCCTGGCGCGATATATTCGTAAGAAAAAGCTTAACGCCAGTGTTCATGATTTAAAAAACAGCCGCACGCCCATCATCAGCCTGGCGCTGAAATACCATTTTGAAAGCCAGCAATCTTTTACCCGATCTTTTAAGCAGATTATGGGTTGCACGCCGAGCGTCTGCCGTAAACGTCTGATGAAGGACGAGGCAAAGCAGCAGCTGGACGACGTTGATGATCCCTGTGCGTTGTGCAGTTACGGTCGGGCGGAAAGCATAAAGCAGAGCTGTGGCGTAACAATCCGGCCTGTTACGCGCTCAGCGCGCGGATATGCGCCGGCAGACGCTTTCCGCGATCCAGGTTAATCAGGATTCATCCGGCTGATAATATTGCACACCAATCTTAATACGCTCACGTCCCTGGGTGACGCGATGACGATTGGTGTCGCGCAGTGAATAGACACAGCCACAATATTCCTGCTGATAGAAACTCTCGCGCTTGCTGATTTCAATCATGCGCGACGACCCGCCGCCTTTACGCCAGTTAAAATCCCAGTACATCAGATCCGGATACGCCGCCGCTGCGCGGACTCCGCAGCTGTTAATCTGCTTCATATCTTTCCAGCGCGAAATACCCAGGCAACTGGTCATCACCGGAAAGCCGTTCTCATGGGCATAGAGTGCCGTACGTTCAAAGCGCATATCAAAGCACATGGTGCAGCGTTCACCCCGTTCCGGTGACCACTCCAGGCCGCGCGCCCGCTCAAACCAGTTATCCCGGTCATAGTCCGCATCAATAAACGGCACACCAAATTTTTCGGCAAAGCGAATATTCTCCTCTTTACGCAGCTCATACTCTTTGAGCGGATGAATATTCGGGTTGTAGAAATAGATCGTGTATTCAATGCCGGATGCCAGCATCGCTTCCATCACCTCACCCGAGCAGGGTGCGCAACAGGAGTGCAGCAGGACTTTTTTATGGCCGCCCGGCAGAGGCAGCGGCTGACGCTGGAAAGGTTCAGACATAAGCACCTTCAATCAATAGCAGTAAAGCGGCAGTGTAATGCCGCAGGCGGGCAGTTGCAAAACCTGACCTGACGCGCCCTGTTTTGCGTAATCGTGCCCCGGCCGCGGTTTCCCTCTCCTGAACCAACCCGCTGATCTCTGATGCTTTCTTATCGCAGCAATGCTGTGTGGCACCGGTGATAGCCGGAAGTGTGATCGCCCCCACACTGGCATCGACTATGTTTACATAACATTAACAATCTTGACACTGACCCCCCGCAAGGAGACTCGCATGGTCGCGGCAAAAAAATCGGGAAATCAACAGAACCGCTTTACCTGGTTCGTCTGTTTTATGGCTGCGCTGTCCGGCCTGCTGTTTGGTCTGGATATCGGCGTCATTGCAGGTGCCTTGCCGTTTCTGGCGAAGGATTTGCAGATCACTAACCATCAGCAGGAGTGGGTAGTGAGTTCGATGATGTTTGGCGCGGCGCTGGGCGCACTAGCGGCGGGCTGGATGTCATCAAAGCTGGGACGCAAGAAAAGTATGCTGGCGGGCGCGACGCTGTTTGTCATTGGCTCGCTGTGGTCAGCCTTCTCACCGGATGTGGAGTCGCTGGTCTGTGCCCGCGTGATGCTGGGTCTGGCGGTGGGAATCGCCTCTTACACCGCGCCACTCTATCTGGCGGAGATTGCGCCTGAACGTATTCGTGGCTCAATGATTTCGATGTACCAGCTGATGCTGACCACCGGCATTGTCGTGGCCTATCTCTCCGACACCGCGTTCAGCTACAGCGGTAACTGGCGCGGGATGCTCGGCGTGATCGCCATTCCGGCGGTGATCCTGTTTATCGGCGTGCTGTTTCTGCCCAACAGTCCGCGCTGGCTGGCGGCGCACGGACGCTTTAACGAGGCGCAGCGGGTGCTGGATCGGCTGCGTAACAGCAGCGAACAGGCCCGGGAGGAACTGGAAGAGATCCGGGAAAGCCTGCAGGTGAAGCAGCGCGGCTGGTCGCTGTTCCGTTCTAATGGCAATTTCCGCCGCGCGGTGTGGCTGGGTATGCTGCTACAGGTTATGCAGCAGTTTACCGGCATGAATGTGGTGATGTATTACGCGCCTAAAATCTTCAACATCGCCGGCTTCTCCAGCACCAGTGAGCAGATGTGGGGCACGGTGATTGTCGGGCTGGTCAATATGCTGGCCACGCTGATTGCGATCTTCTTTGTCGATCGCTGGGGTCGCAAGCCGATGCTCACCACCAGTTTTCTGGTGATGGCGGTTGGCATGGGCGTGCTGGGAACGCTATTGCACATCGGCGTTGAAACAGATTTCCGCAAATACTTTGCTGTCGCGATGCTGCTGATGTTTATCGTCGGCTTTGCGATGGCGGCCGGACCGGTGATCTGGCTGCTCTGTTCAGAGATTCAGCCACTGAAAGGGCGTGATTTCGGCATTACCGCCTCCACCACCACTAACTGGGTCGGCAATATGATTGTTGGCGCCACCTTCCTGACCATGCTGGATCAGCTGGGTAATGCCAACACCTTCTGGTTCTACGGCGCACTCAACCTGGTATTTATCGTGCTGACGCTGATGCTGGTGCCGGAGACCAAACATGTGACGCTGGAGCACATTGAACGCAATCTGATGAAGGGTAAAGCGCTGCGTGACATCGGGGCGTAACCGCCCCGCTTCAGCCTACCACTGCAGTTGCTGGCCGGCGTAATCGACATAGTGATGACCACCACGACCGCGCCACTGGATCAGCTGCTGGACGATACCGGCGGCACTCTCTTCTGCCGTCAGGGGCGCACTCTCGCCGCCCATATTCGTTTTCACCCAGCCGGGATGCAGCGTCAGCAGCGTCCCGCTCTGCGCTTCCACTGCCGGAGTCAGCGTGCGGCTCAGCATATTCAGTGCGGCTTTGCTGGCCGAGTAAATCGGCATCTGCGCCTCCGGATTTTCATTCAGGCTGCCGAGCTGAGATGAGGTCAGCGCCAGCACGCCTTCCTGTTTCAGCAGCGGCAACAGGATCTCTGCGCTGCGAACCGGGGCGATCGCATTGGTCAGGAATAGCTGCGCCAGCGCCTGATCGTCACTCTGCGACACTTTCTGGTGCGCAGGCCCGGAAATCCCGGCGTTAATCAGAATCGCATCGAACGACTTGCCACTGAGCTGGCTGGCAAACTGTTGAACCGCTGATGAGTGGGTCATATCCAGCGAATGCCAGTGAATGTCTGGCCGGTTACCCTGTTCCGGGATGCCACTGCGATGCGTGGCCGTGACCTGCCAGCCCTCATCGGCAAAGGCCTGTGCCACCGCGAGACCGATACCGCGTGAAGCACCAATAATCAGAACCTCTTTTTGCTGAGCCATATTCATTCCTCGTTGATTGTCTCGTCACAAGCTTAACGGTAAATCTGCCCAGGCAGCGGCCAGTTGTGCTTTTTAGCCAGACGACCGCACTGCAGGTAAAACCCCACGGCGTAGCGCTGTTGATGGTTTTCCATCATTAAATCGCTTTATCTTTTACTTTTAACCGGTTAGAAGAGATAAACAGTCTGGCAGGCAGCAGTCAATTTGCCATTTTCGCATGGAGTCTGAATGAAAAAGCTCACCTTAGAGGTGGTGGCAAAAATGGCAGGCGTCGGGATTGCGACGGTCGATCGGGTGCTGAATGAGCGCGGCGGTGTCTCCCTGGAGACCAGCCGTAAAGTCCTGAAAGCCGCACGCGAAGTGGGGCTGAAGCGTCTGCTGCCAGAGGAGTACCAGCATCCGTGGCAGATTGAGGTGTTCCTCAGCAATAACGGCTCATCCTTTTTTCAACAGCTCACCACCCATTTCAGCGAGGTCGCCAGTCAGCTTGGCTATCGCCGCCTGAAACTACACAAAACCCTGGTGGCCGAAGCGCAGCCTGAGCAGCTGGCGCAAAGCATTATCGCCCGCAGCAGCACCCGCGACGGCATCATTGTTTTTGCGCATGACTCGCCGCCCATCTATCGGGCACTGGCGCTGTGCCGCAGCCGCAATGTGCCGGTGATCACCATCGTCACCGATCTGCCCGATGCCGACCGCTTGTGTCATGTTGGTATCGACCAGTATCAGGCGGGACGCACAGCCGGACTGCTGATGAGTAAGACAGTGAATCAGCCCGGCGACATTATGATGGTCAGTGGCCGTTTTGATTACCGCGCCCATCGTCAGCGCATCGCGGGATTTCGTGAGGCCATGGAGCAGCGCGCGCCGCAGCGTCATCTGCGTGAAGTGCTGTCGGGTCAGGATCAGCGGGAAACCATTCGCAGTGAACTGGCCCGCCATCTGCGTCCGTCGCAGGCGATTGCAGGGGTCTATAACACCGGGATGGGGAATAGTGATGTCAGCGACACCCTGCGCGCCCACCAGCTGCTGGGTAAATGCACCTACATCACCCATGAGCTTTATGATGTCACCCGCCAGCTACTGCTGAACGATGAAGTGGCCTTTACCCTGGATCAGCATGCTCAGCAGCATGCCCGTTTAGCGATTGATCTGATGCTGAGTCATCTCGAAACCGGCTATCAGCCAGATGTCTATCAGGCGGGCAAAGTGGCCTTTCGGCTGTTTACGGCGGAAAATATGGTGTGAGGTGGAAACTGTTTCCCCTGATGAAGCGCTGTCATTAAGGGAAACAGATTGGGCTCGATTAACCCGCGGCATCCCGGCTTTTATCGTCCGGGCTGTCCGCATCGTCATTACCCTGGCTCTTCTCCACTTCCTGCGGATGTCCCATCGAAAGCGCAGCCGCACTGGCCGGGTCGAACAGCGACAGACTCTCAATCTGGTCAACCATGATCACTTTACGGAACGACATCGCATCTTTGGGTTTCGAGTCGAGCGTGATGTCGTGCTCGGCGTACCACTTGCTGTAGTTATGTTCCACCGCCAGCTTCAGCGTCTTGCTGTCGCGATATCCGCTCAGCATCGGGATCAGCACGATATTTTTGGTGCTCTCATATTCAAAAGTCGAAGCATGAATCATGCCGATGTAAATGCGGCGCGACTTCATTGTAATCCACGCCAGTTCGCCCTCTTCCATGCACTGAAATAACAGTTGCTCCACACCATTAGAGCGTGACAGCTGCTGATAGAGGTCTTTACGACCGGAGACGTTCAGTCGTGCACTGCCTGCCCAGTTTGAGCGGTAAAGGCAGAGAAGAATGGCAAAGGTGAGCATGATCACCACGGGAGCCTGGATGCCCAGGAAACTCCAGTTCATAAACTCCACCTGCCACTTCAGGTGGACGCCGGGGATCATCTGGACGGCGTTGGCGATGCCGGAGATACAGAGCAGCACCAGCCAGATGATACCGGTCGCAAACACACCCTGCAGGACGAAAATACAACCGTAAAGCGCGACCAGGAAATAGACATCCCAGCCCGACGAACGACGGATTTTAAAGCGGCTGTTCAAATCACGGCTGGTGTACCAGTAACCACTGACCATCAACACCATAAATATTGCGGTACCCACCTCACACTCCCTTTAACGTATTCACGTGGCGGGCAAAATCTTCATGGACTTCCTCGCTCAGCGTGTTGACCGAGATATTGCCGTTTTCATCAATAATGATGCGCTCACCTTCAGCGATCGAGTCGTTGATATCCTGACGGGTCATGATCTGCAGAAACTTATCCGGACTGGCAAAGACCGACTTAACAAATTTAAACATAGCGATCCACTTGTTGGCCTTAAAATTGAAGTATGTGACCGAATCCACACTCTCGCCTGTTTAATTTCGGGTGAAATTTCTTAAAATCAATTAATTAGCGAAGCGGTAGTCACCTTGCCCATGCCGTTTTCCGCTGAAATCTTCAACGTAACCAGCAGCATGGCGTAGCAGCATCGTATTTTTACCGTGCAGGTCTGCAACGACGTCACATCGCCTCTCTGCCAGGAAGCGCTAAGCTCATTGGTTAGCCGCTTTCTGTCACCCTGTCTGAAACGCATCGAGGAATGTTTGCATGAAACTACGAACACTGGGCCGTACCGGTCAGCGCGTCTCCGAAATTGGCTTTGGCGCATGGGCCATTGGCGGAACCTGGGGGGAAGTGAGCATGGAGGATGCCAAAGCCGCGCTGAATGCTGCGCTGGATGCGGGCATTACCTTTATTGATACCGCCGATGTCTATGGCGATGGCCGTTCCGAAAAAATCATCGCAGAGGTGCTGAATCAGCGCGGCGGTGAACGTCCGTTTGTCGCCACCAAGCTGGGGCGTCGCCTCTCGCCACATGTGGCTGAAGGTTACAATGCTGAAAACCTCAACGCCTTTATTGACCGTTCACGCGAGAACCTGCAAACCGACACGCTGGATTTAGTGCAGCTGCATTGCCCGCCGACCGAGGTCTACTACAACCCGGACGTCTTTGCGGTGATGGATGAGATGGTCGCTGCCGGAAAAATCCGTCACTACGGTGTCTCCGTTGAGAAAGTTGAAGAAGGTCTGAAGGCGCTGGAGTTTCCAAACGTCTCGTCAATTCAGCTGATCTACAACATTTTCCGCCAGCGTCCGGCTGAACTGCTGCTGCGTGAAGCGAAACGCCGTGATGTGGCGATCATCGCCCGTGTGCCGCTGGCGTCGGGCCTGCTGACCGGCAAAATGCGTGCCGACAGCGTGTTTGCCGCTGACGACCACCGCACCTTTAATCGTAATGGCGAAGCGTTCGATAAAGGCGAGACCTTTTCCGGCGTACCTTATGAGGTGGCGCTGGAGGCGGTTGAAGAGATTCGCCGCTTTGTCACTGGCGACACCACCATGGCGATGTTTGCCCTGCGCTGGATCCTGATGAACGAAGATGTCAGCGTAGTGATCCCTGGCGCGAAAAACCGCGAACAGGCTGAAGCCAATGCCCGCGCCAGCGATGTCGATGCGCTCTCTGCAGATACGATGGCGGCGCTGAAGCAGATCTACCAGGAGAAGATCGCGCCTCACGTGCATCAGCGCTGGTAAGCGCCTTACAACGCCTGGGCGCAGGCCCAGGCGGAACTCCACGCCCACTGGAAGTTATAGCCGCCCAGCCAGCCGGTGACATCAGCCACTTCACCAATAAAGTAAAGTCCCGGCACTGCACGCGCCTCCATCGTTTTCGAGGAGAGCTGTGTGGTATCCACGCCGCCCAGCGTCACTTCAGCAGTTCGATATCCCTCGGTACCGTTTGGCTGAATGCGCCAGGCGTGCAGCGTCTGCGCCAGCTCGGTTTGCTGTTTGCTGTTGAGCTGCTTCAGAGTGATATCCGGCACCACCTTCAGCGCCTGCAATACTTCCACCAGACGCTTCGGCAGGATTTTCGCCAGGCTGTTCTTCAGGCTGAGATTCGGGTGTGCTTCACGCTGCGCCGTCAGAAACGCCTCAAGCGGCGTGGCAGGCGACAGATCGATGGTGACGAATTCTCCGGGTAGCCAGTAGCTGGAGATTTGTAACACCGCCGGGCCGGAGAGGCCGCGGTGGGTAAACAGCATCGCCTCTTTGAAGCGGGTGCCATCCTGGGCATCGATAGTGGTCTCCAGCGCGACGCCTGACAGCGTCTGCAACTGCTCCAGCAGCGGCTTGTGCAGGGTAAAGGGCACCAGCGCCGCCCGCGTCGGAAAGACGCTCAGCCCGAACTGCTCCGCTATTTTATAGCCAAACGGCGTGGCGCCCAGGCCTGGCATCGACAGACCGCCGCTGGCGATGACCAGCTTCTCCGCCTGAACCGTGCTGCCGTTAAGTTGCAGGGTATAGCCGCTTTCATCGCGCGCCACGCTGAGCACTTCACTGCGCAGCCGCAGGGTGACATTGCCCTTGTCACATTCGGCCAGCAGCAGATCGACAATCTGCTGGGCGGAGTCGTCGCAGAAGAGCTGGCCCAGGGTTTTCTCATGCCAGGCGATACCGTGGCGATTAACCAGATCGATAAAATCCCACTGGGTATAGCGCGCCAGCGCCGATTTACAGAAATGAGGATTATGCGACAGATACGCCGCCGGTTCGGTGTAGAGATTGGTGAAGTTGCAGCGGCCACCGCCAGACATCAGAATTTTACGTCCCGGCTTTTTGCCGTTATCCAGCAGTAACACGCGGCGTCCCCGCTGCCCGGCCTGGGCGGCGCAGAACAGCCCTGCGGCACCGGCACCAATGATGATAACGTCAAACTGTTCCACTACGACTCGCTCACTTAACTGGAAAGGCGCAGATTGTAGTGATCTGCTCACTGAGACGCCAGCGTCAAAAAAATGCCGCAAATGTGTCATATTGTATCTGTCTAATATCTAACCCTTTTTCTCTGAGTTACCCTTACGCCTTACATCGAAAGGTTAAATTAGCGCTATATTTTCCTTTCCCATACAGCACGTTGTCGCGGATAATGCGCCGCGTTCATGTCCTCCAAAAATGGCGTAACGTTTATGCTACATCTGTTTGCTGGTCTAGACCTCAGTACTAGCCTGTTATTGGTTCTTGCCCTGCTGTTTGTATTGTTTTACGAAGCGATCAACGGTTTCCACGACACGGCCAACGCAGTTGCGACGGTCATCTATACGCGTGCCATGCGTGCCCAGCTTGCTGTGGTCATGGCGGGTGTATTTAACTTCCTTGGCGTGCTGCTCGGTGGATTGAGTGTCGCTTACGCTATTGTTCATATGCTTCCCACCGATCTGTTGTTAAACGTTGGATCGGCTCACGGTCTCGCCATGGTGTTTTCTATGCTGCTGGCGGCGATTATCTGGAACCTCGGCACCTGGTATCTCGGTCTGCCAGCCTCCAGCTCCCATACGCTGATCGGCGCCATTATCGGTATCGGTCTGACCAACGCCCTGATGAGCGGAACCTCGGTGGTTGATGCGCTCAACATCCCGAAAGTGCTGAACATCTTCCTTTCTCTGATCCTGTCGCCGATTGTCGGTCTGGTGATGGCGGGCGGCTTAATCTTTATACTGCGTCGCTACTGGAGCAATACCAAAAAGCGTGCGCGTATTCATATGACGCCTGCTGACCGTGAGAAGATCGACGGCAAGAAAAAGCCGCCGTTCTGGACCCGTATCGCCCTGATTGTTTCGGCAATTGGCGTGAGTTACTCCCACGGTGCGAATGACGGTCAGAAAGGGATCGGCCTGATCATGCTGGTTCTGATTGGCGTGGCACCTGCCGGTTTCGTGGTGAATATGAATGCCTCCGGTTACGACATCACGCGAACCCGCGATGCGGTCAATCACCTGGAGCAGTATTATCAGCAGCATAACGCCTCGCTGACCCATATCATCCAGATGGCACCGCCTAAGCTGCCAACGCCGGAAGAAGTGCCAGCAACCAGCCCGCAGGAGTTCCACTGTGACAGCGCGCGCGCATTACAGGCGGTACAGGGTGCGCAGGTGTTGCTGAATAACCTGCAGAGCTACGATCAGCTGACGGTTGATCAGCGCGGTCAGATGCGTCGTCTGCTGCTGTGTATCTCCGATACCGCCGATAAAGCGGCTCGTCTGCAGGAAACCTCGCCAGATGACAAACGCTTCCTCAATAAGCTGAAAAGCGACCTGCTTGGCACCATCGAGTATGCGCCTATCTGGATTATTGTGGCCGTCGCGCTGGCGCTGGGCATCGGCACCATGATTGGCTGGCGTCGTGTTGCCACCACCATTGGTGAGAAGATTGGTAAAAAAGGCATGACCTATGCGCAGGGAATGTCAGCACAGGTGACAGCAGCGCTGTCGATTGGCGTCGCCAGCTATACCGGCATGCCCGTCTCCACCACGCATATCCTCTCCTCATCGGTTGCCGGTACCATGCTGGTCGACGGTGGCGGGCTGCAGAGCCGGACCATCAAGAACATCGCCATGGCGTGGATCTTCACCCTGCCGGTCTGTATTCTGCTGTCAGGTTCGCTCTACTGGATTGCCTTAAAACTGGTGTGATGCCAGCTAAAAAAAGGGCGACGCAAGTCGCCCTTTTTTAATGCCAGATCGCCAGCGCCACCAGACTGATGACCACCAGTCCGCACAGCGCACTGGTCAGCATAAACTGCCCACGCACCCGCTCGCAGCGCCGGATAAACTCATCGTCGTGATGATCAAGATAGCGCTTTGCCCAGATATAAGTGACCAGCCGCACCTGCTTGCTCGGCTGACCATGAGAGGTGAAAAAACCCGCCCCATCGACATACTGATACAGCAGCGGATCACAACCGCGTAATACCGCCAGCAGAGCGCGCAGAGATGAAAAATAGCGCGCCATATTCACGATACACACCACGCAAAGCGCCCAAAAAAGCGCAATAGTGCTGATCATATTCTCCCCCTCCCGGCTGGAATCGCAGCAACAGGCCCAGCGTCAGACACTGAGTCCACCTGCAGAAATAACCAGCCACTGAATCACCGGACTGCGAAAGTTTTTCGACCCCCTGAGCGGTTGCGAATCGGACCGCCTTTTTTCAGTGTAGGAGAAATCTTTACATTTTTTCCAACGATGATTTTCGTTCAGCGCGAGTAAATCTGGCATAGCCTTGATCTTATTCATAAGCCAGGCGGCAACGGCAGCATTTACAGTGGGAGAAGGCTATACTGAGGACATAACAACATCATCACCTGCAATGCAGGTAGACACTTTGGTGGCGCTCATCGCCCGCTCGCGCAAGGGATTTCGCTAAGCTGTGACGCGGCAGGAACACCGGATGCCATCCTTAACCTCGTGAAAGGAGTTTTATCATGGCTTATAAACATATCCTGATTGCAGTAGACCTTTCTCCCGAAAGCCAGTTGCTGGTGGATAAGGCCGTCTCGCTGGCTCGTCCGTACGATGCCAGAATTTCCCTGATTCACGTTGATGTCAATTACTCCGACCTCTACACCGGCCTGATTGATGTCAACTTAGGGGATATGCAGAAGCGTATCTCTGAAGAGACGCATGCGGCGCTGAAAGGATTGTCAGATGCGGCGGGCTACCCGATCAGTGAGACGCTGAGCGGCAGTGGCGACCTCGGCCAGGTACTGGTTGACGCGATCAGAAAATATGACGTTGACCTTGTAGTATGTGGTCATCATCAGGATTTCTGGAGCAAGCTGATGTCCTCAGCCCGTCAGCTGATCAACACCGTGCATATCGACATGCTGATTGTGCCGCTGCGCGATGAAGACGAGGCGTAATTTCGCCGTATAAATGATTAAAGCCGGCGCAGAGCCGGCTTTTTTATGCTTTAAAGCGGTGGGTAAATATCAAAGCGATGGCTTTTGGTCACCACGGCCGCCTGCGTCACAATACCCGCCAGCGGCGGGGCGTAGTCTGGCCGTTTAACCACGATGCGTTTCTTCGCCAGCCGGCGAGCGGGTTCCAGTAATGCGTCAGCATCTTCATCCGGCCCCACCAGCGACTGAAACACCCGCATCTCCTTTTTCACCAGCGCACTTTTCTGGCGATGGGGATACATCGGATCGAGATAGACCACATCCGGCGGCGGCGTGATATCTCCCAGCGCCTGCGCGCTGGCCGCATGAATCAGCGTCAGACGATCGCGCAGCCAGGGGCCAATTTCCGCATCCTGATACCCGCGCTGCAATCCATCTTCCAGCAGCGCAGCGACAACAGGATGGCGCTCCAGCATTCGCACCCGGCAGCCCAGCGCCGCCAGCACAAACGCATCTCGTCCCAGCCCGGCGGTGGCATCGACCACATCCGGCAGATAACCGCCTTTGATGCCGACCGCTTTGGCGACGGCTTCGCCGCGTCCACCGCCGAAGCGACGGCGATGGGCCATCGCGCCAGTGACGAAATCAACAAAAATGCCGCCCAGCTTTGGCTCATCACGCTTGCGCAGTTCAAGGTGCGTCGGGGTCTGCACCAGCGCCAGCAGTGCGTCTTCATCGTGCTCCAGCTGCCAGCGCTGCGCTAAACGTGATAAGGCGCCGTCTCCGGCGCCTGATTCATCGAGCAAACAGATTTTCACGAACCGACTTATCCCTGAATGCCGTAATGTTCCAGCATCGCATCGAGCTTCGGTTCACGGCCACGGAAGCGTTTGAACAGCTCCATCGGCTCTTCAGAACCGCCACGCGTCAGGATGTTATCCAGGAATGACTGACCGGTTTCACGGTTGAAGATGCCCTCTTCCTCGAAGCGGGAGTAAGCATCCGCCGCCAGCACGTCTGCCCACAGATAGCTGTAGTAACCCGCCGCATAGCCACCCGCAAAGATGTGGCTGAAGGCGTGCGGGAAACGGCCCCATTCCGGACCCGGAACCACTGCTACGCGGCTTTTCACTTCGCGCAGGGTTTCCAGAATCTGTGCGCCTTTCTCCGGATTAAACTCGGTATGCAGACGGAAATCGAACAGGCCGAACTCCAGCTGACGCAGGATAAACAGCGCAGCCTGATAGTTCTTCGCCGCCAGCATTTTATCCAGCAGCTCTTTCGGCAGCGGTTCGCCGGTTTCAAAGTGGCCCGAGATAAAGGCCAGCGCATCCGGTTCCCAGCACCAGTTCTCCATGAACTGGCTTGGCAGTTCGACTGCATCCCATGGCACACCGCTGATACCGGAGACGCCAGGCGCTTCGATACGGGTCAGCATGTGATGCAGGCCGTGACCAAACTCATGGAACAGGGTGATCACTTCGTCATGAGTGAACAGCGCAGGTTTGCCTTTCACCGGACGGTTAAAGTTACAGGTCAGGTAGGCAACCGGCTTCTGCAGGCTGCCATCGGCTTTACGCATCTGGCCGACGCAGTCATCCATCCAGGCACCGCCACGTTTATGTTCGCGGGCGTAGAGATCGAGATAGAAGCTGCCGCGCAGTTCGCCGGTTTCATCGAACAGATCGAAGAACTTCACGTCAGGATGATAAACCTCAACGTCGTTACGCTGCTTCGCCGTGATGCCGTAAATGCGTTTCACCACTTCAAACAGACCGGCGACCGCACGCTCTTCCGGGAAATAAGGGCGCAGTTGCTCATCGCTGATGGTGTAGAGATGCTGCTTCTGCTTTTCACCGTAATAGGTGAGATCCCACGGATTAAGCTCGGTCACGCCGTGCTCTTTACGGGCAAAGGCGCGCAGCTGCTCCAGCTCTTTTTCACCCTGCGGACGGGCGCGTTCCGCCAGGTCATTAAGGAAGTCGATTACCTGGGACGGGCTTTGCGCCATTTTGGTCGCCAGCGATTTATCGGCGTAGGAGTCGAAGCCCAGCAGCTGTGCCAGCTCGTGACGCAGCGCCAGCTCTTCCGCCATGATTGGGCCGTTATCCCACTTACCGGCGTTCGGACCCTGATCGGAGGCGCGCGTCGCATAGGCGCGATACATCTCTTCACGCAGCGCAGCGTTGTCGCAGTAGGTCATGACCGGCAGATAGCTTGGGATATCCAGCGTCAGCAGCCAGCCTTCCTGCTCTTTGGCTTCAGCCTGTGCTTTAGCCGCCGCCAGCGCGCTTTCCGGCATACCGGCCAGCTCGCTTTCATCGGTAATCAGCTTGCTCCAGCCCATGGTGGCATCGAGCACATTGTTGCTGTAAGCCGAGCCCAGCTCAGAGAGGCGCGCGGCGATTTCGCCGTAGCGCTGCTGTTTATCTTTTGGCAGGCCGATGCCGGAGAGTTCGAAATCACGCAGGGCATTATCGACCGCTTTCTTCTGCGCCAGATCCAGTGCAGCGTACTGATCGCCCTCTTTCAGGTTGCGATACGCCTGATAGAGCCCTTCATGCTGACCAACCCAGGTGCTGTATTCAGAGAGCAGCGGCAGCGTCTGCTCATAGGCTTCACGCAGCTCCGGGCTGTTTTTCACCGCATTAAGGTGGCTGACCGGTGAGAAGATACGGCTCAGGCGATCGTCAGTTTCCGCCAGCGGCTGAACCAGATTATCCCAGGTATACGGCGCACTCTGCGCCACGACTTTTTCGACTTCTGCGCGACAGTGGCTCAGCACTTCCGTCACGGCAGGCACCACATGTTCAGGCTTAATGGCAGAAAAAGGGGGTAGCGTAAAAGATGTCAGTAGCGGATTGGTCATAGCGCAGTCCTTTATAGATGTATGGGGCGCAGCGGGTCGCGCAACGCAATCTAAGTAACATGCGGCTTAGTGTAGCGAAAATCAATGGCAGCCAGGATGAGGTGGGGAAGAAACGCGCGAATAGCAGCACGGAAGATGCACGCTTTTATCTCATGCACGTAATGCTGGCTGGCGCGTCGGGGAGGATTTGCGGTCGCTTTCCGTGACTGCGTGCCGGGAACCACACGCCCCGCCCTGAGCGGCTCGCGGTAATCCCGATTTGTTATCACGCTTCTGGCCCATCAACAGGTCATCCCTGATATAATCGCGGATTCTCATGCTTTTCCTGCGTCGGTTGCTGTGCGTCGTTCTGTGGGTAATACGTGAGGTAATAATTGGTATAAATTGATTTTCCATCAATTAAAACCTTATACATTCAACAGGATAAACAATGCTGAGTTATCGCCATAGCTTCCATGCTGGCAACCACGCCGACGTGCTGAAGCACACCGTTCTGAGCCTGATCATCACGGCGCTGAAAGAGAAAGAGAAACCGTTTTTCTACCTGGATACCCATGCGGGCGCAGGTCGCTATCAGCTCAGCGGCGAGCACGCCGAGCGTACCGGTGAATATCTGGAAGGCATCTCACGTATCTGGCAGCAGCCCGATGCGCCGGAATTGCTGCAACCCTATTTTGATGCGATTCGTGCATTAAACCGTAACGGGACGTTGCGTTATTATCCCGGCTCGCCGCTAATTGCCCGCCATCTGCTGCGTGAAGATGACAAACTGCAACTCACTGAGCTGCACTCCAGCGACTATCCGCTGCTGCGTAACGAATTCAGCAAAGATGACCGCGCCCGCGTCGATCGTGCCGACGGTTATCAGCAGTTAAAATCGAAACTGCCACCGCCGTCACGTCGCGGTCTGGTGCTGATCGATCCGCCGTATGAGATGAAAAGCGACTACCAGGCAGTGGTGAAAGGGATTCAGGAAGGCCATAAACGTTTTGGCACCGGCGTCTTTGCGTTGTGGTATCCGGTGGTTTTACGCCAGCAGATCAAACATATGCTGCGCGACCTGGAAGCGACCGGCATTCGCAATATTCTGCAGATCGAACTGGCGGCCCGTCCGGACAGCGATCAGCGCGGCATGACCGCCTCCGGCATGATCGTGATTAACCCGCCGTGGAAACTGGCCCAGCAGATGAATACCCTGCTGCCTTGGCTGCACCAGAAACTGGTTCCGACGGGTACCGGCCACTACGCGGTTAACCAGATCGTACCCGAATAACTCTCTTTGTCTTCTACGCCGCTCACTACCGGTGCTGCGGCGTTGTATCAGGTCTTTACCATGTGGATCATACTGGCTGGCGCGCTGGCCGCGCTGCAACCGGCCCGACGGCTGGCATTATTATTACTGGCGCTCGCCACACTGCTGGGTTTTTATCAGGACGTATTAGCGTGGCCGGCGCTGCTGCTGTTTACCGGCACCGCCGCTGTGGTGGCACTCTGTATTTATGACCGTGACCATCATCGACGACAAATAGGGACCGAAGCGCTGCTGGTGCTGATCGCCATCGGGTTGCTCCTCCATCTTTTTCCAGGCTTTAATAATCCCCTTAAGGCAGAGGATGTGCAGGCCGGACCGCGCAGCGTGCCTTTCAGCTTCGGGTTTAACTTCGATAAAGCGCTTATTCCTTTTGTACTGCTGGCCTGCCTGCCGACGCTGTTTCGCGCGCCTGCCACGCCACCACGCTATCGACTACCCGCCGCACTGGCGCTGATCGCTGCCATTCCGCTGCTGCTGTACTCCGCGCTATTACTGGGCGGATTAGCGTTTGAGCGACATACACCGGACTGGCTGGGCCCATTTATGCTCGCCAACCTGTTCTTTGTTTCGCTGGCGGAAGAGGCCCTGTTTCGTGGCTATCTGCAGCAGCGATTAAAGCAGGTAGTAGGCGGCATCTCTGCGCTGTTACTGAGCGCGCTGCTGTTTGGTCTGGTGCATCTGAGCGGCGGCCTGTTGCTGGTGATCTTCGCCACCCTGGCCGGGCTGTTATATGGGCTGGCGTGGCACTGGAGCGGCCGCTTATGGCTGGCGACCGCCCTGCACTTTGGCCTTAACCTGACCCATCTGCTGTTTTTCACTTATCCCGCACTGCATCATTAGAGGTTAAAAACCGCCAGATCCCAGGCCAGCTCGGTGCAGGGAAAAATCGTCTGGCACTCCGCCAGCAGGCGGTTCATGTCTTTTGCCAGATAGCGTGAACTGAAATGGGTGGCGATCAGCCGTTTTGCCCCGGCGCGTTTTGCCACTTCGGCGGCCTGCAGTGTGGTGGAGTGCCCGCGCCCGTTGGCTTTTTCCACCATCGCGGCCTCCAGCGTGGTTTCATGCACCATCACATCAACATTGGCCGCCAGTTGCAGCGCGACCTCAGTAGGTGCCGTATCGCCAAAGATGGCCAGCGTTTTGCCGGGTGTCGCGGGGCCAAGATAGTCAGCACCGTTGATTACCCGCCCATCTTCCAGCGTCACGCATTCACCCTGCTTCAGCTGCTGAAACCACGGGCCGCGTGGCACACCTTCCGCTTTCAGCCGCGCGGCATCCAGCAGGCCGGGTTTATCATGCTGTTCAATGCGATAGCCAAAACACTCCACCGGATGGCTCAGCGGCCAGGCGCTGATACGAAACTCACCGTCGTCCAGCGTCCAGCCCGCCTCAATCTCAACAATGGTCAGCGGGTAGTCGGTGTAGGAGCCGCTGATCGACAGCGCCGTCTCAACAAAGGTTTTTAATCCCCTGGGGCCATAGACCGTCATCGGTGTGGTCAGCCCGGCCATTGACCGGCTGGTGAGTAATCCCGGCAGCCCGAAAATATGATCGCCATGCAGATGGGTGATAAAAATCTTATCCAGCTTGCCCGGTTTGAGGCTGGAGCGCATAAACTGTAATTGTGTGCCTTCCCCGCAGTCGAACAGCCAGGTTTCACCACTCAGCGCGCGGGTAAAAGCAATAGACGTGACGTTACGTTGCAGGCTGGGAGCACCGCCGCCGGTGCCGAGAAAAGTAAGGTGCATGGTATGCTTCCCTGTAAGCGAGTGAAAAAACAGAACCCTATTACAATCATAGGCGCAAACTTTGCGTCATTTCGACCCGCAGCGTTACACTCAACCCCAATTTTTTATGCAACCGGATGGATACTTCAATGACCCGACATTTCGACTATCTCGCCATTGGCGGCGGCAGTGGCGGCATCGCCTCAATTAACCGTGCGGCTATGTATGGCCAGAAATGTGCCCTGATTGAAGCGAAAGAGCTGGGCGGCACCTGCGTGAACGTGGGCTGCGTGCCGAAGAAAATCATGTGGCATGCCGCGCAAATCGCCGAAGCGATCCATCTCTACGGACCGGATTATGGCTTCGACACCACCGTGAATCGCTTCGACTGGGCCACACTGGTGAAAAACCGCAGCGCCTACATCGATCGCATCCACAACTCCTATGACAACGTGCTGGGTAAAAACAAAGTTGAAGTGATCAAAGGCTTTGCCCGCTTTGTCGATGCGCACAGTGTTGAAGTCAACGGCGAGATTATCACGGCTAACCATATTCTGATCGCCACCGGCGGTCGTCCGGTCCACCCTTCTATCCCGGGTGCAGAGTACGGCATTGATTCCGACGGTTTCTTTGAGCTGGACGCGCTGCCAAAACGCACTGCGGTCATCGGCGCAGGCTACATTGCGGTTGAGCTGGCTGGCGTGGTTAACGCGCTGGGATCGGAAACGCATCTGTTCGTCCGTAAACACGCGCCGCTGCGCAGCTTCGATCCGCTGCTTACCGAAACGCTGGTCGAAGTGATGAACAGCGAAGGCCCGGCGCTGCACACCGAATCTATTCCAAAAGCTGTGATTAAAAACGGCGATGGCAGTCTGACGCTGCAGCTGGAAAACGGCAGCGAATATACCGTGGATTGCCTGGTCTGGGCGATTGGCCGTGAGCCCGCCAACGATGCCCTGAATATTGACGCCGCTGGCGTCGCGCTGGACGACAAAGGCTATATCAAAGTCGATAAATTCCAGAACACCAATGTGTCAGGCATCTACGCCGTGGGCGACAACACCGGTGCGGTTGAGCTGACGCCGGTTGCGGTCGCGGCGGGCCGTCGTCTCTCTGAGCGTCTGTTTAACAACAAACCGGACGAGCATCTGGATTACAGCAATATTCCGACGGTGGTGTTCAGTCATCCGCCGATTGGTACCGTGGGACTGACCGAGCCGCAGGCACGGGAACAGTATGGCGACGACCAGGTGAAGGTTTATAAATCGTCATTTACCGCCATGTACACTGCGGTAACCCAGCATCGTCAGCCGTGTCGCATGAAGCTGGTCTGTGTGGGTGCAGATGAGAAGATTGTCGGCATTCACGGTATCGGATTCGGCATGGATGAGATGCTGCAGGGCTTCGCTGTGGCGCTGAAAATGGGTGCCACTAAAAAGGACTTCGATAACACCGTGGCGATCCATCCGACCGCCTCCGAAGAGTTCGTGACGATGCGTTAATTCCCCGAACAAAATACTATTGGGAAAAACTGGTCATCAGGGCCAGTTTTTTCCTGCAACTTCGCTCAACGAAAATTAATGCGCCCGCTGACGCGAAATGTAAAACCTGCGTTTCTCTTCATATTATCAACACCCAGCAAGAGCCAGGCTGATTAACAGCGAAAAAACCGAACCGACAGTAATTAAATCCATTTATATATGAAATTATTTAATGACTACCGATTATATTCACAGGCGCGGCGTCCATTTCCACAGGATTATCGTTAGTGAATTTATCGCTGTGCTTAATGAATGTTTGAAGTGATACGACTGCTAAATAACCTCTCCACGCTGTCGCTTTTGAGGAGATAGCCTTTCTTCGAAACTCTCAGGATCACATCATCACTTAAACCCAGAAAAAAGAGCTTCGACTTTAAATTAGACATAACCTGCCAGACCCGCTGCGTAGAAGAACTCAGTCCATGTTTATCCCAGACGTTCTCCATAAGTTCCGAATCCGTGACAACATCAATAGTGGCATTTTCAAAAAGATACTCTAATACGTGCGACATGGTTTTTCTCAGGATGATATCTTCACCATACCCATTCAGACAAATTAGTCGCTTTGTCTTGTGTAAATAAACCACGTTCTCTTCAATAAGATAGCCAATAAAATTTACTTCATTACCCGGTAGCATGATATTCTCCAGAACAATGATGAAAACAAGATAATAACTTTTATTCAGGTATTTAAAAAACATCCCTTCATTATTTGTACATCACTTTTTAATCAGCCCTGGCCACGTCTTTCCATTGTTCCTGGTCTGTAATAGCGATGCCTCGATGATCGTCATGCATATAACCCTTTGTTGTGTGTTAAAATCCTGGCTATCCACCTCGCCACATCGTTAATAAAAAGTAATAATAAATAAGTCTGTTCTGGCGGAGAAGCAGACTGACCTTAATACTCATCCGACAGAGTGCAATAAGATGTTGTTGCTTATCATCGCCGGCAAGAAAACTTAAATATTTCTTAGTTAAATCAGAAACCACCGATAAACTGACCAGGATGGATTGCTGTCTGATTTGCCTCATCTTATGCGTAGCCGTTATGAAATCATCTAACGTTAATGAAGACAATAAAGTGGGATTTTTATTTTAGTTCAAAACTTACGGTTTTTATTACGACCATCTGTAGCAGAATCAGCCAAAATAAAGCTTAAAAGAAGAATCGCTTTGGATTGAAAGACGATTGCGTCATCCGAACACGCCCGCTTCAACGCTTTCATTAGTTTTTTTATAATCCATAAGACCTGATATTTCTGGCCAATTTTTGATCTGTATCAACTGGCAATATATCGATGGAAAAAGCAAAGTAATGGCGGAAAAACAGAAGCAAAAGATATGAGATAGGAATGTTCTTTGCCCGGGAATTAATCAGATCCGTTTGTTTATTAAGATAATTATTAAAGCGTCCTTATTTAGCTATTTTGTACCCTACTAACGGCAGGAGATTGTCATCTCATTGTATACAGAGTCAGAAATAAGCGTGAGTGCCCCTTAGCTCCGTACACCCTCGTTAACGTGATAAATAAGAATGAGTTATTAATGCGCCCTGACCTGTCAGCATAGTCCGCTGATATCAATATTGAGGGGCTGGGCCTGGCTCTGGATTGGGAGATTTAAGATGACAGAGGACGCAGCATTAACCGGGACCGGGACAAAAGGCCACCTTCGATCTGGTGACCTTGCGCCAGGCAGGGGGAGAACGGATCCCCCGGTGCAGTCGTGCACCGCGCCAGTGCAACTCAGCTCACGCGATCCAGCCAGCGAACATAAGCCTGATCCCATAACGCCGCTGGCGTGCCCGCCTTGCCAAGGCCAAAGCCATGCCCGCCTTTGCTGATCTGAATCAGCTCAACCGGCACACGATTACGGCGGCAGGTGTCGCGCATCAACTCGGTGTTAAATGGATTTGAGGTGTGATCGTCCTCGGCCTGCGCCAGAAACGTCGGCGGATATTGCCGGGTCACGTAGTTCTGCACTGACCAGTTCGCCTCATCCTGCGGCGTGGCATTTTTGCCGACCATCATCAGATGGGTATTGGTGTGCTGATAAGGTGCTTCCAGGGTGATGACCGGATAGATCAGGCCAACGCTATCGACTTTGGGCACCACCTCATCCAGCGGATCGATGGCCGGATAGGATTCAAAGTCCGGACGCGCCGCCGCCAGCCCCAGCAGATGCCCACCTGCCGAGAAGCCCAGCACATGCACCTTGCGCTCAAAGGATCGCACCAGCCGGATGGCACGCTGCGCATCCTGCAGCGGTGCCAGCCGCCCCGCCTGCCACTTCTCATGCGGCAGCCGGTAGCTGAGCACATAGGCGGTATAGCCATTGGCATTGAGCCAGCGCGCGACCGGCCAGGCTTCGCGTCCCATGCCGATCCAGCGATAACCGCCACCCGCTGCAATTAATACCGCTTCGCCATTGGGATTTTCCGGTTTAAAGCGCTGAATCGCCGGGCTGACGATATTTGACCAGGAACCGGTGCTGTTAATATGCAACTGGCCCGATGGGCCGCCGCCGCCGGGCGGATCGTCCGGCCAGAGGGGAATAATGTCATCGCGGGCAAATATTTTGCCGGTGGTCATGGAGAGCCCGAGCGCTCCCGTGCCGAGAATAAAGCGTCGACGCGTAATCATAATGCCTGTTATGTGATACCAGAAGAGTGAGCAAACCGTTGCGGCAGGCTGCGGTAGAATCAACAGATGCAAGTCGGGTGCCATGGCTGGCGATTATGTACGCAATGGCCCCTGAAAAGCCATAAAAAAACGCGCCCGCCAGGCGTAATGCTGATCAGTTAAGATTAGATTTGTAAAGGCTGTCACGGTCAAACGTGGCAGCTTTTTTCCGGGCGAGCGAGCCGCAGTGCGGGCCTGAGCACCTCTGCTGCTGCCGGGCCGTCCTCGCGCCGCTCACGCGGTACCTTCGGCTTTGACGTCGTGCCGACGAACCGTTCGGGGATCGGCCCTCCCTGGCCGGCCCCGAACTGTCCACGCTTCCCGGCGTGGACTTCTGGCCCACCGTCACGCCTCAGCGCTGCGGATAACCCTTTCAGCAGCAGAGGCGCTCAGGCCTCCACTCTCGTGCCCTTTTTAACAATGCACACTGAAGTTTCAGAGCAGGCCGGTGGCGATCAGGAGCAGGCAATCCGCAGCGCTGAACAGAATGAGTCTGCCAGGAGAGCCCGCAGGACGCGGGCGAAAGGCGGGGCGGCACAGGATGTGCCATCCCCGGCGGTCCGTCAGGCAGGCGAATGAAGTGAAGGAACCGCGCAGCGGCGCGAGGACCGCCAGCCCCTGAGCGGCACCAGACTGCGTTATCACCTGTCGCTTAACTGGCTGGCATTAGCCCGGCAGGCGCGTTTTTATTTAATCCGATGCGGTTAATCTTCCTGCTGGAACTGCGCCATCACGGCCTGCTCACACTGCTGTTCGTTAACGCGCAGTTTGGCACGCTCATCATCACCCAGCTGCAGCCAGGCACTGGCCACTTCACGCGCGGACTCTTCATCAAATTCAGGCTGATTCATCGCCGACGGCGACTGACTGCGCGCCACGGTCGATTTCATCTGTTCGACATACTGATCCGCACTGGCGACCTTTTTCTCGCCGCTGACAATGTGGCACAGCTGACTGGCATAAACATTCTGCTCAGTGTCAGCCTCGTCCGCCGCCAGCGCGCTGCCGGTGGCGAGGATGCTCAGCAGCACTATCTGAGTTACTTTCATTCTTAACTCCTGTTAGTTCGGGTTAAACCTTACGCTGAAGGGCTTCAAGGCGTTTCTGACGCCAGTTCAGCAGCGGCGACACGGTGGTGCCGTGGACCACCACGCTGCAGACCACCAGCGTTAACGCCATATTGGTCATAATTTCCATCTGCGGGCCTTCCATACCGTGCGTCCAGGCATAGGCGATGTAGTTCAGACTGCCAATCCCGCGGATGCCCAGCCAGCCAATCAGCAGACGCTGCCCCAGCGGCAGTCCGGCGCGCAGCGTCACCAGCCAGACGGCCAGTGGCCGCACCACCACAAACAGCACCAGGCCAATCAGCACGCCGTAGATGTTCCAGTGCTGCGCCAGTGTGACGCCCAGCACCACCATCATGCCAGCCGCCAGTAAACGTTCAATAGTATCGCCAAAAGAGAGGGCGTCGCCTACTACAAACCCTATCGACTTCACCATATTGTTGTCGCCCTGATGCGCCAGGCGTTTGTTAGGGTTCACCAGTGCTTCAGAGGGCAGCACGCGCTCGTCGTCAGAGAGATCGTCCGGCTGATGGCGACGGAATACGCCCATCTCAGCACGGCGTAATCCCAGCCCGGCGGCGAAGGCAGCCAGGAAGCCGGAGGCACCCAGCCACTCCACCAGTGAATAACTCAGCGCAATCAGCGCCAGCGCCAGGAAATCATTGGGTGCCACATCGCCATTGGCATTGCGCAGTCGGGTCGCCAGCAGGCCAATCAACTGCCCCAGCACGAAACCGATGATCAGACCGCCGCCAATTGCCCAGAGCACCTCGACCGCACCCCAGTGCCCCAGCATCGCCACGCTCAGGCTTTCGCCATTAAACAGCAGCAGCGCCAGCATCAGCAACGGCAGCGCGGAACCATCATTCATACCCGCTTCGCTGGAGATTGCCACGCGCAGCGAGTCATCATCCTGCGCATCGTTGACCGAGATTAAGCTCGCCAGCACCGGATCGGTCGGCGCAACAATGGCACCAAACGCCAGCGCAATCGGCCAGTCTAATCCCACCAGGAAGTGCGACAGCAGGGTCATCGCGGCCACGGTCAGCAGCATGGCGGGAAAAGCCAGTTTCAGCCCGGTGTGCCAGCAGTTATTTTGCAGCGGCTGACGCAGCTTGAGGCCGGTGATGAACAGCGAGGCAGCCATGGTGATTTCAGTGATGTGCGCCACGGCTTCGGAATGGGTAACAATATCGATGTGGATAACATCAAATCCCCACGGGCCGCACAGCATGCCCGCGATAAGGAACAGACCAAATGAAGTGACTGGCCCCCGGTGAATCCAACCGGAAGCCAGCGACATCAGCAGCAGAAGGCCGCCCGTCGCTGCTGTCCAGGCTAAAAAGTTCATAACACTCCAGATTATTTCGGGTTTATGAATAAGCCTGGCACATTTTTTGACGGGCGAGGTGTCAGTTTTTCAGGTGTCGACTGGCGAAGCGGACCGCCAGCGCGGCTGCACCGGCTAAGGTCGAGAGCGCAACCACGCCATTCCAGCCCCAGTGTGCCAGCGCCAGACTTCCCAGCGCCGCACCGGTGGCCATACCGATAAACACCACGGTAAACAGCAGCGCATTCAGGCGACTGCGTGCTTCCGGCGCCAGGCCATAGACCAGCGTCTGATGCGCCACCAGCGTGGCCTGCACCCCTAAATCGAAGCCGATGGTACAGAGGACAATCAGCGCCAGCTGGGCTGGCATTGGCAGCAGCGGCAGCAGAAACATCAGCGCAAAGGAGATTGTTACCAGCGCGGCGCCAGCCTGCGTGACCCTTGCCGGACCGATGCGGTCAGCAAAACTGCCCGCCAGCGGTGCCGCCATGGCACCCGCCGCACCGGCTAAACCAAACGCCCCGGCCACGGCACTGTCCAGATGAAAGCGGTCGCTGAGCATTAACGCCAGCGTCGACCAGAAGGCGCTAAAACCCACTGACAACAGCCCCTGAGCCAGTGCGGCACGACGCAGCGTCTGATGGTGACGCCACAGGTGCACCAGCGACAGCAACAGGCGCGGATAGCTCACCGAGGTGCCTGGCGCGAAACGCGGCAGTACCCGCCACAGCGTCAGCGTAATCAGCAGCACCGCCAGCGCGGCAATCATATACATGGTGCGCCAGCCGAAATACTCTGCCACCACCCCGCTGACCACCCGCGACAGCAGGATGCCCACCAGCAGCCCGGTCATCACCGTGCCGACTGTTTTACCCCGGCTGCGTTCCGGCGCCAGCGCCGCCGAAGCGGGCACAATATCCTGCGCCACGGTGGCGGTCAGGCCGGTGATAAAACTGGCAATCAGCAACGCGCTGAGTCCACCGGAAAAACCACACAGCAGCAGCGCCGCCACCAGCATTAAGCCTTTGATAAAGATAATGGTGCGCCGGTCATGGCGATCGCCCAGCGGAGCCAGCAGCAGGATGCCCAGCGCATAGCCCGCCTGGGTCAGCATCGGCACCATGCCGACCGCGCCGATGCCGGCGTTAAACTGCTTGCTGATAATATCCAGCATCGGCTGGCTGTAGTAGATCGACGCGACGCTGAGTCCGGCACCGGCGGCCAGGGTAAACACCAGCGGCGCAGAGAGCGGTTCATTTTGAGTCTGGGTCTGTATGGCTGACATGCTGTAATCCTCATCATTTCGTCCTGCCATTAAAGCGCATTGCGGTTATACGCGGTAGACTGACATCAGGCAAAACCGTTATGCGTGGTGCGTATGAACAATCCTAACAGCAGCGATCGCATCGATCTGATGCAGACTTTTATCCGTATTGTCGAGAGCGGCAGCTTATCCGCCGCCGCCGCGCAGCTCGGCACGACACAACCCACCGTCAGCCGCCGACTGCAGAGCCTGGAGCAGCGGCTGGGCCTCAAGCTTATCCTGCGCACCACCCATGCGCTGAAGCTTACCGATGATGGCGAGCGCTGCTACGCCCAGGCGCGGCAGCTGCTGGCGACCTGGCATGCGCTGGAAGATGAGCTGACCGGGGCCAGCGATGACCCGGTCGGTACGCTGCGGGTTCGCGCCCCACACGCCTTTGGTCAGGATCAGCTGATCGCCCCGCTGGTGGACTATCTGCACCGCTACCCCCGGCTCAATATTGAGTGGATGCTGAATGACCGCACGCCCGACTTTATGGCGGAGAATGTGGACTGCGCCATTCAGGTCGGTGCGCCAACCGATCCTTCGGTGGTGGCGATACTGCTGGCAGAAGTGCCACGTATTGTGGTGGCCGCCCCGCACCTGCTGGCGCAGCAGCCGCCGATAGAGCGGGTTGAACAGCTGCGCGACCTGCCGTGGCTGGCACTGACCAGTTTTTACCGTAACGAAGTGGCGTTGCAGAAGATTGACGATGGCCAGCCGGTCAACCTGGCGATTACGCCCCGGCTGAGCAGCGACAGTTTATATGCGGTGCGTAAAGCGGCACTGGCGGGGATGGGAGCCGCGATCGTCTCGTCCTGGGCGGTGCAGGAAGATCTGGCGGATGGCGGCCTGGTTCAGCTGATGCCTGCGTGGCAGGCACCGCCGCTGCCGGTGTGGCTGACCTATCCCTGGGCGAGTTACTACCCGGCCAGGCTGCAACACTTTTTTGCCATGATCAAAGAGGTGATGCCGCAGCTGGCGGGCACGCGTCCGGCCTCACAGCCAGCGGGTCGTTCAGGGGGAGCAGAGCGGAAAGGGTAAAGCAGGCGCCCGCCTCAGCGGGCCGCCAGAGAGGTTACTTCTGTTTTTTATCGCTGCGCGACATCTGATCCAGCCAGCCCATCACAAAGGCGGAGAGCACAAAGGTCAGGTGGATAATCACGTACCACATCAGCTTGTCGTTTTCGACGTTGCGCGCTTCCATAAACACCCGCAGCAGGTGAATCGAGGAGATGGCGACAATGGAGGCGGCGACTTTGTTTTTCAGCGAGCCGGAGTCCATCTTGCCCAGCCAGCTCAGCTTCTCTTTATCTTCGTCGATATCAAGCTTAGAGATGAAATTCTCATAACCCGACAGCATCACCATCACCAGCAGGCCGCCAACCAGCGTCATATCCACCAGCGACAGCAGCAGCAGGATCAGATCGTTTTCCGCAATGCTGAAAATGTTGGGCAGCAGGTGGAAAATTTCCTGGAAAAATTTAATGGTCAGCGCCAGTAATCCCAGCGAAAGTCCAATGTAAACCGGGGCCAGCAACCAGCGCGATGCATACATCAGGTTTTCGGTAAAACGTTCCATACAATCCCACGAATAATCAAACAGGTCCGGAAGTATAACCGATCAACTGTGAAGTTATTTCAGCCCTTCGTCAGAAATTTCAGGGACCGGCGGAAGCGGCAGCGAGAGACGAAATGCCGCGCCACCTTCGGCCCTGTTCTCTGCCCAGATCTGACCGCCGTGGCTCTCGATAATGGTTTTACAGATTGCCAGACCCAGCCCGACGCCCGGCACCGCCGACTCTTTGTCGCCCCGCCAGAATTTATCGAATATCCGGCTTAAATCGTCTTCGGCAATGCCCGGTCCGCTATCCCAGACCGAGATCTCCAGCCGTGACGCCGCACGCCAGGCGCGAATGCCGCGTGGTGCGCTGTTACCGGCATACTTCAGGCTGTTCTCAATCAGGTTGGTGAAGACCCGCTCCAGCAGCGTGCTGTCGCCTTTGATCAGCACGATGTCGTCCGGCAGATCGAGCCGGACCTCATGCCCTTTCAGCGACGGTGCCATGCTGCTCAGCGCCCCGCCGACCACCTCTTCCAGCGCCAGCCACTCCTCACGCAGGTTGAGGCCGCCCGACTGAATGCGCGCCATATCCAGCATGTTGCTCACCAGCCGGATGGTGCTCAGCGTCTGCTCGCGGATCTGACTGGCCTGCGGCACATATTTTGAGTTGTCGCTGGCCAGGTCGAGCATCAGCATTTCCGCCTGACCAAACAGCACGGTCAGTGGGGTGCGCAGGTCGTGGGACAGCGCCGACAGCAGCGCATTGCGCAGCTGTTCACGCTCCGCCGAGAGCCGGGACGCCGCCTCGCTATGCGACAGAGCCATTCGCTCCAGTGCGTTAGCAATCAGCACCGTAAAGGTTTCCACCAGCCGCTGCTGCTCGGGGATCATCAGCTGACGCAGGTTCTGCGGCTCCACCACCAGCAAACCCCGGCAGTGCGCGCCACTTTTCAGCGGCAGGATCTGATAAGGCACCGCCGGTAAGGTATCAGTGCCCGCACCCGCAGGCTGGCCTTTGCTGTAACTCCATTTAGCAATCGCGCGATCCGGCTCGCTGGCTGGTAACGCATCGCCCACCGGTTGCAGTTCGCCCTGCTCATCCGGCAGCAGCAGCAGGCAGCGCGCCTGTAACGTGGCATCCAGCACCCGCTGGCTGGTGGCGGCGATATCCTGCGGCGTTAACGCACTGCCCAGCGATTTCGCCATCTCATAGAGCTGGCGCGCCCGCTGCTCGCGGTAGCGCGCCACCCGCGCCTGATAACGCACGCCTGCCGTGAGATTGCCGACGATTACGCCCACCGCCAGCATCACGCCAAAGGTGACCAGATATTGCAGATCGGAGACCGCCACCGTGCCGGTGGGGGCGACAAAGAAGAGGTCAAAGGCGACGATATTCATCACCGTGGCGATCACCGACGGCCAGCGGCCATAGCGCAGCGCCACGATCACCACCGCCAGTAGATAGATCATCACGCAGTTGGCGGGATCGAAACCGATCAGCACCGACTGCCCGGCGGCGGTTACAAGGATACAGAGCACCAGCGCCATCATTACGCCGCGCAGCTGAATACGCCATTTTTCGCTGGTGACGCGGCCATCCGGCAGCGGATGCGGCGCATCCTTCAGCGGCTCATCCAGCGCCACCACCAGCAGATCGAGATCCGGCCCCAGCTGGCCGAGCCGTTCGGCAAAGCTGTCACGCCGCCAGCGCCGCAGCGGGCGACGACCGGTGACAATTTTGCCCAGATTGTGCGCGCGGGCGTAACCCAGTACCGCTTCGGCTTCATCGGGCTCAGAGAGAGTCGCGGTTTCCGCGCCCAGCTCCTGCGCCAGTTGTAACGTACGCAGAATCGCCCGTCGCCGCGCTTCCGGCAGCCGGTGCAGCCGGGGCGTTTCGACATAGACCGCATGCCATTCACTGCCAAGCCGCGCCGCCAGTCGGGCGGCGGTGCGCACCAGCTTTTCACTGCCGCTGTCGTCGCCAATGCAGAGCAGAATGGCGTCGCGGGTGTGCCAGACGCGCTCCCGTCCCTGCTGATCGCGCCAGGCACGCATCTGATCATCCACCCGATCGGCGGTACGACGCAGGGCCAGCTCACGCAGGGCGAACAGGTTACCTTTGCGGAAAAAGTTTTCGATGGCGCGTTCCGCGCGGTCGCCAATATAGACTTTGCCCTCTTTCAGCCGCTGCCGCAGATCGTCGGGCGGCAGATCGACCAGCACCACTTCGTCGGCGCTGTCGAAAAAGGGATCGGGCACGGTTTCGCGCACCTGAATGCCGGTGACGCCGCCCACCACATCGTTGAGGCTCTCAAGATGCTGTACGTTGACGGTGGTCAGTACATCGATGCCCGCTTCCAGCAGCTCCTCAATATCCTGCCAGCGCTTGGGATGGCGCGAGCCCTGCACGTTGGTGTGCGCCAGCTCATCCATCAGGATCACCGCCGGATGGCGAGCCAGCGCGGCATCGAGATCAAACTCCGCATGACGCGAGCGGCCGGTTGCGCGACGCGGCAGCAGAGTTAACCCTGTCAGCAGCTGCGCGGTTTCCGGCCGGTCATGGGTCTCTACCACGCCGATTAAGACATCCAGACCCTGCGCGCGCAGCCGCTGTGCCTCCTGCAGCATGGCATAGGTTTTACCCACGCCCGCACAGGCACCAAAGTAAATTTTCAGCTGCCCACGATGACTTTCGCGGTTAGCCTGCAGCAGCGCGTCGGGATCGGGACGCTGGGGTTCGTGGTTCATCGCTTCCTTAGAGCCTATGCCAGTAGGCGTAATTGTTGCAGACAGTCTGGACACGGACAGCGCGGAACAACCGGAGCGTACACGTAGTACGTGAGGATGACTCGCTGCGCTCGCCCCTTCAGGGCCGCCCTGACGGGCGTTCAGGTTGCTAAAGCAGCCTGTGTGAGCACTGCCCAGGTTCAGACTGACAAATAAAATAGCCTAATGGGATAGGCTCTTAACACCATTACAGTTCGTTGAGCGCCATATTCAGCTGCAACACATTGAGGGTCGGTGTGCCGAGGAATGGCAGCAGCGGACGATGCGTCATCTTATCTATCAGCGCCTCGACCTGCGGCAACGGCAACTGGCGGCTGGCGGCGATACGCGGTGCCTGCCAAAGGGCGGCCTGTGGCGAAATATCCGGGTCCAGCCCGCTGGCTGACGCGGTGACCAGTTCAACCGGGACGGCGGCCGGTGCCTGCGGATTCGCGGCCCGCAGCGCAGCGACGCGATCGGCTACCGCTTTGTCCAGCGCCGGGTTGCTGGCGGCCAGATTGCTGCCCCCTGAGGCCAGCGGATTATAAGGTTTATCGCCACTGGCTGAAGGGCGGCCCCAGAAATAGTTGGGCTGGGTAAAGTTCTGGCCAATCAGCGCCGATCCGCGCGCCACGCCATCCTCATCCAGCAGCGAGCCGCTGGACTGGGACGGAAACAGCCACTGCGCCAGACCGGTGGTGAGCAAAGGATAAACCACGCCGGTAACAAGCGTAAGCAGCAACAACAGTAAAATTGCCGGACGTAACTGACTCATTTTTCTCTCCTCAGGCCATGCCTGAAAACACTAACAGCAGATCGATCGCTTTGATGCCGACAAACGGCACCAGCAGGCCACCCAGACCGTAAATCAGCAGGTTGCGGCGCAGCAGCGCAGCAGCGCTCAGTGGGCGGTAGCTGACGCCTTTCAGGGCCAGCGGGATCAGGAAGACAATCACCAGAGCGTTAAAGATCACCGCCGACAGAATCGCACTGGCTGGCGAGTGCAGGTGCATCACGTTAAGCATGTTGAGCTGCGGATAGGTCGCCGCAAACGCCGCCGGAATGATGGCGAAATATTTCGCCACGTCGTTGGCGATACTGAAGGTGGTCAGCGAACCGCGCGTCATCAGCATCTGTTTACCGATATGCACCACTTCCAGCAGCTTGGTCGGGTTCGAGTCGAGATCGACCATGTTGCCCGCCTCTTTCGCCGCCTGGGTACCGGAGTTCATCGCCACCGCCACATCCGCCTGCGCCAGTGCTGGCGCATCGTTGGTGCCGTCGCCGGTCATCGCCACTAAACGCCCTTCCGCCTGATACTGGCGGATCAGCGCCAGCTTGGCTTCCGGCGTGGCCTCTGACAGGAAGTCATCCACGCCCGCTTCCGCGGCAATCGCTGCGGCCGTCAGCGGGTTATCGCCGGTGATCATCACCGTTTTGATACCCATTTTGCGCAGTTCGGCAAAGCGCTCTTTGATGCCACCTTTGACGATATCTTTCAGCGCCACCACGCCCAGCACGTTCGCGCCCTCTGACACCACCAGCGGCGTGCCGCCACTGCGTGCCACCTCTTCCACCTGCGCATTGACCTCGGCCGGGAAACGGCCATGGTTCGCTTCGATGTGGCGACGTACCGCATCGACCGCGCCTTTGCGGATCAGTCGATCCTGCACGTTCACGCCGCTCATGCGGGTCTGCGCAGAGAACGGAATAAAGCTGGCACCCATGCTGCTGAGATCGCGCTCACGCAGATTAAATCGCTGTTTCGCCAGCACCACGATGCTGCGCCCTTCCGGCGTCTCATCGGCCAGCGAGGCGAGCTGTGCGGCGTCGGCCAGTTGCTCTTCGCTGACGCCCGGCGCGGGCAGGAACTGGGTCGCCTGACGGTTACCCAGCGTGATGGTGCCGGTTTTGTCCAGCATCAGCACATCCACATCGCCCGCGGCTTCCACCGCACGCCCGCTGGTCGCAATGACGTTAGCACCCAGCATCCGGCTCATCCCCGCCACGCCAATCGCCGACAGTAAGCCGCCGATGGTAGTCGGGATCAGACAGACCAGCAGCGCCACCAGCACCGTGATGCTGACTGGCGTTCCGCCCCATGCCGAGAACGGCCAGAGTGTCACGGTCGCCAGCAGGAACACGATGGTCAGTGATACCAGCAGGATGGTCAGGGCAATCTCATTCGGGGTTTTGCGGCGTTTCGCGCCTTCCACCATAGCGATCATCCGGTCAAGGAAGGTTTCGCCCGGGTTGGCGCTACAGGTGATCACCAGCCAGTCAGAGAGAATGCGGGTCCCGCCGGTGACGGAGGCGAAGTCACCGCCCGACTCACGGATCACCGGTGCGGACTCACCGGTAATGGCGCTCTCATCCACCGAGGCACCGCCCTCCATTACTTCACCGTCGCAGGGGATGATGTCGCCCGCTTCCACCAGCACCGCGTCACCTTTACGCAGCTCATCGGCACTGACCTGCTGCCACTCGGCGCCATAGCGCGCCGCTGAGAGTTTTTTGGCAAAGCTGGTTTTTTTCACCCCTTTCAGGCTACTGGCCTGGGCCTTACTGCGCCCTTCTGCCAGCGCCTCCGCCAGGTTGGCGAACAGCACGGTGAACCAGAGCCAGACCGCAATCGCCCCGGTAAAGCTGGCGCTGCCGCTGATCCGGCCGGTCAGCATCGCCAGCGCCAGCAGCGAGGTCAGAATGCTGCCGAGGTAGACCACAAACATCACCGGGTTACGGAACTGCACCCGGGGATCGAGCTTTTTCACTGCATCCCAGGCCGAGGTACGCAGCAATGCTGCGTCAAATAACGCCTGTTGTTGACGACTCATGAGGATTGTCCCTGAACAAGTTGCAGATGCTCAGCCACCGGGCCCAGCGCCAGAGCAGGAATAAAGGTCAGTGCACCCACCAGCAGCACCGTGCCAATCAGCAGTCCGATAAACAGCGGACCGTGGGTTGGCAGCGTGCCGTTACCCACCGGCTGCACTTTTTTCACCGCCATCGCACCGGCAATCGCCATCACCGGAATGATGATGCCGAAGCGGCCCAGCAGCATGCAGGCAGCCAGTAGCAGGTTCCAGAACGGCGTGTTAGCACTCAGTCCGGCAAAGGCGCTGCCGTTGTTGTTGGCCGCTGAGGAGACCGCGTAGAGCACTTCGCTGAAGCCGTGAATGCCGGGATTGGCCATGGCACTGCGTCCGGCGTCGGTCATCATCGCCAGTGCGGTACCGATCAGCACCAGCGCCGGTGTGACCAGAATCGCCAGCGCGGTCATTTTCATCTCCCAGACGTCGATTTTTTTGCCCAGGAATTCCGGGGTACGACCGATCATCAGCCCGGCGATAAACACCGCCAGCAGCACAAACAGCAGCATGCCGTAGAGACCGGCACCGACGCCGCCAAACACCACTTCGCCCAGCTGCATCAGCCACATCGGCACCATGCCGCCCAGCGCGGTAAAGGAGTCGTGCATGGCATTCACCGCACCGCAGGAGGCGGCGGTGGTGATGACCGCGAACAGGCTGCTGTTAAGAATGCCAAAGCGCGTCTCTTTACCTTCCATGTTGATGGCGCTGTCAGCACCCAGCTGGAGGAAGTGCGGGTTGCCCTGCAGTTCGGCCCACATGACGACCGATACCGCCGCCACAAACATCAGCGTCATCGCCCACAGCAGCATGTGGCCCTGACGACGGTCACGCACGCTTTCGCCAAACGCGAAGCAGAGCGCCGCCGGGATCAGGAAGATGCTCAGCATCTGCACCAGGTTAGTCAGCACCGTCGGGTTTTCAAACGGATGGGAGGAGTTGGCGTTAAAGAAGCCGCCACCGTTGGTGCCCAGCATTTTGATCGCTTCCTGCGACGCTACCGGTCCCATCGACAGCGTCTGCTGCACGCCTTCCAGCGTGGAGAAACTGTGATAAGGCGCGAAGTTCTGGATGCTGCCCTGGCTGACAAAGAACAGCGCCATCAGCAGGCTGATAGGCAGTAAGACATAGAGCGTGATGCGCGTCAGGTCGCGCCAGGCGTTACCCAGGGTCGCAGAGCTGCGATTAGCAAAACCACGGATCAATGCAAACGCCACGGCGATACCGGTCGCGGCTGAGAGGAAATTCTGCACCGTCAGGCCCACCATCTGACTGAAATAGCTCAGGGTGCTTTCGCCGCTGTAGGATTGCCAGTTGGTGTTGGTGACGAAGCTCACGGCGGTGTTCAGCGCCAGATGCCAGCTCAGGCCAGGCAGCTGCTGCGGATTCAGCGGCAGCGCGCCCTGCATCAGCAATATTGCCAGCAGCACCACGAAACCCAGCGCATTAAACAGCAGAATCGCCAGCAGGTAGTGCGGCCAGCGCATGTCCGATTGTTGCGCGCCCAGCAGTCGCCACAGCGGCGATTCCAGGCGGGTAAACACCGGCTTGTCAGCCACTAACGACGCCAGACCCCGTCCGAGCGGCTGCGCCAGCACCATCAGCAGCAGCAGATAGAATGCGATGAGTAAAAAAGCATTGGCCGCCATCAGAAGGCCTCCGCATTTAACAGGGCATAGATCAGATAGCCCAGTAACAACACCACCAGCACAATGCCGGTTATTACGCCCACGCTCACAGGAACCTCCAGAGGATTGGATTTATGGCTTAGCTTGCGCGGAGGCGTATAAAGAAGGGGTTAAAATGCAGCGGGCGGGCGTAAAAATAGTGTAAAAATGGCGAAAAATCAGGCGACTTCCAGCGCCCAGATACGATTGAGATCGACGTTACCCCACAGCGTGCTGTCCTCTGCGCCCACAATGCTGTCGGTGCAGAAGCTGTCGCCAAGGTCGAGCTCTTCCGGTTTCACTTCACGCTGGGCGTGCAGCGACCAGAAGACATGCACGCAGGGACGCATCAGCGATTTTTCGCCCGCTTTCACCACCAGCGCCACCCGGCCGGAGGCCAGACGCACCAGCGATCCCACCGGATAGATGCCGATGGTCCGTACGAAGGTGTGCAGCAAGCCAGGGTCGAAATGGCCGCGCCAGCTCAGCATCTGGTGCATCGCCTCGGCGGGTGTCCAGCCGTTGCGATAGGAGCGGGTCGAGGTCACGGCATCATAGACATCGCACACCGCCGCCATGCGGGCGTAGAGCGAAATCGCCTCGCCTTTCAGGCGGTGCGGATAGCCGCTGCCATCATATTTCTCATGATGATGCAGGGTGATATCGAGCAGATCGTCATCGGCGTCGGCTTCTATCAGCATCTGCGCACCGACCACCGGATGCTCACGCATCACCCTGAACTCCTCTTCAGTCAGCTTGCCCGCTTTGTTCAGGATTGCCAGCGGCACAGCCGCTTTGCCGACATCATGCAGTAAACCGCCCATGCCCACCCGACGCAGTTCCTGCTCATCCAGCCCGAGTTTTTTACCCAGCGCAATCATCAGCCCGCAGACCGCCATGGAGTGCAGATAGGTGTAGTCATCATGATTTTTCAGTCGCGCCACGCTCAGCATGGCGGAGGGTTCACGCGTGATCGATCCGGCGATTTCATCCACCAGATCCATCATATAATCGAGCTTCAGGCCGTTACCCAGCCGCGCTTCGTTGAACATTGCCAGCACTTTCGGTTTGCCCTGCAAAAAGATCTGCTGTGCCTGATCCAGTTCCTGGAAAAACGGGGTGCGGCCAATGGTTCTCTTCGCGACCGTGGAGGCGATCGGCGCCTGCACCGATCGATCTAGGTCGATCCAGAGCTGGCGGATCCCTTCAGTGCGAAGCATGGCGATTTGTCGGGGATCGGTGATCAGCATCTCATTATGAATGCGCTGGTCTTTTATCCACCAGACCTCCAGCTTGTGGATAAACATCCCTGGGCGCAATTCATCAATGGTAATCAGCTTTATCACGCTATCACTCTTTAATATCAGCGGGTGGTAAGGTGATATCGGCAGCCGGACAAATTTTCTTCAGGCTGTTTTGTGCGAAGGTGAGGGTCTGGTGAGTGGTCAGAGGAGAGTCGTCCTGCCTCGCCCCCGTTTCAGCAGGGGGGTTAAGACGCCGCTGCGGTTACACTACCCGGGTCAGCACCGGCTCGCCACGGGCAAACGCCAGCATATTCTCAAAGACCAGGTCAGCCATCGCCGCCATGGTTTCGCGGGTGCTGCTGGCGATATGCGGCGTGATCACCACATTGTCGCGCTGGCGCAGTGCGTCAGGCACCTGCGGCTCCTGTTCAAACACATCCAGCCCGGCACCGGCGATCTGCCCGGTTTCCAGCGCATCCACCAGCGACTGCTGATCCACCACGCTGCCGCGCGCAATGTTAATCAGATAGCCCTGCGGTCCCAGCGCCTGCAGTACTTCCGCATTGATAATGTGGCGCGTCGCGGCACCGCCCGGCAGGGTCAGCACCAGAAAATCGGCCTGCTGCGCCAGCGCCACCAGGCTCTCATGACGGGTGTAGGGCACATCGGGGCGTGAACGCGGGTTGTAATAGTGAATCGCCATATCAAACGCCTGCGCGCGCCTTGCTACCGCCTGACCGATATTGCCCAGCCCGACGATACCGCACACCTTGCCACCGATTTTGCTGCTCAGCGGAAAGCGGCCCTGCGTCCAGTGACCGGCGCGTGTGAAGCGATCGGCCTCGCTGATGCGGCGCGCCACATCCAGCAGCAGCGCCATCCCCAGATCGGCGACACAATCATTGAGCACCTCCGGCGTGTTGGTCACCACAATGCCGCGCGACCGGGCGGCTTCCGTATCAATGCTGTCATAACCGACGCCGTTACTGCAGATCGCTTTCAGGTTTGGCAGCGCGGCGATCAGCGCGGCCGGTGCGCCCATCACCGCGTTGCCGCTGGTGACCAGCATGTCGATATCTGCGCCCTGCTCAGCCAGAAAGGCTGCCTCATCTTCCGCCTCCCACAGCCGGAACGCGGTGAACGTCTTTTCAATGTTCTCTATCAGCTGCGGCGGCAGGAATTTCCCTCTGATCAGCACCTTACATTGCTTTAATGCCATCTTCTTTCTCCTGATTGTTATAGGATGCCGGGCGATCGCTCTCTTCACCGACGCGTTCAATCGGTCCCATCACCAGCAGGAACAGCAGCGCCGCTACCACGCAGTGTGCCGCCACAAACGCCAGCCCGATGCTGTAGCTGCCGGTCAGACCGACGATGATGCCGAACAGCAGCGGCGTGGTGAAACCGGCAATATTGCCGATGCCGTTAAAAATGGAACCTGCCAGGCCCACCGCCTCTTTGGGTGCGGTGTCGCTGATCACCGTCCAGGTGCCTGCCCCGGCCGCTATGCCTTTACCGAAAAAGGCGAAGGACATAATGGCGATAATGCCGCTATTGCCCGGAATGATCGCCGCCAGCACCAGACTGGACGCCATCAGCATGCCGACGATATAGGGCGTTTTACGCGCCCAGGAGACGCTCCAGCCCCGAGCGATTAACTTGTCTGACAGGTAGCCGCCGCTGATCCCGCCCAGAAAACCAAACAGCGCCGGAGCAACGGTGGCGAAGCCCGCCTCCATGATGTTCATGCCGCGCGCCTGCACCAGATAGATCGGAAACCAGGTAATAAAGAAGTAGCTGAGCGCGATGATGCAGTACTGACCGAGATAGGCGCACCAGAGCATGCGATTAGTGAGCAGCTTTCTGAACATCGCTTTACTGACCGGTGGCCGCGCTTTCAGCGTCTGCGCCGAGTCGATATCCACAAGCGCACCACCGTCGACGATGTGGCGCAGTTCACTCTCTGACACGCCAGGGTGATTGCGCGGCTCGCGCATCCAGGCAGCCCAGACAAACACCGCCAGCAGGCCGATGCCGCCCAGCACAAAGAACGGCCACTCCCAGCCAAAGCGCGACACCAGCCAGCCTGACAGCGGTGAGAAGATGGCGACGGCAAAATATTGCGCCGAGCTGAACAGCGATGAAGCCCGTCCCCGCTCTGCGCCAGGGAACCACATAATCACCACGCGCGCATTGGCGGGAAAGCTGGGTGCCTCGATCAATCCCAGCATAAAGCGCAGACCAAACATCAGCATCAGCGCGCCGGTCATGCCGCTGGAGAACTCACCAACGAATCCCATCGCCAGCGTCGAGACTGACCAGAGCGCCAGCGTGACGCCATACACTTTTTTAGCCCCGAAGCGATCAAGAAACAGCCCGCCGGGGATCTGACCAATAACGTAGGCCCAGCTGAAGGCAGAGAGGATCAATCCCAGCTGGATCGCTGACAGGCCGAACTCCTCTTTGATTGCCGATCCGGAGATCGAGAGGATCGAACGGTCGGCATAAGCCACGACCGACAGAAAGAGGATCAGGCAGAGGATCCAGATGCGTACATGAGACGTCCGGTGAGTCGTTTGGTCTTTAAGCATGAGCTGAATTCCTTAAAAAGCGGCAGGTTGCGCCACGAGGTTTTTTTCAGGAATAACGCTGAGATTTCCCGCTTAAGGAAATATAGATAGGAGGCTAACGATGGATCATTGTGCGGATGTTGAGATCGTCAGGCCCGATTCAACGGTTTTCTGACAACCACCACAAAGGCCAGTGCGATGCTGCACAAAAGCGCAAAAAGCCGCGGCTGCCTGCCGCAGAGTGTGCGCCACGTCGAGGATTTCATCGGCGCTGGCAGCTATGACGCGGCGATTTTACGGCAAAGTGTGGCGGCGCTAGCAAGAGTTAAAAGGGCCGGTTGTCAAACCCGGCGACTGTTCATAAGCTGCAAATGATAATCTTTGTCCATTTTTATAATAAATGAAAAATCTATTCCACTCAGTTAACCTCGGGAGTCTGCAATGAAAAAACGTGCATGGGCAATACTCTGTCTGCTCTCTCTTTCCACGTCGGCGCTGGCAGAGAAGATTGGCGTCTCAATGGCCTATTTCGACCAGAACTTTCTGACCATTATCCGCCAGTCGATCGAGAAAGAGGCCAAAGCGCGTCAGCTGGATGCGCAGTTCGAAGATGCACGCGGCGACGTGGGCCGTCAGACCGATCAGGTGCAGAGCTTTATCAGTTCCGGGGTGGACGCGATTATCGTCGATCCGGTCGACTCCGCCAGCACCCCTGCCCTGACCAGGCTGGCGCAGCAGGCTCACATTCCGCTGGTCTACGTTAACCGCACGCCGGGCGATAAAACCCTGCCGCCGGGCGTGGTGTTTGTCGGCTCTGACGAACGCGAATCGGGCACGTTGCAGATGGAAGCGCTGGCGAAGCAGGCGGGTTATCGTGGCAAGGTCGCCATTATCATCGGTAACCTCAGCGATGCGGGTGCGCTGCAGCGCACCAAAGATGTCGAGCAGGTGGTGGCAAAGTATCCCGACATGAAAGTGGTGCTGAAGCAGACCGCAAACTATTCGCGTAATGAGGGCATGGATTTAATGCTCAACTGGCTGTCGAACGGGGAAGAGATCGATATTGTCGCCGCCAACAACGACGAAATGGCGATTGGCGCAACCATGGCGATTGCCCAGGCGAAACCGAAGAAAACCATTCTGGTGGGCGGCATTGATGCCACGCCGGATGGCCTGAAAGCCCTGGCAAGCGGCAAACTGGCCGTCACCGTGTTCCAGGATGCCGTGGGTCAGGGCAAAAAATCGGTCGAGGTGGCGCAGCAGATGATCAAAGGGGAAAAAGTCGATTCCCACCAGTGGATCCCGTTTGAACTGGTGACGCAGCAGAACATGCAGCAATACAGCAATAAAAATCCGTAATGAAAAGCGGAGCGGCAGCGCTGCCGCTCCGGTTATCACTTCTCGTGCAGCAGTTTCGCCATCATCACCACATCGCGCAGCTGACCGTCGCGCAGGGCGGCCTGCCGCATCACCCCTTCACGCTCAAAGCCCAGCCGCTCATAGAGCCGCAGCGCCCGTTCGTTGTCGTGAAACACCTCCAGCTCCATACGCGTAATCCCCAGCCAGTTACGGGAATAGTCGAGCGCGGTGCGGATCAGGCGCTCACCGACGCCGCGACCGGCGTAATCGGGATGCACACCCAGCCCAAAGCTGATGCAGTGGCGGGTGCGCGGCTTGTTATCCACAAACAGCGTCAGCTCACCGGCCAGCACGCCCTCGATCTCCGCGACAAAGGCGATAAACCCCTCGGCATCCATTCTGGCGATTTTTTTCTCCCAGGTGGCAACGCTGGGAAACGGCAGCTGCAGCGTCCAGGGATAAACATCGGGATGACTGTAGAGTCGCTGATAGGCGGCGGCATCCTGCGGTTCCCGTGCCCGAATAATGATTTCCATATTTTCTCCTTTTAGCCGAACGGGGTTCATGCACTAAGCTGTAGCTCTTTACCGGACGGAAAGAGTATCGCTATGTTGTATCGCCGTTTTGAGCGTTTTATCAATATTTTTCATGACGCGCCCACCGACTCGCCCCCTTCAACGGTCTGGTCGTTTTACCTCTACTATCTGCGGCAGGTCTGGCCGAGTTTCGCGGCACTGCTGGTAGTGGGACTGGCGTCAGCCCTGATTGAAGTGTCGCTGTTCAGCTATCTGAGCCGCATTATCGATATGGTCAATCACTCCACGCCCGCCACCCTGTTTCGGGATAACTGGCCGATACTGCTGTGGATGGGGGCGGTGGCGCTGATTCTGCGGCCGATTTTTATCGCCCTGCACGACATGCTGGTACATCAAAGCATCAGCCCGAGCATGACCAGCATGATCCGCTGGCAGAATCACAACTACGTGCTGCGCCAGAGCCTCAATTTCTTCCAGAACGATTTCGCGGGTCGCATCGCCCAGCGCATTATGCTGACCGGCAGTTCACTGCGCGATTCCGCGGTGCAGCTGGTGGATGCCATCTGGCACGTGCTGATCTACGCGGTGACTTCACTGGTGCTGTTTGCCGGTGCCGACTGGCGGCTGATGATCCCGCTGATTCTGTGGATGGTGGCCTACAGCGCCTCCCTGCGTTTCTTTGTGCCGCGCGTTAAAGCGCGTTCGGTGGTCTCCTCAGAGTCGCGATCTAAGCTGATGGGCACCATTGTCGATGGTTATACCAACATCGCCACCATCAAGCTGTTCGCCCACAGCGATCTGGAAAGGCAGTATGCGCGTGAGGCGATTCAGGAGCAGACCGAAAAAACCCAGAACGCCGGCCGCATGGTCACCAGCATGGATCTGACCCTGTCGGCGCTGAACGGCCTGCTGATTGTCTCGACCTCCGGGCTGGCGCTGTGGTTATGGAGCCAGTCGCTGATTAGCGTCGGGGCGATTGCGCTGGCGACCGGTCTGGTCATCCGCCTGGTGAATATGTCCGGCTGGATCATGTGGGTGGTCAATGGCATTTTCGAAAATATTGGTACGGTACAGGATGGCCTGAAAACCATCGCGCAGCCGCTGAGCGTGCAGGATGCGCCGCAGGCGAAGCAGCTTAAGGTGACGCGCGGCAACATCCGTTTTGAGGATGTGCGCTTCGATTATGGCGGTGGCCGTCAGGTGATTAACGGTTTTAACCTCGACATCAAACCTGGTGAGAAGATTGGGCTGATTGGTCCCTCGGGTGCCGGTAAATCGACGCTGGTGAACCTGCTGCTGCGCCTCTATGACCTGAACGCGGGGCGGATTGTGATCGACGATCAGGATATCGCCGCCGTGACGCAGGAGAGCCTGCGCAGCCAGATTGGTATGATTACGCAGGACACCTCGCTGCTGCACCGCTCAATCCGTGAAAACCTGCTTTATGGTCGTCCCGACGCCAGCGAAGAGGAGCTGCAGCTTGCGATTCACCGCGCCCGCGCCGATGAGTTTATCCCGCTGCTCTCTGACTCACTGGGTCGCACCGGGCTGGACGCGCACGTGGGCGAGCGCGGCGTGAAACTGTCGGGCGGTCAGCGTCAGCGTGTGGCGATAGCCCGCGTGCTGCTGAAGGATGCGCCGGTTCTGATCATGGATGAGGCCACCTCGGCGCTCGACTCTGAGGTGGAAGCGGCGATTCAGGAGAGCCTGGAGTCACTGATGCAGGGCAAAACCGTTATCGCCATCGCGCACCGCCTGTCGACCATCGCGAAGATGGATCGGCTGGTGGTGCTGGATAAAGGCGGCATTGCCGAGATGGGCAGCCATCACGAGCTGCTGGCGCAAAACGGTCTCTATGCCCGGCTGTGGCAGCATCAGACCGGCGGTTTTGTCGGCATCGATTAATCGCCGCGTCGATAGGGTAAGGCGTCGCGGGCTTCTTCCGCCCAGCCGCGCACGCCTTCCCGCTCCTGCACCAGAAAATCTGCCACGGCATCGCGCAGGCCGGGATGCAGCAGATAGTGCCAGGAGTGGGTAATCTGCGGCTCAAAGCCGCGCACCAGCTTGTGCTCGCCCTGTGCGCCAGCATCAAACCGCGTCAGCCCCTCATCAAGGGCCAAATCCATTCCCTGATAGAAACAGGTTTCGAAGTGCAGCCGGTCAAACTCCGCCAGACAGCCCCAGTAGCGGCCATAGAGCGCGTTGCTGTCCCGCAGATAAAACGCCATCGCGGCCGGTTGCTGCTGTAAACGGGCGATCACCACCACAATATTCTGCGGCATGCGTTCCGCCAGCAGGCTGAAGAAGTCACGCGTCAGATAGGGACGCTGACCGCGCACCGCATAGGTGTTGGCGTAACAGGTGTAGACAAAATCCCACTGATCTTCGCGCAGCTGGTAGCCCAGGTAGCGGTCAAACTCAAAGCCGCTCTGCATCACCTGCTCACGCTCTTTACGCAGTTGTTTGCGCTTGCGCGACATCAGCGAATCCAGGAAATCCTGAAAATCGCGGTAGCCACGGTTATGCCAGTGATACTGACAACCGAGCCGGGAGAGCCAGTCGGGCTGATCGGCCAGCAGCTGGTTAGCCTGCGCATCGGTAAAGTTGATATGTGCCCCGCTTAAGCCCTGCTGTAACAGGCTCTCAGGCAGGGCCGACAGCAGTTGCGCCGCGGCAGCGGTTTCGCCCAGCAGGCGCGCACCGCTGACCGGGCTGAAGGGGATCGCGCCCAGCCATTTCGGGTAGTAGCGGATCCCGGCGCGCTGGCTGGCATCCGCCCAGGCGTGATCAAAGACGTACTCGCCCTGTGAATGGCGTTTGCGGTAGCCTGGCAGCGCGGCGCGGGTCACCCCTTCCTCCCGCCACAGCAGATGATCGGGCTGCCAGCCCGCCTCTAACCGCACGCTGCCGCTCTGTTCTAACGTGAGCAGAAAGGCGTGGCGCAAAAAGGGCTGGTCATCAGGCAACAGCGCATCCCACTCGGCGGCCGGGATCTCCGCCAGTGACGTCAGGTGAATCAGCGACATGAATTACTCCAGAGAACGTCGGGCAGAGAGTCAGTCAAGCAGGTTTTCCGCGTCAGCGAAAGGGTTAAGGCACGCAAAGTGAAGGCTGCATCAGCGGAGCCCAGCTTCTATACTGCGACTTTATCTCCACAGGACACCGCCATGGATCGACTCGATTGTGACCGGATGTTTGTCACGGTGCTGGAAACCGGCAGCTTTTCTGCGGCGGCGTTACGTCTCGGCACCAGCAGCAGTCAGGCTTCCAAGCTGGTTTCAAAGCTGGAGCAGCGGCTCGGCGTCCAGCTGTTCAAGCGCAGCACGCGCGCCCTGTCACCCACCGATGTCGGGCGCAGCTATTATGAGCGGGTCAAAAATCTGCTTGATGCGTTTGAGACGCTGGATGCCAGCGTGCGTGAAAGCGCCACCACGCCCACCGGCAGGCTGAAAATCAGCGCCCCCGGCTCCTTTGGTACTGTGGTGTTGTCTGAGGTGCTGGTGGCGTTTGCCCGGCGCTATCCGCTGATTGAACTGGATGTCAGCTTTTCAGACCGGTCCGTCAACATCGTCGATGAAGGCTTTGATATGGCGATCCGTATCGGCACCCTCAGCGACAGCAGCCTGGTCGCGCGCAAGCTGGGTGAGGTGCATGTGCGCATCGCCGCCTCGCCGGTCTATCTTGAGCAGTTTGGCACGCCGCAGCACTGGCGCGAGATGCCCCAGCATCAGTGCATCATCGACACCAATTTTCGCGATCCCTGGCACTGGCCGTTTGCCGGCGGCGGCGGCGGCGGCGGCGGCGGCGGCGGCGAGATTGTCACCGTACCGGTCCGCGGGCGTCTGCGCTTCGCCAACACCGAAGCCTGCCTGCAGGCCGCGATGGCCGGACTGGGCATTGCGCGGCTGCCCGGTTTTATCGCGGCTCCCGCGCTGCAACGCGGTGAGATTGTCCGGCTGCTGGAGAATTTTGACACGCCACCACTTGGCCTGTTTGCGGTTTATCCGCCCGCCCGTCATCTGGCACACCGGGCGCGCCTGCTTATCGACTTCCTGGTGAGTCACTTTACCCGTTTTCCGCCCGCGTAATTTCTTCCAGAATGGAAGAAATGATTGTCTTTATGACCGCATTATCAGCCGTTTAGTCATCAGTTAAGCTGCTTCTCACATTACAGAGGAGTCGCGCGATGTTAGTAGAAGGCAAATGGAGTAGTGACTGGCACCCGGTGCAGTCGACCGATAAACAGGGCGGATTTGTCCGTCAGACGTCCGGTTTCCGGCATTTTATCAGCAGCGATGGCTCCACTGAATTTGCGGCAGAAGCGGATCGCTACCATCTTTATGTGGCGCTGATCTGTCCATGGGCGTCGCGCGCGTTAATTGCCCGCAAGCTCAAAGGGCTGGAGTCGCTGATTAGCGTGACGGTGGTTGAACCGCAGCTCGGTGCCCAGGGCTGGCGCTTTGGCAATTTTCCCGGCGCACAGCAGGACCCGCTGAATCACGCGCAGTACCTGCATGAAATCTATACCCGCGTCGCGCCCGATTACACGGGCCGGGCCACCGTGCCGGTCTTGTGGGACAAGAAAACCGGCACCATTGTCAGCAACGAGTCCGCTGACATTGTGCGTATGTTCAACAGCGGCTTTGGCGATCTGGCCGATAACCGCATCGACCTCTATCCCGCCGCGCTGCGTTCTGAGATTGATGCGCTGAATGAGAGTCTCTATCCGCGTCTGAATAATGGTGTCTATCGCGCCGGGTTCGCCACCACATCAATCAGCTATCAGCAGGCCTTTAACGACGTCTTCAGCCAGCTCGACGAACTGGAAGCCCTGCTCAGTGATGGTCGCACCTTTCTGCTGGGTGAACGGCTGACTGAAACCGATATTCGTCTGTTCGTCACCCTGATTCGCTTTGACGTCGCCTATCATGGCCTGTTCAAATGCAACCTGCGCCGGATACGCGACTATACGCTGCTGAATCGCTATCTTAAGAGCATGCTGTCAGTCTCCGGCGTGCGAGAGACGGTCAGCATCGATCATATCAAACAGGGTTACTACTCAATCAAGGCACTGAACCCGAACGGAATCGTTCCGGCAGGCCCGGATCTGAGTGAGTACGGTCTTTAAAGGAGCAATAATGGCAAAAGCACTGGTAATTTTTCTGCATGGCGTAGGCAGTAACGGCGACGATCTGGCACCGATTGGCCGTCACTGGGCGACGCTGTTGCCGGATGTGATTTTTGCCTCACCCAATGCGCCCGAACGTTTTACCGCCGGTTTTGGCTGGCAGTGGTTCAGCCTGGAGGAGGTGACGCCAGAGAACCGGCCAGGTCGGGTACGGGCCGCGCGGGCGGCGTTTGACGCGACCCTCAGCGACGTTATCGCACAGCACGCCTTCGCCGACCGCTGGCAGGATGTAGTGCTGGTCGGCTTTTCACAGGGGTCGATCATGGCGCTGGATGCGCTGGCATCTGGCCGTTATCCGCTGGCGGGCGTGGTCGCCTTTTCGGGTCGTCTGGCGGTTGACGGTGAGCTGACGCCACAGCCTCATCTGCCCGCGCTGCTGATCCACGGCCAGGCCGATGAGGTGATCCCGTGGCAGGAGAGCGAATCTGCCGCAGCACGACTCAGGGCCGCATTGGTGCCGGTAGAAGCGCGATTTGAACCCGCCACCGGCCACACCATCTCCGCTCAGGGTGCCATGCACGCCGCCGCGTTTATCGCGCAGTGCATACAGGATTAACCCCAGCAGCGCTTTAATGCCTGCCAGGCATGACGGGCAGCGACCTCAGGCGGCAGGCGTTTCAGCGCATCATTAAAGACTTCAATGCCCACCGGCCCCTGATAGCCCGCGCTTTTAAGCTTATCGACAAAGCGTTCAATGTCGATAATGCCATCGCCGGGCAGCAGACGCTGATGCTTTGCCATCGCCATCAGGCTCTGCTTATCCTGCGCGGGAACGGCGGCCATATCACACAGCTGCACTTCATAAATGCGATCGGCTGGAATGCCGTCCAGCTGTGAGGCGTCGCCGCCCAGCGCGCAGATATGGAACAGATCGACCACCAGCCCGATATTGGGCTGATCGAGCCGCTGCAATCGCTGCCACGCCAGCGGCAGGGTGTTATCCACGCTGCACCAGGCCATCGGCTCATACATAATGCGCATGTTGTAGCGCGCAGCTTCAGAGGCCATCCAGCGCAGGTCATCATCAATCTGGTCGGCGCAGCAATCCTCGCGGGTGCTGGCCGGCGCCTGAATGGTGTCGCAGCCCAGCGCCTGGGCAATCTGAATAAACTGGCGCAGCTCTTCGCGCTTCTGTCCGCGCAACGCGCTGGGTGCCCCGGTGAAATCGCGCAGCACCTGGAGATTGGTAAAGCCAGGTCCCTGCCGGGCAGCGATCTGAGCCAGTGCCGCCGCGCCGCCCTCGCACGCCTCGACATCCTCGCGCCAGATCTCCACCTGATCGAAACCGGCGTCATGCGCCGCCTGGAGCTTCTGGCCGGGTTCACCGCTTAACAGCACCAGGTTAAGGAATGTGGGGTTAGTTCGCATTGCTCGGCTCCTTAATCGTCCGGAATAATCGGTGACGTTCAGCTTCTGCGCCCGTTCATGCGGGATGGTCGGGCGTAAAACCTGAAACAGTATCTACCTCTTAAGGAGTATGACAAGCGCCGCTTAGCCGGATCAGCCCAGCATCGTGACCAGTGCGAAACCGGCAAACGCCATCAGCAGCGAACCGATCACATGCACCAGCGCGCTGGTCATCGCCCAGAAATAGTTCCCTGATTGTAGCAACCCCATTAATTCCGCCGTAAAAGAGGAGAAGGTGGTCAGCCCGCCGCACAGTCCGGTGACGATCAGCAGTTTCCAGATCGGGTCGATGTCGGGATGGCGAACAAACCAGGCCATCGCGCCGCCGATCACCAGACCGCCGATCAGATTCACCAGCAGCGTGCCCGGCGGCAGATTGGGAAAGAGCGCATTAAAGCGCATCGCAAAGAGCCAGCGCAGTACACAGCCGGCAGAGCCGCCGATCATCACAGCCAATAACGGTTTCAACATGTCTTGCTCCTGATTGCAGATTGACGCCGGGCTGAGGGGGAAAGGCAGAGATAAACTGCGCCTGACACCTCAGCTCCCGCGAAAGGATTGAGTGTCAGGCGTCATCAGCCGGTGTAAAGCCCACCGGCGGTTGGGAAAGGTGGCACGCCATCACCTTGAGCCGGTGATAATACGACGCCCGTTTCAGGCTGGCAACAGTGAGGTCATGGCGGCTGAAAACCTTGACGCGCACGCCACAGACGGAGTAATGCTGATGGTTTACAGCCTGTTGCGGAGACCCTATGCGTACCCTGATTTTTGATACCGATATTGGCGTGGATGACGCCTTTGCGCTGGCTTATGCGGCGCGGACGCAGCATCTGCTGGGGATTACCACGGTCTTCGGCAACGTGGCGGTGGGTCAGGCGGTGAAAAATGCCCGACTGTTTTGCGGGAAAATGGCGATTAACGCGGAGGTCTATCGCGGCTGTTCACGACCGCTGGCGCTGCCACCCTCTGCGCCCGCCAGACTGCACGGTGAAGATGGGCTGGGCGATGCGTTTGATAATGCGTGCAGCGATCAGGCGCCGGGCGCGGTGCAATTTATTATCGACAGCGTGCGGGCGCAGCCGCATCAAATCACCCTGGTGGCGATTGGTCCGCTGACCAATATCGCCACGGCCATTAATCAGGCACCGGATATTATTCCGCTGGTGAAGGAGCTGGTCATCATGGGTGGCGCATTTGGCACCGACGGGCACAGTGGCAACGTGACGCCCTTCAGCGAATTTAATATCTGGAAAGATCCGCATGCTGCCGATCAGGTGCTCGCCTCGGCACTGAGCGTGGTGGTGATCCCGCTGGATGTCACGCACAAGGTGCTGATCAGCGGCGATGAGGTTCAGCGTCTGAATCAGCCGGTGCTGAGTGCGATCTGTCGCCCTTACCTGGCTTACAGTCTGGAGAAAGAGGGGTTCGAGGGAATGGCGCTGCACGACACCCTGGCGGTGGCGTGGCTCACTCTGCCACAGGCGTTTACCCTGACCGAAAGCCCGCTGCGGGTGATCACGGAGGGCATCGCCTGCGGTCAGACGGTGCGTAAGCTGAGCGCGCTGGCATCCCGTCAGGATCCCTTTAACGGCCTGCCCGCCCAACGCATCGCACTTGGCGTGGATGCTGATGCGGTGCGGGCGCACTTCTTTCAGACTCTCACCGCGCCCTGAACCACGCGAACCGACTGGCCGCGTTACCGGTCGAAATGAATCACGCCTTTGATCAGCTCGCGGTTGTTGATGATTTGCGCCTCGAAGGTTTCATCCAGCGTGGAGAAGGCCAGATGGTGATTCAGCATCATTTCGGCGCGCAGCTGGCCGCTGGCCATCAGCGCACGCACCCGATCGAAATCTTCACGGGTGGCGTTGCGGCTGCCCATCAGGGTGGTCTCTTTTTTATGGAATTCACTGTCCGGGATCACCAGATCGCCTTTGTGCAGGCCGACATAAACGATCGTGCCGCCGTGTCGCATCAGGTTGACCGCATTGTTCATCGCCGCCGGGCTGCCGGTGGCGTCGATCACCTTCAGCGCCAGACGGCCACCAAACTCCTCGCGCAGCGCGCTGTAAAACGCTTCATCAGCCGGATTCAGTGTCGCCAGGCCGAGCTGGTCAGCAACATGCTGGCGACGAAATTCGCTGGTATCCGCCACCACCACCTGCGCGCCGCTGGCGGCGGCGATAGCGGCAACACCCAGCCCAATCGGTCCGGCACCCACCACCAGCACCTGCTCATCCGCCACAATTGCGGCACGACGCACTGCATGGGCGCTGATGGCAAAGGGCTCAATCAGCGCAGCCGCTTCCGGCGCGACATCATCCACCACCAGCAGCGTGCTGACCGGCACGCTCAGGTAGTCGCAGAACCCGCCATCCTGATGCACACCAATCACTGAGATCTGCTCACAGCAGTTGGTCTTGCCGCTCTGGCAGGCGTCACAGCACAGGCAGGAGATGTAGGGCATTAACGCCACCCGCTGGCCCGGCTGAAAGCTCTCCGCACCACTTCCCGGCGCCACGACTTCGGCACAGATTTCATGGCCCAGCACCCGTGGATAGCTGAAGAATGGCTGATTACCGGACCAGGCGTGGATGTCGGTGCCGCAGATTCCCGCGGTGAGGATTTTAATCACTACCTCGCCAGCGGCGGGCGTGGGGATATCGCGGGTGGTCCATACCATCTTACGTGGTTCAGCGATGACCAGTGCTTTCATTGTTGTCATGGTGATTCTCCGGTTGTCCTGCAGGCAGTTATGGCGAATCCTGCACGCGCTGCGGTGTTCGTTTGCGGGAAGTGTGAAGCACCGCGATTTTTTTGGGCTTTGAATGGTTTTTAATGCATAAAAAACCGGAGAGTGAGATGAGCCGCAGCCAGAATTTGCGCCAGAACGTCATCAACCAGATGCTGGAAAGCATCGCTCAGCACCACATTCGTTCACCGCTGCCGCCCCAGGCAGCACTGGCGGAAATGTTCAATATCAGCCGGACTACGGTGCGCCACACCCTGCACTATCTGCATCAGTGCGGCGTGCTGGATAAGGTGGATCAAACCTGGGTTATCGTGCGCGATCCGCGCGAAGATGACGGTTTTAGCGCGTTAACGCCGCCGATTGAGCAGCAGGCCAGCCACTTTGAGCAGATGTTTTTTAATATGATTAATCAGCGGCAGCTGGTGCCCGGCGATACCTTCAGCGAGCTGCAACTGGCGCAGCAGGTGAAAGTCAGTCCGGTGGTGGTGCGCGAATTCCTGCTGCGCTTTATGCGCTATGACCTGCTGGAGCCGGTCAGACGCGGCCAGTGGCGGATGAAAAAATTCACCCAGGATTACGCCGAGAAGCTATTTGAACTGCGCGAGATGCTGGAAACCCACGCCCTGAGCCGCTTCCTGAATCTGCCCGCAGGCGACGAGCGCTGGGTTCAGGCGCGGGATCTGCTGGATCGTCACCGATCGATGCGCGACACCATCGCCAGCAACTATCGCCACTTTGCCGCGCTGGATCGTCAGATGCATTCGCTGATTTTATCCGCCGCCAACAACCCATTTTTCAATCAGTCGCTGGAGATTATCTCGGTGATCTTTCACTCGCATTATCAGTGGGACGAGAGCGACCTCAAGCAGCGAAATATTGTGGCGCTGGAGGAGCATATGGCGATTCTGACCGCGCTGATTGGCCGTCAGGATGTCGACGCCCTCTGTGCATTACATAATCATCTGGCGACCGCTAAAACCTCGATGGTGCGCTCAATCGGTCAGTACAATTAAAAACCGATTAAAAACCACAAAGCATTAGCTCCCGCACGATTCAGAAACATCTTTGCAACATCCTTAACCCTTTGCTCTTAGTCTCGACTGCAACGTCACGGCGGCCTTTTGCCGCTGCGCGCAGACCCCTTCTCACCATAACGATAAGTACCCAGTTTCGGGAGAGTGCAATGGAAAAGACTTCAGTAACCGGCCGCGACAGTGCAACTGGCGACACGCCATCAGACCAGGATTTCGTGCCGATGCGTAGCGACGTGGTGCGTTCACCGCGTATCCGCAAGATTCAGATCACGGCGATGCTGCTGTTGCTGTTCGCCGCCATCATCAACTATCTGGATCGCAGCTCGCTGTCGGTCGCGAATATGACCATCCGCGAGGAGATGGGGCTGAGCGCCACCGAAATCGGCTTCCTGCTCTCCGCCTTTTCGCTGGCTTATGGCCTGGCGCAACTGCCATGCGGCGCGCTGCTGGATCGTAAAGGGCCGCGCATTATGCTCGGCATTGGCATGTTTATCTGGTCGCTGTTCCAGGCCGCCTCTGGCCTGGTGCATAACTTTACCCAGTTCATCCTGGTGCGCATCGGCCTCGGCATTGGCGAAGCGCCGATGAACCCGTGCGGCGTGAAGGTAATCAACGACTGGTTCAACATTAAAGATCGCGGCATGCCGATGGGGATGTTCAATGCGGCTTCGATGATTGGACTGTCGGTGGCTCCGCCGATTCTGGCGGCGATGATGCTGGTGATGGGCTGGCGTGGCATGTTCGTCACGATCGGTATCCTCGGCATGTTCCTCGCTATCGGCTGGTATATGATCTACCGCGACCGCGACAACAACACCCTGAGCGCTGAAGAGATCCACTATCTGCAGGCGGGCAGCGTTGCCTCGCGTAAAGAGCCGATCAGCTTTAAAGAGTGGCGCGGCCTGTTTAAGCAGCGCACCATGTGGGGCATGATGATTGGCTTCAGCGGCATCAACTATACCGCCTGGCTCTATATCGCCTGGCTGCCGGGCTACCTGCAGTCGACCTATCATCTCGATCTTAAAAGTACCGGCCTGCTGGCGGCGATTCCGTTCCTGTTCGGTGCGGCGGGTATGCTGCTGAATGGCTATGTGGTCGACTCGCTGGTACGTCGCGGCTTTAACGCGGTGAAAACCCGCAAAGTCTGCATCGTCAGCGGGATGCTGCTGTCCGCCGGCTTTACCGCCGTGGTGACCCGCGCGACCGACACCACCAGCGCCGTAACGCTGATTGGGATGGCGCTGTTCTGTATCCACTTCGCCGGAACGTCGTGCTGGGGATTGATCCACGCCAACGTCACCGCCCGTATGACAGCGTCTGTCGGCAGCATCCAGAACTTCGCCAGCTTTATCTTCGCCTCGTTCGCGCCGGTCATCACCGGCTGGGTGCTCGACACCACCAAATCGTTCAGCATGGCGCTGATGATTTGTGCCTGCGTGACGCTGGTTGGCGCACTCGCCTACCTGCTGCTGGTGCGCCAGCCGATCACCGACGGCGAATAATCACGACTGACGGCGCGACTGCTACGTCAGCGCCGTCAGGGTGACCCCATATTTCGCACCATAACGCTGAATACCCGTCATCACCTTCTCCGCGCTCAGCGCGGGTGGTGGTGGCAACAGCGGTGCCCGTTCACGCAGCGCCGAGTCGAAGCGGGCAAACGTCGCGAAATCACGCGGGAAACGTTCTTCATCCACGCCAATCAATACGCCTTCATCACGTGCATGGGAGAGCAGCACCCGCCAGCGGTCAATCTCCGCCAGCCCGATGCTGTCGGTGCCGTGAGAAAAGAGCATCATGTCGATGTTGCGGAACGGCGGCTGTTTTTCCAGGAAGCGTTGCAGGGCCGCGGCCGAAGGCTCGGTGCAAAAGACCAGCCAGAACGGGATGGCGTGCTGATGCATGCTGCACCACGGGTCCATCAGCAGGAAGCTGTCCACCGTCAGCCGGGTCGGTAAAATTCCCGCCGCCAGATACCAGTCGCGGTAGATCTCTGCCACCACATAGCTCATCGCCTCTGGATCTTCATAACGAATCTCCATCAGCTTCCAGTTCTGAGCTTCCGCCAGTTTTTTCAGCGGCGAAATCAGATAACCATCCAGTCCCCACTCCGCTTCCGGCACGTGGTCAGTAATGGCCGGCGGCGTCCAGCGCTCGCGATCGATGCCATAGCGTGCCAGATATTCCGCCACCCGCGGGCCGCCCTGTAAGTACTCTTTTTCGGTTGCGCCGCCGAGCGCACCAAACTGGAAAAACGAGCGATCGCTGGTGCGGGTTACCGGCCACTGTCGGGTACAATGATTGATAAACAGCGTTGATCCGGCGGGCAGACTTCCCATCAGGAATTCGTTGAAGGCCAGCGGCAGCTCGCGCAGTTTTAGCCGGAAGTAGCGCATCTGATCGAGCATCAACCGATCCTGATTCGGGTCCTGCATATGGTGCACCGCCAGCCGTGGCCAGGCAGCCAGCAGCGCGGCAGCAATCTCTTTGCCCTGCTCAAAGCTGGTCTGTGCGTCATCGGGATCGTTATTTGCGGCCCGCACCGGGCAAAGAAAAGTCTGGGGCAACCAGGGCACACCCATCGCCGCCGCCAGATGCACCAGTGCACCGTTCGATGAACCGATAAAGGCCGCCGGATAATCCTGTTGCGGGTATTCACTCACCATCCATTCGGCGATCCCTTCCACATCCAGTTCACCCGCCTGACGCAGGCTGATGCCTTCTGCCATGCCGCCCAGCGCATAGCCCCACTCACGCAGCCCGGTCGGCAGCCGGTTAAGCGACGGCAACAGGCGATCCAGCGTCGGTGACTGGCTGGGGCTGGCAAAGGGGCGATCGTGTAGCGCATTCGCCAGCGCCAGCAGCATGGCGGCAGCAGAGTCAAAGCGGGCAATCCCTCTTGGTGGTTTACTCATGTTGATCCTCCTGCTGAATACGTGCCAGGAACGGGCGGATGGCGTGACAGAAACTCCACGGGTAGACGTAGTGCAAAGTGTGCGTCCCGTCGCGTAATGTCAGTCTTTCGCTACGCGGCATCAGGGCGGCGAGTTCATCCAGCCAGCGCGCCGGACAGACGGGATCGCGCGAGCCCCGCAGCAGCAACGTGGGTGCGTTAATGTAAGTAAGGCGATGCTCAATGCGGTCGCGCATCATGGCGCGCAGGGTACCGAAGGCGCGCCGCAGGCCCGCTTTGGCGTAATCGATTCGGGCCAGTGGCCCCGGTGGACGACGGGATTCCAGCCGGCCATTACGCCAGTCGCGCCAGAGCTGACGCGGCAGACTGCGGGCATGACGATCGACCGTCGGTCCCTGCAGCACCAGTCCCGCCACAGCCTGTGGATGTTTCACCGCCAGCGCGGCCAGAATCTGGCAGCCAAACGAATTGCCGACCCAGATAGCGCGCTGGAAACCGTTATGCTGTAACCACAGCCACAGCGCATCCGCCAGCTGATCCACCGACATGATCGGCGCAGAAGGGGGCAGTGTGCTGGCGCCAAAACCGGGCAGATCCGGCACCAGCACGTGATAGTCGCGCCCCAGCGCCAGCGCCAGTGACTCCATCGCCCGGCCCGACATCACCAGACCGTGGATTAACACGACCGGCAGTCCCTGATCCTCATTGGGCGTAACGCGGGTAAACATGCGCCAGTCACCAATCTGCTGATAATAACCGGCCAGACCGGCGTGATGACTGTTCGGCGACACCGGCGGCGTCTCCTTAAGTTGCCGCCAGCGTTTCATGCCCCATAACGTGGCCGCCACACCCAATCCAACACCTGCCACAATCGCTGCCTGTTTTCGTCGATGCTTCTGGATCATCCGCTGCTCCTGGTTTGGGGAGAATAATTCAGTGTAGGTCGGGATCAGGCAGCAGGCGGGTTATCCGCGCGATGGTGTGAAAAAGTATGGGGTTTCGCCTAAGAAGACGCTGGCATTGCGGGTGATGAACTCTGGCGGGAGATCTGTCTGGTGTAAGCGGGAAGGCAATGACTGAAACACTCGAGGAGTATCGCTTTACATTCAATGCCCGATATCCAGCGTTAGCAAAAGAAATGGATTACTTGCTGGTAATCAGTAATACACCTCAGGGGAGCATCGCTGATTTCAAAAGGCGCGTTATGGCTTTTGCCCGATGGCTTAACGTAACATTTCATCACGGGCAGGGCTTATGAAGAGAGGATTAACATCGGGGTAGCCTGATAAACGTGGAGCAGGTCAACGGACCAGAGATAATACGAATTTCAGGCAATAAAAAACCCGCAATGGGCGGGTTTCTTTTATTATCAGCAGAGCTTATCTGCTCAGACTTATGTCTTCATCGCTATTGTAAGCATCGCTGATAATGAGCGCGGCTTACTGCGCTGTGACGTTGCCAGCTGCAGGGCCTTTGGCGCCATTTTCAATGGTGAAGGAGACTTTCTGACCTTCATCAAGCGTTTTGTAGTTATCACCCTGGATAGCAGAGAAATGCACGAATACATCTTTGCTGCCATCATCGGGAGTGATAAAGCCAAAACCTTTATCTGAGTTAAACCATTTTACTAAACCAGTCATTTTGTTAGACATAGATATTTCCTTAATCGATTAGCCACTAAGAGCGGCGAAGATGGCCTGTAGTTAGAGATTTACTTATTGGGCACTTAGGAGGAGGCTCTCGAAGAAGGATATCTGTGGATAACACTTGAACTGAGGACTACTTTACTAAAACTGCTTTCATAAGGTCTGTGTTCCAAACCGATGACGCATTAAGACATAGCGATAATAATTTAGCAATGTATATGTTTATTTATTTTAACCATTTAAACGCTCAGATGGCTGAATGGCTGTTTTATTTTGACTGCTCAGGAAGTGCTTCAGGCTCCGCTGTGTGCGAAGAGGAGCAGGCTAATCCTGTCATAATGACGGTGCCGATTTAACGTTGATGCTTAACAATAAACAGAGCCTGTAATGTCACATCGCCTAAAAATTTCCGCACGGCCAGCGAAGCGCTGTCACCGCCCTCTTCATCTGTGAGCTTTACCTGCTGCATATCGTACGCCCGGCTCTTCGGTATCTTTCATCCTGATACCGGTCAGTATCCGGACGACCTGCCCGCCCTCACCCTGCATCTGAAATGCTGGAGGTTTGCCACCCGCCTCCATTCTGGTGCAGAAGCAGCCTGCCGCGATGAGCGAGAAGCGGGCTAAACCCTACCTGTCCGCCCATTTTGGGCATGCTGACTGTCTCAGTGACCGTGAACGGTCAATCCTACGAGCCGGATAACAACAGGACGGACAACCAGTATGCAAAAGAAAGCCGCTGGCATGGCGACCCGGTAAGCATTCATCACATTTGTCATGTAATGAGGCCCCATTCCGAATTCGGCTAACGTGATGACCAGACTCATCAGGAACGCCATGATGATCGCCATATAAAGCGCAAATATGTAAGGTGTCGTGCGCACCGGCAAGCGGGTTCGTAAGGTTTTTTTTGTTGCAGCATCAGTCATCTGAATATCCTGTTTAACAAAAGTAGATAAGACTGTGGCTAACTTAACAAGCTTATGCGGGGGGTTGTAGAGCGGTTATGCTTTAATCATTATTAAGTAAAAGTGACGAATTAACGGTTGAGGATACGATGGACATTTTAGGGCTGATTAGCACTTTTATTCGCGTGGTGGAAAACGGCAGTATTGCAGCGGCGGCACGCGCTAAAGGTATGAGTCCGGCAGCAGTCAGCCAGAGTCTTTCCCGTCTTGAAGCGCATCTGGGCGTGCGACTGCTATCGCGCACCACCCGCAGCATGACCTTAACGGAAAACGGTAAACGCTATTTCGAGAAAGTCCGTCACATCCCACATGATATCGAACTCGCCTCTCAGGCTGCTGCGAATGAAACCAAACCACAGGGGCCACTTTGTATCGCTACGACAGCCGCGTTTGGTCGGTACGTTCTGGCTCCCCTTATGCCCGCTTTCAAAGCGTCTTTCCCCGATATAGATATTGAACTGATCAGTACCGATCGCAACGTCGATCATCGCCTGGAAGGCGTCGATGTCAGTATCCGCATCGAAGCACAGCTGAATGATCAACTAATCGCCAGAAAAATTGCATCGTTACCCTTTATATTCTGTGCGGCTCCCGCTTACCTTGATCGCGCTGGTACGCCTCAGACACCTGGAGAACTTAGCCAGCACGCCTGCCTGGTTTTCCGCTATCCCACCGACAGACGGTTTCTGCCATGGACGTTTATGGTCAACGGACAGCCTGTTAATGCAAAACTTAACCCCAGTTTTATCAGCGATGATATTGATATCATCGCCAGAATAGCCGTAAACGGCGGCGGCATTGCCCGTCTGGCAAGTTTTGTTGCTCAGCCACTGATAGACAGCGGTCTGCTAAGGCCTTTGTCCTGGTCAGGTCACAGTGGCGAGAGCACCATTGAGTCCCTGCCGATGAATATCTATGCCTGTGTCACCGAACGTTCGGCACTCAATTCGAAAGTACGGATATTTATTGAATTTTTGGCCGATGCGATTTAAGACAGGAGCGTTTTTGCCGGGCGAAAATTGTCCGTACTTTTCGGCTTATCCCCCCGCAAAAGTAACTCACCGCTGCCGGTCGTGGTGATACGAAAAGCGGCCCTTTTGACGATGTGCAGAAAGGATATAAGTACGCTTTGAGAAGGGGTTTAACGCGGTGAGAATGGGATCCGAAAGTATCTGGCAGTCGGTGAAAACTGCCAGAATTGAGGAATAAAAATTCGTTATCAGTCACTAATTCTGATGACGATTTTGCCAAATGCACCACGGGAGAGATGCCGGAAGGCTTCAACCGCCTCATTAAAACTGTAAACCTGTTCAATGACGGGTTTAATATTATGTTTATTGAGGAACGGATTCATCCGATCAAACGAGGAGCGTGGTGCAACCGCAATGCCCCGGATTTTTGTCTGACGGAAAATTAACGGCATCAAATCAAGTTGTGCTGTCTGGCCGGTCAGAAATCCTACCTGAGCAATCGTACCGGCAACTTTTGTCGCAGCAATTGACTGATTGATGCCATTGCCCCCGGCGACATCTATCGTTACGTCAGCGCCTTTACCATCAGTCATTTCAAGCACTTTTCTTTCCCAGTCAGGGTATTTTTTATAGTTAATCCCTTCATCTGCTCCCAGTGATTTAATGCGCTCAAGGTTTGCATCGTTACTGGAGGTGGCAATGACACGTGCACCATAGGCATGCGCTATCTGAGCAGCGAAGACCGATACGCCACCGGTTCCCTGTACGAGCACGGTCTGACCGGGCTGCAGATTGCCGATATCCATTAGCGAGTACCATGCCGTAAGCGCAGCGATGGGAAGTGTAGAAGCTTCTTCATCGGTCATGCTGTCAGGCGCTTTAACTGCGCTGTCCTCATGAATAATCATGTACTCAGCCAGCCCGCCGGGTAACGGCATTCCAATACACCATGCTGGCTCATCGGCCGCAGGTTCACCCTCTAACCAGCGTGAATAGAGATGCGAGTTAACGCGATCACCCGTGCTAAAACGGGACACACCCTGCCCCGTGGCAACAACGGTACCCGTGGCATCAGAGACAGGAATCAGTGGCTTTGGAACCAGATGAGGCTCATAGAAGCCCTCTACTATTGCCTTATCCCTGAAGTTCAGAGACACCGCGCCAACTTTAACCAGAAGTTCACCCGGACCAGGTACAGGCGTTTCCACCTCTTCAAGCTTTAAGTTTTCAAGGCCAAAATCTTTCAGTAACCATGCTTTCATTTTGTCATTTCCCATGTGTATGCATCGAATAGGACGATGATAAAAAAAGCAGGGAGGCGTAAAAAGCCACGTAAAAGGACTTCAGTGTTACTGCAGGAGAAACAATCGGAATGAGATATAATCCGCAATACACTATTTCGGCAGGAATATTTTTTGCGGAGTTAAATGATGCGCTCGAACATGCTGGAATTGATGGATATTTTTGTTCACGTCGTTGAATTCCGTAGTTTCACCCGGGCCGCTGACGCCTTGCAGCTGCATCGCCCTGCGGTCAGTAAGTCCGTACAACAACTGGAAGACAAGCTTGGCGTTAAGCTATTGCACCGCACCACGCGCAGTCTGAGTGTGACCGTTGAAGGGGAGGAAATTTATCAGCGGGCTAAAACGCTGCTGAGTGATGCCAGCGATATAATGGCTTCTTACTCTTCAAATCAGCGACCTCGTGGCCAGCTGCGCATTGATGTTCCACTGGCGCTGGCGCACAGTATCCTGATCCCACAATTAAGCGAGTTTCAGGCTTTATATCCTGAAATTGAAATAGTCTTAACCGCTTCAGATCGCCTGACCCATTTAATTACAGAAGGTGTGGACTGTGTTATTCGTCTCGGTGAGCTTGCTGATTCGAATTTTATTTCGCGCAGAATGGGCAGCCTGCAGATGGTCACCTGTGCAGCACCCTCTTATCTGGATAAATATGGCACTCCTTTAACGCCTGATGACCTTAAAGATCACAAAGCCATTTATTTTTTTAATGAACACAGTCGGGACATCCAGGAATGGAAATTTGTCATGAATGGCGAAATTGTTTCACGGCATCCGGGAAGCAGCATACGAGTTAACAATTCTGACGTCCTTCTTTCCTGTGGCGTGGCGGGCCTCGGCATGCTTCACGCATTATATACGGCATTAAAGCCCTGCCTCGAAACAGGCCAGCTGAAGGAAGTATTATCGGGTTATGCGACTGTGACGAAACCGGTTTCTATACTCTACCCTGACCGACGCTATCTTCCGCCTAAGGTCCGGGTCTTTATCGAATGGTTTACTGAAATATTCAGGAAGAATCATCAGGGTTAACCGTGAATCTTTGTTTCGGCACAGGCAATCCCGTGACCCATTAAAAGTGCTTGTTTCCTGTTTAAGGTATGCCGCCATTTTGTCTGGCATCCGGAAATCTCCCGGGCAGATTAGATCACTGCAGCAACGTCTTTTCTGGCTCAAAGTGGCGCATAACGGGAAATCAGAAGGAGAGGAGTAGCAACAAACAGGATGCACCCGAAGTGCAAAAACGCGGGTTTAAATCAGCAGAAGCAAAGGCAGAAAAAGCAGAAAAGGTGATAATCACAGGTCGATCCCTGACCGCGATTATCGAGGGTTTCTTGCGAGGTGCTTAGTACATGGCACCCGGCGGTACGTGTTTGAACGTCTCAACGTAAGCGCGGAACACGTGTTTAAAAATACGTTTCATGGAACACCTGATTCAAATTTAGTTGAACATATACCGAAAAAGTATAGCTCCTGTGCGTTTTAACAGCAAATAAATTTGAACCAGATCACAAAAATGACGGTTTTATGTGCAAAAGCCCTACGCGGTGTAGCCGAGATGCTGCAACAGAATGGTGGAGCCGACGGCAATCAGCACTACTCCACCCAGCACTTCCGCCCATTTTCCCAGGATCGGACCAATAAAGCGCCCGACTAATACGCCAGTCGTCGCCATCACCGTAGTGGCTGCACCAATGGTCAGCGCGGTAGTAATGATGTTCACCTGCAGGAAAGCCAGACCCACACCGACAGCCAGCGCATCCAGGCTGGTCGCTACCGCGGTGGTCGCCAGTACCATAAAGCCATGGCTTTGCGGGGCTTCACAGGGTTCTGCAACAGCAGTCTGACGGAAGCCTTCCATCATCATACGGCCACCCAGAAACGCCAGCAGGATGAAGGCGACCCAGTGATCCCACGCCATGATGTAACGGCTGGCGGCCAGGCCAAGCGCCCAGCCAATCAGCGGCGTCAGCGCTTCAATTGAGCCGAAAATCAGACCGGTACGCAGCGCTTCTTTAAAACCGGGACGATGCAATGTGGCACCTTTGCCCAGAGCAGCAGCAAACGCGTCCATCGACATGCCCAGCGCAAGAATTAAAGTGGCAATAAAGGTCATGATTTATTCACCTGGGGCGAAAAAGCGGCAATTCACGCTGAATTCACCACACAAAGTGTTCAGTTATGAAAAAGTGGGCGCAGTCTACCATGCAAACCCAAAGATAAAAAGACAGTAAAATCAGGGATTTAAGTATAGCAAAGGCTATAACTCTTATCATCCGCTATGAATCGCGCTAAGTCGATGGTAGCAAAGCATTTTCTGACCATTTCTCTGGCCATGTAGTATGCCGGATGCGCACGAAGCAGCGCGCCACCATTGAACCGTGTCGCCGTTTACCGGAAAATGCCGGGCTGATAAATATGGGATACCGGTTATGAATAACCCTTTTGAAACGTTGATCGTGCCTGGTGGCATTTTACTGCTGGGCTTTCTCTCGGCGCTGCTGCTGCCCGCGCCCGCCTTTAGCGTGACGGTAGCGCAGCATCTGTTGCAGATGTTCCATTTGCAGGACCTGAATCAGCTCTACACGGTGGTGTTTTGCGTCTGGTTTTTGCTGCTGGGCGCACTGGAGTTTTTTGTTATCCGTTTTGTCTGGCGTCGCTGGTTCAGGGGCTGACCGCCTGCGCATCGACCAGCGCTTTTAGCCGTTCGGCACTGCGCGCATAACCTTCACGTGGCAGATGGGCCGTCCCCAGTAACAGGCCCGCACCGCGCTGATCCGCCTGCTGATACCAGATCGACAGCGGCGACGGTGCCATGCCCCACTCCACCGCCTGCTGCGCAATCACCTGATCCGGTGAACCGGCGGGTAAACGGACAATCACCGCCAGCCCGGCGCGTTGCAGGTCAGGAAAGTGAGGATGCAGCGCCGCGATCATCTGCTCCAGCCGCTCATGATAGACGCGCTTCATGCGCCGCAGATGCCGCATAAAGTGGCCATCCCGCAGAAATTCCGCCACCGCGTTGTGCAGCAATCCGGAGGAGGCAGGCGAAAGCAACGCGCAGACCTCACCGAATCGGGCCGTCAGCGCGGGTGGCACCACCATAAAACCGAGACGCAGTTGCGGCGTCAGCGTCTTGCTGAACGTGCCGATGTGCAACACCCGCCCCTGGCTGTCGAGCGCGGCCAGTGCCGGCGCGGCGCGATTGCCGGGCTGAAGCTCGCCGAGATAGTCATCTTCGATAATCCAGCGCTGCGCGCGGCTGGCCCAGTTAAGCAATTCATGGCGGCGTGCCAGGCTCATCGTCATGCCAAGCGGCGCCTGCTGTCCCGGTGTGACCAGCGCAAAAGCGGCATCCGGCGCGCGAGCAATCCCGGCCTCAACCTGCAACCCTTCGGCATCAACCGGCACGGCAACCGGCGTGACGCGCAGCGCTTCAACCGCGCGACGCGCCACCCAGAATCCGGGATCTTCCAGCCATGCTGTTTTACCCTGAAAATTCATCGCCAGCCCAATCAGTCCCATTGCGCCAGCATAGCCGCTGGTAATAATGATCTGGTCCGCCTGACAGCGCAGGCCGCGTGCCACCGCCAGGTAGGCCACCAGCGCCTGCCGCAACGCTAAGCTGCCGCGGGGATCGGGATAGCTGGCCGGTCTGCTGACCTGCATGCGCGTCTGACGCTGCAGAATGCGCAGCCAGACTTTGGCCGGGAATGCATCGCTGGCAGGAATGCCCATCTGGAAGGTCAGCGGTGGCGCTTCATACTCCTCTGCACCCTCCAGCAGCTGGCGTTCAGCCTCGGCATTGACCGGTTTTAACGGCGGTAATGGGCTGACGAAGGTACCCGCTGCGCCTCTGGCCTGCAGAAACTGACCATCAACCAGCATGTCATAACTGGCGCGAACGGTGCCACGCGCCACGCCGAGCTGAGCCGCCAGATCGCGGCAGGAAGGCAGACGTGCGCCAGGTTGTAAACGTCCTTCACCAATCGCCTGTTCGATCAGCTGGCGCAGTTGTTCACTGAGGCCACGTGACGCGCCGCGCTGCAGTGTCAGCGTGGAAAGCGGCGATGGACCAGTCAGACTCTCATTTTTTGGCACTTTATCTGCTCCATTGAAAGGCTGAAAATCGCCTTATCAACCCTGAATGAGGCAATAAGATGAGCGAACGTATCGATTTTCACAGTGCAGCACCGGCAGGCATGAAAGCGCTGGGCGGCGTATACAGTTATCTGGCACAAACCGATCTGCCGCTCACTTTACTGGAACTGCTGTTCCTGCGCATATCGCAGATTAATGGCTGTGCCTACTGCATTGATTTACATACCAAAGCACTGAATAAAGCGGGCATGGGCTGGGATAAGATCGTGCTGACCTCGGTCTGGCAGGAATCCGGTACGCTGTTCAGTGATAAAGAGAAGGCTGCCCTGCACTGGGCTGAATGCCTGACCCTGATTGCTCAGCAGGGTTCGCCAGACGACCGCTATACCGCACTGAAAGCGCACTTCAGTGAAAAAGAGATTGTCGATCTGAACATCGCGATTGGTCTGATGAACACCTACAACCGCATGGCGATAAGTCTGAAAAAGTTGCCCGCCAGCGCCAGTCTGTCATAAGTGAATCCGATGCGTGCGCCGGTGTGCACGCATTTTCGGACTCACAAAAATGTAACATTATTTTTACACAAGCAGCCTTTCAGGCTCTCTTCCCCCGATTCCCGTTATTCCTTACTGCATAATAAATCGCTAAATTTCAGCGGATTAAATAATTCCGCACGGTTCATATCCATTCCGTCGTTGCACCAGCATGGGGCTTTTCAGCAACATGCCATTTCCGTTAACCCACTGACTTCACACTAAAAAAACCCTAATACGCCGCTGGCCCTGATGATTAATTCTTATGCTGAATCATTTCTGCATTTAAAAAATAAACAAATGTTTAATTCAGATGCGAGAATGTTATATTCAGATGACAAAGCATAACGTGCAGTTAACGCGTTATTACCGCTTTAACCCTATACCTGAGACTTAACCTTTGAGAAATAGCGCAACGCGCTCGTAAGAAGCGTGACTATTTCGCCTGCAAAACTGTTGGGCTTCAGGTCAACAGAAGAGGAGATGTCGCCTCATGTGCAATTCAGCTGTAAACCTTGCGCTCGCGATGAGTGCCATGGCAAAGGACACCACTACTACCGCGCAGGAGCGCAAAGACGTTGACGTGCTGCTGATTGGCGCAGGTGTGATGAGCGCCACCCTCGGCGCGTGGCTGCAGGATTTAGAGCCGGACTGGTCCATCGAAATGGTGGAGCGGCTGGATAGCGTGGCCGAAGAGTCGTCCAACGGCTGGAATAACGCGGGCACCGGTCATGCGGCGCTGGCAGAGCTGAACTATACGCCTCAGCAGGCGGATGGCAGCATCGACATCTCTAAAGCGGTAACGATCAACGAATCGTTCCAGATTTCCCGCCAGTTCTGGGCTTATCAGGTTCAGAAAGGCAACCTGCGCAACCCTAAAAGCTTTATTCATAGCACGCCGCACATGAGCTTTGTCTGGGGTGACGACAATGTCGACTTCCTGCGCAAGCGCTTTAAGGCGCTGCAGAAAAGCACCCTGTTCCGTGGCATGGCCTACTCCGAAGATCCGCAGCAGATTGCCCGCTGGATCCCGCTGGTGATGAATGGCCGTGACCGCAGCCAGAAAGTAGCCGCGACCTGGACGGAGATGGGTACCGACGTGAACTTCGGTGAAATCACCCGTCAGCTGATCGCCTCGTTAGAGAAGAAAGCGAATTTCCAGCTGCGTCTGCGTCAGGAAGTGCGTGAGCTGAAGCAGCTCGCCGACGGTCGCTGGCAGGTGACGCTGCAGTGTCTGAACAGCGGCACGCGTCGCACACTGACGGCGGGTAGAATATTTATCGGTGCTGGCGGCGCAGCGTTACCGCTGTTGCAGAAGGCTGGCATCCCGGAAGCCAACGGTTACGCTGGTTTCCCGGTGGGCGGTTCATTCCTGGTAACGGAAAATCCGCAGGTCGTCGCGCAGCACATGGCTAAGGTCTATGGCAAAGCCAGCGTCGGTGCGCCGCCGATGTCCGTGCCGCACGTCGACACCCGCGTGCTGGATGGCAAGCAGGTGCTGCTGTTTGGCCCGTTCGCCACCTTCTCGACTAAGTTCCTGAAGCAGGGTTCGCTGATGGATATGTTCACCTCACTGAACAGCAGCAATATGCTGCCGATGGTGAAAGTAGGACTGAAAAGTTTTGATCTGGTGAAATACCTGATGGATCAGGTGCTGCAAAGCGATCGCGACCGGATGGACGCCCTGCGCGCCTATGTGCCGCAGGCGAAGCAGGAGGACTGGCGCTTAGTGACTGCCGGTCAGCGTGTGCAGATCATCAAGAAAGATGAGAAAGAGGGCGCCGTGTTACGCCTGGGCACCGAAGTGGTCGCCTCACAGGATGGCTCGATTTCAGCACTGCTGGGTGCATCGCCTGGCGCTTCTACGGCGGCACCGATCATGCTGGAGCTGCTGCACAAGGTCTGTCCTGAGCAGATGGCTTCGCCGGAATGGCAGAACAAAATCCGTACGGTGATCCCATCCTGGGGACGTAAGCTGAACGGCGACGTAGCGCTGACAGAGAAAGTGTTAGCCGAAACCAGCCGGATTCTGCAGCTCGACTATTCGCCGGTTACCCCGATGGCAGCAAACGATGAAGGACGTGAAACCGCGTTCGTCGTCGGCAAATAATTCAGCGCCATTGATAAAAAGGCTCCGCACTGCGGGGCCTTTTTTATTGGCCGGTTACCTGGTTGATCCGGGCATTCTCTATTAGGGTTAAGGCATCTTTTAGCTGCACGATCAGGAGGAAACTGCATGTCTTACTCCCCTGCTTCACCGGAATTCACGCTGCTCGACCGCTACTGGCGGGCCGCAAACTACCTCTCCGTCGGACAAATTTACCTGATGGATAACCCGCTGTTGCGTGAGCCACTCAGGCCTGAACACATTAAACCGCGTCTGCTGGGTCACTGGGGCACTACGCCAGGCCTGAATTTTATCTATGCCCACCTCAACCGCGTTATCCGGAAGCAAAACCTGGATATGATCTACATCTGCGGACCAGGACATGGCGGCCCCGGCATGGTGGCGAATACCTGGCTTGAGGGCAGCTACAGCGAAATTTATCCGCACATCACGCAGGATGCGGCGGGCATGCAGCGTCTGTTCAAACAGTTCTCCTTTCCGGGGGGCATTCCCAGTCACGCGGCACCGGAAACGCCTGGCTCGATTAATGAAGGCGGTGAACTGGGCTATTCGCTCTCCCATGCGTTTGGCGCGGCCTTCGATAATCCCGAACTGGTTGTACCCTGCGTGATTGGCGACGGCGAAGCGGAGACCGGTCCACTGGCCTCCAGCTGGCACGGCATTAAATTCCTGAATCCTGAACGTGACGGCGCGGTCCTGCCGATTCTGCATCTCAATGGCTACAAAATCGCCAACCCGACGCTGCTGGGTCGCAGCAGCGATGAAGATTTGCACCAGTTGTTCAGTGGCTACGGCTATGAGCCGCTGTTCGTCTGCGGGCATGAGCCTGAAAAAATGCATCCGCTGATGGCGGAGGCGCTGGATAGTGCCTTCAGTAAAATCGCCGATTATCAGCGCGAGGCGCGCCAGGGCAAAGCCACCACCGGGGTGCCGCGCTGGCCAATGATTATTCTGCGCAGCCCCAAAGGCTGGACCGGCCCCAAAACGGTCGACGGCAAGAAAGTGGAAGATTTCTGGCGGGCACACCAGGTGCCGGTCGCGGCCTGTCGCGAAGATGAAGGACATCGCCAGATCCTTGAGACGTGGATGCGGAGTTATCAGCCAGACGACCTGTTTGATGAACAGGGTCGCTTAAAGCCGGAACTGCAGGCGCTGGCACCGGAAGGTGATAAACGCATGGGGTCTTCGCCTTATGCCAATGGTGGCCTGTTGCGCCGTGAGCTGGATGCGCCTGAACTCGCGGAGTTTGCCTGCGATGTCAGCGAGCCAGGCGCACAGATGGCGCAGGCCACTGAGCATCTGGGCCGCTATCTCAGCGTGCTGTTCCAGCGCAACCGCGATAATTTCCGCCTGTTTGGCCCGGATGAAACCACCTCTAACCGCCTGACGCCGGTCTTCGACGTGACCAGCCGTACCTGGCTGGAACGAACAGAGCCTTACGATGAGCAGCTGGCGCGTGATGGCCGGGTGATGGAAATTCTCAGTGAGCATCAGTGTCAGGGCTGGCTTGAGGGCTATCTGCTGACTGGCCGCCACGGGCTGTTTAACTGTTATGAAGCTTTTATCCACATTGTCGATTCGATGTTTAACCAGCACGCCAAGTGGCTGAAAGTGTCGCGTAAACTGGGCTGGCGTAAGCCGATCTCGTCGCTGAACTATCTGCTCTCTTCGCACGTCTGGCGACAGGATCACAATGGCTACAGCCATCAGGATCCGGGATTTATCGATCACGTTGCCAATAAAAAAGCGGACATTGTGCGCATCTATCTGCCGCCCGATGCCAATACCCTGCTGTGGGTTGGCGATCACTGCCTGCGCACCTGGGACCGCATCAATGTGATTGTGGCGGGCAAGCAGCCTGCGCCGCAGTGGCTGGATATGGCGAGTGCGGTGACCCATTGTGAAGCGGGCATGGGCGAGTGGCGCTGGGCGGGCACCACGCCAGATCATGAGGAGCCGGATGTGGTGATGGCCTGTGCCGGTGATGTGCCGACCATGGAGACGATGGCGGCGGTGGATCTGCTACGCGGTATGCTGCCCGAGCTGCGTATCCGCGTGGTGAACGTGGTCGATCTGCTGGCGCTGCAGCCGCAGGATCAGCATCCGCATGGCAAGTCTGATGCGGAGTTCGACGCGCTGTTTACCCAGGATAAACCGGTGATCTTCGCCTTCCACGGCTATCCCGCACTGATACATCGCCTGACCTATTCGCGAACCAACCACCGCAACTTCCATGTGCGCGGCTTTAATGAAGAGGGAACCACCACCACGCCATTTGATATGACGGTGCTGAACGAACTTGACCGCTATCATCTGGCGCAGGAGGCGATTCTGCGCGTGCCTGGCCTGGCCGATGCGCATCCTGAGCTACTGGAGGATTTACAGCAGCGTCTGGCGGAACATCATCGCTATGTGCGTGAACATGGTGAAGATGTGCCGGAGGTGCAGAACTGGAAATGGCCGTCGGCCACAGCACCTGGTGCACCCGATTAAGCGGCCAGCAAGGCGTCGGTCAGCATCCAGATGGTAGTCGCCACCAGCGACAGCGCCATCAGGCTGTTGAATAACTGACGCTTCCAGGCAACCTGCAGATGGCTGCGCAGGCGATCGCCCAGCGCAGCCCAGATCAGAATGCAGGGCAGGTTCAGCAGCATAAAGCCGATCATCACCGTCAGCACGCCGCTGCTGGCGCTGTACAACAGCGCCACATTGGTCGCCATCAGCCAGGCTTTGGGATTGATCGCCTGGAAACAGGCTCCGCCCAGCAGCGTCATGGGCTGCGGCTTGCTGCGCACTTCAGGCGCAGACGCACGGAAAATCTTCCACGAGAGCCACAACAGATAGGCACAGCCTGCCAGCGTCAGCGGCAGGCGAATCGCCGCCATCCAGTGCAGTAAGACCTCCAGTGCAACGCCGGCGATCACCGTTTGCAGCGCACAACCTACCAGTATGCCAAACACCATCGGCAGCGTGCGGCGCATGCCGAAATTGACGCCTGAGGTCGCCAGCAGCAGATTGTTCGGGCCTGGCGTAATCGACATGACGGTAACGTAACTGAAGAAAGAGGGATCGAGCATGGTGACTCTCCTGAAAACAGACAGAGTTCTATGCTACGGCGGCAAAAGGGATGGTAACAGTGACACAAAATCACTATTGTTATGGTTACAGTTCCCGTTAACAGCAATTGTACCCATCCAATCCGGAGGCTACTGTGTCCCTTGCTCCTACTTCCGATCAGCCGCTCTATCAGCAGCTGGCAGACAGCTTCGCTGAGGCTATCCATCAGGGCACGCTGAAACCCGGCAAACGTCTTCCGGCGATCCGCCGCGTCGCCCAGTCACATCAGGTCAGCGTCAATACGGTACTGAATGCCTGGCAGTTGCTGGAAGATCGCGGGCTGATTGAGGCGCGTCCCCAGTCGGGCTATTACGTGCGCGGCGTGTTGCCCGCCGTGACCCGTCATGGTCAGCATAAAACCCGGGTACGCGACCCCAGCAGCAGCAAGCTCGACCTGATCGATAAGGTATTTGCGGCGCAGAACCATCCCGACTACATCAATATTTCCCTGGCCTGTCCCCAGGATAGCGAGCTGTTTCCTGCGGCGCGTATTGCCCGGATTACCGCCTCACTGCTGCGCCGTCATCCGAACATGATTGGGCGCTATGCGCTTCCGCCCGGTAGTGAGCGCTTACGGGAGGAGATTGCGCGACGGGCGCTGCACGCCGGACAGACGCTCACCGCCGATGAGATCACCCTGACCCACGGCTGCATGGAGGCGCTTCAGCTGGCGCTGCGGGCGGTCACGCAGCCCGGCGACTGCGTCGGACTGGAGTCGCCAACCTACTTTTTCCTCTTCCCGCTGCTGGCTTCACTGGGCCTTAAGGCGCTGGAAATCCCCACCGATCCGCAGCATGGGCTGTCGCTGGATGCGCTGGAGATGCTGCTTCAGGAGCAGCGAATTAAGGCGCTGATTGCGATGCCGAGCGCACAGAACCCGCTGGGCTGCGGCATGTCGCTGGAGAACAAGAAGCGGCTGGCGAAGTTAGTGAATACTTACCACGTTCCGCTGATAGAAGATGGGCTGTATGACGAGTTGCAGTTCGACTGGCCGCTCTCGCCCGCGGTAAAAGCCTTTGATCGCGACGGCTGGGTGATCTACTGCACCAGCTTCACCAAAACCGTGGCACCTGATTTCCGTATTGGCTGGACCGCCGCTGGCCGTTTTCATGATGCGATTGCCCGACTGAAAGCGGTGTCGTCGATGGCAGAATCCGCCCTGCTCTCTGAAACGCTGGCGGAGTTTCTTGCTTCCGGCGGTTATGACCACCATCTGCGCACGCTGCGCCGTCGCTACGCGGCCAATCTGGATGAGGCGCGGGGACTGATCGCCCGCTACTTCCCGGAGGGCACCCGCGCGACGCTGCCGCGCGGTGGCTTCGTCTTCTGGGTCGAGTTACCGGGCGGCGTAAATACCACCGAGATGTTTGATCGGCTGCTGCAGGAGCAGATTTGCGTCACGCCCGGCGCGCTCTATTCGCTGAGCGAGCGCTACAACCATGCACTGCGCCTCTCCTGCTGCTATCCGTTTGATGCGCGCTACAGCTGGGCGATCAGACGCGCGGGCGAAATCGCCTGTGAACTGGCGGGAGTATCCTGCGGCGAGGCTCAGGGTGTACCGTTGCGGCCCCAGACGGTATAGCCGTGGCGTTCAGTCAGGCGTTCGTAATAGGTGCGTACCGCCGGATAATCAGGGTGTTCGAGCGGGGTTTCAAACCAGCGGTTCACCGCCAGACCAATCGGAATGTCTGCCAGCGTGAAATTACGTCCGGCAACGTAGCGACCGGTTTTTTCCAGCTGCTGATTGAGAATGCTCATGGTGTGTGCCCAGCCTTTGCTGGCCGCGGCCAGCAGACGTGGATCCTGATGAGCCGGTGAGTTTCGCACCAGCGACATAAATGCGTAGCGCCATGAGGTGTTGAGTTCAGTGGACTGCCAGTCCATCCACTGATCGACAGGCGCACGCGTTTGCGGATGATGAGGATAGAGCCACTCGCCGCCATAGGCATTCGCCAGATAGCGCAGGATGGCGTTGGATTCCCACATCACAAAGTCATCATCTTTCAGTACCGGCACCATCGCATTGGGATTAAGTGCCATAAATTCGGGCAGGTGCGTTGAGCGGAATCCATCGCCCCACTCTTCGCGCTGGTAATCAAGGTCAAGCTCGTCACACAGCCATAATACTTTGCGCACGTTGATTGAGGAGGCGCGTCCCAGGATCGTTAGCATTCACAGTCTCCGGTAAAATCTTTAACTTATTGATAACGCTGTTAGCTGTTATAAGCAATCATCCGGCAGAGAAAAGGCCGCACTGAACCCAATCGCAAGGAGTCACCATGAAGGTCGCGTTTAAGCAAGTCGATGTGTTTACCTCAGCAGCCTTTAATGGCAATCCGCTGGCGGTGATTATGGATGCTCAGGGGTTGAGCGACAGCCAGTTGGCGGCGATTGCCCGCTGGACTAACCTGTCGGAAACCACCTTTGTGCTGCCGCCACAACATGAAGAGGCGGACTACCGGGTGCGTATTTTTACCGTTGAAGGCGAACTGCCGTTTGCCGGTCACCCGACGCTGGGCACCGCACACGCGCTGCTGGAGGCGGGCTGGCCAACCCGTACGCCGGGTGAAATCGTGCAGGAGTGCGGCGTCGGTAACGTGACGGTGAAGATTAATGAGACGGGCGGACTGGCCTTTGCCGCGCCAGCTGCCACCCTGATGCCATGGCAGGATGCGCTGATGGGTAACGCCTTAAACAGCGATGCATTCGATCTGACGCAAAGCCCGACCGTGGTGGATATGGGTATCCGCTGGCTGCTGGTGCCGATGGTCAGCGCCGAGGCCGTGCTGGCGCTGCAGCCCAATGTCAGCGATTTGCAGCGCCTGATTAAACATGCGGGTGTCTCGGGCGTGATGCCTTTTGGCCGTTTGCCCTCGGGCGAGCATGAACAGTATGAAGTGCGTGGCCTGCTGGTGGAAAATGGCAGCCTGACCGAAGATCCGGTGACCGGCAGCGCCAACGCCTGTCTGGCGCGTTACTTTGCAGCCGCAGGCCATACCACCTCCTATCGCGTGCGTCAGGGTACTGCCCTGCAGCGTGCCGGTCGGGTGAACGTAACCTTTAATGGTGAAACCATCTGGATTGGCGGTAATACCGTTACCGTCATCGATGGCACCATTACGCTGTAAAAGGCGGCGGCGACGTCGCGGGGTGCTTTCCGCGACGCCGCCAGCGGTTAAATCCCCTGCCCGCCTGAGGCTTCAATACGCTGAGCGGTGATCCAGCCGGTTTCGTCACTGAGGATCGCGCTGATGGCGTCGCCGATATCATCCGGCAGTCCGACCCGGCCCAGCGCCGTGAGCCCGGCAATCTGATGGTTAATCTCTGGGGTATCGCGTACCCGGCCACCGCCAAAGTCGGTCTCTATCGCGCCAGGTGCCAGGATATTGACGCGAATGCGCCGTTCGCCCAGCTCCTTCGCCTGATAGCGCGTCAGTACCTCCATCGCCCCTTTCATTGACGCATAGGTCGAGGAGCCAGGATAGATCAGCCGGGTCAGACCGCTGGAGATATTCAGGATGCGGCCACCGTCGTTGATCAGCGGCAGCAGCTTCTGGGTCAGGAAGTAAGGCCCTTTGAAATGCACATTAACCAGCGCATCAAATTCCGCCTCGGTGGTGTCGGTAAACGGCTTGTAGTGTCCGTGTCCGGCGTTGTTCACTAAATAGTCAAAGCGCTCCCGCTGCCACTGCTGTTGCAGTGCCTCTTTCACCTGGACGACAAAGCGATCGAACTGACCGGTTTCGCCGACGTCCAGCGCCAGCGCCACTGCACGTCGCCCCAGCGCCTCGATCTCCTTCACCACCGTCTGTGCCTCATCGGCATGGCTGCGGTAAGTCAGGATAATGTCTGTCCCCCTGGCCGCCAGTTTTAACGCGCCATTGCGGCCTAAACCGCGGTTTGCACCGGTAATTAACGCCACTTTCTGATTCATCTCTCGCACCTGTTGAAAAATTGAACACAGGTTAAGGATATTCGCGAATTATTGATCTATAAACAGTGTTAAATGCGCATCACTGTTTCAATAAAAACAACAATCGGTGAACAACATGGACAAAATTCACGCAATGCAGGTGTTTGTGCGGGTGGCCGAAATGGGCAGTTTTACCCGCGCGGCAGAGAGTTTAGGTGTCCCTAAAGGCAGCGTTTCGCGGCAGATACAGGCGCTGGAGAATCAAATGGCAACACGTTTGCTGCATCGCACCACGCGCCGGGTGCAACTAACCCAGGATGGGTTGGTCTATTACGATCGCTGTCTGGATTTATTGTCAATGATTGACGATATGGACAGCCTGTTCCAGCACGAGCCTGCCTCGCTCAGCGGTAAACTCCGGATTGATATGTCTGTGGCCATGGCCACCAGTTTTATCCTGCCACGGCTGCCGGAATTTTTGCAGCACTACCCCGGCGTAGAGATTGAGCTGAGCAGCAGCGATCGTCAGGTGGATGTGATCCGGGAAGGGTTTGACTGCGTAATCCGCGTCGGCGAGCTCAAAGATTCTGGCCTGATTGCGCGAAAAATTGGTACCCATACCTTGATCAACTGCGCCAGCCCTGGCTACCTTTCGCGTTTCGGCATGCCGATCCGGCTGGAAGAGCTGTCGCAGCATGCGATGGTGCATTACAGCCAGCAACTGGGTCAGGCCTCACCGGGTTTTGAATATTTTGATGGCAGGCAGTGTCACTATGTTCACACCGGCGGTGTGGTCACCGTGAACAGCACCGAAACCTATCGCGCCGCCTGTCTGGCGGGGTTAGGCATTATTCAGGTGCCTGCCGCCGGGATTCAGACATTACTGGAAAGAGGCGAGCTGGTAGAAGTGCTGCATCGCTTTCCCGCCAGACCGATGCCGATCCACCTGCTCTATCCGCACCGGCGCAATGTGGCGCGTCGCGTGCGGGTTTTTATGGAGTGGCTGAGTCAGGTGTTACAGGAGTACGTCACCTGAGCGGCTATACTTTGATTTTAATGATAAACAGGACAGTGAAGGTCTATGACAGACAAGCAGGAAAATCCGCAGGATACGCAGCCGCAAAAGCCACTTATCGATATTAAAACCGGCAACGAGACGGTTGATCATTCGATAGTGCGCGTGTCGCGTTTTGCCGCCTGGTTTCAGGCGATCCCGGCAGTGGCGCATTTTATTCGCGCCCTTGACCGCTTTAATGATCGGCTCGGCAGCCAGTTTGGCGCGGCCATTACCTATTTCTCTTTTTTATCGCTGATCCCCATTCTGATGGTGTCGTTTGCCGCCGTGGGTTTTGTGCTGGCATCGAACCAGGATCTGCTGACCGATATCATCAACAAAATCGTCAGCAGCATCAGCGACCCGACGCTGGCAACCACGCTGAAGAATACGGTAAATACCGCCATTCAGCAGCGTGCCACCGTGGGTATTACCGGTTTACTGCTGGCGCTTTACTCCGGTCTTAACTGGATGGGTAACCTGCGCGAAGCGATTCGTGCCCAGTCGCGCGACGTGTGGGAACGCAAACCGGATGACAAAGAGAAGATCTGGAAGCGTTATATTCGCGATTTCCTGTCGCTGACCGGTCTGATGCTGGCGCTGGTGATTACGCTGTCGCTGACCTCGGTAGCCGGTTCAGCGCAGGCAATGATCGTCAGCGCACTGGGGCTGGATGGCATCGACTGGTTACGGCCCGCCCTGACCATTATTGCCACCTCGATTTCCGTTATGGCTAACTATCTGCTGTTCCTGTGGATTTTCTGGATCCTGCCGCGTCATAAGCCGCGTAAGAAAGCACTGTTCCGCGGCACGCTGCTGGCGGCAATCGGTTTTGAGGTGATCAAGTTTGTGATGACGCTAACGCTGCCGAAGCTGGCGACCTCGCCTTCCGGTGCGGCCTTTGGTTCCGTGCTCGGCCTGATGGCGTTTTTCTACTTCTTCGCCCGTCTGACGCTGTTCTGTGCGGCGTGGATCGCCACCGCCAAATATAAAGACGACCCACAAATGCCTGAAGCGGGCAGCGCGTCACGACACAAATCATCGTAATCCGTTAACAACAGCGGAAAATATTACCCCTCGGCTATTTTTTAACCAGATAACAGGATGAATAGCTGAGGGGTCACTTTTATTTAGCCCTTTCGTAGAGTATCCCGCCAGATATCGTCCGGATTACCCCGGTATCACCCGACATTCGTCGCACCTCAGAAATTATCCTCTTTTTGCCCGCTGAAGCCAGACGCGGCGCGGGTTTTCTTCATTGAATGCGCTCTGGCAGATGCGTAAGATTCTTTGTCTGTATTTACAAATAAGAAACAGTTATGCAAGCCTCCCTCACAGACACGCTCGACAAACAGCAGGATCCCACGCCGGTTAACTCACGCAGTAAAGTGGTGATTGCCTCGCTGGTCGGAACGGCCATCGAGTTCTTCGACTTTTATATTTATGCCACTGCTGCGGTGATTGTTTTCCCGCACATTTTCTTCCCGCAGGGTGATGCCACGGTCGCGACGCTACAGTCGCTGGCCACCTTTGCTATCGCCTTTATCGCGCGTCCGATTGGCTCCGCCGTGTTTGGTCACTTTGGCGATCGCGTGGGTCGCAAAGCCACGCTGGTTGCCTCGCTGCTGACCATGGGGATCTCCACCGTGGTGATTGGTCTGCTGCCCGGCTATGAAACCATCGGCGTGATGGCTCCGCTGCTGCTGGCGCTGGCGCGTTTTGGACAGGGACTGGGACTGGGTGGTGAATGGGGTGGCGCGGCGCTGCTGGCGACGGAAAATGCCCCGGCGAAGAAGCGTGCGCTTTACGGTTCCTTCCCTCAGCTGGGTGCGCCGATTGGCTTTTTCTTCGCTAACGGCACTTTTCTGCTGCTTTCGTGGCTGCTGACCGACGAGCAGTTTATGCAGTGGGGCTGGCGCGTGCCGTTTATTCTCTCCGCCGTGCTGGTGCTGATTGGCCTGTATGTGCGCGTTTCGCTGCATGAGAGTCCGGTGTTTGCCAAAGTACAGAAAGAGAAGAAGCAGGTTCGGGTGCCCATTGCAGCGCTGCTGAGCAAGCATCTGACTGCCACCATTCTCGGCACCTTTATCATGCTGGCGACCTATACGCTGTTCTATATCATGACCGTCTATTCGATGAGCTACGGCACCACGGCAGCACCGGCCGGTCTGGGTATTCCGCGTAATAGTATGTTGTGGATGCTGATGCTGGCGGTGATTGGCTTTGGAGTGATGGTGCCGATTGCCGGTTTGCTGGCTGACCGTTTTGGTCGCCGCAAGACGATGATTACCATTACGCTGATGATTATCGCGTTTTCGTTCCTGTTCCCGGCGATGCTCGGTTCCGGATCGCAGGCGCTGGTGATGGCGTTTCTGTTGCTGGGTCTGAGCATTATGGGCCTGACCTTTGGTCCGATGGGGGCGCTGCTGCCGGAGCTGTTTCCGACCGAAGTGCGTTATACCGGCGCATCGTTCTCTTATAACCTCTCATCGATTCTGGGTGCCTCTGTTGCGCCTTATATCGCGACCTGGCTGAATGCGCATTATGGTTTGCAGGCGGTGGGACTTTATCTGGCGTCGATGGCCGTGCTGACGCTGATTGCATTGCTCGCTTGTAAAGAGACGCGTAATCAGACGCTGTATGACGTTTAATCCGGCTGGATGAAGGTCAGTGAAAACCCGGCGGCTGCCGGGTTTTTTTATGGAGCAGGCTCACAGAGTACAACCGCTCTGAAGGGCTAAACAAAACATCGCCTTATGGTCAGGCGACAGGCTCAGGGAGCATACGCCTTAAGCGGGTTAGCTTTCTGTTTGAAAAAACCGGACCTCGCTGAAAAGCGTATTGATACTGGCAGCAATAAAGAAGCTTAAGGGCACAGGGAATACGGTCAGAAGAGGAAAGCGTCCCGCGCCAGGGACAAAAACGCCGGGAGCGTTTTTGAACAACGCAAAGCGTTGGCCCGGAAACGGGCGCACCTCAGGGATGAGGTGCGTAATCGCGCGGGCCGAGCATGCCATGGATGGCGGTTTTGCGTCTTTCCGATCTGACCGTATTCCATGTGCCTGCACTGTCTCACAGCAGTGCAGGCACGGTCTCACAGCAGTGCAGGCACGGTCTCACAGCAGGCAGGCACGGTCTCACAGCAGTGCAGGCACGGTCTCACAGAGAACCGTCCAGCCGTTGTTCACCAACAAAAAACCCCGGCAAGCCGGGGTTTGTTTTGCTGAAAACTGTGATGACGATAATTAGCCCGCCACAGCGATACGCTTCATGTCGGTCATGTAGCCACGCAGCTTACGGCCAACGGTTTCAATCGGATGCTGGCGAACCGCTTCGTTAACGTCACGCAGCTGCGCGTTATCAACCTGCGTGCCTTCAACCGCTTTACCCAGATCGCCTGGCTGCAGCGTGGTCATGAACTCTTTCAGCAGCGGCACCGCGGCGAAGGAGAACAGGTAGTTACCATATTCGGCGGTATCGGAGATCACCACGTTCATTTCATACAGGCGCTTACGGGCGATGGTGTTCGCGATCAGCGGCAGCTCATGCAGTGATTCGTAGTAAGCAGACTCTTCAATGATGCCGGCGTCCACCATGGTTTCAAACGCCAGCTCAACGCCCGCTTTAACCATCGCAACCATCACCACACCTTTGTCGTAATACTCCTGCTCTTCGATTTTGCCTTCATACTGTGAAGCGGTTTCGAACGCGGTCTGGCCGGTCTCTTCACGCCAGGTCAGCAGGTTTTTATCATCGTTAGCCCAGTCCGCCATCATGCCGGAAGAGAATTCGCCGGAGATGATGTCATCCATATGTTTCTGGAACAGCGGTGCCATGATGGTTTTCAGCTGCTCTGACAGCGCATAAGCGCGCAGTTTAGCCGGGTTAGAGAGGCGATCCATCATCAGTGTGATGCCGCCAAACTTCAGTGATTCGGTGATGGTTTCCCAGCCGAACTGGATCAGTTTTTCTGCGTAAGCCGGGTCAGTGCCTTCAGCCACCAGCTTGTCGAAGCAGAGCAGTGAACCAGCCTGCAACATGCCGCACAGGATAGTCTGCTCACCCATCAGGTCAGATTTCACTTCTGCAACGAAAGAGGACTCCAGCACGCCAGCACGATCGCCGCCAGTTGCTGCTGCCCAGGCTTTGGCAATCGCCATGCCTTCGCCTTTTGGATCGTTTTCCGGATGAACCGCGATCAGCGTCGGTACACCAAAGCCACGTTTGTACTCTTCACGAACTTCTGTACCCGGACACTTCGGTGCCACCATCACCACGGTGATGTCTTTACGGATGCTTTCGCCCACTTCAACGATGTTGAAACCGTGCGAGTAGCCCAGCGCAGCGCCATCTTTCATCAGCGGCTGAACAGCCTGAACTACAGCGGAGTGCTGCTTGTCTGGCGTCAGGTTTACCACCAGGTCAGCCTGCGGGATCAGTTCTTCGTAGGTGCCCACTTTGAAACCGTTATCGGTCGCTTTGCGCCATGAAGGGCGTTTTTCCGCAATTGCTTCAGCACGGAGTGCATAGGCCACATCCAGACCGGAATCACGCATGTTCAGACCCTGATTCAGGCCCTGCGCACCACAGCCAACGATAACGACTTTTTTGCCTTTCAGGAAACTGGCACCATCCGCGAATTCATCGCGCGCCATGAAACGGCACTTGCCTAATTGCGCCAGCTGGTTGCGCAGGTTCAATGTGTTGAAATAGTTAGCCATGGGTACTCCGGTAAGGTTGTGTTTGCTTTTTTTGTTCAGGAACGGCGTGTCATGCAGCGCCGCGAATGACCCCATCATATGACAGGAATTCTGTTGCTTAAATTGATATATTAACAACGTCACATTGCAATAAATGCAACACCACCCAGAGGCGACGCGCACATGGATTTACGGGATCTGAAACTGTTTCTTCATCTGGCAGAAAGCTGCCACTTCGGGCGCACTGCGCGTGCTATGCACGTCAGCCCTTCCACGCTGTCACGCCAGATCCAGCGGCTTGAAGAAGATGTCGGCCATGCGCTGTTTCTGCGCGATAACCGCACCGTGACGCTGACAGAAGCGGGCGAACGGCTGCGCCAGTTTGCCCAGCAGACGCTGTTGCAGTATCAGCAACTGCGCCATGTGATGGATCTTAACGGTCCGTCGCTCAGCGGCGAGCTGCGCCTGTTCTGTTCGGTGACGGCGGCCTACAGTCATCTGCCGCCCATCCTGGACCGCTTTCGCGCTGAACATCCGCAGGTCGAAATCAAACTGGATACCGGCGATGCCGCGGATGCGGTGGAAAAAGTGCACTCCGGCGATGCCGATCTGGCCATTGCCGGCCGTCCTGAAACGCTGCCCGCCAGCATTGATTTTATGCCACTGGGGCTGATCCCGCTGGTGCTGATCGCGCCTGCACTGCCCTGTGCCGTTCGTACTCAGGCAACACAGCCGCAGCCCGACTGGTCAAAAATTCCGTTTATCCTGCCGGTGCAGGGACCGGCACGGCGACGTATCGATCTCTGGTTCCGCCGCCAGCGCATCCCGAATCCGGTGATTTACGCCACGGTCTCGGGGCATGAGGCGATTGTTTCGATGGTGGCGCTGGGCTGCGGTATCGCACTTTTACCGGATGTGGTGCTGGAAAACAGCCCGGATCCGGTGCGTAACCGCGTGCTGCTACTGGAGAATATTGACTCGGTTGCGCCGTTCGAACTCGGCATCTGCGTGCAAAAAAAGCGGCTCGGAGAGCCGCTGATCAGTGCTTTCTGGAGCCAGCTGTAATCAGTTGCCTGACAGGAAGAAGCGGAATGCCGGGTTCTGGCTTTCGTCATGAAAGTCGTAACCCAGATCGGTGAGATGCTCTTCGAAGCGTGGCTCATCGCTGCCAAGTTCAAAAGCGGCCAGCACACGGCCATAATCGGTGCCGTGGCTGCGGTAATGAAACAGCGAGATATTCCAGTGGGTGCCCAGCGTTTGCAGGAATTTCAGCAACGCGCCGGGTGCCTCCGGGAATTCAAAGCTGAAGAGGCGTTCACGCAGTGGTTTAGAAGGACGTCCACCCACCATGTAACGCACGTGCAGTTTCGCCATCTCATCATCCGAGAGATCGACCACCTGATAACCGCCGCTGGTGAGCTCGCTGATGATCTCGCTGCGCTCTTCCACGCCGCGCGTCAGTCGTACGCCAACAAAGATGCAGGCTTTGTCCGCATCGGCGTAGCGGTAGTTGAACTCGGTAATCGACCGTCCACCCAGCGTCTGGCAGAAACGCAGGAAACTGCCCTGCTGTTCCGGAATCGTTACGGCCAGCAGCGCTTCACGCTGTTCGCCCAGCTCGCAGCGCTCAGAAACGTAGCGCAGGCCGTGGAAATTGACGTTGGCCCCGGATAACACATGCGCCAGCCGCTCGCCTTTGATCCCGTGCTGCTGGATATACTTTTTCATGCCCGCCAGCGCCAGCGCGCCAGAGGGCTCCGCCACAGCACGGACATCTTCAAACAGATCTTTCATTGCGGCACAAATGGCATCGCTGTCGACGGTGATGATGTCATCGATGTATTCCTGACAGAGCCGGAAGGTTTCGGTGCCAATCCGTTTCACCGCCACCCCTTCGGCAAACAACCCGACGCGCGTCAGATCGACCGGATGACCCGCCTCCAGCGCTGCTTTCAGGCAGGCTGAATCTTCTGACTCCACCGCAATCACTTTGATTTGCGGCATCAGCTGCTTGATCAGCACCGCGACGCCGGCTGCCAGACCTCCACCGCCAACCGGGACAAAGACCCGGTCGAGATGCGCATCCTGTTGCAGCAGCTCCATCGCCAGCGTGCCCTGTCCGGCAATGACGGCCGGATGGTCAAACGGCGGTACGAAGGTGTAACCGCGCTGTTCAGAGAGTTCTATCGCTTTGGCTTTCGCCTCGTCAAAGTTGGCCCCGAACAGGAAAGCCTCACCGCCAAATGCGCGCACCGCATCAACCTTGATGTCTGCCGTCGCCAGCGGCATCACAATCAGTGACTTGATGCCCAGCTTAGTGGCGGAGAGCGCCACGCCCTGCGCATGGTTACCGGCTGACGCCGTTACCACGCCGCGCGCTTTCTGCTCTTCGTTCAGACCGGCAATCATCGCGTAGGCACCGCGCACCTTGAAACTGTGCACCGGCTGGCGATCTTCCCGCTTCACCAGAATGGTGTTGCCGAGACGCGATGAGATTTTTTCCATAACCTGCAGCGGCGTCACCTGTGCCACTTCATACACCGGTGAACGCAACACTGCGCGCAAATACTCAGCGCCACAAGGCGCCTCGGGTAGCGGTTGAGACTCGGCCATCGTTAGCCTCCCAGCTTGCTCTTATCGCGGACGGCGCCTTTGTCAGCACTGGTCGCGAGTAATGCGTAGGCACGCAGCGCAAAGGAGACTTCACGCTGACGATTGACCGGCGTATACGCCGCATCGCCACGTGCCTGCTGCTCTTCACGACGGGCGTGCAGTTCGTTATCCGGTACGGCGAGCTTGATACCGCGGTTAGGGATATCGATTTCGATGGTATCGCCATCTTTGACCAGCGCAATGGTGCCGCCGTTGGCTGCTTCAGGCGAGGCGTGACCAATAGAGAGGCCCGACGTACCGCCAGAGAAACGGCCATCGGTGATCAGCGCGCAGCTTTTGCCCAGCCCCATCGATTTCAGATAAGTGGTCGGATAGAGCATCTCCTGCATGCCTGGCCCGCCTTTTGGTCCTTCGTAGCGAATGACGACCACATCGCCCGCGACAACTTTGCCGCCCAGAATCGCTTCAACGGCGTCATCCTGGCTTTCATAGACTTTGGCCGGACCGGTGAAGGTCAGGATCTCTTTGTCTACGCCCGCAGTTTTTACGATACAGCCATCTTCCGCGATGTTGCCGTAGAGCACGGCCAGACCGCCATCCTGCGAGTAAGCATTTTCACGGGTACGGATACAGCCTTCGGCACGGTCATCATCCAGCGTGTCCCAGCGGCAGTTCTGTGAGAACGCCTGAGTGGTACGAATACCCGCCGGACCCGCGCGGAACATATCTTTTACCGCCTGATCTTTGGTCAGCATGATGTCGTACTGATCCAGCGTTTCACGCATGGTCTGCTGCAGGATATTACGGGCGCTGCTGTCGAACAGGCCGGCACGATCCAGCTCGCCGAGAATGGCGAAGACGCCACCCGCGCGATGCACATCTTCCATGTGGTATTTCGGGGTACTTGGCGCCACTTTACAGAGCTGAGGCACTTTGCGTGACAGGCGATCGATGTCGGAGATATTAAAGTCGATATCGCCTTCCTGTGCGGCTGCCAGCAGGTGGAGCACGGTGTTGGTGGAGCCACCCATGGCGATATCCAGCATCATGGCGTTCTCAAAAGCGGCCTTGTTCGCGATGTTACGCGGCAGCATGTTGACATCATCCTGCTCGTAATAGCGCTTGGTCAGGCTTACGATGCGCTTACCGGCATTGATGAACAGCTCTTTGCGATCGGCGTGCGTAGCCAGCAGTGAACCGTTGCCAGGCTGCGACAGACCGAGTGCTTCAGTAAGGCAGTTCATCGAGTTGGCGGTGAACATACCGGAGCAGGAGCCGCAGGTCGGACAGGCAGAGCGTTCGATCTGCTCGCTGTCGGCATCGCTGACGTTCGGGTTGGCACCCTGAATCATCGCATCCACCAGATCCAGCTTGATGATCTGGTCAGAAAGCTTGGTTTTACCCGCTTCCATCGGTCCGCCTGAAACGAAGATCACCGGAATATTGAGGCGCAATGACGCCATCAGCATACCCGGGGTGATTTTGTCGCAGTTAGAGATGCAGACCATGGCATCGGCACAGTGGGCGTTGACCATGTACTCGACCGAGTCAGCAATCAGCTCACGCGACGGCAGTGAATACAGCATGCCGCCATGACCCATGGCAATACCGTCATCCACCGCAATGGTGTTGAACTCTTTAGCCACACCGCCTGCCGCTTCGATCTGCTCGGCGACAAGTTTACCAAGATCACGCAGGTGAACGTGGCCCGGCACAAATTGGGTGAATGAGTTAACCACAGCGATAATCGGCTTGCCGAAATCGTCGTCGGTCATTCCTGTCGCGCGCCATAAGGCACGGGCACCCGCCATATTGCGGCCGTGGGTGGTGGTGGCGGAACGGTACTTAGGCATACTCTATTTACTCCAGTAAGAATAAGCTCGCGGACGTCAGATGACGCCCGCGCTGTATCTGATTATGGGTTAACCGGATCTAACCAGCCCCATTTGTCTTCGGTTTCGCCGGTGAACAGGCCAAAGAAGGCCTCCTGGATGCGTTTGGTCACCGGGCCACGTTTGCCTTCGCCAACCTGAATGCGGTCAACGCTGCGCACCGGTGTAATTTCTGCCGCGGTGCCAGACATAAAGACTTCGTCAGCCAGATAGAGAGATTCACGCGACAGGGTCTGCTCACGCACTTCAATGCCCATATCACGCGCCAGCGTGATGATGGCATCGCGGGTGATGCCCGGCAGTGCTGAAGAGGTAAATGGCGGGGTAAAGAGCACGCCATCTTTAACTTCAAACAGGTTTTCGCCTGCACCTTCTGAGATCAGGCCATTGGTATCCAGCGCAATCCCTTCCTGATAGCCGTGACGACGGGCTTCGCTGCCCACCAGCAATGAAGATAGGTAGTTACCGCCCGCTTTAGCGGCGGTTGGCAGGGTATTCGGTGCTACGCGGTTCCATGAGGAGACCATGGCATCGATGCCGTTCTCCAGGGCTTCAGCGCCCAGGTATGCGCCCCACGGGAACGCCGCAATGATCACATCGGTGGTGAAACCATCTGGCGGGTTCACGCCCAGGCCCACATCGCCGACAAAGGCCAGCGGACGGATATAAGCACTTTTCAGTTTGTTCACGCGGATGACTTCGCGGCACGCTTCCATCAGCTCATCAACGCTGCTTTTAATCGGGAAGCGATAGATTTTGGCGGAGTCGTGCAGACGTTGCATGTGTTCGCGATGGCGGAACACAACCGGTCCTTTGTGAGAGTCGTAGCAGCGCACGCCTTCAAATACCGACGTACCGTAGTGCAACGCGTGGGACATGACGCTGACCTTCGCCTCTTCCCACTTAACCATCTCACCATTGAACCAAATAAAGTCTGCTTTCTTCGTGCTCATTGTTATTCCCTCTCGCGGCTAAGCGCGGATTTGTTGTGTTGTCTGTTGTTGAATCTGAACGCATGCAACGTCGATCAATTTGCTTAACTGCGAAGACAGTAAATCGACGGAACGCTGACTGGCAACGGTCATTTCAATATTAATGTTTTCTGCGTTGGCGACTGAGGCCATGTTCATAGAACAGACCTGAAAACCGCGGTGACGCACTACGCGTAAAATGCGCTCCAATATTTCAGGGCGGAAACGGGCTTCGATAGACAATTGATGCTGGTTCATACAGTTTTCTCCATCATGTTTGCATTGCTGGCACCCGGCGGTACCAGTGGCCAGACGTTTTCATGCTCATCAATTGCAACATGCAGGAAGTAAGGACCTTCGCTGTTCAGCAGAGCATCAAGGGCGGCGTCGACCTGATCTTTACGGGTAATGCGCTGGCCGGGAATATTGAAAGCGCTGGCCAGCGTGAGGAAGTCGGGGTTGTCGGACAGATTGGTTTCACTGTAGCGGCCATCGAAAAACAGCTGCTGCCACTGACGCACCATGCCCAGACGCTGGTTATCCAGCAGTACGATTTTGACCGGCAGTTTGCCGCGCTTGATGGTGCCCAGCTCCTGGATGTTCATCATGATGGAGCCATCGCCCGAGACACAGATAACCGTATCTTCCGGGCGTGCAACCTGCGCACCGATGGCGGCGGGTAAACCAAAGCCCATGGTGCCTAAGCCGCTGGAGGTGATGAAGTTCTCCGGCGCGCTGAATGCCATGTGTTGCGCCGTCCACATCTGGTGCTGACCGACGTCGGTGGTCACTACGGTATTGGCCGGTTTGCGATCGGAAAGCTGCTTCAGCAACAGCGGTGCATAGATCGCTTCGCCCGGATGGTCGTAGCGCCATGGGTGACTGGCCTTAAGCGCTTTCATCTCATCGCGCCAGGCGTTGATATGCAGAGGCTGACTCAGGGCGGGCAGCAGTTCGTTGAGATCACCCTGCAGAGAGACGTGTGCACGACGTAATTTGTTTAACTCAGCGGGATCGATATCGAGATGAATCACGCTGGCATGGGGGGCAAAGGTGTCCAGCTTGCCGGTCACGCGGTCATCGAAACGGGCACCGACCGCGATCAGTAAGTCACAACTCTGCACCGCCAGGTTGGCGGCTTTAGTACCGTGCATCCCCAGCATGCCGAGATACACCTCGCTGTGGGGGTTTACGCTGCCCAGCCCCTTTAAGGTGGCCACTGCCGGGATGCCGGTCTCTTCTGCCAGCGCGCGCAGTGCCGGAACAGCCTGTGCCAGGCCAACGCCTCCACCAACATAGAGCATTGGTTTTCTGGCCTGCGCCATCAGTGCGCGTGCTTCCTGAATCGCCTGATGCGGCAGCGCGCTTCCCTCTTCTACCGGAACCAGATGCGGGGCAGGTTCTCCCTGCGCAATCTGAATATCTTTAGGAATGTCCACCAGTACCGGACCCGGACGGCCTGACTGCGCCAGCGCAAAGGCTTCTGCCATGATGGCGGGCAGCTCATCCAGCGATTCAACCAGGAAGCTGTGTTTGGTGCAGGCCAGCGATAAGCCCAGTACGTCGATTTCCTGAAAGGCGTCGGTACCAATAAAAGCGGAAGAGACCTGACCCGTTACGGCAACCACCGGAACCGAATCCATCATGGCATCTGCCAGGCCGGTAATCAGGTTGGTCGCGCCAGGGCCAGAGGTGGCGATACAGACGCCGGTTTTGCCGGTTGAGCGCGCATAACCGATCGCCGCCATCACAGCGCCCTGCTCGTGACGACACAGTAGGTGTTCCACGCCGCCGTCGTAGAGCGCGTCGTATACCGGCATGATTGCGCCGCCAGGGTAACCGAATACGGTATCAACACCCTGCGCGCGTAAAGCCTGAACTACCCACTGTGCACCTGTCATCGCTATTCTCCTGTGTCCTGACCGGAACAACAGAATTTTATGCTACTGTTCATTGTTTGTTCCTTGTGGATTTACTGATATTTCCTCTGGTCGAAAAAAAACCCCCGGACCTTTCGGTGCGGGGGTTTTTTCGGATTCGAGGCTTGATTTTTAAGCCTTTCTTTCTCCAAGCGTTGCCCCGCACGGTAGGTTAATAACCACCACCACGCTAATCACGACCAGGCTAATCACTTGTAGAAGGGCTTTCATGTGTTGTTCAATTCTTTCGCTTGTTCGAAGTAATGCCTACAGAGTTATCATAGTCAGGGGGCATGACACAACTTTTTTTACAGAGTTTTTTTAGCGCCTGGCGCTAAATCGCGGCCTATCAATTTGTAATACAAGAAATAATTACATGATGATAATTATTCATCACTTTACTGACGTAATAATTTTTTGGTGAATTTGCGCGCAGACACGCAGCGTTTTAACAGGTTGTGAAAAAACTTCTGATAGGTTGTGCAATGACCCGAATAGTGCTGATGATGCCCTGGCTTTCCTTTGATGCTGTCACCAGACTGACGGTAACAAGGAGCGAGTATGTCATTGTCAAAAGTTCTGACCCGGGCAGCGCTGGGAGTGGAAGCCCCGCTGGTGACCATCGAGGCACACATCAGTAACGGACTGCCTGCGTTAACGCTGGTGGGGCTGCCTGAAACCACGGTGAAAGAGGCGCGTGAGCGGGTACGCAGCGCCATTATCAACAGCAGTTTTGCCTTCCCGGCAAAACGCGTCACCATCAATCTGGCACCCGCAGATTTACCCAAAGAGGGCGGGCGGTATGACTTACCCATGGCGATTGCCATTCTGGTGGCCTCTGAGCAGCTTCCTGCCGACAAGCTGACGCACTATGAGTTTCTGGGTGAGCTGGCACTCGACGGTGCACTGTGCGGTGTACAGGGCGCGATTCCAGCGGCCATGGTAGCCATTCAGGCTGGACGACAGCTGGTCCTCTCCGCTGAGAATCAGTGTGATGCCGGGCTAATCCGTCAGGGCTCGTCGCTGGTTGCCTCTCACCTCAGCGAAGTGTGCGCCTTTCTGCGCAATGAACTCACATTACCGACAGCCCAATATCCTGAGCATCAGGGCGATGCACCTGCTGACGATCTCGCTGATATCATTGGTCAGGAACAGGGACGCAGAGCACTGGAGATCACTGCGGCTGGCGGGCACAACCTGTTGCTGATCGGGCCCCCTGGCACCGGTAAAACCATGCTCGCTACCCGGTTGCCCGGCATCATGCCCTCTTTAAGCGATCAGGAAGCACTGGAGTGCGCGGCAATCGCCAGCCTGGTGAACAGCAATACCCTGCATCGACAGTGGCGCACCCGGCCTTTCAGATCACCTCACCACAGCGCCTCTCTCTATGCTCTGATTGGCGGCGGCTCACTGCCACGGCCCGGTGAGATCTCACTGGCGCATAACGGCGTGCTGTTTCTGGATGAATTACCGGAATTTGATCGCAAGGTGCTGGACTCCCTGCGCGAACCATTAGAGTCGGGCGTCATTGCTATTTCACGCGCCCGGGCGAAAGTTACCTATCCGGCACGGTTTCAGCTGATTGCTGCAATGAATCCAAGTCCAACCGGACACTATCAGGGACAGCATAACCGCTGCTCACCGCAGCAGGTGCTGCGTTATCTCAGTAAGCTATCCGGCCCTTTTCTTGATCGTTTTGATCTTTCGCTGGAGGTGCCGCTACTTCCCAGCGGCATGCTCAGCGGTCAGCGCCCCAGGGCGGAAGCATCTGAGCAGGTTCGTCATCGTGTGGTCGCAGCGCGTGACATTCAGTTGGCTCGTGCAGGAAAAATAAATGCGCATTTAAACAATGCAGAGATTATGCGCTGGTGTCAGCCGGCTAAAGAGGATGCGGAGTGGCTGGAGTCAGTGCTGGAGAAACTGGGTTTATCTGTACGGGCATGGCAGCGGATTTTAAAAGTGGCGCGTACCCTGGCCGATCTGGCTGGGGAAACAGACATCACCCGGCATCATCTGCAGGAAGCGGTCAGCTATCGCACGATAGATCGATTAATGATCCATCTGCATAACAGCCTGCAATAAAAAAGGGGCTTTCGCCCCTTCTCTGTTAATCGTCGCTGTCGGTGAAGTCTTCAACGGTGTCCATCTGCGGTTTACCGCCAGACAGCGTATGAAAACGTTTAGGACGCTTAATGCGGGTCATATACTTAGACCATACACGTTCAGCTTCCGTTTGCGGCTCACGCACGCCACGACACACTTCAATAAACAAACGTTCTTCTTCGGTTGCAGGCTCACGCTTTGATAAATCCAGCTCATTAAAGGCAAAACCGTGGCGTTCAAGAAGCTGAGCTTCTTTAATAGTAAAGTCACCGTGGCGTGAGAAACCACGCGGGTAATGTTTGTTATCAAAGAAACGATTCTCTGTTGAGAAGCTTTCCGCCATGTTACACGCTCCTGATTTTCTAATGCCGTGCTGTTAATGGCGCGGAGTATTAGATAGGCTTGACAGAGTGTAAAACAAAACATTTAAATCTATACGACAAACATTTTTTGGGAGAACGCTGTGGATACGGAATTACTGAAAACTTTCCTGGAAGTGAGCAGAACTCGCCATTTCGGGCGTGCTGCAGAAGCACTTTACCTCACGCAATCTGCTGTCAGTTTTCGCATCCGTCAGTTAGAGAATCAGCTTGGCGTTAACCTTTTTACACGGCATCGCAATAACATACGTCTGACGGCGGCCGGAGAGCGACTGCTCCCCTATGCTGAAAGCCTGATGAGCACCTGGATGATGGCGAAGAAGGAGGTTTCTCACACTCAGCAGCACCATGAGCTTTCAATAGGTGCCAGTGCATCACTATGGGAGGCTTATCTGACGCCATGGCTACAGACGCTCTACGAGAATCGGGAGAGCCTGCACTTAGAAGCGCGCGTGGCACAACGACATCTGCTGGTTAAGCAACTCCATGAGCGCCAGCTGGATCTGTTGATCACCACTGAAGCACCTAAGATGGATGAGTTAACCAGTCAGCAGATTGGTCATATTTCACTGGCGCTTTTCTGCGCCCGGCAGAGCGAGAAGCGTGAAAAATATGATTATATCAAGCTGGAATGGGGAGCAGATTTTCATCAGCATCAGAGCTATCTCTCCGGGGCTGATGATGTACCGGTACTGACCACCACGTCGGCACATGTCACCCGTGAACTGCTGCATACCACCGGAGCGTGCGCATTTCTGCCGGACTTCTGGCAGAGTGTGTACAGTGAGTTGATGGTGATTCCGGATACGCCCGTCGCCGTTCGTCCGCTCTATGCTGTCTGGTTGCAGAACAGCGATCAGCAGGCACATATCCGTCAGTTGCTTAAATTCCCGATTCTGGTCAGGCAAAATAGCTGAATTTGCAGGCAGGACAGTAAGCAGAGAAGATCAGAGGCCAGTTAGATTTAGCTGGTTTTTCTTTTTTGCTTTTTTAAAGGCAAAAAAAATCCTTTGCCGAAGCAAAGGATCGTTTTCTGGCAGGGGCGGAGGGACTCGAACCCCCAACACCCGGTTTTGGAGACCGGTGCTCTACCAATTGAACTACGCCCCTAATAGGGTGGCGGAACGGACGGGGCTCGAACCCGCGACCCCCTGCGTGACAGGCAGGTATTCTAACCAACTGAACTACCGCTCCACCGATTCTTTCACAGC
>NZ_JBSRXX010000004.1:0-351608 GCF_054056055.1 Pantoea sp. PvP021 | reverse complement strand
GACGCGACGGGGCTGTACTACTACGGGTACCGGTACTACCAGCCGTGGGCGGGCCGGTGGCTGAGCTCCGACCCGGCAGGTACCGTGGACGGGCTGAACCTGTTCAGGATGGTGCGGAATAACCCACTGACGTGGACCGATCTCGATGGGTTAATGCCGAAACGCATATTTTCAGGGAGCTCAGGGGGCTTACCTAATAAAAAGCCTGCCAACTCTATGTCTTTTGATTCTCTTTTCGCTGATATTGACGGTCCTTCAGGTTCAGCAAATTCACTCTTTTCCGGAATAGCATCTGCGTCAGAGTCGACAATACCGGCCGGTGATTATGGACTGTTCAGCGGCACTGCTATCGGGGCGTTGCTCGGAGCACCATCTTCGGCGCAGGGTGGTACACCTGAAGAAAAAATTGCATTTACGACTCTACAAAATGCATTTGAAAATATGACGTCTGTCGAGATTCAATCTTTTATTGGCAATCAAAAAATGGAGGTCGCCGAGTTTAGCAAAAATTTGTCCCCGCTTGAATACGCAGCCCTGCGTGCATACATGGCTAAGAACGGTTACCATACATTAATTAATGGAAACGAAGATAGTGGAAAAATAAATGATAATATCAATGCTGTTTCCAGTGCTGTATCCTCTGCGCTAAAAAAGGCAGAGAAACATAAGGGTCTGACATTCAGGGGGAACTCAGGATGGATAGAAACAGGGCAGGAAGGTGAAAATTTTGTATCAAATTTTATGTCCACAGCTAAGAACCCAGAAACTGTAACGGCATTTATGAATGAATACAGAAAAATAGAAAAAGGTGACAAACAAACGAGATTTGTTATCGCGGGTTCCAGTGGGGGTATATTGTCTTCAGTAATAGAAGAAAATCTTGGAGAAGTGCTTTTCACTTCAGGGACAAAATTTAATGTTATATTCAGGCATGAACCAGATGGTATTACAGATAAAACGCTGAGAATCGTTCTTGAGGAAAAAGATGGGTTGACCCGTCATCAGAATGGTAGCAGTTTAATTAATTCACTGGATCTTAGCAAGCCAAAAACTCGGGAGGTTAATCGTGGAAGAAGATCATCATTTTAGTTCTCCTTGTCTGATAAAAGGATTTTTTAACGATCATGGTTGACTCATAAACACTTGCGTTAAGCTATTTATTAAGGATATTTATTAATAATTGAGAAATAAAATTATCCTTAGAACAATGTACTATCCTCCGGCACAGTTCAGGGGGATGGTTATTTTTAACGGCTCGGAATTAAAATTTCACGTCTCGCAATCTATGCCAAAATCAGAACACGAAAAGTGAAAAAGAAATTTTCACGTGGGCAGTTATAGAGCGCCTATTTTGAGTATAGGGAATCGAAACCATTTCAGCTCGTAATTAAACGGCCCGTTCGTTGTTTGCGCTAGCTTCTTATAGACAGTGGGACCAGGAATCACTGGAACAGTTACGAACCATGTTTGGCGAAAATGGTATTCCTACTGAATTTTTGTCACATAATGTCCCTGATGAACCCTTTACGGGTATTAGATTGAATGACAGATTAAGTGACTGTTTTTGATCTTCAAAGTGTTTTGTAGCACACTGTCACATAATCGACCCTATATGTGACAGGTATGAATTGATAATTGGCAATATGCATTTTTCAAAAATAGATGATTCTCAGACAACCTATCTCCACTGCGATAGATTACTTACGTCCGGGGTCAATACAAAACATCTTTATGAAGACCAGGTGCAGTGACCTGCATTTCATCTCCCTGACTTACATTCATTGAAAACAGAAAAACTTTTCTTTAATTTTTCAGGAAGTCTCAGTATGCTCGGGAATACTATCCCGATGTCTTTTTGTTGCAGGCACTCGCCGTGAGAAAAGAGTAAAAAATATGCCGGTAACTAACGGTATAATAAACAGCATTGATTGAGTTGAAAGTACATATCCATATATATAGCTCTCCAGGCTTACTGCTATCAGAGGAAAAATAAGGAAAACAAGTGAAGCCTGAAAGGCACTGGCCTTTTGCTGAAGTGCAAAGTAGCATAATATTCCAAAAACACCGGCAATAGCGCCGAGATACAGGGTGGCCAGTATTGAGTGCGCTGAGAAGGCTGACACCCGTGGCCTTTCGAAGAACCATCCTGTCGCAGAAAGTATCAATCCTGCCATAAAGCACGGGAGCGCATTAAACGTTATAACAGAGACCGTACAGCTCCTTTTCTTACACTGGGTATATATTATGGCATGGATGATTACGGCAGAAACAAGCGCAATAATTCCCTGCCAGTGGCTATCTGGACTGGTTTTCGTTTCCTCAATAAGAATGCCTGCTAATGCGACTATTGCGATAGTTAACCCTGCAATCTGCATTGAGTTCGTTTTTTCATTTAAAAATATAACTGAAGCTATCAAAACAGCTACAGGCATGTTTGCAAATATAATGGAGGCAAGTCCGGAACTAACATAGGTTTCACCATAAATCATTAAGGAGAAAGGAATGGCAAAATAAAACAAACAAATTTCAACCTGGAATAAGCGTTGTCCGGGTGGAAATAAAAGTGGTTTTTTTCTTAACAAGGCAATGCTAATTAAGAGTGGTGCGGCGAACATAAATCTCATCCCCGTTGCAAACATCGGAGGGATGGTTTCAACGGCTGTCCGCATAGCCAGCCATGTGGTTCCCCAGGTCAGTGCAACCACCAAGAATAATACTAATATCGTCACTCTGCGCATAAGATGCTCTCAGTAAAAGAGATTAATTTAACTTTTTAGGTGGAGAAAAATATTGTTTTCTCTATGGTTTTTTCATACGTTTAGAGAAAATATTTCTCTACCAAAAGGGCGTGGTTATGATGGACAAGAAAGATAAGGAGTTGCTCAGGCTGTTGCAGCTTGACTGCACCCTGTGTCTGCAGGAACTTGCAGCAGCTGTCGATTTAACGCCTAATCCTTGCTGGAAGCGTATAAAACGTCTTGAAGATGAGGGGATAATCACTGGTCGGGTTGCCCTGTTGAGTAAGGATAAGCTTCACTTGTCGCTTACAGCCTTTGTGATGATAAAAACACAAAATCACAGTTATGGCTGGTATAAACATTTCGTTTCGCAGGTCAATAGCATGTCAGAAGTAATGACTTTTTTCCGTACCACGGGAGAATATGATTATCTTCTTCAGGTAGTGGTTTCAGATATGAAGAGTTACGATACTTTTTACAAAAAGCTGATAAGTTCAGTAAGTGGGTTGAGTGATGTAACATCAATTTTTTCCATGGAGGAAATAAAATTCACTACTCAGCTTCCATTACCAGGTTAACGGTTTCGTTATTAATTGTCAGCCTCCAAAATGACAGTATAAGTGACTAGTATGAAATGTTAATTGGTTATATGCGCGCTTCAAAAATTGATGCTTCGCTGACAAAGGATCTCCAGCGTGATGGATTGCTTGCCGCCGGGGTCAGCCCAACGCATCTTTATGAAGACTATGCTTCCGGCAAAATTTAAGACCGCCCCGGCCTGATGAACTGCCTGAAAGGATTACGGGAAGGCGACATGCTGGTTGTCTGAATGCTGGATCGTCTGGGACGTGATTTACATCACCTGATAAACACGATTCACGACCTGACGGGGAGAGGAGTAGGGCTCAAGGTTCTGACTAGTCATGAGTCTGCCATTGATACCACTACTGCCGCAGGCAAACTGGTTTTTGGCACTGCGGCACTGGCTGAGTTTGAGCGGGATCTGATATCGGATCATACCCGGGCAGGGCTGGCTTCAGCAAGAGTGAGGGGAAGCAAAGACGGCAGGCCTTTCAAGATGACGATGGCAAAGTTACGCTGGCGACGGCGGCAATGGGAAAACCAGAGACCCGGGTTGGTGATTTGTGCAAAGAGCTGGGTATCACGCGACAGATAATATACCGACATCTTTCGCCAGCAGGAGAGCTGCGGCATGGGCATGATAGAAAGAATACTACTCAATCAGCCGTGAGTTATCGTCGTGGGTAACCAGTGCCCCCCACTCTGACATTTCGTGCAGCTGTCTCCTGAAAATGACTATGCGGTAGCGGTGATGTTTTCTGAATCATAAGCCTGATGTCCTCATCCGATATATCTTCCGCCTCTGAAAGGATGGTATCTGCGGCGAATTCTGCAGGCTTTTTTGACTATCGGTTACGCGAGCTGAATTCGGCATTTAGCCAGTAGGAAAATGTAGAAACTCTACCGGCGAAAGTCATGATATCGCCGCGCGGGTGATGACTGATGCTAAGCAGGTAGTCCATTTCTTCCGCGAGGGCCGGATACCGGACGTTAAATTTTTCACGGTGCTCCTCAAGCGTTGTCGGCCAGTCAGAATCGTTTTCATCTCTCAGGATGTTTGTCGCCCGAATTGCCTTGCATGCTGCCGCCCGCTGTAGCGCATGCCGCTGCAAAGGGGCAAGGGAGGGGTTCATGCGTGAAATATAGCCGTTCAGCACCGTAAGAAAATCACCGTTAACGGCAATCGCGATATTTCTTGAGGGTCTGAAAGGTTCAAAGTGGTCACGCAGATCTTCGCCATAAATGCAGACGCAGTGATGTTTCAGCCAGTAGCCCCATCGCTCTGAATTGGCAGGCAGCAAAACGGCATCCAGAACGATTGGATCGATATCAATTTTACTGACGACGGGATAATGCTGTTCAAGGACGGACCTGATAGCCTTAACGAGGTCATCCGGCTCACGTCTGAATATCACCGTCAGGTTGAGTTCAGGCACCGTCTCTATTGCTCTACCTTCAGTCAGGTTGCCATATATATAAATGCTGTGGATTAAAGCTGGCATCTTGGAGACCAGTCGCTGTACTGTGTCAGCGATTAGCGGCGAAAAAACCGGCTGAAAGCCGCTAAAGGCAGGTAACGGGATGAATCCGTTTTTATCGATGGCCATATGTTTTCTGTCACATCTTGCATGATTTAATCAGGTGATTTCAGGTAGTCGCATATAATAACCATGTTTTCAGCAACATGGCCATTTTTCAGTTCAGATGTTCAGCATCCTGACACCGCACAGATTTCCGGATTGTTACCTCATCACGAAGTGCGGTTCCTCCCGCTATTATGAGTCAAAGTGGAAAATAGGTCATGCTTCGAATTACTTACTAACGGTAAGTATACTGTTAATGTATGACTATTATTCCAATGTACTGTAATCAGTAACTTAGTTTTCTGTTTGCACATTGTCAGTAGTTACCGGGAGCGATTAGCCTTGTGAACCATGCCCCTTAAAATGTCGGGAAGAGAAGGGAACAGGCACAAGTATTTTATCAAAGTAACTTTTAAAGGGTAATGGCCATACCAAGGAATGTTATACAGTAACTCGACAGACCAGACTAAGCCTCATCTTCCATCAGCGCGACCATGGCTCCTTTATGCGCCTCGACCATACGAATATAACGCATCACCGTCTGGGTCTGCGTCCAGGTGCCTTCCTGCATAATCTGCGCGATAGATACGCCTTTTTGGGCCATATCCTGCGCGGCACCGACGCGTGCGCTGTGGCCGCTCCAGCTGGAGTAACGCCCTTTATTTGTTTCCTGGCGAGAAGTATAACCTGTGTGCCGCCTTGCCCGACGCCAGATGTCTTCCAGGCTTGGCGCACTCATGGGCACGGTAGGTACGGCGGTTATTTTATTTGACCGGTGAACGGGGCAGAACAGCACAGCCTCCGGCTCGTCCACCAGACCTGCCGCGCGTAACCACTCCATCAGCCGTAGTGAAGAGCGGGCACTCAGCGCCTTAACGATGCCGCCCGACTGCAGGATGGTTTTGGTCCAGCCCACGTCGAGAATAACGCGGCCGTCGGCCGTGAGCGTGATATCCCGCATCCGCAGGCGTGAGAGCTCGCTCATTCGCAGTAAGGTGCAGTATGCAACGTGGATGAAAGCCAGATCTCGCAAGTGCTGCAGACGGGCCGAATGCTTCCATAGCGAATCCAGATGATCGAGATCCGGACGGCGGAATGGTACAGCCTGTCCAGTGCGCTCGCCGGAAATAATAGCGGTACGTTTAATTTTCTTTTTTGCGCGCACCACGTCGGGTGACACCGTCGGAGGCACAAGACCAGCGTTACGGTGTAACATTGAAATGAGCGCAGCGTGTACAGAAATTGTTGATGTCGCTCGGCCAGCTGCCTGAAGGTGAAAGAGATAGGCCTGCAGATCTTCCGGCGACATGGGCAGGAACGAGCGCCGGTTTGCCTGTGACCAGCGCCAGCAGATCCGCATAACACTCAGCAGCTGCTGCCACGTATTGGGCGAAAATGCCTCGCGGTGACGAACGAAAGAAGCCAGCCTTCTTGTAAGGTCTTCATCCGACGCTGAGCCAGGGATGAGGCCGTTAAAAACGGAGAGTTCGTTCATTCTGTTCAGTTTTCCCCCATGTACGCTCTGGCGACGTTACGTGAATTCTGAGGGCCAGTCAGGCATTTTGCCCTGCAAGATTTCACGTAGCGCTTTTGGATTTGCAGCCGATATCATAACCGCATACCGCGCCTGTAAACTGCCAGAAAGGTCAGGCTCCTGACTGGAGCCGCATGATACAGGGTTTCCGGCGTCATGTCTGGAATTATAAATATACTTATATAAGGTTTAAAAATGGCTCAAGGTTGTTTTTCTGATAAGTCGAAAGCGTATATATAAAAGACGCAGAAAGTTAATTTGGTCCGTTCAGGAAAGGTATGGTGCTGCAGTAATTTATACGCCAGTAACCGGCTACGCCGGACTTCCGGAGCCATTCAACCACTGTACCTTGTCAGAGATCATCTGGTGCCTTCACGCCGCAGCGCGCCATACAGAGCATAATCTTTGGTGTATTGCCAATCGCTAATAAATTTACCCGTACATATTTTATTTCAAAGGGAAGCACGGTCGGGATAGTGAATTTCGTTCGTTCTGCTGCTCAAGAAAATCTCTTTCTGATACGCTGGCCTGCAACCGCCCTGAAGCAGCGCAGCTTTTCCCTTGATATGGCCCTGACATTGAGTGGCGGCTAAAGCAGAGGCGTCAGTATGATGTTAGCGCAAAGCTTGCTGGCAATCTCGACTAACTCTGGCGCTCCTGTAACGGCAAGTTATCTCAGCAGAATGGCCTGTTCCGGCTGACATATGCACCGGTGATGGCACAAGATATTCGCTGAGCTTCCCGGCTCCTTAGCGACCGGGGGGGGCGGGAAGGGATGCCACTGTACTGAACGCTGCCTTAAATGAAGTTTTTTTGTCCCGGAGCAGCCTGGATACTTCGTTTGACGATAAAGGCCAGCAGGTCATGTGCGCTTTGTGCTGCGGCGCAATACTGCTAACCTCTTCACGGAGCAGCTGTGCTATGCGCATGCAGGAACTTATGATGTCCGCTGGCGTGCCAGTGGACTGGTATTTCTCCAGCCAGTATCCCTCACGCACTGCATCGCCCGGCAGCCCGTCGTGCAGTTGCAAGAGCGCACTGAGGGCGCAGGCGGCTCCTGGGTGAGGGTTCCTCAGAAATGGGTAACAGGCCAGCCTGCATCCACCTTATTCTTTTCAATCGTTATTTCCATGCCGCGGAAAATCTCGCGGCAGTGGTGAGGGTTGGCCAGCGATACGCAGAAGCCTGTATCATGCAAGTCAGTGGCGAGTATCTCGTGATAGACGCCGGTTAACTTTCATCTTCCTTGTTTAACAAGCCGTTTATACCCTCATAAAGCATGCACAGGTCAGGCAAGCACTTAGTTACGTCTATACTCGCTGAAAACATAATCTAGCTTCCCTCACAGAACCCGTCACGTCTGTTAGGCATGTACATTTGGCGTCATGCCCACGGTAACCGTTCAACCTGATCTGCTGGCGTGAAAGGTGAAGCGGGAAGGGCCTGATGCTGCTCAAAGATTGTTGTTTGTGATACCAAGAACATCGTAGTCAGCTTTGTTTCAAGCTCATAAAAGATGTCATTCTCTGCGTAGGTTCGGGCCACAAAATATTACATACAGAATTTATCTAAGGGCGCTTTAACTGCATGACCTAAGGCAGGATGCTGTTAAAGCACATAAAGCACAAGATAGAAACGAGACAAAAACCGATATATCCTCTACAAGTGCTGCAAACGAATCCTCTTCATTGACTTCGTTAAGAAATTGTCAGGTCGGCTATTTGAAGAACTCTCATCCGCTCCGGCTTGGCCTGCTTAAATTTACACTATCTGACGACAAGTTTTTGCAGCAGAGGCAAATCGCCCACCTCATTAAAATATATTAAAGTTCATTAAAATATGAACATAAGCGTAAAATTAATGATTATTCAATATACTCTAAAAAGGGGGCGGGTAAGAACCAACCTGGAAAATTGCAAACAATGCAAACAACCAAAACATTCATACTATCTTCTTCATGCTGGTACTGGTGAATGAGGTTCAAACTTGTTTTTGAGGGGTTTCGAGACTATACAAGATCAATGTTATTTTCTAATCCTAAGAAGCATGGTTTTCTAATCCTTAATGGAAAAACCCAACTAGACTCACTAGTAGAGAAAGATGAGTTCTTATCAGAGTGTGGTGGCTGCTTATTTTTTGCCATACTCAGATCCTCTACTAATGCAATACCGGTGATGACATTGATGTTGCTGAAATTTACTATTTATAATCGATGTGCCTCAATGTCAGCAATGCAGTTTTCAGAATATGAAGTTCAGCTTTTCGCTCAAAATGACTTGTCACGCCTGAGTAAGGAAAACGATTAATGTAGGAGTCTTTCATTTTAAAGTTGGGCCAAAAGATACGGGCGAAAATAACATTGGCAGCATGAAGAATTAATTTTTGAAAGGTAAAGACCTTTGTCTATTCATTCATAATGAGAGCTTAATCTTGACCGATTTATCTAAATAGACAGAAGCCTGAAAGGTAAAATAATTTTGTTTAAAACTCTCGCAGGCCTGTTTATTCATGATTTTTCAAATATTTACCGCACAGAAAAAAACACACGTGCATCGTTAAAAATGGTCAGTGCCGGTACGGCTAACGAACTCATGTATGCCATTCATTGCTCCTAAGGCTGGGTTACAAAAAGGCGGCAGCGCTATTGGCTGAAACTCTGCAGGAATAGAAGAGTACTGACGAAGTGCTGACTGCAATGGCAGGTAAACAGTAAGCCACCACTTCAGGCAGGCAGGAGGTCCGGTCAAACCCGGAGAAACAACCTGAGCAGATTCTAAGAAGAAAATTATTTGGGAGACATGCATAACGTCTCCGGTTAGTTAATGGTGCGGCTGAAGGCATTTAAACCAAAAATAATTCGCGGAGCCTATAAACGTCCCTGACAAATTTTTCCCATAAATAATGGAGCGAGCAATGTTCAGACACATTAAACAACTACAGTATACCGTGCGCGTCGCCGGTCCTAATCCGGGACTTGCCAATCTGTTGCTGGAGCAGTTTGGTGGTCCGCAGGGTGAGCTTGCTGCGGCCTGTCGATATTTTACCCAAGGGCTGAGTGATGAAGATGCCGGTCGTAAAGACATGCTGATGGATATCGCCACGGAAGAGCTTAGCCATCTGGAAATTATAGGCTCACTGGTCGGCATGCTGAATAAAGGGGCCAGGGGCGACCTTGCAGAAGGCACTGAACAGGAAGGAGAGCTTTACCGTAACATTACGGGCAATGGCAATGACAGCCATCTGACCTCTCTTCTGTATGGTGGGGGCCCCTCCCTGACGAATTCCGCTGGCGTTCCCTGGACTGCGGCTTATATCGACACAATCGGCGAGGTCACCGCCGATCTGCGTTCAAATATCGCGGCAGAAGCGCGTGCAAAAATTCTGTATGAACGACTGATAAACGTTACGGATGATCCGGGCGTCAAGGATGCTCTTGGCTTTCTGATGACTCGTGAAGTGGCTCATCAGATTTCCTTTGAGAAGGCGCTTTATTCAATTCGCAATAGTTTTCCACCGGGTAAGTTGCCTCCAATTAAAGAGTACGCGGGGGTTTATTACAACATGTCCGCGGGTGGAGAGGTGCGCGGTAGCTGGAATTCAGATGAAAACTTCACCTACGTCGCTAACCCGACGGCGGCCGTGGACGGGGGCAATGGCATGGCGAGCGTAGTCTTACCCGAGGACCAGCAAGCTAATATTGATCGTCTCAAACTCCGTACGGCATCTGATACCACACTCAACCCTGTCACTGGTACGGATTTGTGTGCTGTGACTCCTGATGAAAATAAAGGGGCATGGATAAAACCGGCTTTTACAAAAATGAGATGTCCCTAAAGATAGTCGGCAATCATTTCAGGATGAACCAAAGCCAGCAGATATTACGCCCTGATTTTTTCAACCTTGCCGGTACGAAAACAACCTCGACCAGCAGAGCCATAACTTCAGGTAGTTGCTAATTCATCCTGACAATAATGCAAAATTTCAAAGGAGATGGAATGACGTTATTTTCCAGCTTTTGGCAAGCCGGCTATGAGGGAGCTGATCATATTAATCCTAGTGGCCTCAGGCTGTCGATGAACGAAGTTAACGATCACCTGAATCGGGCATGTGAAGATTATGCCGTACTACGGCGCTTCAACATCCGCACCGTACGTGAAAGCGTGGGCTGGCACCTCGCGGAACCAAGTGAAGGAGAGTATGACTTCTCGCTGGTCGCACTGCGGATGAAGGCAGCACAAGAACATGGCATCCAGATCAGCTGGACAGTATGTCACTATGGCTGGCCTGAAAATCTAAGCCTGTTCTCCATTGATTTTGTGCCGCGCTTCGCGACGTTTTGCGGGGCGCTTGCTCGCTATCTTGTCCCCTGGTATCAGGACGCGCCTGTATATTCTCCCATGAATGAGATCTCTTTTCTCAGCTGGGGAATAGAAGCTGGCGTATTTTCCTGCCCTGATGCACCAGAGCATGACCGGGGCGAGGGTAGTAAACGTCAACTGGTGCGCGCCACGCTGGCAGGTTGTGAGGCCATCTTGCAGGCCGACCCTCGTGCACGTTTTTTGCATTGTGATCCTGTCATTCACGTGATCGCTGAAGAGGAAAGTGAAGAGTGTCGCGCTCTCGCCCGCTCTTTGTGTGAATCTCAGTACCATGCATGGGACATGATTGCTGGCAGGCTCGCACCTGAACTAGGCGGGGCTGAGCGTTATCTTGACCTGATCGGTATTAATTATTACCACGCAAATCAATGGGAAGCCTTTTCGAACCATCGCCTTTACTGGCATCTGGGTGACAGGCGGCGTAAGCCGCTACATAAGATATTACAGGATTTGCAACAACGTTATCAGCGGCCCCTGTTACTGGCTGAAACCAGTCATGTCGGTAGTGGCAGGGGGGCCTGGATTTCTCAAATTGCTACGCAGGTTGCCCAGGCGCAGCTGGCCGGGGTAGATCTGCTAGGTGTATGTATCTATCCGATCATCGATCGTCCGCAGTGGGAAGATACAACAATCTGGACACACAGCGGACTCTGGGATCTCGACCGGTCTGGCCCTGATCCCTATGCGCGTCATTTACAATCTACTTACGCCCAAGCATTGTACCAGGCGCAACGTTCGCTGGGGCAATTTCACAGGATTATTACATCTGCCAAGATGGCTCAGGAGAAAGATATGAAACAGACGACTCTAATTGTATTCAGTCACTTACGTTGGAATTTTGTTTTTCAACGCCCTCAGCACTTAATGACGCGTCTGGCGCAACATTATGAGGTTATGTTTATCGAAGAGCCAGTTTATCAGCCTGGGCCGGCGGGCCTGCACCGGAGTTTACCTGCGCCGAATATTACGGTAATTCAGCCGCACACAGATATTGACACCCCAGGCTTTCATGACAGCCAGATCGCTCTTCTGCAACAGCAGCTCTCTACTCTCGTTAATGAAGATGAGCGCCCACTAATCTGGTTTTATACCCCTATGGCATTACCGTTATTAACAACGTTCCAGCCCTGTGCAGTTATTTATGACTGCATGGATGAACTTTCCGCTTTTAATTACGCGCCACGCCAGCTGCAGCAGCTTGAGTCAGCGTTGATCAGCCGCGCTGACCTGGTTTTTACCGGAGGCACAAGTCTCTACGAGGTGAAAAAATCGAAGCATCCGCGGGTATATTGCTTCCCCAGCAGCGTTGACACTGTGCATTTTGAACAGGCTCTGGATCGGAACAACGGGCATCCTCTGCAAAGCTCGCTGCCCTCACCACGTCTCGGTTACTACGGGGTGATTGATGAGAGAATGGATATAGAACTAATTGCCGCTCTGGCTGACAGTCATCCGGAATGGCAAATCGTTATGGTAGGACCGGTGGTTAAAATTGATCCCGCATCCCTGCCCCGGCGCGACAATATTTACTGGTTTGGTCAGCAGCCTTATGAAGCGCTGCCGCAGTTTCTGGCGGGCTGGGATGTCTGCCTGATGCCTTTTGCCCTGAATGCCTCAACGCGCTTTATCAGCCCCACTAAAGTACTTGAGTATATGGCCGCACAGTTGCCTGTTGTAAGTACTGCTATTACCGACGTTGAAAGGCATTATGACGGGCTGATCGCCATTGCTCACTCTCAGAAAGAATTTATCCTGGCCTGTGAGAGTGCGCTACATCTGCCTCCAGAATCACGTCAGAAGCTGGCTGAACAAATGCGAGTCAGGGTCTCGGCTACCTCCTGGGATAAGACAGCAGAGCAGATGTATAAACTGATTTATCAGGCAAACCACACAACAGACGGGAAAACGCCCTGTGCGGGCGAGTCTACTCAGCCGCCGCCAGCGATTGCTGAGATGGCCACCTTAATGGAAAAAACAGATCTCGTGTCCTGTCTGATTATTGGCGCAGGCCCTACCGGCTTGAGTGCGGGTTATCACTATGGTGAAGGTGCTGTAATTCTGGAGAAAAATGACACGCCGGGTGGCTGGTGTCGTTCTATTCAGGATAAGGGCTTCACTTTTGATTATGCAGGACACATTATGTTTTCACAGGATGCCTATGTGCATCAACTTTACGAGATGCTGTTGGGTGACAACCTGCACTGGCAGGAGCGAGAAGCCTGGGTCTATAACGACGGAGTCTATACGCGCTACCCCTTCCAGTCAGCACTCCATGGTTTGCAGCCGGAAGTGATTAGGGAATGTATTCTCGGTGCGGTCGAAGCGCGTTATGGCGTAACTGAAATGAGTGCTATGCCAGTGGAACTAGAAGCCTCTGTGGTGAAGGACCCATTGCTTAGCGAAAGTCATAGCTATATTCATGATAGCTGTACCGAGGATGCTGCTCAGAATGAAGAGCACTGTCTTGCAAAGAGTGATGAGAAAGCCACCGAGAATTTTGAACAGTTTATTATGCGCACCTGGGGCAGGGGGATCGCCCGCCACTTTGCACTGCCTTATAATAAAAAACTCTGGAAATTACCTCTGACAGAGATGGAAACTTCCTGGCTGGGTGGACGTGTGCCTCTGCCGGATCTTGCTCAAATCATTGATGGTGCGCTTCAACCACCAGCGAAACCGATTGGTCCTAATGCGCGTTTTGGTTATCCGCTGCGCGGGGGTTTTCAGGCTCTGATGTCCGGCTTTCTGCCTCATCTGAAATGTACCCTTCAAACCAATGCCGCTATTGTAAAAATTTTGCCGCAAGCTCATGTTGCCATCTTAGATGACGGGCGCAACTACCACTATGACCAGCTGATTAGTACCATGCCATTGCCAGAGTTGATTAAGTTGTTAAGCAACGAAGCCCCTGAAAATGTCCAGGCCGCGGCGAGGCAGCTACGTCACGTTTCGGTGCGTTGTGTGAACCTGGGTATTGGTCGTACTTGCCTGACAGAGAAACACTGGATTTACTATCCTGGCGAAACCCTTTTTCATCGTATTTTTGTACAGGGCAATGCCAGTCCGGAATGCAATCCGGAGGGTGGGTTTGGGATCACCTGCGAAATTACCTACAGTCAGGATCAACCTTTGCCGCTGAAAGAAGAAGCACTGATTGCTCGCTGTGTGGGGGACTGCATTAAGGTTGGTATAATTCGTCCCGATGACGTCATTCTAACGGCAAACGAGGTTGATATGCCATATGCCTATGTGATTTATGATCACGCACGTAAGGCAAACGTTGATCTGATTCGCCAATGGCTGCTGACACAAGATATCCATCTATCTGGGCGTTATAGCGAGTGGGAATATTATAACTCCGATCATGCTTTTCTTGCCGGGAAACGAGCTGCGGAAAACGTAAGAAATCAGATGCTGGTAAAGAACATGCATTGTTAGCCAGTACCTTTAATCTGTGCATATTGTACAGAGAGGAGTAACTTAAGCAGAGTAGTATGGTGTGGAAGTTACACGCTCCGTTCGTATACAGGAAAATGGGTACACAGTTGAGGATGACCCGCCTCAGTTTTGGATCATCTGCATTAAATCCAGCGACAGTGAACACTCCTGTAACAGCGCTGCTCGCTCAAGATCTTACGGCGTCCTGAGCCGTTTTCTGTCTGGCTTTCTTTTAAGTCCAGAATCAGCATACCGAGCACGTTGACGGCCTCATCCAGCGCTATTAATTAGCGCTATATATTTTCCCGGCGCCATACCTGCGTAATACGCCAGATTACGCAGGTATGGCGAGCAGGCCGGTAAAATTCAGTCGAAAAAACTCAAGGTTCCTAAATCGGCTATACCGCTCAAGTGCCTCAGTAAACTCAGGTCCGTTGACTGTAACCGGAAAATTTTTCAACTGTTTCGGTGGCGATACACGCACCCGCTGACCTTACGTAATGTCCAGAAACTCCGTCACACTGACGGTCTGCCAGCTCTCCGGCAAGGGGCCAGCTTTTTCCACAGTCGCTGATTTGACCGTTCGCGAATTTCGCTGATGGGACGTATAGGTGTGGTTACTCAGGGCAATAGTACCTTATTTTAAAGCAACCACGCGTTGGCAACATTATACATCAGACCGAGGCGCTCATTACTGAATCATGCCCCGGTGTAGAGCAGGCGCTTCAGGAGGAAAGACTATGGAGAATCGCCAAATTCATTGGTGCCGTAATATTCGTTAATGGATGCAGTAGTATGCTCTCTGAGGTTGGTGTGCTTTCTGCATAGAGGGAGAGCACTTTCTGAGGGTAGATATTAAGCTCTACCACGACAAATTGCTGAACACCCGGCAGTGACTGGATTCAATCCGTAATAAAGGTCCCCAGAAAACGAGCCGTTGTGAGTTGAAGCGCTATTCTCAGCCGGTTATGCTTTCCCGTCGTTTGTTAACAAAATAAAATTCCTGTTCATCAAAATTAAGATAGCGAGCCAGCTGAATGTCATTGGGTTTTGCAACATAATGTCTGAAATTCTGATCCTGGTTACTGGTCAGGAAATCGACGGTAATATCATCCCCTTTGCATGACTGGATTTTTAAAAATTTGTAATTGCCCGATAATTTATAATGTTAAAGAAAGGGAAAATAGCATCAAAAAAACGCCTTACAAATCGGAAAACCTAAGTTCAGAGAAGTTTCTGTCAATGTATTTTTTAAAAAAACTTTAACGCTCAACGTGAGTATTCGCTCTATTGAGCATTAAAGTCATTATTTAAAAACCGGCACGAGGCGTCTACGGTGAAATCTTAATACTTTAACATCACCTGTTTAAATAAATTCCCTTACTGATTTAATTTATATATTCCTGACTGCCATGGTTGTAATTCAAGAATTGCGTCATTCTTTTTAACAGCATTCTTACTGTTGCTTTCGATAATGACTTTTTCGACAGAAAGTTTATCTGGTAATTTATAAATCATTGCCTGCTCCCGAAAGTTAACAACTACTAGAAATTTATCCGGCCCAAGGCTGCGCGTATAAGCATAAACAGATTCATTTTTAAGATCTAAATCTTCATACCGACCATAAGTAAGTGCTGGGATGTCATGTCGTATCTCAATCAACTGCCGATAATAATTTAATACAGAGTCAGGGTTTTTGATTTGATTTGCCGCATTGATTTTTGTGTAGTTTGGATTAATAACGAACCAAGGCTTTCCACTGGTAAATCCTGCATTTAGGCTTCCATCCCATTGGAATGGGGTTCGGCTATTGTCTCTGCTAGTCAGGTGTACGTTTTGCAAGAACTCGTTGGCTTGCACCTTTCCTGTTTCAACGTAATCATGCCAAAATCCCTTGACCTCTATATCATCAAAATCATCAATATTTTTGAAGGGGTAATTGGTCATACCCAATTCTGAACCCTGATAAATGAAAGGCGTTGCTCGTTGTGTTAGCAACAATGTTGCAAGCGCTTTAGCTGATTTTTCACGCCACTGTGGACGTTCATCACCAAAGTGAGAGACGGAGCGCGGATTATCGTGGTTATCCAGGAAAAAAGCATTCCAACCATATTTACCTGCAGTATGATCAACCCTATTGATAATCTGTCGGAATTGCGACAAAGTCCAGTCTTTATGACGCCATCTTTCGTTAGAGTCTCGATCCAATCTGATTAAGTCAAATGTAAATGCAATGTCAAGCTCGTTACGACGTCTATCAAAAAACTTTATCGATTGATCTAAAGGGACACCAAAAATTTCACCAGCAGTCGCAACATCATATTGTGATAATACTTCTTTATTCATTTCTTTAATATAACGGTGAATGTTAGGGCCTTTAGTATACTCCTCTGCGAAATTATTCAACTCTTGTTTAGTAAGATTTGGAAAATTCGGTATTTTTGAGTAAGTGGCCACCGTATCAAAGCGTAGCCCGGAAACACCTTTATCTAGCCAGAAACGTAGCATTGTATAAAGATCTTGACGGACTTTTGGGTTATCCCAATTTAGATCTGGTTGCTGTTTAGCAAAATAATGTAAATAGTATTGATTGGTTTTTTCATCCTTTTGCCATGCAGAGCCACCAAAAAATGAGGGATAATTATTTGGTGGTGCACCTTCTTTCGGATCTCTCCAAAAGTAATAGTTGCGGTAAGGATTATCTTTACTACTTTTGCTTTGAACAAACCATTCATTTTGGTCGCTAGTGTGATTGATTACAACATCAATCATCAACCGCATATTACGTTTTTTCATTTCAGTAATCAGGCGGTCAAAATCTTCCATTGTGCCATATTCAGCCATGATTTTTTTATAGTCACGTATATCATAACCATTATCTGTATTAGGAGAGTCATAATGAGGATTGATCCAAATGGCATCTACACCCAGATACTTTAGATAGTCTAATTTAGCTATGATACCATTAATATCACCGATACCATCTTCGTTGGTATCTTTAAACGAGCGCGGATACACTTGATAAAAAACAGCCTCCTTCCACCATTTAGGTATGTTTTCCGACTGTTTGATAAGTTTTTCGTGATGTGCGGTTTGCGAACCCCCAAATGCTTGATGACATGAACCATATAATGAAGTGGTTAGAAATATGGCAAGTGCAGTTTTCAATCCTTGATGTGACATTAAATACAACCCTTATCTACTTGAAGTAATTATTATAACTTCATGCCCAAAGATATTAAATGATTTTAATCTCTAGTCAGAAACCATTACTTTAAAAATTGACCAGAGATTTCAATTATGCGATCTAACAGTGGATTGGTAAAGATGGGAAACCGATTTATAAATTTTTAAGTGATATTTATTTTTAACTAATTAATTTTCAGCACATTCTGCTAAATCATGCTTTCCAAATATACATAAGCGTTTCAAAAGACTATTATTTTGCGGAGATAAAAAACATTTATATTATCGTCAGCAGCTTTAACATAGCACGATAATAATTAATCATGAAGTAATCACACCTGATATAGCGATGCTAAGCCTGCCGCCAGGCAAAATAAAACTTTATCGGCAAATCTGCCACCGGTCATCAGCGGAAAACTAATACTACAGAGCGGCAGCCTGAGCTGCTGCGTGCACTGGCTAGCGAATTCAGGGAGGATGAAGCATGATTAAATTTCCGCGGGGCTCACGCATCTGGCCGGTCGCTGGTGTGACGGATATTCACTGCAGCCTCAACGGGCTTGCGGCTACGATGCATAAAACGCTGCGCACGGACTCGCTTAGTGGTCACCTGTTTTATCGTTCGCGGCCGGCGGGGCGACATGATAAAAGTGCTGTAGGCTAACCGGGATGAACTTTGCATATTTACCAAACGCTGGAGCGGGAGCGCATCATCTGGCCAGTAACACACGACGCTAAAGTTCATATGATACCGGCGCAGCTTTCCATACTGGTGGTGGGCATCAACCGTAGGTATCCGCAGCGGACGGAATACCTTGGCCTGCGGTTAACCTGCTGTAAAGCGGATTCATGTGAAACCTCACTCCCAGATGAATATACCCGACACAGAGCGTAGCTGCAGGAGCAACACACTACCATCCACAGAATGGCGAATTAAAACCGCCTGTATTTAAAGCTGGCGGCAGCATACGCACGCCTGCGAAATAAACCGGCTAAGGTGCTGGTCGCCAAACTTCAGCATGTGAAGTTCGGCAACATTACCTAAAATCTACATGAGTAAACGGCTTGCAAGGTGCGCGAAAACCGAACACAGGCACCAGCCGAAACCGCCTGTCCAGCGTGCGGCGGGGAGCTTCTCAACGTGCTGGGCTGCAATGTGCAGGAGCAGCGGGAGCTCATAAGCATCTCTTTTAAAGTCATCGAAACGCAGCGGCCAAAACTGGCCTGTTTCAGCTGTGGCCACATTGTTCAGGCAGGCATGCCTTCCAAACCATCGGGCGCAGCTATGCAGGTCTCAGTTCGCTGGCCCTCATTAAGCTTTCTCTCAGATATCAGGCTAAAATCTATGGGTGTGATTTCTTAACTTCCCCATCTTTCAGAATGAATGTTAGTCGTCCACTCCAGAATTCGGCAATGAAAACATCTTCATAAATCACAGATGCCTTTTTCATCTCATCTTCTAGCCATCGGGTATCCTTTCCTATCTCATTGAGTGCATATTCACGGGCTTTGCCACTTTTCATAATGATAACGGAAGGCATTTCGGAACCTTCGCACACTGCCGTTATCTGTCCGTTGGGTTCAATCTGCGCATAGACAATCTCCTGAAATGAATAGATGCCCTGCGCATGAAGCTGAGATGACACATTCAAAATATCTATCTTGTTCCTTTTATTAGATATAGTTTCGACCAAAAACCTCCCTTTCTTTATGATTGGAATCGGCTGACCTATAGTCATTTCTCTGAAAAAATGCACGTACTTACTTATCGCATTAAGTAAAGAAATCAGACATACCCCGATAAGAAGTACGAATACATATTGATATAAGGGAATAGAGTCACTGTAAATGACGCCCCCTATGATTCCACCTAAAACAAAATTCCCTATGAAGTCTATCGGCGTCATCTGGGACAACTGTGTTTTTCCTGATAAGTTGAGGTGGGTTATGACGATCATAAAACCAATGATGAATTTTACTAACACGAGCCCATAGTATTCCATGCTAACGTTGCTCCCGAACATCAATTTCTATGAAAACAGCTCAGCTCCCTGAGCCCCCCTTACGGCATTGATATGTATACCGTAATTTCGCAACCTGTCTGTAGCTGCGACCACCCATGGTAGCCATAAAATTATAGACTCTGCAGCAAAAAACTTGAGGTGGTAAACTTATCGCCCCCTTTTTGCTGGCTGAGTAGCGCATGAAACCATTCAAAGGCCGGCATTTTCAGCGTGACATAATCCTCTGGACGTTACGCTGGTACTGCAATACGGCATCAGCTATCGTGAACTAAAGGAGATTCTGGCCGAGCGTGGTGTCAATGTCGATCACTCCTCTGTTTACTGCTGGGTGCAGCGTTGTGCCATGAAATAGAAAAGCAACTGCGCTGTTACTGGCTTAACCTTTCCGACCTTTGCCTGTGGTACATATATGAAATATACCTAGAGGTAAATGGCACCGCAGCGCTTATCTTAACCAGGCCGTTGAAAACAGGATTCATAATGTCGTTTTTTCCTCGCCCCACGTGGTAACAGCAAGGCGGCATACCGTTTCAGGGTAAAATATTCAACAACGTGAAGAAGTGGCAAACCTCTGACTCATCAACACGGATAAAGCGCCCACCTATGTTCGTGTACTCGCTCTGCTAAAACGCGAAGGTAGATGTACGCCTGCGTTGAAAACCGACATATAAAGTACCGGAATAACGTCAATGAATGCGATCATGGCAGGCTGAAAAGGATAATCGGCGCCACGCCGGGATTTAAATCCATGAAGACGGCTTGTGTCACAATTGATGCTATTAAGGTGATGCGTGCGGCCAAGCCGCACCGTTTTAAGATAGTGATCCCCCGGGCAAGATGCGTCTGGTAAGCAGGCCTTTGAAATGTAAGACCTTTCGATAAATCTTCATTTCAGTCTCATCCAAGTAACGAGGTCAAACTGGAGGTAATATACAATTAAAGGACATTTGCGGATATTTGAGCAATTTCATGTTTACATAGTCACTAATAACACCTTTCGTCCAAGGAAGATATACTTTCAGCAAATTTATCGTTATTCATAAAGCCACGGTTAACCGTCTGAATATAAAGAGAAAAAGGGGGTGATATTACGTAAGCTTTATATAATAAAAATAATCATCTGTAAAAGGAGTGTTGTTTACTTTTTGTTGCAACATTATTTTATATTATTTGCATGAGCTGGTTTTTTACTAATTAAAAGGGTGAAATTAATGAAGCTATTCGGAACATCGTCATTATTATTCGGTTGCATGATGGTATCCAGTATCGCACAAGCCAGCGATATCCATATGTGGCGTGAACCCAAACCTGTTGTACATAAGGGGAAATATTACAGCTTAATAGTAGATCGTGGCGAATTACAGAAAGCAGTAAAGAACAGCAATAGCGACTATCTCTTTTCCGAAAAAGGAGCAGGAGTTAAGCCCTTGGTATTGGTTGGCTCTCCGGTAGAGATTAGTGAATTTCTGTTTCAAAATGAAAGTCGCGGCATTGAAAACCATATTAATGAGCTACCAGATATTTATATGGGAGTCGCAAATTATAAACCAAAGAACCGTTTTACCGGCTTGTTTCCGCTACAAGATGTATTGACTCAAACTATTGATCAGGTATCGAAATTTGTGCCCGGTACCTATATCACCGATGCGGCGGGAGCCCCCTCCGACCTAAAAGCATTAAAAAAAGCCATATTGGCTATGAAGCATAAGGATAAAACCAGCAGTAATATATTGTATGTTAAATTTAGCTACTTGCCTGAAGATGGTATGGTGAAAGTAGGACGCAAAACAGTTTCTTTCGGTCGCATTCTGGAGCAAATGCAGCAGAGTAATCGTCTTTAGAGTGAATAAGTGAGAAGCCGCCAGTATTTCCATGTTCAGCAATACTGGCGGAGTAAATCGCTCAGATCTTTGCCTGGACAGGGGTATTAGGCAGAATGTTAAGATTTTCCAGTATTCGACACCACACCTGATTCAATAGCTTTGTTCCGTCAACTCGCAATTGGCTATACGGAGCAATATACCTGTAAAGAGTTTACAGGATTATCTTCAGTTTCTGACATTTGTCTCTGGTCGTACCATTGATGCGATTATCGGTTGCAATTTTATTGAGGTAATTTTCCGTCGTTTCGTCCGCTTGCACTTGTTGATGCCAAGCCTGCGGTTATTCTCTCGGTAATTGATTAACGTTCAAACTCGGACAGTGCGGCAAAGATCTTTAGAGATGAGATAGCCAGCAGTGATCGTGGTATCAGTGGCCGCCCCCGTGGCCGGTCACTACGCTGTAGTTGCCAAAATTGACGGAAAGTAAGATTTAATCGGCAAAAATGTGGGTGTCGTTCATATAACTGATCAATAAACCTTTCAGGAGTGACAACGCTACGTGAATTCTGGGGAAAAAGCAGGGGTAAGACCCGTCAGATTTCATGTAGCGCTGCCTTTATTTTAACCGGATTTTGCCAGATCTTTTGACAATGACGGAGCTCAATACAAGCTGTGGCGAAAATATGGCCGACAAGCTCAAGATCCTCTGCCTCGATCTAAGTACTACAAAGTTCCTCCGACCATTTCTGGCCTTATATAATAGTAATTATATAAGGTTTTTGATTTAATAATTTATCGACTTAGGGCCTATCTCAACAGGACTTTATTCCAGACGATAAGACCGCTGGCAAAATGCAGCATAATGAATATCCACCGGTTTAACAGACACCTCAGAGTCATTTAAAATGGCTTAAGAGAGGTGCCCATGAGCTGTTACGTTATCCCGAAGAGTTCAAAATTGAAGCGGTCAAACAGGTTGTTGATCGCGGCCATTCCATCGCAAGCGTCGCCACCTGTCTTGATATCACCCGCCTCAGCCTCTATCCCTGGGTAAAAAAGTATGGCCCTGATTCATCAGCCACTAAAACGCAGTCCGATGCCTACTCTGAGATCCAGCGACTTCAGAAAGAACTGAAGTGTGTTAATGAAGAGAGAGACATACTAAAAAAAGCCGCGGCGTACTTCGCGAAACTGTCCGACTGAGGTACGCCTTTATCCGTGACAACAGCCATTGCTGGCCTGTTCGTCTGCTCTGTCGGGTTCTGGATGTTCATTCGAGTGGATTTTATTTCTGGCTTCAGGAGCCACATTAACAACGTCACTAGGCAGACCAGATGCTGACCGGGCAGAAATAGTTCTGGCTTGAGTATGAGAGTCTCTACGGTTATCGCAAGATCCATCTCGATCTGTGTGCTACCGTGCTATACATTGCGGAGTGAACCGGGTCTGCCGGTTGATGAGGCGTGCCGTAATAAAAGCTTACGTCGGGTACCGGAGCCCACTAGCACGCAAAAGTGAGGCCAGCATCGTGGCACCCAACAGGCTCCAGCGGCAGTTCAATCCGAACACACCGGATGAGCGTTGGGTGACGGACATAACCTACATCCAGACCCATGAAGGCTGGCTGTATCTGGCCGTAGTGGTTGATCAGTTCTCCCGAAAAGTTATCGGCTGATCAATGCAACCCCGGACGACAAAAGATATTGTCCTGAACGCATTACTGATGGCGTTATGGCGGCGTAATCCTCATAAATAAGTGGTGGTTCACACTGATCAGGGCAGTCAATACATAATTCCTGAAATCACACGGTCTTGTTAGTCGGAAAACCGCTTCTTCATGGGGATGTAGTTTATGAAGACATTACTAACATCGCGGTGGGTTAATCAACGGGGAGCAGGTCAACAAGTCAACAAGTCAACAAGTCAACAAGTCAACAAGTCAACAAGTCAACAAGTCAACAAGTCAACAAGTCAATTTATATTCATCACATAATGATACGAAATCGAAGATTTTTTATTATTACTGAGAGATTTTTATCAAGGTTCGAGTACAGACTTATATTTTATATTTTCGTTAGATATTCATTGAGCACGCAGGAAACATAAAAATAACGATAGGTAAAAGTGACACTGTCACCTATGACATTAAGCCTCACTTCCATGCTAAAAATAAAACAATATAAGGCTCTTTTAAGAGATAAAATGCGTAGCCAATAAATGAAAATTAGCAGTACAGACTTCTCTGACAATTTTAAACAAGAGCAGGATAAAAAATGAAATTTAAACTTGTTGACCATGTGAACGATACTTTTAACGTCGTTCTGGTAGTTATCCATATATTTAACCCGATTACCGAATTGAGTCCCGCTCTTCAAATTGATACCAACAGGCCACACTGACCCCTTTTAAATGGCGCTGCCGGTGTTTTTGGGACTATCCGGCAGCTGTGTACCGCGGGCGGGCAGCAGACTCGGCTGCTGCAGGGGCAAAGCCTTATCGGGACGCCGCGCAACGAGCGGCTGAAGTTAGCTGGCAGAAAGCCAGATGCATTCAGAAGACGCGACGGGTGTTCCACTGGACATAGTGCAAACCGGACGGCATAAGGTTTACTTCATGTGGCACTTTGTGGGTATGCCCGTGTTTCAAGCAGCAACACCTTAGCAAAGTTGTAAGCATTAAAGCGTCAGCCAGTCCTTAAATGTAGAAGCAGGTCTGGGTACTGGTGAGTTCTTGCCGCCCATGCTGACCACCTACGAATGATATAAGGGCCACGACAGCCTGGGCGTTTCTGTAAAATATATCTGCTTATACGCTGCAGGCACTGGTTCATCATTTTGTTAATTTGCCATTATTACGACCCCGGTGAAATGTATAGCATTTATCATTTGCAATTAACTGTAAGGGCTAGCAAACGCAGTTTCGGCTCACATTAAGTGATAATGGGCTCGCATCTATCCTGCCAGACTCGCCATCCATTTTATCGGGCTCACAATAACTGAAAATTAAATTTAACTATTAGCGTCTTTTTCCATGCGGCCCTGAAAGCTCCCATACACGCGAAACCATCCAGATTACTGTATGATTTTCTGTGCAGTCATACCGGCTGCACAGCATAAACAGGAGATTACCATGTGCACATCACCGTTCAGCAACTCCCCGGCTGTCACTGCCCTCGATAACCGCGGCCTGACCGTGCACGATATCGCGTACTACCGCCACCCGGATATCCCGGAGGTCACCAGCATGCGCATCACCCGCTACCGGTACGACGCCCGCGGCTTTCTGACACAGAGCGCTGATCCGCGTCTGCATGAATTAGGGCTGGCAAACTTCAGCTACCTGACGAACCTGGCCGGCAACGTCCTGTGCTCACAGGGAGTCGATAGCGGCATCACCTTCAGCCTGAACGATGCCGCAGGACGGCAGTTTATCGCGGTCAGTAACATCGGCACCACTGATGAAGATACGGAAGACCTGTGTCAGGCGGTGACCCGCACCTGGCAGTATGAGGACGCAACACTGTCGGGGCAGCCGTTAAGCATCACAGAGCAGCTCACCGGCGAAGCCGCCTGCATCACAGAACGCTTTGTGTATGCCGGCAATACGGATGCAGAAAAATCCCTGAACCTGGCCCTTGCCTGCGTCAGCCACTATGATACCGCCGGCCTGTTGCAGACGGACAGCGTGGCGCTAACCGGCGTACCGCTCGCTGTGACCCGCTGTGTGCTGAAGGACGCGGATAACACTGACGTCATGGCCGACTGGCAGGGCGGGGAAACCTCTGCCTGGAATGACGTGCTCGCAGGGGAGAGCGAGGGGTATACCACCCTGACCACTGCCGACGCTGCCGGCACGGTGCTGACCACCACTGATGCACAGGGCAATATGCAGCGGGTGGCATATGACGTGGCCGGGCAGCTGTCGGGCAGCTGGCTGACCCTGAAGGGCGGCACGGAACAGGCTATCGTGCAGTCCCTGACGTATTCTGCAGCCGGGCAGAAACTGCACGAGAAGCACGGTAATGGCGTGGTGACCACGTATGCGTATGAGCCACAGACGCAGCGGCTGGTTAGGATTAAAACGGCGCGACCAACAGGGCATGCATCAGGTGTGAAAGTGCTGCAGGACCTGAGATATGAATATGACCCGGTGGGCAATGTCCTGAAGATCACCAATATTGCCGAAGAAACGCGCTTCTGGCACAACCAGGAAGTGGTGCCGGAGAACACATACACTTATGACACTCTGTATCAGTTGGTTAGCGCCAGCGGGCGCGAAATGGCGAATGCCGGTCAGCAATGCAGCAGCCTGCCGCCCGCCACTATCCACCTTCCCACCGACAGTTCCGCATATACCAACTACACCCGCACTTACAGCTATGACAACGCTGGCAACCTGACACAGATACACCACAGCTCACCGGCGACGGGCAACAATTACACCACGGCTATCACGGTGAGCGACCGCAGCAACCGTGGTGTGCTGAGCACACTGACACCAATGCCATCCGAAGTTGACGCACTGTTCACAGCGGGCGGACAGCAGAAACAGCTGCAATCAGGGCAGAGCCTGGTCTGGACACCACGTAATGAGCTGCTGCAGGTGACGCCGGTGGTGCGAGATGGAAGCGCGGATGACCGGGAAAGTTACCGCTATGACGGTAGCAGCCAGAGACTTCTGAAAGTCAGCATGCAGAAAACAAACAGCAGCCAACAGACGCAACGCGTGCATTACCTGCCGGGGCTGGAGCTGCGCACGACCTCAACAGGCAATACAGAAACGGAGCGTCTGCAGGTGATAACCGTGGGCGAGGCGGGCCGGGCACAGGTGCGGGCGCTGCACTGGGAGAGCGGCAAACCGCCTGACATCCGCAACGGTCAGTTGCGTTACAGTTACGACAACCTGACTGGTAGCAGCCTGCTGGAGCTGGACGGCAACGGCAACATTATCAGCATGGAGGAATATTACCCGTACGGCGGTACGGCGGTATGGACAGCACGCAGCGCGACGGAAGCGAATTACAAGACCGCGCGATATTCGGGCAAGGAGCGTGACGCAACGGGGCTGTATTATTACGGGTACCGCTACTACCAACCGTGGGTGGGTCGGTGGCTTAGCGCAGACCCGGCTGGCACAGTGGACGGGTTGAATCTTTTCAGGATGGTACGGAATAATCCTCTAAGGTATTTTGATAAGGATGGACTTGCTCCAAATGAGGGGGAATTCCAACAGAAGAACGGCAGAAACTATATTAAAGAAGCTAAATATTTAGCTGCAGAACAATTATCAGTCGCTGAAAAATTTTTGAATAACTCATCTAATAATGAAGTAGCATTAGATATCTATAAGACGTTTTTTGGGTTGCATATGGGAGAAGAAAAACTAGGTATATGGAAGACACAAATAAAAAGCGTGTTAGAGGGGGTAAATAAACTGGATACGAAAAGAAATATCCAATATTCGCCGCTGAAGATAACCGCATCTGGAGAAACCTCGCAGAGTGTAGCAGCCGAAGTCGATACTCAGGCATTTCAGCGAGGGGAGAAAATTTACATGAATGCCTATACGGATATACTGGGAAAAGTCAAAAAAAATGAGACACTTGGCGTTGATCATTTGGCTCATATTTTGATTCATGAAATTTCTCACCTCCGCCTGAACACGGAAGATAAGGCGTATATTGGGGTGGTGAAGAATGAGGGATATCATGAGTTAAATGGTATGCTCGCTCTTCTTGAACCAGACAAGCTACCGACAAGTAAAGGAGAGCGCGAGGAAACTATCCTACAACGACGTACCCGAGGAAGTCTGGATGCGCTGAAAAATGCAGACTCTTTTACAACAGCGACTCGTTATCTCGCTTATGCTGCAAAAAATGCTAATTCCTACAGCTATTTTTCCCAGCAGAAAAAAAATTTCAAACCCGGATCCCCGGCTCTTATCGCGAGTCCGCGTTGGAAATCATTGTAATTTACTAATACTATTCAGGCTATTTTTTCAAAATATTTTGATTTGCCTTTTATAAGTAGACCCAAAGCAGTCAATCCGATGAGACAGTATTTCTGTCTCATTTGGGTTATTTTTATACCACTCTGGTGTTGTGTTTTCACCATTTCGAGTTAAACGAGATAGTTTTCATCATTATGGCACTTTACAGCTATGTCCGTATTTCAACCAGCGACCAGGATCTGACCCTGCAGACACAAATTCTCCGCGCTACCTCAGCCCTTCGATACCCGAAAATTTGATTACCACTTTCCTAAATTTATTGCGGCAAAACTGGCAATTGCCGATGTTCTAGCCATACCGCTGGCCAGAATGTCGCTTGAAGACCGGGCGTTTATCGACAGTATTCTGACTGAGATGCTTAACCGTAGTGAAGTACTCGCCCACATCAGAGACTATTTTCGTAACAGACCATAAGGAGAAGACCATGCGGGTTGAAGTGATAGAGCATTATGGACTGACGCAGTCTATTGAACCGGCGGGGTATTATGAAACTGTTCACCATAATCCACTGTTGAAAGACCTTAAGGGGCGATACGCGAAGGACGACTGATAGCCGTCTGTGGCGTGGCCGGAAATGGCAAAACGGTCACTCTGCGACGGCTGCAGCAGCCACTGATGGATGAAAAAAAAATTATTGTCGCCCACTTCCTGTCGTTTGACAAACAGAGTGTCCGGCTCGCCATGCTGATTAACGCCCTGTTCTACGACCTGGCGCAGGATAAGCAGGTGCCGAGCCCCAAACAATGTGAACGCCGCAAACGGGAACTGCTGGAGCTGGTCAAAAAAGGCAAACGCCTGGTGGCACTGTTTGTTGATCAGGCGCATGACCTGGACGGCAACACACTGACGGGGCTCAAACAGCTGATGGAGGTGGTTGAAGATGGCGGTCGACGGCTGTCTGTCGTTGTGGCCGATCACCCAAAACTGCGTAATGACCTGTGTCATCCGACAATGGAGGAAATCGGTTATCGTATCGATATTTTTACTCCGGACGGGATCACCAGCAACCAGCGCGAATATATCCAGAGGTTGCTGAAGACCAGCACCGGAAAGGATAAGCCGGAAGATATTCTGACGAGCGAAGCCGTTGACCTGCTAGCGATGAGACTTAGTACAACATTGCAGGTCCAGTTGCACCTGACTCTGGCGATGGAAGCACGATACCAGATAGTTAAAAAGCCGATTACCGCCACGCTGATTTAATCTATGCTGTCACGCCAGCCGGATGACCTGGAACCGAGGCTCACCCGGCATGGTTAACGGTTAAAGACATGATACAGCAGTTCGATGCAAAATCTGCTGAAATCAGAGCATTATCTAACAATAAGTAGACCCTGCCCGTATGGCAGAACTGCGCGACAGAATGCTGGCGGTTAGTCTACCGATATGACAATGTTGATTTGCAGTTATTGTGAGTCCGGTGGAATGGATTGCGAGCCAGGCAGAATAGATGCGAGCCCATTACCACTTAATGTCAGCCGGTGGTGTTTTTCATTTGCAGTTAATGTGGGCCGAAATTTACGCTGATTGCGAGTCGGAGGGGTTTTGATTGCAAGCCGCTACTATTACCATGCGCAAACAGGCGCTTATTAGCTTTAGCAGATTTTTTATCCATCCGTGCGAAGCCTTTTGAACTGATCAAAATCTACTATTTTTAATCTAACCCGATGCTTTGAGAAAATGCTCATAAGCATGATTGAAATCCTCACTGTTGGTCTCAAAATCTGCATCTCGCCTTTCTCCAGGGTAAAAAACTTTGCTGATTTTATGAATTTTTCATAGTCAACGCCAATGCTTGAAAAACTGTAAGTAAAAAGCTATTACAGATATATTCTAATGTATAAATTATAACCGCATGAGATACCATTAAAAAGTATTTATTGAGGGTAGATACGTATCCTACTTTCGAAAATAGTACTGCATGCCAGTATAAATTTTACCGTTTATTGAACAGTGGGATCACAATAATTTCAAATACAACTATTTCCGCTTGAAATATTACATAACCTATGTATAAGGATATGACATCCAGACAAATGACAATTTTCCTTCTATCGAGAGGTTTTAATGAGTGACAGCCTGAAGTCTTTGAACAACATCCGTACACTTCGCGCACAAGCGCGTGAATTACCACTCAGCATTCTGGAAGAAATGCTCGAAAAGCTTACGATTGTTGTTGAAGAACGCCGTAACGATGAAGCAGCAAATGCTGATGCCATTCTCGAACGTGCTGAAAAAGTTGCAAAATATCGTGCTATGCTAATCGAAGATGGTATCGATCTTGACGATCTTACATCTGCACAGTCTTTTGAAAAACCTCGCAAAACGCGCACTGAACGCCCTGCAAAATATAAGTACACTGATGAAAACGGTGACGAAAAAAGTTGGACAGGGCAGGGCCGTACTCCACGTTACATCAAAGAACAAATTGACGCTGGTAAATCGCTGGCCGATTTTCTGATCTGAAACCTGCATGATCGAACCGCCACATGGCGGTTTTATCCTTATTTTTAACTCTATTCGGTATGCTTTTCCCTCCTTCATTTCGATACTCATCACAATCTAAGCGCGAATAGCTATAAGATATTGTTCCTCTTCTACAGCATGCATTCAATGCAGACTTGCAACCGTGTCAGCTACTGTCTTGATAGTCAAATTTATGAGCTGTAATTCGGGTCAAACTCCTGCTGTTTCATCAGCACTGCATAACAGATATGAACCAGCTTCCTCATCACTGCGCACAGGGCTGACATTTTAGCCTTAACGGCTTTTAACAGGCGCTCGTAGAAAATCCTGAGCATGGAATTGTGTTTTATCGCCGTCATGGCCCTGAGATAAAGTTTAGCCCGTAAATCGGCCGGACCCGTTTGGGTCAGACGTGACCGGCCGTTCACTGAACTGCCTGACCGTTTCTTCTGGGGAACAAGATCCAGCCATGCCGCCGCCTGTTTCGGGCTGCTGAAGGCGTTTCCACGCAGCACTGCCAGCGTATTCGAGCCCACCTGCTTACCAATGCCTTTCACCGACGTCATGTACTTCATGTCCTGCTTCAGGCCCGGATAGTTATCAATATGATCGCCGATCTGTTGCTGGATCGAAAGCAGCTCTGCATCCAGCGCCGCAATCATTTTTGTTACTGAAGCTTCTACGCGTGTGGAAAAGCGGGTGACGTGCAGTTTTTCCAGCCGGTTCTGCTCACGCTACATATCTTCCCGCAGCACATCGCGCCTTTTCAGCAGCGCTTTCAGTTCCCGGATGGCCGGTTGCGGGGACACCCATGCTTCCGGCTGGCGCAGTGCGCCATAGAGTGCCAGAACATGGGCATCTACATGGTCGTTTTTCGTCAGAATGCCCATACCTGTTGCAAAAGAGTGTAAGCGGACCGGACTGGCAACCACCACGCGAAGTCCTTTTTCATGCAGACCATAAGCAAGATGCTCATGATAGGTTCCCGTCGGCTCCAGGATGACCTGCAGCTCAGAGAGAATGACTTCTCTGGCTACCAGTCAGTCCATTAACTGCCAGGCCACGTCCGGTCCGTTAGAAAGCACCTTAGTTTTTTTCCTAACCCGGGCCTTCCGCAAGCAGGCAGACATCAATTTTACTTTTCCCGACATCAACACCGGGCTGTATCATTTTGCGTCTCCTTTCACCTGATACCATCACGCCTGTTTCCCTTGTGCATGCGGAGTCGCTGCTTCTGGCAACTGTTCAAAGCTAATGCTGGCGTGAAAGGGGAAGCAGGAGACCTAAGCTGACACACAGGATCGAATCCTGATGGATGACACAGATTCATCGGAGCTAACAACTACAGAAAACAAGATACAGGGATGACCAGCGATTTGAGCATACTTTCAGTCTTTTGGATCTTTCATGTCTTTTATGACAAGTTAATTTTTCCACTCTCTTTTGAAGTCTTCTAAAGCTAAGCGTCTAATCATTATAAGATGGTGTGATTTTATGCCTTCATAATCTATAGATTGCAGGATGACCTACTCCCCATGTATTTACACGCCGCGATGTCAGTGACGTCTTTGAGGAAACCCCCATGAAGAAGCGTTTTTCCGACTAACAGAGCATCAGTATCCTCCGCGAGGCTGAAGCCGGGTTTTCTGCCCGTGAGCTCTGCCGTAAGCACGCCATTTCCGACGCCACCTTTTACACCTGGCGTAAGAAGTATGGCGGTATGGAGGTGCCCGAGGTTAAGCGCCTGAAGTCGCTTGAGGAAGAGAACGCCGGGCTCAGGAAGCTGCTCGCCGAGGCCATGCTGGATAAGGAGGCGCTTCAGGTGGCTCCTGGGCGAAAGTACTGACGACAGACCAGAAGCGCGAAGTCGTGGTGTTGATGTGTGATGCGACCGGTCTGTCGCAACGTCGTGCCTGCAGACTCACAGGTTTGTCCCTGTCGACCTGCTGCTATGACGCTCAGCGTCCGGCGGCTGATGCCCATTTATCAGGGCGTATTACTGAGCTGGCGCTTGAACGCAGTCGTTTTGGTTATCGGCGCATCTGGCAGTTGCTGCGTAGGGAGGGCGTTCACGTCAATCACAAGCGGGTATACCGTATTTACCACCTTAATGGACTGAGCGTAAAACGCAGACGACGCCGTAAAGGGCTGGCGACCAAACGGTTTCCGCTTCTTCGCCCGGATGCGCCGAACCTTACATGGTCGATGGATTTCGTTATGGACGCACTGGCCAACGGTCGCAGGATAAAGTGCCTGACCTGTGTGGATGATTTAACGAAGGAGTGTCTGACGATCACCGCTGCTTTCGGTATTTCAGGCGTTCAGGTCACACGTATTCTGGACAGCATCGCGTTGTTTCGGGGCTATCCGGCGACAATAAGAACCGACTAGGGCCCGGAATTTACCTGCCGCGCGCTCGATCAATGGGCCTTTGAGCATGGTGTGGAACTAAGGCTTATTCAGCCAGGTAAGCCGACGCAGAACGGATTTATTGAGAGTTTTAACGGACGCTTTCGCGATGAGTATCTGAACGAACACTGGTTCAGCGATATCGTTCACGCCAGGAAAACCATTAACGACTGGAGGCAGGATTATAACGAGTGTCGTCCACATTCGGCACTGAATTATCTGACGCCGTCAGAGTTTGCAGCACGGTGGCGAAATGGAAAATGTGAAGGTAAACAAGTCGACATTACTAACTGACGGTTGTATCTAATCCTGGGGGCAGGTCAGATCCATAAAAAGTTGGCCAGCCTGACTACAGATCATCAATTGCTTGAGAAGCAGAGCGCCGATCTCCTCCAAGAAGTGAAAGACAAAACCAGCCTTATTGACTCAGCTGATTTGAGGATTAAAGAACTTGAGAGTATTCAAAATGAGCTTATCGCGTCTGGCCTTGCTAAAGATAAAAGGCTTGAAGAAAAAGATGAACGATATGAAAACACCCTGGAATTATTGCATGAAAGCAGGAAAACATGCTCAGAATTGGATGGGGCTTTAGCTGCGGAGCGCAACGCAAGCCGCTCTGCATTTGATAAAAATAAGAGCATTACAGATCAGCTGAAAGAAGCTTAAGCACAGATAGGTAAGCTCCTGACGGCAGTGGGTAAAAATAAGGCTTAAAAAGAACAAGCGTTCCTACGTGAATTCTGACAAAAAGGGAAGGGGGGTAATTCCCTGAATTTTCACGTAGCGCTGCCTAAAAATGAACATGTCATCATTGAGAATAAAATTTCCATGAACGAAATTATTGGTTCAAACTACCTGCTGATTTTCCCAATGCATCAAGAATAAGGCCAAAATCCGCAAACCCACTTATATCCAATACCTGAGCTACTGCTAAAGCTTTAGGATCGTATTTACTTAGCCAGATGACGGTAAGCTGCTCGTCTCTTTCCTGGGCATTGTGCAAATTTCTTGGTAATTCGCATTGGCCGAAAGCACACTGAAACGCAGCCATCGACTCATAGAATTTTCCAAAGACCTTATGTTTGGGCAACAGGTACATCGACCATCGGTTTCTCAGCTGAAAAAGGCAGTCACTATCTACAGAATACCTGTTCAGCTTGCCAGACAGAGTTACGCGGCAACCAAGACGAATAGCCTGATAGCGGGCAGCGGCAAAATGGTGTGATCCGCCTGCGTTATGCCAGTGAATTCGTCGCTTAGCCCACTCGAAATCTGAAAATCGCATATCATCAAGCCTGATTTCTCCATGAGACATGTTCTTTTGAAGATGTTCTATTGATATCGGCTCAACAAAATCCCGACAACGTAGCAACGGAAAGTCATCAATGCTTTCTATGTCATGGGTCATAGACTTAGAAGCAGATATCCCAAACACATCATCAATGTTCAGTCTGTAGTTTTCAAAAGTTTTCTTTTTGATCAAACTATCCAGTTCTGGAATGCGTAAGAAATCCTTTTCAAGTCTGTTACGCTGACCATTAGGGCAACGATAGTCAATTCCGTTTTCAGCGCTGCCAGAGAAGCGTAATCGTTCACCTTTCCAATCTTCCCACCGCACCACAGATCGTGTCCACAGGGTGTCCTGTGCAGGTTGTAAAGGGACAGGATATAGAGAGCCATCCCCGATGTAACGTAAAAGCGTTTGAGGGCGCATCAATTTGTGGCAAATGTCTTCGTATAAATACAGAGCTATTTTTTTCCAGATGGAATGACCAGGCATAAACAAGTCGTCATCGATTTTGCTGTTACGAATTTTCATAGTTCCCACTGTATCCAGCTCAGGTAGGTATAAATGTCAAATTATCCATTAATTAGGATGAACACGGTTTCAATAAGTCCTTCCCAGGTTGAGAATGTAACATTCTTAATGCTGAACCAGTTAGATTAGCGTCATTATAAAAAAATAAGCCTAGCAGGTTACCAGGCATTATTTTAATGCTACTGATTAAAAACCTATACAGATTTTTCCGTTAATTTTGCAATTTGGTTACTGCATGATCAGAAGCTTATCCGGACGCCAGCACTCCCGCCAAAAGGCGTTTCGTTATGCTCACCTTTACTGTATGTTGCTTCGATCCATATACGTGACAATGGCGTTACCGATATGCTGACACCAGCCCCGGCCCGACCACTTATTCCAGTGTAGTCATTTTCAAAATTAAAATCGTTATTAATTTTCACACTATCGCTCTTCGCCATTTCCTGCAAAATTGCAATATTTGCATATGGTGTTACGTTAGCTCCCGCAATATGCAAATCAACCGCCGTTCTTATACCTGCCTCACCTCGCAGTGAACGGCCGTTGCCCAATTCAGCGTTCATACCGTTATCAAGACTAATGTGCTTATCTTGATTCTGAAAGCTGCTAAGCCCGAGGTAAGGTGTCAGACTCGCATTTTCGGTGGGATAAAAGTGATAACCTGCTTCCAGCATTCCCCCCCAGCCGCTGGAATCCCATGAGCCGGAAACGGCTGAACCATCACTCATCTCGGCTGAAAGGTCGTTGCTGAACCGGTTTACTTTTAATATTCCGCTTGCATACCAGCCTGAGGCAGTATTAAAAACTGCGTACAGGCCGGTTCCCCATGCATCCACGTTGCTTTTACCACCACGAGCATGCTTCACATCACCTCCGGATTGGCTGAGAAAAATACCCGTTATGAGGTTTCCAAAGGACGTGTACGTCGCCGTATCTACTCCGAGCAAAAGTCCATTCTGATGCAAACGATATTCGGAGCCCCATGCACCATTGAAGCGTGAGGCATTATTGATGAAAGTTCCCCATGCTCCGCCAGCAAAGTTGTTTTCGCTCGTTCGATTCCTGAGTATATCCATTTCTCCATAAAACATATTTTTCTGTACAGATGCCATGCTCAGCACGGCATCTGTTGATGCTGAGGTCGAAAGGCCGGGTGATGGGTTGATGGAGACAATATCGTCAACAGGCTTATCAGGGGTAGGGGTAACAGGGGTAGGGGTAACAGGGGTAGGTGTAACAGGAACAATACGTCCATCAGGGTCAACAAATGCGGTGCCAGCCTGCACCAGTCCCCATTCATTTCCATGTTTAACCAATTCATATTGCCAGGTTCCGATATCTACTTTGCCGTTGGTCAGACTGAAGTTGGCGTCACCACTACCAGCATGAACCAAGTCCGTGATAACTGCAGATTTTTCAGGTTCAGCACCGGTATTAGCTACGTGCAATAGATAGCTTCCAATTGCACTGCCGGTAACGTTGAGGAAATCTCTTTTCTGGCCTGCCACATCAGTCTGCATGTAAAATTCGCCATTACCACTCAATTCTCCGAGCGTTAGCGTACGGAACTCAGATGATCGCGATACACCGAAATTTACGGAGCCGGCATTCATCACCATGGCACCAACGTTACTGTTCTGCGTCATCTCCCAGGTTGACCCTGTTGAAACTGTCATGCTATTCAGGTTTAGCACTCTTCCCCGAAGATAACTGCTGTTATTGAGGGACATTTCAGCGCTGCTTGTATCATCGACGATAATATCACCTTCAATACGACTAGCATCACTGCGAAGTTTGGCTTCGCTGCCATATTGAACATTCATGGCGGTGCCATTACTGGCATTTAGAAGGCTATTATTGGACATCAGGATGTCAGCCTTGCCTGCATTTTCGGAACCAAAACTTGCAAAACCCACGTTTATTCCAGGTCCCGTCGTTGAGCTGACAGATGAGTGGTCGACGATTAATGAAGTAAAATTATTAGTTGCAGCAGCTTTGTCGAATTGTACGCCGACAGAACCTTCAACAGTGCTTCCTATCAGTTTTGCAGCGCTTTCATCTGTCATGTAGAGCGCTGCTATGCTGGATGTATCTGACGCGATGTGGCTATTCGTCAAGATAACATTATTAACGGCTGAGCTTAAACTGATGCTGTTAATCGACGAGTCGCTCGCCTGAATCGTACCGCCTGAAGCCTCTATCACGCCGAGAACAGAAGAGCGCTTCAATACTAAATTAGAGTTAGTGTCAATTACATAAATACTGGAAGTTACGGTTGCATCATCAAGCTCTGCTGAACCGTTATCATACAACTCAATAAAACCGTTTATTAACGACCCTTCGGTTAAATGAACTCTACCCGATGTAGGATCTGTGAAGGAACCGACGGAAAGGTTGCCTGTTCTAGCTTCAGATCCAGATAGTAGTGCGCCGCCGTGCACGCGATAGTAATCCTCGGTAGTGCTTGATGAAATGTCGGTATCTGTGACGATCTCGACTGTGCTGGCATTAGCATTTATCGCAGCAGAGAGTGCTAAACTAATGCACGCCACTTTCCATTTGAAGTCAGAAACTCGAGAATAAAACGAATGATTAGATTTCACGATACTTCTCCCCAATATTTCAGGCATATACAATCGATTTAAAATAGCTGTGTTAATTTTTACCCAAAAGGGCGCCATAGCTGGTTGAATATGAATACGCAGCCAGCTAATTTCTCCCGCCACTTTTCGATAAAAGCTTAGTCACGCTCATCCAGATTGAATTACCTAGCGTGCTAATTTTATAGTTATGCCCTGCGAAGAGCATGGTTTCCGCCTAAAGTGAGGTCAAAAAACAATCAATCACCGCATATGGTTTTATAATTAAGTATTCTCCTGTTAATAATGTCAACAGTTAATGATTTTAGCCCTTTCGAAAATACTTAGACCATGGTATCAAAAAAGAGTGATAGCAAAATTTTTTTCTTCTATGAGTCTACACAGTAACAATACCATTTTCTGAGACCGACATTACATTAATGGCAACTGCAGAAATATCTTCCTGACCTGCTCCCCGTTGATTAATACATCATAATGTCAGTAGTATCTTCATCAGTAACGTGAGGGCTTCCCTATGAAGCAGCGTTATTCTGACGAACAAATCATCAGTATTCTCCTAGAGGCCGGGGTTTCTGCTCGTGAAATCTGCCGCAAGCATGCTATTTCAGACGCCACTTTCTACACTTGGCGCAAGAAGTTTGGTGGCATGGACGTTATCTGAGGTAAGCGGCTTAAGTCGATTGAAGAGAATAACGCCCGCCTCAAGAAGCTGCTTGCCGAAGCCATGCTGGATAAGGAGGCGCTTCAGGTGGCTCTGCGTCGAAAGTACTGACGACAGATCAGAAGCGGGAAGCCGTAGTGTTGATGTGTGATGCGATCGGTCTGTTGCAACGTCGTGTCTGCAGGCTTACAGGTTTATCCTGTCTGCCTGCCGTTATGACGCTCAGCGTGCTGAAGGTTGTATCTGATTCTGGAGCAGGTCATTCCAGCCAGTATAAGCAGGCTGTACAATGTGCTGACTCTGGGACTGATTGTATTTTCAGTAAAATGATGTAGCCCGGAGGGTATCAGGGATATTGTTTTAATTGAGGTAGAAGTGTCGTGAGTTTAGTTTAGGAGGTGATGCCTTAAATCAATGACTAAACATAAAAACCATCTAATTTAACATAATCTATGTTATACGCACTACGGTCCCAGTGCAAAGCGTTATTGTTGTGTTTCAGCAAATGTAAAATGTCATACTTCGGTCAGCCTGTCCTTATTCATACAGCAAGGAGTATCACTATTATGTTGGTCACCATAAGCCAGAAAGAACTCGACCGCATATCTGTTTTACAGCAACTATATGATAAACATCTGACGCTGTCGCGCGTAGCTAAACTTATGGACCTCGGCATCCATCAGGTGCAACGACTTCTCAGCCGCTATTAGAATGACGGTACTGGCGGACTGTCATCCCGAAAACTTGGCAAGCCCGCAAACAATCGTGCCCCTGATGAGTTGCGATTTAAAATACTGACGCTGCTTCCTGAAAAGTACAGCTATTTCGGCCCTGCGTTAACCACCGAGGGGCATTTCTAACTTCATAGCATCAGAATTTCCATTGGGACGCTGCGCAGCAGGATGATCGCTGATGGTCTCTGGGATCCGCACTCGCGACGTAAGTCACGGATCTATCAGACTCGTTAGTATCCAGAGGATTTGCACCGTTCTTCAGACATAATGTCTGAAGAACGCGATAATATCTTTGCCTGGCAGGACCAGCATAAAACTCCCGGAATCGCTGACATTTCAGTATGCTAAAATGATATATATAATTGAACCGATTGATGAAAACATCTGTATCGCTGGTGAAAAATCCACGGTCAACGAGTATCCGGACAGCAGAATCGCCTTCCGGTATGCGCACAGGCTACGACGCTATCAGGTCTTTGACCGTCTCGCCTGCGTGGATCAGGACGCGATCGTTGATAACAAGCGACTGGGTGCGGTGCTAAGGCTGGCGCTGGAAAAGCAGGACGGACTGGAAGCAGAAGTCCAGCGTTCACGGAGTAAAAAAATGCCGCGCAGGCGGGTTCTGAAACGCGCACTTAAGGAGCCGAAAGCCACGAACTGGAGCTGGTCAGCCCTTAAGACTTTATTCCCTACTGAAGCGATGAGGTCTTTCCCCTGCCCGCTTTGGCTGGCGGCAATAAAAGGTGGATACACGAGTGAAGATAAATCTTTAAGACTTCTGCGTGGCCAGCTTCGGGCAGACGTCATTGAAGCGCATCTGGCGAGGGATATCTCGCTCGATGAAGCTGCCGAATCGATGGAACTGAACCACCGGCAATGCCGTCGCCTGGTTGAGCTGTATCGCGAAGGCGGCCCGGAAGAACTGATTAACAAGCGTCATGGCGGTTATTCAATGCCGGCTTCGGGCTGAGCATCTCAAAGCAAACCGTCTGGAAGCTGATGATTACCAAAAATACATGAGCAGCATTTATCCGGGCGCTAAAATAATCTTCACGAACCTGCTGGTGAACTTTATGGACGTAAAGTCCTGTACAAAATAAAGCTGAAGTAATGTATTTATCGTCTGGCCTATACCGTTACAGATGACGTTGTTACGGTATTTTTTATTGGCGTCGGTCAGCGTGAAAAAGACAACATATATTAATCCGATGAATATCGGGAAAAAAAGTCCTGACGTGGCGCTGACCGGCCACCGGCACAGACAGGGAAGCTTCGTGCCTTTGACTGCCTGACGTGTAGCGTTTAGTTATACGTCAGCGTATACTTTACACACAATCGCTACACAGAGATAATCATGAGCGCACAAATCAAAGAAGCCCCGATCAACATTCGCGCAAAGCCCTTATAACGCGAGCTGATTGATATGGCCGCCAGCCTGTTATCCAAATCACGCACGGATTTCATGCTTGAAGTCGCTTGCCGCGAAGCAGAGAACGTTTTGCTGGACCAGCGCCTCTTCATTCTGGATGCAGAACGCTACGACGCATTTGCTGAAGCCCTCAATGCGCCGGTAACGTCAGAGCAGCATGAGAGATACGGTGAAGCGCTCTTTGAACGTGGCGATTCACGCAGGCGCGAAAGCCATCCAGGTTCACGCACTGAGTAACGCAGTGAGATACTTTTATATTAAATGGGGCTTCGCACCTTCGCCGGTCGCAACGCATACCCTTTTTCATCCGCTCGATGTCAAATAACAGTAATGCCATAGCGGATGGACCGGTACGATTACCGCACCTGCGTGTAATCACATCCCTCCCCTGCCCGCACTTTATCAGCCCCCTAAAGATTGAGCCCTATCAAAGCCCCCAGAAACGATGGCTTCTCCACTAGTTTCCTATGATCTGTTTGCTCATTTCACGAATAGTAGCCATCCAAGTGAAACCATCCTGATTGCTGTATGATTTTCTTTGCAGCCTGACTGGCTGCATAATAAAAAAAGGAGAATACAATGAACACATCGTTGTTCAGCAACACCCCTGCTGTCACGGTTCCCGACAACCGCGGCCTGACCGTACGCAACATCGCCTACCATGGCCACCCGGATACACCCGACGTCATCAGTGAGCTCATCACCCGTAATCAGTACGACGCCCGCCGCTTTCTGACGCAGAGCGCCGACCCGCGCCTGCACGACGCCGGACTGGCGAACTTCACGTACCTGACTGGCCTGTCCGCAAGCATCCTGCGCACGCAGGGAGCCGATAGCGGGACCACCGTGGCACTGAATGATGCCGCCGGACGGCCGTTTATCGCGGTCAGCAATATCCGCACCCCCGACAGTGGCAAAGACGACCGGAGTCAGGCGGTCACCCTCACCCGGCACTATGAGGACGCAGACCTGCCCGGTCGTCCGGTCAGCGTGACGCAGCAGGTGACAGGCGAGGCTGCCCGCATCACGGCACGCTTCGTGTACGCCGGCAATACGGACGCAGAGAAGGCCCTGAACCTGGCGGGAGCCTGCGTCAGCCATTACGACTCGGCGGGCATGGTGCAGACCGGCAGCGCTGCCCTGACCGGCATGCCGCTCTCCGTCACCCGCCGCCTGCTGAAGGATGCGGACAATCCTGACGTTATGACTGACTGGCAGGGTGCGCATGCGCCGGCCTGGAACGACCAGCTGGGCGGTGAGGCATACACCACCCGGACCGCCGCCGACGCCACCGGGGCGGTGCTGACCACCACCGACGCCCGGGGCAACCTGCAGCGCGTGGCGTACGACGTGGCAGGCCTGCTGTCGGGCAGCTGGCTGACCGCGAAGGGCGGCAGGGAGCAGGTTATCGTCGCCTCCCTGACGTACTCGGCTGCCGGGCAGAAGCTGCGCGAGGCGCACGGCAACGGCGTGGTGACCTGGTACGCGTATGACGCGCGGACGCAGCGCCTCTCCGGCATTAAAACGGCACGCCCCGCCGGCCACGCCGCCGGTGCGAAGGGGCTGCAGGACCTGCGCTATGCGTACGACCCGGTGGGCAACGTGCTGAACATGACTGACGACGCCGAAGGGACCCGCTTCTGGCGCAACCAGAAAGTGGTGCCGGAGAATACGTACGCCTACGACAGCCTGTACCGGCTGGTCCGCGCCACCGGGCGCGAGATGGCCGGTGCCGGCCTGCAGGGCAGCAGCTTAACGTCCGCTACCGTTCCCCTCCCCACAGACGGCTCCGCGTATACCAGCTATACCCGCCACTACACCTATGATGAAGCCGGCAACCTGACGCAAATCCGTCACCGCGCCCCCGCCACGAGCAGCGGTTACACGACAAACATCACCGTCTCAGACAAAAGCAACCGGGGCGTGCTGAGTACGCTCACCGAAAGCGCCGCGGACGTGGACGCGCTGTTCACCGCGGGCGGACAGCAGACCCGGCTGCAGCCGGGTCAGAGCCTGGTCTGGACGCCGCGTAACGAGCTGCTGAAGGTCACGCCGGTGGTGCGTGACGGTGTAACGGAAGACCGGGAGAGCTACCGGTATGACGGCAACAGCCAGCGGCTTCTGAAGGTGAGCGTGCAGAAAACCGGCAGCAGCACGCAGGTGCAGCGGGCGCTGTACCTGCCGGGGCTGGAGCTGCGCACGACTGAAGCAGGCAGCACGGAAACGGAAAGCCTGCAGGTGATAACCGTGGGTGAGGCGGGCCGGGCGCAGGTGCGGGCGCTGCACTGGGAGAGCGGCAAACCGCCTGACATCAGCAACGGTCAGGTGCGCTACAGTTACGATAACCTCACCGGCAGCAGCGGGCTGGAGCTGGACGGTGACGGGAACGTCATCAGCATGGAGGAGTACTACCCGTACGGCGGCACGGCGGTGTGGACGGCGCGCAGTGCGGTGGAGGCGGATTACAAAACGGTGCGCTACTCGGGTAAGGAGCGTGACGCGACGGGGCTGTACTACTACGGGTACCGGTACTACCAGCCGTGGGCGGGCCGGTGGCTGAGCTCCGACCCGGCAGGTACCGTGGACGGGCTGAACCTGTTCAGGATGGTGCGGAATAATCCTATAATATTCAGGGATGTAGATGGTATGTATCCTGAGATCGCTCATTATATTTGGTTGGGTAATGCTGAGATCCCGGCTAATGCAATAAGCAATATGATACATTTCAAATCAAATAACCCAAGTTATAAGGTAAATCTCTGGAGTGATTCTCCTGACAAACTAAAGAATAATCTAATTGAGAGAGGTTACAGCAAGGAATTATTAAACAAAATAAGTATCCAGACACCGCCAGAACTTCCTCACGTATTGAGTTCAGCTATAGCTCGTGAATCACGGAATACCCCTTATGCAAACTATGCAGCTGCTTCTGACCTCATGAGATTAGCAGTTCTAAAAAAAGCAGGCGGTGGAATTTATATGGATGTCGATGTGATGTTAAAGAGTAGTTTAGGGAAAATAACATCCCAAAGGGTAAGCAGTACTGGGCCATCCGACCTCCTCATCCATTACGAATTATGGCAGAGGAATCCGAGAGTTTCAAATGCAGTAATAGTTGCCAGTGAAAATTCAGCCAGTCTCGACAGAATGATATCGTATGCCACAGCTCCTTATAATGGAAAATTATATGACATGGGGATTGGCCGAGCAGCAGGAAAAGACTGGCTCAGTAAAAAACTCCAGTCATCACCCTATAACCGGGTTTCTGTTGATGATGTTATGTGGAGACTAAAAAGATTTATACCGATGGTTCGTCGTGAAATAACAATGTTTGTCTCTGGTCCCGGTATGATTGATTCCTGGGTTCAGGCATCCGGCCTGAGTGCACGTTTACAACCATCAAAATTTTTAGCTTCGCCTGAAATATTTGGGCAAAGAGCTTCAGGAGCATTAGGGGGGTGGTCAAGAGGAATGAATGGAGATGGAAACTGGGCTAGCTTATCAGGAAAAAGGCGTGCATCATTATGATGGAATTAAAAATTTAATTTTACTATCACATAGTATATTGATGATTAGTTACCTTTAAAAAGGATAAACATTAAAAATAATTAGTGAATGACAATAAGATATTAGCTTGCTGAACTTGATCGGCATTTATGAGTCTACTCAATACCGGCAACCCTGTGAGACAGTTTTTCTGTCTCATTTGGGTTGTTTTTTCCTCATCTGCATGTTGAGTCTTTCTCATTTGAAGCCTAAAGAGACACTTTTAGCAACATGGCATTTTATGACTATGCACGCGTTTCACCAAGTGACCAGGATCTCTCCTGCAGACGCGAATTCTCCGCGCTGCCGTGCGTGAAATCATTCATGCAGAAAAAGCCAGCGAAAGCAGCCGGACCGGAAGTAGCGACTTGCAGCTCCTGCGTCTCGTTGATGGTGACACGCCTGGATCGACTGGCCCACAGCATTAATGACCTGCAGGATCGCCTGCCGCCAAAAATTGCTGAACGCACCACTCAGATTGCCGCTGCCGCGCATTTCAGCCACGACGGTCTGCCATGCCCTTCGCTTTGTCCTCATGCCACGCAAAGCTCACCGCCGCTATCATGATCTGCTACGGATACTCTCCTCGTCTGAACTGGAACATTATTGTGAACTGATTGCCGCGCCGAAACTGCGAACTGACACCAAAGGTCAGGTCTGAATTTCCTTTGCAGGACCGTCGGAAAAAGCTGTACCATCGATAATGGACCTGTGATCAAAAGCCATGTATTCCAGAATGTGATGCAGCTCCTGAAGGTTGACTGGTTGACGCATACACCGGCAGGCAAGGATGGCACCCGGACGTCGGTACGGTCCAAAGGTAAAGTAGTTTATCCGCTCTGGACCGTCAAAGAGGCGCATGAAACCCTGTATCAGTTCATAAACCGGAGACAGCGCTGCAGGACAACGTATGGCTATGGAACTATCTTAATCGTTACAATCCACAGCGTTACCGCAGCGAAAAACACTCCTGACAGGAGGACTGGCTGGCAAATACCCCCCCGGGACGCCGTGAGAAATATGTGCAGCCGGGAACTATTTATCAAAGGGAAAGCGTACCAATACCCGGTACTTCAGTCACTGATATCAACAAGCAGCCTGAACCTGAAAGAGATCGAAATTCACTGGCGTGGAGTGCTGCATCTGGTAACCTCAATAAAGCAGGGAGCAGTGACAGCATCCCTGATGTTAAAAAAGTTTTCTAGTTATCCCAAACAAAAGGGCTGACCAAAGCGCTGAGAGAAATTGATCGCATTTAGCGAACTCTCTTCATGCTAGATTGTGCAGCGATTCTGCATCGCGTCGGGGGGACCAAGCAGGTTAGAATAAAGAAATTGATTGACTGCCTGAAGAACAGGCAGTGCAAATTTTACTGACTTGCCACCGTTAATGCGAAAGAACGCTTTTCAACCTTCCACTCAACTTATTGAAATTTGAATGATTCTGGTTAACATGCGATAGTACCCTTTCTTCAATCTCGGTGTTGCTCCTTCCTTCTGAGGAAAGATGCCTGATCAGAGCGAGAGACTGTTCAGAATCATTTTTATCGACATCCATTCTCGAGAGAAAACCCGCAATCAGCAATTCTGGCTTCACATGCGGAGTGGGATCCGAACCGAGAACTAAACCTGCAACTTCAAATATATTATAAGTTCCAATATCCACAATTTCTTCATGTACAGGTGAATTCGAGAATAATTTTATATCGACATTTTCCTGATCTTCCTCTTCAAAAGGGTCGATATATAGTGAAGTTTCGTTGACTATCATCCTATGTTTAATATGTAGAACTCCAGATTTCTCTGCAACAGACTCTATTTTTATCAAACTGTCGGGCAAGCTTATATACTTATTTTCCAAGCCTTTTATTTTTGACTTGTATTTACTTACACTGATGGGTGAGCCATCACGATTTCCAATGTCAATATCAATATCTTTGGGGGCACGCGCTGCTCCGTATAGCCTGGCAACTAGACTTCCACCTAGCTTGGCATCTATTTCAAACTCAAGAAGATAACTGGTCAACGCCATGCCTAGTATTGCTTTACGCTGTACTTCAGGAGACTCACTTTTCATTTTTTCTTCCAACTTACTAAAGTCTTTTCGTGGATTATACTCTGGAGCACACCCATCTTTGTCCAGCATTGGTACGGGGTTATTCCTGCACATTCTGAACAGGTTGAGCCCGTCCACCGTGCCCGCCGGATCTGCACTAAGCCACCTGCCCACCCACGGCAGGTAGTATCGATAGCCGTAATAATACAGTCCCGTCGCATCACGCTCCTTGCCTGAATAACGGATGGTTTTATAATCCACTTCTGTTTGGCTGCGTGCTGTCAGGATGGCTGTCCCGCCATACGGATAGTACTCCTCCATGCTGATAATATTGCCGTCAGCATCCAGCTCCAGCCCACAGTTACCCAACATGCCAACGTAGCTGTAACGTGGCTGGTAGTCAGTGATTTCCCCCGGCCCGCCTGACGTCCAGTGCAGCACGCGTACCAGCGCCCGTCCCGCTTTACCCACCGTAATCACCTGAAGGCTCTCAGTTTCCCTGTTTATGCTGGCCGTGGTTCGCAGCTCCAGTCCCGGCAGGTACAGTACCCGCTGCGTCTTCGTGCCGGCTCCGGTTTTCTGCACGCTGACCTTCAGGATACGCTGGCTGTCACCGTCGTACCGGTAATTCTCCCCGTCATCTGTGCCGCCGTCGCGCACCACCGGCACTACCTTCAGCAGCTCGTTGCGCGGTGTCCAGACAAGACTCTGTCCCGGCTGCAGCTGCCTCTGCTGCCCGCCCGCCGTGAACAGCGCATGCACGTCCGCGGCGTTTTCGGTGAGCGTACTCAGCACGCCCCGGTTGCTTTTATCTGAGACGGTAATTTTTGTCGTGTAACCGCTGCCCGTTGCTGGAGAATGGCGAACCTGCGTCAGATTATCGTCAGTATCGTAGCTATAAACACGGGTGTAGTTTGTATATGCTGAATTGTCGGTGAGAAGGGGAACGGTAGCGGGCGGTAAGCTGCTGCCCTGCAGGCCGGCACCGGCCATCTCGCGCCCGGTGGCGCGGACCAGCTGGTACAGGCTGTCGTAGGCGTACGTGTTCTCCGTCACCACTTTCTGGTTGCGCCAGAAGCGGGTCTCTTCGGCGTCGTTGCGGACGCTGAGCACGTTGCCCACCGGGTCGTACTCATAGCGCAGGTCCTGCAGCACCTTCGCACCGGATGCGTGCCCGGCGGGGCGTGCCGTTTTAATACAGGTCAGGCGCTGCGTCTGCACCTCATACGCGTACGAGGTCACCACGCCGTTGCCGTGCGCCTCGCGCAGCTTCTGCCCGGCGGCCGAGTACGTCAGGGAGGCGACGATAACCTGTTCTTTGCCGCCCTTAACGGTCAGCCAGCTGCCCGACAGCAGGCCCGCCACGTCGTACGCCACGCGCTGCAGGTTGCCCCGTGCGTCGGTGGTGGCCAGCACCGCCCCGGTGGCGTCGGCGATGGTCAGAGTGGCTTGAGATTCACTATCCAGCAGGTCGTTCCAGGCCGGCGCGTCCATTCCATGCCAGTCAGTCATAACGTCAGGATTGTCCGCGTACTTCAGCAGGCGGCGGGTGACGGAGAGCGGCGCGCCGGTAAGGGCAAAACTGCTGGTCTGCATCAGACCGGCCGTGTCGTAATGACTGACGCACTGGCCAGCCAGATTCAGTTTTTTCTCCGCTTCAGTATCGCCTGCGTACACGAAGCGTGCCGTGATACGGGTAGCGCCACCTGTGACCTGTTCCGTGACGCTCAGCGGCCGTCCGGGCAGATAACCCTCCTCATACTGCCAGTTGCGTGTCACCGCCTGACTCAGGTCTTCCGTGTCGTCCTCAGTGGTGAGGATATTACTAACGGTCATAAAAGCCCGGCCGGCGGCGTCGTTAAGCATCACAATAGTTCCGTTGTCTGCGCCTCTGGCGCGCAGGACGCGGCCAGCCGCGTCCGTCACGGAACTGAAGTTGGCCAGCCCTCTTTCATGCAGACGCGAATCGACGCTCTGTGTCAGGAAGCCACGGCCGTCATACCTATGACGGGTGATGCGCTCATCAGTGGCTTCCGGTGAGCCGGGGTGCCGATGATACACGATATCGCGTACGGTCAGGCCGCGGTTGTCATGACCAATGACCGTGGGAGTGCCGCTGAACAGAGATATACTCATGGATTGCTCCTGAAAAAGAAATAATACCGGGCATAATGCATAGACATATGAAACGGTAACCAGGGAGGGGCAGACCTGAGCGTGCGCTGTCAGGTTCACACAAAAGTCTAGCAAAGCTATGCCGGGGCGGCAGGAATCTCAGTTTTTTGGGGTCATGGCCGTGAACCTTAGGCTTCTGCCGCATGAAGAGTCGCCTGGTGCATCCATTTTGAAAATCCTTGTCCACGTTCACCTATTTTGATACTACACGCGACTATCTGGAGCAGCCTTGTCGCTGACATTCTGTCAGCGACAAGGCTGGCATTTTTCGAATTAACAACAAAAATACGGCTGGCGGTGACGGCCAGATGCAATTCGGGCGCATGATGAACGAGATGAACATTATTAGAACCAGCACTAATACCAGCTATGCCCCGGGCTCATGTTGAGCGTGCTCACCAGACGCTTCAGGGCCGGCTGGTCGAAGAGATGAGGCTGTACAAAGTCAGCATGCCAAAGCTGCCGACGCTTTTTCACTGACTTCATGGCAGACAATAATCCAGTTCTGAGTGTCGGGAGCCACGCACACGGCTGATAACTTTGGTGTAAAATAAGCTGTATCGAGCTGAAACATGAGTGTACGCCTGGCTCCTGGCAGTATTTCAGATTGAACTGACCCGAATAACGACCGTGACTGCCCGCCCGAAAATTTTACCCGTCAGACGATAAATTTGTTCAATCGCCCCGGAATGCTGCCAGAGGCCGTTTTTTCTGAGCATTAACCAACTCGGCCAGCGCAACCGAATAGGCTTCATCAATGATGTACCAAATCTGAGTGCCCTCAAGTGCCGATTTTACTATTTCCGGACAGGATTTGACCAATTTTTCAGTCTAAAGTTAATGCCATCAGCCAGGATGGTGGTCAGTAAAAACCCGGCCAGAGTGGCCATGGCTCCCTCTATGACATATACCAGTGAGGCATGGCGGTGAACATAAATTTTCCTGAAAGAAAAAATAAAAAGGCACGGTGTTTGAAAGTGCTATAAAATAAATAATAATTGTATGATGTAACTAAATCACCGCCCTGCACGCTTACCAGAAGCTCATGTTTTTCTTGCACAAAGTACTCTTCTACGAGAACACAGCCGTTAGTTACGAAAGTATTATGCAGGGCAAGTATGAGGTCATTGCACATGCGATGCATAGAGCTGTCTGCATAGTTTGTGAACTATTACCGGCGGAATACAACATTAGCTGGTTTACATAAAGTTACAGCTCAGCTTTTAAGATAAAATAGCTGCTCATGCCATGTGGAAATGAAGTCTCCCCTCAATAGATGTTCCAAATAACAGAACACTCAAACGGAATGAGTAACGCCGTCCATAGCATCGGTCCCCACGATAAAAAACGTAAAATACATAAAACCCGCGGCATAATCATGCCCGCAGCTTGACTACTAAGCTTAAGCTTGATCGTAACGACAAGCTCAGTGACGTCCTAAAATGCTTTGCAGCGCGTTCATCACTGGGCCGCTGAATTAAGTGGTTCACTCACTGTTTATAATACTGAAAGCATGTAATCATTGCGCTGAGGTTACAGATAACGGCAGCGGTTCGAGCATATTTGCGCACTGATGTGTCAGTTGATGGCGCTCAACGTAATAATTTAGTCCTCAGCGTTCTCGCTGTAATAAGAAAAGATGAGCAGCAAATAACGTGAAAGCATAAGTCATATTACCGGTCCGAGAGAGAAGTTATACCCGGTTACAAACTCATCATCTGGAGGGGTTTTAATGCTGAAGCAACTCAAAAGACCCTGAACAAAAGCTTTACAGCTATTACACTTTATCAGGAAACCAGCCGGAATATGTACAACGGTGCGTATTGCCCGCCGGAATGTTGCTATGGACAGTTCCATATGGATATTAATCCCTACACTGGTTATCAGGCCTCTAAAGGAGAGTAATTATTTCAGAAAAAATAGAATAAAAAGTCTATCAACTTGTCGGAAAGGTATAGCAGAATAGTGGCGAAATGACAGATGACTGTTGTCACCAGGATTCGAGATGCAGAAAATCATAAAGTTAAAATTATTAGCTTGCTAATTTTATCTTTGTGAATGCTATGGGTGATCATTTTACGCAGCCTGGTGGCTGCTTAAATCGGTACAAGATTTTTTGCACATAAGCAAACAAGTCGTAAATCCAGAAAAATAAGAGAAAATTTCGCCTATCTCGCTAATTGAATGCAAAAAAGCAATCTATTATCACTTTAAAAGTTAACAGGATGTTGCTAACTTAGCCATTGATGTAACATGAGAAACGTTATTAACTTAGTAATTTTTAAACCTCCCTATGAACCTGAAAACTAAGGATAATATTATGTCCAAAAAAGCAGTTACCTATGCAATAATGGCCTTCACCGCAACTGTTACTACCGGTTTTATTACCAATTCAGCATTAGCAACAACGACTACGGAAGCTGAAATGTGCGGCAATTATGAGTGCACTCAAATCCCTTCTCTTGGAGAGACGTGTTGTCCATTTAGTGATGAGAAATTGAAAGACAACATAATGCCATTACGTAATCAACTGAAAGAATTATTAAAACTGAAAGGCGTAAGTTATACATGGAAGGATAACGGCGCGAAAGATATTGGCTTGATTGCGCAAGACGTGGAAAAAGTTTATCCAGAACTGGTAATTGAAAAAAACGGTTTAAAGCAGGTTGATTATCAAAAACTGATAGGGCCGATTGTAGAAGCTTTACGTGAACAGCAGAAAGAAATCTCAACACTGCGCGAGGAGTTAAAGGTATTTCGTAAAGAGCAAAAGTAGCGGAGCGTTATTAATATAATTGGGCAGGTGCTGTATTCACAGCGAATCTTGTCAGAAGGCGCTGCCGGATGATGACATTATGCTCCGGCAGCGCATAAAAAACTTGCTGGGAAATGAATTTCTTTAGCTAAAGATATTTTATTTTGATGCTATAAATTCGATTCCCCGATTAGCCAGGATAGAGGTCAGTAACAACTCAGTCAGAGTGGCCATGGCTTCCTCTATGACATATATCAGTGAGGCATGGCGGCGAACATAAATTTTCCTGAAAGAAAAGATAAAAAGGCACGGTGTCTGGATGCGCTAAACAATCAATTATCATTAGTGATGTAACTGAGAAAATGATTGCGTATTTCCTTTACGCCACCAGCCTGACCTTTTAAAGCGTGTTGATATTCATGACATTGCTAAGGAAAGAGTGAGACCCCAACGCTAAGCTGATTGACCAATACTGTGACCACATTAATCTCCACTTAGGCAAGTGTCTCCCGCAGCAGGCGCAGTTCATTCAGCAAATCGTGGTTTACTATGAACTGCAACGATTTCATCCTGCACTTCAGATTCAGATTGAGCGCGCTAAAGTCATAGCAGCTGTACTCCTGGGAGGTTTACTTAATCAGATATCCCCCACTCCGAAATCCGGTGCCGCCTCGAGAAAATTGTGCGGCCATATGAAATTACACTGCCGAACATTCGCGCAATAATCAGACAAGATTGCGTTTCGTCAGGCGGGGGCATATCGTGCTCCAGGCTATTGCGGAGAGCGAGTACATCAAGTCGCCGAATGATACGAGGTTTTACTGGCTGGCGCTCCGCGAAAGAATGCGCGATCTTTTACTTTAAGAAGGCTGTCTGATAGCTGTAAACAGGAAGCTCTGCGGATTCACCCTATGTGTAACCCTTCACCACCTGAACTGTCATTACTTCAAGAATTGTTCACTGGCTGGAATGGCTTAGTGCTCCTTATAGAGGTAGAACGGCTGCTGATATGTGCAGACGGTATCCGGAGCCAGATAGATGAAGTCCATGTCTTTGTGAAAGACACTTATCAACGCACTTAATGAACGATACAGTTTTAAGCAAGATGACGGTGAAAGCCTGCTTCCGGATTATCTCAAATCAGCCTTTTTGCAATATACTCATAGCCGCTAACGCCACCTACTGAGGTGAACAGGCTTCCACTGATGACCAGCATCGTGATTTTTGCGTCGAAAATGGAAAACAGTGCTAAGACCACCGTCATCTTGCACGTGCCTGCACCCGTACGCCCCTTTTACCTTCGGCCACTCTTAAGTTACGCGTTTCACATTCACTCATCTTGAATCGTTTAAGCCTTAGCTTTACAAAAATCCGCCAGTTTAGTTTTTTTATTTTGACTTAAACCGTCAGCTAAATAAAAATTGATCGGCATTATGTTCAATATCGAACATCCCCATTAGAGAAGATTAAAAAAGAAGAATTGCGCACAGAAATTACACCAATTATAAAACTGAGTGAATTACTGGTAATTAATCCTTTCCTTTGCAGCATTTAATGGCAACTTATCATGTTTTAAAACTTCCGATCAGGAAAATATACTATGCCAATTCGTTTATTCACCGGACACTCTCGTTTCGGAGTCAATGAAACGTTGGAGTTTCAATTTAAATGATTCATTTGAATGGCACAGGGCATGATCCCTGTTCGCCATGGGCGGTAGCGTGGGGCAAAGATTACAAAAGCCACCATGAGCGGATCTATCATCATGCAATAACAAAATTTATAGCTCATGAACAACGCCTGCTCTTGCGGGCATTTATGATGGCTTATTGTGTTTTAAAAAAACACAGTCTGGAAAATATACTATGCAGGTTAATTTCATCGCCAGATACTCTCGCGTCGGAATCAATGAAATGTGGGAATTTTAAGTTAAATGATCTATTTGAATGGCACAGGGCATGCCCCCTGTTCACCATGGGCGGTAGCGTGGAGAAAAAAGTCACAGGAGCAGCCATGTGTGATGCTATCAGCATATTTTTTATAGCAATGACGGCCTTAATCATCGCTTACCCTTTGGCCAGAAAATACAGCTTAGTGGATAAACCCGGGGGCCGAAAACAGCACAGCGGTAACATTCCTTTAGTTGGCGGCATCTCATTGTATTGCGGTATCGTAATATTCCATTTCCTGCAACCTGATATCGCTCCTTTTACCAACTCAAATCTGACTGCATATATAGCCGCTATATCTATATTGCTTGCAGTAGGTATTGCAGATGATTATTACGATCTTCCGGTCATGACGAGGATCCTGGCTCAGGCCTCAGCAGTTATTGTTATCATCTTAGATGATGTGTACCTCAATACCTTCGGGTTCGTCCTGGGTGAGTATGAACTTTCGCTCGGCCCGGCCGGGTATCTGATAACGCTTCTGGCCGGATGGGCGGCAATAAACGCCTTCAATATGATAGATGGGATAGACGGTCTTCTGGGCTCGGTTTCTGCCGTAATATTTGCAGCGCTGATGGTCAAATTCATGTCTGCTGGCGCAAAGCAGCCCGCGATGTGGTGTCTCCTGATGATCGTGGCCCTGCTCCCTTACCTAGTGAGCAATTTTGGCCTGGCGGGCGCAAAGGTCTTTATGGGGGATGCCGGAAGTATGGTTATCGGCTTTACCATGCTCTGGCTGATCCTGAATGCGAGCCAGGGCAACCAGGCTGTCATGGCACCGGTGACGGCACTCTGGATTCTCGCCCTGCCGCTGATGGATATGGTCAACGTTATGATCCGCCGCCTGCGCCGCCGTCAAAGCCCGTTCCATGCAGACCGCGATCATCTGCACCATATTTTATTACGCTGCGGTTTGACGAGTCGCCAGACTTTATTGGTGATGGTTCTGCTCACAGCCACGCTGGCTGGAATGGGATTGACACTGGAAAAGTTTGCTGCAACAGAAAGTGTGTCCATAGCTCTGTATCTTGCCGTTTTCGGTATTTACGTATTGATGAATAATGCTTTGCAGCAGCGGCACCCCGACCCGAGAGCCCTTGCAGTCCGATAATCACTCCGGCCACTAAAGCCCGTAGCCATTAGCCCTCATGCTTTTTCAGTGAAAGCGCGCCAGCAGGGCTTTCACCTTCTTTTATAAATAGAGTTTTCACTATGATGACCGTTAAGTCCGGGGCCCTCGCCCTCTCTGCTGTTCTGCTCTGCGGATGCACCCTCTCGCCCGGCAGTAACCTGTCGACGTCAGGTAAAACCATTATTAATGCGAGTGACGCCAGCGCAGATATCAGTGACAAAGTGAACGTCTACAGCATCACACCAAAATTGATTGAATCACTAAAGCCCTCGCCAGTAGCCGCTCGCACAAACACTGACCTGGCCGACGAGATCCGCCGCTACGAATATCGTATTGGCGTCGGCGACGTCCTGATGGTCACCGTATGGGACCACCCTGAGCTCACCACGCCTGCCGGGCAATATCGCAGCGCCTCTGACACCGGTAACTGGGTAAAGTCCGACGGTACTATCTTTTATCCGTACGCCGGCAAGATTAAAGTCGCGGGCCGGACGCTGGCCCAGGTCCGCGACGAATTAAGCCGAAAACTGGCAACCTTTATTGAGTCGCCACAGGTAGACGTCAACGTTGCCGCCTTCCGTTCGCAAAAGGCTTACATCACAGGTGAGGTTACCCGCTCCGGTCAGCAAGCTATCACTAATATTCCGCTCACCATCATGGATGCCATTAACCAGGCGGGTGGTCTGGCAGAAGATGCCGACTGGAAAAATGCGGTGCTGACTCACAACGGTAAAGATGAGCAAATCTCGCTTCAGGCGCTGATGAAAAATGGCGATCTGCAGCAAAACCGTCTGCTTTATAACGGCGACATCCTTTTTGTCCCCCGCAACGACAACCTGAAAGTGTTCGTGATGGGCGAAGTGAAAAAGCAAACCACCCTGAAGATGGACCGCAGCGGCATGACGCTGACAGAGGCGCTGGGCAATGCCGAAGGTATCGACCAGATGAGCGCCGACGCAACCGGCATTTTTGTCATTCGCTCGACCGGCGGAAAAGATACCGGCGGCAAGCTGGCCAGCGTTTATCAGCTCAATATTTCTGACGCCACCGCGCTGGTGATGGGCACGGAATTCAAACTTCAGCCTTATGATGTGGTCTATGTCACAACTGCGCCGGTTACCCGCTGGAACCGCGTGCTGAGCCAGCTGGTCCCTGCCATTTCCAGTATCAATGATGTGACCAATACAGCCCGAATGATTAAGCAGTGGTAATTATGTTTGACTCAATTTTAGTTGTTTGCATTGGCAATATCTGTCGCTCACCCACCGGGGAGCGGTTATTACGCAGGGCCTTTCCGGATAAGAAAATTGATTCCGCCGGAATATGTGCGCTGATTGGTAAAGAAGCAGATGCCACCGCAGCGGAAGTCGCGGCATCACATGGCATATCGCTTGAAGGACACCGCGGGCAGAAGTTCACCTCTGAACTCGCCCGGCAGTACGACCTAATTCTGGTGATGGAAACATCCCACCTTGAGCAGATCAAAAGAGGCTATCCGGAAGTGACCGGGAAAGCGATGCTCTTTGGCCACTGGCAGGATCAGCTTGAAATTGCCGATCCCTATAAAAAAAGCCGTGAAATGTTTGAACTGGTTTATAAACAGCTGGCTCAGAATGCATTGCACTGGAAATTGGTGCTCAACAGAAATTCGCCTGTATGACAAAAATCTTGTAACGCATGAAGGCTATGACAATTTACAGTTGATTCTCTTTGAGAGATTTGTAATAGCTATATCTTACGTTTTCGAGGAGGAATTTATCTTCGAAAACCTCTGCTGGTAAACATTTTTCCTTCAAGGTTAAGGTGCTTACCGATGAAAGATATAATGCATTTTTTAAATCATGCAAGTAATCCTTGCATGAAATGGATGAGTGTAAAGTAGAGATTTAATGAAATGCCTGAACATAAGTCGGATATGAATAAGAATAATAGATTGATCGGTAATCAAATTGATTTTAATGATATACTGGGTGTGTTAAAGGATAATAAATGGAAGATTTTATGTATCACAATTATTTTTACTTTCGTTAGTATATTTTTCGCTATTGTTGCTACACCTGTTTACCGTTCCTCCGCTTTAATACAAGTAGAGCAAAGCGCAGGCGGGAGTGTATTAAGTAAATTATCTGAAATAATACCAGACAGTAAACCGGAATCAAAAACTGAAATCGGATTACTTAAATCACGCATGGTACTTGGACAAACGGTAGATGATTTAGGTCTGGATACGGTAGTATACGAAAAACACTTTCCACTTATTGGTAAAGGAATTTCACGTGTACTAGGTAAAGATGATGGAGAAATCGCAGTTTCACACCTTGAAGTTCCTGAATATATGCAGGATTTGCCATTATCTTTAAAGGTTGTTTCGCCGGAAAGTTACATTCTTTCAGTCAATGATGAAAAATCACACGGTAAAGTGGGAGAGATTTTAACTCATAATGGGGTTAGTACGCTTGTTAGCAATATTAATGCCTCAGTCGGAACAAAATTTACAATAATCAAGCTTGACCGGTTGACTGCTATAAATAAAGTTTCAGAGAATTTCTCAGTTAGTGAACTAAGCAAAGATAGCGGTATGCTACAATTGCTCTATAGAGATGAAGATGCAAAGCGAGCCACCACAATATTAAATAGCATAAGCAATAATTATCTACAGCAAGATATTAATAGGAAATCTGAAGAAGCAGCCAAAAGTCTGGATTTTTTAAAAAAACAATTACCCGCTATTCGCGGAAAATTGGATGAATCCGAAAGTCGTTTAAATCTCTTCCGACAAAAAAATGAGTCTGTCGATTTATCATTAGAAGCAAAGGCTGTTCTAGATGCCATGGTATCTTTAGAAAAACAGATAAATGAGCTTATTTTCAAGGAAGCTGAAATTTCCAAGCTTTATACCCGTGATCATCCAGCGTATAGAACCTTAGTTGAAAAAAAAGAACTTTTGCTGAAAGAAAAAGAGAAATTAAATCTGCGGATCAGCAATATGCCAAAAACTCAGCAAGAGATTTTAAGTCTTACCCGTGATGTTCAATCCGGGCAAGAAATTTATATGCTTTTATTAAACAAACAGGAAGAGTTAAATATTAATAAAGCAAGCACAGTAGGTAATGTTAGGATTATTGATGCTGCTATAACGGATAAAAAGCCAGTGGCACCGAGGAAAGTATTAATTGTTATGTCAGGAACGATTCTAGGCTTATTAGTTTCGATTATGATAAATGTTTTGTGCCGAATTTTTCACAATGGAATCGAAAGTAGCGAACAAATTGAAAGTTTAGGGCTTAACGTGTACGCAACTATTCCAAACTCAAAATGGCTAAAAGGAAAAAACTCACAGTTAGCTAAAGAAAAAAGTAAAGCGGTGCGATCAATAAATTTACTTGCTAAAGATAACCCTGCAGACTTATCAGTAGAAGCAATACGTAGCTTGAGAACAAGTTTGCATTTTGCAATGTTACAAGCTAAAAATAATATATTACTTATATCTGGCGCAACACCAGAAGCAGGTAAAACTTTTGTAAGCTGTAACTTGGCTGTTGTCATAGCTCAGTCCAATAAAAAAGTATTACTAATTGACGCTGACTTACGAAAGGGCCAAGTTCATAACGTCATTGGTTGCAATGAAAAAAACGGTCTTTCAGATATATTGATTAGGGAAATAATTTTTGATTATGCAATTCAAAAGACTGGAATTAATAAATTGGATTTTATCTCCCGTGGTCAAATCCCTCCAAATCCATCTGAATTGCTTATGAGCGAAAACTACGAAAAACTCATGAGATGGGCCTCTGCAAACTATGATTTTGTAATTATTGATACGCCTCCGATATTAGCTGTGAGCGATGCCTGTATTGCTGCGAAGTATGCAGGTACAGTTATGCTTGTAGCACGTTTTCAGAAAAACACCTTAAAAGAAATGGAAGTTTCGGCGAAACGATTTTCTCAAAATGAAATTTCAATTGGAGGTGTGATTTTTAATGGCGTTGAAAAAAGAAGTGTAAATAGCTATGAGTATGGAGCATATAGTTATTATCAAGAAGTATAAAAAACATGACATCAACTTTCCTCTTATGATTAATGGACACTGATAAAACATACTCTTATTGTATAGGGTGTGTTGATCGTCTATGGTTTAACTATAGAGTTATCTTTTATTAATAAGACAATTTATTACTTTGGTGCTTAATTTTAAAAGAGGATAAAATGCGTTTTCTTGGAGAATGGGTTAGCTGCATAGCACTGCCTATAAACTTAACCATGATTAAGGCAATTAGGCTGAATTAAATTGAGCACCTCATTTATAAAAAAAATAAAGTTGATTTTGAAAAGCAAAGTATTATCAAACACCTTTTCGGTTAGTTTGGTTAAGTTTTTTGATATGTTCATCCCACTATTATTAATACCTTTTTTAACGGATAAATTAGGTATTAATATGTATGGCGTATTCGCTACTTGCTTAGTGACATTGAACTTTTTAATAAATTTTGCTGACTTTGGGATTAATGTAAATGCGTCAAGAAAAATAGCTATCCATCAAAATGAAGATATTGCCCTTAAGATTTTGAATGTTAGTTTACATGCTAAGATTCTGCTGCTGATACCCGCACTTTTAGCTTTTAATATAATATCTTATACTTACGGAAAAACATATTTATATTCAAGTTCTTTATTGTCTCTGATTCTGGTTTGTGAGGCGTTAACACCTTTTTGCTACTTCCAAGGATTACAAAAACTAAAAACTTATGCTGTGGTATGCCTCATATGGCGATGGATATCTGCTTCTTTGATATTGCTGTTAGTTAATTCAGGTGAAGATATTTTAATCTATTGTTTGTTGCATAGCTTGTCATATCTTGGGATAGCAATTAATCTGTATGCTTTAATGCCAAAAAAATTAAACTTCCTCTCTAAGGTTGAATTATCATCTATAAAAGAAGTCTTGCGTGAAGGTTGGAATATTTATGCATCTACTTTCATAATTGGTTTGTACATTCCGGCTATTACAAACTTTGTCGCGGTGACAAATGGAGCTAGTGCAGTCGCAATTTTTAACGTTACGCAAAGGATATTTTCTTCGGCATATCGATTTTTCGAGCCCATAAACACTGCAATCTTCCCCTATTTAAGTAGGTTATATACTAAAGATGAAGTTGATTTTTTTAGCAAAAGTAAGAGGTTTTTTTCATTCTTCCTTTATGGATCTCTGGGATTATATTTGTTGCTATTTTTGCTAAGGGAAAAAGTAGTGCATCTTTTCATAGGTGGCGGAGATAACAATGAAAATACATTATTAGTATACTCGATATGCGGGTTATCATTAATTGCTAATGTTATGAATCTGTATATAACACATGTTCTGATAATTATCGGGAAAGCAAGGTTGCTTTTCCGGATTTTTCTATTAGGATTAATATCTTTATTGTTAGGGCTTTTGATAACATACGAAATGGAGCTAAATATATTATATACAGCAGTGGTCGTAAACATACCTGTGTATTTATCTTTTCTGCTGGGTTGCTGGATTTTTGTTACTAAAACTCAACGAGATTTTCAATAACATAAAGCTAGCATAAGTGCTTTACTTAAGATTTTATAAAAAGCATTTAACTAATTATAAATAATCTATACGATAAATTACCGGTGTTATCCTCATGGTAGATATTTTTTTGCTTGCGTTTTTTCTTATATTGCCCAAGTTTGGAATTTTAGATCTATCTTTGCTGATCTTATTTTTGCATTTTTCTGTTGCATTTTTTACTTCTCATGAAAAAAATAAGGTCGTAATAAATAATAAGATAGTCATTCTTTTTACTTTAACGGTGCTGCTTTATTCTCTTTCAGTTTTTTCTTTTTTCATTAATGGCGGTGATTACTACGATGAGCAATTTTTATTTAAACCACTACGTATAATTATTTTGCTTTTTTTACTTAGTTATATAGTTAATAAACGAGGCATTCCATTATGCTCTATCCTGAAAGCCATACTTGTAGCTTCTTTTATAAATTCTATCGTTATTTATTTACAATATATTGATCATTTTCTTGGTGGCTCAGGTAATATACTAATAAATCCAAATTTCAATGAGTCAGTTATGACGCCTTACAGGAAGTCTGGTTTAATGTCAGGTTTTCCTGTTGCAGGAATTTTATCTTTTTGTGGTTCAATGATTGCATTTCATTTTTTTTATAAAGGTAATGGAAAGCTATACTTGCTTTTATACTTCATAATTGGATTAACGTGTTTCCTTACCTCAAGAACCGCGATGTTTTTATTCATACTTGGAACAATAGCATATTTTCTTACTCTGTGTTTCAAAAATGGAAGAGTCGATATTCTATTGGCTTTTATATGTATTGTTACACCGTTATTTTCTTATGTTTTGAATTCCGAAAATGATGTGATTTCAAAGACTAGAGCTAAAATGTTTGCTAATGTTATCAATTACTATGAGAGTGGTGATGCAAATGATTACTCAACAAATGATTTATTTTCAAACCACTATGTCATGCCTACATCATCAGCGGTTTTGTTAATTGGTAATTCCGTACCTCCTGAATCAAATGTAGTTAATACGGATGTTAGCTTCTTTAGAATAACATGGAATAATGGGCTCCTCTCCACATTTATATATGTGACTAGTTTTTTGTTTATGTGGCTAGTCGTAATCAAGTCATCATGTGCAGAATTTAAAGAAAAGCTTGTTGCTTTTGTTTTATTCTTAGGGGTCTTTATATCTAACTTTAAGGGTTTTTATTTTTTTTCGCGAGTCATTGGTGATTTGATTTTTTTGATTTTTATCGCCTGCACTTTAAGTCAAGAGAAGAGAAGTAATGGATAAAATATCAGTATTAATGGCTGTCTATAAAGAGCCTCTTGAATGGATAAAAGATGCTATTCTTTCAATCAAGCTTCAGGAGAATAACGGTAATTTCTTAATTGAAATAGTACTTGTCCTTGACGATCCTGATAGAGAAAAAGAAATGTGCGATTTTCTCAAGGAGTATGATTTTAAGAGTGATGAGTTTTTTTCATTCGTTTTTATATGCAATCCTCAAAATGTTGGGCACGCCGAGTCGTTAAATAAAGCTTTCAATGCATCAAGCGGAAATTACATTGCTCGTTTAGACGCTGACGACATTAGTTACCCAGAACGCTTTATAAAACAATACGATTACTTAAAAAAAAATAATGCAATCTTCGTGGGTGCTGGTATTACCAGAATCGACGCATTAGGTTCGAACATAAATGATGTTTTTGTATCTAATGATTTAGATTTTATCAAAATAAAAATCTTCTATTCTTGCGTTGCATTTCACTCAACTTGGTTTATGACAAGAAAAGCTTTTTGTAAAGTTGGCGGTTATTTACCTTATCCCGATGCTGAGGATTTTGATTTCTTATTGCGCTTATATGAAAATGGGATTGATATTCATAATATACCAGAACCACTTGTGTATTACAGAGTGCATATGTCTTCCAAATCTAATAAAAACGAATTGCGTCAAAGAAAGTGTAAGTATTATTCCCTTAAGCAATACAACTTAAGGCGTGGGTACTTGCAGCACCAATTCGAAATTGATGATATGCGAAAAAGCATAGAAATATCATATTTTACAGATAAAACTTATAAGCTGAGTCAGACCGTATTTAATAAAGCAATGAGTTTACGCCTGCAGAAGAAGTTAACATCCACTTTTTTTCTATTGCTAATCTCTATGCTTTTATCCCCTTGGCAAGCTAAGCATATTTATCTACAGGCAAAATTTTATTTTTTATGGTGGGTCTATAAGTCGAAATGAATGGTGTGGGTTATAAATTAATACGAATCAGAACCTACCATAAGGGAGTGAAAACAACAATGAGAAAAATAGCTTTTGTGATTACCGATCTTTATCTAGGAGGTGCTGAAATTCAGGTGTGTAATCTTAGTGATGAGCTGTCTAGAAAAGGGTATATTGTTAAGATAATAACATTAACAGGCGATGCAATTATCAGCCCCGAAGATAAAAAAATTGAGATACTTCCCCTTTTAATGGATAAAGGCCTGTTTAGCTTTATTCGTGCATACTTGCATGCTCGTAAACACATCCTCAATTTTCAACCAGATATTGTCCATAGCCATTTGGTACATGGTAACATATTTAGCCGGTTGCTTAGAGTAACGACACCTATCCCTAAGTTAATTTCTACTTCACATAGTTCCTATGAGGGTGGACGGTTACGGGCTCTTATTTGTCGAATCACTGATCCTTTAACAACGATTTCTACTAATGTCAGCCACGAGGCGACGGAATGTATTGTCAAAAGGGGTAGTGTTAATCATAAAAAAATACAAACTATTTATAATGGTATCAATATCGAAAAATTTCGTTTTAATGAAGATTATAGAGAAAAAACTCGCAGAGAAATTGGTATCGATTGTTATACACCGTTACTGCTATCGGTAGGTCGACTTACGCCGGCAAAAGACTATCATAACTTATTACGTGCTTTTACTGCTATCAAAGGCAGGATGCCAGTGGATCCGCAACTAGTCATCATCGGCGGTGGGCCTCTTGAATCTGAATTAAAAAGTTTAGCCGCTACTTTAGGTATTGCTAACCGAGTGCACTGGCTTGGAATCAAAACAAATATTAACGAATGGATGAGCGCTGCAGACATCTTTGTATTGTCTTCTGCTTGGGAAGGTTTTGGCTTAGTCGTGGCTGAAGCGATGACAGCAGAGAGAGTAGTAGTTGCGACAGATTGCGGGGGAATAAAAGAAGTATTAGGTGGCAATGGTTTCTTAGTGCCACCTGACTGTTCCCCAGCCTTGGCTGAATCCATTATCACGGCGCTGAATCTTTCTCCTGAAGACGCGCGAAAAATGGGCGCAGCTTCCCGTTCCCATGTTGAACAATATTTCTCGATGAGTGCCATTACGCAAAAATGGCTTGCGTTATACCGCTCTCTTTAATCACCACTTCAGAAATACCTCTGACCACACTGCAGTTAAACCATGAATAACATTGCTATTACGGCCAACACCAGTTGGTATATTTATAATTTTAGAAAAAATACCATTATTGAGCTCATCAACAGAGGAATCAACGTTCATGTTATTTCTCCTTTTGATGATTATACTGGTAAGCTTCGTGCTTTAGGCTGCATGGTTCATGATATTAAAATTGACGGCAGAGGCATAAACCCCGTCATTGATGCTTTTACGTGCCTCAACTTTCTTCGTCTTTATTTGAAAATCAAACCACAAACGATTTTAAACTTCACCCCAAAAAATAATATTTATAGCTCACTTGCTGCAGCACCACTCAGCATCCCCGTAATCAACAATATTGCAGGGCTGGGTCATGCGTTTATTAATAACGGTTTATTAAATAAAATTGTGCGCACACTGTATAAAATAAGTCAATGTAGAGCAGAGTATATTTTCTTCCAGAACGAAGAGGATATGGCTGTTTTCCGTAAACACAACATTGGCTCAGCAGCAATCAAAGAACGAATACCCGGCTCAGGTGTCGATCTCATACGTTTTTCTTTCACGCCGGTACAGAAAGAAAATACAATTAAATGTCTCCTCTCAGCCAGAATGCTGAAGGAAAAAGGTGTTTATCTTTTTGCGGACGCGGCGCGGCACTTCAAACAAAAATACGGTAATAAAGTCGACTTTTCTCTTTTAGGTTTTTGCGATGCTCAGCATCCTTCAGGTGTGAATATCGAAGAAATTAACACCTGGGTTGATGAAGGTATTATCAATTATCTTGGCGTAACGGATAAGGTCGAAAGCGTACTTAAAGACGTGCACTGTGTGGTCCTGCCTTCTTACTACCGGGAAGGGGTTCCGAAATCACTGCTCGAAGCCGGAGCCATGGGTAAACCGATCATTACGACGGACAATGTTGGCTGCCGCGAAACCGTGGTGGACGGATTTAACGGCTATCTCTGTAAACCAGGCTGTCTGACAAGTTTGGTTGAAGCCATCGAAAAAATTATTAATTCGTCGGAACACGAGCTTGATCAGTTAGGAAAAAATAGCCGTAAGCATATCGCCAGCCATTTTGATGAAGCCATCGTCATTAATAAATACTTATCATCCATCAGTCAGGTGACTAAGCATCGCAGCAAGTTGCTTATTCACCCATAGAGTTAAACTGTTATGAAGATCGACATCGCCGGTACAGGCTACGTTGACCTGTTCAATGGTATTCTGCTTGCTCAGCATCATGATGTTGTCGCGCTTGATATTCATTAGCACAAAATTGATTTACTGAACGATAAAAAGTTGCTCATTGTTGATAACGATATTGAGCATATTTAACGAATTAGAATCTGAACCTTCGGGCAATCACCGATAAACACGATGCCTACTTAAATGCTGACTTCGTGATTATCGCCACCCTGACCGATTACAACCCGGAAACAAACTATTTTAATACCGCCTTCGTTGAGGGGGGTGATTAAATCTACTGTTCCGGTGTGCTACACGCAACATATCAGGTAACAGCTCGGTGTCCAAAATATCTTCTTCTAACCAGAATTTCTGCGTGAAGTACGAGCTCTGCACGATAACCTTCACCCTTCGCGAATAATCGTGGGTGAGCGCTCCGAGCGCGCCTCGTTATTCGCGAGTTTGCTGCTGGAAGGGGCAGTCGAAAAACACTGTCCGGTCATTTTTACTGACTCGACTGAAGCCGAAGCGATCAAGCTTTTTGCCAATACCTACCTGGCGATGCGCGTCGCCTACTTCAACGAGCTTGATAGTTATGCCGAAACGCACGGTCGTAACGCGCGTCAGATTATTGAAGGCGCATGTCTGGACCCTGGTACCGGTCATCACTATAATAATCCGTCATTTGGCTACGGTGGCTACTGCCTGCCCAAGGACTCAAAACAGCTCCTGGCCAACTACCGTGATGTACCTGACAAGCTTATCGGCGCAATCGTCGAGGCGAACAGCACGCGCAAAGATTTTGTTGCCGATGTTATTCTCAGCCGTTCTCCGAAACGCGCGGGCATATACCGCTTGATTATGCAAGCCGGCTCGGACAATTTACGTGTGTCATCCATTCAGGGCATTATGAAGCGCATTAAAGCCAAAGGCATTGACGTCATTATTTACAAACCAGCGCTGAAGGAAATTGAGTTTTTCAATTCCAGAGTGATTCAAGATCTCAATGAATTTAAGCGCAACGCCGACTTAATTATCTCCAACCGTATGGCAACCGAGCTTTTCTATGTCCAAAGCAAAGTTTATACGCGCGATATTTTTGGCGATAACTGAATACATCCTCCCCTGAAAATATTTAACCTACAGACATTCACCGTTTGGGGTTTCCCTTATTTCTCTGCACGGCAACTCTTTGCCATTTGAGGAATACACCACTGTAATAGCCAATAAGGAAATAACATGAAATTTGTTAAAATATCTGCCCTGCTGGTCTGTGTCCTGTCTGCGCCAATGACTTCTTTCGCTGCAACCGAAACTGCTGCTGCGGGTAGCGCAACCGGCACCGCAGCAGGCTCTTCTGCCGCCGCTGCGGGTGTGGCGACCGGCACAGCTGTTGCCGTTGGCGCTGGCTTAGTAGGTGCCGTTGCTATCGCTGCCGTTGCATCCAGCGACAGTAGCAACGGTAGCGGCAACACCGGGACCACGACGTCTACGCGTTAATCGACGATACTTTCATGGGGCTCATTTGAGCCCCATTTTTCCTGTTTCTCTATAAGTCTCATATGTATAAAAAAATTTGTCTGGCGAGTGCGGTGATACTGATCAGCGCATGCGGCCAGCATCGCCCCGGGCTACTCTTCCAGACGATTGTCCATTCACTTTCTTCACAAGATGCTTTCATCGACCGTGCTAAGGTCGACCAGGTGCCGTATGCCTCAATGGCGCTCACCGTTGCTGACGGCCCACAGGCGTTTATCGTGCTTGCCTGGGATGAGGACAACACGCAAAAGTGGCTCACTGCCGATGCAAAGATGATCGCCACGCGAAGTGGACGCCTCATAAAAACGCTCGGCTTCAGCGCTAACTTGTTGAGTCTGGAGAGCAATATACAAGATCCGCTTGAGGCTCCGCTCACCATTCAGGAAGGCCAGCAATGGCATGCGCAGGCACGGTGGGAGGATACCGGATTTCACGCTGCCAACATCATTTCTAGATTTCACTGGGCGGATTCGCAGGACTTTACCGTACTGGGCGTAACGCATCGCTACCGCGTGCTGGAAGAAACCGTGACGGCTGAAACCGACGGGGCGACCTGGCAGCAGCATTACTGGGTCGACCCGAAATCCGGCCGCATCGTACATAGCAAGCAAGTTTTGTATCCCCACGGTCAGACGTGGTCTCTTACCCTGCTTAAACCCTATTCCTGATGAAAAAAAATCTCATACTTGCCGCCACGCTTCTGGCTGCGGCTCCGCTGAGCTACGGCCAGGGGAAAATCACACTCATTTGTCAGCCCGCCTGTGCCGTGACTGAGGTTACCGCCACCGACCTGAGCGAGCTGGTGACCCATCCGGCCCTTCCTAAAAATATCGACTGGAACAGCGTCAGGCTTTCCACGCCTGCAGGCGATGCTGAACAGCAGTTTCTTCAGCAGCAGATTCTGCTGGACCTTACTTCGGCAGGAAAGGATCTACACGAGCTGGGCGATACGCGTCAGGCGCAACGCATTGCAGCGTTAAACCAGCGCCTTAAGGTTATGAACGTCATTGGTGGTTTTGCTTTACCGATGGATCCGGACCTGGTGCGGCTGAAACCAGAGAATTCGCCCAGACTTGAGGGTGATTATCGCCTGTACCTTCGTACGTTCCCGCCGCAAAGCCTGACAATCTGGAACGGTATCCACGATAGCATGCAGTGGATAGCCAGCCAGCAAACCGCAACCCTGACAGATACAGAGCGGCAGCAGCGCGGTATTGACCCGGATAATGTCACGGTGATCGCGCCTGACGGCACTGTCGAAACGGTACCCACAGGCTACTGGAACCGCCGCTACCATGAACCCCAGCCCGGCAGCCAGCTCTGGCTGAACCTGCAGCTCACTTCATTATCACCACGATATCAGACACTGAACCAACGCATCATTCAGTTGCTTAGCCAACGGACAGTCAGACCATGAAAATCACTCCTCTCAGCTACAGCATCGCGCTGTTATTTAGCGGGATCAGCACGGTTGCCAGTGCAGATTTCGGCACCCCGCTCTATCTTCCCTATGTCTCCCCTTCTCAGTCCGACTTTGGCGGTGTGGGATTATTGCAGACCCCGAGCGCGCGCATGGCCCCGTCAGGTGAATTCAGCCTGAACTATCGCGACAACGATCAGTATCGGTTCTGGGCCCTGTCGCTACAGCTCGTGCCATGGCTGGAAACTACGATTCGATACACCGATGTCCGCACACGCCAGTACGGTGATAAAAATTTCAGCGGCGAGCAGACTTATAAAGACAAAGCGATCGACCTCAAAGCACGGCTGTGGCAGGAGACGCGCTGGACACCCGATATGTCGCTGGGATTTCGGGACATTGGCGGTACAGGACTTTTTGACAGTGAATATCTGGTAGCCAGCAAAGCCGTCGGGCCGTTCGATTTCACAGCGGGAATGGGCTGGGGCTACCTCGCCAGCAGCGGCAATATCGTTAATCCATTTTGCCGCGCAAGCAACGGCTACTGCCGGCGCAGCGAAAGCTATAGTGGCCGCGGCGGCTCAATTGATGCCGATCGCTTTTTCCATGGCCCGGCAGCAGTGTTCGGCGGCGTAGAGTACCAGACGCCCTGGCAACCTTTGCGCATCAAAGCTGAGTACGATGCTAACGACTACCGCAATGACCGGGCCGGGAGGCTGAAGCAAGACGCACCGGTAAACGTCGGCGTGCTGTACAGTCTGAATGACTGGAGTAACTTCTCTGTGGACTATGAGCGCGGAAATACCCTAACCTTCGGCATTACACTCAACACCAATTTCGACACAATGCGCAGCCAGGCCTATAAGCCACCGAAACCTGACTACCGTCCGTCAAAGCAACCGGCAAACTTTGATCCTCATGTCGCCGCGACACAGCTAACCGCCCTGCGCGATAATGCCGGTTTTGCTTCACCGCGCATCAATCGCGTGGGCGATACCGTGTATGTCGCAGGCGAGCAGACCAATTATCGCGACCGGACCGAAGGCGTGGACCGCGCTAACCGCATCATAATGAACGCCCTGCCGGCGGGAACCCGCCAGATTGTCATTTCGGAAGAGCGTGAGAATGTGCCGATGGCTAGCTATCGCAGCGACAGCTTATCCCTCGCAAAGGTTATGCGTGGCCTGCCGCCTGGAGTTCCGATGCCAGAGAATGTGGACAAAGTTGAGGAACCAAAGCAACCTGCATCCGTGCAGGTGGGTTATGCCCTGGAAAAATCCCCCTGGCAGTTCAACTGGTCTCCTGTGCTCAATCAGTCGGTTGGTGGGCCTGAGTCTTTCTATATGTACCAGATCGCCCTGAGCGGCAGTGCCAGCTATCAGATTTCCGATAACTGGAAAGTGGGCGGTGTGACGTTATTCAACCTGAATAATAACTACGACAAATTCAATTACACTGCGCCACCTGCGGACAGTCACATTCCGCAGGTCAGAACCCATATTCGTTCTTATGTAAGCAGCAGCGATGTCTATCTCAATAATTTGCAGCTGACTCACACCCGCGCGCCGGGCAATGGCTGGTACATGCAAAGCTACGGCGGTTATCTGGAAATGATGTTTGCAGGCGTCGGCAGCGAAGTGCTTTATCGTCCCCTGAAAAAGCATTGGGCCATTGGTGCCGACATTAATCATGTTAAACAACGGGACTGGGACGATCCGGTGAAAATGGCGGATTACAGTGTCACTACGGGACACGTGACCGGGTACTGGCAGCCATCGTTTGCAGAGGAACTTCTGGTTAAGGTGAGCCTGGGACGTTATCTCGCGGGTGATAAAGGGAGCACAGTGGATATTTCGCGGCGCTTCGCCAGCGGGATTACGGCAGGAGCCTATGCCACTTTCACCAATGTGTCATCCCGGGATTACGGTGAAGGTAGCTTCACCAAAGGCTTTTACATTTCTATTCCACTGGATTTAATGAGTACTCACCCCACCAATACCCGCGCGAGATTCAACTGGGAACCGCTGACCCGCGACGGTGGACAGCCTTTGCAAAAACGGTATTCACTGTATGACCTGACCCAGGCCAGAGGCCTGTACTAATCCTCCCTGTCATCCCTCCATAAAAAAATATCCCTGCAGAAGCAGGGATATTTTTCCTTTAAGTGAAACTTTCTGAGCTTACTGTAAGTACAGCGATCCAGTGCCACTGCTTTCAACTATGCTACCACGAAGTCTTCGACGAACTTCTCTTTGACATCGCTGCATGCATACACTGACGCCATAGCCCACAGAACGGCGTTGGATCCAAACAAGAGGTCCGCAAGGGTCGCAATATGCTTAACTTTACTGCTCTGAGGAAAACACTCTTCGAACAACCCGGCGGTCTTGTTGGTCGCTTGCTCATGGGTGACGCGTATCCATAAGATAGAAGAAGAATTTGTTGCCGGGCACATCCGGACAACTTGTGAATACACCCTTTTGCCGTTGGTAAACGTTCGCCCCAAGGACATGCAAGCCCCCCACCAGCTCTCTTAATTGTGGCGCGGTCGGCGTTAGCTATTGTTTTTTGTCAGACTTCGCCTTCTGGCTGCGCGAGCTGCGCAAGGAGTACCCTTTCGACACCGTTGTCTGTTTCAGTGACTGCCGCCCGATGCACATCGAAGCGAAGAAATGTTCCCGAATCCAAAGGATCGACTTTCTGGCATTTGAGGAGGATTGTTTCCGTCCGTTTTACACCGCCCTCGAAAAAGGAGGAGTGAATGGTTACTCCTAGATGCCGCTGGAGGCAAAATATTACCGCAAGGAGCCGCTACCTGGGCTGAAAGTGCCAGCGCCGTGGAAACCCAGTGCTTTTAACCGTGCCGTTCATACCACGGTCTATTACCTGGCAGGCTGGTTTGGTCGCCATCGTTATCGAGGCTACCGTCACCACAAATCGTTCTCGCCGTGGCATGAGATGCGCTGCTGGTTCCGTGCCGGCTGGCATAAGGTGATGTATCGCTGGCAGCAGCGACATATGCTGAACCACATTACCGGCACGCTGGACAATCAATACTACCTGACAATTTTGCAGGTCTACAACGACAGCCAAATCATTTATTACAGTCCGTACAAAGACGTGCGAGAATACATTGAAGACGTGATCCGCTCATTTGCCCGTCACGCGCCGAAAGCGCCCCATCTGGTGTTCAAGCATCACCCGATGGATCGTGGTCACCGTTTTTATGGCACCCTGATTGACGCCCTGACCAAAAAGTACAGCGTCACTGGACGGGTGCTCTACGTGCATGATCTGTCCCTGCCTGCACTGCTGACACACACCCGGGCAGTAATCACGATTAACAGCACAGCGGGCCTGTCGGCACTGATCCATAACAAGCCGCTAAAGGTCATGGGCAAGGCACTGTACGATATCGAAGGTTTAACATGGCTGGGGCCGCTGAATCAGTTCTGGCAATCCGATTTTACCCCGAACAAAGCGTTGTTCGAGAGTTTTCGTGCCCACTTGCTCTATAACACGCAGATCAATGCCGTCTTTTACGGCAAGCCTGACTGGCTTAATATCCCTTCCAAAATCTCCCTGCAAAGCTCTCTTCCCAAACCCGAACAATAATTCACCACTCCGCCAGGGGAACCACCCAGGCGGAACTGCTCTGCCCTGCATAATTATTCCCCGTTGCTAAATTTCATTTGCATCTATTGTGAGCCAGGTGAAATGGATTGCGAGCCGGGCAGGATAAATGCTAGCCGATTAGCACTTAGTGTGAGCCGGTGGCAATTTTTCATTTGCAGTTAATGTGGGTCGAAATCTGCGCTGATTGCGAGTCGGAGGGATTTAAACTGCGAGCCGCTACACTTACAGGGGTGTGACGCTCAGTGGAACGAAAACTCACGTTAAGTGTACTAGCTCAGACCTGATCTGACGGTTACCGGTTATTTATACAGGTGTCTGTGAGATTAAATCTGGTTCAGATTCTTTTCTGCCCAGACCCGTTTGCCATCAAGTAACGTGGCCATTGGCGTACGCCAGCAGCACATTTTCCCCTGATGAGTTCGCTCATTATTTTAATGCCACAACAACTTGTCCAGATCCATTTGCAGGCTCTCCAGGTATGCATATAGCATCTTGCGGAACGTAACCTGATAAAATTCCTGCAAAATGGTTTTATGGAAGCGCTCGCAGATACCGTTCGTTTGCGGGGACATCGCCTTTTTTTTCGTATGGTCGATATCGTGGATGATCAGATACAGCTGATAACCATGTTGCTCTACTTTACCGCAATACTCTGTGCCTCTGTCGGTCAGTATTCTCAACATCGACAGCCCCTGAGCCTCATAGAACGGCAGTACCCGATCATTAAGTAGGTCGGCAGCAGTGATCGGCGTTTTACTCGTATACAACTTGCAGTGAGCCATTTTCGAGTACGTATCCACGAACGTCTGCTGGTGGATGCGGCCCACGCCTTTCAGATTGCCAACGTAGAAGGTGTCCTGCGAGCCCAGATAACCCGGGTGAGCCGTTTCGATTTCACCGCAGGCTTCGTCATCGTGCGCCTTTTTCTCCAGCACAACGATTTGAGCATCGGTAAGCACAATGCCTTCTCTGGCGACCTTTTCCTCAAGCGCCTTCAGCCGCTTACGGAAGCTCTCCAGGTCATGTCGTTACCAGATAGAGCGCACGCCGCTACCGTAGATAAACACGCCTTTTTTACGCAGCTCATTACTGGTCCGGTGCTAACCGTGGGCCGGGAACTCAACGGCGTACTCAACAACCGCCGTTTCAGTGGCTTTATCGGCCCAACTCTTCAGGTTGGGCACCCGACGATTTTGATTAACCAGCGCGTCAATGCCGCCTTCTTCAGCCAGCTCCTGGAAGCGGTAGAACGTGTCGCGTGACACCCATGATTTTACAGACTTTTGATACGTTACCGAGTTCTTCGGCCAGATTGAGCAGGCCGGCTTTGTGTTTGATGATGGGATTGTTAGTATGAATCATGAGAGTTACCTCGTGTTTTGTATAAGGATTGGACACCCATGTCAAAACCAGTAACTCTCAACCTTTCAGGGTACAGTGTCAGATCAAGTCGCGACTAATACACTTATCCCCTTATATCAAAATGTACTCGTAATTGTTATCGGGCATGCCTGATTTCTTTACTTAACGCGATAAGCAAGCACATTCATTTTTTTCTAAATATGACTATAAGCCAGCCCATTTCTATAATAAATAAATTGAAGTTTCAGGTCGCGACCATATCTAATAAAAAAACACGATTGATGTCCTTAATGTGCCATCTCAGCTGCACGCATAATGTTGCATTCCCGTTAAAAGCTGTCACCAGCAGTGCCCGCTATGCTTCTGAATAATTGATTCGAATCTGTTTCCCAGATCAATAGCCGCATAAGCCAGAGAATCAGCATTGTCTGCAGCCACCTGCGCCTGCAACTCTTTGTCGCTGTTAAACAGTACCACCACATCAGAAAGCGTCATTACATTATTTCCGTTGTACCACATTTTGACCTCGCGGGTTTTGTACTGCTGAACTTTTCTGATGTCATCTATTGAGTAGTTTCGTATTGAAGCGATTTTTTTAAATGTGTCTTTTACCGCGTGAAATCGACTGGTTCTAATCCCCGTGCCGTTCAGAGTCTTCTCTGAATCTTTTTCCGGAAAGTCGTCAGCAAGGTAGTAGTGGTCACGGGAGTCAGCGCCCTGACTGTTAATGTCAGGATCGGTATCGACATGCGTTGCCTCATGAATCATTGCAGCTGCCTGTTTATTTGCATTAAAGTCTGTGGTAAAAAAACCATCAAACACGTAAATGGCTTTTTCCATATCATTCCACAATGCCACATCTTTTGGGTCATCAGATTCTTCCCTGATGATTTTGTACTGGCCGGGTTCCTGAAACACTTCGATATACTTCCCGAGAATATTCCGGGATGCAGACCAAGCAGAAAGTACGTTTTCACGAACATCCTCATGTTTTTCCCCAAAAAATGTTCGCATAGTCTGCCCGGCTTCATGTGGGATTGCGTCAAGTATATAGATTGCCCGCGCCACACTGTTCCTGGCTGTAACTAATGCCTCAAACGTCTGTTCACGTTCGCGTTCTGAAAAACGTCCGTCACTGTCTTTCAGTGTGACAGGATTATTCCTGCACATCCTGAACAGGTTGAGACCGTCCGCAGTGCCCGCCGGGTCCGCACTCAGCCACCGGCCCGCCCAAGGCTGGTAGTAACGGTACCCGTAGTAATAAAGCCCCGTAGCGTCACGCTCCTTGCCCGAGTAGCGCACGGTTTTACCGTCAGCCTCCGCCGCGCCGCGCGCCGTCCACACCGCCGTGCCCCCGTACGGGTAGTACTCCTCCAGGCTGATGACCTTTCCGTCATCATCCAGCTCCAGCCCGCTGCTGCCGGTGAGGCTGTCACAGCTGTAACGCAGCGCGTCACTGGTGATACCATCCGGCCTGCCGACGTCCCGATGCAGCGCCCGCACCTGCCCCCGGCCCGCTTCGCCCACGGTAATCACCTGCAGGCGCTCCGTTTCCGCGCTGCCCGCACAGGTGCTGCGCAGCTCAAGCCCCGGCAGGTATAGCGTCCGCCGCGTCTGAGTGCTGCCGCCGGTTTTCTGCCGGTTCATCTTCAGGATGCGCCGGCTGCCACCGTCATACCGGTAGCTCTCGCTGTCGTCCGCCTCGTCTCCGCGCCGTATCGGGCTGACCCTGAGCAGCTCACTGCGCGGCGTCCAGATAAGATGCTGCCCCGGCATCAGCTGTTTCTGCTGCCCTCCCGCCGTGAACAGCGCATCCACCTCTGCCGGACTATCCGTCAGGGTGCTCAGCACGGCGCGGTTGCTCCGGTCGCTCACCGTCATGTCCGTGGTGTAGCTGCTGTCTGTGGCCGGGGAGCAGTGGCATATCTGCGTCAGGTTGCCGTCCGCATCGTAGGCGTAGGTGCGGACGTAGCCAGTGTACTCAGAGCCGCCCGCGGCCAGGGGAACGGCGGGAGATGGCAGGCCGCTTCCCTGCTGACCGGCACCGGCCATCTCCCGCCCGGAGGCCCGGACCAGCCGGTACAAACTGTCGTAGGCGTACGTGCTCTCCGGTGCCACCTTTTGATTGCGCCAGAAGCGGGTCGCTTCCGCGTCGTTGCGGACCCTCAGCACGTTGCCCCCCGGGTCGTATACGCAGCGCAGGTCTTGCAGTACCCCCGCCCCGGAAGGGTGTCCGGCAGGGCGCTCCGTTTTAATTCCGCTCAGGCGCTGCGTCTGCGGCGCGTACGCGTACGAGGTCACCACGCCGTTCCCGTGGACTTTGCGCAGCGTCTGTCCGGTGGCCGAGTACGTCAGAGACGCCACGATAACCTGTTCCCTGCCGCCCCTCAGGGTCAGCCGGCTGCCCGAGAGGAGGCCGGCGACGTCAAAGGTCGCCCGCTGCAGGTTACCTTCTGCATCGGTGGCGGCCAGCACCGCGCCCGTGGCGTCCGCAATGGTCAGGGTGGTATATCCCTCACCGTCTGCGGTAAGGAGGTCGCTCCACGCTGACGCATTCTCACCCTGCCAGTCCGCCTGCACGTGCGGGTTGTCAGCGTCCTTCAGCAGGCGCCGGGTGACGGACATGGTCACGCCGGTCAGAGCAGCGCTGCCGGTGTGCAGCAGCCCGGCGGTATCGCATTGGCTGACACACGCACCGGCAAGGTTCCGGGCCCTGTGCGCATCAGTGCGGCCGGCGTAAGTAAAGCGCTCCGGGACGCGGGCGGATTCGCCAGCGGCCTGCTCCGAGACGCTGAGGGGACGCCCAGGCAGGGCGTCGTCTTCGTAGTGCCAGGCGCGGGCGACAGCAAGGCTGCGGTCGCTGGTGCCGTCGTCAGCGGTGCAGATGCCGCTGACCTCAGCCAGGGGCCGTCCGGCGGCGTCGCTGAGCGTAATGCGGGTGCCGTTGTCCGCGCCCTGCGCGCGCAGCAGGCTGCCGCCGGGGGCATTGACGTAGGTAAAGCTGACACGTCCGGTGCGGTGCAGGCGGGGGCCGGTACTGTGCGTGAGAAAGCCGCGGGCATCGTGTCGGTGGCGGGTGACCAGCGCGTCCTTCACCGACAGTGTGTCCGGGTGACAGCAGAAATCTATGGTGCGTATAACAGACCGGCGATTATCTGCAGCCTTTCCTGCCAGACCAGGGAAGACGGTTACCCGGGGCGTGCCTGCATGCAGGCGGGCAGTATTTGAGGATGAGATAGAATGTATGACTGACATTTGCATAGCCTTCTAATTTCGACAGGATCTGACTGACAAATCCTGTTATGTTTCACCTTCCCTGAGAAGAAGCTTTTAAAGCCCATTTGTTTCGCACATATATTTTCACGGCTTTAATCAGTAAGCCCAGGGGGCAAACCTCTGTGCGCTGCAGAGCATGCCGCGTCCTACTGCATGGTTTCAGTCTGAATCGCTTCAGATTGCCTTATCTGCGTTCTGTATCTGCTTTTTTACAGAACCAGTAATAACAGGACGGCACGCTTATAAAGTTCAGTTTTTTTATGAGATCAATCATCAGCATAATGACTGTGGCTGGCAGATGATTGCTGAAGTTGCAAAACCGCATCTGAATTTACGGTTTCAGAAATACACTTTATGCGTCATCCTGTTTGGTATTCAATAAATAGCTGCGCGGAATAGTAAATCCCTTTAAGGGAACTCAGCCCGGATTGTGCGATCTGATCAATCGCCAAATATCTCACATCACTCACCGGACTGAGCGATGCCGATCGTAGTACCCATTCTCCGTAACGAACGACGCCTGTTGCAGAAAGCAATCCATATAACACGTGATAAAAATCATGCCCGCAGGCTGACCGCCATGCTGATGCTGCACCGGGGAGACTGTGTCAGCGATGTCGTCAGAACGCAGTGTTGCGCCTGTTCATCTGCCGGACGCTGGATTAACTTGTTTACGCTGACGGGGGATGAAGGCCTGAAATCCTTACCCGCAGGACGTTCATGCTACTGGTCATTTGAACATATCTGCAGGTTGTTACGTGAACTTATAAAGCAGCCGGCACAGTAGAAATTGAGAGCAGGGGCAATTGGTGCCATATTCTTGGATGGCACCAACCAGTGATTATGGTCCACGCGCGTTCATTGTGCAGGTCTGGAATAAGGACAACACGTAGATACCTAAATACTATGCCAACGATTATCGTGACGCCCGGCCCGGGCACTTAGAAGGATTATCTATTAAATATCGGAATTCTGTACCCGCTGAGCAACCGGAGTGATCTCACTATTGGTTACGAGGGCGGTAATATACTAACCTAAGGACTGATAATAAACTCAAATTTTGAAACTGTACGCATCAAGATGGTTAAACAACCGAACCTGACTACAGTTTCTCCGAGAAACAGGCATACTTTGATCCCCATGTCGCGACTTTCCAGTTAACAGCACCGAGCCATAATACCGGTTACGCCCTAAGATGAGCTCTTCACAGTACATTTTAAATGTATTTCCCTGCTCTGACGGCAGCGATATTCGATTAGATCGCAAAACCTAATGGTGGTTTTTTGTTCGCTTCGCATGACTAATCGACTAAAGAATAAATGTTTCATTTTCATTTATTACTGAGTTATCAACTAATGCATCAAAAGCAGAGACGACTGAGGACGGTAAACGGCTGAAAATGATCCTTATGGCGAGACTTAGATAAGAGATTTCCATGTTAATATCAGCGAACATTTTGCCTTCTTTGTTGGTTCACGCTGGTTAAGGCGGCTTTTTATATAAACCGGATAATACTTATTGAATTGACAAACCTACACAGAGACAGCGGATAAACCTTAGCTTTAATAAACGCCTCATTTTTATCCAGCAAAGCCACTGAGCGCTCAGCTGCAATGCCCGATAAATTCTGAATTAGTTATTTAATTTTGTTTTAGCTTCTAATTTTCTCAGTGTGCTTCTATCTTTGTTACACTGACTTAGGATACTGTAAAGTACTATATTCAGTTCTACAGCATCCCCATAGGTCATGTCTTTTCCCGGACCAGGGACATCAATTGGATTTATCAGTGATGCTGGTATAACCCACGGGGACGTCGTTGCTGGTTGAAGCGCTGCCGGCAGCGTTTGCTGCGTTCCGCAACCGCTCAACAATGTGGTTGTTAATATAATCACGGGAACAGTTATCTTCCGTAAGTAAGATCTTGATTTCATCATATAACACCTTATATTGTTGCGCATTTTCGTAGCGTTCATTGAAGGCCTGATTCATTATTTTATTATAATCATCAAATTTTTTATGAAGTTTATGGATACCTTCATTAAGTCGGGCATTTTCTGTAGTCAGTAATTTATGACCCTCCTCGTTAGCAACAATTCTTTCTCTCAGCTGCTGATTTTCATTGGCCAGATTTTGATTGCGTCCATTGGCAACCCAGAAAGCCGCACAAAATGAAAAGACAACGACCAGGCTGGCTATTTTTTTTAGAAACAAAAGATTATTCAGCAAAACACCTTCCTTTAATTTTGACAAGAGATATGCGGTTATGTTTAATATTTCCAATTTTATAAGCAGCCATAAATTAATTTATGGATGAGGAAATAATTATTATGGTATTTTTAGATAGCCATATTGGCGTATTTTACAAAATAACTGACACTGCAGCTTTCCAGTAACAGCAAAACCACACTCAAAGTATGCTTTTGGAAAAGTTTAATCCACACATTAAAGTAGACTGTTCCGCAGCCTGGTCTAAATACCTTTCGCCATAACCATTTAGTGTTTTTTCTGTGTGGCACACTATTATACCGCCCTGACAGGAGTTAAACATGACTTATTCAGTACATCTAAATCAGCAAAATACTATAATTTCACATTTGGAAAAATGTGTTTATTCCAGGGGTGTAATTAACTTTATTATTAGGCTGTAGAATTTTGCTAACGTTTCATCAGGAAGTATCACATTGTAAGAGATTCAACAAGCTCATATGCATTCATTTTTCTCCAATCTGGTATAGAAAACCTCTATATTATAAGCTTACAGACCTCCTACAATTAAAAATTGGACTATAACTTCTTAAAGCACATATTCTTTACCATTTCAAATGCAATTTTTAGGGGCAGGATCCCTTTCATTGTAAACTAAGCGCTAAGAAATAATAGAGAATAAAATGAATCAACAAGCCTATCACTGCGCTTGATATTCACATGGGCTGGTTAGTCGACTGCATTAAAGTAACTTAAAACCTCCAGACAAAGCGTGTAGCGGGTATGGCTAATAATATATTTACCGTTGGAATTAACAACAAAGGAAAATGATATGGACGAAGCTGATTTGGCACAAAAACACGTGGAAGCACATCTTCAGGCAGCCTTTCTGGCCAGAAAATCCCGCCCTAGAAGTTTGAACGGTATGTGTATATGGTGCAAATACGAACCTGTTGTTGCAGAAACGGCTTTCTGCTCAGCTGAATGTGGTGAAGATTATTTTAAACGTAAGCGTGAGATGAGCCTGCGGATGAAATGATAGTAATAACATTAATTTCACAAGCATTATCAGATGAAAATATAAAAAATCCAGATCTTAAATAATGTGGTTTCAACTGGCAGGGTGTCAGCGCGGGCGGATATTCAAATTTACTCTGCAACTTTTTATAAAGCATCGTGATTGTCTAAATGACATGGAATGATAGTCAGTATGTGCAGGGCTTAAATATATCCTGGACGAATCAGAATCGACTACCTTATATATGATTGGAGATTATTGCTGCACTCAGAACGATTTTAACGTTGAACACAACTGGGGCTGGCTCAAGGCTGAGTCAGTCCCTACGGCCCATTAGTAAGTTTAGTATTCAACTGGAAGGCGCTGGCCGTCGATCTCCGGATCACGCCACGCTTTGGGCGTTGGGCGTAGTTTTGAGGATGCCGCTGTCGGCGTTTTCGTCACGTCTGTGCTTCCAATCTGTCACCATAAGTTGCCATTCCGGTTGTATATAACAATGTCGGATCAATGAAGGATGTACACTAGCATTTCAGCCAATCCATCGTAGTTAAGATCCTGCATTAAGGTCTAGCAGGAACCGACCTCCCCCGGGCAAGTAATCAATGCCTTTACCTACTCTTCTGCGCCTGCCACCAGCTTTCTGGTGGCGTTTCGTTGCCCGGGCGTGGCGAGATTGCTTGCCTGAGATTAATCGTGTCAGGCTGAATGCCTGCCGTATTATGACCTGGCAGGATCTGTATCAGCACGCCTTTTAACCTCACCAGGTCCTTTAGCCACTGAAGTCGTGCATTCAGCTGCAACAAATGCTTTACACGACGAGCCACCATACCTTGAGATCCGCCGTGTCTGCTAAAGCTTCGCCCTATTCTTAGCGTGCCTGCTGGGTTTTCACCATAATGCGCCATGGGTCGATGACCGGCGAATGTAGCTAAAACAGCCATAGCCCGGTAACGCCATCATCATGATAAAAGTATTCATATTGCTCACATCCTGCGATCATGCAAGACCTTTAAACCGCACCACTAACAGCAATCTGGCAAAAATGATGAATGAAATCACCACGCCATAAATACGATCTAACGTACAGAAATAGCCGTCTGCACGCACATAATGCTATACTGGCCAGCAGATGTGTCAGCAATAGCGAAGTCATTATCAGACAAGTGGTAGTGCGCTACCAGCGTGATTTATCTGGCACTTTTTTGTCTACAATCGTGATGAAAATAAGCATCAGAAGCATCAGAAGCATCATTGTAAGCCGCAACATGGCGGCCGAGAATGATTTAGAAATAATCGCTAATCTCGTAAAGAGCCAACGGGCCAGGAACAACAGCAGCAGCCAGAACTGACCGGTCATGGTGGCGGTCACGCCCAGTGTAAAAGCGTTTCGCCACATCGATTAGTTATATTTGCTGTGGGAGATGTTGCCGGATTCATGGAATACGGGGTCTAAAAAAAAAGCATCGTCATTCCCGGCATGAACAAAATTATGGCACTGTTTCTGGAATGAAACTCATCGGCGGGGAGCTCCGGAAAGTTTCAGTGTAGCAAGCCGGTCATAAGCACGACAAAAGGCAGCACCAGAAGCGGACACAGTCAAGGTTTAATAACTTACGGAAAATATAGCGTGAAAGCCAAAACGCTGGGAGAAGAGAAACAGCAGCATATAACGCGCACAGGTGCCGACAGATGAAGAAAATCGGGCAAGCCCATATCAGCCCGGCCAGCATACCGATGGCAATAATGGTCTAGTTGGTTTTGTTGGGGAAAACATCTTATTACAATATTGTGATCCTTTGCTGTTGAGCTGAATGTGTAGATAATCCCGAGGTCGACGAGTATGCGGCATTATAAATGAACATATAAGATTCAGAATATTTGCAGACAGTTTATTTTACCATAAATTCATAACGTCAGTTGTTTCTGTTTATAAAATCATCATATCATTGATAATGGGCGCGTTCCACGTAATGGCTATAAACCACTATCTGGCGCTAGTTTGCCATTTGTCTGTCATCTGGCCTTACTATGACCATTGAAATGCCGAACGTTAACTACATACTGATTCCAACTGGATACTTTTTATCATTTTTAGATAGCAAAGTTAATTAGATGCAGTTTCAATGCATTAGAGCTTCCGGCATCAATCTGGCGGGCTAGCATCATCATGAACGGGTTTACTACAGCTCAATGAGCTTTGTCTGCAACTTAATCACATACATAGCATTAATACGTATAACTAAAAATCACCTTGCGATATCAGCTTAAGTTACTCGTCGCTTTCTGCATATTCTCGACTGGTATCAGAACCACTATTATCATGTACACTGGCAATAAGTCGGTGAAGGTACGGCGCAGTGTTATCATACTCTCGCCTCCATCCAGCCCGCGACAAAAGTTTATCTACTGCTGGAATATCGGCTGTAATTCGCACTGCCAGCGGTGCTATCTGGATACCATATTCATTAAAACCATTGTCGAGGTCTGCTCTTCTGATAAACAGCCCCGCTACCTTTGGGCTTATCCTGATAGCATGACGTCCCTCCCACTCAGTTTCAGTCAACACGCCGTAATTGATACCTGTTAGGGTGATAGCGTGCATTACGTGTTGTAGCCTGAAAAGGTCATTCTGTGCCAGCAGGCTCCCGGTGCTGGCGCGCCAGAGATACTCCAGCTTACCCGGTAAATCTGCCCGCAGCCCCTTTTTTCTTCCTTCCTTGAGCAACCAGCGGATATCATTTGCCAGTTCGCGGCGAAAGAGCCGCTTCTTTTCAGCAGTAGCAAGCCATCTGCATAAAAAAAGGTTTTCCTGAGCTGGAGAATTGACTGTTCCGCATTTCCGCGCCAAATGCAAAGCTACGAGTCCACACCAGGCAAGGTGTCCAACATAGACATTTGAGAATTCCAAATTAAGTCCTGCTAATTCTGTCATTTGTTTATGAAACTCATCCGGGGGGTTTATCAGAAATTTGTTGTTCTGATCATAATCAGATAGTGATTATATCAACATTTTTACTTGTTAAAGAAGTGGGTACAGTCGATCGTGTGCAGTTTCTGCCGTCCTACAGGATATCAATTTTTAATCTTTTTGGCTTTTGCTGGTCTTAAACATTAAGCTGATCTCTAACGTTGAAACTGACTGAAAGCCGTTATCCGGCAGGTTTAAGGAAATCATAGTCCAGTATTGCGAGTCAGATGCTGAAAACAATGAAAAAAATCCTTGCGGACATTCTGTCCTGCATGCTGACGAAAATGCATGTTTTCGAGCAAAAATTATTCTGCCAGGACAGTACAACCGTCAGTAGCGAAAGTGCTATGCCGTCGCAGGTATGACGTCGTTGTAAATAAGATGCAGAGAGCAGTCTGCATCTTATCTGAGCTATTACCGGAGGAATACTATACTGACTGATTTACTTAAACTTACGGCTAAGCCTTTAAGGTGCTATGGTTGCTAAGGCCATGCGGAACTGAAGCCTCGCCTCAATAGCTGTTCCAAATACTAGACCGCTTAAAGGAAAGTAAGTCCGATTAAAGCGGTCTGTCAATCGCTGAATATTCCACACCACTTAACCGGACTGAGTTATACCGATTTTAGCACCGGTCCACGCGATGAAAGACTTTTGATAAATTAAACACGTGGCAAAATCATGCCCGCAGACTAACCACCATGGTATGCTTCATCTTGACGACAAAATCAGTGACGTCGCAAAATGCTTTGCTGCGCGTGTTAATCACTGAAACACTGGATTAACTGATTCACTCACTGTTCATGACACTGAATGCCTGTAATCATTGCGCTGAGGTTGCCTGACAACGACGGCCATATGGGCATATTTGTCACTGATGTTTCAGTTAAAGGCGCTCGACGTAAGAATTTGGACATCAGCGTGCTCGCTGTGAGAAGAAAAGGTCAGCAACAAATAGCGTGAAAGCATAAGTCATATTTCCGGTCCGAGAGAGGAGCCATGCCCGATTGCTGCAGTCTGGCATTAAACTCCTGTGGTACTGTTATGGTACGCGACCAGCGCGATGTGGCGCATTTTCATCAAAATGCCGGTTGCGAGTTATGTGTCATCAAATCTTAACCAGATGAATCCTAAGTTAAGTTAATACTGGTACTCCTTTTTAAAACGCTTATTTTTGACATATTATCCCTGCGAAAATCACTCAGGCTGTTTCTGCGTTTTGGCGTAGCAACCACCTCTTCTAACGTTAAAAACTTTTTCACTCCCGTGTATCTAATCCCTTCACATATGCCACTGTCATTCTCGAATCGGTATCTTTCGAATGACAGTTCCTGCGGCATTGAATGACTGAATAGAACTCTCTATTTTGTTTGCGTCGGAAATACAACTTCCTTCTCATAACTCTCACTCGAAATTGAAGAAATATCACTGCCGTAAGCCCCAGGCAACCCTATTAAAACGGGATATTGGCCTTCAAAAACCGGACGTGAAAAATCTTTGGCTGTTCTCATTGACCGGCTTGTTGAAAAGAAATATTTGGTTCTAAACACATCCCCTGAATTTAATCGAATGAAAAAGTTATCTGCAGGAAGTCTCATTCCGAGAAAAAGAAAACTCTCACTCTGCCTGCCATCAGCTTCAGCTAATTTCTTTATTCCGCTGTTCGCGGCACTGACATAATTTTTCAGGCTTTCTTCAGGTGAATCATCCAGTAACGCTTGATTTGTCATCATGTAGGTACGCGTATACATTTCTAATGCGCCGTACTCGATGTGATCAATTTTTGCAGAACTTCTGCCTTGCCTGCTGTTCCACTTTTTCAACATATCAATCGTGTCAGTACCGAAGTGCTCATACCCACGCCCATCACCTAATGGATAAATTTCAAGCAACTCAGCCACCTTTTTTTTAGTATCTGGATCATTCATCCGGGGATCGTTGAAATAATTTTCAGGGGCAGGACTCGGTTTTTTTCCGTCCGCATCAATAAATCTAATTGGATTTGTCTTGCAGAACCTAAAAAGATTGACTCCGTCAATCAGCCCGCCGGGATCAGCATTCAGCCACCTGCCGGCACCAGGCTGACAGTAGCGCCACCCGAAATAATACAGGCCAGTCGCGTCCCGCTCCATACCGCTGAAACGTCGCGTTCGTTTGTTTATGCTCAACTCATCATCATCAGCTCCCAGGCTTTCGCCGTAAGGCGCATATTCTTCTCGCGAACTCACCGATCCGTTTTCATCTGTCTCACCACTCAGACTTCCCAGATGATCACGCCATGACCAGCGCGCCAGCCAAGCCGTCTGTCCACTCACCCGGGTGCGGATTACACGTAAGCATGCTACCTCCGTTATGACAGCCTCCGCGCTCAGCAGGTTTTCATGCTCTGTGCGCTGTCGCCATTCACATCCCCCCGCGTAAGTAGTCAGCCGCACCTCTGAGCCCGCTAATTTACCGGGGGTGGTCACGATCACTCCCCGGTTACTACGCCGCGACATTAACGTGTTACGCGTCCATCCATTGCCGCAGGCGCTCCCTTTGCGCACAGTTTTTATCAGGTTGTCGCCGTCGTCGTACGTATAGCATTCAGCATAACGTACCCATGTTAGTCCCGCGCTGCCGTCTGCTTGCTGTCCCGGAAATGGCCCCGGACGGCTCGCGGCGACCTTCTTCTGGCGGCTCTCTACACTTAACAGACGTGAGACCGTGTCGTATAAATAAGCCCGAACTCCGCCGCTTTCGCCATTACGGTGCCACTGAGTATTCACGGCCGCGTTGCTAAGAGTTAGCATGTTTCCCGCCGGCTCATACGTGTACCGCAGTTCGCTGAGCAATACACCATCGCGGTTAAGGGTAAGATGCCGCGAGAGCCTCCGCGTACGCATATCATATTCCCATACCTGCGCCATACCGTTACCGGCGCTTTGCATGATCACACGTCCGTCTGCGGCCCGCTTTACGGACGAGAGTGCACCATACTCCATGCCATCGCTGGTCGTGAGGCTGACCCGGCTCACCGCGCCAGTGATGTTATATGCCGTGGTAGTAACTCCCCCCGCGGCATCTTTCTGAGAGAGTAAACTACCAGTGGCGTCGCAGGCACCAGAGGTGATAAGGGACACTTCCATGCACGGCGAGTCCGGGCCCCAGTCGGGCGGCGGCGCGTCGGCAGGCAAAAGCCGCTGCTCTGCTTCCAGAGGCTGGCCAGTCAATGACATTGATAGCATCGCTGAAGAGCCTGCGTTGTCATACTCTGTCAGCGGCATAAGGGCGAGGTTTCGCGCCCGGTGCTCGCTGCCGGGCATACGCCAAACCGTCATAGATCGCGCGCGCGGAACACCGCCTGGCGGCGTTTCCGTGATTAAAAGTGGACGCGCTCCGAGCTCCGGGTGTTCATAAAAATACGCCGTGACGGTGTCCTGTGCATTGCGGACCATAACTGATCGACCTGCAGCGTCGGCCATTGTAAAAATGCGGTCGCTGTCGGCGGTATACAAACTCACAGAGTGGACGCCGATGCCGAGGACGGTCGATGCGTCTGGCACTAAGTTATCCCGTTCATCTTTTAGTGCCCTGGCACCGTATTGATGGGTGGTTCGCTCAACTAAATTGTTAGCGACGCGGGAAGTGAGGATGCGCGCAGCACGGAACTTTACCGATGTGCACTGTTCATCCGGAAGGCGCAGAAAGGTAAGCGTGCGGACGGGACCGATAGTACTTTTAACAGTCACATAAGGTGTATCCGCGTGCAGTGAGGAAGAAAATTTTGACATCGCGCTCTCCAGCAAAAATTGCTCCAGCTTATCGCCCTGTACAAGCTAAAGATTGTTAAATACCGCCCTTCGCTCATTTGTAAAAGGCAATTTAAATTTGATAATACTGAAAATATAAATCAACTAGTGGAAAGACAAGGTAACATCACAACTACCCGGACCACACTGATAATCCCTAGGCTCTCCACGAAGCTTATTAAAATACACAAGCTGTTTATCAGCAGACCGTATAGCAAGTACAATTCATTAAATCTTCAATCGAGCATAACTGACACGTATGATGTGATACTTATGTGATAAAATCTTTATAAGGATATTTCTCTTAGGAAAAGTGCAAACTGAAAATAGTACAAAAACACCAACCGTATTAACTCTCAGCACTATGTATAACCTTTGACCCACTTCCCACACCGCATTGTGTATATATACAATCAGAGCAATACTTTTAAAATCAGTGAAGACAGGAAGTGATGACCTGAAATACAGGTTACAGGAAAAGAAGAGTATTCTATCCCTGAGTAGCAAGCATATTTACCTGCGGTGGTTTTTCTCAAAATATGCCGGTGATGTTATGTTTCTCCTGATGGCTATTTTCAATTCTTCCAGACCGAACATTCAAAAATTTAAAGCCAGCATATCATTAATGATAGCTAGCAAACATTTCATGACTAGCGCCGTGATGGAAATGATGGGAAATCATGATGATTACTTTATACGGTATAAGTGATCTCATAGTAAGAAAGTAATGAACAGATCGATGTAAAAAAATTATTTTGACAAGACATTTAGAGCCATTTTCGTTTTAATTATACGCTCCTGTAGCCCATTGCTGCCACCATTTATTATGCGTGTGAGTCCACCAATATCACCGGCATCAGCATATCTGTTACAATAACGTGAGGCCCAGTACCAGCCAGCTGAGCGCGCAGCGTAACTATCCTGAAGCAAAAGATCTGGCTCAATAATAAGCGGCAGATTCAGCGCTTTTCCGCATGCTTCATAGTTTTCAAAAAAGGTGATCTGTTTGAGACCGCGCCCGCGAAACTTCCAGCCATCACCGATGTTGTTATTACCGAAACGACCACTATAAACCAGATTTGCTATTGCAGCCTGTTCCTCATGCGTCAAAGATCCTTGCCCGGGTTTGCGTCCAAGCTTTTCACGCTGTTGGTTACTTAATCTTGACCCGAAAACCTTCAGTCCTTCTGTCGAATAATTAAAATTTTCGCTAAGCGTGAGAAACCCACCGGACTCATAACCTGTCTGAGCTATAAAATGTGCCCGCTGTCTCGGCGTATCAATACTGAACTCATTCATTGCCATGCTAACATGCAAATACCATCTTTCTGTAAGGGCTTCACTGATGCCGGCTGCAGCCATAAACTGTTCTTTATTCATTTTTTATACTTACCAATAAAATTTAAAATTTTCGTTAGATTTTGTTTGGGCCCATTTATGAACCGGCTGAATGAAAGATCTTTCGTTATAACACCTGATACTTTAACGTTAAGCTATCCGTACCAACACCAGAATCGATAGCCAAAAAGTTTTCATATGCATATAAATCTTATAAAAGCATACATAACTGAGACTTATTGTAATATCCTTTGAACTCTAAAGAAAGAATGATAATTATTGTGCTAATCAATTATAGAAAAACAGACTTCCGCCAAATGATTCTTAAATTCAGCAGTTATTAACAATTAAAAAGTTGATAATGTGGTTCATCTTTCTTTAAAATTAGTAGCCAGTCATACTCTACATCAATTTTTCTTGCAAACTTTAATCCAATCCTGCAAAGCATTTTCAGCTGAAGGTTTCATATTTTATACATGTAAAGTATCATTAGAATAATGAAAAATCTTATTCTTTATAGAAATCCATTAACTTATTTTTGCAAGATATATCACATCTTTTCAACCAAGATTGCCATAACTTGTCAGTATGAGTATATGATTCCAATCCCCAGATAATTCATATGCCGAAAATCCAATTTAGAATTAAACGAAAAATTCCCTCCTTTACGTTAGCATGTATGCATAAAAATTAAGGTCAGACTTAAAGAGATTGGAAAAAGCTCCTATCAGTAACTTCAGTTGGTGACTACATCATCATTTTTCGGTCTATATACCAATGTCATGCCCTTCACCGCCTGTATGTTAATTATTAAAACTCATTATTAATGATTAATTAATATTAAATGATAAACGCATTGTTGAATGTGGCTGATATTGGCCTAGTATTATCTTTATCAACGGGGGGTGATATGCAGCTCCATGTCACTTATTTTTTATTCAACCATAAGTGGTCATTAGATGTGTGTTAAGCAATTTGCTCATAAAGTTGTTCTTTTGACAATGATAAAGCGCGCTACAACGATGCCTGCTATCTGTGATGAGCATGATCTGGCATCAAGAATAGTAATCCTGAAATATGCGGAAGAAAATATCGAATGCCCTAAATTTAAGCGTTGGGTACTAAATTTTTGCAAAAAAAATAAGCATTGATTTTTTTCATTGTAATTGTTGCCTCACCAGGGAATTTAACAATTATCGTATATCAGTATCAGAAAAAAAGATGCAGCTTTTAAACACACATTTCACGCTGGGTAGATTATCTGGTAAGAGAATGAATACCTTATCAGTCAATACCTTTCGCGCAATGATAGGCTTCCGACACGTCGCATTAACATGCATACCGAAAGCCTATAAATTTTACTTTCATTATAATAACTATATTTTATAGTACCCAGAAGTTATATTGATATCAGAATTTCACAACTTGCCTTCTGCCTGGGCATGTATAAGCTCAAGTTCGTCTGTACTTAACAATTTTTCGATGTCGACAAGAATGATCATACGACCGTCTGCAACACCAAGCCCTGCCAGATAACGATCTGATAATACTGAAGCCATATCGGGTGTTGGCTTTATCTGCTCAGTGTTAAGAGTAATAACATCAACAACACCATCCACCACCACACCCACTACCCGTTCTTCCAGATTAAGAACAATAACAACAGGCTGGATATCATCATGCACTGTAGATAGCTTAAATCTCAATCTGAGATCGATTATAGGAACAATTACACCACGCAGATTCGTAACGCCAGTAACAAAAGCAGGTGCACTCGGGATTCGGGTCATACGTTCACAGTTGCGTATTTCCTGTACCTTAAGAATATCAGTACCGTATTCCTCGTTGCCTAAACGAAATACAAGGTAATCCTGTGGATAGGTGTCATTTTTATTCATCTTATGCTCTTCCGATAATGTCATGTTGTTACTCCGTCAACCCGAGATATACATTCGGGAATCTTCTTTTTATGTTTGTCAAAAACGAATAATTCTGCCACATCAAGAATTAACGCTACGCTTCCGTTGCCAAGAATTGTGGCAGCAGAGATGCCTTGCACTTTGCGATAATTCTGCTCGAGGTTTTTTACAACAACCTGCTGCTGCCCGATCAGCTGATCTACACATAATGCATAGCGACAACCTGCACTTTGAACAATAACAACAATACCATCAGCGCTTTCTGTAGGGTCTGATACCCGTAAGCGTTCGCGCAGCCTGATAAGCGGAAGATACTCCCCTCTTACATGCAGAAGTCGATCTCCACCTACAAATCCACGTATCATTTGAGGAGTTGGGCGCAGCGATTCCATAACGGCACCAAGAGGCAAAACATAAATCTCTTCTTCAACCTGTACGAGCATGCCATCAAGTATGGCAAGCGTAAGTGGCAGAAGGATCCTGACCGTTGTGCCGGCATTCAATCTGGAAGAAACATCAACATGTCCTCCCATTGCATTTATATTTCTGCGGACGACATCCATACCGACACCGCGGCCAGAAACATCTGTAACACTTTCTGCTGTGGAGAAACCAGCTGAGAAAATCAGCATCCATACTTCTTCATCACTCAACGTGTCACTGACAATCAATCCCTGAGATCGTGCCTTTTGAAGGATTTTTTCCCTATTGAGCCCGGCACCATCGTCAGACACTTCAATAATAATGTTACCGCCATGATGCTCTGCTGAAAGAGTCAGTTTTCCGGTTGCTGGTTTTCCTTTTGCAACACGTTCATCCACAGGCTCAATGCCGTGATCGAGCGAGTTTCGTACGAGATGAGTAAGAGGATCAATGATGCGTTCGATAAGACTCTTATCCAGTTCAGCGGTGCCACCAATAAGAATCAATTCAACTTCTTTATTCAGACGAGCACCAAGATCATGTACTAATCGCGGAAAGCGGCTGAATACATAGTCCATAGGCATCATCCGCACTGACATTACTGACTCCTGAAGCTCACGGGTATTTCTTTCAAGCTGCGCCACGCATTGCTGAAGACGATCACTACTACCGGTATCAGAATGACTGGTGAGCTCTGTCAGCATTGCCTGGGTTATGATCAACTCACCCACCTGATTGATTATCTGATCCACCTTGCTCACTGCAACACGTATATTTCCTGTTTCAGGTGGAGATGGCCGCGATGATTGTGCAATCTGGGTATTGGCAATAGCAGGAGTGTCAGTATTTCCGTCTGGCGTATTACAGACTTCTTCGGGTCGTACAGTTATCTGAGACTCGTCCAGTATGAAACAGAGTACGCAAACAATGTCCTCTCCGCTCGCGCTTGTAAGAAGCCTGACTGAGAGGCTGGTGGGCGTTGATGATACGTCTACCAGTTCTCCAAGATGAGTAAGCTCCTCTTTCAGAAGGATTTGTTCCTCAGCATCAACATCTTTGATTAATACAGTCAGCAACGACTCCGCAGAATTCCTGATCGCTTTGTTCCCGGAATCTGCCTGATCCGGTAATGCTGATGCTTTTTCCTGTAGTGCAATTTGCTGAAGTGCATCAGTTATGTACAGGTAACCTGCTTCATCGGGTTCCTGTGATGTTTTATAAGCTTCCAGTTGCGCCTGCATAATATCCTTGGCCTGTAAAAACAGATTGATAATGGTTCTCGTGAGCGTCAGCCTGCCGCTTCGCGCGTTATCCAGAATGTTTTCAAGCAGATGTGTGGTTTGCTGGAGCAGGGAAAACCCAAACGTGCCAGCTCCCCCCTTGAGAGAGTGCGCGGCACGGAATATAGCGTTAAGTTCCTCTGCGTCAGGCCTGTCAATGTTCAGCTTAAGCAACTGCTGCTCCATCTCGGCCAGCAGTTCTTCTGCTTCACTGAAAAATACACCTGAGAACTCGTTAATTTCCATCGGTAAAGCCCTGAACGTGGCTAACATTACTTTCGCTGTTGTCTGCCTGCATATTTTGCATTAGTGCATTTTTAGCCATGATCTCATTTTCTCTCGTCCTGCTGAGCACAAGGATGCTTATGCGGCGGTTACGCGGATCATCTTTATCTATATCTTCAAGCGGCATCTGGCTTCCGGTGCCGATTACACGCAGAATTCGATCATCGTTAAGGCCGCTATTTACCAATACTCGCCGTACAGCGTTAGCACGCCCTGCAGATAGCTCCCAATTGCTGTAACCACCCACTCCGCCTGAATAGGGCAAAGCATCGGTATGTCCTGTCAGGCTTATTTTGTTTGGCAGCTCTTTTAGTAATGGGACCATTGCCTGTAATATGCCGTCCATATAGGATTCGGGCATTTCACTGCCCAGCCTGAACATCGGACGCTGCTGAGAATCGGTTATTTGTATCAGCAAACCGTCGTTGGTCAGAGTGAGCAGCAGATTTGATTTAAAATTATTTAATCGCGGATCTGTTTCGATCATCTGTTGCAGTTTGCGTTTAGCATGCCTGAGGTTATCAGCCATCATAATTCGCTTCCCCGGTACAGCCTGGCTTCGATTTACTTCACCATCCTGTTTTAACGGATCTGCACCTCCACCTGGAATGACACTGTCACTGAGGCTTGTCCGGTTCCCTTTGGCCAGAGCCGGGTTCAGTGGCGCAGAAAAGTACCCTGCAATCTGCTGCTTATCCATTTCGCTGGACTGAGATAACAGCCACATAACCAGGAAAAAAGCCATCATTGCAGTCATAAAATCGGCATAGGCAATTTTCCACGTTCCTCCATGATGAGCGTGCTTTTTCCTGCCACGTTTGCGTGAAATGATGATTGGAGCGTTGTTTTTCATGCTGCCGCGTCCGCAGACGAGCCTTTGGCTTTACTGACTGATTTAACCTCACGAACATGTTTTTCAAGCTCCTCAAAGGATGGCCGGTCATTTGTGTAAATGGTTTTACGACCGAATTCTACGGCTATCTGAGGCGCATAACCGTTAAGGCTTGACAGGAGCGTGACTTTGATACACTGAAGGATTTTTAGCTGATCGGAACTTTTCTGACGCAATAGGGTGGCTAACGGAAGAATAAACCCGTATGCAATAAGTATGCCAAGAAACGTTCCAACCATAGCATGAGCAATAAGCTCACCGAGTTCTGCCGCCGGACGGTCTGCTGCGGCTAGTGCGTTAACTACACCCATGACCGCTGCGACAATTCCAAACGCAGGAAAAGCGTCGCCAACATTATTGAGGCTGTTAGCAGGAACCTCCAGTTCCTCTTCGCAGGTTTCGATTTCCTCGTCCATAAGCGCTTCAATTTCATGTGCATTCATGCTGCCACCTACCATCAGGCGAAAGTAATCCAGAATAAATGTACTGAGTACCGGATCGTTGAGCAGCTGGGGATAGGCACTGAAGATCTCACTGTTTTTCGGGTCTTCAACATCTTTCTCAAGTGACATCAGGCCCTGAACGCGACTTTTCGTAAGCAGCAAAAACAGAAGAGCCATAAGGTCCATATAAACAGCTCTGTTATATCTTTTACTGATTATCAGTTTAACCAGCGCTTTACCCGTTGCTTTGAGCGCTTTGATATTATTTCCAACGATAAAAGCGCCCAGCCCGGCACCGCCGATGATCAGTAATTCTATCGGCTGAAAGAGAGCAGCAAGGTTGCCGCCGGAAATGTAGAAACCACCAAAAACGGTGGCAATAACAATGCAGTAGCCAATGAGAACCAGCACAAAACCTCCCTTAACGAATTAAAGCAGCACGCCGAAATTCGTGCTGCCTGCGAAGCGTTACTTACATCATTACATGGACAGAATTGAGGCATTTAAACCTTTCAGCACAAAGCCTGTACCGGCTCCTGTGTCATCAGGGATACCTTCGATTTCTTTAACGCTCTTGAAGGCGGACTGCACAGGCTACAGGTAAACGGGTGTTTTACTGATTCCACAGTCACCACAAAACCACCGCGACAAACGCAACAGGTCTTACGGGTAATAATTCCGCAATCAATAAAACGAATGAGCGTCCATGCACGCGTCAGATCCAGTACGATTTTATCTGCAGGTTCAGGACAGCACTGCTCCAGATATAACCGGTACGCCTTCATTAGAATTTCAATTGACCGACCCTTTTCTGATTTTTTCAGATAAAGGTAAATATTGTAAAACATTGAAGAGTGAATATTCTGCTCCCATGACATAAACCAATCTTCGGAAAAAGGAAGCATTCCCTTTGGGGGCGGATTACCACGAAGCTCCTTGTACAACCCAAGTAGCCGGCGACGACTTAAAGTTGTTTCCGTTTCCAGCACCTGCATTCTCGCGCCGAGTGAGATTAACTCAACAGCAACCTGAGTCTGATAGATATCCTGAAGCAGACTTTTATCGCGCATTCCATTCATTCCTTTTTACCTCTACAGGCTCCTCTTCACTGATTGCATTGAGCAGTTCTGTGGAAAGAATGATGCCAGTATGCACCTGCTGCAAGGCTTCAATACGCGAATCTTTTGTCAGATTTTCAATGACAACTTCATTATCCACACGCAGACGACAAATAAGCTGGTTCGTGAATGCGAGTTTCATTAACTGAGGCAATGACAACTCTTTTAGATTATCCAATGTGGCCTCGGTCAGGCCGAGACGAAAACCTGCAGCAAATTTATCCTGACGAATCAGACGCTGTGCGAGCAGAAGATAAGACAGATTTATATCGTGGATATCCTGCAAATATTCATTTGAAACAGACATGGCACTACACCTCAACGTATAAGTATTATAAGAAGTAACAGTTAAAATAAAACCAACAACGGATACAGCTTCTATTACACATGGCAAAATTTCGGCATCTCCGCCCAAAGAGGGGAGAATATCGATACCGCATGTTCTGCATGAAGAATGCTGTCTCCGGGAGTGGAAAAATCATAACCTTAAGAACTTTCCTGAACAACAGACCAGAAAATTCCCACTTCGGATTAAACACGTTAATTCGTTGATCTGAATCAAATTAAACGGTTGTTAAACGTTCTTAATCTCGAAAGTCTTAAGAAGATTCTCAGATTAACACCGCATTTAACTAAATTATGTTACAGAAATGTTATTCAAATTTATCCTGATTTAATCGACTGCGTAACCTTTTTATTGCAAGACTATGCAACTGACTAATCCGGGTTTCGGTTAGATCAAGAATAAGAGAGATTTCTTTCATATTCATCTCATGCTGATAGTACATTTGTAGTATCCGCTGCTCTCGTTCGGGTAGAAAACGAATGTGCTTTGCAAGTACATTCGTTATATTTTCCCTGAATGCCTCGTTAAACGGGTCGAGAGACTCCTGCTCGTTGCCGTTACTTTCCCAGGAATCATCATAGTTTTCCTGCAACTCTTCTATAGAATAAATCTGACTTGAGTTGTTATCCGATAGAACTTTATGTAATTCATTAATGGAAACTCCCATTTCCTGTGCAATTTCAGTTTCGGTTGCTTCTCTACCCATCTCCTGTTCAATTTTCTGTATAACAGAAACGATCTCGCGAGAATGTGTTCTTATGCGCCTTGGAACCCAGTCTCTTTCACGTAGTTCATCGAGGAATGCCCATCGCACACGTTGCGTAATCCATGCACTTAAAGTTACTCCTTTTTTAGGATCATAATTTTCAATTGCACCTAAGAAACCTATTGCACCGGCCTGGATTAAGTCGTCCAATTCCACACTGGCCGGAAGGCGCTTATGGAATTTCAAAGCCTCCTTCCGGACAAGATAGTAGAAACCAGACCACAATGATTCTTTATCCTTAATGCCTTCAGCTGTATATATTCCTTCCACTTCGTCCCCCACCTGAATTTCAGCCACCTATTATCCGATGGTGAGGTGAGATCGAATAGCGCAATAAGCTATTACAAAAATATCCAATCTGCTATTTAGAATCTGACGTCACTGCTTAGGAATTAAAGCCGCAAAAAGTAAAGTTCATTGTGTATTCAAACTTCTTTAAAAGGTCTCCCACTCAGCGTTATCTGTTGTGGCAGGAGCAATACGCTGACGGACAAGTGTTTTATCCTGTAACAACACAGTTTTATCTGTGCGTCGATCGGAATCAAGTTCAAACTGACCCACCAGCTTTTCAAGTGTATCTGACTGATTCTCCAGATCGCGAGCGGCCATAGCGGCTTCTTCTACCATTGCTGCATTTTGCTGAGTTACCAGGTCCATTTCATTAACCGCCTGGGAAATCTGATTAATGCCGGCGCTCTGCTCGTCTGATGCAGAAGTAATCTCACCCATAATTTGCGTGACCTGTGCAACAGAGGTCACAATGTCATCCATAACTAAGCTTGCCTGTTTTACCTGATGGGAACCGACATCCATATTACTGACACAGGTATTAATAAGCTGATTGATTTCCTTTGCAGCTTCAGCGCTACGTCGCGCAAGATTACGAACTTCTTCTGCCACTACCGCAAAGCCGCGCCCCTGCTCACCTGCGCGAGCAGCTTCGACAGCTGCATTGAGGGCCAGAATGTTTGTCTGATTGGCGATACTGTCAATGACACCATTAATATCGGCTATCTGGCGGGAACTGTTGGATATCAAATGCATGATCTCTTCCAGATTCTTCATCGCATTACCGCCCTGCTGAGCATTCCCGCTTGCACTTTCAGCCAGCTGTTTTGCAGTATGTGCATTGTCGGCGTTCTGACGAACCGTTGTCTTGATTTGTTCCATACTGGCAGCAGTCTGTTGCAGTGCAGAAGCCTGCTCTTCAGTACGAGATGAGAGATCATTATTACCGGTCGATATCTCCTGGGCGCTGGCGTGGATCGTAAGTACGCTCTGACGGATACCAAGAATGGTATCAGTCAGTGTATTACGCATGAATTCCAGTTCACGCAGCATTTTGCCGATTTCATTATCACTGCTGTTTTCGATTGCCCTACTGAGATCACCAGAAGCAACACGTCTCAGAATTTCAATCGTGGCTTCCATACGACGCACCAGTGCCTGACGAAGCCAGAAGCGCACGCCCATTAACAGGATTAAGGAAAAGATAATCACAATGCTGCCCGTAACAATCATAACGAGATTGTCATGTTCAGCCTCGTTGATATAGCTCTGACTGTTCTGCTTTGATACTTCAGCGTAACGCCCAATTTTTTCACGCAGTACTGTGCGCAGCTGCATGTCATTTTCAAGGGAACCTGTATAACCACGTGGATTGCTCAGAAAGTCAAACCGCTGCTGTGCTACCTGATAAATGTTATCAAAGGCAACCCTGATTTCTTCAGCAGCACCCTTTTCCTCTGCGGTATTGAAAGGAGATGCCAGAAAAGCATCAATATTTCCTCGTGCTTTTACGAGGACGTTGTGGGTGTGTTCTGAGAGCTCTCTGGATACGGGCTGCCCGAGCATCGACTGCAGCATGAGACCGTTGGTATTTGCCATTACAGCTGAAATGTTGTAAGCGGCATCCCTCATCTGATCGTTGTTATCAGAGGCAACGAGGATATGTTTAAAGTTTGTGTTGGTTCCCAGCGAGTTAAACACTGAATAAGACGTCAGCGCCAACAGTAAAAGTGTGAACATGAAAATGATGGCACTAATGCCGGTGTAAATATTTATTTTCTTTAACATAGGTGTTTGCCTGCTGTGCATCAGCTTCAACAGGCTCTCCTGAAATGAGATTAAAGGGAGAAGTTTAACGATTGAACAGATTCATTTTCTGCATTGACTGAAACACCATCATTGAAGCATTCAGCGCAAATTCAGACATTTTTGAGTCCATTATTAATGATGTCATCGTTCCATAATCTGAACCGATTGCATTCTGAACTTTTACAATCGTGTCATTAATCAGCACATCGCCATTTGTATCCAGTGCGTCCAGCTGCTGAAGATTTGTGCCAATTTCGGCCTGAGCCTTGCCGACTTTTTCAAGTCCTGTGCTGAGGCTATCCATGAGGTCTTGTAGTGCAACCTTCAGAGTTGCTTCATCAACAGGTGTATTATTCAGTTCTGTTATAGCTTTGTCAGCAATGGAGAAGATACTGTCAAAAACCTCATCGCCAAGATGTCCAGATGGCATTTCTGAGCCCTCTGCTACTGACAATGTTTTTACTGTAGTGCCACCCTGATAATTTCCGGACGCATCAAAAGCTGCAGAATCTGTGTCATATCCGGCGAAAATATAGCGCCCACTGCTATCGCGGTTATTAGCGAGGTCCAGCAAATTATCCCGGATGCCTTTTATTTCAGCGCCCAGCGCATGCCTTGCTTCATCTGAGCTTTCAGATTTAGCCGCAACGGCTTTCTCATTCAGCGTTGCATAGAGGGCGCTTACGCCATTCAGGATGTTTTCTTCATGTTGCAGGGTACCGCGCACACGTGAACGTGCATCGCTGTAGAGCTCAAGCTGCGAAAGAGCATCCTGATAGCGAACTGCGTCTGTTGCTCCCTGCGGATCATCCGATGCACGAAGCAGCGTTTTTCCGGAAGAGAGTTTCATGTAGACCTCATTGTTTTCACTGACGCGCTTCGACATGCTCTCCGCGCTTTGCTTAAACATATAAAGCGTGCTTATCCGCATCTTTTTTTCCTTTATCTGATGGTGAGCAGCGTATCGAAGAGCGTCGTGGCAGTCTGCAGGATCTGACTGTTAGCCTGGTAGTACTGCATGAACATCTGCATGTTGACCATCTCTTCATTCATATCAACACCAGAGAGGGCCTGCTTGGTGTTGTACTTTGTTTCAAGATCAGTGGTGGCTGATTTGAGTCCGGACTGTACTGATTTTGCACTGGCTCCGATGGTACCGACAAGGCGGGTATAGGCACCGGTCAGCGTATCTCCTTTAATGAGTTTTTCGTTCTGTATTTCCAGCAGTGCCTTGATGTTTTCGTTGTCGTCTGATGCACCACGCGTTTTGGCTGCGGCAATCTGATCAGCATCAGTGAGGTGACGACTGATACCTTCTGCCATGCCTGCCATAGGATTGAGTGTGAAATTGTCTCCCGGAGACGGATTCATGCCGGTTGTGTCGACTTTTATGCCGTCGAAGGCGAGCTCCTGCCCCGGATTTGCGGTTTGTTGATTTCCTGATGCATCGGTCACTGTCCAGTTTGTGCCATCGAAACTGATCGTGTAATCCTGAGATTTTACCTGCGTGTAATCATCAACCTTAATACTGCTGAATGCTCCGCTGCCCTGATTGCCAGAACTGCCTATAGCCTTTGGATCAGGCAGGTTAAAAATTTCTTCTCCTGCTTGTCCGTTCTTGTCGACGCCCAGTTTATGCTGCTGATTCATGCGGCTTGCCATCACGAAAGCCATTTCATTGAGCTCACTGCGCGCTGTGGCAAGGTCATCATTACGGAATCTGAACAGTCCGGCCAGCCGGCCTTTGGTTATACGGCTTTCGTCTAGCTCTGCTGCCTTGCCATCACTGCCGATGTAAGAGACAGATGTTTTTCCCGGATCAGCTGACGACGGGCCTGCAGAAAAGCGATAGGCCTGCTCTCCGGAGACCAGCGGGCGGCCATCTGCAAGAGTTACATCAACCCGCCCCGTGATTTTGTTTTCACTGACCTCAATTCCTATCTGTCCGCCAAGACTCTCGAGAAGCTCATCACGCTGATCGAGTAAATCTGCAGGCACAGAGCCATTCTGCGCCTGAATCCGCTCGAGCTGCTGGTTAATTTCAGCCAGCTGTTCGGTGGTGGTGTTAATATCTTTCACCGTTTGCTCAATGTGCGTATTGGTACTTTTTTCGAGTCCGCTCAGTCGCTTCCCACTTTCATTAAAACGCTGGGTCAACGCGCCAAGGCTGTTAAATACAGCAGAGCGTGAGGCGCTGTCTGAAGGATCAGCACTGAGCGTAGACATTGCTTTAAAGAGGTTGCCCAGAGAAACGGAAACGTTGTCAGATTCGTCGCCAAGCATATTGTCGATATCGGTAAGCTGCTCGCTGCGCGCGTCCAGCGCGGACCACACAGACACGGAGGTACGAAGCTGCGAACTGGCAAATGCGTCATAGGCGCGTTCAACGCCCCTGACCATTGCCCCATATCCGTAAAAGCCGTTGCCAGTGGTCAATCCGCCGGATTCGCCAATGATAATGTCACGACGGCTGTAGGAAGATGACATACCATTAGTCAGATTACTGCCGACAATGCTTAGCGCGGACTGTGCTGTGCTAAGTCCGCTTTTAGCAAGATTAAACAAGTTATTCATATGCGTTTAATGCCATCCGTTGTAGACAGCCCGACACCGGATGCCGGGTTAGTGTTTTATGCCCTGATTATTTCATCGGCGATTTTGAAATTATCTGAAATGAATACTCAAAATATTTTCGATAGATCGTTCCCGTAGGCTGAAACACCCTGCTGAATGCTGCCTTTGATCTTTTGAATAATACTGACGAGCTTACTGGCATAAGCTGGATCTGTTGCGTAACCGCTTTCCTGGAGGGCTCTGGCACCCATTTCCGGGTTTGCAGAATTCAGTACACGCTTGTAACGCGGATTATTCGTCAGTAATTTTGCATAGTCTGAAAGTGCGTGCTCATAAGACTCGTACACACGGAAGGCTGCGCGGACCTTATGCTTTACGCCGTTAACATATTCTGTGGTCGTAATTTCAGTGGTTTTGCCCTGCCAGTCACCAGTAGCTTTAATACCAAAAAGGTTATGGCTGGGCTTTCCCTCAGATGTTGTTATTTCTCTACGGCCCCAGCCGGATTCGAGCGCAGCCTGCGCGAGAATGAGATGAGGATGCACGCCAGTTTGCTGAGCTGCCACTTTTGCCGGACGTATCAGTTGCCGGATAAAAGTATCAGAACTCTGTCCTGCAGGCGTAAAATCCACTGGCGCCGGAAGTCTGAGCGGGCCTGTGGCAGTGCGGGCGTGAACATTGTTTGGCAATGAAAAAGGCTCACGTGGTGGTGCACTGATGACAGCAGGGGTTGTATCACCACCAGCCTGTCGTACGATAAGATCGGCGAAGCCGAGGTGTCCACCTGCTGCAATATTCTGTGCCACCTGCTCGTCATGCATTGATGTGAACATGTCGGATGACTGACTGTGCAGCAGATCATCTTTAAATGTGGCATCACGCATGCTTTTCATCATCATCTGTATAAATACAGCCTCAAGCTGCTTTGCAGCAGCTCTGAGCGCGCCTGGTGATGCCTGTTTTGCTTCGCGTCTGAGCCCGTCCAGAGTTCGGACATCAAAGGCTGCGCCCCTGAAACGATCAAGCTCGTTCATCAGTTGATCTCCAGTTTCGCGCGCAAACAACCTGCGTTTTTCATTGCCTCCAGTACAGCCATAAGCTCATTGGGCGTTGCCCCGAGATTATTCAGGGCACGGACAACGGCATTGAGATCAGTGCTGGTACGAACATTCTGCACTGCCCCGCCACCGTCTCTGACCGTAACGGTATTCTGCGGGAGCACTACCGTTTCACCACCGGCAAACGGTGTATCGGGCTGGCTTACCGTATTGTTTTGTGCTATTTCAACAGACAGTGCGCCGTGTGCTACTGCACACGCATCCAGCGAGACATGGCGATTCATAACAACCGAGCCGGTACGGGAATTCACAATAACCCGTGCATCCTGAACGTTCACGCTCACCGGTATGTCCTGGACGGTTGCCAGAAAGCGTACCCGGGATGGAGCATCAGCAGGCGCAAACAGGCGTACTGTTCGTGCGTCTTCTGCCACCGCGACACTGCCACCGGCGTACCGGCTATTAATGGCATCGCTGATATTCTGCGCCAGTGAAAAGTCAGACTCACTGAGCTGCAGCCGCACTACATTCTGACTGGCAAAATCATTAGGCACTTCGCGCTCAACCATGGCACCGCCGCTGATTCGACCGCCGTTGAGCTGATTGACCTGCACACGTGAACCGCCCGACTGAGCGCCGGCACCGGATATCAGTACGTTACCCTGAGCTACTGCATAAATCTGATTATCAAGCCCCTTAAGTGGCGTCATCAGCAGCGTCCCTCCCCGCAGACTTTTTGCATTACCGAGAGAGGATACAACCACGTCAATCCGGTCACCGGCATGTGCAAAAGGAGGCAGCTCTGCTGTCACCATGACCGCAGCGATGTTTTTGAGTTGCATATTGGTTCCGGGAGGAACTGTGATACCAAGCTGTGAGAGCATATTGCTCAGGCTCTGGCCGGTAAACGGAGCCTGCATGGTCTGATCACCAGTTCCGTCTAGACCTACCACAATGCCATAGCCCATCAGCGCATTGGGGCGAACTCCCTGGACTGTAACCAGATCGCGGATCCGTTCAGCATGAGAAACTTTAGGGATATTCAGCACAATGCTCATGAACAGTGCACTGATTATCATGATAATTTTTTCTTTTTTCATAAGATATCAGAATGGAGAAAGATTAAGGAACAGGCGCTGTAACCAGCCCATATTTTGTGCTTCGTTTATATAGCCATTGCCGATATATTCGATCCGGGCATCCGCCACCTGCGTTGAGGAAACCGTATTACTGCCGCTGATTGTGCGTGGATTAACCACACCTGAAAAACGGATAAACTCTGTTCCCTGATTGATGGCTATCTGTTTTTCACCCACTACCCGCAGGTTGCCATTGGGCAGCAGCTGACTGACAGATACGGTGATCGTGCCGGTAAATGTATTCCGGGCTGCCGCGCCGCCTTTGCCTGAAAAGTCATTTTTACCGCTGGCTTCAAACGGCCCGATGCTTTCACCCAGCAGATTTTTCAGGCGGGGTGGCAGTGCCGTTACGCCCAAATCGGCGGAACCATTACGGTTAGCGCTGGCAGAGGAGCTTTTGCTTGCGCTCACATTCTCCTGCAGCAGGATGGTGAGTGTGTCACCCACATTGCGCGGCCGGCGATCTTCAAACAGCGGCTGATAGCCATAGTTCATAGCCTGACCGGCCTGAAATAAAGATCCATGACTCGCAGCCAGTGCCATCGGTAAAGGTTCAGCTGAGGTTGGCCCGTCGACCAGCGGTTTCTGCATAATATGCGCACAGCCACTCAGCAGCACTGGGGCTGCCAGCAACGCAAGACGCTGGCTAATACGGGTTAAGTACACTGATTTTCTTTTCATTTAATTATCACTGAATTGTCCGGCCTGCAGTCAGGCCGGACCATGAGGTCATTACAACTGTGAGAGGCGTTGCAGCATCTGGTCGGATGCTGAGACCGCTTTACTGTTAATTTCGTAGGCACGCTGAACCTGGATCATACTGACCAGCTCTTCAGCCACATTGACGTTGGACGTCTCGATATAGCTTTGTTTAAGCGTGCCGGCATCCTCCATCCCGGGGTTGAGCTCATTTGGCGCACCAGAGGACTGCGTTTCCCGATAAAGGTTTCCGCCCACGCTTTCCAGCCCAGCTTCGTTAACGAAAGTTGCAAGCGTCAGCTGCCCTATTTGCTGAGGCTGGGCCTGTCCTGCCATGGTTACACTGACGATACCGTCTGCGCTTATCTGCAGGTCTTTGGCATCAGGCGGAATAACAATACCGGGCTGTACAGGATGGCCTTCGGCGTTAACCAGCTGACCATTTTCATTTTTGTCAAAATGTCCGTCACGGGTATAAGCCGTGCTGCCGTCAGGCAGCTGAACCTGAAAAAAGCCTTTACCTTCAATAGCAACATCTGTTTCGTTGCCAGTCTGATTAAAGCCACCCTGCGTGTGGATCCGCTGTGTGGACACCGGGCGAACTCCGGTGCCGAGCTGCAGTCCGCTTGGCAGCGTGGTCTGTTCAGACGCCTGCGCACCAGGCTGGCGCATGGTCTGATAAAGCAGGTCCTGGAACACCGCACGCTGGCGCTTAAAACCATTGGTATTGACGTTTGCCAGGTTATTTGAGATGACGTCCATGTTGGTCTGCTGCGCTTCCAGACCGGTTTTGGCAATCCATAAAGAACGGATCATGATGTAACTCCTGGTGAGGCTCAGCTCACGCTTAGCAACTGATTAGCTTTCTGATCGTTTTCGTCGGCGGTACGAATCACTTTCATGTTCATTTCAAACCCTCGGGAGCTTGCAATCATTTCGGTCATGGCCTTCACGGGACTGACGTTGCTGCCTTCAAGCGATTCAGTTTCAAGCCGAAGGCCATTCGCACGCGCCAGGGGATTGCCGTCTAACGAATAGAAAAGCCCGTCATCACCGTGTCGCAACGCATTCATCGGTGTGCTGACCATTTTCAGACGCCCAACCGGTGTGACAGCGGCTGGGTCGTCTCCTGCTCCCAGAGCGGAAATCGTGCCATCCGGGGCGATGGTAAGGTTTGCCTGTGGGGGTGCCACAAGTGGCCCGCCCTCTCCCATCAGCGGCTGGCCAGCCACGAAAAGCGCACCCTGACTGTCAGACTCAATCGCACCGTTGCGGGTATAAGCCTCTGACCCGTCAGGCTTCATGACGGCAAGCCATCCATCCTGCGGCATCGCGACATCAAGGCTGCGCCCGGTACGCATAACGGGACCCGGAGTAGCGTCATGTCCGGGCGTGGACTCCACCACCAGCGTGCGCGTCTGCATCGTATCGCCTTCAACCGGGGCTGCACGAAACGCTGACAGCTGTGCACGAAACCCTGTAGTTGAACTATTGGCGAGATTGCCGGCTGTCACAGCCTGACGATTAAGCGCTCCGCTGGCTGCACTCATGGCGGTGTAAATAACGTGATCCATGACCTGTCCTTACCGCATGTTAACCAGCGTCTGGAGGAGTTCAGACTGTGTTTTGATGGTCTGTGAATTTGACTGGTAGTTACGCTGATAAACAATCATGTTTACCATCTCCTGCCCTAAATCCACGTTTGACTGCTCAAGGGCTCCACCTGAGATGGCACCAAAACTGCCTGATCCAGACAGACCAAGATAAGGCTGCCCTGACTGTGGCGTTTCGCTCCAGACGTTATTGCCTTCAGCAGCAAGGCCGCCGCTATTGGCAAAATCAGCCAGTACAATCTGCGCTACCGTCTGTCGCTGACCGTTACTGTAGGTCGCAATAACTTCACCGCTGTCACCAATAGAGAAGCTCTGGTATTTACCGGCAGACTGGCCATCAATTTTGTCAAGTTTGACCTGATTCTCTCCGCTGAATTTGGTCATACCGGATAAATCGAGATTTACGCTCAGGGCCGCTGAGCCATTCAGGGAATTACCTGTAATATTTATCGTGCCGTTACCAGTGAGGTTGCCGTTTTGATCAAAGGTAAGCGCAAGATCTGAGAATCCATTACCGCTTGTACCCGGTGAGGTTTCGTCAATAGCATGAACTTTCCAGTCGCCCGCTGTCTCCTGGGCAAAATAAAGTTTAAGTGTGTGCTTATTTCCCAGGCTGTCATAAGCCTCTACCTGACTTGTGTAGTTATAAGTATCCTCCTTCGCCGGATCGAATATGGCACCGACAATTTTCTTATCACTGGCATCAAGATTTCCTGCGATTTTGCCAGTCGTTGATGCAGCGGGTGGCATATCACCAGAGGGCACCTGGATGGGGCCTACCGGTGAGCCAGGCTGAATAGCCGGCGGAGTACCTGTGGCCTGATAGCCGGTCAGAAACAGGCCGTTTGTTTTATTAATGATGTTGCCGCTGGCATCCAGATCGAATTGACCGTTGCGGCCATAAAGGACGCTGCCACCTTCATTTACCATACGAAAGAAGCCTTTGCCGCTGATGCCCATATCGAGGTTACGGTTAGTGGTCACCAGACCACCCTCGGCAAAGTTCTGATTTACGCCTGCGACCTGAACGCCGAGTCCGCTGGTGCCTGCAAAAATATCGGCAAATGCAATTGAGCCACTTTTAAAACCATATGTCTGGGAGTTGGCAATATTGTTGCCCACGACATCCAGCGCTTTTGATGCAGCATTCAGGCCACTGAGGCCCTGTGAAAAACTCATAATCTGATCCCAAAAAGTATGTTTACGACTATTTCTGAATAACTACCACATCGGCCATGCCGACCGGGTCATGATCCTGTAAGTGGAGGACTGCTCCGTTTGCGGTCATGGTCACGCCTTCAACCTGCCGCTGGATAAGTCCTGAAATTTCCGGCTTATCGCCACCTGAATTACTGGCCTCAAAAGAGAGACTGTAAGTGGTGTCAGGGGCGGGAACGGCAGGCTTGAAGTTTGTCAGGTCTTCGAAGCTGAACGTCTGAACGCCTGTGTTCACATTTTTCAGTTCCGCGGTATACGCGTTCCCCTCATTGTCGGTGAGCGTAACCGTCACCGTTTCGGCCTCCCCGCCCAGCAGGAAGCTAAAGCTTTCCGACCCGGCGCTGTCACCGCGGGGGGACGGCGTGGGGGTAATTTCGGGATCGCCTTCAATCAGAACGTGGCGACCGACCCATGAGGCGGCACTCATACTGCCAAGCTGTGCCATCATGGCCTGCACGCCCGTCATGGATGTGTTGAGCTTCTCCACACCTGCTGCGGTATTAAACTGCGCCAGCTGTGCGGTGAGCTGGTTGTTATCCATAGGGTTGGTGGGGTCCTGGTTCTGCATCTGTGCAACGAGCAGCTTCATAAAGCTGTCTGACAAATCAGCAGCGCTGTTACCCGTTCCATAGCCACTATCTGTGCTGCGGGTACTGTTGAGAGGAGCAACCATGTACTTTGTCCTTATTGTCCGAGCATTAACGTTTTCTGCATCAGTGATTTGGCCGAGCTCATCACTTCCACATTGGCCTGATAACTGCGTGAAGCTGAGATGGTATTGACCATTTCGCTGACCACATTGACGTTTGGCATTCGTACATACCCCTGTTCATCTGCAAGCGGGTGGCCGGGTTCATAGAGCAGGCGGGCGGGCTCTGCGCTTTCAACGACTTCAGTGACTTTTACACCCCCTGTTCCTTCGGGGCCGGTATCAGCTTCAAATACCACCTGACGGGCACGATAAGGTTCACCGTCAGGGCCGGCCACACTGTCAGCGTTGGCCATATTGCTTGCGCTGACGTTAAGCCGCCTTGACTGGGCGGCCATGGCCGAGCCTGAAATATCGAATATGTTTAATAACGACATGATTAGTTACCCCTGGCTCAGTACTGACATCATTTTTTTTATATCCGCACCCATAAATGTCAGGCCTGACTGATATTTCATGGCATTGTCAGCGAAGCTTACCCGCTCCTGATCCATATCAACCGTATTGCCGTCAGCACTGGATTGATCCGGTATACGGTACAACAGGTCCGGGTCATCAAATGGCATTGCGTTGCCCGCAAGATGCCTGTCAGATGTCGCGTTCATTGTCACCGGTGATTTCACTGCCGTATTATTCATCGCATTTTTCAGCTGTTCAGAAAAATCAATATCGCGGGCCAGATAACCTGGCGTATCTGCATTAGCAATATTCGAAGCCAGTACGTCCTGACGACTTGAAAGCAGGTTTAACGCCTGCTGCTGAAAACGAAAAGCTTCATCGAGCTTATTTATCATTTACTGAGACTCCTGCCTGTCAGTATTGAAACCGCAATAGTGTAGACAGCACTGATGAAATATCACACTGCAAAGAGCTGACAGAAATAAGCGCAATTGCAGACTTAATAATTTTCCATAAATATTCTTACCGGTGAATCAGCTAATAGCTGACAAAGATGATGGCATTAAAAGCAATCAACTGCTTGATGATGTGAGTATAATTTAGCCAGACACCAGAACTACGTTTTTTAATATCAGAGGGAATTTATGCGGCTAATTTACCGCGTGTTGCCCGGGTTGCTTACGCTTGTTTTCTCAGCAGGTGCTCAGGCAAGCATGCCCGTTAATAATATCAGCGAAACTACGCTGACAATCCGGCTGAATGCGCTGCTGGCTAGCCCGGGGGTGTTATCAGACGATGTGGTGCGCACGGTTTCTTTGCATGCCACCCCGGAACAGATTGCAATGCTCTGTGCCTCGCCAGAGCTCAGTATCAAGGGAAATGATAAGCGGCTTACCGGCAGGCGCACAGTGCTTGCCCGGTGTGGTAAGCGTCATGTTTATCTGCCAGCTGAGATCCATGCTAACGGAACTTACTGGAAAGCAAGCCGGGATCTTCCCGGAGGTCAGGTAATACAGCGCAGTGATATTGAACCGGATACAGGATCACTGGATGGTCAACCAGCAGGGCTGACATTTATGCCTGAGCAGGTTGTTGGCCAGCGGCTGACGCGTGCTGTCAGTGCAGGAACACCAGTTCTGCTGAATTATCTTCGAAAGCAGTGGAAGCTTCGCGCCGGCCAGCAGGTTGAAGTTGTGACATCGGGACAGGGATTTCGCATCCGCAGTCAGGGACGTGCACTGAGCAATGCAGCAGTCGATGAAAAAGTGAAAATAAAGACTTCCGCAGGACGCACGGTAAGCGGAACGGTTGATAAGGACGGACGGGTTTTAGTTTTACTGCAGGAATAATTTTAGTTTTTTCCGGAAACTCCGATTAGAACAGTATACGCATCTGGACGAGGCCCTAACCGGCGAGGATCACTATGAGCATTGACAGCAGCAGCCTGCATCTGGCAGGCATAACCACTCAGGCCACTGGCCATGACGTTCGTACCCGCGCTGCTGGCCAGCATGAGAACGTTGCCGGTCAGCCCAAAGCGACACACACGGACAAGAGCGACGTCACTCTGAGCAGACTGACGAAAATGATACAGTCTGATGACAGTCAGGACATTGACTATGCTCGTGTTGCCAGAATCCGTACAGCTCTGCAGGCAGATGAGTTGCCTGTTGAGCCTGAGAAAATCGCGAATGCCCTGCTCAGGGACATTTTTCAGTTTCAATAACAGCAAGGCTTCATCAGGATATGAACAAGTTGTACCCGATACTGACCCAGATTAAAACGTCTCTGGAAGAACTGGAAGCCATACTGCTTGAAGAAGTCAGCCAGCTCGGCAGAGCCTGCATCAATCCTGTTTCTCTGCAGGTACTGACCGACAGCAAGAGTAAGCTTCTTTCTGCAATCCAATACTATGACGAATTACGGCGTCAGCAGGAACAGCTTTCCACTGTTGCGGCCCCCTATTCCGGGCAGGTGAAACTGTTTCACTGCTGGCAGCAGATAAATGAGAAAGTAAAAAGCACTAAAGAGCTGAATAATAAGGTTGAGTCGTTATTACAAGACCATATGCAGAAAAGTGCTCACCGCAAAAAAGTGGTTGAGCATGTGGATAACACCGCCACGCTGTATGGTTCTGCGGGTGAGTCCGCACTCGGCTTTACCGGTCACAGATATAATATAAGTATTTAGCCCCTCTCCTTCGTTATCATGTAGCATTTAACCCGCCACAAGGCGGGTTTTTTTCTGTCATCCATCGGCCCAGTACATCAAAAGTCACTGTAGGCGCGCGCTGTATTGCGGGATTTTTGCAGGGAAGTCACCGCGTAAGTGAGTTGATCAAGACGGTTTCGGGTATGGCTGATAACAGCGTCATGCTGCGCCTGCAGGCGCAGCATGACAGGCTTTATCTGTGCCTGTGCATCAGGATCATTGAGAGAAAAACAGACATTACAGAGTGCCTGAAGTCTGAGCATGTATTGCGGCATCAGTTCGCCAAAATTCACCCAGTCTTCTGCTGTGGCAAATGCCAGCAGCTCAGTGCTGCTGGCAAGAAGGTCTTCCGTCTGAAGCAGGGCATTATGGGGCATAATTCACCTGTCTGCGCTGCGGATTAATGCTTTTCCATGTATCTGCCATCTCGCTCAAAAGATTAATGAGGTGCGGCAGTTCTTCGGCCGATTTATTGAGGTTTGCCAGGAGCAGGCTGCGTGAGATGTATTCATAAAGCATCTCGAGCCTTTCTGAAATTTCGCCGCCCGCTTCGTGATCGAGCGCTGCGCGCAGGCCGCTGTCGATGATAGCGATAGCGCGGGAAATCATTTCCCCGCGCCGGGCGACATCGCCGGTCCGGAAGTAAATTTCAGCACGTCGCATGGCATTAATCGCACCATCATACAAAAGTGTAATCAGCTGGTGTGGGGTGGCTCCGGCAATTTCACTGTCCAGAGATACGGCTGAGTAAGCATTTTTGCCTGTATTACAATACATGACTCCATCCTGCGGGCAGCCCTGCTGCCCGGTATTAAGTTAATTACATGATGCCTGCGAGTGCAGACTGAAGCGAACTGCTGAGGTTATTCATCTGTCCGATGGCCTGGTCAAGGCGCTGGAATTCATTGCGGCTGCGGTCAAGGCTCTGTTCAATGCGCTTTTCCATGCTGGCAATCTGTTTCGCCACACGGCTTTCCTGCTCTTTGAGTCCTTTGATAGAGTCGGCAATGGCACCATCTGTTTTAACGGTCCCCTCTTTATCTCCGAGATAGTCTTTAAACAGCGCGTCCATGCCTGCCTTGATGCCACCTTTGCCTTCGGTACCAAGAAAGAGGGCTTCGGCTTCTTCAGGGTGGTCCTTCAGGGCGGCATCAAGTTTTTTACTGTCAATTTTAAGCTTGCCGGTTACAGCGCCCCCGTCTTTGCTGTCCTCAAAACTGACCTCAATACCAAGCCTGCCAAGCGTCTGGAACATATCACTTGCTTCACTGTAGTCTTTTCCGATGACCGATTTCATCTGACTGGTGAGGCGCCGCAGGATACCGTCACCGAGCAGAGCACCGTTGGCATCGCTGGGCTGTGAAAGCTCTTCTCCGGAGGTTTTAACCGGCTCTACATAATTTGTGGCGCTCGCTGCTGCCGAAAGATAGCTGTTATACGCACTGACAAAACTTTCAATCAGGCCTTTGACTTTGGACGTGTCCGCGGTAACAGAAAGGGTTTCAGCCTTGTAAAAATCCGGATTATCTTTATCGCCTGTCGTGGAATCCGGGTCTTTTGCAGAAACTTCGCGCAGTTCCAGGGTAATACCCGGTATAGCATCTGAAATTGTGTTACCGGAGCGCTCAATTTTCTGGCCATCCAGCCAAAAAATCGCATTGTCAGGCGCAGTGACCTGACCTGCTTTGTTGTTGTCTGGGGGGTTTTTATTACCCGGCTCATATTCCAGTGCACTTTTCAGGGTTGCGTCGCCCTGGACATCGACCGTGATTTTACCGTCATCACCGGTTTTTTTTGAAGACAGAACTAACTGATGCTGATTGTTTCCGACAGCAACAACAGATGCAGAAACGTTGCCATTTTTGCCGTTGATTTTTTTGGCAATATCATCGAGCGACGACTCATCCGCAGGCAATTCTACCTTCATTTCCTTACCATCACCGGTTTTGATGGTCATGGTAGAAGATGCCTTCGCCAGGTCATCCTCTCTGTTATCCTGATAAGACGAACCTACTTTATGGGATTTTGCGAGCTGCTTGATCACCATGGAATAGCTGTTGGGTACAGCACCTTTCTGCGCGGTGGCTTTGAAAGTTGTATTAGTACCCACACTCACGCCGTTAAAGCCTTCGTCCTGAAGCTTTTCAAGGTTGGTTTTAATGGTATCAAGCGAGCCTGAGATTTTGCCCCACGTAGAGACCTGACCGGTATATTTCTGCTGCTTTTGCAGATAGGGATTGAGCTTCTGGCTCTCAGCTTTTTGCAGCTGCGCAATCATCGTCTCAAAATCAATTCCGGAGCCACCAATACCTGGAACGGGAAAAGATGCCATGTTTTACGCCTCTTATTTTATGCTGGATTTCATAAGTTCTATCGGAGGATAGAGAAATAACTGTAATCTTTTTGATACTCAGCAGATAACAATCACACCCAAACATTGTCCCCCTCACTTAAAATCCGCAATCGGCCGAAATGCGCACAATAATTACGGCATTCTGCGCAACTGAAAAATTACCAAAAAAAATATTTCAGAGTTTTTTTTTCGTCCCGATGAATTAAGTATGCGCAACACACAACGCATATTTCAGACATAACCTTTTATATCATTCATAAGGATACTGATATGGCCCAGGTCATTAATACCAACTCACTGAGCCTGATGGCTCAGAACAACCTGAACAAATCCCAGACCTCACTGGGAACCGCTATCCAGCGCCTGTCTTCTGGTCTTCGTATTAACAGTGCAAAAGATGATGCGGCGGGTCTGGCCATTGCTAACCGCTTCACCTCGTCTATTCGTGGTCTGACTCAGGCTGCACGTAACGCCAACGACGGTATTTCTCTGGCTCAGACTACTGAAGGTGCACTGGAAGAGGTGACTGAAAACCTGCAGCGTATCCGTGAACTGACCGTCCAGGCTAAAAACGGCACCAACTCTTCTGATGACCGTTCATCCATCAAAAAAGAAATTTCAGAGCGCCTGAACGAAATCACGCGCATCGCTGAAAGCACTAAATTCAACGGTGTAAGCGTACTGGATGGTTCAAAATCTGAGCTGAACATTCAGATTGGTGATAAGGGTGATGATACCATCGCCATTGAGCTTAAAGAGATGACCCTTGAAGGCCTGAAGATCGATGGTTTTGAATCACAATATAATCAGCTTCAGTCACTGTTTACTGCCCCAAAAGCAGACGCACCTACTGTTACCGGGCAAGGCGACACGACTGCAATTACTGGTATGACTAAGGGTACTTTAACTGGTACTACAGACGCTACTGATTGGAATCTTAACCAAGCTTCCGATAAACAAGCTGTTTATGATCAACTCCAGAAAATTGACACCACTCTTTCAGCAAGTGGTGATGTTGAACTTAGCTATACAGGCACTGCAGGTGCCGCTGACTTTAAAATTTACGCACGTAATACAAAAAACGACGCAGTTTACGAAGTTTCAGGCGTAGAATTTAAGGATAATGCAACTACTACCACAGACGCTGAAATTGACGCAAATTCTACTCTAAAATTCGAGAAACTTAGTGCAGTCGACGCTGATATTATTATTAATGATAAAGCAGCAACAACCCCTGACCTTAACAATATGAGCCTGTTGGCATACGGTACGGAGGTTGCTGACAAGACTACTGGTACCAACGTTAAAATTGACCCTTTCAGTATCGGTAAAGAATTGTTTAAGGCTGACATTGACAAGGCTAATAACACCGTTATTTTCCAAGATAAAGCAAGCGGTGACTTATATGCCGTTACGCATAAAAATGGCGAATACGAAGTTCAGACGTTTGAAATTGATAACGGTGTGGCGACGACGACTGGTCAGGCTGATATTCAGACAACAAACGTTTTAGGAAGGGCAGTCCTGTCAGCAGCATCAGGCGCGGCTGACCCACTCATTGATACGCTGGATGGTGCCCTGGCAGGCGTAACTGATTTCCAGGCTGATCTGGGTGCAAAACAGAACCGCCTGAGCTCAATCATTGCCAACCTGAACACCACGGTAATCAATACAACCGAAGCCCGTTCACGTATTCTGGATGCGGACTTCTCTGTTGAGGTATCGTCAATGAGCCGTGCCAATATCCTGCAACAGGCTGGTGTTTCTGTTCTCGCCCAGGCAAACCAGGTACCGCAGAACGTACTCAGCCTGCTGCGTTAATCTCCTTCTGCACCTCAATTGTTAAGGTGCACGTCAGTGCACCTTTGCCCCCGCCGCCGGGGGCTTTTTTTATGCATATACCCTTCTTTGCGCAATTATTTCCTGCGGTTTCCGCCTGCTCCGTCGATACGGGGACCTCTCAGTATTTGTTCCGGTAAGGCTACCTGCAGGGATGACTTTGCCTGCATAAGGTGTAAGGCTCTGCTGACCGGGCTGGGATTATGTGCAGCTCAGTAAGCCTGCGTGCGTCAGCGTGCCCCACCGCTTCGTCATATCTTCAGATAACTTTTCCCGGATGTAGCTGCTTATACTTAGCGTTTTCAGATGGACACAGCGCGACTAAGTGCAGGTTTCAACTTGTCAGGCTGAGAGAGTTGAGGCAGCCGAGGCTGAAAAGAACATGGTGCCCATACGAATAAAAAATCCGACGCTGTTTCAGCGTCTGCACTTATATGAGCCGGATACAGTGCCTGCTGCTGATGTGCGCACGGGTCATTAAATTCAGAATCCTGCCCTCATCAGTTTACAGCCGTGCCAGCAACCCGAATAACGTACCGGAGGTCTGACGGACATGGGTACAGTGGGAAAAAGGACACGCCCGGCGATATCAGATAATGCCGGGCGAAATCGGGAGTGTATGCAGGCGGAAGGTCAGCAGCTACAGGCGAATGCCATGCTTTAGCCGCTTGTTCAGGACACCAAGTTCTTCACACAGCTGTGCGTTACTGCGATATTCTGGTGGCAGATTACCGGACTCCATCAGGCTCGGGTTTGTGAAGATACCGGGTATTTCTCCTGCTGACCGGGCGCAGCACTGCGCCAGAGCTTTTGCTTCGCGGGCAAATGCGTTGTCACTACTGTGTAACGCACAGGTGTAAGCCCGGCTTAAAAGGGGCACCAGCATGCCACAGACATCAACAATGCGCCGCGCGGCTTCGCTCAGTTCCGACACCGTGCACACCACGGCCATACAGCTGTCCGCGAGCATGGCTGTAAGATTGGCATCCTGTCCGGGCATTCTGTTCAACTGCTCATTAAGCCAGCCAATCTGCTGAGCAGCCCCACTAATCACCTGTATATGTTCCGATATTTCGCGGAAAATAGCAGGTATACCAGCACTTACCGCGCGGGAACCAGCCTCACTTTCAAGTATCAAAGCAGGAAGCTCTCTCTGCATCACCGGGATATGCTGCAGCAGGTCGCGCAGCAGTTGAAGCGTGCAGGCAAGCGTCATCGTAACAAGCGGCCATGACTCATAAATGATCTTAGCTGTATTCTCATTGAGACACCGGTCAGGCATATCAATGGCCAGCAGCCAGGGTCTGTTTATGACAGGCTGCACAACAAGAATATGTTCTCCGCTTGCTGTTCTGAATATGGCCTGCCTTCGGCCTTCCGTCTTTCGGGCAAGCAATGATTTCAGCGGATCAGCCATAGGAAGATCGGGAGCGCTCAGCAACTTTAAATTATTTACTCCCGCCGGCTCGGCCACTACCTGACCGCTTTCATCTACAAGCCAGAAACGCCCTCCCACGCGCTGTCCCAGCGTTCTCATCACAGCACTGAAGAGCGCATACTCCTGGCTGGCGTCGGTACAGAGTCCTCCTTTACCTGCTGATCCGGGATTAACGGCATAGCTTTTCATCATTACTATTTCCTCGACCACGGTTCGCTGCTGCGCCTCAACCCGGTCAAGCTGCGTCCGGAGGCTGGAAGTCATTTCACTGACCTGTCTGCGGGTGCGCTCGCCATATGTTTTCAGTACCACTGGCATGACGGAAGTCTGAAATATTATGAATAAAATAATTAAAGAAATGACAAGTATGATTGTAAGTGACATTTGATGTTCCCTGTAAAGGCACACGCGCAATACGCTGTACTGGAGGGATATTTTATTATGCAGCCCCTTCAATCCTCTCATGAAAGTTGCCTGTCAAACGACCAATAACCACGCATTTATGCTCCATCCGCCCGGGATATGACCGAAAATGAACATCACCGTATTTCTGAACTTCCTGCAGGTTAGAGAGTCGGTCACGCACGTTTTATAAAAGTCTGACAGCATTCCCGGCCGTAAGAACTAAAAAGCCCGGGCATGTGCATGATTACTCATGAAGCGGGGGCTCACTGTGTATTAACCTGCATGTGCGGTCTTTTGCTTAACATCACTGACTGTAACGCCACGGGATCGGGATAAATTTTCTGCATCCCGGACTTGAATCACTCTGAAAGTGCTTTTTTTTCTCAGCATTACGCGCATTGGCAGGCGCACGCTGCGCTTATTCATGTTTTATAATATTAATTAACCTGGTACAGATTAAGCCCCACCCCATATGCCATAGCTGTTAAAAACACGATGATTTCATGCTCAATGTGTGTCCGGACAGATACGGCCCGAATATGCCTTGAAAAGAGGATTGGGTCCGGCACGTTCAAATCCCGGAAAAACAGCGAGATAGTGGAACAAAAACCCTTTCAGAGAGTCGTTTATCTGTTTCATGGCAGGTGTACAAAACTGCCACACTCAATTAATATCGATGCATTAAAGCATTTTCCTCCCTGCGCCACGGCTGCGGGCAGGAAATAAAGTGTTAATAACATTAATAGTGATGGGGTTTTACTTAAGAAGTGGTTGATTTAAAAAGCTGTAAATATAAATATCTCTTTCATATCATCAGATTCAGATGAAACCGGTGAGATGCGTTGTGGAAGCAAATCTGCCGCAAATCATGAATCTCAGAATTATAAGAATCAATAATATATGGATAACAAAATTGCGCTCGGAGCGAATGCAACGCTGGACCTGCAGACGCGTTCGCTCACACGAACTCATGATGGCTACTCCGTTAGTCTGCCAGCCAGTGCCTGTATGTGTCTCAGGGCAATGGTGGAAGCGCAGGGAGAAGTATTGTCACAGGAGCAGCTGATGGATATTGGCTGGCGGCGCGCAGGCGTCGAGGTAACGGAAAACAGCGTGCGGGTTATGATAAATAAACTCCGGCGCGCGCTTAACATTATGGAGCTTCAGGATACTGTCACCCTGCTTGCCGTCACGCGAAGCGGTTACAGGCTTATTATACGAGAACAGGGCATTAACCCGGAACCGGCAGCCCAGTCTGCTTCAGCTGAAAGTTATCCGGGTATTCATAATGACCGACAACGCGCAGCGCCAGTTAAACAGTCCGCAGCCAGGCCTTCTCCAGCCCGTTTTGTAAAGTTATTTTTACTGGGCGGGCTTACGGGTCTCATCATTGCATTGATTCTGACTGCCCTTCTGCGTGTTGATATTCCTGCAATCAATTTTGTGGACTGGCAGGGGCCGGGTATACCTCAGGGTACGCAGGTGCGTGTGCCTTCTGGTAAAACCGATCAACAGGAACTTATTCAGGCGACACTCAGTACCTATACAAACCATGTGCTCATCAGGCGGCCTGGTGAGAAGCCTGCATCCATACTTTATATTACACTCGGCGCGGGCAGGTTGAGTAAATATCAGGGTTTAATCGCCTGTCACAGGCCTGTAGAGGAACCGAAAAATGGCTGTGAGTCATTCTACTTTCGCATTCGTTAATCTGAAAGCCGCAATGGTATTTGTGCTGGGTGCTTTTATGGCACTTGGTGTAATGTTATTAAAAGAATGGTACGCGAGCCCGCTACGGGAAGGCTGCGCCATGCCCATCTCTTATTATGATCTGCGGGATGATGAAGTCACTCTCACCCGCGGAATTTACCGGAATTATCGGGACGGACTAAGCCGCGGGCATGTGACCTATGAAGGCAACATCACGCAATTTCAGGGAGACAAGCGCGTTGCGCCGCCCGAGCCCGTAAACCGTGAAGTGCGTTATGATGCCTCGATTGCCGGCAACACAATCAGTATGACCGTCACAGGCCATAACCGCCGCCTTGGTGATAAAAGCTCGGATGCTAACGTCACTGATTATGTTTTCCCGCTGATAAAGCCTGGAGAAAAAGGTACGTCCTGGCTTTATCTTCTTGAAGGCAAAGCGCTCGCTACAGGTACCGAAACCGTTCCCAGAATGGTGTGCGCAGGCTGGTAACGGGCACTCAACATCAGTTCAGAGCCTTTAGAATGTTGTAAGCTGCACTGAAAATGCGGGCGATGAGGTGCTCAGTGAATACAGGCATCGATGGGGCAATCAGATAAAGCGCCATCATGCCTGCTGTCAGCGTCAGCGGAAAGCCTATAACAAAAATAGACAGCTGTGGAGCCAGGCGGTTAAGCAACCCGAGAGTTATATTGATGCAGAGCAAAAGTGCGATCACCGGCATGCCAAGCATCAGGCCCTGGCTGAATATCAGCCCTGCGTGACCGGCCAGCTTCATCATTCCGGCACTCATCAGCGGAGCACTGCTGACAGGAAGGATAGTAAACGACTCCGCAAGCAGACTCAGTATCCATAGATGCCCGTTAAAAGTCAGGAACAGCAGAGTCAGCAGAAGATTGAGAATTCGTGAAATGACAGGACTGTTGCCGGTGCCCGGATCGTAGAAATTGGCAAAAGAAAGCCCCATTTGCATGCCAATTATTTCACCTGAAAGTCGCACGGCGCTGAAGATAAACTGCAGTGTAAGACCCAATGCCGCGCCTGTGATTGCCTCCCTGAATAAAATCCAGCCCCCCTCAGCAGACATCAGAACGGCCTGAGACTCTGGGATAACCGGAGCCAGCAGCAGTGTTATCAGGAATCCAAGCGCTGTGCGAAGCCGGCGACTGACCGCTTTGTCTCCGAAGACGGGAGCAACATGCAAAAGCACGGCAATCCGGCAAAGAATAAACAGATAGTGTGCGGAGTGTGCATAAATATCCGGCAGAGAAAGTCCGAATGCCATCAGCCAATCACATAAGGTATGTTGATAATCAGGCCGCGTGCATATTCAATAAAAATTTTCATCATCCACGGTCCCAGCAGCACAGCCGTCCCGACAATAACCAGTATTTTCGGGATAAACGTCATGGTCATCTCATTTATTTGTGTTGCGGCCTGAAGAATGCTGATAATCAGCCCGACCGCCAGCGCCACCAGCAGCAGTGGGGCCGAAATCAGCAGGCCAACTTTGATGGCCTGCATTCCCATGGCCATTACACTTTCCGGGGTCACGGCTTTCTCCTTAACTGTAGAAACTCTGGGCAAGCGAACCCATCATAAGTTGCCAGCCATCGACCAGAACAAAAAGCATGAGCTTAAACGGCAATGCAATGGTGGCAGGCGGCACCATCATCATCCCGAGTGCCATAAGAATGCTTGCCACCACAAGATCGATGATCAGAAAAGGAATGAATACGGTAAACCCTATCTGAAATGCCGTTTTCAGCTCACTGGTCACAAATGCCGGTACCAGAATACTCAGGGGAACGGCTTCCGGACCGGCGAAATCACCGGCTTTTGCAATACGCGCAAACATCGCAAGGTCGCTTTCCCGCGTCTGGTCCAGCATAAATCCCCGCAAGGGCTTCACGCCTTCTTCAAGGGCCGTTTCCATGGTGATGGCATTTTTCTGCAGCGGCTGCCAGGCGTTATCATATATCTTGGTGAAAACCGGAGACATGACATAAAAAGTCAGAAACAGCGCAAGGCCCACCAGCACCTGATTCGGCGGTGCGGTTGGAGTCCCCAGCGCGCTGCGCAGCAGTCCTAACACGATGATAATACGAGTAAAGCCGGTCATCATCAGCAGCGCACCGGGAATGAATGTCAGTCCGCTTAACATCACCAGCGTCTGAAGAGGCAGTGACCAGTTCTGTGTGCCGTCTGAACGGGCCAGAACAATGTCACTGTTTGCCGCCAGTGCGTCCCGGACAGGCAGAAAAAACAGTGTACCCAGCAGCACAGTCGATAAGAGCGTACGTATGTGCATTATTTCTTCTCTCCGGAACAGCGCTGTCTGATAGCTTCCAGAACACCGGAGAAGGAGGCCGTCTCCGCTGCGGCATCTTCTGTCGTAGCAGGCTTATCTTCTGCGTCCAGACAGGTTATCTGGCCGGCTGTGATCCCTAAAAGTAAGCGGCGGCCCGAAGTTTCCACCATTACCAGACGCTCCCGCCCCCCCAGAGAGCGGGTTGACACGACATGAATACTACCGGCCTGACGAGCTGACCGGGGCATCATTCCTGAGCGTCGCCAGGCCCAGATCAGTGCCAGCACAACAAGCAGCACCAGTACAAGAAACCCGGTGAGGGTCATCAGGAGCGTATCCGCGGGGACAGCCCCACTTCCGATGGGCGACGAAATTGTATGAGCAGCGTTTTTCATAATGTTTTTACCGGCTCAGCCGGTGCATGCGTTCAGAGGGAGTAATAATGTCGGTGATGCGGACACCAAATTTATCCGAAACCACAACGACTTCGCCCTGTGCGATGAGATAACCGTTAATCAGAATGTCCAGCGGCTCGCCGGCCAGACCGTCGAGCGCAACCACGGATCCCTGACTGAGACGCAGAAGTTCTTTGATTGTCATTTTGGTGCGTCCCAGCTCTACTGTCATTCTGACCGGGATATCCAGAATCAGATTGAGCTCTTCGGGGAAATTCTTCATTCCGCTGAAGTCACTGCTTCCTGCAGTCTGTTGTGTCATTGCGTCTCCCCAGGACGGCTCGGTAGCCGTAACATCGGCATCTGAAGAGGTATACATGTCGCTCATAGGAAATTATTCCTTGTTTAATGATGATAATGCAGTCTGAACCATGCGTTCGACTCTAAGCGCGTACTGGTTGTTTACCTGGCCGTAACTGGCTGTAAACACCGGAACTCCGCCGGCACAGGCTTCGATAAACTCCTGTTTTTCCAGCGGGATAACGTCCCCTTTCTTCAGACGCATCACGTCTGAAAGCCGGGTTTCCACATCCGAAAACCGTGCTACCAGCTCCAGTTCAGTTTCCCGCATCTGGCTGGCCAGCATGCTTCGCCAGTTTGAATCTTCATAACGTGAGTTATCCATGGGTGGATTACTCAGCAGCTCACGCAGTGGTTCAATGGTGCTGAACGGAATACAGATATTAAATTCACCGCGGTGTGAACCGATTTCGACGGAAAAAGGAGTAGTTACCACCACATCATTTTGTGATGATGTAATATTCGTGAACTTCACCTGAATTTCTGACCGGATATATTCGGTTTTGATTTTAAAAATGGAGCTCCAGGCTAATTCATACGCTTCACACGCCATGTTAAGCATGCGGTGAATAACCCGCTGCTCTGTAGGCGTGAATTCCCGCCCGTCTGCTTTTGTCGGGAAACGCCCGTCTCCGCCAAACAGATTATCCACGGCCATAAACACAAGTCCTGAAGAAAAGGCCATCAGGCAGGTTCCGCGTAGCGGATTGAGGTGCAGCAGGTTGAGGTTCGTTGGCACCGGCAGATTTCGCGCAAATTCATGGTATGGCTGAATAGTGATGTTCCCTGCAGTGATATCTGCACTACGACGAAGCAGGTTAAAGAGCCCCATACGAAACTGACGGGCAAAACGCTCGTTGATAATTTCCAGCGAGTGAAGACGCTCACGTATTACCCGACGCTGCGTGTGCGGGTTGTAAGGTTTTACTTCATTGTCTGCCGGGTGACCTGATGAAGAATCACCGGCTTCAGCGTCTGTATTCAGCAGACGGTCGATCTCATCCTGGGACAAAAAACTATCGGACATTGTATTCACCGCAGAATAAATTCATTAATCAAAATTTCAACCGGCTGGATAGCACTTCCCGTCACTACCGGCCTGCTTAGCTCATCTTTGATCCGCTGAATCAGTTTAAGCTTGCCTTCATCGGTGGAAAGCTCTTCATAAGTCAGCTGAGTAAACAGCATCAGCATACGGCTGCGGTATATAGGCAGGTATTTCTCCAGCCTGCTGGCAGACTGCTCATCAGCAACCTGCACGGAAAAACCCACGTAAAGAACGCGCTCTGATTCCTCAGCCGTGGGCTTCAGGCTGACTGTGAACGTGTTCATGGGAAAATAGTGAGGCACATCTTCACTGATTATTTTCACAGTCGTTTCCGCTGGTGCCAAATCGGTTGTTTTAGCCTTCATTTCCCAGACCAGATAACCTGCAAAAGCGCAGGCCGTTGCAGAAAACAGTACCAGCAGAACAGATGCCCACGAACGTCCGCCAGATTTGTTTGTTCCGTTTTTTTTGTCAGTACTCATTGAGAAACCCGATTAAGTTGCGCGGTGACAGTACTGTCTGCCCCCGATAATTGCGGCACAGTGTAATGCATGTATAGCGCTGCATAATTAGGCAATGAAATTTCATTACTGACGGCAATTCGCTATATTATGCAAAGGTATTGATCCCATACTCTTGCGCGGAAGAAGCGTCCGCCAAAGCTGAGACAATAATTTCCTCTTCAGCGACGTTTTGCTGCGGGTTCTTGCCCGGCTCCTGATTTGCGTGTTTCTGCTGATGTGTACCGTCTTCGTTGAAGGGATTATCTGCACTGACGCTGGTCTGTCCCAGCTGAATACCTGATTCAGCCATCGCGCTGCGCAACTGAGGCATAGCATGCTCCATTGCCTGGCGAACATGTGCATGTTCGCTGACAATGTGCAGGTGTGCCTGCTCTCCACTGAGCTTCAGTGTTATCTGGAGCGCGCCAAGATCCTCAGGATGCAGACATATACTGGCGTGCTGAATGCCTTCGCGACAGAATAGTGCTATATGCTGGCTTACTGACTGCTTCCATTCCGGGGAATCAGGAGCATGGGATACGATGACGGACTGACTCAGGCCGGAGGCAGACAGCGTGCGTTGGGTAGCGGCGAGCGGCGAGCCTGCCTGAACGGACAGCGTTGCAGAATTACTGATCTCCTGATCTGAAAGCGTCTGTGTAATACCGTTCCGGGTGCCCGCGTCAGAAAATACGGCGTCGGCTATGCCTGTCATATCAGGGAATCCGGGAAGGTGTTTTTCTGTGCCGGACTGAGGTGACACAAGATTATCTGCACTTACCGGAACAGCCTGCTGCGAAAAGCGTGCAGGCGGCGTTTTGTTCACCAGTTGCTGGAGCATCCAGTGGGGATCTGACATGTTTTCCTGGATATCAGGTGTGCCTGCTGAAGGCAGAGTATAGCCAGTGTGTGCAGACTGTACTGTGCTGGCAGACAGGTCCGGATTATTGTCAGGGCTGGCAGACCACTCTGCTTCAGGTACCGCAGGCAGCTGCACAGAAGGCACCATACAGGCTATTTCTGAAGAGCAGGCGTTTTCAGGAAAAACGTCGAGCGCATCCTCCTCCTCATCGGGCAAGTCCCTGTTTCCTGCAACACGCTGCCCTTTACCGATATTTTCTGCCTGTACCGGAATAAAAGCGTCTGTCAGCCGGTGAACAAGGGCAAGGGAGAACAGACCGGCAGAGTCCGCATTCCGGACCAAGGCTTTATTCTGTCCGGCTGGTATGAGCATGTTTATATCAATTTTCATCGTTGTTCTCTTTTTCGAGCGGCGCGCTGCGCAAATTCGTCCATGAGCTTCTGATCCTGCCTGTTCTGTCGCATCATCTCTGCCGCTTCGCGGCGTACAATAAGAGTTTCGAAGGCGTTAAGACGCTGTTTATCTTTAACCCATAGCTGTCTGGCCTGTATGACTGCCTCTGCGCAGTGGTTTACGTGTTTTTCCTGCTGCTTGACGACCTGCCCAAGCGACAGGATAAATGCCTGCTGATTAATCAGATCAGCTACACACATCCCCTTATCTGTCATTCCCTGCCGGAGTGCCTGCTGATATTCCTGTTCGTAATGCTGCAGTTGCTGCTGCTGTGCCACTGCGCTCTGCCATGTCTGCTGAACGTCTCCAAGCCGGCGCATAGTTTCTGACAGGGTTTCCTCTGCCCGGCGACGCAGCAACTGCATAGGATTGATTGATTTCATTGCTTTTTTCCGCGTCAGCGGCTCTCTGCGTCTATCAGACTGGTCAGGGCAGTAACTGCATCGTCATAACCGCAGCTTTCATGTACAGGCTGATGAAGAAAGGCTTCCAGCGCAGGGTACAGACGGATTGCCTGATCAAGTAACGGATCGCTGCCCGGAACGTATGCACCCACGCTGACCAGATCCCGGTTTCGCTGATAAGCTGACAGCATCTGTTTGAAGCGCTGTACGCGCCGGTATTGTTCGTGAGAAATAAGCTCTGTCATGGCGCGACTGATTGAAGCTTCTATATCAATAGCCGGATAGTGGCCGGCTTCCGCCAGCCGGCGCGACAATACGATGTGCCCGTCAAGAATTGCACGAGCCGAGTCCGCTACCGGATCCTGCTGGTCATCACCTTCAGTCAGCACCGTATAAAAAGCGGTAATTGAGCCACCACCTGGCAGGCCGTTTCCGGTGCGCTCAACCAGCGCAGGCAGGCGGGCAAAAACAGAAGGCGGATAGCCTTTTGTGGCAGGGGGCTCACCGATAGCCAGTGACACCTCACGCTGTGCCATAGCAAAGCGGGTTAATGAGTCCATTATCAGAAGGACATTGAGGCCCCGGTCCCGGAAATCCTCTGCGATACGGGTGGCATATACGGCCCCCTGCATACGCAGAACCGGGGAAACATCAGCTGGTGCGGCAACCACCACAGCGCGTTTGCCCCCATTCTCACCAAGAATATTCTCAATAAAATCTTTGACCTCTCGCCCGCGCTCACCAATCAGCCCTACAACAATCACATCTGCGCTGGTATAACGGGCCATCATGCCAAGCAGCACACTTTTACCAACGCCGGAACCAGCAAAAAGGCCCATACGCTGACCGCGACCTACCGTTAGCAGGCCATTGATGGCCCTAACGCCGACATCAAGTACGTTTCTGATAGGATCACGGTGCAGGGGATTAAGCACAGGCGTAAAAAGCCCTGTCTTTTCTGCCGGAGGCAGCGGAAAACCGTCCAGCGGTCGTCCCTGTGCGTCGAGCACGCGACCAAGCAACTGAGGTCCTACCGGAAGTGCTTTCTCTGCCCCATGGTCAGCACTGAAGGCGTAAATGCGCGCACCGGGCTGGATACCATCGACATGCTCAAGCGGCATAAGAAAAAGAGTTTGTCCCTGAAAGCCGACAACCTCGCTTTCAACCGGCACAATGCCCTGAGTGGTCTCACGCTCAATAATACAGAGTGCCCCGATCGGCAGTTTCAGGCCGACCGCTTCCATAACAAGACCTGTCGCACGGGTAAGCTTTCCGTACTGACGGAATGCGGGTAACTGCTGGATCTTGGAATCAACGATGTCGAGCTTTGACAGCCACTTTCTGAGTTGCACACTCATGAACCGAGCTCCTCCTGCGCGCACTGACACAGTGCCTTCCAGCGGGTTTCAAAGCTTGCATCATATTCTGCGTCATCGGAAATGACGCGGCATCCCCCGGGGGCCATATTTTCATCCGTATGCAGTATCCAGCCAGCTTTACTGAGTACATTTCCCAGTGCTTCACTGACGCTTTCGTGCATCAGGGGGCTGACAAAAAGTTTTACACTGCCGTGCAGGAGGCCGTCCTGCTTAATAAGCAGGCGTATCTGATCCATCAGGGCAGCATTGTCGGCAATATTCTGTGTGCCATAGAGCTGCTTCACTGCGCTCAGCGCAAGCTGAACCAGCCGAGAGGGGATCAGACTTTCAAGACTTTCCATACCGGACCTGAACTCCTGAATAACCTGTTCAGCCTGCTGCAGAACAGCGAGCTGAGCCTGATGTGCTTCGGCCTGGGCCTGCGCTCTTCCTGTCTCGCGTCCTTCGGCAAGTCCTGCTTCATACCCAAGGCTTCGTCCAGTCTCTTCACCCTTTGCGCGCCCTTCACTGAAACCTTTCTCTTCAGCCTGTTTTCGCAGGCGGGCAAGTTCCGCTCTGAACTGCTCATCAGAGTGCTCACTGATGGACGGCAGTGGCGTCTTAGTTTCGGCTGGCTCATCACTGAGCAGATTAACCGGCTGCCAGGGCTGCCACTGAGCTGCGTGGATATCATCAAATGTAGGCATCATCGCTGCTCCCGATCAGGATCTCACCCGTTTCTGCAAGCCTGCGCACAATGTTAAGAATGGTTTTCTGTTCAGCCTCAACCTGCGAAAGTCTTACCGGCCCGCGCGATGCAAGATCTTCTGCCATGAGCGCCGCCTGACGCCTTGACATGTTGAAGAAGAATTTTTCACGCAGCGCCTCGTTGGCACCCTTCAGAGCGATGAGAAGGGTTTCAGACTCCACTTCCTGAAGCAGGCGCTGGATACTGCGGTCTTCCACATCCACCAGATTTTCAAACAGGAACATTTCGTCGATGATTTTCTGAGCAAGCTCCTGATCAAACTCCCGAACGGTGTTAATGACCTGTTCTTCCTGATGGGACTTCATCAGGTTAAGGATTTCTGCCGCCGGCCGTACCCCGCCCATCTTGCTGCGCTTGAGATTCTGGCCATGCAGGAGGTTATTGAGTACTTCTGTCAGTTCCTGCAGCGCAGCAGGCTGTACACCGCCAAATGTAGCGATTCGAAGCATAATGTCATTGCGCTCACGGTCCTCAAATTTGCCCAGCACATCAGCCGCAAGATTACGCTTCAGGTGAACCAGTATCGTGGCAATGATCTGTGGATGTTCTTCACGTATCAGGTCAAACACTGACTGTGGATCCATGAAATTAAGCGTTTCGATACCGTTTGTGCCCTGATGGCTGTCCAGCAGGTCTTCAAGCAGTGAAGAAGCGCGATCTTCACCCAGCGCTTTAACCAGCACAGTACGCAGATAGTCATTTGTATTGAGGCTGAGTGCAGCGTATTCACTCGAATCTTTCTGAAAGTCCTGCAATACCACCGCCATCTGATCGTGTGTAAAGCCGGCTGTGTTTACCATGGCCGCACTTATCTGCTTGACCTCATGTGCATTGAGGTGCCTGAACACTTCAGCTGCGAGCTCATCCCCCAGCGTCAGCATGACAATTGCGCTTTTCTCAGAGGCATTCATGATTTGTGTTCCTTATTCATCCACTGACGGATAACCAGCGCAATGACGCGGGGCTCTTTTTCAGCAAGCTCGCGCAGCTGCTGACTGTTGATAGCAGTATCTTCGCGTTTCTGTGCACGGGCGCGATTTTCGGCGTCAGCGGCCCGCTTTTTGGCTGCCAGTTCTTCATCACGCGCCTCTTTTTCCATTTCCATTTTACGAAGGCTGGTTTCCTGATATCCGACCCATGCAGGCTGGACCAGCTTGCGCCACATTACCCATGTGATAATCGCGATAGCCAGATATCGGGCAAAGGACACCAGCAGGCTGAGGAAATTCTCGTTTTCCCACAGCGGGATTTCTGGTTCCTCAGTTACACCGTTAAAGGGCGAGTTCAGGACATTTACGCTGTCACCACGTGCAGCCTCAAAACCCACTGCTTCTTTAACAAGGTCCCTGATTTTTTCCAGCTCTGCATCTGCTATGGGCTCTGCCTTGGCTGCTCCTTCTTTTGGCAGGTGATTGATTACCACGGCCACTGACAGACGCTCGATACGACCTGCCGCCGCACGGGTGTGAGTCAGCGTTCTGTCGACCTCAAAGTTTGTAGTTTCATCGCTTCGATTGTTATAAGGCCGTACAGGCTGTGCACTGGTGATCGCGGCATCGTCCGCTGACGACTGTGCCGTGTCGCTTTTTGCACGCGTACCCCCTCCCGTCTTTGTTGCCGGCCGGACTACCTGGGTAGCTGATGGCTGAGGAGGCTGGTTGCTCAGCGCGCCGGGCACACCTGAGGCACGGGCACCATTACCCTGCTCGGTCATGCTCGCCTGCCGGCTGCGGATCGCCATTTTTTGTGGATCGGCATTGGGCTGATACTGCTCCAGCGTCTGTTCAAGCTGAGTAAAATCAAGCTTTGCGGTAACCTGTGCACGAATATTGCGCTCGCCCACAAGTGGAGCAAGAATGCGCTGGATACGTTCCTGATAATCCTGCTCGATTTCACTGGTGTACTTAAGCTGTGATGTCTGCAGGCCTGCCTGCCCCTGCTGTGTCAGGAGCGTCCCCCGCTGGTCCACAAGTGTGACATTCTCAGCTGACAATCCGGTTACTGCACTGGAGATGAGATGAGTAATGGCTGTCACCTGTGCATCCTCCAGCGAGCGCCCGTTAATCAGCGTAACGTTAACTGACGCTGTGGGTTCTTTCTGCTCACGTACAAACATGCTGGGTTTCGGGACTGCCAGATGCACGCGGGCCCGTCGTACAGGTCCCAGGTTTTCTATGGTGCGTGCAAGTTCACCTTCCAGCGCACGCTGATAGTTCACCTGTTCACCGAACTGGCTGATGCCGAATTTTTCCTGATCGAGTAGTTCAAAGCCGACTTCTCCTCCCTTTGGCAACCCCTGCTGTGCCAGTTTCATTCGTACTTCGTGCACCTGCGTCTGCGGTACCATGATGACCCCGCCCTGAGCATCAACACGGTAAGGCACGTTAAGCTGAGTCAGCTGTTCAACAATTGCTCCGCCATCCTCATCGGATATATTGCTGAAAAGTACGCGATAGTCCGGTTCTCTGGACCAAAATACTAATGCAATAACAACCGACAACGCGGCAGAGAAGCAGATAATCAGTAACAGTCCCGGGCTGGCACGTAACTGTGCCAGCAAGGATTTAATACGCTCTGATGGATGATTCTTTAATTCATTCAATGTGGCACTCATGCCGTGATCCTGTAAGAAATATCACGCACCACAGTGCGTGTCAGAAAGCGCATTTGCGCCAGCCGATATCGAGGAATTCGAATTCAATTGGGATTTTTCAGGGGCTTATTATTATCCGGCCTGGCGTATTTTTAAGGATAAATAAGCTCGAACTTGTGTCAGCTTATTGGATTTCTGAGGTATTTGAGCACGTGATAAGCTGTCGGTGTTTAAAAGATGGACAGGTATTTTTTTTATTCATTCAGGAAGTTGAACATGTCAGCAACTATTATGCGCGGTGTACTTGATCAGATGCAGAGTCAGGTACAGCAAGTATCGGGCTACACCCAGAAGAAAGAAACAAATCCCGTCCAGGGCATTTCATTTTCTGATTCTTTACTCAACAGTATCAGTGAGATAAACAAGCTGCAGGTCGATGCAAAAAATCTTAGCCAGCAATGGATGTCTGGTGAAAGCGACATTGGTCTCAATGATGTCATGCTTGCCATGCAGAAATCATCCGTATCTTTCAGCTTTGGCATGCAGGTAAGAAATAAGATGATTAGCGCTTATCAGGAAATTATGAATACGCCGGTTTAAGGTCGCCTTCTTTTTATGAATGAAATTAACGCCAAAGCTGCGCGCTTATCAAGACATAAACTTACGCTGAGTGATGCTGAGTTACAGCGATTTGCAAAACTCATTTATCAGCGGGCAGGCATTGTCATTAATGCCCAAAAACGCGAGATGATTTTTAATCGTCTCGCCCGGCGTGTTCAGGAGCTTTCTCTGAATTCGTTTGGAGAGTATGCCGCGCTACTGGAGTCTCAGCCTGAACAGCCGGAATGGCAGGTTTTCATAAATGCACTGACTACGAATCTGACGTCTTTTTTTCGCGAAGCGTATCATTTTCCCGTGCTTGCCGATCACGCCCGACAGCGCGCTTCGGGTTACCGGGTCTGGTGTACAGCGGCCTCGACCGGTGAAGAGCCGTGCTCTATTGCCATAACGCTTAACGAGGCAATCGGGTCTTCTGTGGCAGGTCCCCGGATCTGGGCTTCTGATATTGATACCAGCGTACTTACAAAGGCACAGCAGGGCATCTACCGGCTTGCCGATCTCAGGACATTAACGGATGAGCAAAAGCGCCGGTATTTTTTGCGTGGTTCCGGTGAAAACCGGGATTTCGCCAGGGCAAAACCTGAGTTGCTGAACAGCATTCATTATCAGCAGGTCAACCTGCTGGATGCAACCTGGTCTGTCCCGGATCCTTTTGACGCCATTTTCTGTCGTAACGTCATGATTTATTTTGACGCTGCTACCCAGCTGACATTGCTCAGGCGCTTTGCACGTCTGCTGAAGCCTGGCGGATTGCTGTTTGTGGGGCATTCGGAGCATTTTCTTCATCCTGATATTCCTTTCAGGTTGCTGGGGCAGTCAGTTTATAAAGTGGCGGAGAAAAAACGGTGAAAAGGATCCGCGTTATTTCAGTCGACGATTCCGCATTAATACGTAATCTGCTGAGCGCCATTGTAAACCGCCAGCCTGATATGGAGATGGTTGCAACCGCTTCCGATCCACTTATTGCACGGGAGCTCATCAAGAAATTTAATCCGGATGTTCTGACGCTGGATATTGATATGCCACGCATGGACGGCATTGAGTTCCTTGCACGTCTGATGCGTCTGCGGCCTATGCCGGTGGTAATGATTTCGTCTGTGACCACACAGGGGTCTGAGGCAACGCTGACGGCGCTTGAACGGGGTGCTGTGGATTTTCTGCCTAAACCCGATCTGCTTGCTTCGGGTGAGCTGGATGACTGGGCGCTGCAGGTCTCAGAGAAAATCCGCACGGCCTCAAAAGCCCGCCTTTCAGGGCAGCGTCCCCGGACATCAGCACGAACGGCCCGGTCACCTTTGTGCTCATCGCAGAGAAATATCATTGCTATTGGTGCTTCAACGGGGGGGACCGAAGCACTACGCGAAGTATTAATGCCGATGCCTGTAACCTGCCCCGGGATTGTGATCGCACAGCATATGCCGCCTGGCTTTACGCGCTCGTTTTCCCAGCGTCTGGATACGTTATGCCGTATTCATGTGAAAGAAGCAGAAGATGGTGAGGAAGTGATCCCCGGGCAGGCACTGATTGCGCCAGGTGACCGGCATCTGGAAGTTGAACGACACAGGAGCGGTTACATCGTCAGGCTCACAGACGCACCACACGTGAACCGGCATCGTCCTTCCGTGGACGTATTATTTGAGTCTGTTGCGCGCCATGCCGGTAAGCAGGCCAGCGCTGCCCTGCTTACCGGCATGGGCAGCGATGGTGCCCGTGGCTTGTTATCGCTTCGCCAGGCAGGAGCCTGGACGTTAGCCCAGAGTCAGGAGAGCTGCGTGGTGTTTGGCATGCCGCGGGAAGCCCTGGCGCTGGATGCCGCACAGGAGTCCGTACACCTGAGAAACATCTGTCAGCGTCTGCTTGACAGTTTCGATTTTCGTAAAGACCGATCACAGGACTTAAAAGAGTAAATATCATGGCAAATAAAAATCTGCGTTTTCTGGTGGTGGACGACTTTGCCACTATGCGACGCATTGTCCGTAACCTTTTGCAGGAAATTGGCTACTGTCATTTTGAAGAAGCCGAAGACGGGCTGGAGGCCCTGAATAAATTGCAGGCTGGTCAGTTTGATTTTGTCATTACCGACTGGAACATGCCTAATCTGGATGGCCTTGCTCTGCTTCAGACCATCCGCCGTGATCCCAATATGAAAGCGATGCCGGTGCTGATGGTCACTGCTGAAGCAAAACGTGAAAACATTATTGCCGCCGCTCAGGCCGGTGCAAGTGGTTATATCGTCAAGCCGTTTACTGCCGCCACGCTGGAGGAAAAACTCGGCAAAATTTTTGAGAAAATGGGAATCGAGCCATGAGTACACAGCAGAGCCCGGGCACCAACACTCGCGATCTGTTTCTGCGCATCGGCCAGCTAACACGGCTGCTGAGAAACAGCATGGCTAACCTTGGACTTGAGCAGGCCATCATGGAAGTGGCTGATGCGATCCCAAACACACGCGATCGCCTCAACTATGTGGTGGGCAAAACCTCACAGGCTGCTGACCGTGCACTGACCAGTGTTGAGGCGGCACGTCCCCTGCAGGAAAAGCTGAGTACTTCAGCCAAAGAATTGACGGTCAGATGGGACGCCTGGTTTGACTCACCTGTGGAGCTTAAAGAAGCCCGGGAACTGGTCAGGGATACTCGCAGTTACCTGCAGCATGTTCCTGATATAGCCCGTCAGACCAACGCGCAGCTTACAGAGATCATGATGGCTCAGGACTTTCAGGACCTCACCGGACAGGTTCTGCAGAACCTTATGCAGGTCATTGAGACAGTAGAAAGAGAGCTTATCAGTGTGCTGGTCGAAAGCATGGGAGAGACAGAGACTCATCAGGTGCCCGAGGACAATGGACTAAAAAATGGTCCGCAGATTGATGCTACCGCAGAAGGCATTGCCGCATCGCAGGAACAGGTTGACGATTTACTGGAGTCGCTGGGCTTCTGATGCCCTGAATAGCCGTTATGTCTCAGGAAAGCGATAACGAAAAAACAGAAGACCCCACCCCCCACCGAAAACAGAAAGCCCGGGAAGAAGGTCAGGTTCCCCGATCACGTGAGCTGACCACACTTATTATGCTGCTGGCAGGCTGGGGGTTAATCATGATTGCCGGAGGGCATCTGATGAGAGAGATGCTGGAAATACTGCGCAATGGCCTGGTTTTTGACCGCCTTCAGGTGCAGGACCCGCATTACATGTTGCGACAGGCGGCGTCTCTGGCGGGTAGCGCTTTTCTGGCGATAGTGCCCTTTGCAGGAGGACTTTTTATTACGGCCATTTTTGCCCCTACAGCTATCGGGGGGCTCAATCTCGCCACAAAGGCGATTAAACCCAATCTAAAAAAGCTCAACCCACTGAGCGGTCTGAAGCGCCTGTTCTCAGCCCAGGTTGTTTCTGAAATGGTAAAAGCCATATTCAAAGTCGTGCTGGCCTCAACAGGATGCATTCTCTTTTTACTGCATCACCGGACAGCGTTTACGGGGCTGATATTTGAGCCTCTTGGGGTGGCACTCGCAGATATGAGCGAACTGCTTACAGGCTGCATGATTGTTGTGATTTTGTCGCTGGTGCCGATGGTGGGGTATGACGTGTTCTATCAAATCTGGAGCAACCTGAAAAAGATGCGGATGAGTCTTCAGGAAGTAAAAAATGAGTTTAAAAATCAGGAAGGCGATCCGCAGCTCAAGGGACGTGTGCGTCAGATCCAGCGCCAGATGGCACAGCAACGCATGATGGCAGACGTACCCGATGCGGATGTGGTGGTAAATAACCCGACCCATTTTTCTGTGGCACTGAAGTACCGGGAAGGCAGTATGGGAGCCCCTGTGGTGGTGGCCAGCGGTAGCGGACATCTGGCCTTTCGCATTCGTGAGCTGGCCGGAGAACACCGGGTGCCAATGCTTGACGCCCCGCCGCTTGCGCGGGCTCTGTATCGCCACTGTAAACCAGGCGAACAGGTGCCGACCGAACTTTACAGTGCTGTTGCTGAGGTTCTTGCATGGGTCTATGGACTGCGCCGCTGGCGCAAAGGACTGGGTCAGCGTCCTCCTGTTCCCAAGAAGCTGCCTGTTCCGGCAGCGCTGGATTTTTTACATGAGAGTATAAAGTAATGACGAGTCTCGCTAAGAAACTGCGATTACCCGGCCTAAGGCAGACACAGTGGCAGGTCATGGCCGGGCCCGTTCTTATAATGACCATCCTTGCAATGATGATCCTGCCTCTGCCTGCGTTTGTGCTGGATCTGTTATTTACATTCAATATCGTGATGTCGATCATGATATTGCTTGTATCAATGTTTACTAAAAACACCCTTGAGTTTTCAGCCTTCCCGACAGTGTTACTGTTTTCGACCCTGCTGAGGCTGGCCCTGAACGTCGCTTCGACGCGCGTGATCCTTATGCATGGTCATACAGGAGCCGATGCAGCAGGTCATGTTGTTGAAGCTTTTGGCCATTTCCTTGTAGGCGGCAATTTTGCAATTGGTATTATTGTTTTCATCATTCTGATCATCATTAACTTCATGGTGATAACCAAAGGCGCCGGCCGTATTGCTGAGGTGGGCGCACGGTTTACGCTGGATGGTATGCCGGGCAAGCAGATGGCTATTGATGCCGATCTTAATGCTGGTCTGATTGGCGAAGATGAGGCCAAACGCCGCCGCAAAGAAGTAACACAGGAAGCTGACTTTTACGGTTCGATGGACGGCGCCAGTAAATTTGTCCGTGGCGATGCCATTGCCGGCCTGCTTATTATGGCTATAAACGTTATCGGCGGTCTGGTTATCGGTGTCGTGCAGCATGACATGTCTGCCGCTATGGCAGGAGAAACCTATACGCTTCTGACTATCGGTGACGGACTTGTTGCACAGATCCCGGGTCTTGTGATTTCAACCGCAGCGGGTGTGGTGGTGACGCGCGTGGTGAATGAGCAGAATGTGGGTGACCAGATGGTTGACCAGCTGTTCTCTTCCCCTCAGGTTCTGGTGCTTGCAGCCGGGGTGATTGGCCTGCTGGGGCTTATCCCTGGCATGCCTAACTTTGTTTTTCTGCTTTTTACAGCGCTGCTGCTTGGTCTGGCCTGGTGGCAACGCGGGCGCGATACGATGGGCAGAACGTCAGGCGCAACACGTCCGGGCGCACAGGATGAGAATGTGATGGACAACAGTATACCTGCCGCCAGTGATGCCACATGGTCTGATGTTCAGATTGAGGATGAGCTGGGTCTGGAGGTGGGATACCGTCTTATTCCGCTGGTTGATCAGGCACAGCAGGGGCAACTTCTGACTCGCGTCCGGGGTATTCGCAAAAAATTTGCACAGACAATGGGCTTTCTGCCGCCGGCAGTACATATCCGTGACAATCTGGATTTGCCACCCACACGCTACCGTATTCTGCTGAAAGGCGTTGAAATTGGTCAGGGTGATATTCAGCCAGATCGGCTTATGGCGATAGATCCCGGCTGTGCCGAGGGCGACCTGCCGGGTGTGGCCTGTACCGAACCTACATTCGGACTGCCGGCCCTCTGGATCGATGAAGTCCAGCGTGAAACAGCACAGAATCTGGGCTATACGGTGGTTGATCCGAGCTCAGTTGTTGCCACTCACCTTAACCATATGATTGCAACCCATACGGAAGAGCTTTTTGGCCGGCATGAAGCGCAACAGCTGCTGGATCAGCTTACAAAACATTCTCCTAAGCTTGTTGAAGATTTGATCCCTGAGATTATCAGTCTGACGCTTTTACACAAGGTGCTTCAGAACCTGCTTGCAGAGCGCGTGTCTATCCGTGATATGCGTACCATTATTGATACGCTGGCAGAATTTGCCTCATCCACCAGCGATCCGGATGAACTCACGAGCCGCGTCAGGATACGTCTGTCACGTGCGATTACTCAGCAGTGGTTTCCGGGTGAAGGCGACATTCAGGTTATCGGGCTTGACCTTGCGCTTGAGCAGCTTCTGGTACAGGCGACGCAGAGTGGCAGCGCCATTGAACCCGGCATTGCAGAAAACCTGATGAAACAGACAGAGCAGGCTCTTTTACATCAGGAATCGCTTGGTGCTCCGCCGGTGTTGCTGGTCAATCCTTCGCTCCGTCTGATGCTGTCGCGTTACCTGCGTCGCCAGTTCCCGCAGCTGGGTGTGATTTCCAGTCAGGAACTCAATACCCAGCGTAACGTTCGAATGACCTGGATCATTGGCAGCAAATCATGATGAGGGCCGGGCTGTTCCTTATACTGATGTATTCTGCTCTGGCGTCAGCGGGTAGTGGTTCGTGGAGTAGCGAAAGCGCTGGCGGCACGCTTACACTCGGAAAAATGGTGGTAACAGGTAAGCCAGTCAGTCCGGCTTCATCTATCCCTGCCCGGGCAAAACCGGCATGGATTTCATGGAAAGTCGTCACCAGCCGGCCTGCTCCGGTCGGGTTCATCGCCCGGATCTGCTGTAAAGGCCGGTGCTTATCTCTGCCATCCATGGCCGGACAGCGTCCGCTGCCGGCCGGTTTCAGTGCACACGGGCCCTATTTTTTCGAATATTACGTATCAACCCGCGGCGTTATTTATCCGCCACTTACCATACTGAGTAATCAACTTAGCCTGGGCTATGTGACCCCACCCTGAACACTGAAGAGCAGCCTGCTTTTACTCATGAAGCCGCCCGAATGCCCTGAGCAGCATTTCTGACGCCATCTATTAACCGTTAAAGGCTTGGGGCTCAGCCTCAAGACTGGGGCCGAAGTCTGGTACGGATCAGGAGGTACAGAGTTATGTAACGGATAAAAGCACACTCAGGTTGCAGATTTTAATCCTTTTATCCGATGAGATAAGAATGACCTCAAGGAGTTTAAACATGTTAAAAAATACCCGACTGTCCACGGTTCTGGTTGTATCGGGACTGTTTTTGTTTACTGTTTTCCTGGCCTCTTCCGTACTAAGTGCACGGTATCTTTACCAGAGTTCATTATCGTTAAAGCGGCTTAATTATCAGGTATCAGCAACACTTGGCGTGGCTGATACCACAAACTGGATGCGGTACGCCCGCACCTCTCTGCTTGCTGCGGTGCAGCATGCAGAAAATCAGGATCCTCAGGCTCTGAAAGCTGCCCTGAAGACTGCCCGCCAGAAATATGATAAAGCGCTGCATTTTATGGAGGAATACCTGGCTGCACCCAAGGCGGCCGATGAGCAGATACTGGCTTCAGAACTCAGACAGCGATACACCAGTTATTCGGGTAGCGTAGAGAGCATGTTCAGGGCACTTGAGCGAAACGATGTACGTACTTTCCTTGCGCTCGCAGGTAACGAGGTTATTAAGGCTGATGAGGCTTATAATGAGCCACTTGACCGTATTCTTGCCTATGACAAGGCGCAGTCTGATGCCATTACCTCGCAGGCACAACGAGATACGTACCTGGCCTATGGTATTGTTGCACTTTCTGCCCTGCTGTTTACAGTTTCGTGCCTGGCAGTGATGTTTGTACTTCGCCGCGTTCTCATCAATCCGCTTAAGCGGGCGGGGCAGATTACCGCAGCAATCGGCGCGGGTGATCTGACTTCAACTTTTCCTCCTGAACGAAATGATGAGGTGGGACGTGTGCTGCAGGATCTTGAACAGATGCAGCGCAACCTGATTGTTCTGGTCAGTGAAATAATGTCAGGCGTGAGCGAGGTTGAACGCGTCACGCTACAGATAAGTGACGGCAATCACAGCCTTTCAAGCCGAACCGAGCAGCAGGCTGCGGCGCTTGAACAGACTGCGGCCAGTATGGAGGAACTATCATCTACCGTGATGCTTAATGCTGAAAATGCTTCTGTCGCAAGTAATGCTGCCTCTGCCGCTTCACTGACTGCATCGGAATGCGGCACGGCGATGGAGGACGTGGTAAGAAACATGGCGGATATCCGCTCGAGTACATCGGCTATAAGTGAGATCACCTCGGTCATCAATGGCATTTCTTTTCAGACCAATATTCTGGCCCTGAATGCAGCCGTCGAAGCCGCCCGCGCAGGCGAACTGGGCCGGGGATTTGCCGTTGTCGCTGACGAGGTACGTACTCTTGCACAGCGGACAACACAGTCAGCCCGCGAGATTGAACGACTGATAGCGGAATCGGACGCCAATGTCAGGCTGGGGCAGGAGAAGGTGCAACAGGTTTCTCTGACAACCGGAAAAATTGTCAGTGATGTTGCAGGCGTCACCACCTTAATGGGGGAAATTGCTACAGCGTCTGCTGAACAGAGCAAAGGCATCAGCCAGATTGGTATGGCAGTAACAGAAATTGACAGCATGACACAGAAGAATGCCACGCTGGTTCAGGCTTCTCACTCTGCCACGACCGTGCTGGAAGAACAGGTACGCACTCTGGTTTCAACTGTAGCTAAGTTCAGAACGGGGGCTTGCGGGGTGGAAGCAGGAAAAAGCGCACCGGCTCTGCTTTCTGCAAACGCTGCACCTTCAGCCAGTAAACCTGTTGCAGACTGGAGCACATTCTGACAGATATCTAAATATACATGCCTGTTAACCCTGCAAAGCGGCTACCAGGCTGATTTACGACAAAGAACTTAAATGGCTCCATTCTGTCACTATTGTTGTCTGTTTTAAATAAACGTTCTCAGACGCAGCTCCTGGCCTGATATCAGGCCAGGAAACCAGACGCATTCCAGGTCTTTATGCTTATAACTCTCACGGTAAAGATGAAAAAGTCCTGCACCCGATGCGACTTTACGCCTGAAGCGTCTGCTCCATTACGCCCACCGATCGGGATATTGCCGGGCCGGGTCTGCTGGCCCGCGTGTTAACGGCTAAATCCTGCGAACGCCTGCCGCTATATCGCCAGTGCGAAATCTTTGCTCGTCAGGGCGTGGTTCTGAATGGGGCCAATAACCGGCAACCGGGTAGATGCCTGTTGCCGGTTAATGGCCCCGCTGGATGAGGTCCTTTATCACTACGTGATGGACTCCTGTAAAGTGCATACGGATGATACTCCGGTGCCGATACTGGCACCGGGCAGAAAAAGACGAAACCGCGCATATCTGGACATATGTCCGTGATGACAGAAGCGCCGATTTATCAGATCCGCCAGCGGCATGGTTCACCTTCTCGCCAGACTGGCAGTTAAAACCTCCTCATTAACATTTCCGGCACGATAATCGTGTTCTTCAGGCGGACCCCTTCGCGGGCTGCGATGGGTTGTTGAGCGCAGAACGTGAAGGAGGTCCGTTAACCGAAGCGGATTGCTGAGACCACGCGCGCAGAAAAAACACGATGTCAATATAAGTACTCAAACGGCCGCAGCAGCGTAAGTCCTGAAACGTGCAGGTGAGCTGTGCGCAATCGAAAAATCCATACGAGGCCCCCTGCTACTGAGCGGCTGGCAGCAAGTCAGTCCCGGAATAAGCCGCTACTGATATCCCTGCATGACTGGCTGGTGGAGTAAAGCGCCACTCTGTTAAAAGAATTCCGGTTAGGCGAGGCGTTCGCTTATGCCCTTAACCAGTGGGAAGCCCTGTTCTACTACTGCGATGACGGTATTGCAGAAGCGGATAACAATGCCGCAGAACACGTGCCTGGGAACTGACACCCGGAGGGATGAAAACTCACGTTAAGGAGCTTTCCTGTAAAGGGCTTTTCAATAATTAATAGCACTGCAGCTTTATGGGAAAGTAAGCGGTATATGTGTTGTTTAATCTTTATCTGATACTTTGAAAATGGTTATTACTTAATTAATTTGAGGATATTTATGTTTAACGATGAACCTCCGTCGGGAGTTACTGCTCAAAACTGATTATCTCCTCCGCACGTTCGATAGAGATAATCAGCTCACCATGCCCATCCTTAGGGTGTGATTATCTTTATATCGATACATTGATGTGTCGGGGTGAATTATGCTTTTCAAACTGTTATACCTGCCTTCTGCATTGAACATGACTTATTACTCATCTGCCTGCGATTCAGCTTTACATGAACCAACAGGCGATGACGCCATGATAAAATCACATGAGCCGCACCTGTTTTCAGTGCTGATTAAAAAGCTTATAAAGAACCGTCAGAATGCCATAAAAACGCAAATTGACACCATCCTCCCATGAATGACTGAAACCTGCAGCACAAATGTCTGATCCCACCTGCGCGGGGTCAGGCTATAAGAATAACTTTGTCTGGAAGACGTTATAGCACATCATGTTTTTTCAAAAAGTGCGGTATGCATTTATATGTTACCGGATGCTTTTTGTGAACTGTCAGCAGAATAATTTTTATCTGAGAATTTAATTTATGCAAATGACGAAAAATAAATTTATCTGGAATAAAATTTCAGTTAATGATGCGATTGTTATCTTAATTTTTGGCATACTATCCGTTGCATTTATTTATGGCTGGCAAGGGATGCATGCATACTTTAACGGTGAGTCTCTCCCCATTCTTTCTACTGATTACAGACAGCTACCTTATTATACGTTGCGGACGACCATGAGGTTAAGCATTGGTTTAGTTTTCTCAATGCTTTTTGCACTTGTTTTTGGCGTGCTGGCCGCAAAATTTGCTGCAATGCGCAGAGTGATTCTGCCATTCGTTAATTTTATGGAATCTGTTCCATTACTCGGATTTTTAACTTTTACTACGGCTTTCTTTCTCGGTCTCTACCCGCACAGCGTTATGGGTCTGGAAGGGCTGGCGATTTTTGCGGTATTTACAGGCCAGGCATGGAATATGATGCTGACACTTTATCAGTCGTTATGTGTCCTGCCTGATGAGCTGACAGAGGCCAGTGCTGCATTTCGCTGTAACCCCTGGCAGCGCTTCTGGCGATTAGGTTTTCTCTATTCTTTCCCGGGATTGCTGTGGAATACCATGGTTTCCCAGTCTGCGGCCTGGTTTGCATTGATCGCTTCGGAAATGCTGACTATCGGAACCCGCAGCTTTAATTTACCGGGCGTCGGGGCATGGATTGGATGTGCCATTGACAGCGGGAACGTCCATGCTGTGTTGTGGGGCGTGCTCGCACTGGTAATTAACATCGTGTTATTTGATCAACTGCTGTTCCGCCCGCTGGTACGCTATGCAGCCAGATTCAAATATGAAGATACCAGCGGTAGTGAAAAGCCAGGCTCCTGGTTTTACTCCTGCCTGGCGCATTCGGCAACTGGTTATTTTCTCGGTAAAATTTGTTCACTTTTCAGTCAGCTCTGGCTTTTTGAACTGCCAAAGGTCTGGTATCACCTTAAACTTGATCGCCTGTTTGCAGCTCTTTCGACACTAAACTGGCTGTGGTCAGGTCTGTGGTATCTTTGTGTCGTGGTGAGCTGCCTGTATTTCGGTCATCGGCTATGGTTTTACCTGCCGTTACAGTACTTACCGCATCTGCCTGCGTGGATGGGGCTGACTGCAGCCCGCGTTTTTGCCGCGTTGTTACTGAGCATCGTTATTTTTACGCCTCTCGGCGTCTGGATCGGACTGAGGCCAAATCTGGTCCGCTTTTTCCAGCCCATTATTCAGGTTATGGCTGCAATACCGGCCAATGTCTTTTATCCGGTTATTGCGGTGATTTTACTGACCTGGCATCAGGATCTGAATGCCTGGACCATCCCTTTGATCATGCTGGGCACGCAGTGGTATGTGCTGTTTAACGTGATTGCGGGAGCATCGGTTATTCCAGGGCAGATGACTGATGTCAGCCGGATATTCCGCGCCGGAGGGGCAATGTGGTGGACAAAATATATCCTTCCGGCCATTTTTCCCTATCTTGTCACCGGTATTATTTCTGCCGCAGGAGGGGCGTGGAATGCTGCTATTGCTGCTGAAATGCTTAACTGGGGAAGTATGACCCTGAAGACTGAAGGACTGGGCGCGTTTATCTCTGCCACTACGGATGCAGGCCAGAATCCTGAAGCGGCGCTGGGCTGTATCGCCATGTGCTTCATGGTTGCTTTGTGCATTATTTTTATCTGGCAGCCGCTATATCGCTATGCCGAAACCCGGTTCAGATTCGACTGAAAAATTTAAAAATACGTTCAGAGAGAATTTATAATGGAAAATCTACACACCATTTTAGAAATCAAAAATGTCACCAAATCCTTTCGTAAGGAGCAGCGAACACTTCAGGTTCTGGAAAATATCAATCTTGATGTTCACGAAACTGAGGTCGTTGCGCTGCTGGGAAAATCCGGCTCGGGGAAATCCACCCTGTTGCGCATTATTGCTGGTCTGGAAGAACCGACATCCGGATCAGTGGTGTGTAACGATTTGCCTGTAACAGGTCCGTGCCCTGACGTCAGTATGGTATTCCAGTCATTTGCCCTTTTTCCCTGGCTTACGGTGTCTGGCAATATTGCTTTTGGCCTACAGGCGCTGGGACTGCCTGTCAATGAGGTTAAGCGCCGTACGGTTGATATGATGGACCTTATCGGTCTTTCTGGTTACGCCGATGCGTGGCCAAAAGAGTTATCGGGCGGCATGCGGCAACGCATCGGTTTTGCCCGTGCGCTGGCGGTTGAACCGGAATTGTTGCTACTTGACGAACCCTTCTCTGCGCTGGATATTTATACGGCGCATAAATTGCAGCAGGAGTTAATGAGTCTATGGGAACAGCGAAGATTCAAAACAAAAGCGATGATACTGGTCACACATAATGTTGAAGAGGCGGTGATGCTCTGCGATCGTGTTCTGCTGGTGACAGGGACGCCGGGCACAATCACTGATGACTTCCGCATAAATGTTGCACGAAGAAATCGTAACGATGAAAGTATTAAGCCCTTTGTGGATACCATCAGTGAAACGCTGAATCTTAAGATTGCCGCCACATCAGCCTGATGCTGTTAATGGCGTATTCCCTGAGATGGCAGAATCATGTCTTTCCGGCACTATGCTGCCATCTCTTCTTCCAGAATTTTATACGGGCGATATCTGTTGCACCAGTCTCTTTATGGTGAAGCTTGATAACTCTGCTTCTGTCGATGGATCGCCTGCGACCTAAACGGATGCCTTTAAGCTTTGCTTCTTACCGCCCCCCCTCATTGGTGCGTTCCTGTATTCTTCGCCGCTCGGCCTGAGCTACAGCCGGCAGAATAGTGACCACCATTTTCCCATATCACCATCTGTACTCATCCCGTCATCGATGGATCGGACGGCCACGCCCTGAGTATCAAACTCTTTGATCAGTTGAATCATATCGGCGGTGTCGCGACCAAGCCGGTCAAGTTTTTCCACCAGAATGACGTCGCCTTACTCCAGCTTCATACGTACCAGATCAAGACCTGTTCGCTCAGCAGAGCTGCCTGATGCCATATCAGTAAAGATTCGGTTTGCTTTCACGCCTGATCTTTGAGCGCTCTGATTTGAATATCGAGAGACTACTGGCTGGTATTCTGCCGTTCTGGCACTGAATACCAATACAGTCCATCAGGCGTAACGCGAACTGACTTTGGTGGGCATATCCAGCACTCAGTACAATGTTTCACGGGAGGCGGCTTCCGTCGTCAGGCATGCCAAAACCACCGTCAGAGCGACCCGGGCTGTTATCTCCGGCGATATCGGGATTTTTTGGTACCGGCAGAATATATCAGCGCCCGAATATTACTGCTATCCAGTGCCCTGGCAGACCAGTCAACGAGACTACTTGCATCAAGTGCAGAAAGTACCCTGATGAAAATAATGTTAATCACTCCCGGCTTCAGCCACCGGCTGAAGCGGCTACAAACCGTTTTACATGGCCCATATCGCTCCGGTAAATCCGCGCCATGGGGCACCAGAACACAGCCTCCAGAACATGCCATGTAAGTTTTAAGATGGTCTGCTCATGGACGTCGGGCACGTGGTGTTGCTGGTTCACAGTCAGTAAGGGCTGGATGAGCGTCCTTGCTTCATCGGGAAGGTCATCGCGAGCCATAGTTCAATATGTTCTGGAAAAAGGGGGTTACTATAGCTCAGTCGATTAATGGACACAGCCCGGTCCTTATTTTATACCGGGAAAATAAATTCATTTTCCGTATATTTAGCACCGGCATTGGCTGAGGTCCACCGCCTTGCTTCATCGGCACTCATCAGGTTATAGGAATAATTTGAACCCGGAGTCCAATTTGAAGGAGCGGATAAAACAGGCTTTATGTCGGGGATGCTGCCAAAATCGCTGAACGTAGCCCCCTCACCTTTATCATCTAACCCTGCGTTTGGGCTATCACCAATAAAGTAATTGGCTTCTGAAACGACCTTAGCATACGAGATAATTGTAAAGCTAAGGTTAAAGTTTTCGACGCAGTTATTAAATGCGTGATAGTAGCCATAGCGCATTAATCCGGGAGATCGAACATGGATATTATGATAATAATTATGACATACAGTCAGATGAGGATAGCCATCGTATTCTTGATGGCTTTCAGCCGGATAACCAAAAATGCAACCATATTTATGGTCTTTAAAATAACAGTTACTGATTGTTGCGTAATCAGCTTTTTCACCAATGTAAATCAGCTTATCCAGGCTGGAATCGTTTTTGCTCCATGAATGGCCGATCCATAAGCAGTGATCTATCCAGTAACCTTTCCCGGTAGTGAGGTAAAGCTGAATATCATCATTGCCATTAATCGACTCGTCATGCTGAAATACGATATTCTGGAATATAATATTCCCAGAGTTAAGCCGGGATCTGAAGTGAATATTTTTCAGAACATTATTCCCTTCGAATGAGCCTATAATGCTTTTATTACTTCCCAGTTGTAATTTAGTAAGCTGAGACACACTAATAGATTGGGCGATGACAACAATCCTGCTATCTGAACCTGCTACTGCACTTTTTAGCTGCTCCGCTGTTGACACATAAACAACGGGGCCGCCCTGACCACCAGTCACGTTTGCTGCTTTTGCAAAGCCAATTAAGCCATGAAGATTTGTATTTGGGTATGACATAATTATTCCGTTGATTTATCCGTTGCGATAACGTTGCTAACTCTTAGTGTGATACTGGCTCTCCAGAACCACAGATTTGTGGTTACGCCGTAAAATGATGATGCTCTTCAGTCACTGGCAGGCGGCGATTATTGTTAAACAGGCAGGTCAACTCACCCTTCCGATTATCGTCATCCTGGTCCATCGTGATGAATACATTGTCAGCGCGTTACAGCTCGATAATTGTCCTGATTTGATCCGCGGTCAGGTAATCGCGAATGGCACCGGCCTTTCCACTGCCATTTCTTTCCTGAACTTAGCAGAGGCGCTACAAAGTACGATAACAGCCTGTGAAGGACCTGATGTTGTGAAATCTGAGAAGCTGTTTATGAATTATCAGTTTTATACTGAAGATCTCGTCCATATCGTTTTCTGCTATGGGAAAATCTACGAATCAAGAGCTTATTGTGCCCGCTAACAGGTCATATCTGAGAAAACGCAGCCTGCCTCAGCCGAAGAGCTTCCGGTTTAACGACATACCTGCCGTGCTGTGACACGGGCAGCTTAGTGTTTGTTTATACGCCAGGCTCTGGGTGCCCGGGCGATCGCGGGCCTGAACGGCCAGAGGAAGAGCTTCAGTTTTTCAGTATGAAACAAACGGGTCGGTTAAAAGCTGCAGAAGATGCTTCCCCCTTCAGAACCGGTAGCTCCCCTTTCCTGATGGCGGGTGCTTCAGGCCTCCCCGGCCACAGCGGGTTTACACGTTCATATCCTTGCCTTATACCTCCGGACCGGCCTGCAGTTCAGTCTTCGGAGGAGCTGGCTGCTGCAGGATGGACAGGATAGCCCGGAAAACACTCGTCGTTATTTGAGCAGACAATTCAGGGCGTGACAGTAATGCGTATATCTTCCACACAGTTGTCAGGGGGTGCTCAGGGATAAATGCGCCTGCTTTATGCGGCCACGTATGCAGGCCATCAGCGCAATTAACAAGCATGTTAACGCAGGGTCTGCGTCAGAGTTGTGTTATCTCACTGGCGGTGAATCTCCCGCAAAATTACTCCTGACAGAGGTTCAGGCACTGACCCGCCAGCGGGTCAGGTTCTGTCTTTTCTGACCTGTCAGCATGCCCAAGCACGTCCGGAACAATTGAATTTTCTGCGAATAAAGAGGCCTGCGGATAATTCCGCAGGCCTCTTTATTCGCAGATGCCTGATTCAATCCACACTCAGGACATACTTACCAGGCTTCCCGGATGTTTTTCAGCACATCCGGTTTCTTTCAGGCCCTGATTTTTCGGTATGCAGGATGAGTGTTAACCCCCAACAAACCTGCCAGCGCACTGATAACTGCCCCGGCAAGGAGAGCGATAAACGACCATAATGCAATTTTTGCCGCTGCACTGGCGGCTTCGTCTGCTTTCTCTTTGGCCTGCTTTTTAAATTCAGCGTACTGCGCCTTTGCTTCGTTCAGGTTACTCTGGAGCTGAGCCATGCGGTCGCTTACCTCACGAACAGTTTTATCACGCGCCTGAATAAAGTTATCAACGGCTCTGCCCGCCTCTTCCGGTGACATGCTGGTATTATCTGTCAACGCCTTTTTCACTTCATCCCGGTCCACGCCTTTACTGACCGTTTCTGCCCGCGATTTGAGTTTACCACTCAGTGCATCAATAATGGCGTCGCTATTGCCCGGATTAACGGCCAGGTCTTTAACGGAAGCTGCAATATCGCTTCCCGCAGCCTCAAGCTGGGACTGCAGAAATTCCGGCTGGAGTTCTTTGATATTGCTCTTTTGCAGAGCCTCCAGCACCTGCCTGTCTGTCTGAGGTGCCGTTAGCTGAGTGTTGAGTCCGAGCCTGTCAGCCATACTTTGAGTGATATCTGCCGTTGCGCCTGAAGCCTTGCCTGCTGCACTGCCGAGCCCACTCAGGGTCGAGCCCGTGACAGATGCCGCTGCGCCAACCGCGTTACCCGCCATGTGCAGAATACCCCCAGCGGCAGCGAAGCCCAGTACGGAAGCAACCAGTAAAGATGTGGCCCATGAGAGAAAGCCGTGGATGGTTCCATCTGCACCCGCCAGCCTGCCGGCGACAAAACCGCCGGCGGCAAGACTCAGCACTATGGAGATAACTGACCATATCATCACGGCCTTGCCGGCACCGTTAATCACATCGTCAGACTGAGGTGAAAGCAGTGAAAAACCCAGGCTGCTTCCGAGCGTAGTCAGGAGCAGAGATACTGCCATTACCGTTACCACGCCCGCAATGATGCTGCCCCACGAGACGCGTCTGTTCAGTTCCATTTCTTTTACAAGTTCCATTGTTTTCTCCATTGAAAATCTGATGAAAAGGGGGGGTTATCCACACCCAGATTAATCTTAGTAAAATTATGGGAGTCCGGTAGCTGCTTAGCTTAATCCGGCATCATCTTTTCTGTGAACAGGAGGGGTGCAGATTCTACCGGATGACACAAAGCGGCATTTATTTTTTATAAAGGAGTCAGTGCATTCTGTGTGCGGGCCGGAGAAAAGCCTGAGGTTTTATCGGCCTTTCAGAGTACGGCTTTCTTCATGCAGAAATTATTCTCCTGCTTCCATTGAGTAGTACCTGTCACACCTGAATCAGGCCAGAGGATATGCTCTCTTTCAGAGCTGCCACCCTCAATTTTCAACCGGTACTACTGGTGCCAGAGAAGATGTTCAGATGCAGCAGACGTATCATGAGCCGGTGGCAAAGCCGGGCCTGATACAGGCCCGTAACAGATATTTATAGATACTTATTCAGGAATTGCGTGCGGGGGTTATGGACCGGATGAGGTAACATTCTGAAGGTGCTTACGTGCCACGCGTGGACGCCGTCGCCGGTAGCGCTCGGGCCAGATCTGACAGGCAGGGATACCGATAAAACGGGCAATTATCCGCTCGCCCCTGGGCCAGGGCGCGATAAAAACGTTGGAAAGGGTGCCGGGCGCAAGACCCGCTTCCGTTGAGAGCTGCACTATGGTTCCGCCTTTCTTTTTTACCGCGGCAAGAATGTCTGCGCGGTGCCAGTCGGAAAGCGGTGGTGCTTCTGCGTACAGATGCTGTACGTCATGTGTCTCTCGTCCGGCAGCTAACCCTTGTTCAATACACATTTCACACATAGCGTTGCTCCATGGTGGCGAATCGAACAGGGTTAGCAGACCAGATAAAGGCATTCTGGCGAACGCGCCCGGAAGACAGCAAGACATCCGGACAGCGCTCCCCTGCCCGACCCGCCATTGAAAATGGCGCAGCCGTGCAGCCCGCCGATAAAAGCGGGAACCTTTATTAAGGGCTGCTAATCCCTGCTGCCGGAACACCCGGCAGCAGCTGAAGAATAGCGTAACGCGAGGCGTGTGACAATCCGCCGTTGCCGGGCTTTTTTTGCATTTTTGTAAAAGCCGGCAGAGTTACTTTCAGGCTCTCCTCAGTGTGGACGGGCCCTTTACCCAGTTCAGGCAGGTCATGCTGAGCACATCACAGAAAAACGGCCACGTTTTTATAAGGCAGGAGCAGGCCTGCTTACAGGCTTAGCGATAACCTGCGGCACTCACAGGGAAACACGGAAATCGTTCTCGTATAGCCGGTTAACACCGGTAATGTACATGCCAGGCAATCCAGTAATGCAGTACGTATTCTTACTATCAGGGGGGGTAAGCAATATCTTTGATGGGAAGGTTATTGCACAGGGCTGCGTTCATACCGATCAGGTTGTTTAATTGGCTTCCTTACGAATTAAGCGCGAGGGCAAACGCCCGAAAAAACCCTTTTCAGGTTCATACCGTTTGTGATCGACTTTGTCGCGAAAAGGTCCAGCATTCCTCCATCCGAGGGTACCGTATATGCGGTGCTCAAGGCCGGCTGCAACGTTCACGGACATGCTGCGTCCGTGGCGACGGCTTCCCCGGCACCGCGGAGCTGGTTGTAATGCATGGGCTCCAGCTATCCCTGCGGTTACAGGGATATTCACGAACATCGCATACAGGTTCTGCCCGTACGCCAACACGCTGACAACCACCGGCACGACCACCGCGGTAAGTGTCGTCGGCAGTATCAGGCCAGCCTCTCGTGTCTCGCTCCCGGTCCCTATATCGCACCGTTATGTTCTTGTCCTCCCCGGGACTCTGCGACAACCACACCGCGGTCTCCCGCACGAGTAATAATCTTTCCTGCTCTTCCCTGCTCCCCCCTGTTCCCGCCACTAGCACGCGGTTTGCGAATACGACGAGCCCGGTGACGCGCGCCTGCTCCCGCATCGTGCTGCTGCGGGCAGGCGCTCCGGCTGAGGTCGCCGCGAGCAATATGACTGCACAGAGACAGGTTGATATGTTCCCCAACAGGGATTCATATGCCGGGGACGGCCCTGGATTGTTGCGCATCCAGCTCATGGTTTTGCAAGGGTGCCCATGATTTCATCAGCAGGATCTTTAACTGATCTTTTACGTAGAACCTGATGTATCCGGGGTGTGCTGGCCAGAATGATAGGTACATCCCGCCCCGTATAGTTTGCTCAAAAGCATTTTTCGTTTCTGCTGCGCACCGTATTATCAGACATGTACCAGAGATCAGGCTCTGCACGGATACTCACAGCCGGCAATCTGAGAGCAGATCTCATGACGGACAGGTTCTCTGGAGCACCTGGTTAAGAAAAACCAACCTGAACTGAAGATTATGAGCAGACTCTCCAGCAGATGCATTAATGTTGCGCCAGAAGTCCGCAAACTTATGTGGATACTTATTACTGTTGCCAGCATGAAACGATGCGCTGCAGAAATCTCATATCAGAGTAAGTCCGTACTGATCAGCAAAGAATAAAAACGAGAAGTTCTGCCAAAGCAAACTGAAGTTATAATGAATGGACCGCCGTCAAGGATTTTAACCTCGTCCTCTGGTCTCAGGAACCAGCACTCTGTCCATTAAGCTAACGGCGGATAACACTATCTAATCGAGTCGGGGTGCCTAATGCCGCACACCTGTTCCAGCTTTTGCGCAAATCCACATCACCAGCTCCTGCATCTTATCAGCGACCTGTCTGCCACCTTTGCTGACAAAGCCCCGAATGAATGTCCTACCTTACGTATCGGACCTCCGTTGCTTTGTCATCACAGTCAAACATACATATTCAGCCATTCAGTTGCTGATGGCAGGCAGGTATTCGTTCCGCCCCGCCTGTCATAAAAAGAATAGTAATGAACCGTAAGTTCATATTCTTATCATAAAAAGTCCCGCCGAAGCGGGACCGCGAATCTGGTGCGCCTGTTTATCGTCAATGATTGCAGTACCGTCCCTTCCTAGATAAGGCGCATTAGGATGTGACAATTGAATGATAGTCACTGTTTGAAGAATTTCAATAAACGTTCCAAAAATAAATCCATATACTTTACAGTGTCCGCTTAACGCATTTTTGCAGCTGTTTTTCCCCGCTTAACAACAGAGCTCATTGAGTAGCATATAATTATGTTTTAACATTATCCGGGCCTCTGCAGTTAAGTCAGGTCATGAATTCCAGATTGTCTTTGAAGCAATGCTAAGTATATGCGACATATCTGCAGCATGCGCAGAGTTGTCACAGACATACGGTCAGCGAATTCTTTGACATACGGCATGCCTCGCTTTTTGTACTATAGCTAGGCGGTGCTTGTTAAGCGAAAGGCGGGCATGACACAAAACCACGTCAGGGATTACTTCAGATGATCAGCAGCCGAAAGGGAACGTATACTGCACAGGCTTTCGTGTCGCGCGGGGACATTACAGCCGGTTCTGATCAGGCCAGATCTCACAGGTCAGAATACCCCGATGCCGGTCATTTCCAGTGAAATCCATCCAGTCTGAGAGAGTCTGATCGAATGCGCTATGAAACCGGTTTAAATGACACAAAGAACGCTGAGGCGCTGTACAACAGCATTGGATAAACTAAGTTGATGCGTGCTCCGTTCTGATACAGATCTTAAGAGACTGGCTATCCATGAGCAGACATCTCAGCTGTGAGCAACGATAGAAACCATAAAGTGTTATCGGAGTTTAACCCACCAAAGCGCACTTGCGGAGCTCAGATACAATGGGCAATAGGTTATTAAAATTCTCAGGAGCCAGTGGACAGCCACTACCTGATTAGAAAAAACGAATCAGAGAATACGCATTTTACTGCAACTTGTACATTCTGGCAGGTCAATCTCAATCCTCTCCTGAATAGCGTTCAGCAAAGGCCTAGTGTTATCTGATTCGAGAGCGCCGAATGCTTGAAAAAATTATAAAAAGCTTTGCCGCTCAGTTTTATACTTTCACAGTAGCAACATTCTCTGACCCTTTGCATCGCCTGCTAATCCCACACTATTCCATCTGCAGCACAGACCTTTAAGATGTAGCGGGTTCCAGGCATCTTCATTACAAGATCACCTGTCATCGTATCCACTGTAGTGAGAAGATTACCAGAGAATATATGCATTCATGTGTAAAACTTACAGTGAAAGCCGAAAGATTACCTGTATGACCATAGCAACCGCACCTGTGCAAATCGTATACTGTGCAGGTCAGTCCCACTTACTCTCTACAGTGGTCTGCTGACAGATCCTAAAGCTGAGCGTAAGCATTGCTCAGGAAAAATGACAGACTCTGCATCTGAAACACATAAAACACCGACTACTATACCGACGTAATAATGCAGAATAGTATTTAAGGCAGTCACAAATATATAGCTATCAGTAAGAGATAGTAATGCTGCAACTGTAGATTTCTTCAAAACACGCTTTCAGGGCCGGTCCATGAGAAATAGAATTTTTGTACAAGTCGCTTGCTGAAAAATACTGGGCGCGACTTTACGGTTTTGATAAAAAGATGCTTGTACCTTTTCCGGCCCCTCCACAGCAGTTCGCAGCTTTTTCAACGGTATCGAACAAGATTCAGTAGCTTATCAGGAAGACGATTATCGAGAGATAACTTAGTGCAAATAAATGCCAGGGCAGTTTGATATGTAAAATCTTATGTTCAGGTTGAAATTCATGGACACTATCCGGTTGATAGAAAAGCAAAAATTATACAGGCGGTTTATGTAAAAAATCGTCCTGAATTAATGAGAAATTAATCATATGATATTCAGCCTTATTTAACACCCGGACAGGTACCTTATCGGGAGAAAAGTAATAGTCGTATGGCAACGGCCTAAACCAGCTGACATATAAACAAGAAAGTAATATGCATTACTGACCTGAAGGCATTACGTGTGACAGGTATTTTCCGAACCAGCTTCACAGGATTATAAGTGATTTACAAAGTGAATATGAGATCCATCGCGCTCCGGCATAAAAGCTGACTTAAAGTTAAGAAATTACTGAATCTGCCGGTGATTTACCGGCAGCTGCAGAATCATGTCGATACATAACTATTGAAGTACTGCTATTCGACATAATGCCATACATACTTAGGTACGCGGTCAAAAAGTTTTCCAGCAGAAAGCTCTGCCTTTCTGTGATCATAAGCTCCCGTCATCGCGAAATCTTCGGATGGTTCACCAGTATAACTCAAATGCTCATAGAGCTTATCAAGCGAAGCCAGTGTATGGATGCGGCGGAATTTATACAGCCATTCAGTACGTGTCATTGGAACCTCTTATACTTAAATCAATTCAAGAAAATTTGCAACAAATAGGTGTTTTAGAAAAAGTAAAGCATCACAATAGTGGCCTTATATTGCTAAAGAAAAAGCAGGCAATGGCAACATTCGAGCAATGATTTTCATTTCAATAGTTTATAAAAATTAGTGTTTAAAATTAAATGCCTTTTCCTAAGGCTGGCATAAATACTGATACTGTTTTCAACTCAAATCCCTCTCAGATGCTGAAATAGCGATCATATCGTTTTTTTAAAAATCATGTCCATCGTTCATGACCGATCCTAATTAATAGCACAACCAACAGCAAAGTCGTCATTCAGTATAGCAAATGAATAATATCCTCAACCAGACTACAGATGCTAAAACGACATTAATTTGACATAAATATAATTGATTCTGCATAATTTTTACGAAATATTATATTTTACACAGAAATTGCAACATGTCAGATGCTATGTCAGTAAACTCCCTTTAAATTAGCAAACTGACCCAAAGCCTATACATCAGAGATTTTTCTGAATAATTTGTTATTGCAAAGCTTATCATTAACGAGGTTCTGTCTGAACACAAACAGGCAGATCATCATGTTAAAAATATGGGAATGTGAAGATAACAGATAGTAATTAAATTACTAATGAGATAAATATTTGAATAGAATAGCACCTCATTAAAAACCACTCTCAAAAAAAGAAGAACCTAGACTCTTTAAAGTAATAAATGAGTGCTAACCCTAACTCCTGAAAATCATAACACTACAGATTAGTATTGAAGACAACAGGTACGGAAAACCAGTTACAAGGAAAGTGTAAAACTAACCATTGTTTTTAAATAACTCAATAAAAAATAATAAGTATAATTCATCTCACCAAAAATAAGCTTCATAAATATTTCGGAATCTTTTAAGAGTGACTTCCCCAGAAATAAAAATCAAGAATAGAAAAATTATTTAACGTGCAGTTAAGAATTTAAGGGTTTTAATATATAAAATAAGATCACTTGGAAGCTCATGTAATTCATTAAGGAAAAAGGCACGCTCAACTACAACGATGCCACTACCTTCAGCGAGCAACCTTACAGTACAATGAGATACTCGATCGATAATGGCTGAATTTAAACGGAAATTGAACTTTAATGATAATGTTTACTGACCTGAACATTTCGTGTAGATCAAATCAAATTAGGATGACCCGAGTACAACTGAATTGTACGACCTTTAATATCGCAAAATTAACAACTACCATCTCAGGAGAAAGCCAATAAAAATAATTAAACCAAATGATGACCTGGCAGGAGTAAATGCACTCATATTGTTGATTAATAAGGCATTTATTGCTTAAGCTGGAAATAATTAAAAACAATAATAACCTTTACAAGCAGATTAATGAACATTTAATTTTAATTTCAACCCCTACAGACTTATAATAAGCTGCATTAGATTAATATATAAATCATAATTTTTTAAAGGATATGACATGACAATTTATTCAAAAATCTCAGCAAATTTTTCAGATATTATTACCACACTTATCAATGATGACTCCCGAATTTCAGAGCCAGCTCTTCAGGAAGAACTTATGGAAATGTATCTGATAATCGGATCTTTGCTGAAAAGGAATTTCAATAGCGCTGACTCCAATCATTCTGAGTAGTTTTACATTTTTACTAATGGCGAACCCTGAATAGCGTATATGATTCTATGAAAAACGATGTAAATGGATTGCTGACCAAACAGATTTTTATACGTCTAACATGATGTGTAAGTACGCTATCTTAAGCTACCGAGGCAGCGCTGACAGCTGAGTTCTTAACAAAAAAAGGCAATGATGAGACTTAAGAGTTACTGGAATAATACGTCCATTGCCATCATCTTTATCAAGACAGTAATAATTACTTTCAGCAGGAACGAAAGCAGAGCTAGTAGTTCTTAAGTAAAAATAAACCTGATATGTTATTTCATACACAAAATATAATGAGAAATAAATACAAAGTAAAAGAAAACAGAAACAGCAGGATTGACAACAATGTATCTGATAAACGCCAATGGATAGACAAACCTTAAATGCAGTGCCGGTTCAGCTTTCTTTAAATTATTCCACTCATAAGTATAAATTTTCAGAAATTTTAGTTTATTCCTGTTTGTCGTCTTAACCTGTAAAAAGAACCACCAGTCCAGCCCAGGTAAGAATACAAAATAAAAATAAGGATATCCAGACCGTTCTTCTGCTTAAATTCATACATTCCTCTTGGTACAATTACGTTAAATATTGTCTGATCAGATATTTGCATATAGTTCCAGATCCGGATTGATAATGTACTACTTGATCTGCATTTCATCAACCTTCTCAATTAAGCAAATATCAAACAAAAGTTTAATCAATTAGACCTTTTGACCTTGCATTATAAAATTAATTGAATGACTTTACTCAGCCAATCATCAGCAACCTATTTTCTGATGTCATCTGTAAATTAACCGATGCTTTTAAGAGATTTGAGGAGTGGCTTAATTTTTTTAAGTATGTACATAGTCTCGCGCCAAGTGTAAAGCATTCTTCTCCATTTATACTAAATCTAATGAGAATATCTGCGTTTTTAGTTGTAACAATATTGACGCTGAAATTGTTCGATGTATCAATCAAGCACTTTTATTGGTTTGAGAAAATGAGGGTGCATGCTATTAATTCAGGCAGTAATACGCAGTAAATTTCCGACATTCACCCCCTGTACTAACAAATTATAGGTATTTTATAGTTAACTCCTTACAGTTCAATGGAAGCATGTTGTAACAGCATAATAAATGGATACTGAAGTTCATGTAAATACGCAGCTTTAGCGAACTCTCTTTTTTTTGACAATCATGTCCGTCATGCCTACCGTTCACTGAAATGTACTTCTGAAATCGGAGGTCGAAGAGAATCATATGACTTGTAAATTTTTAGACACGTTCAACGCATAAATTATATTAAATTTTTATTTTATTATTGCGCGTTGCTGGCTCAGTGTGCAAAGCTTATCCTTAAAAGTGCATTTATTGGAAACAGGCTACTATAGCTATGACTGGAATTATCAAAAAGCTGTTCAGCCTACAGATAACACTACGTTTAACTGCAACAATCAGAGGGAGCTCACTTTATGAGAAAATAGTTTGTAAGGGCTTTCGCGAGAGACATACCTTAAATTTATTTTTTACCTTCGAGCGTTTACAGGATAATAATTTATTTCTGCAGTAAAGCTTTTCTAAAAAAACAACTTCATTCTGGCATGCGAACAGAAGCATTACTTAGATAGTGATTCTCATTATTAAACGCTTATCAACCTGATATGTGTAAATTATATAAAGCTTTTTATAAAAAAACTAATAACTTACTTTTTCATTCTCACAGTATTTCTGGCCCATTAGAAAGAAAGTATGCTAAATCATGCAAGGGTTCGACATTCATCAGATCACCGATTGTAATGGATACGACTTTGCGACTCCGTATTATTATAGTACCTATGCTGATAGATTCATTAAGCCTTGCCACGACTTAGTAAGGTTCATACCCATAAAAAGAAATTTCAGTATCTTTAGGTAAAGATATTCATTCTTATAAAATATCTGTAATTTACACATCGTTATCACTTCCATCGTCTGTAGCGCCACACTTGCCTGAACAATAGAAGAACTTACTAACACAATCAGCTATGTTGGGTTCATTGTCCTGTTTTTGTTCTTTAATAAAGATATTAGCACTACTGATATCCTCATTATGAAATAAAAACATGATATATAACGATTTTTCGGTCTGAGGAACGGACTGAAAAATTTTTCCAGCAGGCAAAAACATATAGTCGTTTTCATCAAGCATAATGCCGCTTGCAGGAAATCCGTTCACAGGATCACATGCTGGCATTGGTTTGCCTGCATCGTGCGAAAATTGGTGCATTGAAAACCATGCTGTCTTTCCAGTGACCTGGATAACGAAACGGTCATGTGAATTATCAATCGTTTCAATGTCTACTTTATCTTGAGTAAAACACAGAATTACGCGCACTTGCTCAGTTCTGGACCCATTCAGGCATTCTGAGATCATACGAACCGTATCAGAAACTTCGCTGCCTATGTCAGTGACTAAAAACGCCTTTCCCCTGCTTCTTAATGTGATTGCCTCGCATGGATAGTTGTGTTGCCTGAGCACAAATCGTAATACGCAGGGTAGAACTTTTGGCGCGCACGTGCTTATTAAATGGCAATAACTTGTAATCTCTTTCCTGCTACAAAATATTCTAGAAAATGCTTCTGGTGGAATTATGGAAGTAGCATGGGAATCTATATGCCCAGTGGAATATTTTCCTGTGTGCATATGGCCAATAAGAGTTGTGAAGTTTGACTTTCCTGTTAGTTCTTCCAGGGTTTTAGGCTTAAACGACATAGTAGCTTCCTCCACACAAAGTCAGTGCTCAGCACTCAGATTTTTATTTTTCTAAGCAAAACTCTTGCAGTTTTGGCCTATAGTTTTGCCCTTTAAGCCAGGATCTTTTTTACTACTTGTAACAGTGGGTTATACAGGATTAATGCCATTCTCAAGGTATTTAAGAAATTTGAGGTAAAATCAGTCTAGGTACAGACCTGCCCTGCAGCAGATCTACTGAATAACCAACAGTCAACCTCATGCGAGATCATAATATACATGGGATAAGAATTATAATAAACGTCGAGAGAATAAATAACAAAAAATGTATATTTTGTGACGGTTATTGCCAATGCTCTAGACATTAAAAAACATTCAAACTTATTGTGTTCCATAAGCAAGATAATTCTTTCTAACTCTGAAGGATTCATATATTTTTAAAATTAATGATTTGGACTTTAAATTGGTTCAACATCATCCCAGAAACCCTAATTACGAGAAACCTTTTTTTTCTGAATTTGCATCATTTTAATACTTAATCAATATGTTTTTCTTGATTATTGATAAAGTTACAAGTTCTGAAAAGCTTCAATTCTGGGTTTTTTCATCAAAATCATTACAAAATGATAAAATTTTCGCATTTAGAAAAGTTAACCTCTAGTCGCTCTAACCTTCTGTTTACTAAGAATTTTAAATGTGATAGCATGTTTGACAAGCATTAATTATTAAAGAATAATTAATAAAAGGTTATTATTTTACTTATTGCCTGACAACCTATTGAGTTTATCCTGCTACAGACTATATTTCCTAGCTATATATAATAGGGGGGCAACATGTATCTCATAGACAACCAAGTCTACTTCAACTATGCGTCAGGTAAATTATTTGATCTCCATAATGAATGCTATTTGGGAGAACATGCTAAAGAGTGTCTGACGTTGTTATTAGAAAAGAGTGATATCATCGTGACAAAAGAAGAGATCATGCAAAGAGTATGGCGTTCAAAAGGGATCGTTGTTTCCGATAATGCTGTCAGACAAACTATGCATATCATACGTAAAACTTTTAGCAGATTTCCTTTAAACCGTCAGATAATTATCACTATCCCCAGAAATGGGTATATGATAATCAATGCGATTGAAGTATCTGATAACGATGACTCTCTCATAAAAAATCAAAGTCGCAGTGCTGAAACCAGTTGGACTACTCTCAACCTGAAATTGCTTAGTTTGTTAAAAGCTTTATGGCCCGGATATAAAGGTCTCGCTTTTTCGTTGGTTTTATCTGCCGTTGCATGCATTAGCTATACTCATTTTGTTGGGCAAACATCCGAGCAACCTAAAAACATTGACATTAACTATAAGTTTACAGACCGAAATGAACAAATGGATCCATCGGATAATAACCGTGAACAGCTTGTAAAAGAAGCGGATAATATTACCACACTTTATAATCCCACTTCAGGAAAATAAAAATTTCGTTATCGGCACTTAAAGTTTCAAACACCAGGGAAGCAAAAAAATATAACAACAAACACTGTGAATCTGATTCGCATCTGACAACCCTCTAATTTTATTAAACTGGCTTATCCGACTCTCACATTAAGACTTAAAATATTTAATATCGTACAGAAGCTATGACCCGTAACGAAACATGGTAAAAGTCTTAGTCCACACTATTATAAATTGAATTATATTGATTGCTGCCAGGACAGAAAATTTATCAGAACTAGACTCACTACCAATTATGTGCTATAGGTTGTTCAAAAAAATTATATTTATAGTGCCTCGTGTTACTCACCTAATCTTTTCCACCGATCAGGCTACTGATTCATATGCATCAGTATATTCCACTCGTGCTGGATTTTATAATACGTCTTTCCGGGTACATCTCTTACCTATTCCAGTTTTTTATACAACTGTTAGTAATAATGATCTTTTTTATACTTTTCGCTTCGCCATCTTGTTTCTAACTCTGATGGCGTCTGCTGATTCGGTGCTGAATGTGGACGAAATTCGCTATAATATTTCTGCCAGTCATTAGTGACTTAACTGATGTGATATATATCGCCGGACTTAAGCTCGTTCAGATATTTATCACGTAAGCATCTATTAAAGCCATCGATTAATTCAATCTATGTTGGCTCGCCATGCTGGATAAGCCGTATGCTCGCTGACTCTGCACAATGTTGTCCATATTTTGCGATTCCAGAGCCTCTGAATTCTGAAAGCGACGCTGATCATCAGGTGCTCATCCGTTCAATCATCTAAGCAGATCAGACCATCAATCCGGCTTACACTGGCGCAGAAGCGGAAGCCGCTCAGTAGTTAGTTTCTTACGACGACGTCTGCGCCCAGGCTTAGCGGAATAAGATGATAAATGCGCATCAGCAGCAAGATGCTGTGCCTCCCGGCGCCAAGTAAGCAGTGTCAAATCTGTGAGCATGCAGGAGCGACGTTTCGACATACCGATCGTAACACGCATCGACGCCACGGCTTCACACATTTGATTTCAGTAATTATGCTCAAGATCTACCTTAAAAATCTTCTAATCCAGCATAGCTTTAGCAAGAAAAATCCTGATTCTGTCGTTCCCTTGTTAAAATGACATCAGGCGCTTAATCCCAGGCATCTCCATGACGCTATACTTCTTGCGCCAGGCCTTAAACGTGGGCTCGCAATTGGTTACTCAGCATAGCTTGCGCTCGAAAAGCCCAGCTTCTGCTTCGTAGAAAGTACTGGTGATCTGTTCGCCGGAAAAACGCTGCTTTATGGCAATGTTCTCACGTAACTGATGAAGCTATTACTGACATTGGATGTATTATCCAATGAATTGTAGATCAGATTATCTACTATCATTCTTAACTTTGCACATGGATTTAATAGCACCCTGGTTCTCAGAATAAAATCAGCTATAAAAAAAGTCCGCACGAGGTAATAGCGTGCGGAAATGAATACGGCATGCAGTTGTCTCAACCCTATGTATCCAAGCTTTTAAAAGAGGCCAAAGGACTTTTGCGTTTAATTCAGATTCGAATTCAATATTGCATTGAGTGCATATATCTCATCTAATGAATGAATTACTTTAAAGGCGCTGGCATAGCTTTCTTTGTCCGAAAGGGCATGTGGCCAACCATAGACATGTTTGATACCAGCTCCGGTAGCTGCTTCAATACCAAGATCTGTATCCTCGATAACTATTGTCTCATCTGGATGAGAACCAAGACATTGCAACATCGCAAAATAGGGATCAGGGTAAGGTTTTGTCCTCTCGGTATCATCACCACTGATAAGTAGTTGCTTAAACGGCAATTCCAGTGTAGCTAGATTTGCAAGGCAAATCTCTCGCGGAGCAGTAGAAACGAAACCAAATGGGACATGATTTTCAATCAGCCCCTGGATAAACTTACGTATTCCCGGGCGCAAATACTGAGGTCCGAGCATAGCCTTATAAGCACTGACAATTTTGAATTCAATTTCTTCATGTCGTTCAACATCAATTCCAAGGCATAATAACGTTTCTTCCAGACTAAGACCTATAAGATCCCGAACTGAAACCTCGTCAGTATGCTGGGGAAGGAGATCTTTTAGCACGTCAAAATGCAACTGCTCGCTGTCGACAACCACACCATCTATGTCAAAAATCACGGTTAAAGTATTCATATAATATTCTCCCGCTCATTGGATGGTATTCGCAGTAGCACTTTACAATTTGGCTCGGTGATTGGTAGCTGCTTTTTCGCTGCTATGTCACAACCCACCATGGCAAAAGCCTGTATGTAATTATCATAATTAAAGGTATGGCTGATCAGCTTGCCGGCCGGGATCTTGCCATCCCGAATCATCGCATAGGCGCGCTCAAAACTGTTGTTAAGCGAATCTATAGAACCTATCACTGACAAACTTTTATCCGCGATATTCAATATATCCAGCTTTGCTGTAAAATTTTTCAACGCCACATTGAGCAGCTTTCCACCTGCCGCTAAACGGTTAAAAAGAATTTCAGAAAGATTACCTGTAGTATCAACACACAGATCCAGCTTTTCATTGTCACAACCGTACTCTTCACGCATAGCTTTATTGAAGTCTGTATAGATACGTCCTCCTTCAGGCAGAACATCTTTTGCAAAACGGTAACGATGCTCATTTTTCTCAACCAAAAATGCTCTGACACCGCGTAGATGTAAACTCCATAGATAAAGCATTCCCATTGGACCAGCACCGATCACACAAGCACGAATGTTAGTATGCGTAATGTTAAGCTTATCTACACCTGTGATGGTACAACTCAGAGGCTCGGTAAGGGCACCCTCCTCAAAACTGACATGATCATCGAGATGGAGTAAGGAGTCTTCCTTTGCGCGATACTGATCTGCAAAGGTGCCATTATAGGAAACACCAGCCTCAGTTCCCTGCTTGCGTTCGCAGTGGTTAGAATTGCCTGTCTCACACATGCGGCATTTTCTGCAGGAGTAAGTAGGATTAATAACTACACGATCTCCCTGTTTGAATCGGGATACTGCTGAACCTACATCCATTACTCTGCCTGTTGATTCATGACCTAAAGTTGTACCAGCGATAGCCACAGGATAATCACCAGTAATGATACCAATATCTGTGCCGCATAGACCGCAGACCTCAATAGCAACAATAACTTCGTCGGAATCAATACAATGCAAAGGAGGCACGTCAACAGAAGATACGTCCCATACACCGTTAAATCTTAGTGCTTTCATCCGATGGCCCTCTGAATAGAGTTAATATTTTGTGCAAGTTTATTGAATGTGCGATCCAGCTTGTCAGCGATCTCGTCGATGTGACTTGCTCCACAGATGAGTGGAGGGCGTACTTTAATAGCGCGTCCTTTGCCGTAACGTGAACCCCGAATAATAAGTCCAAATTCAGCTGCCAACTCAATAGCCATCGCAGCTATTTCCGGACTTGGTGTATCGAAACCGAACATGTAGCCCAACCCACGTACATTTGTAATCAACTCGTGTTTATTCTGTAATTCAAGTAAGGCATTACAAAGGTAAGATTCATTAAGCTTCACATTTTCAAGCAATTTTTCATCTTCGATGATAGCGATAGTCTCGTGAAGAGCGGTTAAAGACAAAGGATTTGCACCTGATGTATTGGAATGTTCATAAGCTTCGAGCACATCGAGTTTACGATTCATCAGAATGCCGCCAGTAGGAATCCCGATACCGCCTGCACCTTTGGCAAAAACGATGATGTCTGGCTTAAGCTCACTGGCATAGCCTGTTGTAGCGAAAAAGGTGCCAGTACGTCCAAAACCGGTTTGTACTTCATCTGCAATCAATATTATGTTGTATTTATTGCAGATTTCTCGTAGTTGACGGTAAAACGTAACAGGAAGAACGATATTGCCGCCATTACCAAGAATTGGCTCAACAATAAAACAAGCGATATTGCCACTTGAACCAAAATGAATAAAATCCTCTAACTGAGAAAAATGGTCCAACTGAAATGATTTAGCGTTTTGCTTTCCTGCGAGTTCGCTGTCAGGTAAAGGGATCTTGAATGAGCCATCAATATTTGATGTAAAGTGATGAAGGCGAAATGCATTACCGGATATCCTCGCGGTGGCCAAAGACTGACCATGATGTGACTTAAACAAAGAGATTACACCAGATCGGCCGGTATACTTTTGCGCCATCCGAATCGCTCCCTCAACAGCACCGGAGCCTGAAACATCTCTTAGCCAAAGAGAATCAATTCCTTCGGGCAAATATGGTTTGAGTCGAATTAGAATTTGCTCAGAAATTGGCTTCGTAAAAGCAGAGCTCAGATGAGTACAGCGATCAATTTGCTGTTTAATCTTATTTGCAAGCCGTGTATGAGTATAACCAAAGGGGAGGTTAAAAGTCCCGGATGCAGCATCAAGCATCACCCGCTCCCCATCATGCAGATATGGCCCATCGCCTTTGAACTTGCCAATCAGGCGCTCAAAATCATCAAATTCACTATTCATTTATTTTCTACCTGTCAATTATATTAATGATAATTCAGTGACTTTGTATGCACGTCATATATCTAGCACGGCTTATTTTATAGACTCATGGTAAATCCATAACCATTTAGGTTACTCAGTGAGATGTAATAGACACGCTCATAACGCCATTCTTAAATTAGGTCTTCATTTTTCCACTCCGCTCATGTTCATTCAGTGACTTTTCCTAAGAACTTAAAAATTAAGATTCCTGTGCAATATAATGCTACACCCAATGATAAAACCACTGCATTAAGCATTTTTAACTCATTAAAAAAAGTGATTAACGGTTGAGATGCAATTTAAATAAACATTAAGACAATAGCTTACAAAAATAACAACAATACAGCGCACCAATCAACCTCTCAGAACAAACTCAAACGCGTCAATTAAAAAAGGCTCAGGGTTGCAGATTAAATTTAATAAGGCTTAATATATTTGACATCCAAATGCTGGTGATAACAAATATCACGAAAACACTCTTTATCCCATAAACTCATACCCTGCTGCCTATGAAACTGATTATTTATAGCGCAGGTTTTATCTGCAACCTTGTGCTATTGCACCCAGTGGCTTAGTGAAAATAATTGCATTGATGTAATTTACAATTCGTAAATGAATACATAATGTAAGACATTATTAATACAATGGGATTTGTCGATGTTTTTTTCATACTATGATAGGCGAACAATATAGAGGTGAGGTTCGCAATTTTAAATAAATTAGAGTCAGTGTTACTGTTTTTTCTGAGCTTTCAAAAGAAAAGCTGATGCGGATTTTATTGCAGAGCGTAAATACTTTGTAAGTGATGAGTAAATATTTTTTCTCATAACAAAACCTGTATGTTTGACTCTGCAACCTGTTCACTTGTAATGTACGAGATAGTCATATTCCTGGTGTTCAGAAAATACGGACCTAATTCAGGAAAGATTGATCTTGACTTTAAAAAATTTACAACGTTTTTGAATCCTTAGCTTAAGACTTATATTGCCGTCCGCGCATTTCTTTCCCAGATCCCTCAGATAAAAAATTACTCTTACATCGTGGATATAATCACCACACCGAGTTAACTAATTTAATGCATGTCATACTTACTCTTCTTTTAAAAGCCTTGTCAAGTCATGGGCAAAATTTGTATCGGTCTGCATTTTTCAGGTACCCTGCGATCTGATATAGATTCTTATGTTTTGGGTAGGCGTTCGACCCAGCCAGTAGCAATACTGGCCGCGATCAAGAAGCGTTTTTCCATTATATTGCGCTGTAAATAGCTGGAGCATTGCCGTTGAATCGTCTCTTAATCTCAACTTGTAACAGGACCGATGACTTTAATCCTTTCCTTAAGGAAAATGCCTGATTTGCCAGTCTGGAAATCGGGTAAACTTTAGCACAGAAGATTTTTGTATATCGTAGATGCGGGGGGGATAACACTTATTGGTATCGCTGTTGCTTACAGTGTCTTTTCTGGCTAGGATTTCCGTCAGAGACTATTTGTCTGGATCCTAGTTTCAATAGTCTGTGTTACCGGCTATAAGGTATTTATTCTTACTGACATAAATCAGGCCTGCTTTGTGCAATTGTACAGACCCTCAGAATCAGGTTATTAATAAAGTTTATCGGGCTGTGTAAGAATAATTAGACTGAATGCCATTGTCTTTCAGGAGCAGAGCCCACGCTTACGTCGGGAGCAGCGCGGGCATACACTGCAGGCAGGCCGTTCAGCAACAGCGGCACATTTTTATTCTCACTCGGGTCTCGGAGGTCGTGAGCGGGCAGGATTTTCAATCCTGGACGAGAGGAACCGGTCAACCAATGAGCGGCAGGCTGGCTTGTCAAGCGGATTCGCGGGTACCCAGCAGGTTCAGACCAGAATATGTTTTCCTGAACAACTACATGTTAAGAAACGATAACAGCCTCAGCATATGCTGCGCGACACTTGCCATGGGCAGCAGCAATAGCTTGATATTCTGCTTCACTTAATTGTTGAAACGCTGAAAAATGGGCTGACTGGCCTTTATCCTTTCACTGCAGAAATATCGTAGTTATTACAGGAAGCCCAGGGAGTCAGCGATGACCGGCGTAGTGATAAACACAAAAGCAGAATTGAATTGCGCGTTTAGTGATAGTGACGAGGCGATCAAACCGTGGAGATACGCTCACCCGTGATATTTAAGGCGTGCTCCCGTTACCCGAGCATTATCATCCTCGCGCAAAGCAGCATCCTGATGAGGAAGTGCTTTGTGTTACAAGCTACTGACTGAAAAGGCATACAACCGGCGTCAATTCTCGAAAGATTTTTCTTTCACGATGTCTCGCTCGATCTGCTTCAGAGTCAACACCTGAGCGGGCTTATCCTCTGCTTCCGGCTCTTTCCCTGGTGTATTGTCTCCCGGCACCTCAGCAATATCCCGTACGGTAAGCGGGTATTCCTCCTCTTTGAGCTTACCGGCCAGCAGTCCTCCCTGGATATCATCTGACTCGCTGATGGCGGCGAGTGCCTCTTCCGGGCGAATATCCTTCTCACCTTTACCCTGTTTTTCCAGGGCTTCGCGGGCAAGCCGTTCAGCCTCCTCATCAGCGCTCTCCTTCGGCTCAGGAATGAAGGGCAGGGGGTCTTCCGGTTTCTCGGCCACATTGCGGGCAAACTGCGCGGTCAGGCTGTCATCGACTACCTGCTCAGCGCCATTGATGCGGCTGATATTGAGCGGTAATCCGTCGCCATCTATTCTGACGATCACGCCGCTGTCGGGATACTGTTGCGCAAGCTGCAACCCTTCAGGCAGGCTCTCCGCTATGCGGTTTTCCCCGTTCCTGCTGTGTTGAATCCCCGCAAACTTAGCATCGCTGCTGCCAATAACCCGAAAATCTCCGGGTAAGGACACGCCGTTACGCTCATCCGCATTTATCGTCAGAATCAACACGCCTGAACGGTTGCCGTTGCTGTCCCACAGCGCGAACGCCAGCCCCGGCTGCGGATGCCGCCTGACGCCCGGCACAAACAGGCCCTGAGACTCACCTTCAGCCAGCCCGTAGTTCTTCAGCAATGCCCGGCCTGCGGCAACATCGGCAAGGGGGGAGGCACAGGACAGAATCCCCTCTGCCGTCCTGCCCGCCCGATCCTCGCCCGCCATCAGATAATCATGCGCGGTACGATCCCCCTTATTTTTACTCAGTTCAGCCAGCCATCCGGCTCTGTCATCGGTGTAAACCTGAACATGCTCTTTTGTACGGGACAACGTAACGTAACCACTTTCCTTTGTTGCCATTCGTTTTCGCCCTCCTTCAGTCCCTTCAAGCGTAATGACAAAGCGGGCACTGGCCCCCTGTGCACCGTAGGCTGTGACGGCATACCCCAGATCAGTATGCCTGTCTGCCGGGTCATTCAGGTCAAGGCGGCGGGTAAGCTGACCATCCTGGCTGCGAAGCGTCATGCTCTGTCCATCGATCTGCTCCACGTTCCAGAAGCTGTTTCCGGTATAACCGCGCTCGGCATCAGAACGGGTAAACCGCATTCTGTCGCCCTCACTGACGCTGATAACCCTGGGCTGATAAATCTGTGCATCCTCGGTACTGTTCTCGAACGGTGACAGGATTTTCTCCCACCCGTCATGCCCGGTAAGCGTCACCAGCCCGCTTTGCCGGTCAGTGCTGCCGACCGTCCAGTATTCCCGGTTAATCAGTGCAACTTTTCCCGTCAGAGCAGCCCATCCCGTCAGACTACGAAGCTCATTGTGACGGACGCGAACCGGGTCAAGAATGGTAATCTCATGCTCGTTTCTGGTTACTCCCGCTCCGTTCAGATTATCGTGAATCAGGCTGTTTATTTTCTGCCTGTCTGCATTGAGATGCGCCACCGTCAGCGTGTTATCACGAGCCTCAGATGTCCGCCCTGCAAAGTCAGCTGCTATCGCCTCCGTCACGCTGGCGGGCATCCCGGCTTCACGTAACGCTTTCGCCTGTTCTTTATCCGGGCTGACCTGCTCAACAGAAGACGCTGGCATAAATGCCCCGCCTTCCCTCGGCACCACATCCGGCGATACGCCTTCAGCCTTCTCCAGTGCGAGTGCATGTTGTCCTTCAATCATGGCATACACCACTTCCCGAAGTTCCGGCGTCTGGCGCACAATCTCCTTCATAATGGCGGTATCAACGGCGCTGCGCTGCTGCATCAGCCGGAACGGCTGCCCCGGCTCAATGGCCCGCAACTGAGCATCATCCCCGCTGGTAATAGCCCGCCCGCTGCCGGTGGTGATGGCCTGGTAAGCCTCACTCATCGCCCGGTTGCCAATCATTGACGCCTCATCAATCAGGAACAGGGTATTGCTGTAGTCCGGTTTCTCACCGTTCATCCGGGCCTGTCTGTCTTCCCAGATAAAGGATTCCAGCGTCTGCGCCCGGACGCCTACGCTTTTCATTTCCTCTACGGCACGGTGAGTCGGAGCCAGCCCCACCACCTCCGGTCGCAGGTCTTCCGGCAAGGTATCCATTGCCGCCAGCATGGCTTTAAACTGCGTGGTTTTACCCACACCGGCATAGCCCTGCACTGCCGTAAAGCGGTCGCCGCTTTCGAGCACCATGCGCGTGGCGGCCTGCTGCCCTGCCGTCAGCCCCGTAAGATGCTGTTCAGGCACCGACGCCATCAGCGGCGTGATGCTGCCTTTCCCTTCAGCGATATGGCGCAGAATGGCCTTTTCCATTTCAAAGGTGGATTTTGGCAGCATCAGTCCGGCCTCCAGCCGGATAAGCTCACCGTCCTTTACCTGGCGGTTAATCTCAGACTGGATAGCCGGAATGCTGACCGCTGAATTAATACTGAGCGCGGCACTGAGCAGTTCCGGGGCCAGGAACGCTGTTTTTTTATGCTGCACCTGATTGAGAGCCAGATACACGACCTGAGCCGCCGGAGTTCGTGGCAGATCTCTTGCGGCATCGAGTGCGGCATCAACCCCTTTCGCGCCGGTGGCCGCTTCCACCTGAGCGCTTATCACCCGCACAGCAGGGCTGCGGGCAAGTTTTGCCTCGCCCCGTTCAGCATCCATAGCGGTAAATATCCTGATGTCACTGCCGCTGCGGGTCAGGGCATTGAACATATCATCGCGCATCTCACGCCCGCTGAGCGCGGCCAGCACCTTTCCTTCAGGCGCGATCGATTTACCCGGAGATTCAACATAACGGTGTTCGAGCTTAAGGGCGCGCGTGGTATCGGTCTGGATCACTTTCCCGTCTTTTTCCAGAACAAGCACGCCATCACCTGCGCTGACTACGCTGACCACATCCTGCGCCTTCAGCTGTCCCTTTGCCTCACGTCCGATAACCCGCAGCTGATCGCCGGGGGCCATCTCCAGCGTCCGGGGCTTAAAGAGGCTCCATGAGGCATCAATCTGGCTGATTTTCTGATGCTGCTGCTCCCCGGTCTCATTCACAAGGCGGAGAACGTTAGTTTCAGCACCGACACGATCAATACGCCAGCGCTCCATGTTCTTTTCGTCCGCATTCCAGCGCTCCATCACCATCCCTTCGCGGTAGGTATTGCGGCTTTTCCGGTTCTTACCGTAGAGCCAGACCGGTGACAATGTTTCAATCCGGATATCATCGCCGGTGATACGCCCCTGCTCACGTAGTGCATCACGAATGTACCCCGTCAGTACCTGTTGCTCACGCTCACCGGCAACCTGCGCAACGACGCTATGTCCGGCGGTAATATCACGGGCATACTCTGCGGCAAGATGGCTGTAGCGAACTTTTTTAGCCGCTTCAGACGTAAGCTGTGCCACCGGCACGGGCGCGTCATTGAAACGATAGTGGGCGGCACCTTCCTCCTGAAGAACCGATAGGACACTGCCTGTCCCCTGCCGTTTACCGCTATCCATAAGCAGGATCTGTGCACCGCTTTCCCGCGCTTTTTCCATCAGGAATACACTTTCCTTCAGCCCCAGCGTTTCGGCCTCCACGACAATCACGGTGGTATGGGCGGTCAGCGGCAGGTCTGCTTTGAGTGCGCCACGTCCGGCAATCAGACCGGACAACGCTTCACTGTCACCCAGAAAGGTTTCACTTTTCTGGTCGGCGGCCAGCACCGTAACCTGTCGTCCCTGTGATACCGCCAGTCCGGCAAGCCGTTCTGTTCGTTCGCGCTGTACCGCTGCGCCCCCACGGCCATAGACAATAGCAAGTGGATCGCGGCTGTCAGCCAGTACAGCACATACCCCGGTAGCGGCGGCAAGCGTCCCGTTCAGCAGGGCATCACCGGAGACAATCGCGCGACCGGAATCCATATGATCCCGCGCAAACTGGCGAACCGTCAGTTCATCAAGCAAATGAATATCTGACGTAAAAATTCCTTTATCCTTATCGAGCGCAACGAGACGGCCCTGGCTAATAGCGGAATCTATCCCTGCCCTGGCCCGCTGCACCATATCCTTTTCCGCTGGCAGCAGTGACACAATGGTGGTCAGGACTTCACTGTAAGCAAACTGCGCTTTTTTATCACTGAGAGACGACAGCGCCTGCGTAATGGCCTCTTTCAGTGCAGGTTCAGCCTTGAGTGTCACGCTGGCCGGATAACCCGCTTCCGTTTCGCTGCGTTCTGCTGGCTGCGACTGGCTGCGTTCACGGGCAGCCAGGATCGTCTTATCCGGATCAAAGTCGTAGTACGACAACACCTTATCCCACTGTTCACGCCTCGCTTCCCCCTCGACGAACTCCTTGTTTTTACGGGTATCCAGCGCAGCAATCGAGCGGGAAAGAGGACTTGCATCCCGCCCTACAGCATCATCAATCTGCGCGGTTCGCTGAGAAAAGGCATTGATAACCTCCCGTGGCACTTCGGCCAGTTCGTACATGCCATGCGGCCCGCTTCTGACAGTCGTGTAACCACAGTCTTCCAACATCGGGCGCAAATACTCGCGGTAAAACTGCCCGTAAGCGAGTTTCAGATCGTAAACGTGCTCACGAATGCCGCTGCGCTGGCGGGTATCACTTCCCAGTGCGTGCCATTTATCATCATCAGCGTGGGTAACATTGAACAGCAGGCCGTGCGAGTGGAGGTGCATTTCACCTTCACGGTTCGTATCATGCGTATAGACAGCCGCAACCATATTGCCGGTTGTCACCGTAGTGGTGATGCCGTCCCGGGTAAGGCGGGTATTGACACTTTTCTCCACTTCGAGCATTGCCAGTCTGACCGCCTCATTATGCGCATCAATAAGCCGGGAATCCCCACCCAGCAGGGCGAGAATGGAAAGACTCTTGGGCGCACCAAAGGTCAGATCTATGCCAGGACGGTTTGTTTCATTACCCGCAATCTGACGGGAAATCACCGTGCCATCAGGCAGATGGCCCCGCATCATTTCATCGAAAACCTGGGGGTTCACTTTTCCCTCAAGCTCCAACATCGCGGCCCCTTTTCCCAGCCAGTGACCATCGGCATTTTCCAGCGTCTCAAAGCTGGCTTCGCCGCCGTAATAGCTGGCGTCGCCCTGAATCGGTGCAACTGAAAGCATCACAACTCCATATCAATTTCATGTGACGGGTGGTGGCTGATATTCACTTCCTCACGGCGCACCCCGTCGCATGTGCCGTGCTGTGTCTCCTGCTGCCAGGATTCATACGCTTCCATATCGACGACCTCGCCCTCCGTACTGACGCCATGAGGTATTTCGTTCTCACGGCCACCGCCACGGGCGGGTTTATTCGTCACGGCGAGCTTTTCACCAGACGGGCCGGTTGAAGATGGATTTGACCCGGTGACAGCCGGTGCAGGCGGCACGCTTACGGGGTTGCCCGCCGGTGCCGGATCGGTTTTCACCTGAGTGTCGGAAGGGATGAACAACTTTCTCGCAGCCTGACGTTCGCTGCTTTCCTGCTGACTGATTTCCTGCTCAATTTCAGGGTCGAGAGACGTTTTCACGTCGCGCTCCAGAATGCCTTCCGCGACTTTAGGCAGTGGCTGGTATTTCAGGGTGAGGCGAACAACGGGATATTTGCCGGGAAGCGTGACGAAGCACTGAAGGTCTTCCAGTCCCTGAACGTCTGAATAGCTGACTATCGATACCCGTTCTTCGTCTTTGCCGTAGCTGATACCGTCGCGCACTTCATCCGTACCAAAGCTGGTCTGTTCAGAGAAACGCTTGCGGACGGTCTGACCGATATCTTCTTCAACAAATTTCGCGATGGCCGCGCTGGGTGAGCGGAAGAAAAATTTGGTATTCAGCAAGTCATAGATGGCGGCGGCAAATTTGGGGCCATAAGTTTCTTCAAGCTGCGCATAGGACTGGAAACCCAGCACGAAGCAGCCGCCATATTTGCGGGCCTCCGCAATGATGTAGGGCAGATTAGGCAGCTTATGTAGGGAAGGCAGTTCGTCGTAGAAGAACCAGACACGCCGGTAGCGGTTCTCATGCAGTGACAGAAGGTTGCCGGACGCAATCCCCAGCCACATAGAGATCAGCGGCTTCAGCGATTCATGGTGACGCTGGCTGGACGTGATAAACAGCCACCCGCTACGCTTTTTATCGCCGTTACCCTGCATCCATTCACGAATAGTGAACGGTTTTTTACCTTCGCGATCGATACCCTGCAAATAGCGCAGCGACTTCACATAGTTGGTGAGAACGCTTCGAATCGAGATAGCCGTTTTCTCAATGCTGCCATCTACCAGCGTGGAAGCAGGCGTTCCGGCCAGAAAGTCACGCAGTTTATCGAGCTTGATTGCCAGCAGAGTGCGCAGGAAGCTGTTATATGTCCGCTTCTTATCACTGCGCATCTGCTCCGCACCTTCAGCAAAAATCGTCCTGGCCGAACCCTGCCAGAAGGGATCGCCACTGTTTCCCATAGGAATAAGCGTTTCGGTGACAGCTTCCAGATCGGGCAAGGTCGGGCATTCAGCCCACATATCCCAGTTGGCGCAGCGCCTGTCCATCGGGTTAAGAAGGGTGTCGATGGATTCGTCGAAAAATTCCTCTACAAAGGTATTCCCTTTGTCATAAATAATGACGGGAACACCGGCTTCACGTAGCCGAAGTAATTTCTTACGCATCAGCGTGGATTTACCCGTACCGACCGTACCGTGCATGGCGAAATTCTGTATTTCTGAGTCTTTAACTATCGGCAGGCCGTCAATCACGATATGTGAAGCTGTTCCCCGCCTGCGCATAAGGCGGGCAACAACTTTGGGGTTGTCTTCCAGGATACGGCCACCGGTGATTTCATTATCGCTGGCCTTTTTACCAACCCGCCCGATGTACCAGAAAATACCGATAACCACGATAAACGTAATTATCGACGCAAAAAGTCCGGAAAGAATGAGTTCATTCCGCAGTGTGATGCCACACCAGACGGTGTACTTATCGGTAAGGATTTTGTCGTACGTATAATAAAGAGTATTCCCGTAATACCTCACGGGGTAAACGGGCGGCTTTCTTATAATTGAACCAAACGGTATTAATGTATGACTCCACCAGTAGACCAGACCATTAAGAAAGGTTTGAGTGTTGAGGCGAATATAAATAATAAAACCTGAAAGCCCCAGCCAGCCCAGAAAGACATAATAGAAAAGTATGTTATTAACCTGCAGGAACATCCGGAAACGCATAAACGTGACCTGGCCGCCCTGCGTAATATCACGGCCTTTAAGACTCATCTTTTTTCTCCGGCGAGAGGAATTACCTTTTTATTTTTTGCAAGCGATTAACGCGGACGTAGAGGTTATAAATAAGGTTGGCGTAATGTTCCCGCTTACCGGCATTCTTATCGGAGAAACCGGCGTTGTATGAACCCAGACAGTGCCAGTTAACACCACACGTCCGTAAATGCTTTGCCAGTATCCATGCACCTATCTGTACATTCAGGCACGGATCATTCAGTAAACCCTGCGGGGAGCGGATAACCCCCATTCTGACCAGTTCAGGAATGTGCCTGCTGTTGATTTGCATCAGCCCATAGTCTTTGCCTAGTCGCGGGCCGTTATCATTGGTGATTCGCGGATTGAGGCTACTTTCCTGCATGGCAATCGCTTCAAGCAGCATCGGGTCAAGGTGGTAGCGTTCTCCTGCCTGCACGAAACAGAACGCGCTGGCATTCATTGAGCACAGGCAGACCGCCACCAGTATCAGTGATTTAATGAGTCGCATAGATTTATTCCACAGAAGAAGACAGCCTGAAAGGCTGCATGATTAACTGGAGAAGGTTAGAATACCTCTCCAGTCATCATGTATAGATAATAATAGGGGTGGGGAATAGTCGTATAGACGACATTATATTAATTAGCGTACTGGCAAGAATCAGCGTATCCATTCTTACAGGACTTATAAAAATATCCTCTTGCCTTGCTTTCGTTTTTCTCCACGCCATCTCCTAATAAATAAAGCATCCCTAGATTGTATTGCGCCTGAGAATTAGATTTCTCAGATGCTTTATCATACCAATATGCAGCTTTAGTCGTATTTTTCTCTGAGCACTTACCGGTCATATATGAATTCCCTTTATTCAAATATGCCAAAACATAATGACTTTCAAGAGACTTAGATAACCAATAATTGGCTTTTTCACAACTTTGTACAACACCCTCCCCATCCAAATAAAATGCTGATATATCATTCTGTGCAATTGTGTAACCACCTCTGGCAGCTTTTTCCATCCAATAAGCAGACTTCCTCATATCCATATGAACTCCACGACCAGATTTATAAAACATTCCAATGAAGTATTGAGCTTCTGGGCTTCCCTTTTCAGCCGCTTTCATCAACCAATGATAAGATGAATCATAATTGCCAAGATTCATTTGCATTTTACCAAAATCCAGTTGAGCATTTAAATTCCCTGCTTTAGCCTTTCCCTCCAGGGTTGTGTAGTAATTACCATTGGCACTTACATTTTCCATAGTAAAAAACATCATTAACAAAGCGATAAAGATATTAGCGAAAAGCTCTTTGATTATTTTGTTCATTATCTTCTCCTTGCTGCCCTCTCATCATACTTCAGAAATTATTATCGAATCCATTATTGAATTAACCACTATGATTTATTGAATTACTATCAAAGCCACTAGATATACTATTATCGCCTGAAAAGTTACTATCATTATTTAAAGAACTACCGTAAACATCCCCCCGGCATCAAAATAATCACTGGTCATAGCCAAACCTGTTGCCGGGTTGAAGTCATTAGCGCGGGAACCAGTCATGGAATGATCTCCTGATTCAAAGTTAACCAAATGACTATCAGCAATGCTCATTGCAGCAGGAATCAGGTTATCAGAGAATAAGTCTGCCCGACCCGATGATAAGGTTTCAGTGAGAACTCCGGTAGCAATGCCCCCCGCAACCTTAGATAAAGCATTTGGATGAACCTTACCTTTGATGCGTCTTTCAACTTCCCGAAAAAGAATATTTTTATAAACTTTCTCAATAACTGAGCTTGGATAGCCCTTTAACTTCATTTCTTCAGCTTGATCTTTACCGTAATAGAAAAAGATTATTGAATTAACGACACCTCCGTCCAATTGAAATAAAACCATGAACACATAAAATGAAATTAAACCCTCACTCCATGCGCCACTACCGCGATTCGATAAGTAAAAACCCAGAGAAGATATAATTGATATTAACATGTAACACTTCACATAAAATGGCAAAATTCTTCTAATAGTGAAGATACTAACAAAAGAATAAACGACTGCTGCTAGTAGAAAAACAAGCATGAGCATTTAATAATCAGCGTTACGATGAGAGAAAAAACTAACTGCTATAACCATGAGCATAGTTATATTTAATATGGGAAATAGCAAACCAACCTTATTCATCACTCCCCCTCAATTTTTTAGCCACCTTACTAATATCACCGGGATTATGTCCTTTGATATCCAAATGCCCATCTTTATTTTCTAAATCTACCAGCTTCTGGTGCTTTACTGCATTGTTGTAGTTCTCCGCAAATTGACCTTTTGACTCATCATTCTCCCTGTCGAGTTTATCGCTTTCTCGCTGAACATCACCGTGACCTTGCTCAATATTTGCTCCGGCCTGTTTAATAGCTCCCTGATTTCTTGCCAGAGAATCATCAACGCTCTTTGTTGTGTTTCCTTTAATGCCTGCTGATTGCGCCCTGCGTTCGATCTCATGCTGGCCTGAATTAATCACCCCTGCTGCATCCCCGCTTGATGGATCAACGCTCTGCATACCACTCGCCAGAGAGGCACGGTTAGTATTGAAGTCTCCCTCAATACGTGACCGCAGTTTTTCTTCCACAAAGCTATCTGCCAGTGCTTCGCGTTCGTGACGCACATTTTCATCAGCGGTATTAGTAAGAATACGGCTGGAATCTCCGGGCATTTTTTGCTGAACATAACTCACAAACTCCTGAGAAAGATTACTGGTCTGTTGTGCCGTTTCGCTTTCCGTCATGGATGCAACCTTGCTGTACTCATGGCTACGAGCTGTACTGGTCGTATATTGCTGGTAATGGCTGTCAGCTTCGCTGAGCGTTGTGCCAATCTGATTTAGCAACGAGGCAGAACTGTTGTCGGTATGCGTGGCTGTATGCGTCATAGCGTAGTTTTTAAGTACCTGTGAACCTTCCCGGAACTCCTGCATATCTCTGGCATCCGCACTGTGGGTATGATCAGTATTCGCAGTCTGACGCTGATCAGCAGAACTCTGGCTCCCCGATTTGGCCGACACTTTTCCTGATACGCCAGCATCAAAACCCATTGCCGTAGCTGCCTTACCTACTGCCGATTTGGATAATGACCAGCCTCCATGTCCCTCAACTTCAGCATCCTTTGATTTAGTTTCAATTTCAGCCCAAGCCTGCTGGTCTGTTACACCGTGTCGAACCGCACGATCGTGCGCAATCGACTGCAGGCGGCTCAGTGCCTGTTGTGCCTGAACTGTCTGCGAATCATTCGCGCTGTTGCTTTGCGTATCGCTATTACCAGACTGCTGAGAAAACTGTTTCGCCTGGTTAAAAGCGCTGTTAACAGCATGATTGTAACCCTGCAGCGATGTTTCGGCCTGCACCTGGTTTTCTCTTGCCAGCCGCTGCGCGGAAGAACTCATTGCGCGGCCAAAATTTAAATCCATCGGTAGTTTAGATGTGCCTGTCGTGCTGTTAACTATCGTCGTTCCGTCAGCCGTCATTCCCTGCATAGCGCCGTTCGCCAGTTGCTGATCGGTACGCCCGGATGCATAGCTACTGTTCGTATCCCATTTAAAACCCTGCACGTTATCCGTCTGCATATTGTTAAACGCATAAGTGCCATCTACAGCCTGAGAGGACGACTGAGAGGCAACCCCCTGAGTCATGCTGCTGAGATAGCTGCCCGCCTGGGAAACCACGCCACCCAATCCCTTCACCATGCCATAAGCGATAAAGGGAATAGAGAGCGAAAGCCAGCCCGCCGTTGACGCGATCATCGAATGCTGCTGCTGAATCTGAGAAAGATTGGACAGCGTAACGTCATAAGCACCACCGGCTTTCAGATAAAACGTCATGGCATTATTCAGTATCGCAAAGAGCAACGGCCATGCCTGAAGGTAGGCCAGAGTAAAAATATACCCCCTGAGAACAGTCCAGGTGAGCGTATTAATAATAGCCAGCACGATCATCACAGGGAAAAGTCCGATCATCATACCGAGCAGGACAGTCTGCATGATTGGCAGGTACTTCATCGCGATATTGGCGCTGACAGACTGCTGCATGATTTGCTTCTCAGTAGCCGTTTCCGTCGCAATATTCATCATACTGGCGGTATCGCCATTCCGTGCGGCATAAGCGCTGATCCCTTTGCGAAGTCCATTCATCACAACATTCTGTTTAATAATGCCGCTCGCGCTGCTGCCGGCATTATAAAAATAGCCGTAGCTGTCGCCCAGAAGGGAGGCAAACAACTGCTCCCGGTTGGCCCTGGAACCAAACAGCTTCTGCGCCCAGAACGAGAACGTCTTTCCACCACCGGAAGAATCCGTACCTATCTGCTGTTGCAGGGTTACTGCGGCCTGCTGGCAGGTCTGAAAACTCCCCGCTTTGTCGAATATCCCTCTGAGCGGGCTGGGTTTTTCAAATATCATCGAATACGGATCGGTACTGTTCATCAAATCTTCCATTGAATACTTGTGATTCATGAAGATGTCGCCTATCACACAGTTCTGAACATAATCAGAAAAAAGTCCAGCAATCGTACCGTCAGCGAAGGTAAAACCGGTACTGGCCTTTACCAGTTCGGAGCCAAACAACATCCCGGTTTTGTTGTACGACACCGCATCAGGGCGATGGAAAACCTCCTCATAACTCTGCGTCAGCGCATACCCTATCGATGTGATAAATGACGCCGGAACAGCCAGCCCGCCAGGCACATTGTCCACCTGATGAACGGCTGTCGGATCGGTAATATCGATAACCTGCACCGAATGTTTATTGGCGATGAGCACCCCCGGCACAATAACCATCACCGCCACCCATTTGATGAAGGTCAGTACATCTTTCTTCTGTAACCAGCTCCACACCACGGCGAGCACAGAAAAGATGGAAGCCCATTTAATCAGGGTTCCCCAGGTGGCCGAGGCGGTTAATACCGCCACGGCATTCAACGAGTCAGCCAGCCAGTCACCGCCCGTAATGGTATAAATCACCTGCATAATTACATACCTCCGGAAAAGCGATAGTTATTCTGATAGCGGTCGAGTAACCGTCCGGACAGTTGCTGACGCATGTAACCCATCTGACGTTCAACAACCATTAATGCATCCTGCTGTACCTGAACCCTGGACTGCATGATCGCCAGTTGATGGTTCGCGTTCGCCATACTTTTCTGCAACGGCTTAAGCGCACTGTCCGGATAACTTTTACTCGCCAGCATAACGCGGGCCTGCTGCATCACTTCCTGCATGTACTGGATGAGAATGTCGAAGCTGATGTAATCAGAAAGCTGATAGATGACCGAATCGGAGACGCCCAGAGAAAGGGGGTCAACGAGGTAACGCAATACCGGAACAGAAGTGGACGTAATAAAGCCTTTTTCCTTTTCCGTCAGTGCCTCATCGGCATAGGCTTTACTGCCGATACTCTGCAACATCTTATTGACCTGACCGCTGAGGGAGTTCTCCGCGCTGATCGTCACTTCGCCAATCGTTGCCTTCAGGCATTCTCCGTCATTGCAGGTATAGACTTTAGCCGTACCGCCATGCAACAACGCATGGATCAGGTCTTCATTTGTCGTCATGGCCGTAAGGGGCTGCGGCTTACCATCATCATCAAAAATGAGGGTGCCGGTAATACTCATGGCGAACTCTTTTAACTCCTTGTTTCCGCTGAATACCTGATTTTTTTCAAGTGAATCCCATATCAGGTTTTTGTTACGCAGCACCTGGTCTTTCATATCAGCCCCGGCTTTATTACTCATATTTTTGTACTGCCCCCCGGTGCCGCAGCCCTGTCGCGCCGCCGCCCAGTCCGAGAAGAAATTGGAATCGCTGCCGATAGTCTGACAAACCGCGCTGGCGTTCTCCTGCGTTTCAGGCCACAGACCGCCGACGATAGCCCTTCCTGCCTGGCAACTGCTCATATTGGAACTGTTGACATCTGACGCCAGTTTTTGAAGAAAATCCTTTGCCGACGCCAGTTGCGGGGTCACTGTCTTCAGGGCCAGGTCGAAGAACAGCCCCGGCGCATTACTGAGAATAGATTTGGCAAACTGAATGAATTCATCTTTGCTGATAAAGGAAAAGGAACCCAGAAACATATCGATACCGCCACAACCGGCGTTCAGGCTGGGTAACTGAAGTGAAACCAGTTGCACATCTTTCGCGGACGTCCTCGCATACAGCGCCCCGCCCGTGGCATAGCCTGCCGCCTGCCCCTGCCAGACCTTTGGGGTCGTGGTGTTCTGCTCATAGCCCAGCTTGCCAAAGAACTTGTTCATGTCATCGTTAAGGCTTGCTCCGGCCATCAGCGTGTAAAAGAACAGCGACCCGGCCAGCACGCTTTTTTTCAGAATGCTGCTCATCGGGTTTCTCCATTATCCATCGCAAAGCGCAGCACTTCGTCTAGCCGCGCCATAAAGGCTTCACGCTCACTTTCCCCCTGCTGAAGGGGGTAGGTTTTCATGTTGTTAACGTTCACCAGAAACAGCGTGGGCGTGGCAATAGGCAGGCCCTGCGCGAAGAATTCAGTGATCACCATCGGCGGAGCCGAAACTGCCTGCGGCCATGACGCATCGCCCCGGCCATCCAGGGTGTAAGGGAAAACGGAAAAGCCGGTGTCCTTAGCAATAGCTTTCAGAACGGGATCGAAAGCATGGCAATGTGGACAGGAAGACGACATAAAGAGGACGATTTTCCAGTCCCGAAGATTTACCTGTCGCCCGTCGCTGAGTCGGTGTAACACCACTGCGGATTGAGTGGCAACCGGTACGCCGGTGCTCTGCTGCGTGTGTTTATGAGCTTCGAGCCTGGCGATATCATCCCAGGTTGTGGCATTAACGGACGCGCTGGCCGTGAACGCCAGCAGAAGGAAGGGAAGAGCAGGAATGCATCGCATAAATTCACCTGTATTGACGAGTCGTTAAATCAGTCTGTCGTGACGCCGGTATCCTCCGGGCAGAACACGGCAGCGCCGGTGCACCTATAAAGCACCAGTCCGATAGTTGAAGTGTTTTTTTCGGCTCCGGGCCGGGAAGTCAGAATTTATTCTGGCTCAACAGGCCGGATGGCAAGCGAAGCGCGGCAGCAAGAGACTGGTGCACCATTAAAAGACTTTTAAAAGCACCACTGAAGATCTATCCTTGATTTAAATTCACGCAACAGGAGCTACCATGACTTATCAAATCCTGACAAGTATCGCAGCCAGCATCACCGATCTGAAACGCAATCCGATGGGCACCGTCGCGGAGGGTGAAGGTAATGCCGTCGCTATCCTTAACCGTAATGAACCGGCATTTTATTGTGTTCCCCCGGAACTTTATGCTTACTACCGCGAACTTGCCGAGGATGCGCAGCTTAACGCGGTTGCAGACGAACGCATGAAAAATCCGGATATCGTGAGCGTAAACCTCGATGACCTATAAACTCGCATTCGACAGACGCGCCCTGAAGGAGTGGGAAAAGCTGGGTCATCCCATTCGTGAGCAGTTCAAAAAAAAACTGGCCGAACGGCTGCATGACCCGCATATCACCTCGGCCAGGCTGAGCGGAAGAACTAACCGGTATAAAATTAAACTGCGTTCCTCCGGCTACAGGCTGGTTTATGAGGTTATCGACGATCAAATACTTCTGCTGGTTGTCGCCGTCGGCAAGCGAAACGACAGCGAGGTTTATCACCAGGTCGATATGCGCTGACCCGTTTAAAAACCCGGGGCAAAATCCGTTGCCACAAGTAGGAATTGTGAGGCTAAGTTTTCCTGTGAATGGAAGCCATACGCCAGAGGCTGGTAAGCCTCCGTGCGAGGGTTCATAAGGAAAAGCGCCGGATAATGCGTGATATGCATGGCTTCAGTCTGCCCGACGTCCGGGCGCGACCCCGGCAGTTCCGGCGCAAGTCTGCCATCAACCGACACATTGATAAGGTTGATGCCATACTCTTTAACGAAAGAACGCACTACAACGCCCATCAGCACATCCACCGGCTCTTTTCCCCGGTAGAAATAAAACAGCCCGTTATCCGCAGACAATTTAACAATGGCCTCTTTTTCGCGCTGGCGTTGCATCGCCTGACGGGTACTGGCCGTTCCGTTGTAATGGCTGTAATGCAGGTTGTAATCCAGTTCGGGAAACTTCAACAGCGCCTCTTTTGAGGACTGGGCAAACTGCGACGATTTTTCCGCCCAGAAATCCTGTAGCAGTTTGTATCGTCTGAAATTTTCAGCAGAAGGGAACATAACCGCTTTATCGAGCGCGGCCTTCGTCGCTGCCTGCAATTTCTCTTTCAGTTCGGTGGCATTTTCCGGTGATATTGCTGAGGGTGGCGGTGCTGACGGCGGCTCGTCCTCATCAGGAGATACAGGCTCGTTGTACCAAATCCAGCCCTGCGCCTCACTGTCGGAAAATCCACCGAGCCGGGTATTGCTTGCCTGGGCGTGCCCCCCGATAAAACCAGCAGCAGCGAGCATCAGATAACAGGCTTTTCGCATCAGTGGCTACTCCCCCTGGTCAAACATGGCTTTCATCCGCTCTTTCATTTTCTCCATCTGATTATTGTCAGCGGGAATATCACTGCCACTGTTCAGATCGTCATAAAACGCGTAGAAATCGATTTTTGAAAAATCTATCTTCTGGAGTTCTTCCGGCGTAATCCCCCGGCAGTCAGGTGACTTACCTGAACCAAACCCGATCCCGAGCTGCCATGAACGACCCTGTTGCTGGACGATTTGTGCCAGTTTGGAATCAAACTCACAGTAACCCCGCTTTTTCTCGATACAGATACCCAGCACTTTTTTACTGCAATATTCCCCGACATAAACGGTCAGGCGCTTTTCTTTAGCCTTACCCAGGTCCTTTTCGTCACTGCTACAACTGGCAAGCCCCAGGTCCTGCCCCCAGCCTGAATCTTTACAGCAGTTGCTGAACCCGGCGGCAAACTTCTTGCAGGACACGCCCTTGCCCGTGAAGATTTTCACATCATTGCTGTTCAGTTCGGCCACGTCCTTGCCCGCCGCCGCAACAGCCGCCAGTTCCGATGCCGCTTTGGCAAACATGTCGTTTTTGCCGTTGTTATCCAGCACGCAGCTTCCGTCAGTACAGAAAAGTTCATCACCGCAGACCTGACCTTCTCCTTTCATCTTCGTTTCACATGAATACGTGATGTTGGCGTGGAGACAGGCACCGTCCCCCTGATCCACACACTGCTGATTGACGACATTACAGGCCGCATTATGGATATAGGCCCCGCAGGTTCCCTCGCTTTCGCTCTGGGTCAGATAGCTGTCACGGTAAGCCCAGCAGTCCTGATGAACAACATACGGCTTGCCGTCAACCGTCACAGTTTTATCTCCGCCCGGCTCTGTACATTCCGTTCCGGTCAGACTGCCTTCGGCTTTATCAAACGGACAATTCTCTGACCAGACCACTTCCGGCACCCAGACCTGCGTATCAGTCAGCATCAGCACATCCAGCGTCAGTATTTCTTTGCCATTGCGAAGGTTATTGATCATCGTGTTAATAGCTTCATTGAGGTGACCGGATGTCTGAATAGCAATGTACATCACGAAACCCTGCCCTGCCGTTACGCCACTGTTTAACACTGGCAGGCTGGCCGGTAACTGCGCGGCTTTTATTACTGCTGATCCACCAAAAACAGTAATTGTCAGAGGCATCCCTTCATAAGAGGGGAGCGCCGGATAGACTATTTTCACTGAAGCACTGGTGATCGTGCCTGTCTCTGGCAGGGAAAAGTCCAGCCTTACCTGATTTCCCTCCCGGCTGGCTGCAGTCAGCGTCAGAGGATAATCTTTATTCACACGGTTAGTATTGTAGTGACCTGATATTGCCGCCGTTCTGGTGCAATATTGCTGAACCTGCAAATCCCGGTCACAGACATAATTAGTCAATACGCTCTTCTCGAATTCTCTGGACTCACACAGTTTGGGATCGAATACCGTTTCAGCGTTATTCTCGGCATTGCGGCCATTATCCAGAAACGGGGAATCAGCCGTTACCATATCTTCAGGCTGCTTACTGATAGAATCGATGACAGCCTTTCCCCACTCGGTGTTGTTCAGCGTATTGCTGCCCGGCGATGTTAAATCAGTACCGGAACTCTGCACACCACCGTAATACTTCGTTGCATCCGGGCTGCTGCTGTAGTCAGGCAGGTTATCTGCTGGTTTAAATGACTTAAAGGTATTAAGATCCTCTCCCTTCAGACCGTTAACATAATTCATACCACTGTTAAAATCGTCGTTCGCCGTGACCGGAAGGTTAACGATAAATCCCGCCATCAGCGCTATCACTGACCATAATGATTTCATTGCGCGGCCTCATTCAGTGCAGCCCTGGCCTCATCAGCACAGTCCCCACCTTCAGCAACCTTATGGAGCAGGCCATCAATGCGGATATCGCCGGATACGCGATCAAACTTATTTCCGCATGTCACAACCAGTGCCGGAACGGCGGTTACCCCGTACTGCCGGAAGGCTTTGGGGTTTATCTGAACGCCTCCTTTATTACTGCCATTTGTCATTTCAAAAATAGTGTTCGCCGTCTGCCGGAAGTCATTATTAATCATCCCGCGAATATTTACCGGAACAGCAAACTGAGCGGCATTATTCAGCATAATGGCAAGGCCACTTCGGGCAATAGAAAAAGAGACGAAATACTGAATGGCGGGCTGCGGTTTTTGTGCTGCCTCCTGATATTGCATTTGCTGCCTTTGCTGAAGGTTATTGATGAAATCTGAATTATTCCTGGAGACTCCCTTATTCTGTAACTGTTTTATGGAGTCAGGAGCTTCCACCTTTAGCGCCTGAGATTCAGCCGATTGCATCCTGTCAATAAAATCCCGGTCTTCAGATATTGTTCCTGCATGAGACAGGCAGGGGAAAACCGCCATAAATAATACAGGCAGGCATTTCATAATTAACACTCCTGTTCAGAGAAAAACGCAGTTACGCTTACGCCACATTAAATAACCGTAATTCTTCCTGTCATTAGGGGTGAGGTGTCCTGTCTGCCAGGTCAGCGTGCTCTGCCCGAAAGGATGGCAGGCCAGCGGATCGGGTAGCGTATTCACCATTTGATATCGCCAGCGGCTTTTGGGGATAATGGGTGAAGGGTACTCAAAACATACCGCCGTATCCGCACCCACGCTCTCCATCACCAGTCCTTCACGATGCAGCTTGAAGGCCATTCGCTCGGAAAGCAGCACCGACGACTGCGCAGGGCTGTATTCATTGGTGACTGTGCCGGTAAAAGGATACAGCGAGCCGTGACTCCCGGCACACCAGAACAGCGCATCGACGGGCTTCACCAGGCTGGCGGCGGCATCTGCGGCACAGGCTCCCTGTGCAATAACGTTGCCAAATAGTGCAGCTTCAGGGTTAATAATGAGCGACAGCTGATCGTCATTCCACATCGGGTCAAGCTCAGTCAGATACCCGATATCCATGTCCCCGCCCTGCAAACAGCCCACAGAAGTAATAATGTTCAGCCAGGCCACCAGCGGGTATTTGTACCAGTGGACGTGATAGAACACGTTTGGCACTTCATTATTTTCCTGCTCGCCCACCCCCATACCGACTTTACCGATATCCAGCTTTATGCCCCCCATATTGACCAGACAAAAAGGGGAACGGGTGACATCGGTGATCGCCATTGGCTCCCAGAAACCTATCGCCAGCCCGACCCGGTAAAACACGCCCATCGGGCATAACTGGATGGGACTGGCCGGGTTTTCGGTATCAGCAACATTGCCCGGCGCAACCGGTATGCTCCCGATGGTTATCGGAAACAGGCACTCCCAGCAGATATCGGTGATCGGATTAACAAAATGGCCGTCGCAGGCGACGGCTGAGGCGCTGGCCCTTCCGGGCAGAAAAAGCACCGCACAGATAACCATCAGGGCTGTCGGTAGTCTCACTTCTCGCCCTCCATTGCAAACGTATCTATCCGCAGACGTTTACCGTCAGCGGCTACGGTGACTCTGGCCGGAACGGCGGTAAGCTGAAACTTACGGCTTAACGTGCCGTTCTGATCAAAGTAAACCTGAGCGTCAAGGCCTTCACCGCTGGTTTCAATGTTGCCGTTCACCAGGACAATTTTACTGATCACCGTGTCCGGCTTCTGCTGCTTCATCCAGTCGATCTGACGTTTATCGTCGCCGTCGATGAAGTAAAGGGTTTCCCTGAATGGCACATGCTCCAATGGATTGATTTTGTTGCCTTTATAAGCGAAAACAATGCCCTTACCATCAGCAATATCTTTATCGACAATAAATGTCGGGTCGATATAATGAGTTTCGTTGTTATCCGTCAGTCGCAGCCCCGTAACCGGTGGCGGCCTGAAAATACGCGCTTTGACACGTTCCTGGGCGGCTTTCTGTTCACGGGCAAGTGAACCATCTGCCTCCATAGATTTAAGCCGCTGCTGAATGAACATCAGCATATCCTGTTCCTGAATGGGATAGAGATCGCCCCATATTCCCAGGTCTTTAGCACCGCCGCTGCACGCTATCGTCAGTATCAGAAGAAGTGACTTTTTCATCATTAGCCTGTCTGCATTTTGCGGGCCACGTCCTGCTGAATATCGCGGGTGATATCTCTGGCGCCACTGACCACAGCAGGCGTTAACAGAATCAGTGCGCGGTGTGATGCCTGCCAGTCTTCAATGCTGCGGTGAAGGTTGGTTGTAAAGCGTTCTGTAAGCGCACGGCTCGTCGCTTCATCAAGATTCTTACGGGAAGACTGATCCACAAATCTGTCGATCGTCCCCTTCATATCGAACGTCACAGTTTCAGCCGTTCGCCACTCAACCATCAGCACCGAAATACCTGCATTCACTGCAATCAGTAACATCGCCAGCAAAAGAATATAGTGCCGGTGGCGTAACCGGCGTCTGGCCAGGACCACAATACCGCGGCGGATATCTTTACTGCTCAGAGTTCCCATGCTTCAAGCTCCTCCATTTCGTCCGGATAGTTGAGTTTTGCCAGTTCATATACCGCATCGTGGATATCCCATCCCAGCGCCCGTTTCTGCTGGATAAACTCAAAATCGCCGCCACGGGAAGAAAACATGGCACGGCTCAGAGGATCAACGAACAGACGATGGAAGGAACTGACAGCCCCGATACGCAGCATAAATGACGAAAACCACTGCTCTTTCGCATCCCCGAAACGTTCAATTATCTGGCGTTCATAGTCGCTGAACTGGCTGGGATTGCGTTCACAGTAAGTCTTGAATTCAGCGGTATCCTGTTTAGCAACCACCTTGAAAGCAGAGTTACCCCAGGCAGCTTTTGCGGCTGAAGATGCATCAGGTGAATCAAAATCTTTGATGTTCTGTGTGATGGTGATGAAAGAACCATTATGGCGACGAACGGTGCGATAGCCTGTTTCAATAAATGAGCCAACCTTATGATTTTTGAAATTAAGAAGTTTCCAGCCTTCGTCAATAGCGCAACACTTTTTCAGGTTACGCGGCGAACGATACATTTTGTCTTCGATATAAATGATGAGCGAAAACATCACCGCAACGAGTAGTGCGGGCCTTTCCTGCAAGCTCCCCATCTCAAGGACAATCATCCGGGCATCTTCCTGAAGCGAGGGCTTATCGCTGTTGAAGTAATCAGCATAAATACCGCCCTCACAGTATTTAACCAGCAACTTGATAATTTCATCAAAGCGGCGTGCGATACTGTCTGCCCCATCTTTTCTTGCCTGAAGCACAGCCCCTTTCAGGAATGTCACCACATCATCAATATGCGCCGCATTCCCCTTTGCCTCCCAGGCGTACATCACGCCTTCAAGTAGCAAATCTTCGTGGATTTCATCAAGGTTTCCGTCCGGACTCGCCAGCACAGAGAGCTGATCGCGGATACGCTCACCGGAGCGAGTAATATCCGTGACGTTGGCGAAGGGGTTAAACGACAGTGAAGAGGCATCAATGTAAGTCCCGCCCATGTTCTCGCAGAACGACTTATAGCCGTCGCCCATATCGAAAACCCAGACCAGTCCGCCGCTGTCCAGTACACTGCGTAAAATCGGCTGCACCAGACCGGTCTTACCCGCTCCCGATGTGCCGGTAACACCCATGTTGTAGTTGGTATTCCCCATGCCTTCACCAAAAATATCCACAAAGGCAAGCTGATTGCGGTAGCTCGGTGCCAGAAGCCCCTTCTGACACAGGCGATTGTCAGCAATCACCGGCATAAGGTTAACGGCCTGAATACTTTCACATCGGTTCGTGGCTCCGGATGTCTTCAGATCACTCCATAGTCCCTCGTGAGCCATAAATGGCAACATAGACATCCAGTTACGGTGCTGCATATATTGCGGGGCGTAAAGCTCGAGTCCGTTTTTCTTAAAGGTGTTAATCACCTTTTGCTCGCAGGTCAGCTCTTCACTGTCATCATCGCGGCAAAAAACCGTAATATTGAAGTAATGTCTGACCAGACAGCTTTCATTTGAAAGAAGACGGCTGCGGACAGACTCCCATTCGTTGCGCTGATTGATCAGATTTGGCAGAAGTTTTGCCAACGAACTTTTAGATTTGCTGTCAAGATCGAGAAATTTACGGTTAGCCTCCCGCTGTGCCTCAACCTGTTCTTCCGCTTCAACGGTGAATGTGAGTACAAAAGGAAAAGGTATGCTCAAGTCCGGATTCAGCAGATTGCTGATATTGTCCCCCCCCTGCCACAGCAGAAACATGTCAGGGTTGCCATCAAGCATAAAATTCATAGCTCGGGACGTTTTTGCGCTGCCCGCTTTTTCAGACAATCTGACGACCAGCTTTTCAGGATAGACATCAAAATCAATACCATTCTCAACGCACTGGAAATGGAGGTCGTCATAAACATTCACTTTTACATCCGGCCGGAAAAGCTGATCGCAGCGAAAGTTCACAAGACTACTGACAAGACTGACCAGCCCTTCCCGGTTAACAATTTCGGTATACAGTTTCGCGGAATCGAGCGTCGCCCGGACAATTTTCATCAGGTGAGAAAGACTGGTCATGGTTGATGCCCGGTTATTTTTCTTTTTTACCGCACAGGCAATATAAAGAGAGTAATTACGCAGGGTCAGTGGCAGCCCGGTTGGGGTGCGAAAACTGTTACGGGTGGCCTGCTGATAATAGGCACGTGTAACAGCGTTAAATTTATCAGCCTTTTTTCCCTGCCAGGCAAAATCCGACAGACCATAATCCAGTTCTTCACCGATCACCTGGCTGGAGACAAGGTGAAAACTGACAGGCGTTTTACGGGGTATTTTACTTTTTACCAGGTCGTTCAGCACATCCACAATATGCTTATTGGCTCCAATAAGCGGTACAGCCTTCAGTAAAAATCCTGCCGTACTTTTATTAATAAACAGTCCTGTTTCATCATCAAATTCCCGGTAGGGAAGCAGGTTTGATAGCTGAGGGTAGGTCAGGTTTCCCAGAGAACGGTTGGCATCGGAAACGCCACCAGGCGACTTAATCGCATTCTGAATCCGGGAAATAGTCTGAGTGAAAATATCTAAATTACTCACTTGTGCCATTCTCCTGGTTTAACGACAAATGAAAGCAGCCCCGGCTCATGGAAATTATCCTGACCATCAACCCAGGGCGCGACCCATACGTTTGCTGTCGCTTCTGGTGTTCTCACTGGAGTGCGAAGAAACGATGCCCCCTGCGCCGAACGGGTAAGTGGAATGCCCGCACCGGCAGGTTTAGCCAGAGCGGGCAACGATGCCGCACCCGGCTTTACTGCTGCCGCCTTAGTCTTCTGACGGGCCATATTGTTCGCAGCATCAATGGTTCTACAACTGTCACTGGAGGTGGCATTACATTCAAAATCCGATTTAGCACCGGCACACCCCGTGAGCAGGACAAAGCCTGCCAGTAAAGGCATAATTAATTTATTCATTATTTACTCGCTATTTTCCGGGAACAGATAATGGGCCGTTGAGGGCATCAGCAGAAACAATATCGCCAAGCTTGAACTTTTTAATATCGTTGATTGTATTTTGCGTTTCATGTCCTGCCGCACTGACTTTTTTTTCCAGTGCTAATTCTGACTTCTTCTGTTTCGCTTTTAATGCCTCCGTAATAGTCTGTATCTGTAATCCATCATTAAATACCAGTATGACATCATTACCCGCTCCAATCGGAATAACCGGATGATATTGTTCAGCCCGTTTAATATAATATTCAGAAAGCGTTTTGGCCGCCTCACCGGTGCCTCCACCTATACCGCTGCTCATGATTTCCCCGGCTCCCGGAGAGGCCGTAGCTCCCACACCTACTGTAGTTGACCCGGCACTTTCAATACCTTTGCCTATCCCGTTAAGGAAACCAGCCCCCCAGGCAAAGCCAAGCACCTTACCGTTACGCATGACCACTTCACCCTTAATACCGTTTTTCCCCATAAAGGAAACATGCCCTTTAATTTCCTGGTCAATAACGTCTTTCCCGATATTACAACTCAGTTTTCGCGTCCTGATCTCCGCACGTTCACTGGATACATCCCCGTAAGCTTCCAGTGTGACGAAACAGCCGGTTAGATCGAACTCGCGGTCATTAGGCATCTGTACTTTACCTGTTAACCGTAACTGCATCGGAGACGTATTCTGTGAACCGGTAACGGCTGCATTGGCATCAGCTCCTTCTATCACGACTGATTCGGCATAACTTCCGGAAGGAATATAGGGGAAGTGAAAAGAAGGCTCCTGAACTGTCTGACTGAACGTCAGCCTGCGAAGACCATTCTCATGCGGCTTGACCACTATCTGTCCTGAAGGGGCGTAGCCCATACCATCATACCGGTAATTATTTTGCCCCTCCTGTGCAGAAGGGAAAGCATTGTCATCAGCTTTAACTGCATTGCCCTGAGTGCTCTCACCTTTATTGCTGGTCATTGCCTGTACAAAAACTGAATTGGTTTGTTGCAGGTCAGTAACCTGTTTTTGCATGCTGGCGTTGTTATCAGACAACGCCTTGATTTCACGCTCCATTGATCTAAATTTTTCGTTTACCTCTTTGCCGACACGCTGCGCTTCCGTTATGGCATTCTGCTGAACCTTATCATCGAAAGTGGCATTAACTACCCCCGTCATATCCGGGGCAGGTTCACCCGGAGGCGGAGATGAAACCTGTCTTTTGGCCGCAGTGATATACCACGCAGTCCCCCCGCCGCAAAGCCCCAGCACAACTACGGCCACCACTATCGCTATCTGCTTCTTTTTGGCCTGAATGTTTACGTTTTTCACTGACTCACCTCCAGGTCACGTATCAGATAAAGCGAAACGGTTGCTCCGGCAGGTAATACAGCAGAACGGGGCCAGAACATGACTGACCGGACACCACTTTCAACATAGTCATGTTCATTAAGCGTGAGTCCCCTGGTATCAGGATTAGTCAGGCGGTATTTCTCAATCCGAAGATTACCGCCATCCCATACCTGAAGGCGTTTTGCCCTGACCGGTGCTGCCAGACGAGTATCCCGCTCCTGATTATCAACCAGTGAATAACCATCAGGCATGGCCCCGGTAAATACGCCTTTGTTGAGAGCAAGCAGAAGAGATTCATATGGAGTCTCTTTTTCCCATGCTTTTGTTGACGGATGAACAACCGGGCTGAGTGGTGAAATACGGTATACTCTGCCCTGTCCTTTAACGGGCGTGGCCCTGACAGAAAATACCTGGCCGGATTCCGTCTCGACGACGAAGGTAAAAGGTTTATCAGTTACAACGCTGAACATCACCGCACCGTTTCCGGTTTTCTCCGGATCTGGCACATCGCTTTCCTTACTGGTTAACGCAGTGATCCTGTCCCCCTGAACCATCAATACGTTGGCACTGTCCCTGCTGACAGATACAGTGAAAGTGCTGCCGTTCTCACCGCGAAGCTTTGCCGGGCCAGTGCTGGCAAATACAGTATTGACAGCCATCAGGCATAACAGGCCGGGCACCAGGAAAACGCTATTTCGCTTTCGCATCGTCCACCTCCACAAATTTCTCAATGCTGGTAACACCGGCCCGATACATGAGTTGCAGCCTATAATGTTTAATCTCCTCTAGCGGTTTACTGTTACCTATCCATGTTTTCAGAACACCACGAATATCAACAATGCTGGCCGATGGGTGAACTTTAATAGCGGTCTGATAAAATGCAGAGGTGACCGCATTTTCCTTAATCCGTTTAGCTTCAGCGGCCAGCACTGGCGCAAATTTTTCACGGGATTCGACACGAACATAGAACAAAAGGAAGTCGTGGTTCATATCAACTGTTTCAGGAGAAACATTCAGTCGCAGTGAGAGAAATGAAAGAGCCATCATCTGAAGATAAGTCGCACTGGCCTCACTCTCCGACACGACAAACGGCGCATCAAATGCCATCGGCACGACAATTTTCTCACGCTTGTTAACCAGCATCCGGTTTGTTACCTCCAGATAGATGTTGCTGATAAGTGAAAGTGCAAGGAAAAACAACAATCCGACAAGAATGTAGCCAACGACCTTATTAGCGGAAACCTGAGCCTTAACGGACATAATTACCGCCTGTTATTTTATCCATTTTTGAAAACTCGAGTCAGGAATGGCCTTGTAAACGATACGAAATATCTCAGTTGGTAAATACCAGTAAAGCATATTATAAAGCCACATACTCCCTCGTCCCTTTTTCAGCCAGCGAATAAAAAGCCATATGGTTATGCCATAGATCAGACCGCCTAATGCATGTTTAAAGAAGATTGAAATGAGAAACGGGGGAACAGCGGGAATAAACTCATCCAGTGGCATACCAATTATTCGCATCTGATCTCCTAGATTTTTTGGAAAGCGATACTTTTTCAGTTCATCTCCCGATTCCATGTCCTCCCCTTATATGCCAATAACAGCGGCAGCTATAGTGATGAATACAGACAACACAATGACACCAAAGAGAACTTTGATATTTTTGGTTGCCACATAAGCAACAATCGCAGTAATAACCTCACCAATCAGCAGCCAGGTCATGATTGAGGAATCTTTACCGAAAGTATCCTTCACCGTTTGATCACCAGGCTTCAGCAGATCATCAGCCCGACAACCATGCACAAAAGCCAGCAACAAAGTCAGAGTAAGAGCAGAAATGAACATGCAACGATGATTCGCTGGATAAACTGAAAAAAAACCAAAGAAACTAACCAATTTTTTTTGGCGGTAAACAATATTCATTTTTTATTCCTCTGTTATCAAATGAAACAAATTCACTTACTTTAATGCATATTGAACAAGAACCGGATAAAACAGGAAATGAAAGCTTTATAATAAAGAACAGGTATCCCATAGAATGAAAGATGAAAGGTGCACTGCATGCATGTGGCAATTCGGGCCTGTCCGAAAATTTAATAACTTTCCATCAACAACAGCACAGGTCAGGAAGCTATCATTTAATGTCTGACTAAAAAATCATCGCTCTGAAGGAGTTTCAACAATTCTACCTGTCTCTCCAGCGGTCCGGAAATAGTGTAAATCCGCTGAATGGATGATATTAATGCAGCCGAAAAGTTTGTGCACTGGACACAGTTACCGGAAGGTTCGAAACGTAAATTATGAACACACTTAAGTGCATTTACAATGTCATCATTAATTACACACAATTTTTCACCAGTAGTCAGAAAGTAATAAATGCCGTTAATATCAGTAAATTTTCCCGGATGGATTACTTCCAGGTCAAAACGAATAAACAGGTAGCCGGGAAATAATGGCTTCTGAGAAAACCGTGTGCCACCGCAATCTTTTCTGCGAGTAATGCGTGTTTCAACTGGTAAATAGCACTCACTACTCAGCATCGTGGCCTGCTTTAAAATTCTCATCAAATTTTTACTCTGGCAATGCGTAATGTACCATCTTTCCATAGTTGTATTCCTTTCAGACAAGCCCCCCCATTTCCTCGCCGCGGAGAAAGACTTTTTACTTGATTTCAATGGCCAATGTTAAAAGTAAAACCCTTCAGTGTCAGACATCCTTTTTACACACAAAACACTCCATTTTTTATTTAATGAATTCAGCTTAAGCGTAGAACACAAAACATCAACATCTTTCCAAAAATTAGTTTTTTACTTTCAAAAAAGAACAAGCACAGATAAATCAGTTATTTAATTAAAATAAAACTAAGTATTGACACCACTCAGCAGCTAATGCTTTATTCTTCATCAAATATCTCACTGAGCTTATTTTCTGTTTTTCTTCGTATCATTGATTTTAGATCATGAAAACCGTAGGAATTTTTGTTTTTTAATTCATCCAGTTCCCCAACCATCTGAAGGATAGCAGCTGAGGCGTAGGAAGTCTTAAGTACGTTTTCCATTAGAATTCTGTTGAACATAGCAACTTTTTTTGCATCATCATTTTCAGGCTGATCATTCTCACCATTCTGCTTCTTTCTCTGCTGAAATTCATAAACCTGCAATCCCAGATTCAGCAGCATTGCTGCAACTGAAGAAAGGTTAGCTTCATTTTCGTCAACACCATGATTTCTTTCAAGATTGACTATAGACCTGATTTTTTCGAGATTAGCCTTAGTAATATAAATCTGTGCCCTTGGCATTCTTAACTCCTGTTGCGCATTAGAAAATATATATTCTTTTTATAGACCATCTATCATCAATATTGTTGCCATTACATCTTCTTCCCCCACAATTTTAAACTTCAAGTCCAGCATCAGAGTCCTGACAGACTCTTTAAATCATAAGATCAACATAATCTAATGAATTATAATAAAAAGACAAGCCACTCCAGGGAGTCTTTTAAGATTCGAAAAACAAAGAATAGGGTATACCTTTGTTCACGTTAAAAAAACGTAAGCACTTGTTGGATGGGAGATTTGCAGGAGTTTAAAATCCTGCGTCAGGTGTGGTGATTTCAGGAAAATAAGCAGGCGTCATCTTTTATTGGGATTAATCCGGTTCACTATCTGCCCGAAAATAAATCTTATGTCATTTGACGAGGGAACTAAATCAACAGGAAATCTGGAAATAAAAAACCTACATTTATTTATATCATGCTTTTAAATAACTCTTCGATTAACGCAACCCATTCCATCCCCCGCCTTTAACACCGGCATCTTTACTCTCTATCTGTTTACAAGAGCGTTAGCAATAGCTACTTTGTGCTGAACTGAAATTTGAATGCTCTCAAAACTTTTTAGTGACATAGCTCTCAGTCTATTCAAGCAACCTAATAAATCTCAAATCACCTCCCCCGGTTAGTTCTTCAATTATTTCACTTTGGCAGCTCTTGCTCTGCCGGGAAAAAGAAAACCTGACCATTTCCTCTACTTATAATCTGCTTGTTATTCCATTCACAAAATTCAAATCAGGGCTTTATATTCCGATTCGGGAAAGCCACAGCGTCAAATTTATTCCACCCCCCCCCTTTCTCTCAGATAAATGGACGAGCATACTCTCTTTAAAGTCTCAATAATAAAAATCCAGGCGGAGCTTCTCTCCCGGTGATTTAATAAAGATTATTAAAAGATAATTTCTTATGGTTACAGAATATAAATCAGTATATCCCTGACAGTAGGTAACGTTATTTTCTTCCTAACACCATTACGGTTCGAATAAATAGCCAACAGAAACGCTGTAATTTTCGAAAGCCAATACGGTAACCTAACCCTTCTACCGATTTTAGTTAATAGAAAAGGAGGGAAGCCATTCCAGGCCAATAAACTAATAACATCATCACTGACGGTACATCTATCAATAACCCCCCCTGCGCTTAACTATAATACTATGTAACTACATTATGAAAATAAATTAGATGATTTACTGGCAAACCCGATTTTAAATCTGTTCTTAACCGTCCCTCAGGCTGCATTATCATTACATGGGGTAAATAGGATGCTTATTGCGATAAAGCTTTCAATCGCTGGCATTGTAGTGGTTTACTTAATATGGTCACCAGAGCAGAGGTGTACGGAGCACCTCATAACAACACAGGTGAACCAGATAAAAGAAGACCTTCCAGTCCTGAATTCAGATTTGAACCCGCTCATCTGGTTGTCGACCAACATTACACTGTCTCTGACGCTGCTGATGCTATGGATGAGGGTCTTTCTACAATGTCGAAATGGGTAAAAAACTGCGTGATGTGGGTCAGGATAAAACGCCAAAAGTCTCCCCGGTAACTCCGGGACAAACCGAAATATGTGAGCTCAGGAAAATTACAACGCACTTGAGTTGAGAACGAAATATTAGAAAGGCTACTGCGCGCCTGATGTCAGACTCCCTGTACAGTTCCCGATAATCGGGAAACTCCGTGCGCGTTATCCGGTGACGACACTCAGTCATGCGTCGGGGATTCATCACAGCAGCTACAAATACCGGAAAAACCGTACTGAAAAGCCAGACGGCAGACACGCTATATGACGAAGCCACACAACATCAGTCATGGCTTCGCTGGGGAAAGGAGCATTGCCACAATGGTACCCCGGAGAGACTATCTGGATGGGATACTGGCTGGCTCATTAAAGTACCGGGGCTGGTCAGTTGCCAGCAGTCAGCTTATTGATATAAACGTAACGACCATGAAGACGTCGATATACCGAATCATCCTGAACGGCAGTTCGCGGTGACAGCGCCGAATCGGTGAGGTGCGGCGACGTGACGTATGTCCGGACAGGTAAGCCCCCGGCATACTATGCAGTTGTTCCCGAGCTGTTCGCGAGGAAACCTCTTGGCAGGGCAATGTCGTTTTCTCGGGATAGCAAACTGACGGTCAGAGCGTCAGAAAAGGCACGGGAGGGTGGAGGAAAGCCAGTCGTAGTAATGTTCCACAGCGATGAGGGTAACCACCATACAGGCATTTCCGGCAATTACTGTGGCGTTACCGGATCACACAGAGAGTGAGCCGACGTGGAAACTGCTAGTATGACAGTCCGATGGAGCAGTTCTCCAGAAGCCTGAAGAATGAACGGGTACCAGTGACAGGCTATGTAAGCTTCAGCGAAAATGCCAATGAAATAGCAGACCCTGGTTCTGGTTATTAAAGCGCACTCATGCCGCACGGATATAATGGCGGGTTATCACCTGACGAATCGGAAAATCGATACCGGAAAACGCTAAAGCTGTGGCCAGTTTTTGTTGACCACTTCGCTTATCTAAGGGCAGTTAAATCTGGCCAGAATGCTTTAATCCTGCAGGTTAAGACCTGAAGCCGGGCCTGATACAGGCCCGTATAAAAATATTCCTGCGCAGGCGCTCAGCCGATTACGGACCAGATGATATCTCATACGGACTGGCTTTACGCGATATACGGGGACGCCGTCGCCGATAGCGTTCAGGCCAGATCTGGCAGGCAGGGATTCCGATAAAACGGGCAATTATCCGCTCCCCTTTGGGCCAGGGGGTGGTAAAGACGTTAGAAAGGGTACCAGGTGCAAGACCTGCTTCCGTTGAGAGCCGCACTATGGTTCCGCCTTTCTTTTTTACCGCGGCAAGAATGTCTGCGCGGTGCCAGTCGGAAAGCGGTGGTGCTTCTGCGTACAGGGGCTGTACGTCACATGTCTCTCGTCCGGCGGTCAACCCTTGTTCAATGCACATTTCACACATAGCGTTGCTCCATGGTGGCGAATCGAACAGGGTTGACAGACCAGATAAGCACATTCTGGCGAACGCGCCCGGAAGACAACAAGACATCCGGACAGCGTTCCCCTGCCCGACCCGCCATTGAAAATGGCGCAGCCGTGCAGCCCGCCGGTAAAGGCGGATTATGCTTATTAAGGGCTGTCAATCCCTGCAGCCGGAACACCCGGCGGCAGCTGAAGGATAGCGTAACGTGACGCGTGTGACAATCCGGGTATTCCGGATCAATTCATATAAAATGACCTGCCCCCCAGGATTAAATACAACCTTCAGTTAGTAACGTCGGTTGGTTTTTCTTCATATTTCCTGTTTCGCCAGTCCGTTGCGAATTCAGCTGGTGTCTGGTAATCCAGCGATGAATGGGGAAGGCACTCGTTATAATCCTGCCTCCTGTCATTAATCGTTTTCCGGGCATGAAGAATATCGCTGAACCAGTGTTCATTCAGACACTCATCGCGAAAGCGTCCGTTAAAACTCTCAATAAATCCGTTCTGCTTTGGCTTACCTGGCTGGATAAGCCGTCGTTCCACACCATGCTCAAAGACCTATTGATCGAGCGCGCGGCAGGTAAATTCCGGGCCCTGGTCGGTTCTTATTGTCGTGGTATAGCCCCGAAACAGCGCGATGCTGTCCAGAATACGCGTGACCTGAACGCCTGAAATACCGAAAGCAGCGGTGTACGTCAGACACTTCTTCGTGAAATCATCCACACAGACCAGGCACTTGATCCTGCGACCATTGGCCAGTGCGTCCATAACGAAATCCATCGACCATGTAAGGTTCGGCGCATCCGGGCGCAGAAGCGAAAACCGTTCGGTCGCCAGCCCTTTACGGCGTCGTCTGCGTTTTACGCTCAGTCTATTAAGGTGGTAAATACGGTATGATTGACGTGAAGGCCCTCCCTGCGCAGCAACTGCCAGATGCGGCGATAACCAAAACGTCTGCGTTCAAGCGCCAGCTCAGTAATACGCCCTGATAAATGTGCATCAGCACCCGTACGCTGAGCATCATAACGGCAGGTCGACAGGGACAAGCCTGTAAGCCTGCAGGCACGACGTTGCGACAGACCGGTCGCATCACACATCAACACCACGGCTTCCCGCTTATGGCCTGTCGTCAGTACTTTCGCCCCAGAGCTACCTGAAGCGCCTCCTTATCCAGCATAGCTCCGGCAGGCAGCTTCCTGAGTCTGGCTTTCTCTTCTTCAGGCGACTTCAGGCGCTTAACCACGGGCACCTCCATACCGCCATACTTCTTACGTGAGATGTAAAAGGTAGCGTCGGAAATGGCGTGCTTACGGCAGAGCTCACGGGCAGAAACTCCGGCTTCAGCCTCGCGGAGGATACTGATGATCTGTTCGCCGGAAAAACGCTTCTTTATGGGCATGTCCTCATGTGGCTTATGAAGACATTACTAACATCGCGGCGTATTAATCAACGGGAACGAATAAAGTATGCAGGCATGAATGATATGAAGCGCTCGAACGCTTTAATTATCAGCCTATCTATAATGCTCACAAGTAGCAGGCCGGCTATTGCAACAACGGAATTTAACTGTCCGGAGCAGTCTGGACGCGGCATTTTACAATGCTGGCCGGCAGGTCATACCGGTGATGGCATGACTGAACGGGCGCGTGCAGGAGCTTGAGATGCTTCTTAACCTCGGTGGATGGCAGATGACCGTTGATGGACTTTCCGGGCTTTATGAGCTGAGTGCAGAAAAACCTGAAGAAACTATTACAAAGGGACAATGAGCGCAGCAAATACTCTCTTTAACTGACTTTAAAAACAACGTTCACTGACATCCAGTGGATGTCTGTCGGAAGCAAAAGCAAAATACGAAGCATGAAGCAATGCTGCCGGTGCTCAAAATATATCGGAGCCTTTCACTGTGTGTGCAGGACTATTCAATGTGCTCTGGGAAGACTGCTGATAAAGGCATTATGGCGGCCTCATTCCCGATTAAACGTGGCTGAGGCCCAGGATATTACTAAAGGTGCAGAATGACCTGGGTGTCACCGAATGTCGCTGCTGGGCGACGACAGGGTGGTGAGCATGACGGCTCAGCAGCACGGCCAGAAAAACTATGGCATCAGTTAGTGGCGGATTTGTGTCAGATCGTTTTCCGTCAGGCCGGTCATTTTCATGATGGTACTGCGATCGATACCGTTCTGCAGCATGGTACGCGCAACTTCGAGTTTGCCTTCATTTCTGCCTTTTTCAATGCCGCGCTGTTCACCCAGCTGAATACCTTGCTCGATACCTTTCTCAATACCCTTCTCAATGCCCTTTTGCTCAAGCTGCTGTGCGATGGTCATGAGTGCGTCTCCGTATTGCGGCACACGCTGTGCCAGTTCGCGAACAAAGGCTTTGGCGTCTGACGTTTCGCCTGCCTGTAAAATATAGTGTACCAGCGATATCACTTGTGATGAAGAAAGATATCCGGCCAGCAGAATGGGGGCGAGCCTGTCCACCAGTTCAGCCAGGTCCCGCTGACGAATATGCTTCTGCAACAGGGTCAGAGCGGCCATGCTGCGATGGTCCGCGATTTCATCATCCGGAATGACCGTGACATCCACCAGGGGAAAGGCACTGCAATAGAGGTTTTCAGCCAGCGCCGGGTCATCGAACTCATCGAGCCAACGCGTTGAGCAGGGATAGGGACTGCGCCTGCCGGTATAGAACAACATCGGTATCACCAGTGGCAGCTGTTTATGGCCAGCTTCAAGGTGCCGCTGCATAGCCGCAACAGCGTACCGCATGAGCCTGAACGCCATATGACTGTCAGGGGTGGACAGATGTTCGACCAGAACATGTATGTATCCATCACCTGCTGTGGTCTTCAGGCTGTAGAGTACGTCGCTGAAATATTGCCGGAGGTCATCCTCAACGAACGAACCGGATTCCAGCTTCAGCGTACTGAGGTCACATATAGCACGCAGTTCTGCGGGCAGATGGAGTTCCATGAAATCACGGGCGACGTCCGGATGTGTCAGAAACTGCCGGAAAGTAGCATCGTGAGAAGTTGGTGTGCGGTTTTTCTTCTTCATCGGTTCCGGCTCTGGAAATTAACCGTCGCATGTTATCACAGGCAAAAAAGCGTCTGTATTGATGGTGAAAGCACCAGCCACTCCCGCAGGTAGGAGTACGGGTTATTTTTAGTATTTAAGGACATGCAACGTCATCGCATAACCGTTAATAACTGAAGCACAACCACTGTCCGTCGCGGGTCTCAGGTCGTAAAGCCAGAGGGGTGATGGAATTATAAAAACCCTGCTGTGCTGCAGAAAATTGTTATAGCTATTAACAAAACAGGTAGCAGAACATGGCGATGAAGGCAGTGTCGATGGTAAGCACCTCGCCGTCGTGGGAATCCCTTCCATCTGGCGCTCCCGGCGAAGGTTGGTTTCAAATTCAGCGAAAACGCCCGGCATATCGAGGAAGGTTTTACCTGCCGCCGGGCGCGTGTCCACAGACTGTTCTGTTACCCTGAGCATTACACCCTGCTGATTCAGGGTATACACGATATCCTGCAGGTCCTTAATGCTGCGGGCCAGGGCGATCCACGCGGGTCACCATCAACGTATCACCGGCGCGCATGAAATCCAGCAACAACTGCAACTCGCTCCTTCCGGTCCGGCTGCTTCCGCTGGCTTTTTCTGCACGAATGATTTCACACACGGCAGCGCGGAGAATTTGTGTCTGCAGGGTAAGACCCTGGTCACTGGTTGAAACGCGCGTATAACCGTAAAGTGCCATAATGATAAAAACTGTTTCGTTTAACTCCTGATAATGAAAACGTAACACCATGATGAGACAAAAAAACCAAATGAGACAGAAAAACTGTCTCACCGGATTGATTGTTTTGGGACTACTTTAAGTAGACATTATTATCTAATTACTCATACCCCATGAGAGCAATGAAAAATGATGGTGCCTGAATCAACTCGTATATACCAAAGACGCCTTGTTTTTATTGAAAACTCTCTTAGCTCTTTCATAAGTTACTTTTTTTAGCAGAGGATATTCATCCGCGTACATGTCGCGGGCAAAATCGTTCCATTCACTTTCACTTTCAAATTGACCAGCCATATAATATATAAACTGTACCGCCTCCTCTTGATCCTCAGGAGGCCGTGACGTAGGATTTTTTGTGAACTCTGCTCGAGTAATTTCCGGGTCTGCAGCGTTATTCATCCTCATAAGTAACTCTGCTGATTTTCCTGTCGGAAGACGCTTCTGTTGTTTATCGATAATATGTTCAGTCCATTTATGTAAGTCTGAAGTTACATTTTGGAGGCAAAAATTTTCAGAATCTAAATCTCTGGTAAGGTAAGGAGTCAAAAAATCATATAAATTCCCTCTCTCATTTTTCTGATTAACTAAATCTTTAGGTGGTCGCCTGAAACCTTTTGATTTATGCATGATATTGTTTCCACCGGAAAGAGCGCCTTCAGGCTGTAAGTCAATATAAAAAGAAGCTAATTTAGTCATCGTTTCGTTAAACTGTTCTCCTTGTAACGTGCGCATTCCACCTCTCCCTGTTTCAACAATTCCCACCAGACGATCAATAATGTTAATAATTAGTTCGTTTTTAGAATCAGGAACTTTCAACCGGGACTGACTGTCTGATTCAGATGCGCCAACAGCACCATTAACAGTGGATATATCGTTTGGGGAATTGCGCTCTCTTCTGCCGACTCTAATTGAATTTAATCTTTTGAACATCAAGCCATTATCATCAATATAAGATCCCGGATTCCCTTTCACCATCTGAAATAGATTAAGTCCATCTACCGTCCCCGCCGGGTCCGCACTCAGCCAGCGTCCCACCCACGGTTGGTAGTACCGGTAGCCGTAGTAGTACAGTCCCGTCGCATCACGCTCCTTGCCCGAGTAACGGATGATTTTGTAGTTCGCCTCCACCGCGCTGCGGGCTGTCCACACCGCCGTGCCCCCGTACGGATAGTATTCCTCTGTGCTGATGATATTTCCCTCACCGTCCACCTCCAGCCCGCTGCTACCGGTCAGGTTGTCGTAGCTGTAACGTAGCTGGTCATTGCTGATGCCGTCCGGCCTGCCTGATGTCCAGTGCAGCACCCGCACTTGAGCCTGTCCTGCCTCCCCAATACTAATGGACTGCAGGCTCTCCGTTTGCGTATCGCCGTTTGTTGTGTTCCGCAGCTCCAGACCCGGCAGGTACAGCACCTGCTGCGCTTGCACGCTGTTGTTTGTCTTCTGCATGCTCATCTTCAGTACGCGCTGGCTGCTGCTGTCATACCGGTGGCTTTCATGGTCGGACACATCGCCATCACGCACAACCGGGGTCACCTGCAGCAGCTCATTACGCGGCGTCCAGACCAGGTTCTGCCCTCGCTGCAACTGCGTCTGCTGCCCGCCTGCCGTGAACAGTGCGTCCACCTCTGCCGGATTTTCCGTCAGGGTGCTCAGCACACCCCTGTTGCTGCAGTTGCTGACAGTGATTCTGATTGTGTATCCGCTGCCAGTGGCCGGGGTATGGCGGACCTGCATCAGATTGCCAGCGGTATCATAGGTATAAGTGCGGGTGTAGTTCGTGTACGCGGTGCTGTCAGTGGGAAGGGGTGCTGTGGTTTTTGGTAAATGGCTGCCCTGCTGACCGATATTCGCCATCTCGCGCCCGGTGGCAATAACCAGCTGATACAGGCTGTCGTATATGTACGTGTTCTCCGGTACCACTTTCTGCTTGTGCCAGAAGCGGGTCTCTTCAGAGTCGTTGCTGACTTTCGAGACGTTGCCCACCGGGTCATACTTATAGCGCAGGTCCTGCAGCACCTTTGCACCTGTGGCATGCCCGGCCAGGCGCTCCGTTTTAATGCTGCTCAGACGTTGTGTTTCAGGCTCGTATATGTAAGTCGTCACTACGCCGTTACCGTGCTCCTCGCGAAGCTTTTGCCCGGCGGTGGACCAAGTCAGCGACTTCACGATAACTCGCTCCGTGCCGCCCTTCATGGTCAGCCAACTGCCCGACAGCAGGCCCGCCACGTCGTACGCCACGCGCTGCTGGTTGCCTTTCGCATCCGTGGTGGTCACTACCGCCCCGGTGGCGTCAGCGGTGGTCAAGGTGGTAAATGTCTCAGCGCCCAGCAGGTCATTCCATAGCGATACATCTTCTTCCTGCCAGTCGGCTACGGCGTCAGGATTATCCGCATCCTTCAGCAGGCGACGGGTGACCGAGAGCAGTGCGCCGGCAAGAGCAATACTGTCGGTCTGCATCAGGCCTGCCGTGTCGTAATGACTGACGCACACACCGGACAGATTCAGGCCTTTCTCCACATCACCGTTGCCTGCGTATACGAAACGCTCTGTGATGCGAGCGGTTTCACCGACGATCTGCTCCGTAATGCTCACCGGACGTTCCGGCAGTTCTGCATCCTCATACTGCCAGGCGCGGGTTACCGCCTGGCTTCTGTCTTCCGTACCGTCATCAGCGGTGCAAATATTATTGCTGACCGCGATAAATGGTCGTTCTGCGGCATCGTTCAGAGTGACGGTGGTCCCGTTATCGACTCCCTGCGTGCGCAGAACCCTGCCAGGCAGGTCGTTGAGGTACATGAAGTTCACCAGCCCGGCATCATGCAGGCGTGGGTCGGTGCTCTGAGTCAGAAAACCGCGGGGGTCGAACTGGTGGTAGGTGATGCGCTCAACAGTGATGTCCGGTGTATCCGGATGGCGGTGGTACTGCAGGGTGCGAACGGTAAGGCCGCGGTTGTCGAGGACCGTGATCGTCGGGGTCATTGTGAACAACGATATGTTCATAGCGTTCTCCTGTTTTTGTGATGCAGCCAGTCAGGCTGCAAAGAAAATCATACAACAATCAGGATGGTTTCGCGTGGCTGGGTACTTTCAATGCGGGATAGAGAAAGACCGTATGCATATAAATTTCATTTGCAGTTATTGTGAGCCCGGCGGAATGGATTGCGGGCCGGGCAGGATAGATGCGAGCCTTTGTCACTTAATTTGAGCCGGTGCATTTTTTATTAGCAAGTAATGTGAGCAGAAATTTGTGCTGACTGTGAGTCGGAGGGATTTCGATTGCAAGCCGTTACAGCTAATGGAGGTTGGGAAGTCTGATCTGAATTAACGCAAATGGACGGCTACCATTCATGATGGATAACAAAGAAATTTGGTTAAAACGTATAGGAAGTCAGCCTTGATAACTTCCGGAAACTGGTGACACACCCACAAAAAGCAATAAAAATGAGATCAACAATGACTACTATATAAGCCTGATGCACATCATAATGAAATTAATAAAAAAGATAAAATGTAAGCCTGATGACAGGAATGTTTCGCAGGAAATATATATATATGGATGGATAGTACAAGAAATTGAAATTGGCCGGATGCCTGCAACGCTAACCATACAGCTACGTATCAGTGATGCCGTATTAATTTCAAAATTAATTATATACAACTGGCACTTATTACCAGAACGCTTCCGGCCATTTTTCTCAAAGCTGAATTAAGACACCCGTGAAATTAATTTTTTTTCCAGGTACAAGTCCGGTGATATCTTTTTTGAGCAACTTTTGCCAGGTTCCCTCTTGCTTTCAGTATTGAAAAGCAGACAAACAGGTTAAGTGCTATTTCTGCTGGATCAACATTCAGATAACGTCCCCATAGCAATCTGAATGCGGTCCAACCCGATGCAAGGATAAGACAATATGCCAAAAATGATATTCTAAAACTGTAGCGTCCGGTTTTCTGAAAAAACATAAGCCGCCAGCATATCAAAAGACATATAGTCGCGTTCAGATAAATTGAGATATTCTCTAGGCTCATTTCCAATCATTCTCCTGAAAATATGAAGGTTTATTTTTTACGTGAGACATTACTTTAAGAAGTGTACTGACACAGATTGCCGATGCAAATAGTGCTCCGAGTGCCGGTGGAACAGCGATGCTAATACCTGGATCTATTTTTTGCAATACTGAATTAATAACCCCAGTCAAGATTTCTGATGATATCCCCGCGCTATACACTCCTCCTAAAAAAGATATGATGGCAAATAAGCTCTGTTTCCAAAAAATATAGTTGTTTTTGGATAATACGTAAAGTGCAGCACCAGCAAGTGAACATACCAGCACTGGGGGGGTCACTTGCGGGAAAAAAGTATTAAACATCTCCTGCGAATTCAAGGCAATAAAATTTTTTGCATATATGTATTTATCACTCATGGCTCTCCCCTTATTAGTTTCATTGCAGTAGCATAAATCAGGAAAGATTTTAACGGATTGCAAAACCTGATAGTATCACCGCTTTTTTTAGATGTCGCATATCATGTATTTCTTAAAATAATCAGATTCATAATTCGGAAAAATGATTAGTTTTAGGCCTATATTTTATCAATGATAATTTAAATGAAAGATATAGGGTTTCAGTCAAAATATTTTCCTAAATTGGTGCATTTAAACCCCTCACCGCTCTCAGGCTAAATATTTTTAAATCATGCGCGACAGTATCCTTTTTAAACTAAAAATGGTTATGTAACGGTTTCACAATGTTGTTGACAGGAATGCCAGGTTATAATCACTTCAACTGAAAAATTCAAACTTCACGCTTCACGTTTTTTAGCGTCTTTGAATTTCTGAAATTTAATTAAGATACCCCCCCAGACATAATGGTCGGTTTCTCTGGCACTATGCAAGATTAACCCGGAAAACCAACGATTTATGATAATTAATCTATTGATGAATAATAATTTTTGTGCAATTTTTATAAATAGAAATCATGACCGTAAATGAACATATAAATCTTGTCATCGAGTGTTTTTAACTTAGTTAAATAATTAATTATTAACTTTTTTCCTTTTTTTCTGACGAAGACATACTAAGCTTATTTTGAAGCAGATTGACCCTGTAACTTAAATGCTTTGCATTGCCTCAGAAATCATAAAGCCCCCTTTATGCTTTCTGAGGTTTTTTTTCTGAATTATCTCTGATGGATAGGTGAACTCATTCTTATCATCCAGACCATTATGTATCTATTACCTACCTGAGTGATAATGATCCTAATTTAAAAATAACATGCATTGTCGATGGCACGGATTATGCCAGCTTCACAGCTTTATTATTTTTATCTGTCTGCCATACTTTTTATATAAATCAGTAATGAAAGTTACCTTTTCAATTAACCGCCTGATCTAATCTCTGGCACGGTCTGCATACTTTTCAGAAGTTTACCCGGCTCTTTTTAGTAATTTCAGGCTGACCAGTTTGTATAGGCACTTAGCGCTGATTACTTCTGCTGCTACAACAATTGTGCAGTTGTCATCTTATCTCATGCATTCATCTTTTTCATATGACATTTTTAGCTGCCTGCATCCTCTATAGTAACTACAAGCATAACAGAGTGTTTACAATCAAGCCGCAGCTTAGTATTACACATCCGGAGTATTAACTGTTCCGGAGGATAAAGTGTTTACAAATCTGCACAACGGGTTTGCTTTTCAGCTGCCCTGCCCCGCGGTATCAGATACCAGACCACTCAGTCATGTCGGCTTGTTGATCTTTTGATTTTCTGTTTCTTCAGCCCGCTGCACATTCAGATGGTGTACTGTGGTTCAGCGACGAATGTGGACTGCACTGGCTACAGTCCTACCGACTGTCATGAATAATTTTCCTGATGTCGACAATATTAATGGACCAGTGCTCATTCAGGTATTTATCAAGAAAGCGGCCATTAAAGCTCTCAGTAAATCCGTTCTGCGCTGGCTTCGCCGGCTTGATTAAGCCTGGCCTGACATCATGCTTAAATGCTCACTCACTCAGCGCGCTGCAGGTAAATTCCGGTCCCTTATCGGCTACCATCGCCGCATGCATGATAGTACTCAGACAGCCAGGGCAGTCCGGAATGCGTGTCACCTGAACGCCTGCAATAACCGGATGCAGTGGCGAACTTCACTAACTCCTTCATGAAATTATCACCACAGATAAGGTACTTATTCCGCGACCGCTGCCGTGTTCATAAACGACAAAATTTACCGGCCGGGTCAGATTTGGTGCATCCTGACGCAGAAGCGGAAGCCGCTCGGTTTAGCCCTTAGCGACGTGGCCTGCGCTTATGCTCAGACTGCTAAGGTGACAGATGCCTTAAAACCTTTTGTGAAGAACGTATAGGCTCTTACGCCGCATAAGCTGCCAGATACGCCGATAATCAAAGCGGCGGCTTTCAGGAACCTGCTGAGTGATGCGCAGAGACAGGTGCGCATGAGCAGCAGGACGTGGCATGCTGAGAGGGGCAGCTCTGCCTGCATGCAGGCCCGTCGTACGACAGGCCAATTGACTCATACACGACTTCCACGATGCGGTTTGTGACCAGTTGTCAGATCTTCAGGCCCGGAGACACCTGAACCGTCTTTTAATTAAGTATGGTTTCAGCAGGCGGCTTCTGAGACGGGCGTTCTCCGCTTCAGGTGACCTTGGCTGCTTCACTTTGGGGATTTCCATGAATTCAGACGTCCTGTGATATGTATAAAAGGCAGGGGTTTAATTAGCATGCCTGCGTCAGAGCTCCCGTGCCGTGATGACGGCACGGATCTTGCGTAAGATGCTGATGATCTGTTGTCGTAAAATCCTTTTTTCATGAGAACGTACTTATGCGACTTATGAAGACATGACTCATATTGCGGCGTGTTAATCGATTTGGAGCATGTCAAGCGCGTAACACGGAGTGACGTCTACGGATCTGGTTTCAATCGACAGGTAAATCCGGTTTCAAAGACCTGAAACCTACTAAGCAAGCAGGTCCTTCGTGCCCGCATGCTGGTGTCTACCTTTTATTACCGCAGGCCAGATAAATGTTGTGTCTGAGTGCTGTTCTATACATATATGAGTTTCGTCAGATCATTCGATAAGCAGAGTCAGCAGTCTATCAATCAGAATTATCACTTTTCAAAACTAAAACGCATATTACAGGCTTGGAAAATGCTTTGAAAACCACCAATAGAATACATCTAATGATGTGCACCTCGCCACATCGCTAGTGTTTTATCTGACGCGTTGGATGTACTTGTGATTTTGGTCTCAAACCATACTTATCCACAGCTTAGATCCCAATAAATAGATCCTTATAAGATCCATTTAAGATCCAAAAGAGATCCCCGATCTCTTCAGGCTGCGCCAGCTCTGGGCTCAGAGGGTGATCACATAAGCTATAATTAGTAGAACATAAACTATAGTTAGATCACAATAAGCTATACAACGTCAAATATAAGCTGTAAAGAGCGATAAATATAAGCTATAGTCAGTGCGGCATAATCTTAAACGAGGCTTCTGTGGATAACTATTCTCCTGTTGCATCATGGCATTACCGTCAGGTGCAAAAATTCATGTTTGAGTAATTCACAGCAACGATCTTGTGATCGGTTTTCGATCTTTACCAATCACCCTGGGAGTCTAGATGGAAAGCGAATCCATTGATTTTAGTAAGTTATTTCAGGAAAAAGACAATACGTCTGGTGAGCTGGTTACACTTACTCCCAACGCCAATAATACGGTTCAGCCAGTGGCTCTGATGAGGCTGGGGGTTTTTGTTCCAACTCTTAAGTCACTGAAAAATAGCAAGAAAAATACATTTTCTACTACTGACGCTACAGAAGAACTTACCCGTTTATCTCTAGCAAAAGCCGAAGGTTATAACAAAGTAGAAATTATAGGTCCCCGACTCGATATGGATAACGATTTTAAGACCTGGGTAGGCATTATCCACTCATTTGCGAAACACAAAGAGCAGATTGTAGGTGATAAGGTACAGCTATCATTCGTGGAGTTTGCAAAGCTTTGCGGCATACCCTCAAGCCGTTCTTCCAAGCAACTCAGGGAACGTATCAGTCCCTCTCTCAGACGAATTGCAGCTACAACCATATCGTTTACATCAAATATGGGTGACGAGGCTAAAGAGTACACTACCCACCTTGTGCAATCTGCGTTCTATGATACTAAAAAGGATATTGTCATTCTGCAGGCGGATCCTAAGCTTTTTGAGCTTTATGAGTTTGATCATAAAGTACTTTTGCAGCTTAAAGCGATAAATGCTCTTAAGCGTCGTGAGTCCGCACAGGCGCTTTATACTTATATTGAAAGTTTACCCAAAAATCCGGCACCCATTTCTCTGGCCCGCTTGCGTAACAGGCTTAACCTGCGCTCTCCCGTTTTTTCACAGAATCAAACTGTCAGAAGGGCTTTGGAGCAGCTTAAGGAGATTGGATACCTGGATTACAGTGAGGTTCAGAAAGGGCGAAATGTGTCGTTCATTGTGCATAATCGCAACCCAAAGTTGAAAATAATCAAAAACGTGGAAGAAAGCCCGGAAACGGCTAAACCCATCAAAGGCGGACTCAAACCAGAACTTAGTGAAAAGCTAAAAATCCTTGAAAAACTTGGGGTTACGCTTGAGGATCTGGAGACCCTTTTCAAAAACAAGTAATCATATAAGCTGTAATGAGTAAACCGTAGGTATCAACTTGTGATATAGATTTGCTTACTACTGTTTATGTGATTAACGTAACTTGCTGTTTTAAAAGATTTTTATTTAAATTCTTCACAAGATAAACACGAGAATTACTCTTCATAGTTTATGTTTTACTCTTCATAGCTTATGTTTTACTCTCTGCAGTTTATGCTTTTAAGTGAAAATATGCTGATCGCTCACTATAGCTTATGTGGTGCTCACTATAGCTTATGTTTAAGATAGTTACTGGTAGGCTGTGACAGCCTGAACCTTGTAATTAATTCGTTGCATGATAACTGGTGCTCCGCTATAACAAATACATTCCCTCATTACAGCTTATATCTATTGACAGTGTTAAATCTGAAACATGGTAGCCATGTTAAAAATTATTAAATTTGTTAAGGCAGTAACCGTATGTTAAATATGAGTTTTTATAAATTTATAACGATGCCCGTGACATAGGAGTGCATCACATAGTTGCCAGATTTTATCAGTAACCACCACTGGCATGCTCTCTCCTCATCATAGCTTATGTATAAGCTATGATGAGGAGAGAGCATGCCAGGATGTATATCTGTTTGTTTTTAAAGCAAGTAAGGACCATCCCGATAACAAGCTATGTGGCTACTGCAACCTGTTTAAGCATGGCCCAGTAACAACGGTTATTTTTAAGCAATTGATTTTTAAATGTTATTATTAACATAACGTTAAAATAGATTATCCTTATCACTGTGCGATGCTTAACGCATCCGGGCGACAGAATCTATGTTTTCATGTCAGTAGTTATATTGCCGCCTGAGTATACCTCCATGTTGCGGCGGCCGTTTCTGACCACTTGTTGCGTCCTATAGGAGGTTGTAAGTATTTAAGTCGCGTCCTTCTCAATTCCAGTACTTCACTGCAAATGAGCAAAGCCCGCTATTCTGAGCTCTCTTAAGTAGCAATAATACTCATGATAAATACGCTCTTCTTTCGTTAAGGGAAACTGACAGATTTATCTTCGCTATTGGGTATTTGTAATTTTATGAGGAACTTAAAAACTGCTATTTCTCCTGATAACTGAAGCAGTCTCTAATCTGCCTCTTTTCGCTGCATATCTATGATTTCATTCGTCTGCTGTTTGTCATCATAAGCGCATCTTAATACAGGCACCTTACTGAATGAACCTGACAATTGTCTTCTGAAAAGCCAGGGCCGGGGTTCCTGCAAGCGAAGCCTGCCTCAGTTATGCTCATTCAGATGACATAATATTCTGCAGCATACTGGCTGAAGTTTTTATTCAGGCAGAGGGATAGTTACACAGGTAAATATTTTTAACTTCATGATTATTATGACCTGATAATTTTTAATAATTAAAACCTGAGCAATCAATGAACGCAAAATACGAAGAGCTTCAATATTATTTGTCAACTGTAACTGACCTACCCCCAGTCTTCGATACAACGATCATTGAGTCATTTCGGTTTTATCACCTTCTGATTTTCTGTTTCTTCAGCCCGCTGAAAATTCAGATGGTGTCTGGTAATTCAACGAGGAATGTCGACGGCACTCGTTATAATCCAGCCGCCAATTGATTTTGCCGCCGTCGACGGTCATGAGGGTCGATGGGGTTCCTGCCAGTGCCGCGAAGGAGCTGGTGACCAGCAAACCTGCAACAGATGCCACTGTTAATTTATTCGATGTATTTCTCCTGAGTTTCCTTTTTGATGCATATCTTCTGCGAACTTCATGATGTACCACCTTCTTATTTAACTGCTGTATGCAATAAAGCGGAATCTTTATCTTAAATATGATTACTTATAGTTTTTTACTCCGTCTTGGTCGCAAAAAAAAAGATGTGAAGGGTAAAGTTCTGGTGGGAGGCGATTGCGAAGGAATGAAATGCCAATCAATCACGCCGCATCGATCGGTGAAATAGATCGGAATGGCACATGCGTATTACCATTAAGGAGATCTATGAGTAACATTGATGGAGATCGGTTCTATCTTGACGCTCCCGTGAACCAGTCGATCCAGGATGGCATCGGCATGTGTTGAGTCCCTGATCATCTTGTACCAACTTTCCACCGGAAACTGGCTTACGACGATGATTGAGACTCGCTGGTACATGAGATCCACTATTTCCAGTAGATCGCTGCATTGTTCTGACGACAGAGGCTCCAGTCCCCAGTCATCCAGAAGCAGCAGATCGCTGTGATTCAGTTTTGTCGGCAGTTTGCTGTATCGTCAGTCTGCATGTCCCTGGTAGCACAGATCCATCAGTGCTTTAAGACGGTATTAGTAGGCCTTGTATCCCTGTCGGCAGGCATTATGACCGAGCGCACAGGCCAGGTACGTTTTGCCGCTGCCCGTTGCGCCAGTCAGCAGCAGGTTTTGTTTAAGAGTCAGCCAGTTTCCCTGACCGAGCGAACGGATGAGGGCCTTATCCGGGCCCCTGCTGCTGCGATAGTCCAGTTTTGTTAACTTGGCGCTGAGTCTGAACTTCGCCTGTTTCACCAGACGCTCTGACTTTCGGTTTTCGCGACAGGTCAGTTCTTCTGATGCCAGTAACGACAGACGCTCTTCGAACCCCAGTTCCTGGTATTCACTTGGTTGAGCGATCTGGTTTTTGAGCGCATCGCGGAAGCCGGTGAGTTTCAGTTCACCGCCCCGTTGGGGCTCTAAGGGACCGGCCAGCCGGTCTTTATGGTGTCTCCCTCTATTGCGGTGTTCACTGCGGGGCTTCTTTCTCCGTGGCAGACACTTGAACGGGGCACTGACCTCACAAGGATAAAGGTTAAAGCCCGCCATTTCCCCCGTTCGCAGTCGCTTGTTCCTCACTCCTTTGCGCTGCGGCCTCGAAGTCGCCCCTGTTCGTTCTCCCGCTGTCGCCAGAGCCAGTAGCAGGCCTGCTACCAGCCGGCCTCAGCCTTAGTCACGGACGGAAACGGCGCTCATTTACGCACACATCCGGAAAGCACCGCTGGCCAGCGTGATAAACAACCGGGTCGCTGACCCGGTGTGCCGGGACCTGATGGCGCAGTACGCGCACTACATCGTGGAGAATGGCGTTCAGATACATACGCCGGTGACCGGCATATCGCGCGTCTGCGCCCTGCGCCCCCTCATCGGGGCTGCACTGCTGCACCACATCGACGGCGACTTCGCCAGCCTGAACCAGGAGGACAATTTTTATGCACGCTACATGGGCGACTTTGTGCTGCTCACGCGGACGCGGTGGCAGCTGCGTCGGGGCATTGTCCGGCTGGCGGACTATTTCGACGCCGGAGGCTTTGAGCGCCACCCGGACAAAACGCAGACCGGACGGAATGGAACGGCTTCGGCTGGCTGGGTATCGGGTTCGGGCCGAGGGGCCGCCATCGCGCCCCGGGCACTGAACAACCATCGCGAACGGCGCGCGCGGCTTTATGAGCAGGCCCGGCGCAAGGGCATGACCGCTAAAGCGGCCTCTGAGCGGGTGCGGGCGTACGATGCGCGGTGGACAACGTGGGCGGAAGGAATGCTGGCAGCGTGCCAGGGTGACTGACGCCCGGACTAATAATAGTGACTGACTGGGAATCAATATGGACCTGCCACATTATAACGTAGCGTATACCACGTATTATGAACTTTCGATGGCTCTCGACGCGATGGACCTTCCCGAGGGGACAACGGTGACGGACGCCATGGGACTGTACCTTGATTACACCCCCCCAATACAGAACCCAATGGTTGGCCTCGTATGACTACTCCCCTACTCCTATAACCCGGAGAATCTAACAGACGTCTAGGACCCGGCAAAACACATAAACATCATGGTCGTACAAGGCAACGGTATAAACACCGCGCCCGTCGATGGCAAAGGATACAACGTCACCATCGGCTTATCAGGGAAGTGGACGTTCAATAAAAGCTATAACCACGAAGAACATGCGTCGAACGTGACCGGCTTATGGGATTATGGCTTGGTAATGCTGGGTGATTACGCCGCATCCGTGGAGACGACCCTCTCAAACATTGCCACTGCAAAAATCGGCGCCACCTTACTCGACGGGGCGTACATGAACGTTCTGACACTGGCTCCCGGCGACGGCACAGGGGTGGCAGGTCGGACTGTACGTCGACGAGGGCGCCACCATCGACAGGCTCAACAACACCGGGGACCTGTCGGGCGGGGTCGCGGAGGGGATAAACCACGGCACCATTGGCACGCTGCGTAACATCGGCACGATAACCAACGGCTTCGTCAACTACGGCACCATCACCGGTAACGCGGCCCTGGGAGATAATACGCAGTACATCGCCGCCGGCGATGGCTCCGTGGTGGACGGCGTCCTTTCCTGGAACGGGGTGAAGGACGGCAAGGCCGGACACGGCGCCTCGCTGGCCATCGGCGACGCGGACAACGTCGGCGACCTCACCACCGCCTCCGTGGCGTCCGCGTATGTGGATAACCTCAGCATCGCACAGGGCTCCCGCCTCGTCTGGCGGAAGGACGCCGACTGGCACGTGCTCACTACCGGCGCCGACGCCATCAGCAACGCCGGCACCCTGACCCTGAGCGACGTGAATAACGCCGCCGCCACCCTGACGGGGAACCTTGTTAACAGCGGCAGCCTGGTCCTTAATCCCACCGCCCACACCGCCGGCAACACCCTGACCGTCGACGGTAACTACACCGGCGTCGCCGGGAGCGTTGTCTCCCTGGACGGCATTCAGGTGGTGAAGGTGGGCGGCCGCGTGGTCGCCGGGGCCTACGACTATACGCTGCAGAAGGGCAATGCCACAGAAACTGACGATAAGGACTGGTACCTGACCAGCTACCTGACGCCGGTTGACCCGGTAGACCCTGTGAATCCGGTTAATCCGGTCCGCATGGTGCGCCCGGAAACCGGGGCCTACGCGGCCAACCTGCAGGCGTCGCGCTCGCTCTTTAACCTTTCCCTGCACGACCGCGGCGGCGAAACCCGCTACGCCGACCCCGTCACCGGGGAAACCGGCACCACCATCCTGTGGATGCGCAACGAAGGCGGACGCAACACGGCCCGCCTCGCCGGCGGCCAGAATAAAACCAGCGCGAACCGCTACGTGCTTCAGCTCGGCGGGGACGTGGCCGCCCGGGAGTCGGACGCGGCCGGCCGCCTGTCGCTGGGCGTCATGGGCGGCTACGCGAACCAGCACAGCACCACCCGCAACGGCCTGGGCGCCTCGGCGGAGACCGGCTAAAACTGGCGGCTTATCAGCTGGCTGAGCCGGAGCGGTACGGACAACAGCTTCTGGCTGCAGCCGCACGCCCAGGTCATCTGGAGCGGCGTGAAGGCGGACGACCACACCGAGGCCAACGGCACCCGCGTGCAGGGAACCTGCAGCGACGGCGTGCAGACGAAGCTGGGCCTGCGGGCGTACATGAACGGAAAGGGCGCGCAGGACAAGTGCACGGCGCGGGAGTTTGAGCCGTTCGTGGAGGCGAACTGGCTGCACATCACGGAGAACGACGGCATGCGGATGAACGGCACGGAGTCACACGTGACGGGCACGCGCAACGCGGGCGAGCTGAAGGCCGGGGCTGACGGAGGCGCTGAGCGTAAACCTGTCGGTGGCGCAGCAGATGGGCGGAAAGGGCTACAGCGACACGGAAGGCATGCTGGGCATGAAGGTCAGCTTCTGACGGAGGCGGCCTCGACGGGGCGCTGCGGCACCCTTTTTACGGGAGACATAATCATGAGGCATGAAAACCGGCAGCGGCTGATGGGGTTCTGTCGCATTAAGACGGCGTCAAGTAACATGCTGTTTTTTTTACAATGTTACCTGACGCCGTCTCTCATCCGAAAAGCCTTCTTTCGGCTGCATTACCCCACTGATATTATCGCTCGGTGTGTTCTTACCCGTAAGAAGGGGTTATGCACACGGTCCACAGGACTAATTTTTATAGAATTTTTTAGTATTTTATGAATTTTAGGCTTTTTAGCGCGCTGCCAGACCATGGTGTGCGTGGCCTGGCCCGGATCCTTAATGGGGTCCTGCACAACTCCGTATGGGGGGCGCAGCTTTCCGTGGGATCGGAAGCATCTACAGATGGGAAATGCATGAACAAGCTGTGGGAAAGACATCAAGTTAAAAATTTGTTTATTCACATGTTAATAAGTGCGGTATCGGGAGTTGCAATTTTCTCTACTAATCAGAATATGGGTAATTATTTTTTACCCGCAAGGGCTTTGGATGAGCACTATCTCGCTGAAAAGTTTTTAAAAAAAGGTAAGCATTAAGCAATCCAATGAGCTTACGGAAGCAGCATATTACCTCCCTCTTCAGGCAAAGCGCGTACTGTGGCTGTGCCTTATGCTGTAGTGGCATAGTGAATCTGGCCACCTGAATAGAGGCGGCATCATCGCTTAATAGTCAAAAACAGGTGGCATTATGACCCGACGTAACAGACGCAATTATAGGCCCGAGTTTAGCCCCGAAGCCGCACAGCCTGTACTTGATTAGCAATAAACCGCTGCCGCCACTGCTACGGCAATGAATATCGGTAAATCCACTAAGGATAAGTGGGTCCGGCAGTTGAAAGAAGAGCTCGGGGAAAAATAACCTATCGCATCACCCATTACACCTGAGCAGATTGAAATACGTAAGTTGAAGAAAATAATTTAACGCTTTGAAATATAAGTATATATATTAAAAAAGCTACCACGATTTTGATGTCAGACTCCCTGAACAGTTCTCATTAGTTGATAAACCAAGAGCGTGGTCTCCCATTGCCGTTCTGTACAATGTGTATGGGGTTCATCGCAGCAGCTATAAATACTGGCGGCAGCCAAAGAAGCCTGATGTCACACGCGTGACATTATTCAGTTTTATTCGTGGAAGCTTTTGCGAAATTAACGGCTCCGCAGGTGCACGTAATATTGCCGCGATGGTCACCACTGAAGGCGTAAAACTGAGCCGCTGGCAGGCAACAATTTTAATGAAAGAACTTAATCTCATCAGCTTTTAGCAGCCTGGTCATCAATATAAGAAGGCGTCTAAGGAATACGTTGTGATCCCCCAATTATCTGGAGCGATAGTCGGCACTAACAGAGCCGAATCAGGTCTGGTGCGGCGATGTTACTTATATGTGGATGCGTAAACGCTGGGCTTATTTAGCAGCGGTGATTGACCTGTTTTCCCGTAAACCGGCTGGTTGGGCGATGTCATTTTTCCCGGATTCTGCACTGACAGGTAAAGCGCTGCCCATGGTCTGGGAAGCAAGAGGTATACCCGCTAATTTGCTGTATCACTCGGATCAAGGCAGCCACTATACCAGCAGGAATTTCAGACACTTACTGTGAAGATATCAGATAAAGCAAAGCCTGAGTCGCAGGGGTAATTGCTGGGATAACAGTCCAATGGAACGGTTATTCAGAAGCCTGAAAACAGAGCAGATACAGGATAATGGATACGCTAATTTTAGCAAAGCCAGCATAGCGATAATAAATTACATCACTGGATATTACAGCCAGCTCAGACCTCATCAATATAACGGTCGTTTAACGCCAAATGAATCAGAATGCTGGTTCCTGAAGAACTCTAAAACCGTGGCCGGTTTTTGTTAACAACTTCAATATTGAAAATTTTTTCAAACCATACGGAACTTTGTTTCAGATTTACCCGACTACTGTTACTGACGCTGCTGGCGTTCGCCTGCAATTCGTCTGGGCTGAAAGCTGATAATGCTTCCAGGCAGTATAAAGCGCGGCCATGTATACCGGTGCTTACATATAAAGTTAAATGCATGCGAGGGAGTAATGTGCATTCCGCAAATAACAGTATAAATGGTGCTTGCGAACTGACCTTGCAACGCATCGGGTCAGCAGAATGATTGTGATCAGTAAACCGTGGGGCATCAGGGCTGGCTAAGGATCTGTTATCAGAAACAGCTCAAATTTAGCATGCATAAAGCGCTCTCCCTGAAATCAGATTAAATTTTTCAGGAAGAGCGCGCTGATTGCAGGCTCTTTTTCTTGATTAATGTGCCAGACAGCCGTTAATTACAGTCAGGTTGTATGTTGTCCAAAATTACTGCTGACTTCGTGGACTCTCCTTGATTACAGTAATACGGGTTCTGTATAGGTTGTCCTGCCTTACTGCCCAACGTTCATATTCCTTCTTCAGGGACGCCGCACGCATACTGGCTTCATGTGCCTGATCAGCATAGGCGTCGCTTTTATTATAATCCCGCTTATATCTGGACGATTCCTTCATAGCCCACCGTTGCTCATACTTCGCGGCTGAAATTTTGCTTTGTATCTCTATACCCTGATGGAGCTCCTGATCATTGTATGCGTAAATCTGCGGGGTATCTCTGTTGGCCGCACGATAATCCCAGACTGTTGATCGCGGTGTCCTTTTTGTCATCGGGTTACGCGGAACCATTGTTGTTGTGTCCGATGTCAGACGTCGCGTCGACGATGCAACAGCTGATACGTTTTCGTACAATGGCGAGCTGTCAGAGAGCCTTCCTCCCGGATTACGGATGGTTGTTTCAGCGACATTAGCTGCTCCCTGTCTGGACGTGTAGGAAAATTCAAAAGTCGCAAGGTCGGTTGCAGATGCACTTTTTGTGATGCCTCTACCCAGCGTACTGATGCCTCCGGCAACAAACCCTCCGGCCACACCCACGACCAGTGAGGTGATATTAAGTGCACTGCTGACAGTGGAATCCTTGTTTTTTGCCAGTTCAGCCCCTCCTGCCAGACCTGCCGCAATTACCTCCGTGGCCAGACCCGCAGCGATAGCGGCGGCACCTCCACCTGTAGCAATTGTCAGGGCCGCACCAACAGCAAGGCCTATACCAATTCCGGCCCAGCCGAGCCAGGACGGAATGTTCCCTGATGGGTCGTGTATATTGACGGGGTCGCCGAGGGCGTAGGCGTAGCGGTTGAGGCCGCCCTGACCCAGCGGGCTCTCGCTGTCCGGGCTGTGGAAGCGCATCAGCACCGGATTGTACACGCGGTATCCGTTGCCCAGCAGGTACCAGCCCGGTCCGCGCTCGCGCACCTCGCCGTTGAACCCCAGCGCGGTCTCAGGCCCGCCCTCCCCGCGGGTGCCGTACGCCCCGTAGGCGGCGTGCCGCACGCATGCGGCCTCCTGCTCGCCGGTAACGCTGCCCGCAGCATCGGTGATGAACAGGCGGCGGCGCGTGGTCAGGCCCGCCTCGCGGTGCTCCTCGCCCACCGGCTCCCGGCCGTGAAGGTAGTGCACCGACGCGTCGCCGCGGCGGCTTACCGCCAGGCGCCAGCCGTCCCACTCGCGGCGCTCCTCGTCCGCGTCGCCGCGGGTCAGGACGCCGGCCAGGTGTCCGCTGGCGTCGTAGCGGAAGCGCATCAGCTCACCGTGCCCGTCGGTGACGGTGAGCAGCCGGCCCTGTGCGTCGTAGGCCAGCGTACGGCCGCACTCGTCCCGGGTCATGTTGCCGTCCGCGTCGTAGGTGAACGTCATCTTTCCGCCGGCCGCCGGCAGCGCCCACAGCGGGTGGCTGTGCGTCAGGCTCACCAGGCGGTCGGGGTCTGCCGCATCATAGCCGAAGCGCGCGTCGTTGACCTGCTCCTCCGCGCCCGTCAGGAAGGTGGTGCGGCACAGCCGGACGTTGTCCAGCGCGTCGTAGCTTATCAGCTGCTTCACCATGGGCTGGCCGTAGGGCGTGCGCGGCAGCCGGCCGCTGTCGGTCGCCGCGCACACCCAGAGCTGCAGCCGGCCGCGGTCGTCGTAGCTGAACGACTCGGTGAGCACCGGCGCGCCGTTTTCGCGCCGCTCGCGCGTGGCCAGGCGGCCGTCGTCGTGGTAGGTCAGGCTGAAGGTGACCTCGCCCTGCGCGGTGTCCACGGTCCGGGACGCTTCGCGGCCCTGGTCGTCCCACGTGTGGCGCACCGTTACGGTCCCGTCGCCGGCGCGGCGGACGCTCTGCGCCAGGCTGCCCGCGGCGTCCCAGGTGTAGTGTTCGCTGATGCCGCCGGCGGTGATGCTGACCGGACGGCCATGCTGCCAGGTGTGCACCTCCTCCGGGCCATTACCGGCGCGGCGCGTCAGCAGGTTGCCCTCGCGCGAGTAGCGCATCCCGGTTACGGTCTGCGCGTCGCCGTCCTGGCGGACGACGCGGCAGAGGTTGCCGCGCCCGTCGCGCTCGTAGCCGCGCTGCGTCACCACCCCGCCGCGGGTGGCGGTGCCGGTCATCAGGCCGGTTTCTTTATGGTAGGTGAAGTCCGCCCCGCCGCCGCCGCTTTCGGTGACGCCCGCCGGCGCGTCGGTAAGCGCCGGCAGGTAGCTGTAGGTCAGCGCCCGCCCGGAGGGGCGCGTCAGGGTTTTCACGCGCGATGAGGCCCCTTCATAGGTCAGCGTCCCGGTGAGGGAGCCCGCGGTGACGGTGACCGGGCGCTCAAGCCCGTCGAAGGTCTGGCGGGCCAGGCACAGGGTGCCGGTCCGGGCGTTCTCCTCAAGGGTCAGCGACGCCACCAGAGGCGAGGTGCTGTGCGGCGCGTAGCCGGTCACCACCCGGGACTCATCCGGCAGCGTGGTTACGGTGGGGCGGCCCAGCGCGTCGTAGGCGTTGCGCGTCTCTTTGCCGCGCTCGCTGACGGTCAGCGTCACCTGACCGTGGCCGTCGTAGCGCCAGGCGCGGCCGGGCCGCGGCGCGGAGCCATCCGCGCTCAGCGGCGTGACGGATACCGGGTTGCCCTCCTCGTCGGTGACCGTGCGCACGCGTCCGCGCTTCAGGCTGCCGTCCGCGCTCTCCGTCCAGGCCTCCTGTGTCAGGGTGACGGGGCAGGCCGCGGTCACGCTCACCGTACCGTCCGGCGCGGTCAGCCGGTGCCGTGCGCCCCACGCGTCGTAGCTGATGCGGGTCGTCAGGACCACGTCCCGGTCCCCCTCCCAGTCCGTGAGGGTGGTTGCGGTCTCGCGGCCCAGCGCGTCCCGGCTGACCGACGCCACGTCGCGCCAGCGCCGGCCCGGCGCGTCGGCGTCCTGCCGCTCATCGCGCACGACGCGGCCGAGGCCGTCATACCAGGTGCGCGAGGCGGCCCCGTCTCCGGCGCGCCGGCGTTCGGTCCAGGTCAGGCCCCGCTCCGCGTCCACACCGTAGGCGTAGCGGCGGGTGGCCGCGCAGGGGCCGCCGGGGTCGACCGTTTCCTCCGTCAGGCGGCCCAGCGCGTCGTAGGCGTACGTTACCGCCACCTCACCGTCCGGCCAGGTGCGCGCCGGCTCGCCGTGGGAGAGAAGGTTGTCGGTGATGCTGACCGCTACCGCGTCCGGCTCCGGCTCCGGCCGCTGCGCCGTGCGGCTGAAGCGGCGGGTGGTGGTCCGGAGGGCCGGCAGCGAGCCCTGCGTCACGCGCTCATAGCTGTACGCGGTGACGAAGCCGGTGCCCGCCGGCTGACCGGCTGCGGTCTCGGTGACCTCCAGCGGCAGGCCGTGGCGGGTGAGGTCGCCGGGGTCGTTTACCCAGTGGCGCAGGGTGGTTTTGAGCAGCGTGCGGTCGCGCGCGCCGCGCGCGTCCGCCGGGCCCAGGGCGGAGAGGGTGACCGACGACTCGGCCAGCCAGTCGCTGTCGCCGCCGCCGGCCGGGGGCAGCTTCACGTAGGTGAAGCGGGTTTCCAGCGCGGGGGCGGCGTCGCGCGCCGGCAGTGCGGGGTCACGCTCCTCCGCGGGCAGCAGGCGGCGCACGGCCAGGGCGCGGGTGAAGCCCTGCGGGTCGGCGGGGCACAGCAGGGTGCCGTTTTCGCCGACGGTGTCGCGGTCGCCCGGGTACCACTCCTGCTCGGTCACCGTGCCGCTGGCGTCGCGGCGGCGGGTGAGGTTGCCGTTCTCGTCGTAGCGTGTCTCCTGCGTGGTCTGCCGTATCCGGCCCGCGTCGCCGGCCAGGTACCACTGCTGCGTGACGCACTTCGGCATCTGGTAGAAGTGCGGCTGCTGTGCGAAGGAGAGCTGCTCGTCCGCGTGATATGCGGTGAGGGTGCGGGACACCGTGACGACGGGCACGCCGCCGGCCGGGGTCAGGGTGCGGGTGACCGTTTCACCGGTCTGCAGGTGGAAGCGGTTGTAGGTGCGCGCCACCCCGACGCGGGTGTCGCCGGCCGTGCGCGTTTCGGTGACGGCGTACTCGTAGGGACCGGTGGCGCGGTAGAGGTTGTCCAGGCCGTCGTCGCTCCAGCTGACGCCGTCGGCACCGAGGCCGAGGAAGTTGCCGTGGGGGTAGGCGTATTCGGTGAGTATTCCGGGCTGGCCGCCGCCGGGGTTCACGAGGTGGCGGGTGACGCGCGGCAGGTTTTTACGTCCGCCGCCGGGGAAGGGGTGGCCGTCGTCGCCGCAGATTATGGTCTCGGTGGCGCCGGTGGGGCTCTCCACGGCGGTGATGCAGCGGACGCCGCGCAGCGTTTCGTAGGTAAAGCGCCACTGGCCGGCGCCTTCGGGCATGACCACGGCGTCGAGCTGCCGGGCGCCGCCGGAGCCGGAGAGTTGGAGGGTCCAGGCGGACGGGCCGGCGGCGGGCAGGATGCCGTGGCGCTGGCCGCCGGGGTGGAGGGTCAGGGTCATCACGTCGCCTGAGCCACCGGCGGTCATAAGCACGCGCCCCTCCCCGTCGGTGACGCGCTGCAGGAACGGTGCACCGCTGAACTGGCCCCACTCAAGGGAGACGGCGCGGCCCTCCTGAGAGGTGACGCGCACGGGCAGGAATACGCCGCTGCCGGAGACGTCGCGCAGGTGCTCGGTGACGCCGCTGCGGTGGACGATGCGCCAGCCGGGGATACCCTCATGCGACTCGCGCATGAAGCGGAAGGTTCTGAGGCGTCGCTCGGGTATGGCGGGTTCGTCGCCGGAGCCGGAGACGCGGAAGCTCTCGCCGGTGTGCAGGGAGAGGCGGCTGCCGCTGAAGCGGGAGAGGGCGAGAGCCCATCCGGAGCCGAAGCCGGAGTCGGCGGAGTTGAGGGGGCTGTAGCTGATGGCGAGGGGGAGGTCGGGGCCGCTGAGGGCGCCGGCGCAGAGGGGCGGGAGGGTCAGGGTTGCGGTATAGAGTCCGGTGCGCGGGTCGGTGCCGGAGGAGAGGAAGCTGGCGAAGCTGAAGGCGCCGGAGTGCAGGTCGGTGGAAGCAATCATGGTGTAACCTCGGACGGGTGGCGCGCGGGACGCCGGCGCACCACAGGGTTGAATAAAGGAAGGTTAAAAAAGAGTGTTTATGGAAGGTCTGAGCGCTTTATCACAACGCAGGAAAGCTTGCCCGTCAGTGAGTCATCATTGCGACGATAGGCGTCAATCAGCCTTATGCCAGGCACAATAACGTCCCCATTGTTTTTTTCGAAAAACTGGCTTATGAGCAACTGTTTGACATTCGTTGGCTGTTTGATGGTTTTAAATTCAACCCAGTAATTCTGGTTGCTCTTTTTATTACAATCATCTGTGTCGGTCAGTAAAACGGTCGTAGCCGATGGCACGTCGTTTAGCTCTATCATGGATTTATCGTCATTCTCACAACCGAAACCTGCCCCTTCATCTTTAAAGTTGTAGGTTCCCGTTTTGAAAGGAATGGTACAGCTGTCCGTCCCGTCTTTTTGCATAAATAATATGGTGCCATCCTTTATCTCAGCAGCGATGGCTTCATATATCATTGCGTTGAAGCAAAAAGCGGCAAAGAAAACAACATACGATGTTCTGAGTCTTTTAATGAATGAAAGCATAATCCAGCTCCGGAGCTTTTTATGAAAATGCCAATATAGGGATGTTCATCGTCCGGTAGCTGTCATTTTTTAGTCAGTGAGCATTCAAAATAAATTGCAGGCAGTATGTGTTTCTTACCAGAGGGTAAAAAGAGTCATAAAGAAAGACGTTACGAAGCCTGTAAGTGCAGCGCTGTAAAAACCTGACACAGTAATGAGAAATGCTGAAATCACAGGGTTTGCAGCGAAGGCAGGACATACGGGTGCATGCTGGCTGATGAGGTTATAAGAACGCTGCTCTGTGACAATTTTTGCCCCTGATCCAAAAAGCGGAGCCGGAAATAACATCATTACACCGTTAATCCTGAAGCATGCTATCTGAATCTGATACGTATTCAGAATGACTTAAATTGTTTTTTTATACTGACTTGCTAAAAAATAATGGGAATTTCAGGTTGAAATATCCTTTAATAATCCTTGAAAATCATGGTATTGCGTCAATTTTTGTGCGGGAAAAATGAATGTGTTTCCTGCCAAAAATTGTCTGCTTATAAGGTGTCAGCTTCAGCCACTTTTCAGAAATGCTAGTCTGGCAGGCAGTTTACCTGTGTTGCAGATAGCAACTCACCGTACCGTTATGATGCCAGCAAGGCCTGAGATCCGCGAACATAACCAGAAAACATGTCCGGATAGGGCTTCAATCTCAATGAGCAATAGTCTCATTATTACTAATATTTGACCGATGACATCATGGGTCTGGCCTTTCTGGCAGACTTACAATCGTATAGTTGCAGATTCGCACCGGCATTCAATAAAAGTGTTGAGTAAGTTAAGTCAGGGAAGGCATCACCACAGGCTGCCGCAGCATTAAATGTATCGGTATCAGCCACCCTCGATATCCCAGAGCTGCGCCACAAACTGTCTTTAGGCTTCGCAACAATTCAGCTTTGAATGTGCTGTAGGTTATCAGTGTAACTGCAATTAATCACAGGTGTAATGCAAGCAGATACTCCCTCCCGGTATGGGTAAAGTGCCGCAATATTATAATTTCATCATCATGGTTTGCATTATATAAGCACATACTGTTCCTCTGAGCTTACCTTATGTGCGTACATCGCTCGCAGGGCTGTAAAAACACAATAATCAAGGATAGAAGACGCTTTAATTCATTAAGTTTATGAAAAGATAGAAGATATAGCTTCTAATGCCAACAGAGATTAGTGGCGCGTTGAGTGATTTTCATCCGGAGATGGCCTGCAACCGAGCAGGCGCTTCTGCGTGAATTCTGCGGCTGGCTCAGGCCTGATACCCGCCAGAATTTACGTAGCGTTGTCAGGGCAAGTGCCGGCGCATGTCACACCGGAACCCTGATATATGGCGAACCTTACATAAACGTCCTCTCAGAGGTGAATCTCTGTTTTTTAGCAGAGCACATATGATGATAACGGGTACAGGTAACGGGTGAATTTCTGGTCCCTGAGATTACAAAATAACAAGCGGGCATGCCGCTAAGACACTGTGCGGTTCAACTTGTGTCTGGGATAATTGAGGAGCATACGGAAACAGGATTTGTTGATGAGCGGGCGCATTATCTGACGGTCCTGACACTCAGTTTTTTTTAACAACCATGGATGCAGTTTATTATACAAGCTGCATAAATGATATAAGCCCGGCCAGCCTGATTTCTCAGCTTTCTGCCTGCCTGCTTATGACGTACCTTAATTTTGGTGTGCCGGACGCATAGGACTCAGGGCGCGTTAAAACTGATTGCCGCGGAGGTCATTCAGATAACTGTGGGCCTCGCAGAAGATCAGTCTGACCGTAAAGAACGCCGTCAGACACGTAAAATGGCCAGAAATTACCGCGCAAGCCACCTGATATTTGCTGAGGGGTGTTCAGTAAGCATTGCTGCTTGCTGTCCAGAAACCGGTTATTTAAATTACACCTTTGCAGCTTATCGTTTTGCAAATTACCACAGAAATGACTGATGCATGCCCTGATAACAATCCTTAGCCGCTATAGTCCGTGGCTATCACCTGATCTGATTTAAGGCCTTTTCAGCCAGAGTATAAACTGAAAAATACTCAGCATCGTCTATGTTGTTGACTCTCTTAACTTGTACAAGTTTTTTGTATAAAAACAAAAAAAATTGCACGAGCATATTTAAGGTGTACACTTTCCAAAACTTGTTGGGAGAGATGGATGAAAAGTAACTATGGCGGAGTCGATGAGACTGCACGCAGAGCCAACGCCATGCTGCGCAGCATGAGCGATGATATTATTGACAAACGTCATGAGTTCGGACTCGATCGATATTATCAGACCTATACACGTAACTCTGTGGCAAATCTACCCCGCCTCAGCCGCAGAGCGGTTGAACAGGCAATCGAAGAAATGGAATTGAAAGGTCATGAATTTGGCAAAAAGGATGCCGGTAATTCCAGGCATTATGCGCTGACTGTACAGGACATAATAGATATATATGCGCATCGCAAAGTCCCCAAATACCGTCAGTTGCACGAGGGCGAAGGTCCTTTTGTAATCTTCGTGGTCAATCTCAAAGGAGGGGTATCCAAAACTGTAAGTACGGTTACCCTGGCACATGGTCTTCGTGTTCATCCTGATCTACTGCAGTATGATTTGCGTAACCTTGTTATCGATCTCGATCCCCAAGCCTCCAGTACCATGTTTCTGAATCATACTAACAGCATAGGTTCAATCATGGAGACTGCAGCGCAGGCGATGCTAAACAATCTCGAAGCTAAACAGCTTCATGAAGATATCATTCAGCCAACGATTATTCCGGGCGTAGATATTATTCCGGCCTCTATTGATGATGGCTTTGTAGCAAGCCAGTGGAACGATTTAGTTCGCGAGCATCTGCCTGGAATGCTGCCCTCAGAGGTGCTTCGCCGCAATATCATTGATCGAGTGGGCAGTGACTACGACTTTATTTTTATAGATACAGGTCCCCACCTTGATGCTTTTATGCTTAATGCTATAGCAGCAAGCGATCTGCTGCTGACACCTACTCCGCCTGCACAGGTTGATTTTCACTCTACTCTGAAATATCTCACGCGTTTACCGGAGATGCTGGAACAGCTTGAAGAAGAAGGAATTAACCCCCGAATTAAAGGGAATATCGGGTTTATGTCCAAAATGACCTCAAAACGCGATCATGAAATGACTCATGGTCTTGCAAGGGATGTGTTTACGTCATACATACTTGATGCAGTTTTGCCACGTCTGGATGGTTTTGAACGTTGCGGTGAGACCTTTGATACCATCGTCAGCGCAGATCCTCAGTCTTACCCCGGCAGCACTGAAGCACTGAAAAATGCTAAACGCGAGGCTGAGCGTTTTACGCAGGCGGTTTTCAAAAGAATTGAATTTGTGAGGGGAGTGCGGTGAGTAAAGTAATGAAAAAGATGGGACGTACACTTGGCAACTCCAACTTTTCAAAAATGTTGAGTGAGTCAGAAGGTGCAAGGATATTTGTGCTGCACTCAGGCGCTGAAGCAAGATTCGTTCTGACTAAAATCCTACATGCTGACATAGAAGAAAAAACATATGTCGATCCAACGGTTAATGGCAGAGATCAGTCACTACTTACGCCTGACGCAGTAAGCGATATCGCACGTACTATTAAACTGCAGCAGTTTTTTCCTGCCATCGGACGAGAAATCGGAGGGCGTATTGAGGTACTGGATGGCTCACGCCGTCGCGCTGCATGCCTATACAATGGTATGCCCTTTGAGATTTTAGTTACAAGAGACAATCTTGAGCTGGCTGATGCCCGTCAGCTGGCTATCGATATACAGACAGCAAGGGAGCACACCCTTCGCGAACTGGGAAAACGCCTTGAGGTTATGTACCCCGGAGACATGACTCAGTCAGATATTGCCCGTGCTGAGGGCCTTTCAACAGCCAAAATTACACGTGCGTTTCAGGCAGCGGCAGTGCCTGATGAGATGATCAGTCTTTTTCCGGCTCTCAGCGAACTTGCGATCCGTGATTACCAGTTATTGCTTGAGATTAATGAGAAAATCACGGCGCAGGGCGGTTCTTTAAATGATGTTGTCTCTGCCGTAAAGAAACGTATTGAGAAAAGCGAAATACTGCACGAGGGATCAGTCGTTGATAAAGCCAGGATTATGGGATTTTTTCGGGCTGAATGTAACAGTCTTAAAGTGCGAGAAATAACAAAAAAAATATCAACTGAAAGATTGTGTGATTTTACGGATAAAAAACAGTTTGCACGTAAAAAGACTGATCCTGATAAGCGTCTGGTTACCTATGAATTTTCACGATTACCCGCGCCTCTTCAGGCAGAGCTTGATGCTGCAATCAGGGAGGTTATGCGAAAAGCTGCTAATTAGCTGATCCTTTTTATGCGACATTAAATGTCCTGCTAGTTTTCCAGCTCAGGAAAAGGCTTTCTCCCTGAGCTGGAACGATAGTGCGCCAGCCTGTAGTCTATTGAAACTCTGTATCCTGTCAAATATCTCCTGTTTTTGCAGTGCCCGCCCTTCATTATTTTATGATTAATGACACTTTTAACCCAACAGCAAAGTCACTTAACATGCTATTTTTAAAGCTATTTATTTGATAATTTCATGTTGAAATTCCCAAGGGCAATCTGTTTTTGCTAAATTCTGAGGGGGATGATGATATTGTTGCGGAAAGCTCATGCTTTTTACCGGGAGGCACCCGGCACCGCCTTTTTTCTCTGTCTGCTCTGACATTTGATATCCTGTTTCCCGCCTGCCAGAAAATCATTCGCCCTGATTAAGAAAGCCATTACGGCTGCGTTCAGAAAGTAAAATTTCGACTCTCGTACGCTGAGCCGGCACCTTTCAGCTATATATGCAAACCTCATTACCTGCGGGGTTACTGGTGATTTATTGAGAATCTTTATATTACTTTATCTGTAATCGCCTTTTGGCCCTTTATCACGGATGAGAGCTTTAGGATCCGACAACAATGGCTGCTGAAATTTCGTCGCGGCACCACTCCGGAAATGCCTGAAAAGATTTATGAGCACCTGTGATACACCGGTGATCCTGCCCACAAGTTTGCGATGACGGAGCTTTATGATCACCGTAAAGCAGAGCTGGTAACGGGTAAGCTGTATGATCGCGTACCGGAATACGTATGGCCGTTTGTAAAGTAAGCCTGTGCAGTTCAGAATATGCAGGTGCAGGTCCGAATCTTGACCATGTCACGCATCTGCACACGGACCCCTTAAGGAACGTGCAGTCTGAGCATCACACTCCGCCTTTATTCAGGCTACTCCTTTATTTCCAGGTGAATAACCGTGAGCAGCTCACCCCAGTCTCCTGTCGTAAAATAGCGCTCTGCAGACTGTATGAGAGGATCGCGCTCTTCGATCATGTCCGCAAGCTCGCGGAGCTTGTCTGCCAGGCTGGGAAGGGAGACGGATATGTACGACGGCGGAAGGCATCTGGCCATATTATTTCTGCCTGTGAAATGCATAGTCTGTTCTCACAAAATGCAGGAGTAAAGCAGTTTCCCCGGGCCTGTGACTGAAAAGTTATTTCTGCATGAAATTTATTTTACTATAGGTTCACTCGGTTCTGCAGGTGACATCGCCGGTATGTTCATGCTGGTCAGCCTGCGTCATCATAAGCAGGTGCGTTTCTCCGGGTCATCTGCTTTCAGTCTGCTCTGTTACGGCATTTATTCACTCTGTACCGCGGGCTGGCGCGACCGGCCTCTGCTATCGCCATGCCCATAAATTTGTCGGCGGACTGTCCGGCTGACATCTGTTTCTGCTCATGGCTTAAGACTGCGGTGCTTTATCCTGCCCGGCTCACAGTTAGGGATAAGGAGCAGTACATTGCACCTGCCAGGGAGTCTCAGAGTGGAATTTTCTCTTAGCGCAGACGGCGCGCTACATTCCACCGGTGAACAGTCATTTCCGATGCTGCGCTGAATGGCCGGACAGCATTCCGGCAACGCAGAGAAATATATCGGCCCTGATCTTACACCCGGAGGAGTACAGTACTGCCTGAATCCGGATGCAGGCTGACAGGCCCGGGGCCGCCGGCAGAGATGATGGAACGCAGAAGCAGGTCTTCCGGTGCTAGTCCGGAACAACATCACTGACGGCATGTTATCCACAGAAACGGGGGATAAGTATTGTATAAAACAGGGACAGGACAGATGGCTGGCAGACACGTTCAGCCGTATGCAGGCCCTGAGAGCCTGCTGCAGGCAGCACTTCGCGTGAGGAGCATCGGGATGCCGGAACTTTTCCTCAAGGCCTATACAGCCCCGTGAGAGGCGGTCCTTTCATGACTTACCTGAAATGAAAAAAAGTTCAGCCGCGGTTAAATCCGGCACTTTTTTTTCAGCTTCAGATGAAAGCTTTAATGTTCATAGCGAGGGTTATAAGCTAAGGAAATTTGCTGCAAGCAGTCAGTCTGTCAATTCTGCTGGTCCTCTGCAGCGGTTACAACTATTGTGACGGTTCCGTCAGGCTGGCGGAAGCTGTGGGTACTCAGAGACATATTTAGCCCTGCTGCAACGTGTACCCGCAAGTCCGTCGAGCTCTCTGTCATAAGAGGCACGCTCTGCTGCACTGAGGAAACCCTGCTGGTTAATAAACTGCGCTGTATCACTGCGCACTTTTCCGGCACGACGCCACAATACGGCAGCCTGCGCCTGCGTCAGTCTGCGGGATTTACGTGCCATACTGACATCAGCCTGCAGTATGTTAACCCTTACGGATATATGCGCCTCAGGCGGGGCTGTAATACTACCACCCGTTTCGCCTTTAACACTGCGCTGTACCTGCACGTCGCACGATGGGCAGGCCTTATCATGCGTTGCGTCAGCCTCTGACTGAACTTAAGCCAGCATAACGAGTCCCATAATGAAATAGTTCATGTATCTGTACAGGCTCCTGCACTGGTTTATGTCCTGTGGGTGCAGATGTATTAATCCGGCATACCCACTATCAGAGTACCCCGTCAGATTTTACCGGAAAGACAGTTTCAGTTAATCCCTCAAGGGGTTACAGTAAATGAAACAGACTGGTCATTGTTCACTTCTGCTGTATTTACGCGCTTTTCACTCAATACGTTAAAATATGCAGGGTGCACTGAAGCATTCTGACAGCCTCACATTCCGGTTACGAACGCTGTCATAACCGGGTGAGAATAATACGATGACACACTGTCTGTTTTTCCTCTCCTGCTGACTTTCCCGCCTTTACGGCCCGCTGCGGCCGCACGCTCATGATCGTTCCTGAAATTGCCACCGCTTACCTGACCGCCTTTTCTGCCAGCATTCACAGCGCGTTCAGGATTTGCCGCAAAATTGCCGGCACCACCTCTGTGCTTTGTCATTACGCCTCCGGTCTGAGTTAAATGAAGCCTGATAAAGCATAGCCGTGCCTGGCCTCCGCCATGAGAAATCAGGCATACATAGCGTCCGGTTTGCTGTACTGCTCACGCTTTGCCGTTTTTAACGTGAAAACAGGTGAAACGCATGGCAACTGATGCCTCTGACTTCACAGCTGAATCAGGTCTGTCAGCGCGAAGCACTTTGAGTGAGTCCCGCAGCACCTGTGCTTTAGCCCGCTTCACAACTTTTCTTTAAAATCCTGAGAAAAACGGCTCCTGAGAAGCAGGATTAATGTGTTGCGTTCAGGGAAGGCGAAGTTAACCCATTTTTTATCGAGACAGGGAAGGGTAGCCGCGCTTACCCACATTGAAGCAGGCAGGAATTAAAAAATCGCGTGTCGGCATAAGGCCGTCTGGTGAGTCGATGGTGAACCGTGAGTGAAGACCGTGAGCATGAAATAACGTTTACTGTCAGGAGGGTATCGGTGCTGAGATTGCCAAGGTGATAACCCATGCGTGCCTCGAAGTCTGAACCCACTTCGTCGCGCTTTTGCGCTATCCGGGCTCCCCGCTCAGGGACTGTTGGCCATGAGAATGCGTTAAGGAAGACGCCCTGTGTCTCCATCAGGTCATCAGCAGACGGCAGAATTGTGTGGTTGATTAGCCGCTTAGCCTCGGCAAGCGCAGGCCTGTCGAACGAAGTGATGCGCCGGGCGAGGTTGTCGACATAGGCGTCGAGCTGGTCATCCTGGAGTGCGCGGTTCACCCACCTATAGCTGGCTGCAGTTGTAGCGTCAAAATCATCACTTCCGAGAACGATTTCGAGAGCCCGGGCACGTCCGACAAGCAGTGGCAGGCGCTCAGTTCCGCCGCCGCCCGGTAACACACCTGCCCCGACTTCGAACTGGGCAAAGATCGCTCGCTTAAGGCTGGTAAAGCGCATGTCACATGCGAGAGCAATTTCAGAACCGCCACCGCGTGTCCGTTCCCGAATTAACGCAATGGTCATTACCGGGGAGGCGGACAATCGAGTGGTGGTATCGATGAATGTGGGTAGTCCTGTCGGCCCGGGCGTCAGTGGAAAATCGGCGAGTCGGCTGACATCGTAGTGGTTGACGAAGAAGTCCGGATCAGCACTATCAAACACAACTACACGCAACGTCTCTTCGGACTCGATGAGACTGACGATGTGCTGCAACTCGATAAGAGTTTCTGGATCGCAAAAGTTCAGTGCCGGATTATTGAAGGTAATACGCCAGTAACCAGGTACCGCCTCGTTAACAGTAAACTGGAACAGTGGAGCGCTCATACGGAAGATTCCTGTGTGCGGAAACATTCAGTACCAGAGGTATTGAGTGCGCAGACCATCCGGTCGAAAAAATTCTGGATGACGAACATCATCTTCAATGAGGATGGCGGACATCATTCTCATTGTTAATAATGTGCTTTGATTGGGACTATCTATTAAATAGCCATCGTAAGCTGGCAACTAATCAGATGCTCTTTCCAGTCTTATAAGACAGTAATCTCCATTTTCGCTCATAGCGGACTTTCAACCCGATAAGCATGTCCGCTTTGTGCCAGAAGCGGACTGTCATGTTAAAAGAGAGCGTCCGGGCCAATGTGCCCAAAATCTAAAGGAAGGATAAATCACTACTGGGAAGAATGAGTTCGCTGAAGGAAAGCCATCTGCAATGAGATTGGCGGCATGATACTCGAGGTTCTAGTTCAGGAACGTGAATTTGCCGTTCAGTCGCTAATTGATATGCTGCATGAAACAAAGCATGACGGGCACAGCTACGACAAAGAGCGCGATAAAGGCATGGAGCGGGCGATCAAGATACTTCAGAAGTTTGCGTGAGAACTGCCGGGCGGCCAGTTCGCCGCCGGAGCATTATGTTAAGTACATTCCGGAATTGCCCGATTTGCGGAGCGATAGAGTAACTTTTCCCGAGGGCTGGGGCAGTCCTTCAGACCGTGGTGTTTGGGAGCTAACGATATTTGCCAACCTTTCTATACAGTGGCACTCCGCATCACGTTTTTTGCTCTGGGGCGGCGGTAGGCGGCGTGACAAGAATATCACTGGCAAATTGAATGCCAGAAATCAGCCAGATTGGATAAAAGACGATCAACCATCTATAGCTTTCACATAATTCGAGCGATTTCGGGTAACAAGTTTATACCTGTTAATTTAACCCCTGTTTTTTTAGACAGGCCACCATGCGGCTTTAAACGCGATTTAAAGGGTTGTAATTTTTAGGCTGGCAATGCATCAAAAGTTAGGGAAACCCCCCGGAGAATCGATCTGGAGGTCTTATGGCTCGTAAATTAAACGTATTGGGCACAATTTAGATGTACCGATAAGTGGAACATGGTAGAATCGTGATTCTGGTGATCATAGATTCCAGAAACGAAAAAGCAGCTATCAGGCAAAAAGGTTTCTCAGGCCCGCCCGATAGCTGCTCATACTCCAGTTCAAAGACTGAAGCGGCTTAACCAGATTGCAAAGATGTGGCTAAGCCGTGGCGGAAGACTACGGCTAAATGACGTGGATTTCCAGAAGATTTTGCATTTATGCAAATTTTGCTTACATCTTTGATCTGGGTTAGTCCGTACCTTATTGGAGTAACTTGTTATGACAGATAAAGATTTTAATCAGCGCAAAGTAACTGACGACTACGCACCCGAACAAGCCCGCATTAAGTTAGCTTCTTTCTTTAATGGCCATCCATCGGCTTTGGAAGCTGTTCAATGTCTAAACCGCACTCAAGCGTGTGTACTTGCTGCTCTTTTAGACAGTAAATCCATTACGACATCGGGCTATACCATTCCTGCCGATTACGGTGTAAAGCGAGCTTCTGCGGTAATCCACGCATTAGAGAAGGAATATTCCTTTCCTATCTCAAGTCGCCGTGTAGAGACAGAGTCAGATGTAGGTAACCGGACGAAACAGTCTCTCTTTTTCATTACCCCAGAGGATCAAGAAAGGCTGAAAGCTGAGCCGGAAGTGGTCTTCCAGGAACGTCATGATAGTGCTTGTCGTAAGAAGGAAAGCCAAGCACAGAAAGAGATTAGACGTTTAGTGAGGGAGTATGGTGAGGATGGTGTTCAGGAACTCCTGAAAAGAGCGGCTAACGACGATGCCGGCCCAGACACTAACGCCAGTTAATATAGTGTTTAAATCAAAGGCCGGGATAATCCTCCCGGCCTTTCTGTGTAGTATCTTTGATTACCTGCTTACCCACTTGATCCTCAGATAGCCTTCTTCCTACTCTAACAACTATGCAGTTGTATTTTGTGGTTGCACTTCTAATAGAACACTATTAATATTACTTGCAAGAAATACTGTTAATCGCAGTACTTCTTCGGATGGTTACAGGGATTTCGGCAACGAGATCGCATCCCACTTCCTGGCAACAGGTTCGTCCATGACGGTAAAGTGTCCTGACCCGCCGAAAGGCGGCTGAGACCCCCCGTAAAACGGGGGTCGCCACTTTAAAAGCCTGCGAAATTCTTCCCTGTATCAAATCTTATCCGCATCCAGGACATCAAAACCAGTTTTTAAATTTTCTTAATTTCCTGATTTTTTGCGTCCATTTTTCGCTTAGCTACTTCTTCTGGTTGTTCGCTTCTTTCGGTCCTCGTGTGTTTCGAGGAATTCGCGAAGTATCCAACGCCACCTTAAACAAACTGACAGGTTTATTTGGGATCGGCACTGCTGGTGCTCCTGGCCCTGTTCGAGCGAAGAACGCCGAAAGGATGTGCATTCGTAGCAAGCGCTTCTCTTTATAGAAGGCAACGCAAACTTTGTACGGCTCCATCTGCCCTGTCGCGCTGTTCATCATATGCAGGGTGAAATACTTCTCAGCAGCTGTGTGATACAGAGGAACGTCAGGCAAATTCGCTAGAATGCTACGGATCTGCTTTGATGCCTCGTAACGTTCCATGCAGATGGTTAACTGCTCGCGGCCATCTTCATACATCAGAGGGATGTTGTGAAACGTGCCGTCTTTCGCGAAGCAGTGAAGACCATAAGTCACTACAAATTTGTAGTCCTGCTTCTGTCCTTTGTACGTGATCTCGTGCGCATCGAGATGTGAAAGCGAATAAGTTTCGCCGTCATGCTCGAAGGGTTCCCAATTTTGAATTGAGTCGATATGAAACTTTGCCACTATGCATTACCCGTTATCTATTCCATGAGAGCGCTACCCATCATCGAACGGTAACGATTGAGCAGATGTTACTTCGTTACGCACAAACTCCGCAATATTATTTTTCTTTCAAAACAGCGAGTTAATTACTATATAATTGCTATTTTTGCCGAAAAAACCTGTGCAAATATAGACTTCCGTTTTTCTTCCATTTAGGTACTTTTTTCTCACTTCTACTGCGAAGCTGATGAAATTGAGCATTACCACATGTTTGAAATCGTTGATTTAATGTTATCAATGGCAGGGTGTGAAGGATTGATGTTGTTGATGCTTATAAACAAGTTCCAAATGGAAAAAGCCCTCTTTAGAGGGCTTCGCCGGACTTGAGTTATTCCTCCTCTTCCTCGTAAGGGAAATCGTCATCAGCAGGCGCTATGTACACCTGCTCGACAAAACTCACGGGGTGTTCTGGAAGGGTATCAACAGCGCTGTCGTTACCATTTAATGGGCCAGCAGTTACGGAAACACCGTTCCAACCGTCAGAACCAATACCAAAAATTACTGTACCTTGATTCGGAAGCTCCATATGCAAGTCTACACCGATTGGGTCGTCACCTTCTTCATAGTGCTCGCCATATGCCGGTACTAAATCAGAGGAAGAAATTTCGACTTCTTCTCCTTCAAATATCATAGTATCTGGCACCGTATAGACCATCCCACCTGCTTTAATCTCTGGCATCGTAAACCTCTTTATGCTGTGATCTAAAAGCCCTTTTTTGAACTGGGCAACCCAATTGGATAGTAGTTTTATGACTTTAACTGCTATGGAAGCACTCATTCTAAGGCGTATTGAGTTCAGGGCAAGAGTGGAATTTATCGGGAATGCTCCAGGATCGGGTTGTTGTGTTTGATGTGGCATAAAATCCCTATCGCCATGAGTTTGACGTCCGCTTCTCGCTCATAGCGGACATTGGCCTGCTCAACGTCCGCTTTGTGCCAGGAGCGGACATTGCTAACACAGGAATGTACTAATCTGTGTGGGCAGGCCAGGAAGCCTCTGATGGAAATTTGTTAAATTTTCGACCATGCTTTTGTCCAAAGAAAACTTCAGTAGGATGAAGATGATGGACACGGTAGAAGAGCTTAACGGAACATACTTCTATAAAGGAGTAGCTAATATTTCGGCAGGCGAACTTTTTTCTGGATTTTTTTAGATGAAGTGAATGAATACTTTAACGGCATTGCAGATATTGTAACTATGCGAAATAATAATTACTTGAAAACAAGTTGTTTTCTTATGTGCCTATTAGCCTAATGCGGGTCGGCCACGGTGTAAAGGCCAGATTGTAGGCGGTGATATGAATTTTGAGGAATAAAAAACCCGCAGAAGCGGGTTAGTAGATGCTCATGGCTCAGGGGATAAAGCCAATTCTGAGGCAGGTTCCTCGGGATATAATCAGCACGATAAATTTTTGAACTGTAGTTTGGAGCTGATTAGGGTCCCATTGGGAGGTGTTAAATAAGCGACCTCGGTTCCAGGGCAGGAAGCCGTTATGCCTACCAATACCTTTCTCGCCAAGCACATCTTCGAATGAACCGCCATTCTCATTATAGATTCGCACTTCACCAGCACGAATCATCGGGCCAGCCCAAATGCGCGCACCAGGTATCGTCTGCATATCATCACAAACTAAATGCTCATACCAGTTCAGCATGAAAACATATGTCCTGCTCATGATGCCTTTACGATGGCTCGTAGGCTGGATATAAGCTCCAGCGACCTGGAAACAATCTATGTCTTGGCCATCTTCAACGAAGCTATAGTTACGAAGCCCAACCCGTCCAGCGGTGACGTTATTAGCCTCATCAACGACGGCAGATCGGAGAAGTTCCTGAATAATGTCCTGCTCGTTTAGCCCGTCATCTTCATAGTCTAAAATCATGTTGCTCAGTTCAACATCGGGGATGTTCGCACCTACACGCTCAATGAGAACGTAGCGAACGACATCATCCTCTGGTTCGATGATTTCGTGTTCTGAGATTTTGAAAAGTGACCTGGAGGCAAGGAGGAAGCCGAAACGAACAGAACGAGTGTCCCCTGTGTGAGGCCACTCGCTCAGATCTTTTCTGTAGGATTCTATTAGTGTAGGAGCCATTTCTCAGCAGAACCATTAGCTTTAATATTGCTCATGATTCTACCATTAGTATCAAAGAAACGACGAATAGAATGCTCAATAATCTCAACGAGATCGGCCATTGATCGAGCCATCTCAGGGTACTGTTTCGCAGGTTTAACAATGAAACGAACGCGATCACCAAGCAGGACTACTTCTGCCAACGGCTTAACCGTAGCATCAGCATTGTCCACATCATCTTTGAAGGTGACAATGAAGTGAAAATCTTCAGGCGCAGTCATCCCTTCATTGTCAAGTGTGCGCACCTGAAGCATATGCTGCTTAAAAGTGTGCGTTGCAATGATGCTGGTATGATCACGAATTGTCTGAATAGAACGTTTTTCGTTCATTACGTCGTGCATGTATCCACCTTAGCTGTGTGCCGCATTGGCCTCTCCAGCGAAAACCGCGAAAGCATTACTTATGCGGTCAACTAGGCCGTGGGCCACATTGGCCTCTCCGGCGTTCTCCATCAAGGGAGAAAAGGCTACGAGTATGCGTAGGTCTACATTAACTACTGACGCATTCGTCAGCAGTTGACTAAATCTACGTCATTACTCAAAAATGATCAAGCCGCTGGTTGTCAGTTACCCAGCAAACAAAGGGGGGGTGCTGGGTTGTCATTGCTTTTTTGAAGCTAATCAGACATCCAAAATCATCACTTGTTGCGATGATTTGACCAATGGCACAACGTAGCACCGTGAACGTTGTGGGAAAGGATCTCACGTTTCGTTTCCTGCTTTAGCTGATCGCTATGGCTAACATAAATCGGGTTTGCAGCATCGCAAAACAACACCCCATGAGCCGGCGGCTTAATCACGCATCCAATCAGCGGCAAGCTGAGCGCCAACGGTAGTATCATGCGAACTTCGGACTGCATTGATAACTTCATTTTTCACATCCAATGTGTGCCGCAGGCGCTTTCTGTCTTCACGCTCTGCTTTGATTTCCATTGACCGGCGAGCAGCCTGGCCACCGAGATAGCAGCCGTCATCATGGTGCTTGCTGGACTTAATGGTAAAGGCCAAGAAGCATTACGCGATTCCCTTCTGGTATTTGCGAACCTGAGACCAGGCAATGAACACGGCAATTGCAACTGTGGCCACACCGAACACAATCACTAATAGTGTCACCGCTGGAAATGTTGTCCTGAGCCTTATCCATTGCATGAGTGATCTGCGGATGTAAGCATCCCGGTAAACCGGACCATTCGCTTTTAGAGAATATCCAAAAAAAAGGTTTAGTTATCCTCTGTGGGGCCAATGTCCGCTTCTCGCTCACAGCGGACATTCGCCTAATGTCAGTCCGCTTTGTGCCAAAAGCGCACATTGGAAACACCAGGCTGTTTTAATCAACGGGGAACAGGTTACCATTACAGCTCAATTCTTCGAACAAAAGCACTCAATACTATTTGTTTACCAATGCCTGATAGAGCAGTTTATGGGATGATGAGGGGATGAATATGGGAGAAAATGCGTGAACATAATACCAATTCGTCGCGAGTCCAAATGGACTGCTTTGGAATTCTTTGCTGGTATAGGTCTGGCCAGAGCCGGTATGGAACAGGCAGGTATAAAAACTGTTTGGGCAAATGATTATGACGTAAACAAAAAAGCTATGTATGAAGGCCACTGGCAATCCGGAGATTTCCTACTTGCTGACATTCATTCTTTGAAGAGTAAGGAATTACCTACCGCCGATATCGCCTGGGCATCTTCCCCCTGCACAGATCTGAGCCTAGCGGGTAAACGTGTCGGTCTTCGTGGTGGACGTGAGTCGTCGGCCTTTTTCGGATTTACAGATTTAATCGCAGGAATGCATGATCGCCAACCTGAGGTAATCGTGTTAGAGAACGTTATCGGACTTGCCTCCTCCCACGAAAGAGAAGACTTAAGAGCCGCGGTAAAAGAATTTAACTCTCTGGGCTATTCAGTCGATGCAATCACACTAGATGCCCGTCGATTCGTTCCTCAGTCACGCCCCCGACTTTTCATTATTGGGGTAAAGAATCCTGTTAATGGTGGCGAACAGGATACGTGCTTGAGGCCTGACTGGCTTTCTTGGCTTCACAAAGATCCAGAACTAAACACTTTCATGATGCCATTGCCGAAAGCTCCTGATCTGCTGAGTAATGGTTTTACTAATGAAATTGAAACCATTCCAGACAATGATGCCCGCTGGTGGAGTGCGGATAAGGTAGCTTTCTTTCGGGAATCTATGGCGACTGTACAACGCGAACGTCTGGATCAATTTGTTAGCATGAGCGGCACTACAGCTCGTACTGCATATCGCCGTACGCGTAATGGCATCCCGGTATGGGAAATGAGGCCTGAGGATATTTCCGGTTGTCTCCGTACACCTCGTGGCGGCTCTTCTAAACAGGCTGTTGTTATGATGGGTAATGGATTACTGAAAATTCGCTGGATGACCGGGCTCGAGTATGCACGTCTGATGGGGGCCGGCTGGTTCACGCTTGATAATTTGCGTGACTCGAATATTCAGTACGGCTTCGGAGATGCTGTTGTTGTGCCAGTGGTCAGCTGGGTAGCAAAAAATATGATAACCCCTCATCTTGAGGCCTCAGTAGCTCACATGGAAATTTAGTGAATGAACAAACTCAACCCTACTGAAGCATACCTGGAAGCGGCAAAAAATTGGTACGAGAATCAGCGTGCTCAAAATGGCTCAATGAATACCAATGTCATGAATGCAGGTTTGATTGTCTCTCGAATGGCGGCCGACGGTATGCCTATCACTGATGAACGACTTTACAGTGACGGTAAGAGTCAGGTACGCGGTTTGAGTGGACCTGCTATCGCAAAGATCCTCGAGCAACATGGTGAAACGCGTATTTTCACGCGAGAAGGCGGCCGCACCTCAAGAGGAACCGTCTTTCTTGCTGCAGCTATCAGGGACGTGCTAAACGATGCTAAAATTTTAGTAAGTGATCCTGTTAATGCAGCTTACATTTCATCCCAACTTGAAATATTTTTTACGAAGTGTGTGCGGCTTGATTACTTCGACAAGCAGAGAATAACTGTCGATATTGATCATACCAAACCCCTCTCTTCTGTCATCAGCGATATTCTCAGAGCAGCTGCAGAACGCTCTGATAAGCCGACAGGTGCCGTACTTCAACATCTCGTAGGTGCCAAACTACAGTTACGTTTTCCGGAAGAGAAGATTGGTTCAGACAGGGCTAACGCTGCTGATATGCACACTGACCGAGAAGGCGATTTTCAGGTAGGTACCACGGCATTTCACGTCACCACGGCCCCTATGGAAAAACTGATTTCGCGTTGTGTCGAAAACAAAAGTGCCGGATACAGACCGGTTATCTTAACTCTTGAAAGTAAAGTTCAGGCAGCGAGACAAATGGCTGATAACGTAGGCATGTCCGAACAAATATCTGTGCAGTCCGCTGAGATTTTTATCGGTACAAATATTGAGGAGATTTCCACTTATGATGGTGATCGCATTCGCGAAGGTTTAGCCAAATTGATTCGAATATATAACTCTCGTATTGAGCAGATTGAGATTGATAAATCCTTGATGATTGATGAGCCTCGATGGGTTATTAACATATTAGATCGGGGCAGCTAATTTTAAGCTATTTATGTTGGTTATAATAAAAACTTACTCTCTATCTGACCACTATTCACCATTACAGATTAGGAATGCCATTCATTGTTGTAGAGAATCATCATCCGCAGTCTCTCCGCCCGTAGCAACCAATGCTGCTTTAATGTCCTTAGCCATATTTGTGATCTGCTCCCTGTTAATTCTCACAGAGCGCTTCCCCGCATGGGTCCAGATGACAGCCATCGCCTGCAGCATGGCGAGCGGATAATGTATTTCAGTGAGTAGATCTTCCCGACGCGATTCAGGCTGGCCCAGATGAGCTTCAGCCAGACCGGATCGTCGATAACACGAGGATTGAAGTCGCTACGGAGCAGGGGGCGCATCCGGTGTGGAAAGATGACGGGCAGGGCTGAATCGCAGGCGGCCCCAGCCCCAGTTGTCGTAATCAATCATAAATCGGTGCAGTGAAAAGATAAAATGCGCCCTGGAATGCGGCATCATGGGCTCACCGGATCGTACCGATTTTCGGGTGCCTCGTGCCGTGCCCAGCTGAAGTTCGTCCACGTTCATCCGGCCTACCGCCGCGATGAAGCTGGCGCAGGTTTCCATGGTCCAGTCTGTCGGTTCCCGGATCTGCGGATGCTCACTGCCAAGCCAGAGGCCAAAGCGCAGAATAAAGCTGTACTGGCTTTCACGGGTGCGCGGCCTGAGCACAGACGTTTCGCGCCAGCGCCGGCACCAGTGCACCCAGGTCGGATCGATTCCTTCCGAAGGCTTTTCGTACCATTTTGTATAGTTTCGCATCCGTATCGGGGCGCTGATAATACCCAGCGCAGCGAGGCCGTGTGAAACCCGCCCGATATACTGGGAAGTCCCTGCGTCCATGCCGGACTGGACCTGCCACAGCAGTTCCGGCGTAAATGTCTCAAGCCGCGGATCCCTGTTTACGATCATCAGCGTAGCCAGCATGCCTGATATGTGATTTTTCTGACTTGCAGGCGCATAACCCAGCGACGTCAGCGTATCGGTCAGCCGGTGCAGTTCCTGATGATAAATAAGCTGGCCAAAGATGGCGCAGGCACAAAGCGCCGGTTTCCGGATATCGGGCAGGCTTAGCGGGTCATGCAAATCTGCCAGATACCAGGTAAATGCGGCCATCAAAAGGCGGCCCTCCCTGACTTCCCGGCAGAGCGTCTGCCAGCGTTCCTGCGGCCAGCACCAGCAGGGCATGCCGGTTGCATGCATTTCGTGCAGCAACCCGGCCATTACCAGCTTGGCGATTTTGCTGCTGCATCCGCTTCCGGCGGCAATATCCTTCAGTGGCCTGATAAGGTCCGGTGCAGGTTTCATCCGCAGCATACGGGTCCGACTCTGAGCGCTGCTCAGTGCCGTCCGTTCAGTGGAGGTCAGTGACGCCTCAAGCCGGTATTCAGCAATATCGCGAATGGACGCCAGATGCTTTCAATCGGTGTGTGCGGGCTCATATTATTTCTCCGGACTGAAAATGAGGTTCGCCATCATGATATCTGCCGCTTCAATCGCACCCGCCACCCTGGCGGCAAGATCCCGACACGACAGATGAATATAAATCTGGATGGTCACCGTATCGCGGTGCCCCGCATAGGTCGCAAGCTCGTGCAGCTTCCAGCCTGTGCGGGCCAGATGCGCCAGATGAAGGTGCCGGAAGGTAAGGGTTGAGATTGACGACATCCCGGACTCAAGCGCCCATTTCCGGACCGTTTTGTTCCAGGTCCAGAATGAAAGCCGCGCGCCTGGATTCCGGTCGGACGCGGAACGAAACAGTGCACCCTGGGCGATTCCGTTCCCCTTCATGTGCATAAGGTGGGCGGCCAGCATGGGCACCATTGCCGGGCTGTAACAGACAATTGGTTCACGCCGGTTCTTGGTGGTTTCTGCCCGGATACGGATAAGCCGGTGTGCAAAGTCGAAGTCGTCGATACTGAGCGAAGTAATTTCCGACCGCCGCAACGCGCCGTAATAGGTTAATGCCAGCATCAGGCGGTCACGGAGTGGAGAAGCAGCGGCATGGAAAAGAAAGGACTGCCACTGCGCATCGTCAGGAATACACGGCAACTTTACGACGCGGGGAACCAGTCCCCGGCCGGAAATCAGCATGCCAGGTGTGCTGGAGCGGGGCAGTGGATTGACAGTAAAGAGATCGAGGTACATGAGAAAGTCATACCAGAGACTGAACGCCGACAGGCGCAACTGAAGCATGGCGCTTGCTGCAGGAAAAGGCATTCCGGGTAGCTGAGGGCTGATATAGGCTGCCAGGTCTTCAAAACTGGCCTTTTCAGGTTCGATCCTGCGCTGGCTGCAAAACGCAAAATAATGGCGGAGGGCACTGCGGTAGGCCGTGAGTGTTGCCTGCGCCTGGCCCAGATCGGACAACAGCTTCATCCAGCGCTCCGCCAGTACTAAGACATCCTCATTTGGTGTAATCATCATTGTGTCTACCTCTGACAGCAGCATTGCTGCTCAAAGTTTACTCAATCAATGTTGCATTCTACTTAACTTACTGTCTCAGTCAGCGTGTTATGATGGCTCTGGAAGAAATGACACCCCGCGTGGAACAGTATTTAATCGATGAAATGTTCCTGGACCTGACTGGTATCGATGGCTTGAACATTTTGGCCGGTGCCTGCGCACGCATGTGCTGGCTACAACCGGTCTGACAGTCGGTTTGGGTATGGGGCCGACTAAAACGCTCGCAAAGAGTGCTCAGTGGGCGAGTAAGGAATGGCCACAGTTCCGTGGTGTGCTGGCGCTGACGCCAGGAAATATCCGGCGTACCGAAACACTTCTCTCAAAACAGCCTGTGGAGGAGGTCTGGGGAGTTGGCAAACGTATCGGTAAACGGCTTAACCTGATGGGGATCAGTAATGCCCTGCAGCTGGCGCACGCGCACCCTGCCCTTATCAGGAAAAACTTCAGTGTTGTGCTTGAGCGGACTGTCCGTGAGCTGAACGGTGAATCCTGTATCCCACTTGAAGAACTGCCGCCCGCTAAGCAGCAGATTTGCTGTTCAAGGTCTTTTGGTGAGCGCATCACCTCAAAGATACTTATGCAGCAAGCGCTTTGTCAGTATGCGACCCGGGCCGCTGAGAAACTAAGAGGGGAACGTCAGTTCTGCAGGCGCATCAGCGTTTTCATCCGGACATCACCTCACGCAGAGAGTGAGATTTTCTATGGTAACAGTGCCGGCGAGAAGCTAAGCCTGCCAACACAGGATACACGTGATATTATCGAGGCCGCTATGCGATCGCTTGACCGTATCTGGTTAGAAGATCGCCGGTACATGAAAGCTGGCATTATGCTCGACGACTTCACCCCAAATAGCGTCAGTCAGCTGAGTCTCTTTGATGATGTGCAGCCGCGGGCCAACAGTGTACAACTGATGAAGGTGCTGGACGGCATCAATCAGTCCGGGCTGGGCAACATCTGGTTTGCAGGACAGGGAGTGAGTACAGAGTGGAAGATGAAACGGGAGATGCTTTCGCCGGCATGGACGACACGATGGGATGACATCCCTGTTGCCCGTGTATTGTGAGTGCTGGCAACCAGTTCCCTTTAGCTTCGTGAATGCAATGCTATTGTATTACACATGTAATACAAATGAAGATGGAAAATAAAAAACCCGCCGCAGCGGGTTATAACATTAACCGATTCGTCGCAGCCTCGGTGAACCTGCCAGCATTCCGGACTGGCGCTCAATAGCAGCCTGTGGCTTCCAGTCACTGTGATCGCGACGCTGGCGTCCCGAGCCGGTCACCATTTCCCTAAGTCGTTCTACAGGCGTGCGTTGCTGCTGGCCAACATAAACGACCCGCATAAGAGACTGCATCATCACATTGTTCACGCTGTCAGCACTCTTAAGGCCATGACGGGCCAGGCGTGAAGCAACCAGTTCATCAAGCACGGCGCGATATTCACCGGTAAAGTCACCGTATGTCAGAGAGGCAGGAACAGAACCAGGACGGCTCACATCGGGCGCTGCCGGCCCGGCATTACGCTCAATAGCAGTTTTCAGTTTCAGTATGGCCATAATCCCCCCTCAGTTATGAATAATTTAGCACAGAAGGCGCTCACAAAACACTCAGCCATCCATTCGTTTGACAAGCACCTTAGCCCGAATTTTGCAGCCACGCTTTTCTCTGTTCTCATCAGCAGCACTGAACTTATAGCCCTGCGAACGGTAAAGCGGCACAAGCGCTCTGTCAGGCTGGCTGACCATCGCCGTCCGGGCTCCGTACGCCTCCGCAAAGCTTTCCGCTACGATCATCCCCACCGGCAAAAGATAACCACTGAGCGGATTCGGGAACGGGTTAGATTCGAGGTAGCGTAAAGTGACATTGATACGGCGGCGAGATACGCGGGCAAAAAGAAGACCGCACAATTCATCACCACACCAGATACCGACATCAATTTTATCCCGATTCTGAACGCGCCTCGCCAGCCAGTTAAAATCTATGCCCAGAAAGGCACGGTCGGGATGCTGGCGCCACGCCGGATGTACAATAGCCCAGCCATCAGGGACTATCTTATCGAGATGAATAAGATTCACCGGCAACACGTGCCCAAAGTTATCGTCGATAGTCAGGATGGCCAGCGCCTGTGCCCTCTTTTGCCTGTGTTCCTGAAGAGTTGCCATTGCGACCTCAAAAGTATATCAACAACTACAATTGCAATACATTTGTATGCACAAAGAAAAACATATGCACTGCATTTTTGTATTATTTCCGCATGGTAAATGCAGTTTTAAGTCTCTGAACAATATCTGAAAGGTCCGGGGAAACATGGCAGAATTTTTTAACAATTAATTCGAGGATCAGGCAGGCTTCTTCAAGGTCTTTGTGAGTAATGGCATTTCCGTGACTGCCTACGTTCCCCACAGCCTTGAGCGCATGAATGGCCGCGCTTTCCTGCCCGAATACATGCAGTCCTTTTTCAATTCGATCGTGAAGACTGCCAACTTTGGGCACATCCATGACGTCCATAAGTATTTCCAGAAGGCTTCTGATTGCATTGGCCGCAGCAGCACAGTCAAGCGTCAGAAGGGATGAAATTACGTTCAGCTGCGCTTTAATATCTGGCGGACAGCCCTCAGGCTGAATAAACAGCGGAAGAGGAGGGATAAACACTTTTGCCCTGAACATATCGATTATATCGACCTCAACGCCCTCACGCGTCTTCAGAACCTTTTCATCGCGCCAGCCTTCACCCGAGACGGCTATCGTTTCAAAACAACCCAGCCTTGTACATTCAAGCAGCCCCCGAAAAAACATACGAGACGTCACCGTGATCAAAATCAACATGACTGACTCTTTTATTTGTCGCTGCAGACGTGTCGAAGTTAAACGAACCCGCCTGGATGCGAAGCGTCTGGTTGTAGCAGGACGGGCAAAGCCAGGCAGGACACTAATCGTGCGTAAAAGACGTAAAAAGCGAAGGAATATTTTTCATTCAGCATCCTTGTCAGCCTCAGAAGAGAAGCGGAATTAAATGTAACGTGTAATACATATGTATTTCTTTAGAAATACAAAGGCAATTCATTTTCGGGTAAGCATACCCGCATAATCCTGCGCATCCAGGCTGAACCGGATCCCCAGCTGCGGTGCCACGTCCAGCGCAAAAACCTTCAGGTACTGCTCGGTGCTTTCATAGCGCTCGTGTCCCATATAGGTCTGTACGACCTTCGGCGGCACGTGATTCAGGAACAGGTGCATTGCAAAGCTGTGCCTCAGCGTTCTCGGGCTGACCGGCGTGACCGCAAAAGCAATGCCGGCCGCATCAGCTCTGTCGATCGCCTGCTGCAGCCAGCTCCACGCCGTTTTCCGCGTAACCGCAAACAGCGGGGTGCGCCGCCCGGGCCGGAAGGTGGCCAGATAGCGATGCAGCTCCCGGACGAATGCGCCATCGAGGAGCGGCACCACGCGTGCGACCTTCTCGTCCTTTGCCGGACGTCTCCGGCCACGGCTGCGCTGCTTGAGCGTCCGCAGGCGGACGAACGGACGCGGACCGTCCAGCTGCAGATCTTCCGGGGTGACCATCAGCGCCTCGGTGATGCGCGCGCCGGTGTTCCACAGAAACGCAAAGAGCATGCGCTGGCGCTCGTCATAAAGGCAGCTGAGCAGCACGGCCACTTCCGGCGCCAGCAGGTACTTCGGCAGGTCGGGCTGCAGCAGCGCCATGCCGCGCAGGGCGAGTGCCGTTTCCCAGCTCTGCGTGGCCACACCGGTGGTGCCGGTCGCAGGCATCAGCATGACAAACTCCTGAACTGCATTTGTATTACCTCTGTATTACGGATGAACCACATAAGGAATGCAAAGGTCGTGTTATCGCAATCCGGTGCGTACCTGAATGCGTACACACATGCATGACAAATGAATTACCTTTGTCATACATAAATCACTGTCCGGCCGCATAAATCAGGGCGTAAAGCCGTCATCCTGTTCCGGTTCCTCATGGTCCCTGTAGCCGCCCGTGGCCTCCGGATACTCCTCACGCCAGCGGTCCAGCGCGGCTGCCGGCGCCGCCGGATAGTACTGCTCAGCGAGACCGCCGGCACCGCTCAGCCACAGCACCAAGGTGCTCCCGTCCCGCTGCGCGAGGGTCAGCACGCCGTGCTCCAGGAGCGTCAGGCGCTCTGCCGGGGTGAGCGTAAGCCCGCCCGGGCTCACCGCCGGGATGTCTTCAGGTGATAATGTCATTGATACCGTCCTCGTCTGAGACTGTCAGTGGCCGCAGGCACCGCGTGACAAATGTAATACACAGGTAATACAGCGGCGCGCTGGGCGAATTCTTTCCCTTTAGCAGGGGCAAACCCCGCCAGATTTCAAAATCCGTAAATCGTCCTTCTGACGCCTATTCTGCCCCCGTACAGAAGCTGCCGCCACCGAAATAAATTGCGGGTGTGCAAAGGGGAGGGTAACAAAACCCGGCGTATTCCGGTATCTGTTACGCAGGAAAACCGCAGCTCCGGCCCCGAACGGACGGGATTAATTCGCGGAAGGGCCCCGCAGGCCGCGCGGTGTGAGGGATAAGGCCGGAAAGGCGGGGCAGGGGAGGGCGGGTAACCGTATGCCTGTTTTGTTACCCTATAGGCAGTAAGTTCAGGCTTTAGCAACAAAGAAGATTATGCGAGGCAAAAAAAAAGCCACCTGAGGGGTGGCTTTCGAAAGTTTGGCCCGAATCAGTTCCGGGAATTACCCACAGACAAAAAGAAAGGGCCGTTTTTTTCGGGGATGTTCGTCGCTGTTCATGCGAGGAACACAAATGGGTTATGATGGGTAAATTATACCATGTGATTACAGGGACGCAAACATAATGAGGCTTGATAATCGGTTAGTACGTGAAGGTCTTACAACCCGGCAGATTTTTTTTATTGAGTGCTGGGCCAGTTTGTCTCATAAAGAAAGCATTGATACTGACAGGGTCAGTTACAACAATCCTCTCAATGCACTCAGAGAGCTGATGTATCTTTATCGTTTTAAAACGAAATTTTAAGCCGTTGAAAAGCGCATGCGGGCTGCAGAAGAGCTTTTTGGGCTGTTAGAATCTGATCCTGTTCTAAAAAGTAGTGCGTTTCAGGGCCTTCCTGACCAGATAAAAACACTGTTGGTTAGCACTAATGTTCTGAAGGATCCATTAAAAAGCGCCATCGAGAAAAATTACAGTCTGATGGAAAGTCTGATCGTTCAACTGACTGTAATGCTCAAAGACTTCTACATTAAAGAGTCTCTCATTCTGCTGGAAGGAAAACTTACTCCAGAAGATGAACCCACAGACCAGGATCTTAATGATATTCTCTCGATATCAAATGGAATAATGAGTTTCATGCTGACGCTCGGGATGCCTTTAGCCGAGTGTTATCTGCTTTACACGCGCATATTAATGGGTAAAAGCCTTCCTGACTTCAGTAGCAGATATGTATCATGGAAAGAAAAAATCCTTTCCCCTGAACAGAAATACACCGTAACGCTGATAATAGAAAACGATAAGTTGCACGATATGCTGTTAGCGGACTCACCCCCTGTACAGTTCAATGGGTGTACCTATACCCCCTTTACAAAACTGCAGGGAAAGAAAGCAACACGGATTGAAATTCAGACAAGCGGAATGTCAGTCCTAACGGCCAGAATGCGTGCTGACGTAATATTAATGGAATCTCTCGATGTTATGGCCTGTATGATAGGTAACAGCGTCGTTAATATTCATAATAAATTTGATGCGACTGATGAGTCAGGAAACACCATTACAATTCTGGGATTTGATAACGCGATTAATGTTAACCAAGACAGATTGACTGTTCGTGAGTTTTCGCATTTTATTAACTCCATGAGGAAGTTATACTCTAATTCATCAGAGCTCTCGGTTAAAAAGATAAGTTCAGCCTTTCATTTTTTCAAAAATGGCGTAGGAAGTCACTCTAAAGAAAGTCGCTTTACATCCTTCTGGTCCGCCCTTGAGTCGCTAACACTTGGGGTTTCTACACGGGAAAACATCAGACATGATGAACACATTATATACGCTGTTGTTCCGTGTATGGGAATGGACTATGTTTTAAAACAGATGGTTGCAATCAGAGGCATCATCCGTTATCTGAACCTGCACATCTGTGATGATAACGGTGCACGAATCAATTTTTCTACAACAGATCTCGCTGAAATTTACCTGAACATCAAAAAAGAAAGAATAAGAACTGAATTACTTTCAGCTTTGGAACCATACCTTTATGCTCGATTTATGCTTAAAAAGTTGATCCTTGTTTGTACTAACCCCCGCGAGATGGGGAAAAAAATCATCAGGCATTCAAATAAAGTCACGCTCCATATTCACAGGCTTTATCTGCTTCGTAATGGTATTGTTCATAACGCGGAATCTCATACAGACATTGATATTTTAACAGCGAACCTTGAGCATTATTTGCGTGGTGCTATAAATGCAATGTTTTATACCGCGTACGCCTTGCCAAAAGTGCGATCTCCGGAGGAAGCATTTGTTAGATATCATTTTGTGTACAATAATCTGGTAAAAGAACTGGAACCGACGTTTGGTCTGTCCTCAAGCTTAAGCAAATCAATCGAGAATGAAATTCTGAATGGCGGCACTACACCCTCGGATAGTAAGGTTATCGAATGGCTCAAATTACACGTATGATATTTATAAATATTTTATAAACTTGTTCTCATATTTATAACTGATATTGTATAAAAGAAAATATTGAGTCGGCATAATTGCCAATCAGAAATATCACTTTCCCCACATGAGATCAGCCCCTGTATGGATCAGATATTTGGGGGAAGAGATGGTGAGTTATAACTGTCAGAGCAGTCCGCTGCTCTGGCACTAGAAATTCTGTAAGTATCAGAGATACTCTTTCACCATTTTAACCAGCTTTTCAGGGCCCGCCTGGTTAGCCAGATAAAGTGCCGCACGCAGGATAGTTGAATCAGTTATGGTTTTGCTAGGCGCCAGATCCTGAACAGCTCCCGTCAGTTTTGCACACATCAGTTTTTCATCAGCTGTCAGGCGAATCGTTTTCGGCGTCTCACTGGTCGTCCTGTTACGCTTGCTTCTGACATTAGTCAGGCGGTTTTCCTGCTCTGGCTTTGCTGCTGCAGGCTTTTGTACCTGTGGACGTTCGAGTTTTCCGGCCATCAGTGGGCTCCTTCTTTAATAGAAATGATTTCTTTGGCCATCGCCCGGTAGTCGTTCAGCACCAGTGCGCCACGCTTGTAAAAATAGAGGGGTTTGCATACCACCTGAGCCTGAGCAATGTTTTCATCCGCGCGAATACGGGTTTCAAGCACGTTATTTTTGAAGCGCTCATTGCCTTCAAGCTCATCCTGCAGAAAAGTGTTCATCTTCTTCTTGGAGCTGTTGAATTCATTCCGGAACAGGCTGTAGTGCGAGAACTGTTCTTCTTTAATCTCATCCAGATAGTCCAGCACGGTCTCGGCTCCGGTCAGTGAGAAAGAACCGCCATCAATTGGAATGATAACGTGATCGGCAACATATGCGGCATTAGTTGACGACAGGTTAAGCGCTGGCGAGCAGTCAATAAGGATAAAATCGAACTCACCCATTACAGGTTTCAAGTGACGCAGCAAAATCTTCTCGCGATGTGGTCTCGCCATATTGTTTTCCATGACGCGCTCAAAAGAGGGGTCTGACGGGATCAGGAAAAGGTCCGGAATATCCTCATCCCCGTTTTTTGCAGGAATAATGACATCACGCACATCTAACTTCTGATTATTGTATAAATCGCATATTGTCGGACCAAACTGAGCATAGAATTTTCTGCCATGCGTCAGCACTTCTGTCGCGTTCGCCTGCTGATCTGCATCGATGACCAGTACACGTTTCCCCATCTGCGCCAGAGCCACTGCAGTATTAGTCGTAGAGGATGTTTTACCCGGACCGCCTTTATTACTCATTGCGGCGATGACGAATGCCTGCCGTTCATTCTCGTTGCCAGACATCTATGACCTCCTAATCGTAATGCTAAAGTAATACATCTGTAGTGCAACTATCCATACTTTTGCTGTGGCGGTCAAGTTAAATTCGAATACAAGTGTATTACATGTGAAATACATCTTGATTTATAATGAAGTTTATTCGACAGGTTGCGGGCTGTAGTGACCTGCTCCCCGTTGATTAATACACCGCGATGTTAGTAATGTCTTTATAAGCCACATGAGGACATCCACCAGAACTCGCTAATGACGCTGCTTGTTGCAGAAATTATGGTGGCTATGGCCATAAGCACACTGATTGTGCTCATGCTGTCGGAGGTATCATTTAGCCGTGCGCAGGCGGTATCAGAAAACTGCCCGCCTGAAGGCAGGCTGGTAAAGTTCAGATGTGGCTGCCGATGGAGAGACATCAGGTAAGCATCAGTACGGTCATGTCGGTAATGAGGGTGTTAACAAGACGCATGTGAACTCCTCAGAATAAAGAAACGTAGCCGCTCAGCTCAAGCGAACCCACTGCCAGACCTGCCACCATAATTGTAACGTCTCACAATCAAATCCATCCTGCTCGCAATCAACGCGATTTTGAGCTCAGATTAACTGATAATGAAAATCCTTCCGTGCTCACATTAAGTGACAATGGGCTCGCGTTTATCCTGTCCGACTCACCATCCATTTCACCGTGTTCACAATAACTGAAAATGAAAATTTACTACCATTAGTCTTTCCACATCCTGCTCTGAAAGTACCCATCCATGCGAAATTCTTTTGGTTGCAGTGTGATTTAATGTGCAGCCTGACCGACTGCATAACATAAAAAGGACAGTACCATGAGCACATCTTTTTTCAGTAAAACCCCGACGGTCACGATCCTCGACAACCGTAGTCTGACCGTGCGCGAAATCGCGTATTACCGCCATCCTGACTCGCCAGACGTCACCAGTGAGCGTATCACCCGCCACCACTATGCCTACGCAGAGCGCCGACCCGCGTCTGTATGACGCCGGCCTTGCGAACTTCACATACTTGACTGACCTGACCGTAGGCGTTCTGCGTACACAAGGGGCGGATAATGGTACCACCTTCAGCCTGAATGATGTTGCCGGCCGGCCGTTTGTCTCAGTCAGCAATATTAACACCACGTATGAAGGCATGGACGACCGAATCCAGGCGGTCATCCGCACCTGGCAGTACGAGACCGAACTGCTGTGGCGTCCGCTGAGTATTACCGAGCAGGTTACCGGTACAGTCCTCCGTATCACGGAGCGCTTCGCCTATGCCGGCAATACTGATGCGGAGAAAGCCCTGAATCTGGCCGGTAGCTGCTTCAGCCACTATGACACGGCGGGTCTGGTACAGATCCGCAGCATTTCTCTCACCGGCGTGCCGCTCTCCGTCACTCGCCGTCTGCTGAAGGATGCGGATAATCCGGATGTGGTGGCCGACTGGCAGAGCGAGGATGTCTCCGCCCGGAATGACCAGCTTGCCGGAGAGAGTGAGGGACATACCACCCTGACCACCACCGATGCCACAGGTGCTGCGCTGACCAACACGGACGCAAAAGGTAATATGCAGCGGTTGGCGTACGACGTGGCGGGTCTGCTATCAGGGAGTTGGCTTACGGTGAAGGGGGGTACAGAGCAGATTATCGTGAAGTCCCTGACGTACTCGGCCGCCGGGCAGAAGCTGCGGGAGGTGCACGGTAACGGCGTGGTGACCACGTACACGTACGAAGCGGAGACGCAGCGCCTGACCGGAATTCAAACGCAATGTCCTGCCGGGCACGCCGCAGGGGTGAGGTTGCTGCAGGACCTGCGCTATGAGTACGACCCGGTGGGCAACGTATTAAAAATTACTAACGACGCCGAAGAGACTTGCTTCTGGCGCAACCAGAAAGTGGTGCCGGAGAATACGTACGCCTACGACAGCCTTTACCAGCTGGTCAAAGCCACCAGTCGCGAGATAGCAGGTGCCGGCCAGCAGAGCAGCAGTTTGCCACCACTTTCCTCTTTTGATAATGCAGTGTATACATGCTACACCCTCACCTACGACGAAGCCGGTAACATGACGCAGATACGACATACCCCGGCAACGGGCAGCGGCAGCCACAGCAGCAACCGCAAAGCGCCCCTGGCAACTACCAGTATTTTGATGATGACATTCCGTTCTGATCGGCGCCGTAAGAGACGTTGAGGAATATATTCCCCCACTATTTATGGCGGGGGTTAACAAAGAAGATAGCGTGATTTGGCATTGAAGAAGAGGGGAAGAACGGGCTACATATTCGCTGATAGAACGTGGCGTACGTCATCCGGGGATAACACAGACTCTTCCAGGTATTCAGGGTGGTTGCGTAACGTAAAAGTCAGCTTGCTCAGGACCTGAACAGGAATATCCTGCTCATCAATAATTTTTGCCGTATGAAGCTTGATACGGCCATATTCCATCTTGAGCGAAACAAAGCGGTTCCACTCTGGTCCGTTAGCGCACAAGAGGTCGAAAAGGACATTACCAGTTTCATTGCTGCCGAGAAGGTTAGACAGTCTCGCTTCAATTTCGTTAATTGAAGACAAAGGGTTCTCGTAGCTGGTCGCCATGACGACAGCTTTGAGAGATCCTGAGACGTTAACACCAGCGATTTCAAACAATATATAGTTCCTTGATTATTACCCATGCTCTTGTGGCTATCATTTTTAGAAAGATTCAACCCCGCAAAGACTTATAAAGGGGTAAAGACCTTTGATTGTGAGGAGAAAGTCATTAATGATTTTCTCCCGCAAATGAAAAGGCAGGCTTCGCGCGATAACATTTTCGCGGAAGTTTTGGTGAATGAGAAAGAAGAGAATGTGGGCTTCTTAACAGCCACTTTGTATCAACTTTCGCGTAAATCTGTACCGGCATCCAGTTTTCCCTATGCCTTACCACCAACAATAGCTGTCATAAAAATTCCCATGGTTGGAATCGATAAAAGAATACAAGGTAAAGGATGGGGAACAAGTCTGATGGAGTCAGCTTTAGATTACAGTCTGAGAGCGGCTGAAAACGTTACGGGAATCAAGGGGATATACCTAGATGCTAAACATGATCGAGTCGATTTCTACAGGCGCTTTGGTTTTGAGGAGCTTGAAGATGACGGCTTATCCTCAATAGTTCCTATGCTTTTTAATATCGATACGCTGAGAAAGGCTGTGGCTAAACGCCGTGCCAGTGCGTAGAAAAGATATATCACGATGTATTCCAAATGTATCTGAGCCTCAGCATCAGGGGGCTCGGCTGCACCTTCCTGTCAGAAGCGCTATTTATGGCTTTCATCTCGCTACATCTTTTTGCTGCTGTGCAATAAGCGGCAACGCCGAAATAAAGCAAATTCGATTTATAGCTTCTCTTCGGCTCCCCGGCGCTGCCGGGTCGTCAAGCCCCACTGCGCTAACCGGCAGAGCCGGTTAGCTCCGCCGGACCGCGAAGCGTTCCAGGCCTGACGGCTTGGGTCTGATGGCAACGTCCAGGTCAACCCCTGCAGCTGGCTGGCGCCAGCGCATTCACTGGCCACGAAAAAACGTGGCCGCTTAGGACCGGCACCGTGCTGTGCCGTTCCGGGGCTGTGCCCTGTTCATCCTTCCGCGTTCTGTTTTGTTCCCCTGAGCCCCTTCGCCGTGCAGAAACCTGGCACCCGGGTGCCTTCACGCAAGGGGCGCGCGCTAAACGGCTGCACCCGGTCCCTTCGGGCTGCGGCTTTGCCGTTTCCCCCTGCGTTCAGCCTGATGCCCGCACGCCTGTTCTGCCCTCACGGCGAGGAACTCAGAGAAACATCACTTAAACCACACGGGAGAAACAACATGTCACAGCAGAGCGTCAACACCACGGCTTCAGAATCTAGAGAATCATCATCTCCAAAACCAAAGACCCAGCGTCGGCCCGCGAAGGCGAAAGCTGACAAAGCGGCAGTGGCGGCGGTTGAACAGGCGCTTGAAAAAATCGACATCGAGATGATCCCACTCTCACGCCTGGCGATTTCCTCCCTGAACGTACGCAGTAAAATTTACGTGCAGTCGCGTATTGAGTCGCTTGCAGCCACCATCAAAAACGTCGGCCTGATGCATAATCTGATCGCACACGACATGGCTGACGGGATGCTGGGCGTGGCCTGCGGCGGTCGTCGCTTTATCGCAATGCAGCTGCTGCTGTCACAGGGTGTTTATCAGCCCGATCAGCTGATCCCGGTTATCTGGCGGGGCTCAGCAGCTGAGTTGGCGAACAGTGGCAAGCTTGCCGTTTTTCCTGCACAGGGATGGTGGCGAACGCGTCAGGCCCGGGAGCGATACGATTCCGACGCACGCTACAGTCTGATTGTTTCAATTCATGTACCGGGTGTTGACGTGGATCTGCTGACACCTGTTGAAGTGAAAGTAGAGACGCTCATTCAAAATGCCGTCCATATAGTGACCTGATAATACCCGCGACTCCCCGCTCAGTGACGGGGAAGTCATGGGGCTTAATATACCGGGCATCTTTGACTTTAATCGGGTTACTGACGCCATCCAGGCAGGACATTGTCAAGGATCTCAGAGTCCGTAAACACGGCAACACTTGGCGTAAAAGCAAACTCGGGAGGATAGTTCAGGCTTTCATCAGATGTTTCATCCACCATCCACGCGGAATCTTCATCAATCCTTGGCACCATGTAATGAACCATCGTCCGGCAAAGCTTTGAGCGGGGCGTAAAGCGGGAGATGGCTTCCGCATTTTTCTGGCGACGTTGTTAGTCAATTGCAAATCCTTGATAAGAGTTGCTTTTTATAACTATTTTTTTTGCTTTAAGTGTCTATAGATTACGACTAAAGATGAGGGTCGCGCTGACCTGACCAATTCTCCCATAACAACGTTTCAAATGAAGGCCAGCTGAACCCGGTGGCTGGTCTGAAAAAAGCGAGTTTCACGTACCCCTTCCGCTCTATTTGTTGTCCGTCAGTCGCTCATAACAGACATGGTGCGTTCCAGTATCAACTCACGAAGTTGACGCCAGGCCTGTTACGTTCATCGACTTTCAGCTCAAATATATCTGAGCGGGAATAATGACCTACCACATCGAAGTCATATCTTGCTTTCAGCACTTCTTCACGGTTAATCTCAGCCGTTAATAGTCCTGAAATACCATTCATCGGTCCTGCCAGTATTTCGCCAAGTGGCCCAACTATTATACTGCCACCGTTAATAAGCGGACGGGTGCTGTCCCAGCCCGGGAAATCGGTACCGGTTTCTGAGGGTGAAGGCTGAACCTGGCAGGCACTGATCACGAAACAACGTCCTTCATGCGCTACATGCCGCATAGAACACTGCCACACTTCACGTTCATCCACCGTCGGAGCACACCAGATTTCCACACCTTTCGCGTACATGGCTGTACGTAGCAAAGGCATATGATTTTCCCAGCAGATAGCAGCACCAATGCGACCAGCGGGTACGTCAAAAACAGGAAGAGTAGAGCCATCCCCTTGCCCCCAGATTAATCGCTCTGTCCCCGTTGGCATGAGTTTGCGGTGTTTTCCAGTGAGGCCATTATCGGGGTCAAAAAACAGTGCTGTACAAAAAAGTGTGCTCCCCGCACGTTCGATTACGCCTACAACGAGATGTGCACCTGTCCGTGCCGAAAGTCCGGCAAGAATCTCTATTTCTTTACCGTCCAGGGAGATGGCATTACCGGCATAACGCGCGAAGTCCTCACGCCCCTCGGGAAGACGGTAACCCAGACGCGTTCCAAAAATTTCGCCTTTTGGATATCCACCCAGAATGGCCTCGGGCATAACGACCAGAGTTGCGCCCGATGCTATGATTTCTGCTTCATATGAAAGTATTCGTTCCAGTGTTTTCCGTTTTCCGCCTGGATGGGAGCCAATCTGCAATGCTGCAACCGTGGTAAGCGCCATTTTTCTCTCCTGCGTTAAAGTTCATAAGAGAGTAAGCAAGTATGGATAATGAATGAATAGCAATTGAATTCTATGTGATATGAAGGATATTCATATCATTGGGCAAACCGTTAAGCCTCTCAAAACAGATTTTTATTGCCGCTCTCACCTCATTAACCGGTGCGTCCAGTTCACGAGTGCGCCAGCTCATATCAACTGAATAACGGCGTAGCTCTACCGGACAAGGCAGCATCTGTAACCCGCTTAAACGACTGATAGCATGCGCCGCATGGTCTGGCAAAGTTGCGATTGCTTTAGTTCCTTTCAGAAGATAGGGAAGCGCTGCAAAATGTGTAGTAGATGCGATGATTCTGCGCTGAAGCCCTGCAATTTCAAGAGCCTCATCCACCACGCCAATAAATCCTCCAGAAGAAACCAAAATCTGCCCATGCTCTATAAATCTCTGCAGATTAAATATTTCGGGAGTCAGACCGGAGCTTGTGATATCTGTCAGACAACTGTAGCCCCCTTCACCAATCAACTCACGGCTCAGACTCTGGCTGGAAATTCCTCCCGAGCTGATGGCAAGGTCCACACTACGATTCAACAGGGCTTCTTCAATTACCTGGCTGTGACTTTGGCGGAAAATCACACGCAATCCAGGTGCACGCTCCGCAAGAATTTGAATGAGCTGATTACCGATGGCAATTTCAAAGTCATCTGATAATCCGATAGTTACAGCTCGTCCATCAAAGCCTGCTGGCACAGGCATCGTCATATTCAGACTCTGGCGGAATTTTCCCAGCGCATCAGATATCACCGGCTTAAGCTGACATGCGAGTAGTGTAGGTTTGAGCCCTCGCCCGGTGCGTATGAACAACGGATCCCCGTATAAAAGCCGCAGCCGTGACAGTGCTGAACTTACTGCGCTTTGGGTAACGTCAAGCAGTATGGCTGCCCGGCTGGCACTGCCTTCATTGTAAAGTGCATCAAAAACTTTAAGCAGATTCAGATCAACTGAAGTAATATTCATGGCGACCTTTCATAGAGTATTCTGTGAGGGATGCAGCACTATTAAACATTCGTAGACAATAGTATCACCCTCTAAGAATTAAATAAAATTATCGCATTATTACTATATATCATGCGTCAGTTTTATAAGGTTGGATTATTGAAATAATGCGCGGATGATTGTCAGGTTTTAAACCTGCATTTGTCTTCTATCACCGTTTAATGTTTTAAGTGTCCGCAAATTGATTAATTCCGTATTAATCGTGGTTGTTGATTTTTGTTTTTTTTATCATTGTTATTATTATGGTAGTGGTCGGCGTCCCGCTATAAATAAATGCTTAAGTTAAGGAAGTGTCTTTTTATTAATAATTTTTTACCAGGAGGGAATACAGTGCGTTGATCATGGTTATGTGTTTCTGGAAGGGGGTAAGGAAGATCCACCTGGTGCAATATGCTCATTTTCAGCGAAAAAAGAGGGGGGTAACGAAATGGAATTTATCCTTTTTAAGAACAGAAAAGTTACTTTTTTATTAAAATGACCTTCATCAGAAGGTCCTTTGTTAGTTGTATCTTCAGCTTATGATTTAACACGATCTCGGCAGCTCACAGTCTTTAATATCTGCTACAGGGCCGAGGATTTTACGATCAGATTCTGTCAGCAACGCTCCTGTTTTCACACGTTCTGGTCATTAATCATTGTCCAGCGCACCGCGACCCAGAGCAATAAGGCCTGCTCCTGCAGCCAGAAAATATTCTGTACGTTATGATTCGTGCAGGTTGCCATTTGCAATGATGACCAGCCGATGCGCATATCTGCAGGCACGCTCAACCAGTGACAGCTCACCACCTTCAAATGCGCGCTGCCACGCTTCATATTCCGTAATGTGCACGTAATCGCTTCCTGACTGCGCTAACAATGTAAAGACAGTTCGGGCATCTTCTTCCCCATTAACGCCCCGCGTTTGCCCGTCTGTCGTTGCTCCTTTGCCTTTCGCCGCGATGAACTCACCAAAACATGGTTAAACAAAACTGCGACGTACAACCTGCCGTGCGTACAAATCGCCTGTCCAGCCTGGTGAGGATAGAAGATGAGCTGATGAAGCACCGCGCTATGAAGATGCTGGATGTTGATGCTGAAGACCTTTCGAAGACCTGCACCTGGCAGCTGCGTGCATCAGCACGATGATCTTCAGGGGAGATATCGTCACACAGTCTGGGTATGAACTGGCGTCGTCCGAACGGCCGCTGACTATCAAACTGTATCCTGAAGCGCGGGCAGCCTTGGATAGTCCTGATCTACCGGAACTGGCATGCTGCAGGCTATTGCGAATGTCGGGAGGTAATGCGTCAGTCATATATCGAGAGATCCCGTCCTTTTAGCGTCACCCTATGCGGCCGCATGGAGTTCCACGAAGATGATCGACATTTCGGCACGTACTGGCAGGATGGGCAAGTCTGTCTGGGCCGTGCTGATTCCATTGTTGAGGCAATGGAATTGCTGGTTCAGGCTGACCTGAATGATGACTGGCAGCTAAGCGAGTGCGATTCATTCAGCTTTGAATTGCAAGTCGTCACAATCACTGACCAGGCGCACCGCGTTGTTCTGCCTGGCAATGCCAGTAAACCGGAATGAACTGTAACGGAATCGGCACGGATTCCGAAAAAATCCTGCCCTGCATATAAGCCGTGCTGATTTGATGGCCGCTATGTTACCCCATAATGAGCTGGAACGGTCTCTTTCGATGATAAGTCACCATCAAACGGACTACGCCAGAAGAAAGTTACTCTACAGACCCTGAGGAGAATCATTATGACCCGCTTATCATCCATTTTCGTTCTGCCAACGTCATCCGTAATGAAAGCGCGCTAACCAATGATGAATTCATGCGTTTCGTCCCTGGCTGTAACGGTCTGCAATCGAAATTCCTCCCACTTGCAATCAGCACCAATTTCAATTCACGTTAGCTGAAAATGAAAAACGCTTCCGGCTCATATTAAGTGAAGATGGGCTCGCATTTATCCTGCCCGGGTCGCCATTCAATTCGTCGGACTTAAAATAAGTGCAAATGAAATATATATCCACAGTCTTTCTCCATTCCGCCCTGAAAGTGCCTATCCAGACGAAGCTATCCTGATTGCTTTATGATTTTTTTTTTTGCATCCAGACCGGCCGCATAGCCTAAACAGGGTAATACCATGAGTACATCGTTGTTCAGTAAAACGCCAACAATCACGGTCTCCGGCAGCCGCGGCCTGGCAGTGCGTGATATCGATTTCTGCCGCCACCCCGGCGACCCGGGCGTCACCCGCACTCTGGTCACCCGCCACCGCTACGACGCCCGTGGCGTTCTGACGCAAAGCGCCGACCCGCGCCTAAACGATGCCGGCCTGGCGAACTTCAGCTACATCACGGCTCTGGCCGGCGGCGTTATCCGCGCAAGCGGTGCGGATAACGGCACCGTGATTACGCTGAATGATGTCGCTGCACAACCATTTTTCACGGTCAGTAATGTCAGCACCAACGACGACGGTACGGACGCCCAAAGTCAGGCGATGACCCGCACCTGACAGTACGAGGACGCAGCGCTGCCGGGCCGTCCGCCAGGGATTACAGAACAAGTCACTGGCGAAGCTGCCCGTGTCACGGAGCGCTTCATGTATGCAGGTGTCACTTACGAGGATAAAGCCAGGAATCTTGCGGGGCAGTGCGCACGCCATTATGACGTCGCAGGCCTTCATCAGACGGACTGCGTGGCCCTGACCGGCGCGCCACTCTCCGTCAGCCGTCGCCTGCTGAAGAATGCGGACAAACCTGACATTGTGGCCGACAGGCAAGAGGACGCATCGGCCTGGAACGACCTTCTGGACGGTAAAGCGGATACCACGGATTTGTGCTGACCACAACTTATGCAAAAGGTAATACGCAGCGGGGGGCATACGACGTGGCGGCCCTGCTCAGCGGTAGCTGGCTGACGATGAAAGACGGCGCGGAGCAGGCCACCGTACGGTTCCTGACGTACTCCGCTGCCGGACAGAAGCTGCACGAGGTGCACGGCAACGGCGTGGTGACCACGTACACGTATGAAGCGGAGACGCAGCGCCTGACCGGCATAAAAACGGAGCGGCCTGTCGGGCATACTGGCGGGGCGAAGATACTGCAGGACCTGCACTATGAGTACGATCCGGTCGGTAACGTCCTGAAAATCACCAACGACGCGGAAGAGACCCACTTCTGGCGCAACCTGAAAGTAGTACCGGTAAATACGTACTTCTACGACAGTCTTTACCAGCTGGTCACCGCCACCGGGCGCGAGATGGCCAGTACCGGACAGCAGGGCAGGAGCTTACCGTCCGCCACCGTTCCCCTTGCCACCGACAGCTCTGCGTATACAAGCTACACCCGCACCTACAGCTAAGACGAAGCCGGCAACCTGACGCAGCTACGCCATTATCCGGCAACAGGCAGCAGCTACACGACCAGAATTACAGTAAGTAACCGCGCAGCAACCGTGGTGCCTTAAGTACGCTGACGGTAAAGCCCTCAGACGTGGATGCGCTGTTCACGGCGGGCGGGGAGCAGAAACAGCTGCAGGCGGGACAGATCCTGGTCTGGACATCGCGCAACGAGCTGCTGAAGGTGACGCCGGTTGTGTGCGACGGCAGTACGGATGACAGAGAGCGCTACCGCTACGACGCGGGCAGCCAGCGACTCCTTAAGGTCAGCATACAGAAAACAGGCAGCAGCACGCAGACGCAACGGGCGCTGTACCTGCCGGGACTGGAGCTGCGCAGTACAAAATCCGGTGATACGGAAAATTCACCAGTATCGAAAGAATGATATCGTGTGCCACAACTCCTTATAGTGGAAAATTGTATGGCGACGGGTTTGGCGGGGCTGACGATCAGGACATCTGGCTTCTGGAAAATGTCGTACGAGAGGGGGTGAAATATCAGCCTGTATCTAAAAAGTAAAAATCGATATGAGAAAATTTTTATAAAAGAGGCTGATTAATTAGTATCTGATAGGTTAAAAAGGCTGGAATAAGAAAATGGAATATCAACTAATTAAAAAGGAGGGTGTTAATCTGCCTTTTATCTGCTCTGTCATTGCATTCATATTCGGAAACTTAACATCCAGGCCGAAGGTTAATGAAAAGCCCCGCTTAACAGGCGGGGCTTTATTATTGCTGACATCTGGTCGGTAATGTTCAGTTTTTTAACTGGTCTGTCGGGGCGAAGTTAGGCTCCTTTGTGTATTTAATTGCAGCTCTTTGCGTGTCTCTTCAAGTGCTGATGAAATATTTTTTACCTGCCCCCCATTTTCATCAGCGTTGGCTTTCTTCATGAATGTTTTTAGTTCTAACATGGTATCTGAAGCGGGATCTGTCAGAGCAGGTGCAGCTGATTTTGCTGAAACGGCGCGCGCAGATGTTGATGCCCGGACCGGATCAGGTGAAGACGTCACCGGCGGGGTCGCACGGGCGATTGTGGCGTGCGTGCTGACCTGAGAGCCTGGCGATGCCGGAGCTGACCGGGAGGGGCCGGACCGGTTTTGAGATCCGAATCTGTTTCTGAATACAATCACGTATTTTTCATTTGCTTCAGCCGCAGTCGCCGCCGGTGCCACTGGTGCCGCTGCCGCGTCATCCACCAGTGCGGCCGCAGGGCTTTTTTTCGGGTCTTTGAAGGCTTTCCAGGGGTTTCTCACTGCGGCGACCGTTACTCCCTTATTCATGAAGGTGGTTAAGCCGCCAAAAAACAGCGATCCAATACCGGTATAAAGCGACACCTGATCAAGCGTTTTGTTGGTACCGGTATTTTTTATTGTCTGAGAGAGTGAAAGCATTCCGGTTGTGACCGAGACTGCTCCGAGCGTAATCGCTGTAACATCAACGGCGGCGGCGGCGACGGTGGTTGCTGTAATGCCCGCTGCCGCTGCCGCCGATGCGGCACTGCTACTCATCGCCGCACCGGCTGCCGTTGCCAGTACGCCCAGGGAGGCCGGGAGACCCACTATGCTGACCGCTAACGCAACCGCGCCCAGTGCGGCACCGGCCCAGGCCAGTGCACTTTTCCACTCACCGATGTTCCCTGATGGGTCGTGTATATTGACGGGGTCGCCGAGGGCGTAGGCGTAGCGGTTGAGGCCGCCCTGACCCAGCGGGCTCTCGCTGTCCGGGCTGTGGAAGCGCATCAGCACCGGATTGTACACGCGGTATCCGTTGCCCAGCAGGTACCAGCCCGGTCCGCGCTCGCGCACCTCGCCGTTGAACCCCAGCGCGGTCTCAGGCCCGCCCTCCCCGCGGGTGCCGTACGCCCCGTAGGCGGCGTGCCGCACGCATGCGGCCTCCTGCTCGCCGGTAACGCTGCCCGCAGCATCGGTGATGAACAGGCGGCGGCGCGTGGTCAGGCCCGCCTCGCGGTGCTCCTCGCCCACCGGCTCCCGGCCGTGAAGGTAGTGCACCGACGCGTCGCCGCGGCGGCTTACCGCCAGGCGCCAGCCGTCCCACTCGCGGCGCTCCTCGTCCGCGTCGCCGCGGGTCAGGACGCCGGCCAGGTGTCCGCTGGCGTCGTAGCGGAAGCGCATCAGCTCACCGTGCCCGTCGGTGACGGTGAGCAGCCGGCCCTGTGCGTCGTAGGCCAGCGTACGGCCGCACTCGTCCCGGGTCATGTTGCCGTCCGCGTCGTAGGTGAACGTCATCTTTCCGCCGGCCGCCGGCAGCGCCCACAGCGGGTGGCTGTGCGTCAGGCTCACCAGGCGGTCGGGGTCTGCCGCATCATAGCCGAAGCGCGCGTCGTTGACCTGCTCCTCCGCGCCCGTCAGGAAGGTGGTGCGGCACAGCCGGACGTTGTCCAGCGCGTCGTAGCTTATCAGCTGCTTCACCATGGGCTGGCCGTAGGGCGTGCGCGGCAGCCGGCCGCTGTCGGTCGCCGCGCACACCCAGAGCTGCAGCCGGCCGCGGTCGTCGTAGCTGAACGACTCGGTGAGCACCGGCGCGCCGTTTTCGCGCCGCTCGCGCGTGGCCAGGCGGCCGTCGTCGTGGTAGGTCAGGCTGAAGGTGACCTCGCCCTGCGCGGTGTCCACGGTCCGGGACGCTTCGCGGCCCTGGTCGTCCCACGTGTGGCGCACCGTTACGGTCCCGTCGCCGGCGCGGCGGACGCTCTGCGCCAGGCTGCCCGCGGCGTCCCAGGTGTAGTGTTCGCTGATGCCGCCGGCGGTGATGCTGACCGGACGGCCATGCTGCCAGGTGTGCACCTCCTCCGGGCCATTACCGGCGCGGCGCGTCAGCAGGTTGCCCTCGCGCGAGTAGCGCATCCCGGTTACGGTCTGCGCGTCGCCGTCCTGGCGGACGACGCGGCAGAGGTTGCCGCGCCCGTCGCGCTCGTAGCCGCGCTGCGTCACCACCCCGCCGCGGGTGGCGGTGCCGGTCATCAGGCCGGTTTCTTTATGGTAGGTGAAGTCCGCCCCGCCGCCGCCGCTTTCGGTGACGCCCGCCGGCGCGTCGGTAAGCGCCGGCAGGTAGCTGTAGGTCAGCGCCCGCCCGGAGGGGCGCGTCAGGGTTTTCACGCGCGATGAGGCCCCTTCATAGGTCAGCGTCCCGGTGAGGGAGCCCGCGGTGACGGTGACCGGGCGCTCAAGCCCGTCGAAGGTCTGGCGGGCCAGGCACAGGGTGCCGGTCCGGGCGTTCTCCTCAAGGGTCAGCGACGCCACCAGAGGCGAGGTGCTGTGCGGCGCGTAGCCGGTCACCACCCGGGACTCATCCGGCAGCGTGGTTACGGTGGGGCGGCCCAGCGCGTCGTAGGCGTTGCGCGTCTCTTTGCCGCGCTCGCTGACGGTCAGCGTCACCTGACCGTGGCCGTCGTAGCGCCAGGCGCGGCCGGGCCGCGGCGCGGAGCCATCCGCGCTCAGCGGCGTGACGGATACCGGGTTGCCCTCCTCGTCGGTGACCGTGCGCACGCGTCCGCGCTTCAGGCTGCCGTCCGCGCTCTCCGTCCAGGCCTCCTGTGTCAGGGTGACGGGGCAGGCCGCGGTCACGCTCACCGTACCGTCCGGCGCGGTCAGCCGGTGCCGTGCGCCCCACGCGTCGTAGCTGATGCGGGTCGTCAGGACCACGTCCCGGTCCCCCTCCCAGTCCGTGAGGGTGGTTGCGGTCTCGCGGCCCAGCGCGTCCCGGCTGACCGACGCCACGTCGCGCCAGCGCCGGCCCGGCGCGTCGGCGTCCTGCCGCTCATCGCGCACGACGCGGCCGAGGCCGTCATACCAGGTGCGCGAGGCGGCCCCGTCTCCGGCGCGCCGGCGTTCGGTCCAGGTCAGGCCCCGCTCCGCGTCCACACCGTAGGCGTAGCGGCGGGTGGCCGCGCAGGGGCCGCCGGGGTCGACCGTTTCCTCCGTCAGGCGGCCCAGCGCGTCGTAGGCGTACGTTACCGCCACCTCACCGTCCGGCCAGGTGCGCGCCGGCTCGCCGTGGGAGAGAAGGTTGTCGGTGATGCTGACCGCTACCGCGTCCGGCTCCGGCTCCGGCCGCTGCGCCGTGCGGCTGAAGCGGCGGGTGGTGGTCCGGAGGGCCGGCAGCGAGCCCTGCGTCACGCGCTCATAGCTGTACGCGGTGACGAAGCCGGTGCCCGCCGGCTGACCGGCTGCGGTCTCGGTGACCTCCAGCGGCAGGCCGTGGCGGGTGAGGTCGCCGGGGTCGTTTACCCAGTGGCGCAGGGTGGTTTTGAGCAGCGTGCGGTCGCGCGCGCCGCGCGCGTCCGCCGGGCCCAGGGCGGAGAGGGTGACCGACGACTCGGCCAGCCAGTCGCTGTCGCCGCCGCCGGCCGGGGGCAGCTTCACGTAGGTGAAGCGGGTTTCCAGCGCGGGGGCGGCGTCGCGCGCCGGCAGTGCGGGGTCACGCTCCTCCGCGGGCAGCAGGCGGCGCACGGCCAGGGCGCGGGTGAAGCCCTGCGGGTCGGCGGGGCACAGCAGGGTGCCGTTTTCGCCGACGGTGTCGCGGTCGCCCGGGTACCACTCCTGCTCGGTCACCGTGCCGCTGGCGTCGCGGCGGCGGGTGAGGTTGCCGTTCTCGTCGTAGCGTGTCTCCTGCGTGGTCTGCCGTATCCGGCCCGCGTCGCCGGCCAGGTACCACTGCTGCGTGACGCACTTCGGCATCTGGTAGAAGTGCGGCTGCTGTGCGAAGGAGAGCTGCTCGTCCGCGTGATATGCGGTGAGGGTGCGGGACACCGTGACGACGGGCACGCCGCCGGCCGGGGTCAGGGTGCGGGTGACCGTTTCACCGGTCTGCAGGTGGAAGCGGTTGTAGGTGCGCGCCACCCCGACGCGGGTGTCGCCGGCCGTGCGCGTTTCGGTGACGGCGTACTCGTAGGGACCGGTGGCGCGGTAGAGGTTGTCCAGGCCGTCGTCGCTCCAGCTGACGCCGTCGGCACCGAGGCCGAGGAAGTTGCCGTGGGGGTAGGCGTATTCGGTGAGTATTCCGGGCTGGCCGCCGCCGGGGTTCACGAGGTGGCGGGTGACGCGCGGCAGGTTTTTACGTCCGCCGCCGGGGAAGGGGTGGCCGTCGTCGCCGCAGATTATGGTCTCGGTGGCGCCGGTGGGGCTCTCCACGGCGGTGATGCAGCGGACGCCGCGCAGCGTTTCGTAGGTAAAGCGCCACTGGCCGGCGCCTTCGGGCATGACCACGGCGTCGAGCTGCCGGGCGCCGCCGGAGCCGGAGAGTTGGAGGGTCCAGGCGGACGGGCCGGCGGCGGGCAGGATGCCGTGGCGCTGGCCGCCGGGGTGGAGGGTCAGGGTCATCACGTCGCCTGAGCCACCGGCGGTCATAAGCACGCGCCCCTCCCCGTCGGTGACGCGCTGCAGGAACGGTGCACCGCTGAACTGGCCCCACTCAAGGGAGACGGCGCGGCCCTCCTGAGAGGTGACGCGCACGGGCAGGAATACGCCGCTGCCGGAGACGTCGCGCAGGTGCTCGGTGACGCCGCTGCGGTGGACGATGCGCCAGCCGGGGATACCCTCATGCGACTCGCGCATGAAGCGGAAGGTTCTGAGGCGTCGCTCGGGTATGGCGGGTTCGTCGCCGGAGCCGGAGACGCGGAAGCTCTCGCCGGTGTGCAGGGAGAGGCGGCTGCCGCTGAAGCGGGAGAGGGCGAGAGCCCATCCGGAGCCGAAGCCGGAGTCGGCGGAGTTGAGGGGGCTGTAGCTGATGGCGAGGGGGAGGTCGGGGCCGCTGAGGGCGCCGGCGCAGAGGGGCGGGAGGGTCAGGGTTGCGGTATAGAGTCCGGTGCGCGGGTCGGTGCCGGAGGAGAGGAAGCTGGCGAAGCTGAAGGCGCCGGAGTGCAGGTCGGTGGAAGCAATCATGGTGTAACCTCGGACGGGTGGCGCGCGGGACGCCGGCGCACCACAGGGTTGAATAAAGGAATTAGTTAAATACTCGGCTCACTGCACGCTCTGAGGGCGGGAAGCGGACAATTTTATAGCTGTAACTTATGAACTTCCCGGCGGGTAACTTAATCTCGAAGTAATAGACGATAACGGCGCATGGACTGGTAATGATATCCGGTGCCGTGTATTCCGCCTGGTGTACCAGGACAGGCTCATCATCTTCTCCTGGTCTCTCAAAGGAGGTGTCTTTGAGGCTGCCGCCGCCGTGCAGAATGGCGAATACCGGTTTAATTTCAGCGATTATCTGCTTTCGGAAAGCATCAAACGACGCCGGCTGATTTGCCTGTTCTGCACCTCTAAGCATGTGTGACCAGGCTGCCCTGATAAGCGCTTCGGGCGAGTGGTTATGTTTGCAGCGCAGCAGAGCGCCGTCATCCAGATTCGGATTGATGGAAATGGTGGCTGTCCGGGACGGTCTGAGAAGTATGTCGCCTTTTGGCAACAGGTCTGACATACCTACGATGGTGCCGGTGGGTTTAGTGAAGTTGAGTACAGCACAGGATGCGGCCTGTCCGGTATCTGTGTTTCTGGCAGCAATCAGATCGATTGCATAGGTGCCAGAAGCCACGCGGGCAGGCGGGGTATAGACAGCCCTGCTGCCTTTTTCTTCAAGCGTGCCGCCCGCGGTATGGTCTGCAAATTCCCAGCCGATGCTGTTGCCGGATAAGGCAGCGGCGTTAAGCTCCAGCGTCGCCTGCCTGCCCTCACCGTCCAGCGCGCCAGCAGCGGTAAAATAGAACGTCGGATCAACGGTCACGGAATTTGCCACAATGGTTACCATCGCTTTGGCGGTTTTCCCGTCATGTTTTGCCACAATGAGCTCCTGCAGGGAGGCCTCATCAAAAAGCGTTTTATCCGGTGCACGGTAGAGTCCGCTGGCGATAATGCCAAGGCCTTTGGTTTTACCGTCAATATTCAGGACTTCCCACGTGGTATCGGCAATAGCCTGGGCAAAGGCGGTGTTCAGGGAGAACTGCAGCGTATTCCCTGCAGCTGCAACGCCTGCAAGCGGCGTGATTTCCATTGTAGTGGTTTTGGGGTCAAGCCTGCCCAGCGCGAGAATGTCGCCGGGCAGGTCAGCGGTAACCAGTCTGAAGGCATTTTGTTCGGGAAAAAGCAGGTTTGCTGTCGGAAAGAGCTCGAAATCTTTTATAGGCACAGCTAAGGCCTGCAGAGGGGTGCCGATTGTCTCCTCAACGCATGATGCCAGTTCGCGGGCTTCTTCCGTTCCTGCGTCAAGCTCTCTGACCACAGTAGCATCAGTAATTTCAAAATTGATATCAGGACTGGTTTCCCTGACAAAATGAAGCTTCAGCGTATGGGCATCAGCGACCAGGGCGTACTGGAAATCAAGCGTTGCCGATAATATGATAGGCCCGCTACGACAGGTAGTAGGTTCACCGTTTATATAAGGTTGAATCTCAACCTGCAGAGATGGCGTTCCGCGGTAGCTGACGTTGAGCTTGTTATCCCGCGGGGCGTAGATAATGTTCTCCAGTTTTAACACTGTTTTTTTGCTGCCTGCCGTTACTGTATTAGCATACCATTCGCAATAAGATAACCAGATTACTTTATCCCAGTATGTATAGGCTTCCGGCCCTGTCAGTGTTGTGGTGGCCTGGGCTGCAGAGAAATTGTCCTTTTTAATAACTGATGCTGATGCTGATGGCAGTTTTAACAACTGTGGCTGGATAAAATCACGACAGAGAGTATTTACAGAAACGACCAGTGCTGCATCATACAGCGCCTTACCGTCTGCATCTGTATCATCCGGAATAAGATAAGGAAACCCGGAATCAGTGGTCGGCAGAGAGCCCGGTGTGGGATTGCTTGTACGGATAAAAGCTATCACCGCGCCGTCCTTATTCTTATCGCTTGCTTCTGTACCGGAAGCCATTGTCAGCAGGCGAAACTCTTTGGGGTTTAACGGGCTGCCATTAATTTCTATAATCTCGCCAAGCTCAAATTTTTTTACAGGCAGGTTTCCGCTCCTGAACAAATCTCTGAAGTAATTGCCGATAGCATCATTAGCAATCTCATCCTCAGAGATATTAGTCGTGAATTTAAGATTGCTTTCTGTTAAATCGATGATGATTTTATCCTGGTCATTTGTGCCGTTTACGCCGGTCTTAAGATGAATCTCAACCGTCAGGACATACTGATGAACTTCATTAATTTCGATGATTTCTTTCAGGTAACGGATGTTATCATGTTCTGAAAAATACTCGACATCAATGCGGCCGGATATAAACGGAAGCACCATGCGGGCTTTAGAATTTCCCAAATCCGGAAAGTCGAAAGACAGCCGTGGCTGTCCAAGGACCAGACCTGTGATAACATAATAGGTACTTTCATTTTTTACCTCGCCGTTTTTAATAATATTGACTTTTTGATCCGCAAGGTTCGTCAGGTACTGCAACGCCAGCAGGCGATTACATTTTTCCCGGTTAAACGCAGTAATGACATCCCAGCCATGAGCAATGGTGCCTTGCTTCATTTTTTGCAGAAGTGATTGCTTATTCATTGCTCTTAAATTCCGGGAGTAATAGAAAGCTGGTTACGATTGGCTTTTGAGGCAAAGTTTATGGACATGCTGTGCATATTTCCGTATTCATCACGGAGATAGACAATCATTCCCCTGTTGAGAGGGTGTTTATGCAGGTAGCTGACTTCATCAAAACGGTCCAGGATGATGAGCAGCTCTCCCGGAACTTCCGGTTCACTGTTGTCGAGTTTTTGCGTAACGCGTTCATTTTCATCTGAAATCACATCCAGCAGGCGGTAGTCATACGAAATGTATCGTTCAGGTAATGGAGTCACACGGTCGGCCGGAAGGAAGAAATAACTGGTTGAGCTGAACATGGTTTCAGCCAGCTGCTCACTCTCCCATTGCATGATTGAGGTATTATCCTTAAATTCGATCGTCATAAATCTCGTCCAGCCCGACTGAGGAACGTATTTAATCCGCCAGTAGTCGCTGGTTTTCAGATGAAAATCAAAATCGTCATTTTCAAACTGTCCGCCCGCGCTATTATCAGAACCAGCCTCTCCTCCGCCTGCTACCCTTTTAGAAATAACTTCGTAGTCTTTGCTGATGGGATTCGCTGTGGTAAGCGGGATCAGGGTTATGGTGCTGAATTCCGTGCCGTTAAATTCTTTGTCCGTGGAATTACGCAAAAAACCGTTACTGTCTCTGAACCGGGCATAAAATGTCTGAGGGGTGGTGGCTGTGGTATGAATATAAAAGCGCCTTGACACGGTTCCCGGGGTGCTGGCCAGAGGCAGGAGAGACTTAGCTGACATGTTGTTAAAGAGGTAGCGATTTTCACGGGTATTAACGGCCCAGACGCTACCAAATTCGCTGTCTATTCCATCCATATCAGGATCGATAAACGGCACTGGATTGTTATTGCCGCCGTCAGAGACTAACTCCAGCGTGCTGAGTTCCGCAGCAGTAATAGGATAATATTCGTCATCCACGATTTTCGTGGTGATCTCAATCTGAACCGGAATCTGCTGGTATCCGTTTCGAAATGCGCGAGCCTCAGAGAACAGAGGTTTAATTTCAAACGCTGCAAGGTCTGTCCATTTTTTTGGAGCAACACAGGGTGTGATCCTGACAACTGAGGTGCCTTCAAAATTGATGGAAGGCCCGGTGACCCTGAGCCGTACGACTGTTGCTGTTTCACCTTCAGATGCATCGGGAGTATAAACTCCCTTGTCACTAATTCTGCCCGGTCCGATAAGCGACCATTTTAGGCTGACTTCACTGAGGTTAACGGTCCGCCCGGCTTTTCTTTCAGCGATGTTAAGCAGGCGCGACATTGCGTTATCCGGTAAAGAAAAGTGCACCGTTTCGTTGGTAAAACTACTGTGATAGGGAGGGTCGATTTCCAGTTCTGAGCTTTTGTCTTTCAACAGGATTGTCGCAGAAGCCAGAGATTTTCCAGCGCTGCTTGCTGAAAGGATAAGCCGGGTGGAACTGATTTTGCCGGACGGCGGGGTGTAGCGTACAGTTTTGCCGTCGGGCTGCAGTGTGCCCATCGTTACGTCTGACAGCGTCCATGTTATTGGGCCTTTCTCATCAGTATTCAGTCTGAAACAGAGCTCTCCTGCGCCGCGAAAAGCGGTGGCAAACTGGGGTGAAACTAATGAGCTGTGATTTTTAACGCGATATACCACGGCATCCTGTTGTGTTTTTCCGCTGGTAGCATCGGTTGTCGTCGCAGTCAGTACATACTGGAAAACGGGGGATGTCATTCTTCCGCTGGCAGGTGCGGTGAAGATACCTTCGCTGCTGATGGTTTCGCTTGCGGATAAGCCATTAAGGTTGTGCAGTGCCCATGCGGCCCTGTATGAAGGTTTACTGCCGAGCCAGGCACTGAACTGATGGCTTTCACCGGGAGCGAAATTCAGTTTTTGATACCGGATAGTCAGTGCATCTTTGTTCTGAGTAACGTTACCGCATAAAAAAACAATATTGCTGGCTCGATTGCCTTCAGTTTTCTCGGTTTCATCCACAGAAATGCAGGCATTTCCTGCCAGGCTGTAATAATTGACAAAAGTCAGATGGCCAGTGAGGCTGAAATATTTGTAGCAGCTTTCGGTCAGGTAATGTACTGCATCGTATCGGTAGGCATTCCCCTGTCTGTCATTCGGCAGGAGGTAAGGAAAAGGCTCCACCGGCAAGCCGCCCTGGTTTTTAGTCGCAGTCAGTTGCATTAAAACAATAAGACATCCTTCATCCGGATTTACGCCCAGGTTATCTGGTGACTTTTGTGTCACTACTCTCGCCGATTTGGGTGCCGTTGCGTCATAACCGCTGTAATCAAGCGAGGCAATCTCTATGACAACTTTCCCTTTATCGAGCGTTTTAATCTTCTCGAGAATGCGGGACCCCAGCGTACATGTTCCGGTTTCGGTCGTGGCTAAATTGCACCGGCATACAGTGGCTTCAGAAAGGTCGATGACGAGAGTGCCTTTTTTGCGGGAAGTATCGCTATTAATTTTAAATTGAATATCAAACTCAATGGAGTAGCCGCTCTCCTCTTCGATGTGGCGGCTTTCAGCCAGGTAGGGAAACGTGATATCGGTTTTTTTGATGTAATCATAGGTGCCAGCGATGACGGGAAAGATAATTGTTGCTCTGGCGTTTGGCAGTGCTGCGTTTTTAAAAGAAATTACCGGGCACCCGGTATACAAATTAAATCTGGCATCGTCTAATCCGAGCCCGGAATAATCAACATTACCGGTAATGGGGGACATGATTTTTAACTCAGACATCATTTTTTCAAAAGCTGATTTCAGTATTTTATTAACTGAATCGGTGCGAAAAGCCATTAATCCGCCCCAGTCTGTAGCTACACAATTTTTTGCCAGATAGTCATCCAGCTGGGCTTTGGACATACTGTTCATTCTGAACTCCTGCTTCAACTAGTAAGTGTAATATTCGCGCTCTGAAATGGGATGAAACTTTCACCCTGATCAAAGCTTACGCAGCTCTGGATGCTGAATGACTCATAAAGCTTCAGTTGACGGAAAAATGATTTGTTAATTGTGCCGACTACGGCTCTGCCATTTTCAGACGTTGTGACTGGATGAGCATCCATTACTACCTGAGTGACATTTTCACCTGATGAGGAGACTCCGCTGATAATAATGCTGACCAGCTGGCCTGTTGCCATGAACCCCCATTTCTGCAGGGTGATGCTGACCGACTCCCCGGATATCTGTTTGAGCGACAGCTCCTGGTTTTGTACATACTGGCATTCAGCCACCGGAAACTGTTTAGCCGGGATCTTTTTTATTCTAAGATGATAGCGGTCAGACTCCTGTACGGCAGAACCATCCGTATCCACGATGCGATAAAAAATGTCACATTCATGGTTCATGTTTGCTGCAACCATGGCAGCAGGAAATATGAATTTCCCGGATTCCTGAGTGTTGAGAACAAAAGACTGAGCTGCCACCTCACCCTCGCTGCACATCTCGACACAGTAGCTACCTGTTTCAGCACTGGCAGGTATACCAACAGGAAGACCATTGCTCAGTTTCAGAGCTTCACTGCTTCCGCTTCCCGGATTTCCGGGTGAAACATAATGTGATTCAAAAACAGGCAAAGGCAGGTCGAGCGGTTTTACTATTCTGAGATTCTGAGGCTCTGAAGAAACCGACATGCCTGTATTACTGAACTGGCAGGTGATATCAACTGTGTCGTTGATGAACTGGCTGATGGTGCTTTGTGGGATCTGAAATGTAACCTGCTTTCTGTCTGTATTACTGACGTCAAGATTCCGAGTAAGGGTGATTTTTTTTTTCAGATTTTTGCTCCTGAGATAAAGAGCAACTGTAGTCTGCGGATCTGCCTCGTCCCACCAGGGGGCTGAAACCATCAGCCCGCCAGGAAACTGTCCGGGGTTAAGTTCACATTCTGAAAGGTTATCAAATGTGACCGCAGGCAGAAGTTCGGCGGTTTCATCGTCAATGAACACGGTCTGTTTAGCTGATTCTGAACCGGCTGACAGGGTGCCGGAATAAGTGATGGTGTAGGATAGCGTTGCCTGTTCGCCATCATTCAGAGCTAGCTTTATGTATGGCAGCGTCCATTGAAGCGGTTTACCGACATCCAGATCGCTCAGGGTTTTAGTATTTGTATAGCTTTCGAATGCATCGAAGTGGAACGTTACTTTATCGCCAGCCTTCATGGCGTTATAAGGCGGAACAGTGACCAGTGCGCCGTCTGGCGCACTGGCTGGGTCAATATGCAGATTTACAGCTTCTTTGATCAAAGGGCAGGGAAGAACAGAGCTGATGATTTTTTTCACAGATCATAATCCTGAGGAAGATATGTTCAGTCCATGGTAGCGCTCTGCTTTATTTCAAAAACCTATTTTTTGCTATTTTAATCGGTCAAATTTAGAAAGCTCTGTTATATACTTCATCATCAGATGTTTGAGCGGATTACACAAATTCAATAAGGACCTGCTTTTATTTTAATGAAGGAGGTTTTTTTAAAAGCATGGCTTTATCTTATAAAGCTAGCCATTGATCTGCGTGACGAAAAGGTTGATGTATTTCTGAATTAAGCAGCTTTGCGGGATTAATGCATGATTAAATAAGTGGGATTTCTTCTCGGTAATCAATAGCTGCTATGCTAATGCTATTTAGCCCTGTATAGCAGCTAAGTCATATTTGTTAACCCTTTACATGGGTGTCATGAGAAGAGAATTTTCATTTTAATTCTTTACCACTTTTATTATCCATGTATTATTAATTTTATTGCCTAGTGCAAGTAACATAGAAAAGAAATGGCTATACTGTAACCTATAGATATCACTGAAATTGGAATGAAAATAAACAGAGGTTGTAAAAAGACACAAGGATGCTTTATGATTTATAAACAGGAGCACATCAGTTCTGCGAAAGCGCCATGAGGCAGGTATTAAAACGAGAATTCATTTCTCCTGCTGTAGTGACCATGCTGCGGTTAATGTGATGTGTTACAGTGATAAATGCATCCTGGAATAAATACCGGAGAAACACGGATTACAGGATGCATAGGTTTATTTTAAGGTACAAGTACGATTGCTAGTTTGTCAAAATTAAGCCAGCTGTAGCCGCCATCATAGCTCAGGGCAGTCTCTACCGTGAATGGTATGTACAGTTTATAGTTTGACAGCATTGTATAGGTTAGTTTTGCGCTGACGCTGATAGCATCCACGTCCTTTTGGGTGACTATGTAGTTATCCAGTAAAACTGTTTCAAGCGGAGATTCGTCATTTTTCAGGCCTGACACTTTTACTGTGAAGCGCTGCCCTGCGGCCATGAAGGGCCACATGCGATTGACTGCAAACGTCGCCCCTCCTGTATTTGAGGCCTTTTTTAGGGACATCGAATCTCCATAAATTGCGGGAGAAATACAGTTAATTGCCCCGAATTCACGAGGTGTAATTCTGGGGACAGTAAGTGAAAGCACCTCTGAGACAGCCACTATGAGTGAGTCTTCATCTGTTATCTGATAAAAAATCTCGCTGGTTTTTCCAATTTTTGCAGGAAACCATGAAAGTGGAATTGTAAAGCTGGTGATACCGCTTTCAGGAACTGTTTGTTCTGCACCTGGCGTACCGGGCGTACCCCACAATGCACTAAGCATATCGTCGTCATGGAAACTGGCGTCATCCGGGATTTTGAGAGTAATTTTTTCTCCAACAGACTGGGGATTCAGTGTCTGACTGCTGCCGCTACCGCTTGCCTCAGGAATATCGGGACATGGCAACGTGCGGGGTTTTGGTGTGGCGCTGACTTCCAAACGTGTGATGCGTGATGCAGGGCATTTGTTTCCCGCGCGATCTGTAATGTAATAAAGAGCAAAGTGCTGACCATCACCAAGATTGATGAAGTCTGCACCTTTAATAATATAACCAAGCTGTTTTGAATCAACGTCCTGACGTGTCAGGATTTTGGATCCTATTAAGTTTATTTCGGTGGCATCCCGTGAAAGGGAGTAGTGAATAGTATCTCCGGGCCAGATAGTGGCATAATCCGGTATAGTGACCCTCACCTCATTATCATGATCTTTAAGATATTTTTCTGTAATTCTGGTTTCATCAAAGCGTGGCGCACTGTCGCCCAGAAGCACAGGAGCAATAAGGTCAACTTCAAACTCTTCAAATTCAGACCAGACCGGGCCACGTAAAGAATCAACCATGTAGTTAATGCTGTATCGTTTACTGGCCTTTATGACCTCAGAGGGAAGCAGCACAAACCGCTGATCGTCAGCAATATCGGGCCCAAAATGTTTCTCAGCTTCGTGGATCTCTTTTCCATCAATAAAAAGATAAACAACTGAGTCGCCTCCTCCTGCGCTCCAGATACCTAATTCAATCCGCAAGGGGGATAAAATGGCATCGGATGGTAGCAGATTAGTCTGACCGCCATCGATACTCTCAAGCATCACTGGTATTATCGGTTTGCTCAGAGATAAAGGTTCATGAACGGAAATTGCAGACACTTTGCTGCTTTTATTCATAATTGTACCTGCATGTCACTGTTATACGATGAAAGGGCGCATCATGAGATACGCCCGCGGAAAGATTGATGTTTGTTAATAATAGTTAGACGGAACCGGGCAAATAGTGTTGTCACCTCTTCGCATAGTAAGACCAACACTCGCAAAATCCGAACTAACCAGATTTCCATCTACTATAAAGCTAAAACTTGTTTTCAGTTCAAATATTTTGTCACCAAGATTATAAATAGGGTTAACAACGCGGGAATAAGGTTTAACTTCCCAGGTGAAACCATTTTTTATCATTGTCTCATCAAGAGTAATTTTATCGATAATTGTCGCTCCTGAAACTGGAGTACCTTTATCATAGGGCTGCCATGTCAGTGTAATCTCGCTTCCCGCCTGGAGTTTATAAACTGAATTATCTAGTGACGGAATTAAAACAGGAACACCAGATTCGCCATCAGTAAACCGGCGCAAAGAGAAACAATTAATGTAAGGTTTACCCAGGAAAAACTCCTGTGTAGGGTAGGCTGGCATAGCCGGTGCAGGGATCGAAACAGCACTGACCCTGACGTCTACAGACTCACAAAATTGTTTATTATCCGGTGTTGCAGGATTGTATATACCGTAAAAAACCTTAACAGCATCATTGTTGCCTGCCGCTTCGATTACCTGCCATGGAACATCCAGCTCAATCAGTGAACCAGCAGTATCTCCCGGCTCAAGAAGGTATGTTACGGCTACAGAGTTTTGATTGCCCCAGAAGACATCCATTGCATCACCAGTGCTGGCGTTATCGTAGACCCGCACACTAAATTTTGCGTTCTGGCTATTATCGCTGATGTCCAGTTCATTAGTTTTCCCAGAGACTACACCCATTATCGCAGGAACTGGCAATCCTGGATTAACCGGATCCGGCCAGTTTGGTAAATCCGGGCCGACAATGGAAAAGTCAGTATTTATCTTCAGACTATCGGAAGCTATTTTTAAGCCGCTACTGCGGGAGAGTGTGTAAAATACACTCAATTCCTGCTGACCTCCTATGCTCTGGTCGTACTGAGATTTGAGGATTTCCTGTGGGATGGTTGTTTCCATTGGAAATGAAGTGTTTGGGTTTACGTTATAAACGCCAACTTTTTCAGACCCCCAGTATAATGTCAGGATATCTGCACCAGCTTCAGGTGAATTATAAAGCGGAATAAATGCTTTAACAGGCCCGGCAGACACATCTTTGAGACTAAGATAACCGCTGCTGGATGAAGGGACCTCTGGAGCCTCCAGATTCATGGGGATTTCACCCAGCGCAATATGCAGAGTTTTCGGGAATGAGTAGTTTCTATTGCCGGCTTTATCTTCAAGTACATAGCAAAGATAACGATCGCCGGAACCGATTTTTTCAAAAATGTCCGCACTGAGATTAAACTTCAGATCAGTCGGAAAAAGCCCCCGGTAAACAGGTGTCAGACCCACTACTTCAGATTCAACCGGCACATGATCTTCAAGAAATACAAAGATCTGATCTTTCACATCATAGTTATCGTAGCTGGTAAGCCTGAAGCTTATTTCACTGTTATTATCAAGTAAATCCTGGGTGATAGTAACAGCTGGCTCCTGAACTGCAGGCGGTGGAAGTGTACCAGGCCGATAGTATGGCGGTATACTGTCTTTGATAATGAAGAAACCTTCAGAATAAGTTAATCCGCCTGGAACCCGCGCAGCATATCGCAGCGAGAATTGGCCATCTGATGGCAGCTTATGAATAGGCACATCGAATTTGAGAGGGTATACAGTTCCCGGTGGATATTCCTTGGGATCGATTATATCAATATATTGACCTACAGTATTACCTATCACTACAGCACACTGCACCGAAATCTCAGCACCAGTATCATTAGCGCCCGCAGGAGCTTTTTCTATATAGGCTTTAATTGGTTGTCCTGCTTCAGTTATCTCGGTTTTTAGCGTACCGTCGGCTTCATCTGCAAAATAATCCGTTTCAATAACGAACTTAGGCAAAAGATAAATTCCACTTTCTGGAAAGACTTTGCCTCCGTTCTGCAGTTCATTTTTTTCATTAATCATAAGTAAACCCTTTAATCATTGCTTGAGGAGTTTTTAATGTAATCTTTTTTTCATAGTGCAAAATGCAATTTATGAAAGGATAGCTATTAAATCTAAGAAACCCTGAAAAGGTTTTAGATGATTTCTTTTGGTGGCTGCTTTTCGCAGGAGCAAATTTTTCTTATATTTTGATATAAGGAATATATGATAGTTTTGCCAGTATCTCTCTTGGTTTGACAAGTTTCATAAAAAGGATCATGGTGGTTTATCACAGCAGATTTGCATTGTAACTTATTGATATAGAAGATATTTATTTATTAATTAATTTTAATGTGCGTAAGTTAAATAAAAACAATATGGTCTTAAAGCATAGCTGACTTGCTTCATTTAAATGATGTGTGGGCGCATGGTTGAATTCGGGAACAGGATGGTATAACCATGCATGTCAGCGATGTCAAATTTTGAACTTAACAGTCAGGCGTGAATTAAAAATAATTTTAATAAATGGAAGGATGAGAATTGTGATGAAGCTTAGCTTATCTCAATCAGTTGTTAAAGGGGTCATGCTGGCAGGTCTGTGTGTCGCTGATTCAGCTAATGCAGACGTTACTCTGGTCGGAAGTTACGATATAATCGTTAAGGGGGACGGGTTTGAAAATCATATTTTTAAGACTAATGAAAATGCTTCTGATTCAAAACCTGATTTTAAATTCACAGCAATCGATACGTCTATATCTGCCTTTCACGATGGTAACAATCAGCTCCTGAACGCAGGCGACAGGGTTTTAACTTTCTCCAGAGCAAATGTTGCTAATGGAGTGAGTGTTCATACGCAGGGAGCAGCGTTAATAATCAGTGATGGTTCTTATATTGGCTCTGGAAATATAGGATACTATGACAATGACTTAAGTGCTGTCAGCGTAGGTGGGTTTCATAATGGAGTTATACCTGATAAGTCAGTGAAAGCCATCATCAGAGATTCAACACTGGAGAAGAAAAATTTATCCTCCTTGTTTTATGGAAATTCAGCCCTGAATGCGAATCTCAGGTCGGATGTCAGCGTGGAGAATTCTAAATTAGTCTCAACTGTGGGTGCTGGTATATATGCATATATGCCTGAGAGAGTATTTGTTAAGGATTCTCAGATTTTTAGTAAAGATGCTAGTTTGCGTGTAGCAATAAGCGATATGATGAATACTCCTGGAACCTATATCTTAGACAATTCGGTACTCTCCAGTAGCGATTCTGCAGCCATAGCAATTGATCGCCACAGTGACAGTGATGACTTACAAAAAAATGATTTTTTAATAATTAACGGCACTATATTAAAAGGAAAAGATAATAACCTTATTGATATCAGCGGAACCATTGATGCTGATGTTATTGTAAGTAACACCCGGCTTGCCGGTGATATTAATATGGATAATTCTGCGGGCGGGCAGGCGAGATTAAGGCTGGAAAATAACGCCTTTGTCACAGGTCAGCTCAGGGGGTTACAATCGGTAGTGCTTAAAAGTGGTGGCACCTGGGAAATGACTGAAGACAGCATGCAGCAATCACTCGTAATGAAAAATGGTGCCGTCATTTTTGGTGATGTTAATTCGGATTTCAAAACGCTACATGTGAAGACGTTGAGCGGTAACGGTGAGTTTTACATGCATACCAATATTTCTCATAGAAATGGAGACTTTTTGAATGTTACCGATAATGCTGATGGTGACTTTCTTATCAGCGTAGCTAACTCGGGTGTCGAGCCTGCAGCCAAAGATACTGACTCTTTAAAGCTGGTACATATTGCAGACGGAAATGCATCTTTTAGTCTGAAAAATAATTATGCAGATATTGGTGTCTGGCAGTATGCACTGAAAAAGCAGGGGAACAGCTGGTATTTGTCGCCTGACCGCCTAAAAGGCGAGGATGATGATAAAGAAGAAGAGGATCATAAAGAAGAAGAGGGTAATAAAGAAGAAGAAGATGATAAAAGTGATCGTCAGACCTCTTCTTCAACAGATGCCATCATGAGTATGGCAGGTGTTCCACGTGAAATTTTCACCGGGGAAATGAATACTCTGTTCGGCCATCGTCAGGAATATTCTGACCAGCAGTCATCCGGAAATCGAGCATGGGGGCAATTTTTGTCCAGTGATTCAAAGCAAAAAGTTGGCTGGGGGGCGCAGCATGATTTTAGTCAGAAAGGGATAATCATTGGCGCTGAAAAAGAGCTTGAGACAACTCTGTCTAAGACCCTGACTGGTGTTTTTGGGGTTCACTCCAGCAATGATGTCAGGCACGTCCGCGGCGGGAAAAGTCATACTGAAAGCTGGGGGGCGGGTATTTATAGCAGATTTGGCACTGATAATTCCTATATGGATGTGGTTCTTAAAGCTAACCTTCTCAGCAACAAGCTGCATACAAACATGACTGGTGGTGAGGCAGTCAATGGCAGCTTCAAACAAAAAGGCTATGGCATGGCCGCCGAGAGTGGCAAAAAGTTTACCTGGAATGAATCACTGTGGATCACACCGTACATCAGAGTAACCTGGTTTCAGGCCGAGGGAGCTAAACTCAAGCTTGACAATGGCATGCAGGCAGATATTTCCGGCATTCGTTCGCTGCAGGGTGAAGCTGGCCTGCGTGCCGGAAAAAGCCTATCAGGCAGACCTGACGTTATGCCTTACTTAACGTTAGGTACTATACAGGAGTTTATTACCTCGAATAGTGTAAAAATTAACAACTATCAATTTAATAATGATTTATCAGGAAGCAGGATAAGATCGGGTATGGGTATTAATACCAAAATTAACAATGATTTGAATGTCGATGCTGAGATTAACTATGTTAAAGGTAATAAAATATCATCCCTGGTTACGGGAATAATTGGCATATCTTATTCTTTCTGATGAAAAACTGGTGGCTCTGAAATTAGCATAATAAACATGTAGTTATGGATGCCACCAGAATTAATTTATTTTATAAATGCTGCATGGCCGATTAGTTCATAAAAAATTGGGCAAATAATTTATCAAATGGAATGGGTCAGAATCTGTGATTACTGAATTAAAATTAGCTTGTTGATTATAGGAAAAAATTCCGGCTGGCCTGCTTTCGGTATCAGATACAAGGTTTAGTCAGCCCTATTGGTTTATTTACCATTTATTTTTTCTCCAGCGCACTGCGAATTCAGATGGTATTCGTGCGTTCTGCGACGAATGTGGAGGGTACTTACTAAAGTCGTACTGTCAGTTATGAATGATATTTCTGGCGTAGAAATCTTGCGGACCAGCGCTCATTCAGGCTTTCATCACGACAGCGGCCGTTAAAACTCTCAGTAAATCCGTTCTGCGCCGGCTTCACCGGCTGGATTAAGCCCGGCTTAACACTATGCCCAAGGACTCGCTCAGCACGCGGAAGGCAAATTCGGGGTCCTCATCTTTTATTATCACCGCAGGATAGCTCCGAGTCAGCTAATGCAGTCCGGAATGCGTGTCACCTGAATGCCTGTAATTACCGGATAAAGTAGCTGTAGTCAGGAACTCCTTCATGAAGTCATCACCACAGGTAGGGTACTTATTCCTGCGGCAGCTGCAGGGTTCATCCACGACAAAACTCACCGGCCGGGCCAGGTCAGGTTCGGTGCATCCTGACGCAGAAGCGGAAGCCGCTCAGTTGCCGGCCCTTAACGACGCCGCCAGCGCTTACGCTCCGGCTATCAAGGTGACAGATACGGTAAAGCCGTTAGTGATAAACGTATAAAGCTTTCACGCCGCAGAAGCTGCCGGGTCATTAACCGACGCGGCAGCATTCAGGTGCCGGCTGAGTGGTGCGCATAGATAGCTGCGCGTGAGCAGCCGGAAGCAGCTCCGGACATCAACAGGCTGACAGGGAGCTGCCTGCCTGCAGGTGCGTAATGTGACAGGCCCGTTAACTCACACATGACTTCAACTGCACCGCTTAGGGCCTGCCGTAAGAACTTCAGCCCGAAGCCCTTCAAAGAATCTCATTATCCGGCATGGCTTAATCAGACGGCTTCCTGAGACGGGAGTTCTCCTCTTCAGGGGGGCTGTGCCGCTTCACATCAGGTACTTGCATGTCATCAGTCGTCCTGCGGCATGTGTTAAAGGTGGGGTATCAACTGGCATGCCTGCGGCAGAGTGCCCATGCCGGAACCCCGGCATGGGCCTTGCGAAAATTACTGATGATCAGTCGTCGTAAAATCGCCTCTCTATGGGGATGTCCTCATATGACTTATGGAAACCTGGCTGGCTTCGAGGTGTTTTAATTAATCGGGAGCAGGCCACATACACCCGATAGACTACAGTAAGGATACCTGAGCCAGTCATAGACTGAACCTGTGAAAATCATTTTGACGTCGCGGCAACTTAGACAGGATCTTAAAAGTCTTATGGCATACCTGATAGTTATCAGAAATCCTCCGGCGTAGAAATTTCCATCGGAATACAAAATTATCCTGACTCGGCTTGGTCTTTCTAAGTCTTGTTAGCAGCGTCGAATATGATTCTCATGAGCACTCTGGCATGACAGCTCGATTAAAGGTCTGCGGCAACTACAGAGATGTGATTAATACTTTGATGAGGGCGCGCGGCAGTGCCAGCGTTCAATACACCACCAGGAATATTCACAGGCGGGAGGATTGTCACTTCAAAAACTGACGACATTCTGTCTGCAGGGTGAGTAACTGGGTTAAAAAAACAATAATAAACGCTTATTATCTGATTAACCTCATGTGCATAGTGGTAAAATCTCCTCAAGATTTACCAGTGATTAAGGTCAGATAGAGCAATATATAAAAAATCCATACCTTTAACAGACTTATATGATAATTAATAGTATATGTACCCTGCTCTTAATGAAAAGATGTTGTGGCGAGATGTTTTTTATGTGTCTGTGGACTGAGAGTAAAAACACAGGAAAAAACAACGGCGCCACTTGCTCATAAATTTAGAGGATTTTATATTCTGAAATGTAAAGTACATCATTACTTAGTGCCAGTATGGTAGGAGTATTATGTTAATGCAAAAGTTTAACGAAGAAAAACTCATGTCGACGCGCCATAACTTTATGAAAAATTTGAATTATTTTGTATGTGTCTTCCGGGTTTCATCGGGTGGAACTAATCTAAGCTTTCTTAATGCTAAAAGTGATTCAGCATGAGATGTTTATTAATATATTTAAACAATCATAGCTATCATCATCAAGCTTTAAGTATTGGCTGGTCATTGATTTTAAAAAAATAACATTATTTATGTGGTTAAATAATGCAATCTACTTTAATTTGAATATGTTTAAAATTGGGATCATCATCGACTGGTTATAAAAAATCTATAAAAACGCATCTTTATCAATCTCAGTTAGTATAGTAATTTTCTAGCAACAAAATGCTAATATGGCAGCTTTATGTCGCTGCTCAGCATAATATTTTTTGACAGGAAATAAATAGACAGGATACGAAATGGAAGAGTTCTGGGCAGTAAGCGAAAACTACTTTTTTATGGAAGGGTTGACAGGTTTGATTAACCTTAAACGGAGGGAAAAAAACTTAAGCTCACTTGCTTTAAAACGTATAACCCCGGAAGATTGTGACCGACTAAAATTTGGTAATAAAAAACAGTACATATTCCATTTCTTCAGTAAAGATTTCGGAATGAGAGGGGTTTATTGGCGACTAAAGCGAATTAATAGTTATTCAAATTCATCTACACAGATTGTTGTTTGTGAGAATTTTTATGAGACTTTTAAAAGTTTCGAAAGCTGTTTCAAAAGCTTTAAAGTTCTGCGTCTGAATGAAGCTGTTGAAAAAATAGGTACGAGTGACGCATTCCGCCATCATTATAATAATACAACGCATGCTTGTCTTTTCAGCGCAACTTTTGGGCTTACGGGTATTCAAAAGGAAGTAATGATATATCTTGCAAAGGGTATTCCGGTCAAAGATATCGCAAGAAGGCTCAACGTTACCAGCAAAACAATTTACAGTCATAAGCATAACATTCTGGCCAAGTTAAACATTAAGTCCAGAGAAGACTATGTGAAGCTGATTACGCTTTTTCAGGATGCGTTCATGCTTTAGTTATTAGCAGTGAGAAATAGCTTATGTTAGTGTGAGCCCTATAAGTCAACAACTAATTACTAAAGCGAAATAAAGCAAAGAATCTTTCAAATAACTTCCTTTGCTTTACGCCTAGAGCATCGTAATTTAGCCTCACACCATGACAGTGTATCGTTTGCAAAAAATCCACAGTCAGGTTGTTTTTTTTAAGGAGGTGCCTGATTTGGAATATGATTTGATAGTAATTATTATCGTAACGTGAGTCGCCTACCTGTCCCCATACCTTTTCAATAATAGCCTTTTTTTCAGTTATGCCATCCATCAATACCGATAAAAATAAAAACTGTACCGGGGTTAGAGCGATTTTTATATCATTGTTTATTATGATAATTTGTTTGCGGCAGTCAAGGACGGCAGTATGGGTCGAGAAAGACAATTTCACACCTCACAGAAATTAAATATCAGATACGGGAACATCAGGATTATAACCCCGGCATTGATAATGAAAAGTTTTTTATTTTGAGAGAATTATTAATTAAAAAATCTAAATACTGTATCTTTGGCTTTTCAATCAAGTACTTCTGCTTTTTTTACACTGTTTATTGAGTGCTGTAAAGTATTTTAACTAAATGAAAATACTAATGAATTTTATGATGATATCCATCAAGAATCCTATGTTTGGGATCATTTTGTGATCATGTTCTTATGCCAGGAATTGGTATCTTAGTACATGTTAAATCGAAGTTTGAATTTGGATAGTATCAATTATTACGCGTGATAATGTTCTGATTCAGAATACAAATGCCACAGGAAGCATTCATCTTGCACTATAGATTAATCATGGCCTTATTATTAAATAACTTCCAACACAGCGGTGCGAGCCTCACTAAATTTATTATCATAGACAGTAGGTGAGTGGTAGGTGGCTTTATGAGACAAAAGTTCTTATTAGGGCAGAACATTTTTTCTTAATTGTTTTTTTATAATAATATCAAGGTTTTCACCTTTTTTATAAATCCATTCACTACAATTCCTTCAGGCTAAACGACATATGAGAAATTATATTTTCGGGCAGTATACACTTAAGCACGGGCAAACTCTTTACTATGATGAGAAAATTGTAAACCTGCCTCCAAAAGAATTAAAGGTGCTAAGACTATTGCTAGATCATGAAGGAGAAGTAGTCAATAAAGAAACAATCCTGATGGAAGTCTGGAGGTCTGATCAGGTTTCAGATGAATCATTAACCAGGTGCGTATATGTGTTACGTAAAATTTTAAGAGAATCGACATCAACTAAATACATAGAAACAGTATATGGTAAAGGATATCGTTTTGTAATGCGTGTCACGAAAAATGATTCTGTAGCAAAATCCGGGAATGAAAACAATCTAATTAAAGTTGCTATCTTCCCATTCAAAATGAGAAGTCATGAGGAATCCTTGTTAATTTTTGATTATATTCAAAATCTAGGATATGAGCGGATTTATGCTAATGTTTTTTTGATGGTTTCAGCAATGACAATCGATAATGATAAATTTATTGAAAATTATCATTTGCTGAGAGATGCTGGCGTTCACTATTTCATAACAGGCATAGAGGTTTCAACCAAGTATCGAAGCTGGATTAGAATAGAGATTACCAAAAGTGATTCCATGATAATTGTAGGTAAGAAAAAAGTTCTCTTAGATAAAGATCTTCCCGTAACTTTGTTGCAAATCAACTCAGCATTTAAAGATATAATCAGGGATTTAAGTTCTTCCGTATACCTGTCAGACAATGAATTAGAATCAAATTTTGATTGTGGCACTTGCTTGAAAGAGGCTTTGTTTAGTGAGTCAAAATTTCGAAATGATTATGAAACTGCTGAATTAAGTTACTTTGATACATCAGAGATATGTAACTCAATTGGTTTTTACTTATCACTTGAGTTGTTTGGGATAATACAAAAAGAAAAAGTTGAAGATTTTATTTCAAATCTAATAAGCGATATAAATGTAAACACTACAGAATGTGCATTAACTATGTCTTTAAATGCTCTTAGTTTAAAGCATGGAAATGTTTCAGCACAGGCGCAGTTTGAATCTGCAATGTTTATATCACCATTTTCAGTTGAAGTTTACTTTCTTTATGTTTGTTATTTAGTAAAATCTAATAGTCTTGACGAAGCAGGAAGGGTTCTAAAGATGATTGATTATATCAATCCAGATTTTTTTTCGGTGAAAATTTTATTTGTTTCTTTAAGCGCGTACTCAGGTAATTCTGAAAACGCCATACATCTGGCTGAAAGCTACAAAGGAATTAATAAATGTGGAGATAATATTTTAGACTGTCTTCTTTCAATAATATTCCATCATACTGATCAAGATACTAAAAGAGACGAACTTTTAAATGCCATCAAAAAAAATAGTGTGCATTGCTCTTTTTGTTATAACTTAACAAGCTTGATAAACATCATAAACTCTTCATATGATTCCGATAAAAAAAATGAAAAGATAAAATGTTTTGATTGACATCCCCGAAAAAAGACATTTATTTTAATTTTGAGCACATTTAAAAAACCACCTTCAAGTTATAAGAAAATGAAATGCTTATTTATTATTTATGAATTTTCTCCTATTTTATTATTAATTATTTATATAGTAATGCTGACTTATAATTAATTGGCATGTTATTTGTAAGATAGGTATTAAGCGTGGGTAAATAAAAAGCGTAACAATCTTGTGCAAAAGATTTGGAAACGGTTTTATATTCCGTCTTTGTATACAAAAACTTGGCAGCAAGTGATCAGGAGATAGATTCTGTATAAATAATCATATTTGAATTTCGTTAGTCAGCCTCTTAGCCAGAAAAAATAAGTTTTCCAGGTTCTCAATAAATTATATCTTAACCAGACTGCCCTGCTTTAGCCCTACTAGAATAAAAATATATGATGCTTATTTTAAGCAGATAACATCATTATGGCGCTAGAATCTACACTAGCTTGTTTCAGGCGCGTGTTAGTATAAGTGCTTAATAAAAAAGTTAACTTGTTTGTGATTATTATTAATTTTTAACTTAATTTTTTAAATGGGATCCCCCTGCATTAATCTTTTTTTATAAATAAAAGCAGCGAGCTTTTTTTATGCTGCCCTGTATTTTTACAATTAATAAAACCCCCTTTCTACTTTTTAGTGATTATATATTCTAAATTGGCAATTAACTTAATGGTAAATACTTTACTTTAATTTTAGCAATGCGCTCCGGCTAAAGAATATATTTTAAATATGGGGGATATATGAGTCTTATTTCAAAAAAGTTAAGGGTTTTTATGACGGTCGTTCGGTGTGGTACAGTCAGTGGTGCTGCAGAGGAGTTATCACTCACTATATCGCCGATTAGTCGCATGATTTCTGAATTTGAAAGTTATTATAACAAAAAGCTTTTCATAAGGAATGGGAAGGGCCTTAACTTAACTGATGAAGGAATTGTTATACACAATAAATTGAAACACTTATATGAAGAGCTTTGTCAAATAGAACTCGACATAAAGCCTGAAAGAACTAAAAAGAAAGAAATTTCAATATATTTTGACTGGGGTAACGAATTCATAATAAAAGAAATCCAGTCATATATGATTAAGAATGAAAAGGATTGGATTGTAAGCTGCCATTTTTTAGATAAGCAAAACGAAATTAGTGCAGCTTCTGCAAGTTCAGAATCAATGTTCTTTGTATCCAGGGATATATTTATAAATAATAAAAAAGCATATACAAAAAGTTTTACAGACCGACTTTGCCGTGTACAAGCAACCGGTGCTGTTGATACACCCGATACCTTAATTTTGTGTAAGGAACAAACTCTTAACCCCAGAGTTAGGCATGTGGCGGAGTTCTTGAGATCGGAATCTGGCTCTTCAGTACAGGTAGTAGGAACTAACGAATTGATGAGAGAGATGATACTTGACGGGGAGGGGTTTGGTATTATACCTGAGAGAAACAAAAATTTATTATCTTGGTCTGGTACTCATTTTGAAAATTCTTCTTTTTTAAATAATGAAAAAATTATAACTTGTGTTTATCACTCGTTGCCTGATTACCTTTTACGCAAAATAGATCGTTGTCTCCAGAGAATTAAGCATGACTAAATCGCTTAGTACGGCAAATCATGTTTGCATTAATTTTTATATCGAGATAAGTGATGGATATTTCTTTCGTCAGAACTCATTTAATAGCCGACGAATGAAGTTTGGTTTAAGATAACCCAAGCGGTTAACTAAATTTTGGGTTATTTTATATAAATATACTTTTTTACAAACAAGATTTGTTTTGAGAGTGCTGAAAATTCTCGAACTTTCTTGCAATTAATAGTGCACCTGGCTCGGATGACGGAGAGTAGAAGACTTTTACTATTCTTCGTCCTTTTTTATCGGTGTTTGTTTGTGTTTAAGTGAGGTTTTTAATTTCTGCTTTTGTATTTTCTTTATGTTTATGAAGTGATATGTATCATTTGAATAGGTGGTGTTTTATTTAGGATGTCAAGTTGTTATATTTCGTGGTGAATGTCTTTAATGTATAATATAAATTTGTAATTTTTTCCTTAAAAACTCTATTTCTCCCAGCATTTATAAGATTTCAAAGAACATTTTACATATCTTATTCGATAGTCCATACTTCACACTTTGTTTTCAGCTACAGATTCTTGCCTATGAATGACATCGATAAGCCTGCCAGGATGACACTCCGCCTCAAGAAGAAATCTCCTGCTGCCAAAAACGCCAAACCATCTTCCTTCGAGCATCTTAAAGCAGTTTGCGATAAAGCTACTGTTATCAGTAATACTGAGCCTGCGAGAGTGAACAGGCATGTCAAAAACAACAAGAAATTTCTACAAAAAAAACGCAGTAAATCTTTCAGGGCTCGACAAAAGTTACGTCATGGAAAATATCGAAAAAAATGTCTGAATTTCCTCATCAATGAATGGCCATTGCTGTTTAATCACGAACAAGTTCTTCCGTTAGCAATAGGAATTGAGAACGACATGTTTACTTCATTAATCCAAAAAAAAGTTCAAAATCCAGATTCTGATAACCTGCTCGCTAAAAGTCATGATGAAATACGTTCCTTTCTGCATCAATCACTTGGTTACTACACGCACAGACCCGCTTATCTTTTAGCTATGGCTCAGCAGGGGTCTTGCCGGTATGATTTGAGCGGCACAATAAAAGATGATATCTCTGAAGAGCATCGTCTTGGTGCAAAAAGAAAACTTCTTGCACAAAAAGTACTTGCTATGGATGCCTCAGAACTTGAACAATATTATTTAATATTAAATAATGCCTGATTTGTAGATTCTTTATATGGGATCAATTATAGTATGCTGCATGGCCCTTTAGCTCAGCGGTAAGAGCAGACGACTCATAATTGTTTGGTCGCTGGTTCAAATCCAGCAGGGGCTACCACCAACTCGACGTATCCATAATTTTACATTCTGTAAGGCTTTGGCTGCCCTGGGGCAGCTTTTTTTTTGTCTCTGATACGCTGTCAAAGCTAGTTAGTATTCGCAATCTTATCGCCATACCCGAGCTCGTCCCTGAACGCTATCTGTTTGAATGCTGAGTTTAATTGTTTATCGATATCATAATGGTCTGTTATACAGCTTATGGTTATCAATAGATTTAGACATCAGTCAGATTACCAATGAAACATATCAAGTGCTGCAATTCTCTGGTTTAAGTAATACTTACCGTTTTAAGCGTGCCAGGATTCTTGTGTTATGCGAGCATTTTTAACAGGAAATTAATATTTTAATAATTTAAATGACTTTTATATTGTTTTTGTTTGTGCATAATTGAATAAAGCATGCGTATGCTAAGTACGCATGTTATCCTCAACGGTTATGTATATCCCTGCATATGCATCTCCTTTTGGTGTGAGTGATGTGTAGGATCATTCACACCATTTTTTTTAAATATTCACATATTTAAAATAGCCATTTGTGTCCTTAGTAATAGGTTTTTACCTGTCCGAGTAAGATTAGCAGATGCAGCTTTCAGATTTTATTTTAACTGGAGTGTACAAACGATGAGATCGTCTGGGTTTGTCAACCATGTTCTGTTACGAGTAAGGTTTTTTTTTCCATCTTGTCTCCTTTTTTTTTCTATGATTACAAATAGTTTCGCCTCAACAGTTGATGTAGAAAAGCTCCTTGAGGCGGAGAATTCATGGGACGGGAAAAGTTATAAAAGATATCCTCTTGGCAAGCCACAACTTACCATACTTAAGATAAGTGTTGCCCCTAATAGCTATCTAGACTGGCACCAGCATCCTATCCCTCATGCAGCATATGTTCTCAACGGTAACATCACTGTGCAGAAAAAGGATGGTGGAGCGCTTCATACTGTTCATGCTGGTGAAACCATAGCTGAAGTTGTAGATACGCTACACCGCGGATACACAGATAACGAAGGAGTGACATTGATTGTATTTTATGCGGGTGAAAGAAACGTACCTTTAAGTATTCCCTACAATAATGACTGAAGATGAATTGTTTAGTTGTAGTTTTCTGCTAATAATTACTTCAGGAAGATATAAATTTTTTGGGGATATTATATAGATTTCTATTGAGCTCACCCCTGTCCTCGTCTCCAGCAGCCATGCCTGTAAAAATTGGGTGGTCAGTTTTGTTTCAAAATTCCGGGTTTTAATATTTATCTCATATATTGAAGGTGCCGATTTTACAATTTTTAACCTAAAACCTAATGAATCTTAACGATTTTTATAATTCGCTTTATCATTAATAATCGATGCCGTCACTTTCATCACTCAATGAGTAGAGAGCTATGTCTCACTTTTTTGATACCAGAATATAATCCCAGCAGTTAGTCCAGGCTTGCAAAGATTTTTTCGTTTCATTAAATATTCATTTGGTCTATCGCATACCGAACACTGCCAAGACCAAACTGTTTAATGCCATTAAGCAATATCACTAGCTGTATGCTTTTACGCCGTGGCGCACATCCTCAAACTACGGCATCTGACTCACACCACTCTTTATGAAGTAGTTAATCATCATACCGGACGGCTTTCGTGTTCCTGCAACCTTCCAGACCAGACCATCGCAGTCAGGTTACCATCTGGCAACCAGGATAATGTTTCGCATTTCATGTGCGGGATCAGTAGTGTCTCGCCGGTTTTGTATCAGTAAATCACTTTGGCCGGCGTGTACGGAGATTTTTTATTAATGCTTCTATCCCTTCAGTGGTGTTTTTCATTCCCTTTATCTTTAGCTCGTGTGACTTAATTACGTAGCCCTGCTAATGGCTATTTACAAGGTAGTGCGGTTATCAGAGCTGTGCCTGCAGAAGACTCACTTTTACGGCGCTACAACTCTTGAGGTGTGGTTCTCACGGGAAAGCTGGAGGATGTTTGTGTCCTCGCAATAGCTAGCGACTTATTAACAACCGGCAGAAGTTTAGTAGTAAGCCAGGATTTAATCGTCGATATTAATCATGAAAATAATATCAGCGGAATAACGACCGATGACAGAGGAAGATGGCGTTACCTGGCTAGTCAGGTGGGCTCATCTGGCTTTAAAGGAAGACTTACCTTTTTCACATAAAAAAAGAGCAGCACAAAATCTGGCTGCAGTCGTCTACAAACCAATTACCGTGACTAAAAGCATTGGGTACTACAGGCTTCTTTTTTGACCGGTTCCGAGCAATACAACCAGTTTTCTGCCGGCTAATGCCACTGCTGCTTCCGCTCTGAGAGGATTAACAGCTGTAGCATCAGCAACAGGGACTTTTAGTTTTGCAGCCTTTCAGCATGCAAAGTGAGATGCGGAGAGCTGGAGTAGTGCTATTAGTTAGTTCTTTTTAAAACGGGTGCAGGAATATCCGGAAAAGATACAGCTAATGAGGCTAATTTGAGAGTTACAAGCCATTGTAGGTGGTTTTTAACGATAATCTTGCCGGAGCGTTTAGCAGGTCACCGAAGTTGTAAAGGCAACGACTGTTCTACATGCAGCCGCTGCCGGTGTCCGTATGATGAGAACCGAGCTGTTCGCTACTGACTAGATAGTATTCTTCTTAATTAGCATATTTTTTTCCAGCTGACAGCATTGAAGCTGACAAATACAAACAGCCTTATGATGCTAATGAGGTGTGGCAACACTGCCGTACAGTTGGAAATGTATGATAATAATCCAGCCTGAATTTTCTCAGCAATGCCTCTGTATCACTGATATGGGAAATTATCACAGCTTCTTCTTCTTCCATCTCAGCCAGTTCCTCAAGCAGCTCACATTGTTCGGTCAGTTCTTCCATGCCTGTGACAGCCAGTGTGCCAGCCATCCTATGAAAATTCCGCCTTGCAGAAAGATAATCATTTGCTTCTAACGCCAGTCGGGCCTGTGTCAGATCTTTCTCTGTTTCTTCAATTACCATTGAGATAAAGTCATTGCTGACATGAGGAGAGAAAGGCAAGGGGTTGTTCATATTCTCTGGGTTAAACCATTGGCCTGGCTGGCTCTGAGATAATGCGTCTCTTATATTTCTGGCTTTTTGAAGTGCCTCTGAAAGCACTGCCAGTTTTACCGGGCGAAACAAGCAATCATTCATACCGGCACGAATGCAGCGTTGTCTTTCTGACTCCTGAGCATTGGCTGTAATTCCTATGATATGGATTTGTGCGCATTTTGCCCGTATACGTTTTGCCATTTCAGGTCCATCCATAACCGGCATACTGCAGTCAGTAATGATGACGTCAAACAATCCTTTGTTCCATTTTTCAAGCCCATCGGCACCATCAAATGCTTCTGTAACATGCTGACCCATCAGAGCAAGCTGTCGGGAAATCAAAAGACGGTTAGCAGGATGATCGTCTACCACCAGTATATGAAGCGGTGTTCTCTGATGTAGTGTTTCTGCCGGTAAAGCTGCGTACTGATTCAGTGCAGTATCTGCTGTCGATGGAGTTCTGAATGTTACAGGAAGGGTTATGCAGACAAGCGTGCCCTTACCCGGTTCGCTTTGAAGTGTCAGCCCGCCGCCCATGAGCTCAATGATTTCCCGGCTGATAAACAGGCCTAGTCCGCTGCCTGATCCTCCTGACGGAATGCCCTGTTCAAAAGGGGAAAACAGCTTCTTATGTTGCTCAGGAGTAATACCAAGCCCGCTGTCACGCACCTGAAGATTAAGACCATCATTATTAAGGCTGGCTGTTAGTCTCACATAACCATTGTTGGTAAATTTTATCGCATTTCCGACCAGATTAGCCAGAACCTGTCGCAGGCGTCCCCCGTCAATAAGCAGCTCGTAGTTCTCCTGACAATACAGCGTTAATGTTATCCCTTTCAGGCGCGCAAGGGCACCAAATGCAGACATTACCGAATTCATCAGGTGGTCGAGATGACACCACCGGGGTGCCAGTGTCATTTTGCCTGACTCGATGCGTGCAATATCCAGTATATCCCCAATCAGCGACATCAGACTGTTTGAGGTTTCATATGCAATATCTGTCAGATGTGTGTCGGTTCGGCCTTCCTGTTTATGCAATTCAAGTAAACCAATAATAGCGCTCAGGGGAGTACGTATCTCATGACTCATCACCGCGAGAAAGCGGCTTTTACTCTGACTGGCCTGTTCTGCACATGCTCGGGCATCCATCAGTTCGTTTTGCATGTTGATGTATTCTGTAACATCCTGCCAGCCGCCGATAAATCCGTCTGCAGAGTTATCTGGCTGTTCACAACGTGTTATCCAGTGACGGATGCATCGGAAATTTCCGGCGTTTTGCTCAATCTGAAACTCACACTCTATAACAGAATTGCCTTCTGGAGGTGCCTTAATAATCTCAATCCAGACCGGATAAAGAGGATGCCTTATATCAAATAGTGAAAGGGACAGGCGCATTGCCGTTGTGTCATCAAAATATTTACTAAAAGCCAGATTGGTGTGGATGATATTGCCTTCACATGTGACAACATAAACGGGGCGTGGCGGTCCGTTTATGAGGCGACTTAGAAACATGTTCTCGCGCTGTAGATGTTCCTTACGGCACTGTGCATATTCCTTCTTTCGCCAGAGCAGCCCGGCCCATATTATCGCAGCCGCAAGTGCACAGAACGCCACTGCTGTTCCGGTATAAAATTCAACCCTGTAAATTTTCCAGGTATCAAACCCGGCTGCCGGGGTACTTTTCCAGCGTGTAAGAATATCGGTAATCATATCTGCAGGGATAAGCGGAATAGTTTTATTAAGTAAAGAGCGCAGTTCGGGGTCGCTGTGTCTGACTGCAAATGCTATAGCTGCATCGGGTAGTGAAAGTTCCTGTTGTATGCGAAGTGTGTGGCTGTGAACCCTTTCGACGAAATAGCGTGCACTAATCAGCGTATCCAGAAAAACATCTGCTCTGCCTTCTGCGACCCACTGCATTGCAAGGCCTGGATTATCTGTCAGGGTTAATCTGGCCGACGGATATTGTGCGGTCAGCCATGACGCCAAATCATGTTCAGGAGGGAGTACGACGTGTTTCATTTCATCACGGCCAGAAAACGTATTTCGGGTCACAAGTACCTGTGGCATAAACATAAAGGGGACTGTCATCAGATACTGGCGGCTACGTTGCGCACTCCAAGTCATCGGTGCTACCATATGAATGTTATTTTTTTGCATAATACCCTGCATGTCCCTGCTGTCATCAACGTGGATGAAACGAAATTCAAGTCCTGTCTTGAGCGTGACCAGTTCCAGAATCTCAGGCGCTATACCTGCATCATGGCCTTCGGCTGAAAGGAAATAAGGGGGATTAAAGACAGATGCTGCAACCCGTACCTCACGCTGTCGTTTTACCCAGGCTTTTTCTTCATCTGTCAGTTCAAGGGGCGCGGTGAGATAGCGAATAAGCCCGGTCGGCTGCCATCTGCCCGAAATAAATCCGGCGGATGAATGAGAGCCTAAATGTTTTAAGGCTTTACTCATTGTTCTGAAGAGAGCTGGGTCACTGTGGCTGAATACAAACTGATAAGGCGTAATGGTCCGTGATGAAAGCCGGCTGATGCCAATCAGATTAGTGTATTTACGTTGAGTGAGAAAATAAGCTTCTACAGCGGGTAAAATGCTCATGTGAACAGTTCCCTGAGCCAACTCAGCAAGTTGCTTCCCGGGTTCTGAGCCTGGAGATGGCATGGAAACATGTTTGTCAGTTACCGGGTAAAAGGGAGCTCCTCCTCTGACAGGATTACCCTTTCTTTTCATTTCGACAGGGTAGGCCGGTGCAATATCAATCGTCTGCACCTGATCAGGAAGTAATCGTGGTTTATCGCCGGCAGGCGAGAAGATGAAATCAATTTCCTTTTTTTCCAGTGCAGAATAGGCTTCTTCAGGATTGTCATACTGAATAAATTCCAGTGTCATGCCCAGGCTTCGGGTTAAGGTCCATGCCAGGTCCGGTAAATACCCCTGCAGCCTGTGCTCAGGATCGCTGCGGTATAATGGCGGTCGACTCGGACCATACAAAGCCAGCCTGACAACCCTGCGTTGTCCGAGCCATCTCCATTCAGTATCTGACAGGACGGGGGCTGAAACGTCTGGCATAGCAGGCAGCATATACTGTAACTGACGGGACGCAGCCTTGACATTCAATGGCAGGCTCAGCAGGGTTATGGAGATTAGAAGATAATGGCAGAGCTTCAATTGATATTATTCCTGCGGGTGAAATCCAGCAAGTGGTAATGGTTTTTCAGAGCAAGCTTTTGCATCAGGCGGGCCTTATAAGTACTAACTGTTTTCGTGCTGATTTTTAATTGATTGGCAATGCTTATCAATTCTCGTCCACCTCCCAGGAAGTGCAGTATTTCAAATTCACGACGCGATAAAGTCTGAAGTCGTTCAGCGTCTGTTTTTAAATGTGAGCTGTTATAAATCTCATTTTTAGGAAACGGAAAGTAGCCATAGCCTGATATTGCTGCATTTACAGCACTCAGTAATACGTCGAGGCCGTTTTTTTTACTAATAAAGCCATTTGCTCCTGATTTTATAGTCAGCGGAGCGTAATAGCTGGCGTTTTTTCCACTAATAACTATTATCGGAATGTGTATTCCTGCCTGACGAATGTCACAAATGATTTCGATCCCGTCAGGGCCTGGCATATCGATATCAAGAATCAGAATATCAGTTTTACTGTTTAGCAATAGTTTAACCAAACCGTTTCCATCCGATGCCTCAGCCAGAACACTGTGGTTTTCTTTTTCCAGGATATTTCTTACGGCCAGCCTTAGCAGTGGATGATCATCAACGATAATAAATGAAGCCATAATAACTCCGGATGAATGATAGCAAACCTTACATACAGAATACAGATAAAACAACATAAGATAATTTATTAATGATAATTTTTTTGTTGACGTTATGGTTGAGTTCATAAGTAAATTAGTTTGTATAAATATTATTTTTTTTACGCAAAGTAAAGTAAGGTAAACCAAAGCCTGAGTGCAGTAAATAAATCGAGGTCGTTCACCTTTAATCTTTAGAGTGTATTCACACATTGCGCATCAGAATGTATTGAAACCGGTTTTTTGTAAGCGGCGGCTACTTTTGTAGAATTTTTTTCCTGAAACGTGAGGTTTTTTATTAAGTCAGCTATTAACCAGAGATGCCTTTTTAATTAGCTACAGCAAAAAAATGAGATGTGTCCCGTTATCATCCGTTTTAACTGCACAATCCGTTGGCAACATCGAGAACAGGTTACATAAACAAATTAAAAGTACGACTCGGAAAAGACCGTAAATTTGTTATCAATTTAAAGTTTTACTTGTAGTCCAAAACTTACAAAGTGATTCAGGTTGTCTGATTTCCATTCGGCTGAAAACAGTCATAATTTGAATGCGAGTGTAAAGGCTTCTGTATGCCACACTCAGATTAACATTCAACAGTCATTATCTTGTTTGCAGACTGACTGTAAGGTAATTTCGTTTTAATTTAACTAATAAATTAAGGGTTTAGTTATGATAAAAAAAGAGACTATACTGGCTCTGGCGACCAGTACGATATTAGTTTCTGGTACTGTTAATGCAGCCAGTCCTGGCCATGGCACCGTGACATTTACAGGTTCTATCATTAATGCGCCTTGCTCTATAACACCTGATACGATTGACCAGACTGTTAATCTTGGGCAGATTTCATATAAAATGCTGGCATCTGATGGCATGTCTCCTCCCCGTTCTTTTCAAATCAAGCTTGAAAACTGTGATGTGACGGCTCTCGCTGATAAAACTGTAACTGCCATGTTTACCGGAACGGAGTCTACGCTGCGTCCTGGATATCTGGCAATACAAGGGACAGCTTCCGGTGCCTCCATTGCCATTACTGCAGATAATGGAAAAAACATTACGCTTGGTCAGATAGCGCCAGCTACAGTAATTCAGGATAACAACAATACTTTACGTTTCGCAGCATATCTGCACGGCAGTCGCAAAGAGCGGGTTTTACCGGGAGAGTTTACGTCTGTTGCCAATTTCACACTGGCTTATCAATGAAAAAAACCGCTCCTGAAGCTGGCTAAATAAAATCATTTTTTACTGAGGCACCTCTGACTATTGTGAGGGTTTATTTATAGGGGAATTTATATCAGGGATGATTTTTCATAAGTTAAGGGTACAGGACAGTTATTCGCCTTTAATGCTTATTTTATAGTTGCTTGCGATTCTTAATTGAGGCAGTTTCGTAAAAGCAGGGCGTAAGATACTTATGAATAATTTTCCGTAGTTGGGAAATAAAATCGCATGTTATTATTCGATTTTTTATATAAAAGAAAGAAGCTTTTCCTCTTTTTTGTTCGCCCGACACTTGCAGGAGTATTACTGGGTGTGGTGGCTGAGCCGGCGTCAGCCTCAGAGGATATTGAATTTAACAGTGATGTGCTTGATGTAAATGACCGTGCTCATGTCAATCTTGAGCAATTCTCTCGCCCGGGTTATATCATGCCAGGCGAATACAGGATGGCTGTCCGGGTTAATGATAAAGAACTATCCGAGCAGACAGTCCGGTTTATAGTACCTGACGGTGCTCCTGATAAAAGCCTGCCCTGTTTATCACGCGAAACGGTTAAACAGTTTGGGCTTAAAAAGAATGCGCTCGGGCGACTCAGGTGGTGGAAAGACCGCAAGTGTCTTGATGTTCAATCGCTGCCGGGAACAGCGGTTCGGGGTGATCTTGGTAAAGGGGTACTCCATGTCAATTTGCCCCACAGGTACCTTGAATATACCTCCGAATACTGGGATCCACCTTCACGTTGGGAAGAAGGGCTTGCTGGTGGGCTTTTGGACTATAACCTCAATGCCCAGTCTGTGCGTACATCTGGAGGTCAATCAGCGCAATCGTGGAGTGGCAATGGTACTGCGGGTACCAACCTAGGCGCCTGGCGATTCAGGGCTGACTGGCAGGCACAGTATAATATTTCCCCGCTTTACTCATCGGGTAATGAAAATCACTGGAACTGGAGTCGTTACTATATGTACCGCGCTCTGGGGCATTTGCGCGCCAGATTAACACTGGGTGAAGATTATCTTGGTTCTGGTCTTTTTGACAGCTTCCGCTTCACTGGTGCAAGCCTTATAACCGACGATAATATGCTTCCTCCTGACTTACGCGCTTATGCCCCGGAAGTTTCAGGAGTTGCTAAAACTAATGCCAGGGTAACAGTGAGTCAGCAGGGCCGGGTGATTTATGAAACTACCGTAGCATCGGGGCCATTTCGTATTCAGGAACTGAACAGTGCCTTTAACGGTAAGTTAGATGTAAAAGTAACGGAACAGGACGGCAGTGTTCAGTCATTTCAGGTTGAAACATTCAGCTCGCCGTATCTAACCCGTCCGGGTTTATTGCGTTACAAACTGTATTCAGGAAAAGTCATGAATCTGATTCGTTCAGAGGGTGGGCCTGCTTTCATGTCAGGAGAGTTTTCAAAAGGTATAAATAATAACTGGTCATTGTTTGGAGGCAGTATTCTGGCAGGAAATTATAATGCCGGAGCGGTGGGCATAGGGCGCAATCTTTATGACTTTGGTGCATTGTCATTTGACGTAACGCATTCTCAGGCACGACTGCCTGATAAAGAAAATCGCAACGGAAGCTCTTACAGACTGGGATATTCGCGGCGATTCCAGGAACTGCACAGTCAGCTAACTTTTACCGGTTACCGTTTTTCCGAACGGGAATTTATGAATATGTCGCAGTATCTGAATGCCCGTTATGGCGATGATCATCCCGGGAGCAGTAAGGGGTTGTATGCGGTCACATTTAACAAATTTTTTCCCTCTCTGGGGGTGAGCAGCTATGTCAATTGCAGCTATCAAACATACTGGAATCAGGCTGACAGTAATTCGTTAACGTTGTCACTTGCACGTACTTTTAACTTATGGCGATTAAGAAATGTAAATCTGAATCTGTCTGCGTATCGTACACACTACGCCCGCGGGAGTGATGATGGTCTGTCGCTTAGTATAAGTGTGCCTGTAAATCACAATGACAGAATGCATTATGAGAATCAATCCCTGCGTGGTCGCGTTACACACACTGCTGGCTATTCCGGTCAGTTTGATGACCTCAGTTTTAGTCTGAAAAGTGGTTTCAGGAGTGATGGCAATGCTCTGGGCAGCACTTATCTTTCTTATTCCGGAAATGTGGCTGATATGACGCTCAATGCCAGTGCAGAAAGCAACGAATATCAGGCGGTAGGGCTTTCGCTGAGGGGAGGAGCGACCTTAACTCCTCAGGGAGCTGCTTTGCATCGTGTTAACATTAACGGAGGGAGCCGGATGCTGGTCGATGCTGATGGCGTGAGCAATATACCCGTTAAAGGAAATGGTGGTCTAACCTACACCAACAGATTTGGTAATGCCGTGATAAGTGACATCAACAGTTATTATCGCAGCACCGTTGAGGTAGACATTAACAAGCTGCCTGACAACGTTGAGACAACGCGATCTGTTGTGCAGGGAACTTTTACAGAGGGAGCGATCGGATATCGTGAGTTTAGTGTCGTTTCCGGTTATAAAGCAATGACGACTATCACCATGGCAGAGGGTGACACACCTCCCTTCGGGGCTATTGTAATGAACGAAAATAAGATGCAATCCGGAATTATCAGTGACAGTGGCAGCGCCTGGTTAACAGGTATCAGCCCCGGTTCAGAACTGAGTGTGCAGTGGGGCGGAAAGACGCAGTGTATAATAAAACTTCCGGCATCTTTTCCGGATGATCTAATAAACCATCGTCTGTCCCTGATATGTCATAAATCAGTGAAAAATGTACGCGCTGGCGGTGCCAATGCATCGCCAGTGTGAACGTATAAAACAAAATTTACTTATGAATATAGACCCAGGGATATGGTTTTATGCCTGTGCCTGTGCCTGTGCCTGTGCCATTGGGGAAAGTATTCTGACCGAATAAACCTGAGGGGTTATCATTTATGATATGCGGAAAGTATGAGTTAAATGCCGGATGACCGGATTGAGAATCTGTTTCAGGTTGACTTGATTGGTGCCTTTTATTCATGGTTAAGGAGATTTCACGTATGATGAATTACAAAACTTGCATGATGATAAGCCGTTATACTAAGTACGCTGGTAAAGCATTATTACTGGGAATAATAACTGCTCAACAGGTCAGCGCCGCCATAGCTCTTGACCGTACCAGAGTGATTTTTAATGATACCGATCCCTCTGTAGCTCTCAGTATCAGCAATCAGAACAAAGACCTTCCTTATCTTGCTCAGGCGTGGATTGAAGATGCTAACGGAAAAAAAATCGAGTCGCCTTTAATGGTATTACCCCCTCTGCAGCGTATTGATGCAGGGGAGAAAAGTCAGGTGAAAATACAGCCTACATCAGGTCTGAACATGCTGGCACAGGACAGGGAAACATTATTCTACTTTAACCTGCGAGAAATCCCGCCTAAACCAGGAAAACCCAACACGTTACAGATAGCACTGCAAACACGCATAAAGCTGTTTTACCGGCCTGCATTGATTTCAAACATGCACGAGAAACAAGATGACCTTCCGCACTTAAAGTTGACTCTTATGCGGCAGGGGGGCAGATATGTTGTTAGTAATCCTACGCCCTTTTACGTAACTATTGCAGGAGCAAGAGCCGATGAGCTGAGTAAAGATTCATTGAAAGGATTTACGCCTGTGATGATTCCCCCCAAAAGCAGCACTATGCTTGCCGTCAGCGCAGGCGATTTAGGAATGAATCCTGTTTTGACATACATAAACGATTATGGCGGGCGCCCGACACTTACGTTCGGATGTGATAAAAATTTGTGCACTGTGAAAAGCAGTAAAGCAGGTTAATTCTGATATCCGACCGTTCGTGGTTAAAGCAAGGATAAAAGGATGAGGATTTTATTGTGCGATATATAAAAAAACCTGAAATCATTCATGCAATGCTACGGAGCAACTTTCCGGGCAAGTGCCTGAAGAATTATTTTTTTTCAGCGATAACTGCATTTTTTTTGGTATTGATGCAAACAACAAGTGTAAATTCTGAGGTTTACATTGAAAATATATATTCAAATATGCAGTATTACTGTCATATGCAGTCAGGATTATTAATCAGGGCAGGCAATGTCAGTGACTGTAAAAATGAGAAGCGAGATGCTGATATGCGCATGGATTCTGGCGGAAAATTGCCCTGCCGCATGGGTTTAATTTCAGCTTTACGCTTGCATTCGCTCAGTAGTAAAACATTACGATGTATGTACAGAAAATGTCATTTGCAATGCATGATGAATGAAGCACCTGAAATAGTTCGTTCTGAAAATGGGAAAATGAGTCAGGCTTACTGAAGGAGGAAAAAGTGTGAAGATACTCCGGCGTGCGCGAATCCACAAAACAGTATGCCTGCCCGGTAAACTCCTGGCTGAGAATTCGTGGATGAAGAAATCCTGCTCATTTAACATTTTCTGGTACTTCAGGGCAGGTTTATCCATATTTCAAAAGTGGAGGTTGCTGACAGCAGTCGCTAGCCTACTGTTGTCCGGTCCTGCGTTCACGATAATGGATCCCACTACTATAGCCATTTCCGTTTCCGGTACTGTGGTAGCAGACGGGCGCTGCTCATTCAACAGCGATAAACTTGTTTCGGTTAATTTTGGAGATGTGTTTATCAGCGAAATTGCTGCTGGTATCTACCGACAGCCACTTAATTACAGCTTGTCCTGCAGTGGTGACGATGGTGGAAAAAGCATCCAGATTCAGCTGGCCGGTACTGGTGCAAACTTTGACAGCACTGTGCTGAGCACAGATGCCATCGGATTGGGTATTAAGCTGTTACGCAATAACACCCATATGGAACTTGGACGATGGTATGACGTTGATCCTGCGCTGCCGCCAAAAATTGAGAGTCTTTTGATAGTGGAAAAGGATGCCACATTTGCCAACGGTCAGGACTTTAGTGCAACTGCCACACTGAAAGTGGCCTTTAACTGAGGTTTTATGTCAGTGAAAAATATCCCCATTTACTCAAAAAGAACCACTGTAGTAATACTGGCATTATCGACTTTTGCGGTACAACCTGGTGTACATGCCGAACAAAAAGGAGATGAGCGGCTGGTAGAATTCCACGGTACGCTGCGCAAAAAACCTTGCCACGTAGCTGGTGGTCAGGACATAAATGTGCAGTTTGGCAACATCGGTATTAACAGGGTAGATGGTCAACGTTATGTCAAACCAGTTCCTTATACGCTGACCTGCGACGAAGTAAATAAAGCCTGGTCTTTAGGACTTTCGATAAAAGGTATACCGGCAGGATTCGAAAGCACAGCGCTGAAAACCAGTGTTGCGGGTCTGGGGATTCGCATTTTACAAAATGGTAAACCTCTGCAAATCAATGCAGTAATTCCTGTCAACTATCAGAACCCGCCTGTTTTACAGGCTGTGCCGGTCAGGGAAGAGGGGACTGTACTGTCTGAACAGGATTTCAGTCTCACGGCCACGCTGGTAGCAGCCTATCAGTAAGGAAAAGGCAATGGCATGGATTACTGAACTTAGTCATTTCCGTCTAAGGCTGACATTGTTGCTCCTGCTTACGATTGCCGGGCTCAGCAGCAATGCTTATACAAAAGAGAACAATCTGCATTTTAGTGGTGCGCTGGTAGCAGAGCCGTGTGTGCTGGATCCTGAAACAACAGACATCAGACTGGATCTTGGAATCAGCGCTGATAAATATCTTTACCAGAATGTCCGCACCTTCGGGGAGATTTTTACAATCAATCTCCTGAACTGTGATGTACGAATTGGCAATACAGTAACCATGATGTTCAAAGGCACTGAAAATCCCTCTCTTCCGGGGTTACTGGCCTTAAGCACCGGCCCTGCGTCGGGCATAGCCATTGGACTTGAGCTTGAAGGTGGCCAGCCATTACTTTTCAATCAACCATTGGCAGGAAGGGTTCTGAGCAGTGGGATGACGCAGTTGCAGTTAAGGGGATTTGTACAGGGTGAGCCTGATGCCCTGCGAATGCGTAACATCAGGCAAGGGAGTTTTATGGCAGTTACTACTTTTGAGCTGTCTTATCCCTGAACCAGACAGTGCAGATTCCGGGAGATGCTCATAGCCATCGGATTTAATTATGGAGAATGTAATGAGAAGAGTAATTAAGCCATTGTATCTTGTGATAATAGTAAGCACATATTGTTTACTTTCTTTCAGGGCGCTGGCAGGCCTGGAAGCCACATGCGATGGTCCGGGTGGATATTGTTCCCCGGGAAGCCGGGTGACGATACGTTCCACAGGCGGAGACAATACAGTTTTACCTGCCATGCCCTGGCCCGGTGCCAGCGAAAAAGGTTTCTGGCTTCAGTATTGCGCTATTGTAAGCGGCTATCCGCAGTGTGATGGTTTTCGGGGAATCAATCTTCGTCCCAAAGTAGAGCCCACTCCTGCAGCATACAGTGGTAATGCCAGATGGTCTGATTATATAGGTTTATATCATGGCACATGGGTTATACCCGAAAAGTCACTCAGACCCGGATATAATTACTGCATAGTTGCTTTTCTGACGGCAGGACCTTCAGATCCTCGGTCTGTCTTTTTAAATTATGGGGAAAATACCTATCGCCAGCGTTACAGCTGTGTTGGCTATGCTCCTCCTCCTCCTCCTCCTGAATTGTGCTCTGTAAATGGTGGAAATCAGATAAATATTGATTTCGGTTCTGTTGAGAGGAGTGAGATTAAGATGGTCCAAGGGGGAGGTAACGATGAAAATAAAATAATCACGGTGACCTGCCAGGGGAAAAATGAACACCAGATTAATTTGAGACTTAACATGACCCCCGTCAGTTGGTCTGACTCCCTGATTGGCACAGACAACAATGCACTGGGAATAAGCGTTTTCGCAGACGGTATTCAATTGAAAAACAACCATGACTTTTTATTGCCCGTAAATGGCAGTAGCAGTGTAATCCTGAAATTCTCACTTTTACGGGACCCCAATAAGTCAGTCAGAGACATTGCAACCGGGCCTTTTCATGCCTCTGCATCTTTAATTGTAAGCGAACCCTGACAACAGGTGGATGATAAATTAAGCTAATGGTGCGTGCATTTATTGATAACATATCGGGTCTATATAATGTTTAAATGATGAAAAAAATGAGCAGGTAGTGACAAAGCCTGTAGAGAGAATAGTCTGCACGATGATAGATGATATGGTGCTGAAAGCACAAGTACGTTGAACTTCCTGCAGTTGTCTGCAATAAACATAACAAGTGTCTGCATTTGACCAAAACGGCTGGTTAGTCAGGTTCGCTTTTGTTCCACATCTCTCAAGTTAAGAATGATAATTTTCTGGAGATGCTCAAGTAATTTGCAAATGGTGATTAAGTAAAATGAGAAAGAGCATTCAAGTCAGATGCCATTTCGCATTTATCCAAAAGAAGAATAATTTACTTAGGTGGCAGGATAGATTCACAGGGGAGATTTTATTCACGTCTGGCACATTTGGATGTCGTATGGATACCACCACGTGGCCGATGAGTATCTTGCTGCAGACTGGCTTCAATTGTTCGCTGGACTTCCGGAAAGACCTGATGTTATAGCTTGTACTGGTGCTTAAACTGACATTGTTGAAAGTGTCACCCTGACGATAGCAACCGGGCAGTTTGAGGGGCCAGATCCTTTTTGCGAACTGACTTACTTCAGTACACTGATGGCACGACTGGCTCTTGCCGGGGAGTTGCGCTTGCCGCCGGGCATGCTCAGGGCAGAGGACAGGATAATAATCGGACAGTTGTTGGATGAAACATTGTACATACCCGCGATTATTGCAGCAGTTCGTGAACGCTTACTGCAGGGCGAAAAGGAGGCAGCAGCTTGCGCTTACCGAAGTCATTATTCTTTGTGGTTTACACGGTGAACCGGTTGATGTGGATTGTTTCCAGTCCGACCACCATGAGCAAATCCACCGGGACCTTAATGTTGCTATCCCTGGCGGTTGGTTGATTGCACTCACTGCGTTTATTGGCTCGGGAAAGACTTTACTCATTCAACGGCTAAGCAAGCACCTGAAAAATGAGGGCAAGGTCATTGTTGCCCGCTCACTAAGTCTGGGCAAGATAAAATTAACGGCATTACTTTCTGAAGCGGCGTTGTTTTGCGATCCTTAAACATAAGAAATTATCAAAATCCCCGGCGACTCCGAGAAACGCGCCAGTGAATTGCAGACAATGTTTCGCAAGGCGAAAAAGCCGGTACTCCTGTTTATCGATGATGCTCACAATCTGCATGTGAAAACACTGAACTCGCTTAAACCCCTATCTGAGCTGGCCACAGATGGGGAAAGAAAGGTCCTAATTATTCTGATTGGCCATCCGAAACTCAAAAGTGATGTGCGCCGTCCCAGCATGGAAGAAGTCGGTGTTCGAAACAGTGTGCAAGTCTGGTGCATTACGAGATCGGTAGCGGGCTCATATCGACTGAATTCTGTGAGGAATCATCAGCTAAAAAATGAAATATATAATTTTATTACTGATTAGTCGGTAACAGTATCAGCTATCCGGTCAAAGACACTGCTTCAAATAGGTCTTTATCTGGTTCGTGTTTACGAAGTGACTTCGAACTGGAAGTAAAACACATTGATACAACCACTGTTAAGACGGTCCTGTCAGAACGTATTGATCACTTTGAGCCACAACTGACAAGGCATGGCTGCAATATCTGCGCACTTTGCACACAGTTTAATGCCAGTCCTCGGGAAATCCGTCAGTTGATGCGCGGCACATTGAATCCTCAACGTTCGACGGAACTGGTTAAGGAGATTCTTGACGCGGGGCTGCTATCATTAATTAACATACCCATACGGAACCAGGTTTTTCATTCGGCCACTGATGCGGATAATAAAATCATCACATAAGGAAGAAAATGAATAATACCCAAAAGGCTAGTCTGCTGGCAGCTTTATTAACCGCATCATCCTGTGTAATGGCTCTTAACGTTCAGACAATGAGTTGTCCAGCGCCGGAACGTATAGAATATATTGATGGCGTGTATGCAGCGCCGGAAAATCTTAAGGGATGGGAGGGACGCTGGATTTCTCAGCAGCATGAAAAATATGCAGTTACAGGGTTTTCTGCTGTGGAATATATTTCTTTTGATAAAAGCAAGACAGGAGGAACATTAACTAACTGTACATACATGCTAAGCGGAGCTAACGGTTTAATCGACCTTGAGTATCATAAAAAAGGTGATGAGCATAAACTAAAGACGCTCATTGTTTCCATTGAGGAACTGCTTAACTGGAGTAAAGAAAGTGGCGTAATTGGTATCCAGGGATATGAATGTAAAAAATCAGCGGTTGAATGCCAATTTATTCCCCTGAGGATTGACGACAACTGATATGAAAACTACCTGATTCATATTTACTGATGTATGTACAAAATTGTAGTATTTACTGTACATACACTCATCTGCTTTCAGTTAATTAACTCGTAGCATGCACAGCATGATTCTGGGTCAGCGTGCGAACCACACACCGCAGCTTAACCATTATTCATTTGCTCAGATAACCTGTGCGTGAGTGTAAATAAAGTGGCTTAGAACCAGCTAATGTTACCAGGTTTTGACGTAATGTCATTCTGGCGGTGTTACGTAAACTTCAGAGTTGCTACTCGTGAAATAACAGGTTTTCATATGAGATACTATAGCGCGCTCATACCGCATGAACATAACTGCGGGTTATCTTCCAACGAATCGGTAAGTCGACAATGAAAAACACCAAAACTGTGGCCATTTTTTTGGCCACTTCATACATTATGGCTGAGACATAATAAACACTATTACCTACCCTAAGCAAGCGAGTTATTCAAAAAGCCTAATCAATACTTATGACTATTGCAGCTGTATCAGGCCTCTCATTATATTAAGCGAGCGTCAGCTAAAGTAAGCCCGGTGATATTATTTCGAGGTCATAAAATAATAATGATAGTATGTTATTTTCATCATAAAACAATTTCATATTTCTTTTCAGGGATTAATGGACGACATACGAAAAAACTTATCAATTTCCTGGGTGGTTATGTTTGGCATCTGGCTTTTTAAAACTCTTCAAGGCATTCCACCCACTTTGGAAGAAACTTTCAATACGGTTTACCGAAGTGACACCTCCTGTGAATTTTTGGCCCCTAACAGGTTCCGAACTGTATGTTTTATTTAAAAAATAGTGTGTTCTGTGAACAAGTGCTATTTGCTCTTATACCCTTTATGTGGCTTATAAAGCGCCGGAACATCTTCAGAAACTCTGACAATCTTTAAGATTATTTTCTTCGCAGCATTAAAGCGTAGTGTGTTGACAAAATCACATCGCTACCCTGATTCGAAATCATGCACCATAAATTTAACTTTTTCGGTGATATTTCGTACAATGTTGTCACTGAGTCCAGTTTTACTCCCTATATTTACAAACCAGATCATCCTCAGCGCACTGTCAGGTGTTATCTGTAATTGGTTCACGTAATACATAGCCTGCAAAATCTGATGTAAAGAAAAGGTCGAAAACATCCATATCTCAATGCCTGCGGCTACTTTGATCGAAAACAGATTTTTCTCTGCGAAGAATTAAACGCCTACAAAGTTCTGCTCCTGCGTGTGAAAGTACACGGTCTTGAGAAGTGGCAGCAATGCAGGAGTTTATAATAAAATATAAATTTAGATCAGGTTATAAAATTGATTTTTAAAATGGCTTGCCATTCAGTGACCAGGAAAGAGGAGCCTTTCATTACTTAGAGCATGTTTTTACAATCCCATCCCTTAATAGGTGGAGGCCTGACAATATCATCAGGCACATCACAGGCAGTTAGTGAATAATTGATATACCTTTTTTAAGGTAGTCTATCAAAAGATTTTGTATACCTTTTGTTCATATCTCATACATGTCTTGCAAGCTTCAGACTCTGGCCATTCGATGTCCATAATCTGCCGGAAAAAATCAGTCGTTGTCGATGTTGTTCATCACTTGCCCTCATTACTTCACGTTCTAAAGGGGCAAGTGAAAAGGAGTGAGGCAGCCAGTCGTGATCTTTTTCATCATAAGATTCTAATGGCAATCCTTTTGGATATTTCTCCAGAAATTCATCGGCAAAATATATGTCTGATTCGTAATGATTTTGTGGCGTTGTTCTTTCAGAAATGAATGTTTCACTAAGGTCTACATTTTTTTCCTTGAGGAATTTTAATGTATGCAGTTTTCTGCTGATATCCGGCTGATAATGACCGCTTTTATTTTCAATATATGCTATCCTGCCATTAGCTATTGTTATCATTCCGGCATCCAATACTCCTTGTCCAGCAAATACACTGGAATGATGCACCACATCAAGCTCAGGAACAAAGCCTATAATTTTCTTTACTCCCTCAATGCGGCCAAGCACATATCCAATCGCATTACTTTTCCAGTTATCTATATGCGAAACTATCCCATTACTGGATGCTGAAATATAGCTACTAAAATTCTCTCCTTCGAGTTTGATTAATCCGTTTTGGATATCAAATGCGTTATCTGCTCTTTGCTCCTGAGTCCACTGTTGGACACCTTTCCAGTTGCGAGAAAACGGTGTTTGACGTTCTTCATCGGTAAAACGCTCAAACAAGTAACTCTTGTGTACCCGCGGAAATACTGAAGGATTGTCAGGAAATACAATCCCTTTAAGTCTTGACCAGTTCTGTTTTGCTTTCTGACTTGTTAAATCATTACTGTCGCTTTGGGCTCCATTTGTATGAGATTTTGCATTAATGCCTTCGCAACCACGGCCATCTGTATCAATAACATTGACAGGGTTATTCCAGCAAAACCTGTAAAGATTGATCCCGTCATTCAGCCCCCCTGGGTCAGCTGAAAGCCAGCGACACGTTTCCGGCTGATAGTAACGCCAGCCGTAGTAAATCAGTCCAGTGGCATCTCGTTCTTTTCCCGAATAGCGACGCGTGCGATCGCAGACCTCTATCAGCTCTTCATCAGCTCCGGCACTTCCCCCGTATGGATAGTATTCTTCCCGTGACGTGATCCTTCCCTCCCAGTCCGTCTGAATCCCACTGCTTCCCAGATAGTCTGGGAATATCCAGTGCAGATATACTTCACCGGTCTCTCTGTTTTCTGTCAGCCTTACTCTATCTGTCTCGGTTATCACTATATCTAGCGTAATTGCAGCCTTCAGTCTACGTTGACGGGTTTCAATTCCTCCTGCGTAGGTGGTTTTAAAAATCTGCGTTCCTCCGGATATTTTCGTTCTGCTGATTTTGCGCGTACGCGTTCCTTTATTGCTGTAACAGTAGGTTTCTGTGTCGCTGGGCTCGCACTCCCGGGTTACTGGGTTAACCTGTTTAAGCTGACCATCAGCATACCATTCAAGGCTGCGGCCGTCTGCGAGGTGCGTCTGTAAACCACCCGCCAGAAAGCCTGCATCTGGATTACTACCTTGCTCCTGTGAGTGCGCACGATTTGAAGAGGCAGATACCTCAATCTCTCGTGTCCAAGGCCTGTTGCCTGTATGAATAATTCGGGTCAGGTTATCGCCGTCATCGTAGATGTAATTTTCCTGGTATGGAGACCATACAGTGTTGCTGCAGGCACTGTTCACATTAAGCACAGTCTGCGGACCTCTGCCTGAATCTGGAAGACGTTCACGTCCCGAGGCCTGAACTAACCTGTAAAGCGTATCGTATGTGAAGGTGCGCTCACCATCAGTGTACAGGTTGCGATGCCACTGACTTGCAGTCTCTGCCTCATTAAGCGTGACGATATTGCCTGCTGGATCGTATTCATAATGCAGATCACTAAGGATGGCATCAGCACGTCTGATGACGTGCCGAATCACATGCCGGGTCCGCTGATTGTATTGGAAATCTTCAGTAACACCGTTGCCGGAAGTTTGTGAAAGTATCAGTCCGTCAGCACTGCGTAAAACATCGAACAAAGTGACTACATCGTTATCTGCACCCAGGGCCTTTTGGCACATACGCGTTTCACTGATATATCCATCTACATTATACGCTGTAATAAGAGCGTTACCGGCCGCATTTATCTGTGTCAGAAGTGCCCCTGTAGCATCGTACGTGCTGTGCAAAGCAAGAGGCTCCTCCATATCCGGCTGTTCGCCGGTATTCCAGTCAGGCAGTTCTGTTTCTGAGGCCAGTAAATATTGCTTTGTTATCAGCCTTTTTCCCGTAAGTGACAGACACAGGATATCGTTATAGCCTGCATTGTCGTAATGGCGGCCAAGGCCGCCTGCGATATTTTTGTTTTTATAGGAAATGTCCGCAGGCAACCATGCAAACATCTCCCGTATGCGAATTTTACCCCCTGCCGGCTGCTCGCTGATAGTCTGAATACGACCGGCTGCAGATGAATCCTCATGGCCGTATATATTCACCGTGCCCTGCGCATTTCTGATCCAAAGGGGCTGACCGCTTGCTGTCGTTAAACTCAGAGTGGTATCACCATCGGCAGTTTGCAGCTTAACGGTCTGACCATCCGTGCCAGAAACTATTGTGGCATTTGGTGTGTCGCCGTTCAGGGGACGGGCACCGTACAGAGTTACGGAACGGGTAAGCTGGGCACCCAGAGTGCGTGATAAAAGATGACGTGGAGGTTTATCTTCTTCACCCGGAGTTCGCAGAAGGCTTAGTGAGCAGACCGGTCCGGCAGTACCTGTCACAGTAATTTCTGGCGTACCCGCATGCAGGGCTACATGTTTGACAGGCATAAATCTGTTCCTCAATTGATTTCTATGTAAAGGGCTAGTTATGAAGTGCATGAATAACTCTTATCTGGGAAAATTTTTTCAACTATTCATTGCAAAATTATTAATCGTTTTATGCAGAGTTTAGTCATTAATCAATAAAAGACTAAAAATGCATACTCTCAGGCGCTGTTATGTAGTGAAAACCGTACGTCGTAAATCAAACGTGGGTATAACTTAAAACTTCGAAAGGAGTGTTAGTTAGTATATCTAAAATGCCTGTCTGACTAAGCCCTGACAAGAGTAAATGTTTCTTATATTGTCATTAGTTGGCGGCGATAGTGTCGGGAGTGAAGACATGATGCCAGGTAAAGCTTCCCGCGTTAATCGGCTAAAGAATGAGATTTTTGGGGCTGAACTACGCTGCTGCTTGAGTGAGTTCTGAGTAAATTTAAATAAAAACAGGCCGTATGCTAACTTTCAGTCGTTGGGTTGCCTTGCGGTTTGAGATGATGTTAATAACTATTATCGCTTGTGACTTTGTTTATTTTTACGTCTGATTATTGGAATTTTTCTTAGTGATGTTCTAAATGTTTATATCTAGCGTCTCGATTGCAGAAATTGATTTGTAAATCTCATAAATCCTGGAGCGAAGTGACTAGCGCTCAAACGCACATGAGGTTTCTTAAAAAGGTGCTGCACAAAGCAATGAGGCATACATGTCTTTCGTAATGATATTTCTTAATACAGAGCATGATTTTTTGATTCTGGATAACTCTGTATGCTTGCGGCACATAGCCCTTCATCTTTTAATCTCTGCCAAATCGCCCGTTGAGGTGCGATGTTCTGAGGGTCATTTATGTCTGAAATGTCTTTAACTGCGCCTGTAAACTCGTCGGGCAGCGTTTTTAACCCACCCTCACTACCCAAAGGTGGAGGCACGCTCACCGGCAGCAGCGGCGCTCTTTCTGCCGGCGGCCCGGACGGCGTGGCGGGCTGGAGTATTCCGCTGCCGGTTTCCGCGGGAAGGGGGTTTGCGCCGGGCCCGGCGCTCAGCTACAGCAGCGCAGCAGGAAACAGCGAATTCGGTCTCGGCTGGCAGTTGACGGTGCCGGCCATAGGACGCAATACCCGCTTTGGTGTGCCGGATTACCAAGACGTAGAATCAGTAAACGGACCGGATGGGGCCGAACTTATCCGTGCCGGCGTGCCCGAAATGCGTACTGCACTGCCTTTTTCTAAGCAGAGCGGCAGCTTCAGGGTGACCCGATACCTGTCGCGCTACAGCGGTACAGCAAGCCGCACTGAGTACTGGGAAGAGCTGAGCGACGGCCTGACGGTGCGATCATTCTGGATTGCATTTTCTCCCGACGGGGGCCTGGCGTTATACGGCTGGTCAGATAATGCCAGGCTCGCAGACCCCGGCGATGCCTGCCGCATTGCAGAATGGAAGCTTGAAGAGCAGGTTAACGCACGTGGTGAACATATTCTCTGGCGGTGGCGCTCTGAGAACGACGATAACTGCAGCGAGGCTGAAAAGTCACAGCATCTCCATGTAGCGGGATGCTACCTGAGCCACATACACTGGGCAAACACAACGCCCGGACTGTGTTTTTTCGTACCCGAAAATCCGGCAGCCCTTGCAGAGAATAACTGGCTGTGCAGCCTGATTATTGACTACGGCGAACGCAACATCCCTTCTGATCTCCCGCCCCCTTATGCTGTGGACACAACAGGCGGTGACGTCCGTACCGCGTGGCCGGTGCGTCCCGATCCCTTATCCCGATGGCATTACGGCTTTGAGGTGAGAACACGCCGCCTGGGCCGTGAGTTTTTACTTTTTCATCGTATCGGTCTTATGGACGGAAGCGGTGACGAGAAGCCGGTGCTTGTCAGTCGTCTGCAGCTGACGCACAAAACTTCCCCCGTTGTGAGCTGGTTGACGTCGGCACAGATTTTTGCTTATGAGCCCGATGAGGACGACGCGCCTGTGACCCTGCCGCCCGTGGAATTCGGGCTCTCACAGCCTTATCCCCTGCCGGACAGTCACGCGTGGGAGTACCGGGCAGATTTGGAGGGTTTTTCCTGGCAATACTGGCAGATGGCAGACCTGAAAGGGGAAGGGCTGCCGGGTCTCCTTTATCAGGATACCAGTGGATGGTGGTACCGCGCACCGCAGCGCGATATATCCGATGGAGCCGGGCCTGATGCTGTGACATGGGGGGCTGCGCAAAAGCTTGAGCGAATACCCTCCCTGTCGGGCTGGCAGTTGATGGATCTCGATAACGACGGTCGGGTTGAGCAGGTGGTACCCCTGCCTGGCGTCACGGGCAGTTTTACGCTGGACCCGGACGGCAGCTGGAATGGCTTTGTGCCTTTCAATGCACTGCCGGCGGAATTTATGCACCCACAGGCGCAGCTGGCCGATCTGACGGGGAACGGCCTGAGTGACCTTGTCATGGTGGGGCCGCGGGCTGTACGCGTGTGGCCCTCAGACGGTAAACGGGGCTGGAAGCAGGGCGTGAACCAGATGTACACCGGAACCTGGCCGCTCCCGGCCGGAGATGATGCGCACCGGCTCGTGCTTTTTGCCGACCTGCCCGGCAGCGGTCAGCAGCACCTTACGGAAATAACGGCAGGCAGCGTCCGTTACTGGCCTTCGCTGGGTTATGGCAGATTTGGCGAAGCCATAACCGTTGCGGGCTTCGACATTTCTGAAGAATCTTTTTCACCAGATCGCATTTTTTTGGCCGATACCGATGGTTCAGGTACGCCGGACATTTTGTATCTGGCGCACGAGGGGCTGCGGTTGTTCATCAACGAAAGCGGTAACTCTTTCAGAGAGGCGGGCACCATCCCTCTGCCGGATGGGATACGCGGCGACGGACTTTGCACTGTGCAGGTGGCCGACGTGCAGGGACTTGGCGTGGCCAGCGTCCTGCTGACCGTTCCCCACGCGCAGCCGGGTCTCTCTCCGCGCACCTGGCTGCTTGACCTGAACGTATCCAAGCCATGGCTGCTTGAGGAAATATGCGAAAACACCGGTTCCAGGACGCTGCTTTCTTACCGCAGCTCGGCGCAGGCCTGGCTTGACGAAAAAAAAGCACGTCAGGAAGCGGGCGAAACACCCGTCAGCTATCTGCCATTCGCTGTCCACACCGTAAGCCAGGTCACGCAGGTGAATGATATCACCGGCCTGATTTTGGGCAGCGAAACGCGCTATCTCGGCGGCGTCTGGGATGGTAAGGAAAAAGAGTTCGCAGGATTCAGGCAGGTTATACAGCGTGACACGCATGCATTCACCCGCGGCACGTCAGAACAGATGGCACCGCCTGCAGAGGTGCGAAGCTGGTTTATGACAGGCCTGCGGGAGCATGATGAACATCTCCGTGGCACCTTTAATGGAATAATGGAATACCCGCAGCGCCCTGAGCGTTTTATGCGTCAGGCTCAGGATGAAAACCGACAGGAAGCGTTTGTGCCCGACGCCGAAACGGAGGCCTGGCTCAGGAGAAGCCTGCGCGGTGCGCTGCAGCGCGCTGAAGTGTACGGCCTCGACGCTACGCTAAAAAGCACAACACCTTACACCGTAAGCACTTCGCGCTGGCAGGTCTGTGCTTGCACTACATACTTCAGCGAAAAGCCCGCTTCGCTGGTAACGCAGGTGGAAAGTATGACTTACAGCTGCGAGCGCTACCATCAGGACCCGGTTGTTTCCCAGACCATCGTTCTGCGGCAGGACAGGTACGGTGCCGTACTTGAAAGCGCGACAGTATCCTACCCGCGGCTGCTTTCCCCGCAGGCTCTGCTTGAAGAGGAAGATGACAGAAATATTTATCCGGCCTCACTGCCGGAGGGACTCATCAGGGAAAGTACGGATACGCAGCAGTATGACTGCTGGATAAAGCTGATGCGTGCCTGCGTTCATAACCTCGATTCAGAAACTAACTTTGCGACTGGCCTGCCTGACACAGCTCGCTCGGACGTTATCTGGTATGGCAGCACCCATCCTGAAGGAAATCCTAAAGGACTGCAAAACCACACTCTCCCGCGAGAGGGGTTCAGCATTGAATTTCTGCTGAACACCACAAGCGGTGAGAGAGAAATTGATCGCCTGCTGTCCTGTAAGGGCTCCGTAGTTCTGGACAGTTTTATGCGGACACACTGGCGAAGCGCTGAAGACGGCCAGTCGCTTGCGGACGTGCCTGACAGGCAGGCGCTGCTGGCTTTCACCGAGACAGCCATGCACGATGAGCAGTCGCTGAATGTCCTGCGGCCTATTTTTGAAGAAACCCTGCGAGACCTGGCCACTAACGCCCTCAGCGATACCTGCACACAGGACCATGACTCCGTGCTGTGTCGCATGCGCAGGCGTCTGCCGGAGTTGCCCCCGGTTATTCTGGCCGGGGAGGCTGTGAAATATCTTCAGCAGAAACCGGATGACAGCGACGCTATAACGGTCATCCGGGCTGCGCTGAAAAAAGCCGTGTCGGTTAACGGTCTGAGCCAGCGGCTTCTTGATATGAACGATGAATTGCTGCCAGAACCGCTTCGCCTGCAGCTTAAAAAGGAGAGCCGCATACCCGATGCCTGGCTGCCCCTGGTGGCTGGCTGGTTTATGCATGACGCGGTCACCGAGAATGCACCGCCTGCGCTGGCCGTGAGTGCTGTGGAAAAAGAGGCGTTCACCAGCGCGCTGGCCGCGTCGGTGCCGGACGCGCTCTTCTGGCGGATGGCGCTGGCAGATGCTGAAGGCACGACATTTACGGATGCGCACCAGCTGCTTTCGCAAAAGACGCAGGCAGAATCCCTTGAATCCCTCCTCAGGCGTGGCGGATATCATCCCGTCACCGTTCCACACGCTCCTGCTGTGAATGAAGCCTGGAGCGGTCGGCATAGTCATTTTACCTATCACGATGCCAACGGGTACTGGCTGCCTGAAACGTATCGCGAAAGCGAGCTCGTCAGGGCAACCGCAATACGCTACACCGAACACTATCTGGCTGTTCGTGAGGCGACAGATGATATCAGCCATTTTACCAGCGTCGAACGTTTTGACTGGCGCTTCATTACCCCGGTTAGGATAAAGGACATTAACGATAACATCACAGATGCCAGGCTGGACGCACTGGGGCGGGTCTCATGGGCCCGTTTTTACGGGACCGAAACGCCACCTGGTGCTGAAAAGGCGGAACAGGCAGGTTATTCGCCTTTCAGAGATATCCTTTTCACGCCACCTGTGACCGCATATGACGCGGTGGCACTGAATGAAACAAAAGGCGTGCCAGTTCACGAGGCGTTCACGCTAGTGACTGACAGCTGGATGCGGCAGCTCCCTGATGCGCAGGGAAAACCTTCGGGCATCCGCTGCGGCGAGCTGGTGTGGCGACGCCGGGCTGAGCAGCTCAGCCGAGACGGCATAACGCTGAATGAGTCTGATGACTTGCGAACGCCGCCTCACATCATACGTATTCAGACCGATCGCTATGACGATGATCCGGAGCAGCAGGTCAGGGTTCAGGTCATGCTGTACGGCGGTGGCCAGCTTCTGCAGACGGCCGTGCTCAGCCCGCCCGGAGACGCCCTGGTACGCACTGCGGCAGGAGGACTTAAGGCCAGTGATCGCGGTGCTGCCGTCAGCGAGCATGCGACGGTACGCTGGGCCGTGACCGGCAAAACAGAGTATGACAATAAGGGTCAGCCGGTACGCGTCTGGCTGCCATTTTACCTCAACGACTGGAGATGGGTCAGCGACGATAGCGCCCGTGACGGAATATATGCGGACACGCACGTTCGTGATGCGACGGGGCGCGAGTACAGAATCATCCGCGCTGCCGGCGAAGACGTGAACGGCGTCTGGGCAAATTATGAATGTCGCACGCACTGTTATCCCTGGTTCACGGTCTCCGAAGACGAAAACGACACATGGCTTGAGGTAACAGAAGCGGCGCGCCGTAAGACGCTGCACTGAAAGATGCAAGGCACTGTGAATTGTCCGGCCCGCAACCGTTTTGACGTATTACACGGAGTCAGAGGGTGTTACTCGCTGAACCGGTATTTACGTGCAGACGGAAGCTGGCTGGTGGCGTGCTCAGGCATTCGCTCGCCTTCTTTCCGACATGGTTTTAGGCCTGGTATATCCCAGGTTTATACCGTAATAGTCGGGGCCTTCATAAGTGAGGTGAGCGCAATCAGCGCCATAGCTCTACCCTTTACAAAAGGGGCTTCCGGTGTTTATCCGATATCGGATTGTGTCAGCGTTCGCAATCTATAAACGACATGTCTGGCGGTTTCAGGCATACGGATTTAGTTAAATTTCATCTACAACAACAAGCATGCTCGCTCGAGCTGCGCCCAGAACCCTAAGGAACCCCTCAATGAAATCTGAGTACACAACACTTTTCAGTACCGCTTCAGACACCCTCGGTGTTAAAAGCAGGGCGGCCCTGGCGCTATTCAGCCCGTCCGAAATCCAGCGCAGCATTAAGAATACCGGTCAGGAATGTGACTGGCCGAACGCGCAGGCGCTACATACGCAGGCAAAAAAAGAATATGATGACCTGCGCATTATGGAAAAAAAACTGCTCATCCGAGCCTCTCCGCTGCTTCCGGCGGCTGTGCGGTTTGGTCTGAAGCATCCAGACGTGTCGCTGCAGGATTATGAGGAGTGGTTTGGCAGGGAGGCAGCATATGTCGGACCCGGCGACGTCTCCTCGATGTTTTCACCGGCGGCGTACTTGACGGAACTGTACCGTAACGCCTGCAAGCTCTACCCTCCATCCTCTGACTGGCATATCGATACCCGCCGCCCCGACCTTTCAGGCCTTATTCTTAGCCAGGAAAATATGGACTGGGAGGTCACGTCACTTAGCCTGTCGAATGAAATTCTGATGGAAAGGATGCGCAACGAACTGGATGAAAAGGGCGAAGTCAGCGATGATGAAATTATGCAGGCGCTGGCAACGCACCTGACCAGCAGCACTACGCCTTTTCACCTTCATCACGCTCGCCTACGGCAGGTGTGTCTGCAGAAAGACCCCTCTTATGGTCAATTGCTGGCAGCACCGCGGGTTACCGGCCTCCTCAGTGGCCCGACTATGGCGGGGATTCATTACGATATACCTCCGGCGCTCTACCATCTTTTAACGGATGAAATTACGGAGGAAAACGCCGAAGGAAAATTTAAGAAATACTTTGGGGAGAGAGTTGACCCGCTGTCGATTCTGGACCCGGAGACCCTGCGCCGCTGGTATGGGCTGACAGATGATGAGCTAAAGCAGATCAATAGTGATGTTCTCAATTTTGATACATATTCACTGGATACCCTAAACACAGTTATTGAAGGGAATATCTACCGTATCAAGCTGACCGAATTTAATAATAACGACACGCTTAGAGTTTATCCACTTTCTGATAAAACCCTTAAGATTGAGGGTGTTACAAAATTCTCCGGAAAGCAAGGGTACGCGCTTTGTCCGGGGTATACCGGAACAAACCCAACGATACGGTGGAAAAATGATCAGAAACCGTACAGCCATAATGAACCATTCAGTATCACGATAGATATGAAGGATGCTCAACCTGCAGATAAAGCAACGTTTAAGCTCTCTGGTGAGGACTCGCTGCGGGTTGGTAAATGGTGGCCAGGTGTTGATCAAGGCGGATTAGATGGCGAATTCCACCGGGTAAAATGGAATATTACCCCGCTGGGCTCCGCGTATGTTTATGCCCTGAGGCTTAACAAAGCCGTTCGCCTGTATAAAGCTACCGGTCTCCCCCCCCGCGTGCTGGAAGACGTTGTTAATAGCATTAGTCCCACCCAGATAACTAATGAGACGCTCACCCTGCTGTTCCGTACCACCCTGCTTATGAAGCACTATAGTGTGTCCCATGAGGAGGCGCTGGTGATGTCCAAAGGGAAGATCTCTCAGGTCACACATGGCGTTGAAAGTAGCCAATGGGACCGCATTTTCAATACTCCGCCGCTGACGGAAGAAGGGTTTTATCCGGATGATAATAAGACAATAATCCTTTTACCTGACGACCCCGACCACGCAGATATCAAGGCGACTCTAAAGCGTGCCTTTTGCACGGATGATGACGGTATGTGGACCCTCTGGCAAATTTACGACTCCTCCGTTTCAGCATCTAAGCTCGAGCTTAACCTGGAAGATATTTCCGGCATGTACGCCATCAGCCTCTGGGCTCGTGCATTATCATTGTCCCCTCAGGAGCTGCTGCAGCTGTTAAAAATGCTCGACTTGCCTTCAGAGCTTGGTGGCAGGCCAGTTCAGCAGTGGAATGCGCTATTTGTTCGCGCCAGTGCCACAGTTGAATGGCTCCGTGCCCGCGGCTGGACGGTAGGGGACATGATGCTGATGACGCGCGATGTCGCTCACATCTTACCCGGTAGTGAGATTGCCAGCCTGCTGACCTCCCTGCGCACGGCAGCTTTTGCGGCGTCGCTGCCAGAAAACCCAGACTTCGGTAACTACGCCCTTGCTCTCATTCCGACGCTGGCCGCGTCTCTTAACCTGCCCGGAGAGGACCTCACCCGCGCCCTGCTGGCGTGGGCCGACGGTGCAAAGCCGGGGGGGAATACGCTTGCGGAATTCTGGACACTCCTGGTAAAAGAGGAACCTGACCAGGTTGATACCTCAGCCCTAACCGCATTTGCCTATGGCCTGGCACAGATGGCGCTAATTGTGCACGCCACCGGCGTGACGGCGGAGGTGCTGGCACTGTTTGTGGCGAACCCGGCCCGGCTGTTGGCAAAGGCGGGCGCAACGCTGGCGCGCAGCGCAGAGGTTGTCATGGCACTGGGCCAGTTCAGCGAGTGGCTCAGGACGCTTCCGGATCGGGGCGGTGCGGGCTCGGCAGTTGTCAAAAGTCTTGCGGCGGACGGGGTGACACTGGCCGTGCTGGCACAGGCGACGGGACTTTCTTCAACCATCGTGGAGCAGGCGGCCGCAGAAGCCAAACCCCGCAATGGAAGGCTGGACGACACGAAGCTTGCCAGCTGGCCCGAAATCAGCCTTGTACTGGAGTGGATAAAGCTGTCGCAGGCGTTTGGTGTGACGCCATCAGATATCGGACAACTGATGAAGCTTGACTACCTGTCCAGCTCGTCGACGACATGGGGCGACTGGAAAAGGGTGGCTGATACGCTCACCGCAGCGCTGCCTGCGGTACAGCGGCGGTCCGCCGAAGACATCGTGGCTGTTGGGCTCAGCGGGGCGCTCAGTGGCTGGCTGCTGGCGCAAAGCTCACTTACCCGCCTGGGCGTCAGCAGTCGTGAGGAGCTGTTTAACTTTCTCCTGTCAGATAACCTTAACGGCCCGGAGGTGAAAACCTCAAGGATCGCGGAGGCGATTACCTCGCTGCAGATATTTATCCACCGCGTGCTGAGCCTCTCGCCGTCGGACCCCGACAGCCAATGGGTTGTTCGGGATGCGTTAGATGGTCTGTTTTTCCGCGACTGGCTACAGTGGAACGCTCGTTTTAGCACTTGGGTGGGCGGTCAGAAACTGATGTATTACCCGGAAAACTACATTGACCCGACGATGCGCCTGGGGCAGACCAGCATGATGGACGACATGCTGCAGGTGCTGGGGCAAGCACAAATCAATACCGATACCGTGGGTGACGCCTTTATGGGATACCTGACCGGGTTTGAGGAGGTGGCAAACCTGGAGACCATCAGTGGTTATCATGACAGTTCAAATCCTGATGAGGGCAAAACCTGGCTCGTGGGACGTAACCAGATGACGCCGCCGGAATACTGGTGGCGCTCGCTGGATGAAGGGAAGCGCTCCGCTGAAGGAGACCTTCCGGCTAATGCCTGGACTGGCTGGAGTAAAATTACTGCAGCACCGCAGCCATCCGGCAATCTTATACGTCCGGTGGTATACAAGGAACGTCTCTATCTAGGGTGGGTGGAGCGAAAAAAAGATGCAACGGCCAGGAATGATGAAGGACAGGAGACCGCATGGCGGTACAGCTGGGAGCTGAAAATGTCCTGGCTGCGCTATGACGGGGGCTGGAGCCAGCCAGCAACGTATATCTACCCGAACACGACTGAGTTGGAAACCTTGCTCAATGATAACGCGATTAAAGATCTGTCGCTTTATCTGTCGGTCTGGCCCGAAAGACAGCAGATGGTGGCGGGAATTTATAAAAAAGGGGACACGTCTGGTGTTCCAGAGTCTTCCTTCAAGGGACACGTTGTTATTAACGAAGACATGACTTTTGAGCCGAATGATTTTTCTCGGGGCGGATGGGAAGATTTCAGGCTGGTACTGGATACTGATGGCTTAAGCAAAATATTACCTCCTTACATCCCCGTACCCGACGTCGCTGACCCTCTGCGACTGACTGTTGATGAAAAACTCACCGCACCTTCTGGCGTGCCTGAAGGTTTTGAACGCTTTGATTATAGCGACCTGAAGGTGTCTGTCATTGAACAAGACACTGATGATAATTCCTATAGATTAAAGATGGGTCTGACTCAAGTAGTAGCTCTTGATCCTTCTTCAGTAGCAGATCGAGCGTTGCTGATGCTGCGGGACCTTTACCCTGTACTGAAAGATACAAAAAATGTATGTAAGGCCATCCACTCAACATTGGCGTCAAGTGGTCTGAATGGCATCTGGGCCATGGACATGCATGAATACGTGCAATTTTATATAATTTTTCCTAAAAAAAGAACATCTGATCCGTGGACACATATCGGAAGTAGAGAATTCCCTTTGAGTGAGGGTACAGTGGACGGAGTGACATACCAGTATGGTTCATACAAAAGTTACGTTAAATTCAGTGAGATAAGTCATATTAATCTGACCTTCCTGATGTTTACTAAGCAAACGTCCATTAGTTTGAATATTCAACAACTTTTCGGTTCAACATCCTTTCAGACATCGAACATCATCCCTGCAGAGTATAATGGTGGCCCTACTACATTCCCCAAGGATGAAGTAAAAAGTAATATTACAAAAGGAGGGACAGATAATACTTATGATGGATACACAGCCAGCAGGGATTTGAATTTAGAGAATGGAACCGTTGAGTATCACTGGCGAGAAGCCTCTTACCCAAAAAGTGCTAAATTTGAAATTAACGGTGGAGAGGTAATTCACACGGTAGAATTGACCTGCGGTAACGGTAAAAAACGGACCTGGAAGCTCAGAGTGTATAAGGCTGCACAGACACAAGCTCTCACGGTCGACGTCATTGGCGAGAAGGTGACAGAAGGCCAGCGCGCGCAGTATCTGCAGCACGGCGAAACGCGCACACGCCTGAATACACTGTTTGCCCGCCAGCTGACTGAAAAAGCCGCCAGCGGCATTGACACCATTCTTAATTTTAGTACTCAGTCGTCGCTGTCTGAGCCGCCAATTTATGAGCAGGATAACTGGGGCGAGATGGATTTTTCAGGTGCAAATGCCATCTACTTCTGGGAACTCTTCTATTACACCCCCATGATGGTCATGCAGCGCTTTTTCCAGGAGGAGAGTTTTGACCTCGCCGAAAAATGGCTGAAATACATTTTCAGTCCGTCAGGCTATATCGTCCATGGCAAGCCAGATGACAGAATGTGGAACGTACGCCCTCTCAACGAAGACACCAGCTGGAACGATGAGCCGCTCAAGTCCTACGATCCGGATGCGGTAGCCCAGAACGACCCGATGCACTATAAGCTCAACGCGTTCATGCGCCTGCTAGAGATCACTATAGGCAAAGGCGATGCGGCATACCGCAAGATGGAGCGTGATACCCTGGCTGAGGCAAAGGTATGGTATGGACGGGCCCTCACCCTGCTCGGGGAGGCGCCGTGGATCGACGCAGGCCCGGACTGGAAAGGGCCAAATCTGGGGAGTGTGGCCGCTGACGTGGCGCTGACTGAGCATATTGATGCGCTCAGTCAGATAGCGAAGGGCATCCGCCACAGTGATAATAGCGTGCAGGCCGCCGGCATCATGATGTTCCTGCCAGAGGTCAACGAGGTGATGCTGGGCTATTGGGAAACCCTGCGCATTCGTCTGTACAACTTGCGTCATAATCTGACTATAGATGGGCAGCCGCTGAAGTTGCCTCTGTTTGCCACTTCGGCCGATCCCAAAGACTTGCTGGCCGCTGCTGTGGCGGCGCAAGGAGGGGGGGACAATACGCTTCCAGCTATCACCGGCATTCCCGCGCTGCGCTTTACACCCTTACTTGAGAGCGCGCGCAGCATGGCCTCGCAGCTTATCCAGTTTGGCAGCACCATGCAGCAGATACTGTTGAGCCAGGATGCGGAAGCGCTGTATGAACTGCTGAACACTCAAGGAGCGTCACTCGCCGCTAGCAGCGTCAACCTGCAGGAGCAGTCGTTACGGGAACTGGCGGCTGAACGCGGCACGCTGGAGAAGTCGATCGACACTGTAAAAATCCGACGCGACCACTATAAGGGGCTGTATCAGGAAAATGTGAATGCCCGTGAAATTCATTCGATGAATTTGCTGACTGCATCAGAGACGATGGGGGCGGCTATCAAACCACTCTACGTGGCGGGTGCGGCGGCGGGCATTGCCCCGAATATCTTTGGTCTGGCCAACGGCGGGATGAAATATGATGGACCACTGAACGCAATGGGTATTGGCCTGGAAATTGCTGCGAGCGGCCTGCACATTGCCGGCTCACGCATCCAGCAGGAAGAAATGTATCGCCGCCGTCACGAAGAGTGGCATATCCAGTATCGTTCGGCAGAAAAGGAGATTCAGGGGCTGGAAGCGCAGCTCACGGCTCTGAGCGTACGTGAGAACTCTGCCATGATGCAGATAGCCCATATGAAAACCCAGTCTCAACATGCGACAGCACTACTTGAGCAGTTCCAGAGCAAGTTTACCAGTAAGGCCATGTACAGCTGGCTGCGCGGACGTCTTGCAACCATTTACTATCAGTATTATGACTTAACAGCCTCATTATGCATGATGGCGCAAAAAGCGCTGCAGTGGGAAAAAAATGACGGAGGCAGTTACCTGAAAACCGGGACCTGGAACGGGGCATGGGCAGGGCTGATGGCCGGCGAAGGGCTGATGCTGAGTCTGGCACAGATGGAAATGGCCTGGATGAAACATCAGAAGCGCGAGCTGGAGGTCACCCGGACCGTGTCACTGGCAACATTTTTTAAAGACAAACTCGGCGACGATATGTCTCTGCAGAAAGCTATTTATATACTGGTGAATAATGGCTCATTAAATGATGACCAAAATGACCCGCTGAATACTCTGACAGTTAGCAGTAATGACGGTGGCATGAAAACACTGGGTGTCCATTTCAACCTGAACGATTTGAACGTGGCGCCGGATTACACCGGAGGTAGCAATATGCTGCGGGTACGCAGTATTTCTGTCACGCTGCCGGCTCTGCTGGGTCCTTATCAGAACGTCAAGGCACGCCTGCGGACTAATGCCGGCGGACTGCCGGCTGGCTGCAGTGAATGCGCAATTTCACACACAATGCACGATAACGGGCTGTTTGCAAATGATGGAAGCGGTGATCCGCGCTGGGGGGCCCGCTGGCTGCCATTCGAGGGACTTGATTTAACGGATGAAAGTGGTATGACGCTGAGCTTTGCAGATGCCACCGGAGACCAGAAAGCGCTGCTGGAGAGTCTCAGCGACGTCATTCTGCACATCCAGTTCACCGTTCGATGATGGAGGTGGCGCGCATTTGCGCGCCACATTGCTTTACCACCTTATCCGACGCTGTAAGCTGGCGAACCCGGACACCGACCCTCTACGAAGCTCTGGCGCGCCAGTCAGGAAAAGTCACGATTTTTATCTGCTGACTTGCTGAAATTAATATGGCGAGGAACTGCTCCGGATGCTGCGATACGGCAAGCGTATTGAAGATAAGCCTCAATACCGTTCTCCGTCATCTAAAACTTTCCTTACACCAATTAGCGCAAGACATTAAACTCTGCGCAGAAGTTGTTACCAGCTGAGAAGCAGTGGTCATATGTAGGCTATAAAGGCACTCCACGCTGGTTGTTTTATGCTTATGACTACATTCGAAAGCATGTCCTCGCTCATGTATCCGGCACCCTAATACGCTTACACTTTAGTATCTGCAGGTTTTACTCATTAGTTTTAACATCGATGTCTGCATGACTGACGCCTGCCGGTTTACCGGACTTTACTACCCTCAGCCAGCCACGTTATCAGCAAAAAATCCACCCAGTGGATAGAGGGGCATAACCATAATCTGCAAAGCCACCCTTAGCGCCCGGCACGCAGGACTATCTGCTTCTCAAAGTCAGAAGAAATGCCCGGTAAGGTCATCCGTTTGTAAAGGACAATCAACCGATACCACTCAATCTGCTTCACGATCAGCGTTTTTAATCATTTCATTCAAAATTTAGTGTTGATTATATGCATTTCTGAAATTTGCTCCTATAGTTTATTTAGGTGGTTAAAAACCGTGAGCCAGAAAGTACTTCTTTAGCCCTGTTGCTGACAAGCTGATTGATAGCCTTCAGGCCTACTATAAATACGTCTTGCTTTATCAGTTACAGCTAAAATGAGAGGTTTCATCTTCATGTCACAGCTTAATTTTTATTAACTGTTAAGTTGTTTGAGTGCTCGGACATGCTCTTTTCTGATGGTATTGTGTATGACATGATTAACTTGATAAACGTAATAATGATGTTTACGCAAAAAGTGATGACGTCAAGTAAATAAGTTGAGGCAAATGCGCATGGTATTATTTTGTGTATTGTTTTCTTCATTGCCGCTTTTTCCTAGTCAACCTGATATTACTATCATTTATCCATAAAATGGCAGGATAAAGCAGAGCGTCAGTCAGGTAATATGAAGTTTAATTTAACATGTTACAGCGTCAGCAGCGCAAGCTTGCTGAACCAGATGAAAATTACCCGGAGAAACTGAATGAGGCTGAACGAGAAGACAGGGCTCTGTGCACCCAGCTCCCCATGGCCATCGCAAAATTCTCATCTCCGCAAAACCACCTGTTCAGACCGGGCATCTTCCTTGACCCGCAGTCTGGGCCATCATGGCACCTTCGATCACTCTGTAGTTACTGGACTGAGTATTGTTTCTGTTCGGGAAGGCATCATCAGGGGCCAGCAAAATCGATGTATCTTCAGCGCTCTCATGCCGGTGATTATAGCGTCGCAGCCCAGAAACTGGGCACTGGATCCTCGCCAGCGGTAAAGCGCTGCCCGGCCTGGTGCGCAGAAGAGGGGATGAGAGCGCACTTTTATCTGAAGAAAATAATACAGTCAGACATATTCATATGCATGAAAAAAAAACTGGTGTAAATCAGGGGCGGTAGCATGTTTTTTTCAGGGAAATACCAAATTAATTTAGTCTTTTTCATGCGGATAATTTAAAAAAATTATCTGCACCCACTGTGTATTGTAATAAGAAGGATTAAACTCATGCCTGTTACCGCAGACGACATTGCAAAGCAATATCCCATTCCTACCTATCGCTTTATTGTGACCCTGGGCGACGATCAGGTGCCCTTTACCAGTGCTTCCGGTCTGGACATTAATTTTGACACCATTGAATACCGGGACGGGACCGGCAATTTTTACAAAATGCCAGGTCAGCGTCAGGTGTCTAATATCACGCTGAGTAAAGGAGTATTTCCAGGAAAAAACGTATTGTATGAGTGGGTGAACTCGATTCAACTTAATCAGGTTGAAAAGAAAGACATCATGATCAGTCTGACTAATGAAGCCGGCACAGAAGTGCTGGTCAGCTGGAATGTGAGTAACGCCTTCCCGACCTCCCTGACTTCCCCGACATTTGATGCGACCAGTAACGAAATCGCGGTACAGCAAATCACGCTCATGGCTGATCGTGTGACCATTCAGACTGCCTAATCAAGAGGACATGTTGCCATGACATTGACAACCACCTACCCCGGCGTTTATCTCAGCGAAGATGCCATATCGAGCTTTTCGGTCAACAGTGCTGAAACTGCTGTGCCCCTGTTTGCGCAGGAGAGTTCAGCTCCCAACCCCACTGTTCAGATTTTCCGCAACTGGGCGGAATTTACCTCCGTTTACTCTAAGCAGCAGAGCGAGGCGTTTTATACCAGTCTCAGGGTGTGGTTCATGCACGGTGGCGGTAAATGTTATCTGGTGAGTAAGAACAGTATCGCCGAAGCGGTGGCCCAATACGATGATATTACACTGATTGTTGCAGCAGGGATGGGTGACTCTTTCATTGACGTGTTTAATACAGTAGTGGGTCAGGGCTACCGTATTTTTGGCCTGTTTGACGGCCCGAAAGAGAAAATTACCAGTACGGATAAGCCGGATACAGTCATGAGAAAGTATCCGACCTCCCCGTTTGGCGCGGTGTTTTACCCGTGGTGCAATATGGCATCGGGCGAGAATGTGCCGCCAAGCGCCATCGCCGCGGCCGCTATTGCCCAGACTGACCGTGAGCGTGGCGTGTGGAAAGCGCCGGCCAACCAGACCGTGAATGGCATTACCCCAATGTTCGCCGTCAGTGACGATTTTCAGGGACAGTATAACAACGATAAGGCGCTGAACATGATCCGCACGTTCCCGAGCCTGGGCACCGTGGTGTGGGGTGCCCGCACGCTGGAGGACAACGATAACTGGCGCTATATTCCGGTTCGACGCCTGTTCAACGCCGTTGAGCGGGATATCCAGAAAAACCTGAATAAGCTGGTGTTTGAACCCAACAGCCAGCCGACGTGGCAGCGGGTCAGGGCCGCCATAGACAGTTATCTGCACAACCTGTGGCAGCAGGGTGCGCTGGCAGGTAATACTCCCACTGACGCCTGGTTTGTACAGGTTGGCAAAGGTCTCACCATGACCGAGGACGAGATTAATCAGGGGAAAATGATCATCAAAATCGGCCTGGCTGCAGTTCGTCCGGCGGAATTCATCATCCTGCAGTTCAGCCAGGATATCGTGCAATAATTCACTGAAGGAAAAGAACATGCCTACAGTTACAACTGTACCGGGTGTTTATATTGAAGAAGATGCCTCGCCGGCGATGTCGGTGAGTGCGGGAGCGACTGCAGTGCCGTTATTTGTTGCGCGTTTTTCCCCTTTCAAGCCAGAGCTGGAGGGCGTGATCACCCGCATCGGAAGCTGGCTGGACTACACCACCCTCTTTGACAGCAATATGCCTTCTTCCGTAACTGTCAACGTGACGTCAACGGAGGGCACATCAGCTGCTGCAAAGAAAGGGCTGAAAAAGGCGTCATCCGGCACCAGTGAGGCGACGACTCCGAACAACTACCAGATTGAAGATATTGAGGTCGTGGACCACAGCGCCTCCGTTTCCCTGAAGCTCTATTTCCAGAATGGCGGCGGTCCTTGCTACCTCTATCCGCTGGCAAATAAGGCCGATGAGGCCAAACTGGACGCGCTGCCTGGTCAAATCGACGAAGTGGGTCAGATCACGCTCCTGGCCTGTCCGGATCCTGATGAAGAGTACCGTACCGCTGTGTATGGCGCACTGGCTGGCTCGCTCGGTGAGCACAAAGGGTATTTTCTGCTGGCCGACAGCGCCGAGGGTGACGCCCCCGATACGGTCACTGACTCTGCCCATGTAGCGGTGTATTACCCGAACGTGATGATTTCATATACCCGCATGCTGGATGACGAGCATATCACTATCGTTGGCTACAACGGCGTTACTGATGAAACTGGTGTCACGCTGGCCACACTTCGCAACACAAATTCTGTCTTTGCCGATGAGATTGATAAAGCCCTGGCCGATAAACGAAGTACAACGCTTTCGTTAACGCCTTCCGCATTGATAGCGGGCGTATACAACAAAACAGATGGTGAACGCGGGGTGTGGAAAGCGCCGGCGAACGTGGTGCTTAATGGCGTCAGCGATGTTAGTGTCCGGGTTACCAATGAGCAACAGGCGTTTCTGAATCCAAAAGGTATCAATGTCATTCGTTACTTCAGCGGACGCGGGCTGGTCGTGTGGGGCAGCCGCACGCAGAAAAATGATGATGACTGGCGGTATATCCCGGTGCGCCGTCTGTTCGATGCGGCAGAGCGCGACATCAAGAAGGCCCTGCTGCCGATGGTGTTTGAACCCAACAGCCAGCCAACCTGGAAACGGGTGCAGGCAGCAATTGATAACTATCTTTACCTCATCTGGCAGCAGGGTGCCCTGGCCGGCAATAAGGCGGAGGAGGCGTATTTTGTGCGTGTTGGTAAAAGCATCACCATGACACAGGATGACATTAACCAGGGGAAAATGATCATTCAGGTGGGGATGGCCGCCGTACGCCCTGCCGAATTTATCATCCTTAAGTTTACTCAGGACATGTCTCAGTAAGGGGGAAATCCCTTTTTCCGACTCTTTATAAGGATACATTGATGACAATGGTTCTTCCTGGGGTTTCGTATGATGAAACACTGTTAACGCAAGCGTCAGTCGACGATCCGGTGACAATGCCCCTGTTTATCGGTTATACCCTGGCTGATGTTACGATTCAGAGCACGGCGATGCAGCCCGTCAGCGTGAGTTCACTGACGCAGACGCTCGCCCTCTTTGGTCAACGTGGGACGCTGGCGTACTCCCTGCGCCACTTCTTTGAGAACGGTGGACGGCAGTGCTATGTGCTGTCCCTCGGGCCATCGCAGGGAGAACCGGCCGCCCGTCTGCAAGCGCTGATTGCCGCATTACAGGCACCGCAGATGCTGGAGACGCTGTTAGCGGATGACAAGACCGGCCTGGTCCTGGTACCGGAGATGAGTGAGCTCAATGAGATTGATAGGTTCGGGGTAGCGGAAACGGCGGATGTTGACGTCGATGCACTGTGGTATCAGGGCTGGCAGGCGTTACTTACGATGTGTCATCAGGCTCCGCAGCGCTTTGCCCTGCTGGAGTTACCGGACTCTCCGGCGCATGCCGTGACGCTTACCGGTCAGTCTTTTTCCGCAGACTTGTGCCAGCGCGGGGCGGCCTGGTGGCCACGACTGGAAACCAGCTACGAAGATGAGGCGTTGGCACCCGTGGTGTTGTCACCTCTGCCTGCCGTCGCAGCGGCCATTCAGCGCAGTGCCCACATTAATGGTGTCTGGAAGGCACCGGCCAAAATCTCATTGGCCAAAACCCTTCGACCAACTCAAAGTATCCTAACGTCTCAGGCCTTGCTGAAAAATCGTGGGGTGTCCTGGAACCTGATTCGCAGTTTTGTCGGGAAAGGTGTGCGCCTCTGGGGATGCCGGACCTTGCTCAATGAGGAGAACACGGACTGGAGCTATATCCAGACTCGTTTGCTGGTCAGCAGCGTGGAGAACTACCTGTGCAAACTGGCGCGCGCTTACCTTTTTGAGCCGAATACTGCCCTGACCTGGATGAAATTGAAGGGCCAGGTCTGGACGTGGTTGCGTCAGCAATGGCTGGCCGGAGCCTTTTTCGGCACGGTGGAGGATGAGGCCTTTTCGCTCAGGATTGGGCTGGATGAAACCATGACGGAAGACGATATTCGTCAGGGAAAGATGATCCTTCAGGTAGGTCTGGCGCTGCTGGCTCCCGCGGAGTTCGTTGCTATCAGCCTGACGCTGGAACTGCGCGACAGCACGGCCCGCTCGCAAATCGGAGGATAATCATGATGAATACACCCGCGGTATCCCATCGTTTTATCGTCAATTTTTTATTTAATAACATTCCCAGTCCGTTTGACATCGCTTTCCAGCGTGTCTCCGGATTGTCGCGGACACTGGCAGTCAGCCAGCACAGGGAAGGGGGCGAAAATGCCCGCAACCTCTGGCTGGCAGACCAGGTGGATCACGGTAGCCTGATACTGGAGCGAGGCGTGATGAACGCCTCTCCTCTTACGCTGCAGTTTGACCGTGTTCTGCGCCGGGAAAGCACGCAGTGGGCTAACGTGGTCATCATGTTGCTTAACGAGATTTCATTACCGGTGACCACCTGGACGCTGAGCCATGCACTGCCGGTGCGCTGGGAGATGGGCGACCTGGATGCCCAAAGTAACACGGTGCTCATCAACACACTTGAGCTTCGCTATCAGGATATGCGCATACTGGGGATAAAATTATGACTGTCGAAATTCGTGAGTTGATTGTTCAGGTTGAGGTCACCGAGTCTGACCCTTCTGCCCCATCCTTACCGTATGCGCAAAACCGCGAGTGGGACGACCAGCGGTGGGTGGAGATGATTATACAAGAGGTGCTGGAACAGTTGCTGGAAAGGGGGCGTCAGTGAGCTTACTTGAACGGGGGCTGTCAAAGCTTACCCTTAACGCCTGGAAAGATCGCGAAGGGAAAATCCCTGCGGGCAGCATGAGCGCGATGTATAACCCAGAGACGATTCAGCTGGATTATCAGACGCGTTTTGACACCGAAGACACCATTAATAAGGCGACGCAAAGTAACCGCTATGTGATTTCCGAGCCGGTCGGCCTCAACCTGACCCTATTGTTCGACAGCCAGATGCCCGGAAATACCACTCCAATAGAGACGCAGCTGGCAATGCTGAAATCCCTTTGCACAGTGGATGCGGCCACCGGATCACCTTATTTTTTGCGCATCACCTGGGGAAAAATGCGCTGGGGGAATAAAGGGTGGTTTGCCGGGCGCGCCAGCGATTTATCGGTCATCTACACGCTGTTTGACCGTGACGCCACGTCGCAGCGGGCCACCGTGCGGTTAAGTCTGGTAGCGGATGAAAGCTTTGTTATTCAGCAATCTATTAAGGCGCAAACCGCCCCCGACCGTGCACTGGTGAGCGTACCGGATCTGGCCTCACTGCCGCTGCTGGCGCTCAGCGCCAGCGGGGCACTGGCCAGCAGCGTCGATCCGTTATCGCTGGCCTGGGATAACGATTTAGATAATCTGGATAATTTTCAGTCCGGCGATCTGCTGCGGGCGACGACAGGGGGAGAAGGATGAGCCATATCACCCTGGATATTGCGGGCCAGCCGAGCACATTGGGGATCCGTCGTTTGCGGGTTCAGCAGCTGATCAATGAGATCCCGCTGGCGCAGCTGGAGCTGCGGATTCCTACTGATAACCATGGCGAAGCGGATAACGCGGTACAACGCGAAATCAGTCGTTTTAGCTTGGGCGCCCGCCTGGTGATAGCTAAGGATAACAAGCCGCTTTTCGACGGTTATCTGGTGCAAAAGAAGATGCAGCTGAAGGGGAAAGACTGGTCCGTGCGGCTTGAGGCCCGCCACGCGTTGCAGAAACTGACGTTTTTGCCCCATAGCCGGGTATTCCGTCAACAGGATGACACTACCGTCCTGAAGGGGCTACTGCAGTCTGCGGGAGTGAAACTGACGCAAAAAGCGGCGGCGCAGCTGAGCAGCAAGCACGATCAGCTGATCCAGTTTCGTCTTAGTGACTGGCAGTTTATTCGCAGCCGGCTGATGTCCACCAATTGCTGGCTGGTGCCCGATGCCGCCAGCGACACGGTGGTCATCCGCCCGCTGTCTGACACGACAACGGCCTCCCGACGGCTTGCTCGCGACAGTGGCGACTACACGCTGTATGAAATTAATTTGAATTTTGACAACCGCTTTACGCCGGACAGCCTGTCACTGCAGGGATGGGATATTGGCGCACAGCGACTCACTCCGGTGCAAAAAAGCGCGGCCAGCGCGTTTCGTCCCTGGAAGCCTGAGGGTGAGATCGGTCAGTCTTCAGCCGGGCGGCAAGACTATGCCCTGGCGTTCAGCATGCTGCCTGAAGCGACGCTGCAAACCCTGTCTAGCTCCTGGCTGAACTATCAACAGATGACCGGCGTACAGGGCCACATTATGCTGGCGGGAACCCGGGACTTTGCCGCGGGCGAGAGTATCACCCTGAGCGGCTTTGGGGCGGGGCTGGACGGCACGGCGATACTGAGCGGGGTCAATCAGCTGTTTGATACGCAGCACGGCTGGCGAAGCGAGCTGGTGATTGGGCTACCGGCGTCCATGCTGGAGCTAGTGCCACCGGTGCGGTCGCTGCATATTGGCACGGTAGCGAGTTTTACCGCCGATCCACAGCATCTCGATCGGATCGCCCTGCATCTGCCGGCTCTGAATCTGCCCGACACGCTTATTTTTGCCCGTCTGAGTAAGCCCTGGGCCAGTAAAGCGAGTGGATTTTGCTTTTACCCGCAACCCGGTGATGAAGTGGTTGTAGGATTTATCGACAGCGATCCGCGTTACCCGATCATCCTGGGTGCGATGCACAACCCGATAAATACTGCGCCGTTCCCACCGGATGAAAAGAACACCCTTAAGGGGCTGATTGTAAGTCAGTCTGACCAGACACAGGCCCTGATGATCGACACCGGGGAGAAAACGCTGAAGCTTATTGCCGGCGACAATGCTCTCGCCTTAACCGGCGAGGGTGACATTGCTATGCATGCACCGAATGCCCTGCAACTGCAGGCTGAGGGTAACCTGTCTATTAACGGTAAAAAGCAAGTGGAGATCACCAGCGCGAAAATTAACATGAAAAAATAATCTATTAAAGTGAGGGTGCGATGAGTAACGACATTTTGAAAGCGACCCTGGGGCAATGCTGGGCATTTCCACCGCGGTTTGCTCCCGATACGGGCGTGACCCTTACGGCGGGCGTTGATGCGGTGATGCAGAGTCTGCGCGTGTTGTTTATGACTGAACCGGGAGAACGCATCATGCGTGAGAGCTATGGCGGGGGCATGCATGACTTTATCTTTGAGAATATCACTGGTGAACTGCTGGCCAACATCCAGAACCGCATTGAAGAAAGCATTCTGCGGCATGAGCCCCGGGCACTGTTAAAAGACGTCATCATCCAGCCGGACACACAGGACGCGAGCCGTCTTCGGGTGCAGATCATCGTGTATCTGTCGGGAACGGATCTGGTTGAGACGGTCGACGGGACGCTGAATATCTATGACGGCCAGACGCTGAGGTTACTATGAGCAACCTGGTGGTCATTGACGGTGACGCGCTGAAATTTGAAACCAATTTTGGTGCCAATATCGTAACGCCCACTGCGCCCTGCCTGATTCTCGGCAGTGGGGAGGCTGAAATTACGAACAAAAAAATCTGTGTGCTCGGCGACGAGAGCAAAGTGTCTATCGCAGCCACGTACATCAAGTCCACACACCCTACACCGGGAACGGGAAAAATCGAGATTATCGCGTTGGCCACCGATCAACAGGCTACATTCGTCATGACAAGAACGGCCGTCATTGTGGTCGGTAGCCAATTTACCACACTTTTTACTCCCAGTTCCCCGGCGAAGGATCCGCAAGGAAAACCGGACCCGAATGTGGAGCCTACGAAAGGAACCGGCACATTTATCAACAGTCAGTCGTTTGTCACCGCCGGGTGAGTCATTGCGCTGCCGATAGGGCTAAAACGGACTCTGCATGTCTTCTTTATTATCACCTAATCAATGGACAATATCATGTCTGACCTGGAGCAACTGAAACAGAGAGTGGGCAGCGGATTAACCGACCAGACCTTTCTGCTGGATCCACGGACAGGGAAGGACCTGCTCAATCTGGTAGCAAAATATACCGAAGCGGTGCCATTCGCCGGCCATACCGACGCTGACTGGAACCGCTTCTGGATGGCCGGTCGCACGCCGGAGGCGCTGAATGACATCTTTCAGCATCCCGAGCTGGCAGAGAAAACGCTGCCGGTACAACAGGGTTTTCTGCTGGCCCTGCTGCATCTGCTTGAGACACCCAGAACCCTCCTGAAGACGGTGCCGGCGCGGCACCGCTTACTTTACTACCGGGATTTACTGGGGTTTGCTCCCCGAGCTCCGCAGCCTGATAGCGTGGCAGTGAGCTTTACGCTGCAAAAAAATGCGTCCCCGTATGTGTTACCCGCCGGCAGCCTGCTTGATGGCGGCCAGGACAGCGCCCTTAACAGCATCACCTATCAGACTGACGACAATCTCCTGATCACCGGCCAGCAACTTGAACAGCTGTGCTGGACGGCCCAGGTCGGGAATACGTGGAAACGGTATACAGCCATCGACAGTGCGACGGGCGTTACGCTACCGGCTGAGGGGTTGCGGTTTTTTACCGAAGTGGGGGAAGGGATAATCACTCAGGAGAAGGCTCTCGTGCTTTATCTGGGATTCAGCGGGACGTCAGCGCAGGACACCCTGTCGGTTTACTGGTCTGTGCGTGCCTCATCGGCACTGGATCTGGCATGGTGTTATTACAACGGTAATGACTGGGCTTCGCTGGATGCCGGGATACAGGACGATACGGCGGGCTTGTCCGTCAGCAACCTTTGGCAGGCGCGGCTTCCGGCGGACAGTCAGCCGGGTAGCAAACGGCTAGAAGACGACGAGCCGCTGGAGGCCGGTTATTACTGGATCAAAGGCACGCTTAAAGAAAAGAAAGAGGCAGGGTACGAGAACGCGCCCACCGGGACGATGCCGAAACTGCAGGCTGTACTGGCCAATGCGATGACCGCGACCCTGAGTATGGCGCAGGCAATTGATGACAGCCACTTTGCTCAGCCATTACCGGCCAATACCGTCAGCCATCTGGTGACGCCGGTTGCCGCCATCAGCGACGTTCGCCAGCCCCTGCCTTCTGTCGGCGGGCAGCCACGGGAAACGGAGGCTGCGATGTTACAGCGCGCCGCGACCCGGATTGCCCACCGGCAGCGGGCGATCACCTGGGACAATATGCGTAGCCTGCTGACGGAGCACTACCCGGAAATTTTTGATGTTCGTCTGCCCGATATGGACAAACTGAGTCGTCTGCCCGCGCCTGAGGTGCAATCGCTGATGGTGATCCCTGACGGCCGTTATGGTGACAATGATGACGCATTGCGCCCGGCGTTGAGTGAGGGAAGGCTGACCCGGATGGCACAATGGCTGGCTCATTACACGTCGCTGTGGGCGGCGCCGACGCTGAAAAACCCGAAATATATCGATGTAACGGCCCGCTATCTGGTGACGTTCGTGACGGGTATTCGCCCTGATTATGGTTACCGCCAGCTCGCGGCGCAGTTGCAACACGACTATATGCCCTGGGCGAGCGATCGACGCCAGGCAGTTACGCCAGGCAATCAGGTAGACTACTACCGTCTGCTGGCCACGCTGCAACAATCACCGCTGGTGCAGTCCGTGAACACACTGGTCCTTATTCACGACGTTAATGATGAAAAGGGCATACCTACATCGGTGGAAACACAAAGCACCGTTATCGCCAGGGATGACGAGGTTCTGATTTTGTGTCCGAAAGGAGAGACTGATGTCTAAAGAAAACGCCCTGTTCCCGGCGGTGAAAGACCTGATTGCTTTTGATACGCTATGGCAACAGGCTCACCAGAAAGTCACTGCGCTCAGTGGTGAAGTCTGGACGGATACCGGCGATCACGATCCGGGCGTCACCCTGTTACAGTCCGTAACCTGGAACTGTTCTGACCTCAGCTACCGCGCGTCGCTGTCTCTGAACGATCTGCTGACCCGTCAAGATCAAAGCACGCTGTTCCCGGAAGAGTTCGGTCCTGAACAGGTGCTCACCTGCAATACGGTGACGGCAGAGGATTATCGCCGGGCCTTACTGGACATGCACAGCAGTGATATTGACACGCTGGACACTCCAGAGCAGGATTTTTTATTCAGCGATGTCAGCCTGATTCAGGAACCTGAAAAGAACCGTTTTCGCTGGTGGTACAATGCCGAAAAACGCGAATACAGCTTCACTAAGCCGAAGGTTATCAATGCTGTAGACAGTATAGCGCTGTCTCTGCGGGGAAATTTATGGCTGTCGCTGGTCCCGACCCGTTATACCCAATCGCTGTCGCCCGAAAACCGGGCGGCAATGGAGCAATACCTGGCTACCTTTCTCACAGAGCATCGTAATCTCGGTGAAATGGTGTCGAGCATTATTTATCTGCAACCAGTGACCTTTAGCCCGCGGATGACGATTGAACTGGCCGATAACATCAGCAACATCAATCAGGTGGCGGCGCAGATTTATAAAGTCACCGACGCGTTTTTATGCCCGGCAGTTGCTCGTTATACCACCGAACAACGGCGTGCGTTCGGTGATGCCGATGACGCCATCTTTGAGGGGCCGATGCTGAAACACGGCTGGCAGCAAACGGTGCCCTCGCAGATTTCATCAGGAGGATCCGTCATCAACCTCGGCCCGCTGGTTAACCAGTTACTGACTATTCCCGGCGTGGCCAGCCTGAGGACGCTGTCGGTCGATACCGGCGATGATCACATTAAGGCCGTTGAGGGTGAAAACTGGCGCTGGCATGTGGCTGACGGTTATTATCCTCTGCTGTGGGGGGCGAAGCCGCTGGAGCTGCTGGCCAGGGCAGGCAGCCCGTTAACCCTGGTGTCGAAAGGCGGTATTCGTAACACGCTGGACAGTGAGGCGATGGCGCACTATGTTCCGCAGAAACACCTGATTGTCACCGCGCCTACGGTGTTACCCGCCGGCCGTTTTCGTGAACAGACGTGCTATATTCCCGTCGGGCAGCGCCTGCCCGAATGCTATGCCCTGCAGCAGCCTGATGCCGTGATTGACGACAGGACCCGCGCACTGCATCAGTTTCTGCTTCCTGTCGACCAGCTGCTGGCTGACTGCACGGCAGAGCTGGCACTGTTGCCGACCTTACTGTCATATAAAGACCGAGGCGACCCCATTCGGGGAACCCGCTGGCCCTATACGAATGCGATGGTACAACAGGCTATTCATCAGCCCTACGCGGAAACGCTGGAAGCGATTGCGCAGCAGGACGCGGCTATCTTCACGCAGAGTAAGCAGCCTGTTGAGGCCAATTTTGCCCGCGAACTGGATTTTCTTCAGTATCTGCTGGGGTATTTCGGCACCCAGCGGGCCGCACTGCCGGTGACGCTGGATTTGCCGGATTTTCTGGCGACGCAGCGGGCGTTTCTGGCGCAGCAACCTGCCTTAGGCTATGACCGTATCAATATCCGTATTGACCGAGTCTCTGCTTTGCAAAAGCGCATTGCGGCACGTATCGGCCTCGACAGCAACTGCTTTGCTGAAAATCCGGACCTGAGTAAACTGCCGTTTTACCTGATTGAGCATCGTCAACTGCTGCCCCGTATTCCGGACAGCTCCTTTGACAGTGAACAGACCCCAGCAGAATTTTGCTTCAACGACCCTTACGTTACCCTGACGCAGGCGGACACTGCCGGCAAGGTGGTGCAGGGGCAGCTTATCGATGTGATTGCGATTGAAGGGGAGAGTCGACTGAACGTCAGAAGGCAGCTGGTTATTAATGCCGATGCGAGCAGTTTTACCGTCAGCACGAAAAACAGTCAGCAATTGCAATACGCCCTGCCACGGCTTCAGGCGGCATGGGCGAGTTGCAACCTGCGCTGGCAAAACAGCAATGTCTGGCTGCAGGATATGGATTACCGGCTGAATTATGCCGAGGAAGCAAAGCAACCTAAAGATCTTAATCAGCGTTTACTGGCGAGCAATGCACAAAGCCCGTACCCCGCTATGGTCAGCATCGGTGATGTGATTGTCATTCGCCTTGCCGACCTGGACTTTTCTCAGACAGGGGAAAAGGGCTCGCGCGCGGCCACTTTAGAGGCGGACTGGCAGCTTAAAGCGACCGTGATAGCAGTCGATTCGATTGCGGGCACGTTACTTATCGAAAAACTTATCGAAAAAGAGGAAGGCGAAGAAGAAGAGGACGCCAATAAAGAGGATTTCCCCTCAGTGGAGAACAGTTATCTTTACCAGTGGGCATTTAGTGACTCAAATTATGCGACGACTGACCGGTTCTCCTTTGTGGTCAGCGCAGTGCTCAATCGCCGTCTGATAGAGAGCCCCGGTATTGTGCCTGACCAACTGATAGCCTGGGTACAGGAAACCATTATGGCGGAGTTCCCGGCCCATGTGTCCCTGATCAATCACTGGCTTGATGAGGCCTCCTTTAACAACTTTGGGGCGACCTATGCGCGCTGGCAGAACAGCGGCATGCCCCTGAATGATAATGCTTATGAGCTCATGCAGATGCTGACCCTTGGGCATATCCCTGTTACCCGTCTGGACATCGGCCTGATGCGCATCGCCACCGAGGATCAGCGCAATATGGTTGTCGGTGACGGCAATGACTGGAATGAAGACGCCATCCTGCAAGAAGAGCTGTTCTACGTGCCAAAAACTGAGCCAACCATCCTTAAAGATCATGACGAATCTGGAGAGCAAAATGACGGATAAAACCCCTAAGGAAAAAGCAAAAAACCTCGTGAATACTCAGGCTGCATCAGCAAAAACCACGGACACAGAGCGTAACAGCGAGCCACAGCCTACAAACCTGCCTTCGGCCGATGATCTGAAGGAGCGCTTTAAAGCCGGCAGTATTCCACTGCAGACGGATTTTGCAGATATGATTGATCTGGCAAATATAGGCCGTCTGGCGGTGGGCGGTGCTAAAGATCAATTCGAGCCGGCAGATGGGTTTACCCTCTCACCACAAGGGCTTTTGCAGTTAAAGCCCAACGAGAATAAAGGGATTAGCGTTGATCAGGACGGCGTGGCGGTTAAAGTGGATGATAAAGGTATCGAAGTTGATAAATCTGGCGTTGCGATCAAAGAGGGGAATGGTATCGAAGTTGATCAAGATGGCGTGGCGGTTAAAGCAGGGGATGGTATCAAAATTGATAATAAGGGCGTCTCTCTGCGGTTGGGGAAAGGGCTGAAACATAGTAATGGCGATCTGGAGGTTAACTGTAAATTAAACGGTGGCCTCAGCGCTTCGAAAGAAGGCACATGGGTTATTGCCGGCAAGGGTATTGATGTAAATAATTCAGGTGTAGAGGTGAAAGCCGCAAATGGCATCGAGGTGACCAGTAATGGCGTGAGCGTCAGACTTAGTAACGACCAAAGTGGTTTGAGAACGGATAGGGATAATAGCCTGGCATTAAATAAATTTGCTTGGTTAAGAACAATGTGTGGACTTCATGAAGCCCAGTTTTATGTTTACGAAGCTGGAATTGCAGTATTTTTTTGTAATATTGATCGGGGCTGTGTGGCATATGTATATGGCCGAAATGGGAAATACATGTCATTTGATGAAAAGAAAATTATGTTGGAAAATAATAATCCCCAGAGTTCATGCGCACTATTTTCATCACAGGGGTATGGGGTCACAAGTATAATTACATGGAAAGAAACACATGCCAACTCGGGAATTGTTTTCAAATGTGAGGTAAAGAGTTTTGTCAATGATATTCCAAGTTACCTCATTGAACTTAAATTAATAAGCGCACCAGTAATGTAATGGCCTGCTTTATATTGTAAGGTAAAGCTGTGTCCGGTTCCGGGAATCGAGTCAAACGTCCGGCAGGTTACATTTTCAAGAAGTTGAGCCAAATTCCCGGAATTCAACGAGATGCCATTAATCTAATAATAAGATGCACTCAATCGATGTGAAAAGGCGGCTTACGCTTGACAAATTCGCCGCGCGCGTTCAGTCAGGTCGTTAATAACGCCAGCTTGCTCCTGCTGTAGTTAACTTTTCCTCAGCTATTTGCTCAGTCATATCTCTGGGCAGAAGTATCCAGCGCGGGGGCAGCCCGTATAAAGTCTCGACCGATTAATATGGGGTAACCCAATTGAGAACGGTTTATCTTTATTATGAAGCTATAATGTCTGTGAGGTTTGAAGTTTATTTATGGCTCACATCTTAATTCATAAGGTAAAATGTATAATAAAAATGGACAGGCAACTCTCCGGGAAGAGATTGCTACATTCTTCTTCATTAGGTTCTGATAGTTTTAAATCTGCTCTTCCCCAGGGCTTGAGTAATAACACGGCTAAGATATCACTCCGTTTGAATACGCTGACACTGAATCTCGGTGTTATTCCGGTAGCGCAATTTGACACGCAGTTTATACAGCGACTTTCGCAGGCATTTGCACAATGTCTCTTCCGCGAGCATGCGTTGATCAGAGGGCCACAAGAAACGGATATCCATGTTCCTGATATAGCAGTCCTGGAGAACCGACTTCACGAATCCAGCCCCGGCGAAACACAGGTTTTTCAATGGGCGCAGCTCTGTTTACAGCCCTCCACTCTTAAATCCCTGATACAGGAGAGTTCTGCGAACCAGCTTCAGCGAATACTGAAGCTTTTACTTGAGGGGGCATGCTCTCCCCCGCAAATTCTGCCGGTGTTTTGGTATGACCGGGTGACAGCCAGTCGGTTATCTATAGCGGCCATACTGTTCCTGCTTGAAAGCCAGCAAGGGCATAACTGGCTAATGCATCATCACTCCCCCTCAGCCAGTCAGGTGGCTGACTGGGCAAACGCCATTGCCCGGGGGGAAATTCCTCCTGAACAGGTCTTGCAGTTATTGAGCTGCAACCGGCCTTTCGAAAGCATATCGCTTGGGCAACCGGCCTATCCCTCCCTGATCGTGATGCGCTGGTTGTTGCCGTTATGGCGACAGCCAGCTGTGCGCGAGGCGATTCATCGACAAAAAGGCAGGCAGGGTGTGTATCGCCTTGAGGCTCATCTGAGTCGCAGTCTACAACGCCAGGATGATGTCATGAAGAAAAAAAAAGGGACGCATTCCTTTCCCGTAAAGGTTGTACTACCACAAGATAAAGCGGTTTTATCTCCGGACCGGGGAATGGAGTTCAGCACCCGGCAGGCTTCACCACCTCGGGATGACACCTCGTTACCGGAGAGCGAGGCGGTGCCAATAATTTCCCGACGCACTGTGCCGCCTGTGAAAGGCGGATCCCTTTCGCCGAATGAACCGCGCTTGTCGGGTCAGGTGATCAGCAACGCCGGTTTGCTCCTGCTGTGGCCGTTATTTCCTCAACTGTTTTCTCAATTGGGTCTGTGGAAAGAAGGGCAATTTGTCAGCGATGCGACGCGGTGGCAGGCTGTGTACGGTCTGGATCGACTGGTCTGGGGGGAGACGGATTCGCTGGAGGAACGGTTGACGTTGAATCAGGTGTTATGTGGGGTTTCCTGCTCAACCTCCGTACCGCCGCTGACACCACTGAGTCTGTTGCAACTGCAACAGATTGACGGCTGGCTGACAGCTATCAGCCAACAACTTGCAGGCTGGCAGAAATTGAGTCTGACAGATGTTCGGCATTTGTTCTTACAGCGAACGGGTGAAATAAGCACGGAAGGGGCAGTCCTCCAGATCAATGTGTGGCCGGAACCCTATGATTTCTTACTCAGAGACTGGCCGTGGCCAATGACGCTGGCGTCTTTCCCGTGGGCTGAACAGCCACTGACCATCGTCTGGCCGCTAAACGGCCTCGCGGGATAAACAGCCGCTATTTTCTATTTTATCGGATATCAATATGACGCTTTCTTCAACCTTTCAGTCCGCGTTTATCCCGCAGGGTAATTGCCAGCTGTCACTATTGTTTAGCGAGCTGGAACGTATCGATCTGCTATTACAGCATTATTATTACTGCCATTCAGCGCGTTACGATGGACCTGATGGGTTTCTGCTCAGCGAAGGGGAGGTTGTGGCACGAATGCAACACCCTCTCGGGCGTCCTCACTGGGCCGATATCGCACAGCCGGCATATCGGGAGGTAAACGGGCAGCCATTGCTGGCAGAAGGTTTAACGGACCTGATAGATCGTTTTGAACTCACCGACTTTGAACGGGACACTGTGCTACTGGGACTGCTGCCCCATTTTGACAACCGTTATTATGATTTGTTTTCCTGGATCCAGCAGGGAAGGCAAAGTCAACTGCCCAGCTTTTCACTGGCTATCATGCTATTTTGCTCTACAGACAGTGAAAAGCGGGCACAGCAAGCCAGTTTTCTGCATCAGGCGCCGTTAATGAGCTGTCAGCTGTTAACGATTGAGGAGAGTAAAAAAAATCTGGCATGGAGCCAGACCTGCTTTATGACCGACAGCAGTGTGTACCACTTTTTACTCGGGCATCATTATCTGGCGGCGGCGTTAACACCGTGGGCTGAATGGTCCTCCCCTCCAGCGTTGCCCTTTTATCCTGCCAGCTTGAAACACGCGCTGGCAGATGTGTTACTGACTGACGATATTGAGCCGCGCCCCGTGGTGTTGCTGCGCGGAATGCCGGGTAGCGCCAGAGCCCATGCGGTGTCGTGCATTTTTGCCTCCGAAAACCGGGAGACGCTGCAGGTCGATATCGGTAAGTGCACCGAGAGTGATGATGATGTGCTGTTACTGCATTTAACCTGTCTGATGCGCGAAGCCCGTATGCGCGGTGCGGGGATGGTGATCCGCAACCTGCAGGCCCGGATGGAAAAGAGCGCTTCACTGCCAAAGAGGTTCTCTGAGCAACTGAACCAGCCGGGATTAAGAGTAGTGTGTCTGGTGGAGCCCTATGCCCCGCCTTTATGGCTGAAAAAGACGCCCACATTACAGATAGAGATGCCGGTGTTGACGCATGAGGAAAAAACGCACCTGCTCAGGGATTGCCTGCCTGAACGACGTGCGGCGGATATGGACCTTATCAGTCTAAGCCAGCTCTACACTTTTACCCCGGAAAGCCTGCCGCTTATTGTGCAAGAGGCCGAACTGTATCGGCAGCAACGTGACCCAGCGGATGTTCTGCAACAGTATGATATTCGCCAGGCGCTCAGTTTACGCACACAACAGAATTTTGGCGCGTTAGCGCAAAGAATTACGCCGAAGCGGTCGTTAAATGACCTGTTGGTGTCAGAAAGTCTCTGGCAACAGCTCCAGGAAATCCTTACGGCTATCCGGTATCGGGAAAAAGTTCTGGCCGGCGGTTTTAAAGATAAGGTGGGCTATGGCGTCGGGATTAGCGCGCTGTTTTACGGCGACTCGGGAACCGGGAAAACCATGGCGGCGGAAGTGCTCGCCCATACCCTGGGTGTCGACTTAATCAAGGTTGACCTCTCCACGGTGATCAATAAATACATTGGTGAAACCGAGAAAAATCTCTCCCGTATCTTTGATCTGGCAGAGCAGGATGCCGGTATCCTGCTCTTTGATGAGGCCGATGCCTTATTTGGCAAGCGCAGCGAAACCAAGGATGCCCATGACCGGCATGCCAATATTGAAGTGTCTTACCTGTTACAAAGGCTGGAAAGCTTCCCCGGACTGGTTATTTTGTCAACCAATAACCGCAGCCATCTCGACAGTGCATTTAACCGGCGCTTTACATTTATTACTCGCTTTGCTTACCCGGATGAAACGCTACGACATAAAATGTGGCAGAAGATATGGCCGAAGAATACCAAAATTTCACCTGACGTGGACTTTGAAAAATTAGCGCAGCGGGCAAATATTACCGGCGCCAATATCAGGAATATTGCTCTGCTGGCCTCTTTCTTTGCCGAAGAAAGTGACAATCATGAAGTCAGTTCCGACCATATAGACGCAGCGTTAACCCGTGAGCTGGGCAAAACAGGGCGGTTGGCTATTTAATTCGCCGACTTAATACTCCGTGTCAATAACGCATCATGGACAGTGATGACGTACTATTAATTAAGAGGAACGAGTGTGTCTAACTATCAAACTCTGCTCGACGTGAATAATGCGATGAACAAGATGCTGCGCGCCTATGTGAATGAGGATGTGGCAATCCGCTTTGATTTACCCGATGTAGGTGCCATCCAGTCTGATGCCGCGATAAGCGTGTTTCTCTATGATATCCACGAAGACCTGCAGCTGCGTACTACAGAATCCCGCGGATTCAATGCCGGCTCGGGTCGATTATTACCCGGGTGGGCCAACGTGAAGTGCAACTACCTCATTACCTATTGGGAATCAAACGGCCCCGCCACGGATGCCGGCAACCCAGACAGTCAGCCCGACAACCAGGCCATAAAGGTGATGTCCCAGGTTCTGGCGGCGTTGATTAACAGCCGTCAGTTAGACGATATTCCCGGAGCCTATACCCAGGTCATCCCCCCCAAAGAAAATCTGAACAGTCTGGGTAATTTCTGGCAATCGCTGGGCAATCGTCCGCGCCTGTCGCTCAACTATTGTGTCACTGTACCGATTAGTCTGAGTGATAAAGAAGAGAAAGTTACGCCGGTTAAATCCTTGTCTGCTACCGTTGAGCCAAAAGCGCCCGTTTCGCCACAGGTTGTTTCTGATGTACTTCGGGAGCAATTGATGATGGAGCTGGGTGGTGATTATGATGCCCGTCTTGCGATGAAGCACGTTAATCTTGATGCCTCGCCGGTTGCTACTCAGGGTGGGAGTGCGGCTGAAATCACTGTATCGCTGCGGATTTCCGGTATGACGCAAACAGGATATCTTACTCGGATGAATAACGTTTTTAAAAAATGGGAAGAAGATGAGGTTGCGGTGGTCACGCCTGATGGCTGCGGCGTGTATATCAGCGCGATTGATAAAACAGAACTGACGGAGATCTAAATACATTCTTCAGTGGCAATGTGCATTATATCCAACGTCTGTGACCTGCTTACCACATTGCCCTCTGACGTCTGTATGGCCTCGCTGATATTGTAAACCGGTGTGTCCTCTGTCATCTGTTATGCATCCCGGACAACCTGAAACAGGCACAGCTAATAGCAATGTTATTACCAGCCAGACCCACATCGCTATTCGTGCCGGAAACTGAGTAATTTTATAGTCATCCGTTTACATCATTTTTCACAATGCAGCCGCAAATTTAAAAACCTGAGGGTAGTCTTATGCCTTATGCCAGTGAACTTAATAAATCAGATAAAAAGCCAACAGAAAAAGAAAATTTTGTCACTAGCACAGAAAGTGAAAAAAAACTCCCCGCTGGTGCTCCATCATCCTTATTTACAGAAAGTTTAGATGAAGAAATTGAAGCCGACCTGGACGAAATGAGGGCACACCTGCAAGCCATTATAAGTAACGCGCTGCCTGGGTTTTATGAGTTCCAGCAGGCCGGATATAACCTGTTGCATCCTAAAATGGTCGATATTGAAGCATTGCAGACACGGGTCAATACAATGCAAATACCGATATTGATACAACCACAGCACAAGTTATTGGAACAGGTCGCCAACGCCTTTCTGGACCGGTTCAGGCTGTTAAAAAAAGAGAATGAATGGCATAGCAACACACTCGAGTTTATTAAATTTCGCACGGAGGTGAAAAAAGCGGGTTGGGAGGAGCCACAACAGCGGGATTATTACCAGGCTATTAAGCATGCCAATCGCCTGAGCGGTTATCTTTCAGGGACGCTGGACCTTGTAAGTCTCCTCAGTGGGAAGGCGGAACAGCAGACTTCGCCGGATACCTTCAGGCAGGCAAATTACGATGTACTCCTCAATGAACTTCTTCCGGTAAATTCAGATGCGCATAATAATCAGTATGCCGCTACAACGCGTGGAAATCTGACGGGGAATCGGCCTGATAACATAAAATTCAATGCCATCGTGGATTCAGTCACGCTTGATGAGAGGATAGCTCGTGAGAGACTGAGCGCCGGGATAGAGGGGCTGGCGGCTAGGTTGTTAAGAGGAATTACACTGACCAGTAATTACGCGAAAAAGACACACGAAACAGATATAACCCGCGAAATTAAACGCGAAATTGCCTTTCTCTGCCAGGCCTTGCAGTCAGTTATCCATGTCGTTCAGTACGCAGGGCAACAGGTTCAGCCTGAAGCGCCCCGGTTACTTCAGCAGAAGGGAGCCCGAACCAAAACAGAAATTGCAAAACAAGAGCTGGGAAAAACGTGGAGTACGGTGGGGCAAAAAGTGCAGGGAGCCATAGCCAGCGGGCGAACTCTGTCTGACAAGTTTAACAAAAATAAACACCGCATTGTGCATGCCTTTCCTGGTTCTGCTCCCTCAGATAAGAATGGAGACAGTCATAACATAAACAAGGCTGTTTTTCAGGTCGGCATAAGGCTGCTTGATATAATTCAGCAGGCTACGTCTGACATGCATAAGGCCTTACAAGCTTCCCGCCCATTACAGCAAGCTGTAACGCATTACAGTGGGCTTGATGAGATGTTATCGGCCATGCCGCATAATTCAATTCTGGATGCAAAGTTACGCGCTGAGTCTGGCAGATGGCAAAAAAAAGCAGAAGAGTCAAAAGAACAGCTACAGCAATTACTCGGAACAATTACGACGCTGTCTGATGAGAGAATGAAACAAAGCTACCTGTCTGCGCTAAGAGATGAATTAAAAGCTGCCACTAACCCGCTGGTCTCAAATAATATTATCCGTGATTTTGATACACAGGTAAAAGCCACTGTGGAGGGTTTATCCGGCATCCAAAAGGCATTGGGCCAGACATTGTTACGTCTTTCCTGGCATGGTAAAGCCGGCGGTAAAGAGTTGGATAAACTTACCGTGTCCTGGTTACTTCAGCTGAAGGACATAAAGGACAAACTGAAAACCGGGATCATGCAGGCAACCGGGCAATCGATTAACAATTTTTCCCGTCAGGGAATGTTAGCCAGATGGATGGCAGAATGGAGTGAAGCGGAGAAACAACGCTATCTGGGCACGCTCTCCGCAGAAAGTCGGGTGGTAACAGAAAAGCACTATGACACCGTGTTTTTTGAATTGATCCAGCACTATCTTCCCCTGTTATCTAAAGAATCAGATCCGCAAGGAGAAAGACTTCTTGAGCGGCTGCGCCTTGAAATGGGCAATGCCGCTGAAGGTAACACGCTCTACCCTGCGACAATGGCTGATATTCTTGCAGGGATGAAGAGTGGTGAACAGGCAATAAGAGACTGGTCAGAAAAAAAACTGATTAGAGGAGCTTTTCTGGCCGTTTGTCTGGATGCCGTTACGCTGTTGCCGAATCTGGCCGCACTTCCACTGCGCTTGCCGATTAAATTTGCTGTTACGGGTGCAAAAGTGGCATGGGGAGCCCATAAAGGTCGACAGGGAATACGTGGAGGTGAAGGTGATGTCACGGATGAAATAGCCGAATTCGCCAAACAAAGTTACAAAACCGCTACTATTAAAATAGTCCTTTCACTTCCCCCTGGGCTGGCAACGTCGCTGGGGGTTGCATCGATTGCATGGAGTGTTTATGAGGGCGGACTGGAAGGTGCCGGGAAAAAGATAGCTAAACATATTATCGGGGAGGCACCCTGGCGTGCGCTGGATGCGGGAAGTAAAGAGGTGGCTGAATCTTATGTGACTACATTGATAGATGCTGCGACAACCGAAGAGCAAATCACTTCAGTAAGTCACTCATCGCCGCTGCTGCCACAAACGGATGTTAAGTCGTTCTCTGATGAGCATGATTCGGATTCTGAACGCCCCCGTGTTCGGCGTAGACGTGCAGTGACGAATGCGGCACTCTTTGACTCCCGGTCTCCTGAAGGGGGTCATAACATCCCATCCGACGCAAAATTACAGTCAGAGCATTTTGATTTTGATCAAGGCATTCGTTATGAAAATTTATCTGATGAGATGAAAAAACAAGCATACTTAAATGCCATTAAATTTGTACTGCTTCAGATACAGAATGATACAAGCTTACCCGATGGAATCCGAAATAGGGCCAGCCTTGCCAGAATAGGTGCCAGCTGCCTCGTTCGTGTTGATATCGCAGGGTTTTTGCTTAATAACACGATATTCCTTCCCGATAAACCTGGTGCCAAATCTGGTGTGCTTATTCGCCTGGACTCTGAAGTGTCTTATTACTCTGTTAATAAAGGGACAGACCTCTTAGCAGATGTCAGATGGGCTTTGCCTCATAATGGGGATAGGCGAACAACAAGAAGATATAAGGTGCGCGGCGAAAAGCGTTACAGAACTTTGATAACTCCGAGTGGTGTTGAAGCTTTGGACATGATGAGGCGTGAGGATGGTGAAGATAATTTTGAGCTAAGATTTAATTCTAATAACCCAAGGCCGATGAACATAGTGAGTCTTTCAGCAACGCTCGCCGATACAATTAAGGCTGATTATAGTCGTAGAAAACTAACAATCACCAATAAATCATTAATTGCCAGGGCGATTGCCGGTGCTCATATTCCTGACTCTGAGGTCACTGCAACTTTGAATTTACAGCCAAGGCATGTTGGTCAAGAAATTATTTATAAAAATTTACCTGACGAGAAGAAAAAACAAACCTACTTAAATGCCATTAAATTTTTACTGCTTCAGATACAGAATGATGAAAGCTTAACATTAGGGGTTCGAAATAAAGCCAGGCTCGCCAGAATAGGCACCAAGTTGCTCGTTCCTGTTGATATAGGGGGGTTAAACCTTAATAACACGATATTCCTTCCCGATGACTCTGGCGACAAATCTGGTGTTCTTATTCGTCTGAACTCTGAAGTTCCTTATTACTCTGTTAATAAAGGGACAGACCTCTTAGCAGATGTCAGATGGGATTTGCCTTACAATGGGGATGAGCAAACAACAAGCGTAATTTCCTTTGGCGGCCAAGCGGCTGACAGAATGGAGACAAATCCTAGTGGAGTTGAAATACTCAACAGCATGAGGAGTATTGGACATGAAGATATTTTTAAGCGAAAATTTAATTATAATAATCCAGGAGCAATGGACATAGTGAGTCTTTCAGAAACGCTCGCGGATACGATTGAGGCTGATTATAGTCGTAAAAAAGAAACCATTACCAACACAATACTAATTTCCAGGGCGATTGACGGTGCTCATCTTCCTGACCCTGAGGTCACTGCAACCGAAGTTAGAGAACAGCCCGACTCATCCCTGGGTGAGTTAAGTCCGACAGGGTTTCTGAGGTCATTTTCAAGACCCTTCGCTGCCCTTGCTAAAGATATGCAATTAGTTGTTAGCTTTATCAAGGGGGAAACGCCACAGGAAACAGAACAACATGTTCATCGGGCTGTATATATAGGTAACTGGTTTGATGCTACTGCCGCGACTTTCAACTCATTCACGCCGGAGGGGTGGATGATTAATAGCGCTCAATCGGCAGCGGGAATTGTTGCTGATATATCGGAAAGAAGAGAGATTGATCCAAAGTCGGTTGCTGGCTTAGTTATTGGGTCCATCCCTGGCGATAAAGTTGCAGCTAAAGTCGGAAAGTTCACTCGCATTGGCGGTAATGTTGTTAAGTACGGGCTTTTGCTTGGCAATAAGGTGGTCGACCTGGCTATCGTAGGGAATAGCATTAAAACCGCCGCACAAACGGGTGACCCTCTTGACATCTATCGGGCATGTCTGGCCAGTGGAATGAGTGCTGCACATTCTTATAAACTGACAAAAAATATGTCGTCAGAGCTAAAAATACGTATAAAAATGGATGGCAGTGCTAAACTGAATACAACTCAGTCAGACGTTGTGAATAGTCCGGAGGCTCCTGAAAATGGTGAATCAAAATCTCAAAGGCGTTCACCGCAAGATGAGGGTGCAGAGAATTTTCAGGAGGTTGCAGTATATGCCGGCCCTTCCGGCAGACGCCAGGGGGATTTTGGCCGGCCGACTGAACATCGTATCAGGCTTAATAAATTTACTAGGCCTGTGTTAGGAAATAAAATTACAGGAGTAAAAATACAGTCTTTTAATCCTAGAACCCTGAGATTTAAGGGGGATGATAATTTTGCTCTTGCCCATGTCGACAACAATTTTAAAGAGTTTGATAAAATCATACCCGCTGAAACGCAAGCCGCTTCCATTAATGACATGGAAATAAAGACAGACGAATTGTTAAATTATCTTAATGATTTTAAAGGCGGTGATAAAGATGATATCACCAATAATCTTAGAATTATCAAGTCAGCTTTTGAGGATATAAAGCGAAGTAAAGAACATGTTGACACTAATGTAGAGTCTAGCATTTATATGCTGGTTAAAGAAAATTCAAATCATGAAGATATAAAAAATCATTATGCTCTTGCCGATATGCGTTATTTATTTGATAAAAGAGATGTTTCTATTAACTATCTTGTTGCGCACCCTTACGTTGTTATCAATAAATACCCTGCATTTAGAGATTATTTGATAGATAATAATCACATCCCTGCTTCTGATTTCGAAAGGTATAATATAAAAAACGTAGCTAGGTATCTTGGGCTTAATGCGCTTAGGATTGAAACGAAATATTACGATTCCTTCCCGGGTAACAAGGTGAAAAGTTTTTCGTTTAATGGAGCAAATCCTATTACGCAAAGATTAGGTTCTCAAATTGAGAGTGTCGCTAACCTTCTCTCATTCAAACCAAAAACTAACAACCAAGACCCTGACGATGGAATGGATGCGTTACTTACACGAAGAAGTGTTATTGATCCAATTCAGGAGAAAATACAGCATCTCAAAGGTAATGTAAGGAGGGAGTTCGCGCCTGTTAAGCAGATAGAGGAAATTAACGATAGTCATGCAGACGTGACTTTACAACTTTTATTGGAATCCCAAGACGCGGCAATTGTCTCTGATAATATTAATCGAAGCAAAAATAGCGAAGATATTGATATAAGAGACTTTTCCCATGAAGTTATTACCGCTGTTGACCGGTCATTTGAAAAGGTAAGTTCCGTAAAGTCGCTTTTTGAACATGCTGAGTCTCAAACTTCAATAAAATCTGAGTTGAAATCATTGCTAAATGAAGCAACTGGATTGAATGATGAGGTTGTTGTGGATATTGATGATGTGCAAGTGTCTGACATATCCGACATGGTCTACAATAGATTTAAAGATAATATCAATGCTTTGGATGGTTTTCTTTCAAGACAAAAATCAGATGGCTATAAATCTTTCGTTTTATTCAAATATAATAATTTTGATCCATCCAAGCCTGACGCTTATGCCCTACCTCATGACAGTAAGAAAAGAATTCTCCTGGCTGTGCTTCCCGAATCTCAGCGCCACGGAAGGTTAGTTGACACGGTGACCCACGAGGCATCACATAACGCTTTTTACGCATTAGACCATACCTATATAGGTAACGTGCGGAGTGAAACAGTTTCATTTCCTTCCTCATTTGATTTATCATATCGCGACCCAAATCATTTTTATGAGAATGACAGGGTAAGCAAATTGAGTACAAAGTATGCATTGGGATTACCCGATAGTGCCGAACCTACCCAAGAGCAACAAACCCTTGCAAAAGTTATTTTACAAAACAGCAGGCTTGTTAAATCAGACACACTTCTGAATGCTGCAGAATATAATGCATTTATGATTGACGTTCTAAGCCAGGCAAGAATACAAGACTCACATATCAAAATCGAAAAAGCCCCCTCCAGAAATAGACGCTCAGCTTCCGGGTCAAGCTATGAGCGAGATAATATAATTATGCTGGCTCTATTAAAAGTTGCTCTTCCTATTGTCAATAAAGTTGTTACTCCGAGTGAAAATGAGCAGGAAAGGGCTCTGCCGGAAAAACAATCAGGCAGAGGTGACATCAACGGGCAACCGGAAGTACAAATGGTCAGAGAAGATAACAACGCCCAGCCTGTAATACAATCAGGCACAGGCGATAACAACGGCCAGCCGGTGATAGCGGACATGAGTCTTCCAGTATCTAAGGCAGCACCAGACTTAATACGCTTTGTTGAAGAAGCAAAATCACATCCTTCTCATCAGTATGAAGGGCCTTATAGGCCATCTGCAGGGGAATTTATAAGGACAGCAGGCGAATCAATTTATGTTAAACGAAACGGGAATAAGTATATTTATATAAACAATGAATACTTCCCATTTACTCATGGCAGTGGTAACTATTCTTTAGATACAAATCCAGATTATAGAGGTAGATTAGGGATAATAACCATCGGGAATAGACGTTTTAAAATTTATCGTGAAAAATGGTGGTGGAGTACGAAATCATTTTTAAATGACTGAGGAGATACGGTGTAGTGGCTGAATTTGACCCTGTATACCCAGACGTCTTTTCTCTCTTACGGTTGTGATAACTTTCTGCGTATATATTCCCGTGGCGAGCGATATCCCAGCGCGCTGTGCGGGTGATGTTCGTTGTAATGACTGATCGTCACCGCCAGGTTCATCACCGCTGCCTGGCTGTCCGGTTTTGGCATTACACTGATGTAATCCCGTTTTATCGTCTTCACGAAGCTTTCTGCTAAGCCATTGCTTTCCGGGCTGCGAACTGCGGTCGTGCAGGGCTCAAGTCCCGGCATCCGTGCAAACGCCCGCGATTCATGCGCTCTGTAGGCTGAACCGTTTTCTGTCAGCCATTCCACCGGTTCTGACGGCAGATGCCGGCCGAAGCGTTTTTCTACCGCACCCAACATGACGTCCTGCACCTTTTCTTTATCACAGCCACCGGTGCTCGCTGCCCAGTCGATGATCTCCCGATCGCAGCAGTCCTGTGCGAAGGTTACCCGCAGCTTTTCACCATTGTCGCAGCGGAACTCGAAGCCATCTGAACACCAGCGCCGGGTGCTCTCAGTGACCGATACGCGCCCTTTATGTGCACGCTTACGCTGTGGATCATCAGGTTTGCGCTCCAGCAGAAGGTGATGAGTGCGCATAATCCGGTACATGCGTTTTGCGTTAACAATAGGAAGCGCGTCACGCTCTGACTGTCGCCGCAACAGCGCCCACACCGGGCGATAACCATATGCGTGCAGTTCGGCGACCATAGTATATATCCGGGATAACACCGCAGTATCGTTAAAACTGGCATGCATCCTGCGATCCTGCCAGTCAGGCGAACGGCGGACCCTGAGACTCAGTTGCGCACGCGACACTCCAATACTGCGGCTGACGTCGCTTATTCGTCGTCCTCTGGCAACAAGGGCGCATGCGCAATCCATTTTTTTGTCCGGCCGAACTCCACGGCCTCTTTGAGTATTTCAGCTTCCACCGTTTTTTTGCCCAGAAGGCGCTGAAGTTCGCGGATTTGCTTATTGGGAGCAGCAAGTTCGGAAGCGGGAACGACTTCTCCGCCTGAAGTGACGGCGGTCAGTGAACCGTCTTCATACCGCCTGCGCCACTTGACGATCTGATTAGCATTGATACCGTGCAGTCGCGCGACATGAGACACGGCCATGCCCGGTTCCATAGTCTGCTGAGTAATGGCAATTTTTTCCTGCAGAGTACGACGCCAACACCCCTCCGGTCCTGATAATACTTCAACCATATTATTCTGAATGGTGTTAAACATAGTTCCAAGACTACCTCTTATTTTAAGAGAGGCGAAGTGTCTGGTGATCCAAGGAGCCACTCTAGTGGAATAGTAAATTTGGCCACCTGATTAGAGGCGATATCATCACCTCATAGTCAAAACCTTTGACATCATGACCGGACATAACAGACGCAATTTTAGCTTCTTGTTTCGCCTTGAAGCTGCACAGCCTGTACCCGATCAGCACTATACCGTTGGCGCTGCTGCCATTGCGATCAATGTCGGCAAATCCATGATGGACAAATGGGGTCGACATCTAAAAAAAGAGCGAGCGGGAAATCCCCCATAGCTTCACCCATGACATGCGAGCAGTTTGAGATACGTGAGTTAAAGAAAATTTTAGCTGACCACCACAAAGAGCAGTTTTGCCGGTTAAGTGATATACAGAGTGTAAAGTGCAGTTCTGGTCATGCAAATTCTTAAGCTGCCCAGTACCACCAACACTCACGCCTCAGGAGTGCTATTTTCTTACTATGATCAGCTGTATACACGCTGCCTGCTTCTATCAAAAACGGCACGGCAATGTATGGCATGAACATCGGTTATTTCTGGCCGGTATATTTTTATCGCCTCAATTATCGTATCGGTGAATTTTTTCGGCATCCGATTTTCAATCGCCATATTTGATATCGGCTCAATGCAGATAATATCGTACTCTGCTGTAGGTAGCAGATGCTCACCTTCAGAAGCGTTACTCAGGCTGTATTTATGAGTTACTTCGCCAGAGCGTATCGTTTCGACAGGTACCGGGACATCTTCAGCATAAAACTCTTCGGTGGATAGTGCGTTGAGGATATCAAAGCCAACGCCGGACATTGTGCTTTGAGTATGCTCAGAATAGTAATGCAGGTTCACACCCTGAGGAATCACAACCTTTTCCCGGTAAACTTTACGATACAGCGACATGCCTCCATGTGCAAAAAGTACGGCCTCAGTAGCACCCTGAAGCAGGCTTTTAATTATTACACCGTTGTGATTAAAAATGGTTCCTGATCGCGACTGCGTAAATACTGAGGCTGCTTCTGCATGAGCAATATCAGCCAGTGCGACTGGCCAGTTTTCGTTTGCTACCCTACGTAACAGTTCGTTGGCCCTTGCCAGTGAATGTTTCCCTGCTATCTCAGCTAGTGGAACCTCACCGTAAAATTCGCGCAGATTATCCACTCCAGCGAGAATGCTTACGGAAATCTCTCTCGCCTCATTTTCCGTGCTGGGAGGATAAGTTTCTTGAAACGGTTTGACCACCTGAGATACTGACTCTGAGGAACGAAATGAAGCAACCCTTTTTAGCATCCGCCCATCGATATCAATTGAAGAAGTTGGGTTGTTACCGACATAACTGAAGGTATTTAGCCCGTCCACGGTACCTGCCGGGTCGGAGCTCAGCCACCGGCCCGCCCACGGCTGGTAGTACCGGTACCCGTAGTAGTACAGCCCCGTCGCGTC
>NZ_JBSRXX010000003.1:0-366768 GCF_054056055.1 Pantoea sp. PvP021 | reverse complement strand
GTAGCTCGTCGGGCTCATAACCCGAAGGTCGTCGGTTCAAATCCGGCCCCCGCAACCAATACTTCTGCAGCAGTTTTACAGAAGTCACAATGTGAGAAGTAAAAGTAATAGAAGCAATACGGACGCGGGGTGGAGCAGCCTGGTAGCTCGTCGGGCTCATAACCCGAAGGTCGTCGGTTCAAATCCGGCCCCCGCAACCAATACTTCTGCAGCAGTTTTACAGAAGTCACAATGTGAAAAAAGTATGATACGGACGCGGGGTGGAGCAGCCTGGTAGCTCGTCGGGCTCATAACCCGAAGGTCGTCGGTTCAAATCCGGCCCCCGCAACCAATCATTTAAACACCTGAAAGGGTGTTTTTTTGTTTCTGACGTTCCCAAAAGCCGCTTCAGCCTCTTTCTGCCCTGAAAAGCGCGCGGATAGCCCGGCTACCCGCACTCCTTTACCGATGGGCCAGCGCCGCCCCACTCTCTACATACGCTTTGATGCCGTTCAGAATCGCCTCTGCCACCTGATGCTGGTAACGGGTGGTTCGCAACTTGCGCTCCTCCTCCACATTACTGATAAACGCCGTCTCGACCAGAATTGACGGGATATCAGGGGCTTTCAGCACCGCAAATCCGGCCTGATCCACGGTGCGTTTGTGCAGATGGTTGATGCGCCCCATGCGATGCAGCACCTCTTTGCCGAATTTAAGGCTGTCATGAATCGTCTGACGCTGCACCATATCGAACATGGTGTGATCGAGATAGCGGTCACCGCTTTTGCTGACGCCGCCAATCAGGTCTGATTCATTCTGAGTCTGAGCCAGGAAACGAGCCGCCGCCGAAGTGGCACCACTGGTTGATAAGGCAAACACTGAAGAGCCGCGTGCCGCGCGACTGGTAAAGGCATCCGCATGGATCGACACAAAGAGGTCGGCACGCTGTTTACGGGCTTTGGCAACCCTGACGCGCAGCGGAATAAAGACATCTTCATTGCGCGTCATATAGGCTTTCATATTGGACTCTTTATCGATCAGCGCTTTGAGTCGCCGTCCAATCTTCAGCACAATATCTTTCTCGCGGGTCTTATATTTGCCGTGCGCGCCCGGATCTTCCCCGCCGTGACCGGGATCGATCATGATAATGATTGGACGATCGCGCCCCGCTTTGCCGGGTAAGGGCGCCTGCACCCCTTCATCTTTCTCCAGATCGCCCTGGTTATAATCTTTCAGCAGAGCCAGCAGTGGATCATCCTCAACCTGGTTCTGGCTCGGATAGAGATCGACCACCAGCCGGTGATTGATCCCGGCGACCGGCGAGAGATTAAAGATCTTCGGCGCGACGTTGCGCTTTAATTCCAGTACCACGCGCACCGTGTTGCTGTCGAACTGACCGACACGGGCATTTTTAATAAAGGGATCGTCGACCCGAACCTGCTTATCTACCCCTTTCAGAACCGGATTGAGATGCAGCCCCTGAATATCAATCACCAGGCGTTCGGGATTGCTCAGCGCAAACTGCTTGTACTTCAGCGCGACATTGGACTCCAGCGTCATCCGCGAGTAGGTCGATGAGGGCCAGATACGCACCGCCACAATGTGGTTCTTCGCCGCCAACCCTGTCCGGCTGACGCTTAACAGCAGTAAGGCGCCCGTCCCCTGTAAAAATCGTCTGCGTGAAAAATGGGAATTAACGTCTGACATGCCGCTCCAGCTGCTGTGTAATGTCTAAAAAAGCGCCAGTTACTAAAATGGCGGCGAAAACTTTATCCAATCCGCAGCATGATGTCACCCCGGAAACCCTAAATAATGCAGGCTGTTAGCGGCTTTGACACCCAGAAAAACGTAAATTTTCGTCAGGATTAAGACTTGCAAAACCGGGCGTAAAAGCATAAAAATACAAAAAATACGAATAAACATTCACTGAGGGTTGGCCGTGAAGGAACGTAGTACCGAACTGGTTCAGGGTTTTCGCCATACCGTTCCCTATATCAATGCCCACCGGGGTAAAACCTTTGTCATCATGCTGGGTGGCGAAGCGATTGAGCATGAGAACTTCTCTGGCATCGTTAATGATATCGGCCTGCTGCACAGCCTGGGCATTCGCCTCGTCGTGGTGTATGGCGCACGCCCGCAGATTGATGCCAGCCTGGCTCAGCAGCAGCTGGAGCCGGTTTACCATAAGTTTACCCGGGTCACCGACGCGCAATCGCTGGAGTTAGTGAAGCAGGCCGCCGGCCGACTGCAGTTAGATATCACGGCCCGCCTCTCAATGAGTCTCAACAACACGCCGCTGCAGGGCGCGCATATCAACGTGGTCAGCGGCAACTTCATTATTTCACAGCCGCTGGGCGTGGATGATGGCGTGGATTACTGTCACAGCGGCCGTATCCGTCGTATTGATGAAGAGGCCATTCATCGTCAGCTGGATAACGATGCGATTGTGCTGATGGGCCCGGTTGCGGTTTCAGTTACCGGCGAAAGCTTTAACCTGACCTCGGAAGAAGTGGCTACCCAGCTGGCGATTAAACTCAAAGCGGAGAAAATGATCGGCTTCTGCTCTGAGCAGGGCGTGCTGAACAGCGAGGGTGAAATCATCTCCGAGCTCTTCCCGAATGATGCGCAGGCCCGTATCGATGAGATTGAAAAGGAAGGCGATTATCTTTCCGGGACCGTTCGCTTCCTGCGTGGTGCGGTGAAAGCCTGCCGCAGTGGTGTTCGCCGCAGCCATTTAATCAGTTATCAGGAAGATGGTGCGCTGTTGCAGGAGCTCTTCTCACGCGACGGTATCGGTACCCAGATCGTTATGGAGTCGGCAGAGCAAATCCGTCGCGCCAATATCAATGATATCGGCGGCATCCTCGAACTGATCCGTCCGCTGGAGCAGCAGGGTATTCTGGTGCGTCGCTCGCGCGAGCAGCTGGAAATGGAAATTGATAAGTTCACCATCATTCAGCGCGATAATCTGACCATCGCCTGTGCAGCACTCTATCCGTTTATGGATGAGAAGATTGGCGAAATGGCCTGTGTGGCGGTTCATCCTGACTATCGCAGCTCTTCACGCGGTGAGATGTTGCTGCAACGCGTGGCACTTCAGGCACGCCAGATGGGGCTGGAAAAACTGTTTGTGTTAACCACCCGCAGCATCCACTGGTTCCAGGAACGCGGCTTTACGCCGGTAGATATTGAGTCCCTGCCCGAGAGTAAGAAAGAGATGTATAACTATCAGCGCCGTTCAAAAGTGTTGATGGCCGATCTCACCTGATTCAATCCGTAAGGGACAGGCCCCCCCCGCGTGGTCTGTCCCCTCTCTTCTCAGCCAGATTCCCCCAGTCGCTCCACCAGACCGCTGCGTCGCTGCGTTTGCAGCTGCACGGCACGCTGAAATACGCCGGGTTCGCTGTAGATGGTCAGTTGCCGCCGTGCACGTGTAATCGCGGTATAGACCAGTTCACGGGTCAGCACCGGCAGAAACTGCGTGGGCATCACCAGCGCGGTATGATCAAACTCCGAGCCCTGTGATTTGTGCACCGTCATCGCCCAGGCCGTTTCATGTGAGGGTAACCGGCTCGGCTGAATCGCCTTGATCGATCCATCCGGCAGCGGGAAAAAGACCTTCAGGTTGCCCTCTTCATCCCGCATCGTCATGCCGATATCGCCATTAAACAGGCCGAGCGCGCTGTCATTTCGGGTGATCATCACCGGACGCCCTTCATACCAGCGGCTGCCCATGCCAGGACGACGGATGCGCTGCAGCTGCATCAGTCGCTGCTCAATACGCTGGTTCAGACCCTGCACGCCAAATGGCCCGTCACGTAATGCACACAGCAGCTGATAACGGCCAAAAGCGGCAATCACTTCTGCGGGCGACGACTGCTGTCTGATCAACTGCAGGAAGGGCTGATAACCCTGGGCTACCTCATCCAGCATCGCCTGATAAGCGTCAGCGCTGTTCAGCGGCTGGTAACTGATATCCTCATAAGCCGCAGCAAACACCGCCCTGACCTGCTCTGCATCGCCACGATTGATCGCTTTTGCCAGCTGGCCGATGCCTGATGAGTCATCAAAACGATAACTCTTCTGCAGCAGACAGATACTGTCGCGGACTGCGGGTGCCTGCACATCGTCACTGCCCTGCAGTGTGCAGCCGGTCAGCAGCGCGAGCTGTTCAGCCCGTGCCAGGCTGTAGCCGCTTTCGGTGCAGCGGCAGATGTCGCCCAGCACCGCACCGGCTTCGACCGAGGCCAGCTGATCGCGATCGCCCAGAAACACGACGCGGGCATGGGCAGGCAGCGCGGCGATCAGTTTTGCCATCATTGAGAGATCGACCATCGACGCTTCATCAACCACCAGCACATCAAGGTGCAGTGGGTTACCGGCATGGTAGCGCAGCCGCTGAGTGTCGGGCTGTGCGCCCAGCAGGCGATGCAGCGTGGTGGCTTCGGCAGGAAAACGCCGGCGTTCTTCGTCGCTGACCGCCAGTTCCTGCAGTGCACTGCCCAGTGACTCGGTCAGTCGCGCGGCGGCTTTGCCGGTCGGTGCCGCCAGCTGAATCCGCAGTGCACCGGGATTCAGGCGAATCAGGGCAGCGAGGAGTTTCGCCACTGTGGTGGTTTTACCGGTACCCGGCCCGCCGGAAATAACCGCAGTCTTGCGGGTCAGCGCCACGGCCGCCGCAATTTTCTGCCAGTTCTCCGGCTGGTCGTCAAACAGGCTGTTCAGCACGTCGCCTGCAGCATGCATATCAAACGCAGTTTTCACTTCCTGCGCAGCGAAGAAGTCGGCGACCCGGCCTTCGCTTTGCCACAGCCGATGCAGATATAAACGCTGATTGCTCAGCACCAGCGGCGTAACCAGGCTGCCATCACTCACAGCCGACCAGTCAGCAAAGCGTGCTGTCCAGTCTTCCGGCGCACCAGCAGCGTGCCAGATCGCCTGAGCCAGCGCAGGCTGGCGACCAGCGAACAGATTCGCTTCGCAGAGGTTGCTCAGCGGTAAACAGACGTGCCCCTCACCCGCGTCAGCGCTGACGCAGGCCGCAGCGAGCAGCAGCCCAGGCTGTGATTCCGGGGCCACCAGTTGGGCAAACTGTATATCCAGCGGCCGCAGGAGACGCTTCTCTACCGCCTGCAGCAGCAGACTCAGCATGTCACTCATAACATCTCCCCGGTTTCACCAAACAGTGCATCAATTTCTTCCACAAAGGCTTCAGCAGGTCGGGTGGCGAAAATGCCGTTGTCCGGCGAGCTGCCATCCATCCCGCGCAAAAACAGATAAAACACCCCACCAAAGTGACGCTGATAGTCGTAGTCCGGCAGGCGATGCTGCAGATAGCGATGCAGCGCCAGCGTATAGAGCTGATACTGCAGATCGTAGCGGTGGCCAATCATCGCCTGCGCCATCGCCTCTGGCGTGTAAGCGGCGTGGCTATCCCCCAGCCAGTTCGATTTGTAGTCGAGCAGATAATATTTTCCCTGCCAGCGGAAGACCAGATCGATAAAGCCCTTCAGCATGCCCCGCACCTGACGAAAATCCAGGGGGGCGGCCTGCTGAGAGAGGCTGTCGTGCCGGCGCAGCAGAGCGTCAAGATCCGCCGCAGTCAGCAGATTGTTGATCGGCAGATAGAACTCCATCTCAATCAGGCGTTCGCTGCTTTTTATCGCCGACAGCGTCAGCCCCTCAGCATTGAGCGGCGTATGTAAGACCCGGTCAATCCACTGTTCCAGAACCGGCAACCAGGTCAGCGGATAGCCATTATGCTGCAGCTGATCTTCCAGCCAGACGCTGTCCGGCGGTTCGGTAAAGTCGATCGACTCAAACAGACCGTGCAAAAACGTACCGGGTGCCGCTCCGCGCGGAAAGTGGTGGGGTGTCAATGCAGCCTCTTCACCCTTCTCTTCTTCGCCCGCTGCATCAATATCAAAATTGGGCATCGCATCCAGCAGCGGCGAGCTGTGATGCTGTTGCAGGCCTGAATAACTGGTTACCCGCCAGACGTCAGCCAGCGCGCGCGTAATGTCGCGGCTGCTTAAAACCTCATCGCCCTGCTGCGCATCCTGCCACATTTCTCCCGGCAGCAGAGCCTCTTCAACCAGCGCAATTCCTTCACCGGTTAACGCATTCAGTCGCTGAGTGAGCTGCTGCGCATCCGCCGCCTCGCCCTGCTGCACCAGGTAGCCCAGCGCGCTCTTGTGCAGATCGCTTTCGCCCTCTTTTTTGCGGGTGCCTTTGATCAGTGGCGCAATGCCGACGCTGCAGTGATAGACCGAACGGGTCAGCGCCACGTAGAGCAGACGCAGATCCTCCGCCAGGCGCTCCTCTTCGGCCAGCGCCAGACTTTGTGCATCACCCTGCACATCCAGCAGTGCCGTGAACGTGTCGCGATCGTGATAAAGCGCGCTGGCCGCCTCGCGGAACCCGGCAGCAAATGGCAGCCAGACCAGCGGATATTGCAGTCCTTTCGATTTATGGATGGTGATGATCTGCACCAGATGGCGGTCGCTTTCCAGACGCAGCTGCTGGCTGGAGGCCTGGCTGTTTGGCCGGGCAATCTGCTGCGCCAGGAAGCGCACCAGGGCGTGCGGACTCTCCAGCTGCACCGAAGCTTCCTGCAGCAGTTCGCCCAGATGCATCAGATCGGTCAGGCGACGTTCACCGTTCTCCGAGGCCAGCATATTCTCTGCCAGCTGCCGCCTGATCATCACGTCACGCAGCATCGGTAACACGCCGCGCTGATGCCACAGCTGCTGCCAGACGGCAAACTGCTCCACCAGCGCATCCCACTCGCGTTCATTCTGTGTCAGCGCGTCGAGCGTTGCTGCATCAATAGCAAAGATTGAGGTTGCCAGCGCGCTGCGCAGCAGACGTTCCTGCTCAGGTGCCTGTATCGCCTGCAGTAACCAGAGCAGTTCGCGCGCTTCCGGCGTGGTGTAGACGCTGTCCCGGCTGGAGAGATAGACCGAAGGAATCGACAGCGCATTCAGCGCGTCGCGGATTAAACCGGCCTCATTACGACTGCGCACCAGCACGGTGATATCGGAAGCCCGCACCGGCTGCAGCGCCTCGCCTTTGCCCAGGCGGGCGCGCCCCTGCTGTCCGGCCACCAGCCAGCGGCTGATATCGGCCGCACACTGCTGTGCCATAAACTGCTGGTAATCGCTGTTACCCACGCCCTCGCCAGGCTGCAGCCAGAACCGTAACGCCGGTTGCTGCTGCTCGTCAAAAATCAGTTTCAGCGACTGATTGGGCGCAGCAGGCTTAACTGGCTGAAAGGGGATCGCCGAGAACAGAAAAGGCGAATCGAGCTGAGAAAAGAGGCGGTTGACGCTCCCGACCATCTCAGGTGATGAACGCCAGTTGGTATCGAGCGTGTAGTGAGCGCTGACTTCGTTTCTGGCCCGGAGATAGGTAAAAATATCCGCACCGCGAAACGCATAGATCGCCTGCTTGGGATCGCCGATCAGAAACAGTGCCTGTTCAGGCTGATTAATATAGAGCGTGCGGAAGATGCGGTACTGCTGCGGATCGGTATCCTGGAATTCATCAATCAGGGCCACCGGGTAACGCGCCCGGATGGTTTCTGCCAGCAAAACGCCACCTGGCTGCTGCAGCGCTTCATCCAGTTTACTGAGCAGATCGTCGAAGCCTAACAGTGCACGTAACCGTTTCTCGCGCTGCACCGTAGCGCGCACATCGGTCAGCGCCTGCGCAATGATGACATCCCGCAGCGACAGCGGTTCTGCCAGAAACTGATCGATCGCCTCAAACAGCGAATGACGCGGCGCTTCACCCTTTTTAGTTTTCTCCTCCAGCACCTGCTGTCCAAAGCGCTCCAGCTCTTTGGGCAACTGATAATCCAGCGTTTCGCTGCTGGCCCACTGCGTGACGCGGGCCACCCAGTTGGGCAGATGTTTACTGCTGTAGCTGCGCTTATCAACGCCCGATGCAGTGATAATGCCCTCAACATCGGCGCTGAGCGCCTGCCACTGCTGCTTGATGGCCTCGATGCGCGACAGATTGCGTGCGTGGCGTGATGCCAGCGTCTCATCGGCGGCAGGCGGACGTTTCAGCCCCGGCGACTTCCCCTGTAGCCAGGGGCGCAGCGTGGCCAGCAGACTGTCCGGCCCGCTCCACTCTGCGGCGATGACCCGCGCCACATCCAGACTCAGTGGATAGCACTGACGACGCCAGAAATCGGCGGTCGACTGCTTCAGCAGCGCCTGCTCATCTTCAATCAACTCCTGCTCGAACAGCATACCCGACTCAAAGGCATTGAGATTCAGCATCCGCTGACAGAAGCCGTGAATGGTAAAAATGGCGGCTTCATCCATCTGCCGCTCGGCAGCCAGCAGCTGCGCGGCGGCCTGACTCAGATCCGGCATCTGCTCCAGCAGTAACTGGTGCATCGGATTGCTGCTTTTGCCGCGGATACAGGCCAGACGTAGCTGATGAATATTCTCGCGGATGCGCCCGCGCAATTCGGCGGTCGCGGCCTCGGTAAAGGTCACGACTAAAATTTCTTCGACAGAGAGCGGCCGGCTGTAGGCGTTTTCACCGCCCAGCCCCAGCAGCAGGCGCAGATAGAGCAGACCAATGGTAAAGGTTTTTCCGGTGCCCGCTGACGCCTCAATCAGCCGCTCGCCTCTGAGCGGCAGCGTTAAAGGATTCAGCGATACGGGAGGTAACTGCGTCATTGGGTCTCACTCTTTACCGGCAGCGACTGCTGCAGTTGTGCCACTTCACTCCAGGTTTTCCAGCCAGGCTGACGGGCAAACTCAACTTTGCCATTGCCGGTGCCTGCAATCTGCGAGGTCATCACCATGCCCTTATGTTCGATCACGGCCTGCCGGAAAAAGTCTGCCAGGCTGGCCGGGGTTAACCGCTGAACCTGCTCTGTCATTTTTTGCCGGGTATCAAATTGATCATTCTGCCGATCAAAGTCGCGGCTAAAGCGATCCGCTTCCTCAAAGAGCGTCTGAGGACGCTGCTGCAAATCATTGATCATCGCCTGCTGATACTGAGCAAAGTCTGCCTGGCTCATACTGCGCAGACGTTTTTCCGCCTGCGGGTAGAAGGCCTGATAGCGCTGCAACAGCCAGCCCGGTTGTTTGCTGTTACTTTGCAGCAGGAAGCCGATTCCCCACTGGCGACCCACTGGCATCTGGAAGGCAAACACCGCGTAGCCGAGCTGCTCTTTGGTCCGCAGCTGATTGTAGAACCACGGCTGCACAATCTGGCTCAGCATGGAGCTGTGCGCCATGCTCTGATATTCACTGTATCCCAGTGGAACATAGAGCGCGGCAAGGGCGGAGTCGGTGCTGCTGCCTTTTTGTTGCAGGTTGGCTTTCAGCGGTTTTTTAATCGAGACATACTGACTATGCCAGTCGCGGGTCGCATGACTCTGCATCTGCTGTTTGAGCTCATGCCCCAGCTGCGTCACGCTGTCAGCACTGAGGTTGCCCACTACCAGCATCTCCGGCGTCGCGTCGCGGAACAGCGTATCGCGATAGTCAGTAACATCCTTAAGTGAGAGTGTGCTTACCAGCTTGCGGCGAGCCTCGCGCTGGGTATATGGCAGCTGCGACAGCAGTTGCATCGGCTGAATCGCCTGTTCAAACGCTTTGCCCTTTTCCGCCGCGTCCAGCCGCTCCAGATACCAGGATTTCGCCTGCTCCAGCTGCTGTTCTGTCGGCTGGAAAGTGGCGTAACCTTCCACCAGTTTCTTCAGCAGTGTCGGCAGACGCTGGGTGAAGCCGTTGGCGCTGAACACCAGCCCTTCATCTTCACCCGTTGAGAAGCTGATGCCGCCCACTGAAGCCTGTGAATTTAGCTCGTCCAGCGCCAGGCTGGAAAGGTAGTCATTCAGGCCAAACAGCACCTGCTGACGGGCATCACTGATGGTGTGCTTATTGCGTAACGCCAGGGTGATCGCCGCTTTTGGCTCGCTGGCGTAATAACGACTGGGCATCCAGTAAATACGCATATCATCCTGGTTATCCAGTCTCACCGGATGCTGATACGTTTTGCCGTCTGACGGTAACAGGGTGAAGTCGTCCGGGATATAGGGGTTCAGCACGGGCATCGCCAGCGTAATCTGGCTGGCGCGCTGCTGCCAGTCTGCAAAGGTTTGTGGAGTGATCTTCTCAACCTGATAAGGCGCATCCACAAAATAGGCTTTTTTGTTGTGCGGCTCCTGCGGGCTGATATACCAGATACGCGCATGCTGCGGGGTCATCTCTTCCAGCCGGGCATTAATCGCGGCGGCATCGTACTGATCCGCCAGATAGGGTGCATCCAGCGTATGTTCAACCGGTACGCGCAGCATGGTGTCGGCCAGCCATTCAATGTAATCCATATCGCGGGTAATTGAGGGATAGCGGAAGTCGAGCGCCAGCACATGCGAAACTTCATCGAAATAGCGCTTATCATCCCCCTGCTGACGCAGCAGATTGATGTAGCTGAATATCGCCGCCACGACCTGGTCGCGCTGCGCCAGACCTTTATCAGTCAGTGACGCGGTAATCGCAAACACGCCGCTGTTACGCTCGGTCATCGGGTCAGCGCCCGCATTCACCCCGTCGGCCAGCCCCTGTTTTTGCAACCAGTCAGTCAGCGTGTTTTTGCTGCGGTTACTGATTAAATAGCTGATCAGCGTGTCGGTTTTACTGCGGAACCGATCGCTGTTGTTGGCAATGCGGAATTCAATTTTGAGCTGCTTGCGCGGCTGGGCCGGAACGTAATGGATGATGATGCCCTGCTGCGCATCGGTCACCACCGGCACCGTAATCTCCGGCACGCTGGCGTCATGATTTTGTACCCGGCCAAAGGTTTTAGCCGCAATCGACGCCATCTCCGGCAGCGGTTTGTTGCTGTAGATCACCGCTTTCATCAGATTGGCGGAGTAATGCGTATGATAAAAGTCCTGCAGCGCCTGGTGCAGTTTGCTGCCTGGCTTATCTTTCAGGGTCTCAAGATTGCCGCCCGAAAAACGTGACGCCGGATGCGCCGGGTTCAGGGTTTCTGCGCCGACCTGGGCCATACGCAGGCCATCGCGCGAGCGCGCCATGGTCAGCTCGGCATTCACGGCGTGGCGCTCGCGGTCAGCGTTAACCGGATCCAGCAGCGGCTCAGCCACCGCATCCGCCAGGCGATCAACCGCCGGTTCCAGCGCGTCATTTTCCACTTCCAGATAAAAGGCGGTGCGGTAAGAGGCTGTGCTGGCGTTGTGGCTGCCGCCATGTTTTTTCAGGAATTCAGCCAGGTTGTCGGGCTGCGGGTAGTGCTTTGAACCCATCAGCACCATATGCTCAAGGTAGTGCGCCAGTCCCGCCTGCTGATCGGGATCGTCCAGCGATCCTATCGGCAGCGTCAGCGCCGCCAGCGATTTCGGTGCCACGGGATCGGAAACCAGTAATACCGTCATCCCATTATCAAGCCGGATAGCCTGATAGTGGCGGGGATCCTGTTCACTTTTGCGAATGGTGTCGTTAACCGGCTGCCAGCCTGATGATGCCTGCTCCTGCGCCTGCGCTGTGCAAGCCATCAGGCTTAACATTAGCGCCGCTATCCAGCGTGCGTGTACCCGCATGTAAACCCCTCTCGTTTCCCGATAAACCGCCAATGTCGGACGCGGCGGCTCAAAGCAGAGCAAAATTTCTGTGTAATGAGTCAGTCAGCAAAAACGCCTTCTGATCGGCTATTCATCATCCTGATGTGCAGCCAGCACCGGTAAATACCAGCGCTGTGCCGCCTCAGTTATCTGCTGTAGTTGTGGCTCATCCAGCACCCGGCAAAGACGTTGCAGATAGGGATCGCTGCCTTCACCCTCAAGCTGATAGTTGCCTGACCAGGCCGTCAGCAGGCGATTACGCGCCTTAAGCTGGGTTGCCTCATCAGTCAGTAACTGCTGACTTTTTTTGTCGTAGCTGGCGGTCAGCCATGCGCCGCCACTTTTATTAAGCAGCATCAGCGGCTGACGCATACCCGCGAGATACCCCGTGACATACTCATTCAGCGCAGCAATCGCCTCTGCCTGCGGCACGGCAAGGAAGCACCAGCGGCTCTGCTGCCGGCCAAACATCCGGCTACTGCCGGTGCCGCCCAGCGCGCAGTAGACCAGATGTTCCAGCCAGAGTAGCAGTCCGTCGTTCATGTTGAGTACGCCAGGCCGCCAGCGCAGCAATCCATCACTCTGAACCTGCGTCAGCCACCCGGTTAAGCTGACCTGTTCCAGTTGCAGATTCACTTCCCAGCTCTCGCCGTCGCTGCGCTGGGTGACCACTTCTGCCGCCACTTCCTGCATCTCATCGCGCTGCGCCTGCCAGAACAGCTCACCAAACGCGCCATAAGGCAGATTACCGGCCGCACGATGGTGCGCATAAAGCCGCTGAGTATCCTCGCCTTCGACCAGCGCATTCAGCAACTGCGCGTTGATCTGATAACGCTCAAGGTTGTCGAGCGCAAACGGCTCGCTGTCGGGCAGTTCGTTCTCCTCCAGCCAGAAACTCACGCCAAGCCGCTGGTGGAACCAGGCACGGACCGGATGTCGCCAGAAGCGCAGGAACGCCTCCAGCGTGAGCGCATCAATTAACGGCGCCTCCAGCGGCTGCACAAAATCGGGCTGGGGCTGCCCCGCACCCCGCGCGGCAGGCAACCACTCACGGGCGAAACTTTGCAGTCTGGCAGCAGGCTGGAAGTTTTCGGCGGCAAACGGCATCCGGCTGTGCAGGTGCTGCAGGTGCATCCGCACCCGTTCGGCACTCTCATCCAGCTCAAGATGGCCATCACCGACCAGATAAAAACTCTGTCCAATGTAATCCAGCAGTTCTGTGACCAGCACCGAGGGGTAGCGTTCCGTATTATCCTGAATCGCCCGGCCGATATAACTGATATAGAGCTGCTGCTGCGCCGAAATCATCGCCTCCAGGAAGAGATAGCGGTCATCATCGCGGCGACTGCGGTCGCCTTTGCGGGACTGCTGCTGCATCAGATCAAAACCTAACGGCGCTAAGGTCCGTGGATAGACGCCGTCGTTCATGCCCAGCAAACAGACCAGCTGAAAAGGAATGGAGCGCATCGGCATCAGGGTACAGAAGTTAATCTGCCCCGCCAGGAAACGCTGACTGATGCGCTGTTGATCAAGCCGGCTGCGCAGATCATCGCGCAACAGCGCCACCGGAATCGCCTCTTCAAACCGCGCATCCATGCCATATTCAATCAATTGCTGCCACTGCTCTTCCACCAGCAGTAAGGCGGCCTCGGTTTCTGCATCGGGGCTGAAAAAGGCATTGAGCAGTTCCCGGCACATGGGCAGCCAGGCCGCCAGTGGCCGGGGTTCGGCAAGCAGCTGCCGCCAGTGATTAAGCCGGGAGAGCAGCTCAGCCAGATGTCCCGCCAGCTCCCCCACCAGACCACCCGACTCGTCATAAGGCAGAATTCCTTCCCAGTCACCGTTGTGGCTCTCCATCGCATAACCCAGCAGCATACGCTGCAGGCCAAAGCGCCAGGTGTGCTGGCCGGTAACCGGAAGTGACAGGGCTTCTACGCTGGCATCATCCAGCCCCCAGCGTACCCCCGATTCGCTGACCCAGCGCCGCAGTAAACGCAGGCCGCTTTCATCAATGGCGAAGTGGGAAGCGAGCGCCGGGACATCGAGCAGCGCCAGCACATCCTCCGAGACAAAACGGCTGTCCGGCAGTGCCAGCAGATGCAAAAACGCCACAATGGCCGGATGAGCCTGACTGGCACGGCGATCTGAAATCGCAAACGGCAGATAGCGATCGGCAGGTGCATTGGCGAACACCGCCTGAATAAAAGGGGCGTAGGCGTCGATATCCGCCACCATGACGATGATGTCACGCGCTTTCAGCGTCGGATCGGCCTCCATCATCGCCAGCAGATGATCCTGCAACACTTCAACTTCGCGCTGGGCACTGTGGCAGACCTGCACCGCAATTGATCGATCCTCCGGATCCAGGCAGCGCTTCTGATCGCTGTGTGCCAGTTCCGCCGCATTCAGTCCGATGATGGCGCTATCCTGCAGATTGAGAAGATCGTGCTGCATACAGTGCAGCAGGTTGTCCGGCTCCACATCGACAAAAGCATCGATGTCGTCGTTTGACTCCATCTGGCTCAGCAGAAACAGGTTGTCACGCCCCAGCTTGCCCCAGGAGGCGAGCAAAGGGTTGGTCAGTTGCTGTTCACCAGCGTCGTTAAACAGCGCCGGTGCCTGCTCTGCATCCCGGAAGAGTCCGCGTGATTCATCAGCACCATGACGTCGGCGCTGACGACTTTGCAGTTTCGCCAGAAACGCATAATCCTGAATATCGCCCCAGTAATCGCGGCAGGGATTGGTGAACAGCAGATGGATATCGATGTGACGTCCCAGCGCCTGCAACGCCTGCAGATAGACCGGCGGCAGCGCAGAGATGCCACAGATAAAGACCCGTTTGGGCAGATTTTCCGGCGTGCTTTTCGCCTGATCCAGCGTCTGGATAAATCGCGCATAGAGGTTGGCGCGGTGCCATTCAGGCTGGCGCAGGGCCTGGGTATAACTCACCAGATCACGCCACAGGGCAGCCTGCCAGCGCTGCGCCTCGCCCAGCCCCTCAATGGTTTCGCCGCGCTCCCAGCTGTTGAGCCAGTCGGCACGATAGACCAGATACTGGTCGAACAGATCGGCCACACGTGAGCTGAGCTGAAACAGTTTACGCTTGTCGCCGTCGTCATGGAGATAGTGGCGTAAAGAGGTAAACTCTTCATGCTTCAGCATCTCCGGCAGCCGGTGCATCAGCTTCCAGCCCATGCTGGCCTTACTGAAAGCACTTTCTACCGGGATATCGGGCAGTACGCGGACGAACATCTCCCAGATAAAACTGGCAGGCAGCGGGAATTCGATATTGGCAGCAATACCAAAGGTTTGCGCCAGCTCCATCTGCAGCCACTGCGCCATACCCGGACTCTGCACCAGCACCATTTCTGAGGCGAAAGGATCATCAAGAGGGTCATGTTTAATCACCGCAGCCGCCAGAATCTTCAGCACATCAAGCTGATTTGAGTGATAAACGTGAAACATGAAAACTCCTGTGATAACTCAGAACGTGACTGCGGTATTGCGGCTCTGTCACTTTACCGCGTATCGCGGTTGAAACCCATCAAAAGGGCGACCGGGGAGAGTTAACATCGCAGCCGCGTCAGGGTGGCACGGCGCTGATAAGGTCCCGTCACGTCAGCCCGATCCAGGGTGCAGCCTGAAGGACCGCTCTGCTGTTGCAGTATTGAGGTCCAGCCGGGACTCTCATGTCCCATCAGTTGCTGCTCAGCCACCCGCCATGCCTCACGCTGATACCACTGCTGGCTGAATCCCAGTGCCAGTGTGCGATGATAGTGCAACAGCGTGCTGCTGCTTAATGCCATTAATAGCAGAGCAAACAACACTTCCGGCAGGCTGAATCCACCGCGCTTACTGGCAGGTGGCCGGCGGCGTGAGCGGGCAGTAGTCAATCCAGCCGTGCGGCAACGCGGTAATCTGATTGCCCCGTAACCGCACCCACTGCCAGACTGCCATGCCACTGCCGCTGGCCTCCCCTTTAAGCAGACCTTCATCCTTTTCACCTCGTTGTAAACAGCTGCGCCAGCCCTGGCGATCATCCTGCTGACAGCTGGCCGCCTCACTGGCTGACCAGCTCAGGGAGAAGCCCCATTGCAGCGCAGACTGCGCCCGCCAGAAACCCTGAATAAACTGCTGCTCATCCGCCAGCAGTCGCATTCCCTGCTCAGACATCTTACGGCTGGCATGCAGCGTAAAGCTGCCGATGACCATAATCATCAACACCATGCCCAGAGCGCTGCTGCCTCGCTGCTTCACAGGTTCTCTGCCTCAATCCAGCTCTCCACCGTTTCAAGCCAGCGTCCGGCCCGTGCCTGCAGCACTATCCTGACCTGCGCGCCCTGCTGGCTGACGCTGAACTGCTCCAGCGTCATAAATGCGGGATCGGAGAGCCGCTCCCAGCCCGCTGACTGACACTGGTCAACACCTCGCTGCATCTCAAGCTGCTGTTGTCGCAGGCGATAACCGTAATAGTCACTCTCTGCATGGCTCACCCCTTCCCATTTACCGTTGCTGTTCTCATCCCAGCGCAGCAGCAGGCAGTTCTCTCTGATTTGCAGCGCCCCACTGCCACACTCACCGTGACAATAACCGGCACGCCGCACCGCTTTTTCCAGTGTCGCCATCATCTGCTGTAACTCCTGACGCAGCTGCGCCCGTTGCATCACGCCGGCGTTCTCTGCCAGCAGCAGCGGCAGAAAACGGCCAGCACTTAACATCACGACGGCGCTGATTGCTAAGGCGATCAGCATCTCCAGCAGGCTGAATCCGGCCATTTTCAACGGCACGTCTCCTCATCCGTCATGCAGAGGCGAATACGGGCTCTTGCCGAGATAATCAGCCGCATTCGTCCGGCGCTGTTACCCAGCTCGATGCTGCCCGCCCGGGCCACATTACGTCGGCCATAGAAGCCCGGTTCACCCCGGATGTCATAGAGCGCAACGCCAGCGTGCGGCGCTACGAATTGCAGCCGTTTTCGGCTATCACAGCCTGCAACGGGGCGGCTTCCGGCACCGATGCACCAGGGATCGCCAGGCCGTGACCATAAAATCAGGTCGCTATTTTGCCGGTTGGCCTGGGCACGCAGCCGAAGCAGGAATCCCTGCAGTTGCTGAGCGCTGTCGCGCAGTTGCTGCCGCTGTTGCCAGCACTGCCAGCCATGCAGCGCGGCAACGCTCAGCATGCCGGCAATCACCATCACCAGCAGCAGTTCCGGCAGGGTAAAACCGCGTAAGTGTGCTGTTTTCATAGCGTCAGAGTGCGGGTGATGAACAGATGAAACAAGGCGCGGTTTGGCAGGCTGGAAAGTACGTCGCAGAGAAGCGTCCCCAACAGCATGAATTGGCAGAAGCGTGCGAGCGTTGCCGCAGATTTACCGGTTTGCGGGTAAAAAAAAGCCCCGGCGATGAAGCCAGGGCGTTATCTTTTATCGCGAATCAGATGGCGACAGGGGCTTTGATCGCGGGATGCGGATCGTAGCCTTCAATCTCAAAATCTTCGAACTGATAGTCAAACAGCGACGCCGGTTTGCGTTTGATAACAAGTGATGGCAGCGGACGCGGTTCGCGGGTCAGCTGCAGGCGCGCCTGCTCCAGATGGTTACTGTAGAGGTGGGTATCACCGCCGGTCCAGACGAAGTCGCCCACCTGCAGATCGCACTGCTGCGCCACCATATGTACCAGCAACGCATAGCTGGCGATGTTAAACGGCAGGCCCAGGAAGATGTCGCACGAGCGCTGATAGAGCTGGCAGGAGAGTTTGCCGTCCGCCACGTAGAACTGGAAGAATGCGTGGCAAGGAGCCAGCGCCATCTCGCTCAGCTCGCCGACGTTCCAGGCAGAAACGATAATCCGGCGTGAGTCGGGATCGCGCTTCAGCTGCTCCATCACCTGGCTTAGCTGGTCAATCTCCTGGCCGCTGGCCGTTCCCCAGCTGCGCCACTGTTTGCCATACACCGGGCCGAGATCGCCATTCTCATCCGCCCACTCATCCCAGATGGAGACGTTGTTATCTTTGAGATAACCGATGTTGGTATCACCTTTCAGAAACCACAGCAGCTCATGAATAATCGAGCGGATATGACATTTCTTGGTGGTGACCAGCGGAAAACCATCCTGCAGATTGAAACGCATCTGGTGACCAAAAATTGAAAGCGTACCGGTGCCGGTACGGTCAGCTTTTGGCGTGCCTTCGTGCAGCACATGTTGCATTAAATCCAGATACTGTTTCATTTTTCCTCGCGAAATTGTGGCTGCGGGCGACGACGATACGCCCAGATCATCATAATAATACCGGCAATAATCATTGGCACAGAGAGGATCTGTCCCATACTGATTCCGCCTTCAAACAGGCCAAGCTGGGCATCCGGCTGGCGGAAGAACTCAACGATAATACGGAAGGCGCCATAGCCAATCAGGAACAGGCCAGAGACGCTGCCCATCGGGCGTGGCTTACGAATAAACAGATTCAGGATGATAAACAGCACTATCCCTTCCAGCACCAGTTCGTAGAGCTGCGAAGCATGACGCGGCAGCACGCCGTAGGTGTTGAGCAGCGCCTGGTATTGCGGATTGGTGGCGGCCAGCGCGACATCTTCGCTGCGGGAGCCAGGGAACAGCATGGCATAGCGGAAGCCCGGATCGACACGGCCCCAGAGCTCACCGTTAATGAAGTTGCCGAGACGACCGGCACCCAGACCGAACGGGATCAGCGGCGCGATGAAATCAGCCACCTGGAAGAAATTACGTCGGGTGCGGCGGGCAAAGACCAGCATGACGACAATCACCCCGATGAGGCCACCGTGGAACGACATGCCGCCATCCCAGACTTTAAACAGATAGAGTGGATTTTCCAGGAACAGCGGTAAGTTGTAGAACAGCACATAGCCGATGCGTCCACCCAGGAAGACCCCCAGGAAACCGGCATAAAGCAGGTTCTCCACTTCCTCTTTTTTCCAGCCGCTGCCCGGCTGATTGGCGCGGCGGACAGCCAGCCACATGGCGAAAACAAAGCCCACCAGATACATCAGACCGTACCAGTGAAGCGAAACCGGTCCAATCGAGAAGATCACCGGATCGAACTGCGGAAATGCAATATAGCCGTTATTCATCATTCACCGTCTATTTTTCAACCCTGAAAAGGGGGTGTTGTCAGGCACATAAATTAAGGCTGCGCATCATAGCACAGCCGGTTTTGTGAATTGTCCCGCAAATGTAAACGCGGATAACGCCCAGAGTCTGACTCGTCAGGCGTACATTGTTGCAGTCAGTCTGGTCACGGACAGCGCGCAACAACCGGAGCGTACACGTAGTGCGTGAGGATTACTCGCTGTGCTCGCCCCTTCAGGGCCGCCCTGACGGGCGTTCAGGTTGCTAAAGCAGCCTGTGTGAGCACTGCCCGGGACCAGAATGGCAAATAAAATAGTCTGACCCGTCAGGCGTACATTGTTGCAGCCAGACTGGTCATGTACAGCGCGCAACAACCGGAGCGTACACGTAGTACGTGAGGATTACTCGCTGTGCTCGCCCCTTCAGGGCCGCCCTGACGGGCGTTCAGGTTGCTAAAGCAGCCTGTGTGAGCACTGCCCAGGGCCAGAATGGCAAATAAAATAGCCTGAAGTAGCGCTTAGCGACCGCCGCGGATTAAACCGCCCAGCCCGCGACGCTCCATAAAGGTCGAGACCAGATGACGAACTTCGGTGGCGGTATGAGCATTCATCCCCTGCTCGCTGAGCTGCTGTGCTTCTTCGTGATCCAGATGGCGCAGCAGGTATTTCACCCGCGGTACGTTTTTGCCGTTCATGCTGAGATGGTGATACCCCAGCCCGACCAGCAGCGCCACGCACATTGGATCGCCGGCCATTTCACCACACAGGCACAATTCCAGATTGGCCAGACGGGCTTCCTGCGCAATCGTATTCAGTGCACGCAGCATCGCCGGATGCAGCGAGTCGTAGAGATTGGCCACGCGGGTGTTGTTGCGATCCACCGCCAGCAGATACTGGGTCAGATCGTTGGTGCCAACCGAGACAAAATCGACCCTTGACGCCAGATGCGGGATCATAAACAGCATCGACGGCACTTCAATCATGATGCCGATGCGCGGCGCGGGGATCGTATAGCCCAGCATCTCTTCGACTTCGCGTCCTGCGCGATCGATCAGCTTTTTCGCTTCGTCGATCTCATCGATATGGCTGATCATCGGCAGCAGAATACTGAGGTTGCCGGATGCGGCGTTGGCACGCAGCATCGCGCGCACCTGCACCAGGAAAATTTCCGGCTGGTCAAGCGTCAGGCGGATGCCGCGCCAGCCCAGACAGGGATTCTCTTCACTGATAGGCATGTAGGGTAGCTGTTTATCTGCTCCTACATCCAGGGTACGCAGCGTCACAGGCTTGTTGTGAAACAGCTGTAACATGCCCTGATACTGTGCCACCTGCTCCTCTTCCGACGGGAAGCCGTTCTGCAGCATAAACGGGATTTCGGTGCGGTAGAGACCGATGCCATCCACCCAGTTGCCCAGCGTCTGCTCATGCTCCGGGCTTAAGCCGGCATTCAGCATCACCTGCACGCGCTCGCCGCTTTTCAGCTCACCGGGCTGATCGACCACGCCTTCCGCCATTTTGCTCAGCGCATTCTCTTCGCTGATCAAACGCTGGTACTCCTGCACCAGCACCGGCTCGGGATCGATCAACAGCTCACCGCGATACCCATCGACGATCAGCAAACGTTTGTTGAGCTGATGGGGCTGGATATCAGCGCCCATGACCGTCGGGATCCCCATCGCGCGGGTCAGAATCGCCGCATGGGAGTTGGCTGCGCCGTCACGCACCACCACGCCCGCCAGCCGCTCATGCGGCAGCTCAGCTAAGGTGGTGGCGGTCAGCTCATCGGCCACCAGCACAAAGCGTTCCGGCCAGGCATTGGTGCCGACCAGCGTATCGTCAAGGTGAAACAGCAGGCGCTGACCCAGCACCCGCAGATCGCCTGCGCGTTCACGCAGGTAGGTGTCCGTCAGGCTGGCAAACTGTTCAGCAAACTTCTCGATGACCTGTTTCACTGCCCATTCGGCGACCGATCCGCGTTCGATCTCGTCGAACAGATCTTTTTTCAGTCGGGCATCGGTTAACAGGTGAGAGTAAAGGTCGAAAATGGCCGCACTCTCTTTCTGAGCGCTGGCGCTGAAGCGTTTACTGAAGCGACGAAATTCACTGGTGGCTTCGCTCATGGCGAGCGACAGACGCTCACGTTCGCGATGGACATCCAGCGTTGAGGCAGCCGAAACCTGATCGAGCAGTGGCTGCGTCTCATCCACCCAGCCCGGTGCCACCGCCACGCCAGGCGCAGCTGCAATTGCGCGCACCCGCGTCTGCCGGAACTGACCAAACAGCTGAGCCATCTGCGACTGCGACAGCAATGCCGCCATCTGGGTGGCAAGGGTGACCAGAAACGACTCTTCGCTTTCATCAAACTGACGGTGCTCGCGCTGCTGCACCACCAGCACGCCCAGTAACTGGCGACGGCTGATAATCGGCACGCCGAGGAAGGAGCGGTAGCGCTCCTCTTTCACTGCGGGGATATATTTGAAGCTGGGATGACTCTGGGCGTCAGCAAGGTTAATCGGTTCGGCCAGACGGCCCACTAAACCGACGATCCCCTCGTCAAACGCCAGGGTCACGGTGCGGCCACGCGGTTTTTTAAGTCCGCGCGTCGCCATCAGGTAGTAGCAGTGACGATCATGGTCGGCGAGGTAAACGGAACAGACTTCCGTATCCATCGCCAGACAGATCTCATTAACCAGGATGTCGAGTGCTTCATTGAGACGCGGCGCACTCGCCACTTTTTCTACAATTTCGCGCAACTGAGTGAGCATAAAGGGCGTGGCCTATCCTCTCTTACGTCGATGGGCAGGATTATTTCGCTGCCCCGCACTCTCCTGCATAGACATCACCACGCCAGCGAATTCCTTCATCACCCGACGATAAACGTCGCGCTTAAAGGAGACAACCTGACGCACCGGATACCAGAAACTGACCCAGCGCCAGCCATCGAACTCGGGCGTGCTGCTGTGCTGCACATTGATATCCGCGTCATTACACATTAACTGCAGAAGAAACCACTTTTGTTTCTGGCCGATACATACCGGCTTTGTGTCCCAACGCACCAAACGTTTTGGCAACTTGTAACGTAACCAGTTACGGGTAGAAGCAAGTATTCGAACATCTTTCCGGTGTAATCCGACCTCTTCGAACAGTTCGCGATACATCGCCTGTTCTGCGGTTTCACCGGGATTGATGCCTCCCTGAGGAAATTGCCAGGAGTGCTGTCCAAAGCGCCTGGCCCATAACACTTGTCCCTGCCGGTTACAGATTACGATACCAACATTCGGGCGGTAGCCATCATCATCGATCACCGGACTACCTCAAAGCAAAATTTGAATGAGCTGATTGTTTCACACTCCTTACAGGCGGTAAACCACTGGATTCATGGGGGGTTAAGCCATCATCGCCGGGATAACTCACAGAAAATGGCAAAGTTATAAACAATGACCGAGAAAAAGATCGATCTTATTCACCTTTTCTGTGGATAGCTTTGTGCAGAACGCGGGAGTTATCTGAATAACCTTTTCCGTGCACGCTGAAGAGCCAAAAAGAACCAGCAACACATCCGTTTGATTTTTAATGATATTAAATCAAAAACCTTACCAGTAAATCTTTTATAAACAGTGAATATTTTCATGGTAACTGACAATTGCTTAAAATATAAGCACACTGCTTTTTATCCACAGATAATCGCTCAGGGTTAGGCCAGAGCGGCGAAATTATGGCCAGATCGTGAAAAGTCAAGGCTGTAAATGGAACCAGTACCGCACTCAGACGGTGGTTATCCCATTTTTCTGTGGATAACCGGGCTGGAGATCCTGTTCATTGTTGCGGGTAAGCTGGGATAACCCTGAAGCACCTGGGGCGGCGAGCGTGCAATCCGCTAAAAAAAGCACGATCTATCATGTTATTATCGATCCCTGACGCGGATTATTTATGTGAGAAACGTGACTCACCCGCTGCTGTACAAATTTTAATCATTGCGAGTATTCACCATGAGTTACCAGCCAGGACCACCTGAAGATGAAGCCAGCCTGCTGGCACGCGCGCAGGATTTAGCCGGTTTAACCCTGGAAACCCTGGCCGCGCGCGCCGGTCTGCTCATGCCTGCGGATCTCAAACGCGACAAGGGCTGGGTCGGCATGCTGCTGGAGTGGCATCTTGGTGCCAGCGCAGGCAGCAAAGCGGAGCAGGACTTTGCCCATCTGGGTATCGAATTGAAAACTATCCCGATTGATGCGCAGGGTAAACCGCTGGAAACCACCTTTGTCTGTGTGGCACCTCTGACCGGCAACAGCGGCGTGACCTGGCTCACCAGCCATGTGCGCCACAAGCTGGCGCGGGTATTGTGGATCCCGGTTGAAGGCGGGCGTGAGATTCCGCTGCGGGAACGCCGTGTCGGCGCGCCGCTGTTATGGAGCCCCGATGCGGAAGAAGATGAGATGCTGCGGCAGGACTGGGAAGAGCTGATGGATATGATTGTGCTGGGTCGCGTAGAGCAGATTACCGCGCGACATGGTGCCTGGCTGCAAATCCGGCCCAAAGCCGCCAATAGCAAAGCGCTGACAGAAGGAATCGGCGATCAGGGCCAGCCAATCATGACGCTGCCGCGCGGTTTCTACCTGAAGAAAAGCTTCACCGGGCCCCTGCTGGCGCGTCATTTTCTCCTCTGAACGTCGCCACCCGCGTTGATGTGTCGCAATTTTGTGGGAGATCGGCGAAATGAATGCGTATAATCGCCGTTTACTTTTCGTTTAGGATTAAATGTCGGTATGTTTGAGTGGATTTCCGATCCCAACGCCTGGCTGGCGCTGGGCACCCTGACCATCCTTGAGGTGGTGCTGGGTATTGATAACATCATTTTCCTGTCGCTGGTGGTCGCTAAACTGCCAAAACACCAGCAAGCCAGCGCACGTCGCATTGGTCTGATGGGCGCGATGCTGATGCGTCTTGGCCTGCTGGCTTCTATCGCGTGGGTAGCCCGTCTGACTAACCCGCTCTTTACGCTGATGGATCATGCGTTCTCGGCGCGCGATCTGATTCTGCTGTTTGGCGGACTGTTCCTGCTGTGGAAATCGAGCATGGAGATCCATGAAACGATCGAAGGCAGCGAAGGCGAACACAACACCCGCGTCCATTCCTTCCTGGGTGCGATTGTGCAGATCATGATGCTCGACATTATTTTCAGCCTCGACTCGGTGATCACGGCCATCGGCCTCTCCGATCATCTGTTCATTATGATGGCGGCGGTGGTTATTGCCGTGCTGATGATGATGTTCGCTGCGCGCGCGATCGGTGAGTTTGTTGACCGCCATCCGTCAGTGAAAATGCTGGCTCTCTCTTTCCTGATTCTGGTCGGTTTCACCCTGATCCTGGAGAGTTTTGCGGTCCACGTACCAAAAGGTTACATTTATTTCGCTATGTTCTTCTCAATGGCGGTTGAGTGTCTTAACCTGATGCGCAGTAAGAAAAAGCACGCCTGATAAAGTCAAGGGCGAGCCTGCTCGCCCGGTTATTTTCAGATTCATACGATTAACCCTGCCGGCAAAACCATTTATTACTACACTGTTTGCACTTGACCATTTGTGAGGATTAGGCGTGATGAAAGGGTTGGCAGGAGTAGCACTGGTGATGGTAACCGCCGCATTTTTAAGTGGATGCAGTTCTGATTATGTCATGGCGACCAAAGATGGCCGGATGATCATGACCGAAGGCAAGCCGAGCATTGATAAAGAGACCGGCCTGGTGGAGTACACTGACCAGACGGGTCATATGGTGCAGATTAACAGCGATGAGGTTTCTACGATCATTGAACGTTAAGTGCCCGATTTAATCACCTGCCACCGATTCCCGGCTGGCAGGTGATTTCCCCGACTTTTCCCCCTTCCTTCCCCGCCATTGCTCGCGCTATAGTCCCTGAGGACACAACATTCCATTCCATAAAGAAAAGGAAGCTGGCAATGCACTATCATCGTATTCCCCACAGCACGCTGGAAGTGAGTCAGCTGGGGTTGGGCACCATGACGTTTGGCGAACAGAACAGCGAAGCCGACGCCCATGCTCAACTGGATTTAGCTATCCGTTCCGGCATCAACTTTATTGATACTGCCGAGATGTATCCGGTGCCCCCGCGTCCGGAAACCCAGGGTCTGACCGAACAATATATTGGCAGCTGGCTTAAACAGCGCGGCAGCCGCGACAAAATCATTCTTGCCAGTAAAGTGGCCGGGCCTTCACGTGGCAATGATGCGTCGATTCGCCCGGATATGGCGCTGGACCGTAAAAACATCCGCGCAGCACTCGATGCCAGCCTGAAACGCCTGAATACTGACTACCTTGACCTCTACCAGCTGCACTGGCCACAGCGTCAGACCAACTATTTTGGCAAGCTTGGCTATCAGTACAGCGAAACCACTGCTCAGGTGACGCTGCTGGAGACGCTGGAAGCGCTGACCGAACAGGTGCGCGCTGGTAAGATCCGCTATATCGGGGTGTCGAACGAAACCGCGTGGGGCGTGATGCGCTATCTGCAGCTGGCGGAGAAGCATGAGCTGCCGCGCATTATCAGCATTCAGAATCCCTACAGCCTGCTGAACCGCAGCTTTGAAGTGGGTCTGGCCGAAATCAGCCAGCATGAAGGCGTAGAGCTGCTGGCGTATTCCAGCCTGGCGTTTGGAACGCTGAGCGGCAAATACCTGAATGGCGCGCAGCCTGCGGGCGCACGCAACACGTTGTTCAGCCGCTTTACCCGCTACAGCGGTGAGCAGTCACAAAAGGCGATTGCCGAATATGTGGCACTGGCTCAGCAGCATCAGATTGACCCGTCGCAGATGGCCCTGGCCTATGTGCGTCAGCAGCCGTTTGTGGCCAGCACGCTGCTGGGCGCCACCACGCCTGAACAGTTGCAGATCAATATCGACAGCTTCAATCTGACCTTAAATGCAGAGATCCTGGAAGGCATTGAGGCGATCCACCGTCGTTATACCTATCCGGCTCCCTGAGCGCTCTGTTGCCAGCTGCCGCGATGGCGGCTGGCATCTCTTACAGGTCGCGATAATAGAGTTTTACCGGCTTAGCGGGATACTCCAGCGCTTCACCCTGTGGCAGCCAGCCATAACGTTCGTAGTAACCCTCAAACGTTGACCATAACCACAACTGTGGATAGCCCCGTGCCTGTGCATAGGCGATGACATGCTGCTGCAGCGCTTGACTGACACCTTTGCCGCGCACCGACTCATCAACATAGAGCGCCGCCAGCCAGGGGAAAAGATCCTGACGGCTGATCAGGTCGCAGCGCCAGAATCCCACCGTGCCGACTGCCCTGCCCGCCTCCACGGCAACGAAAGTCACCGGAAAATCAGCACCGATAAGGCTGCTGTTCACCACACTGGCAAAGAACGCCCGGCTGGTGGCTTCACCAAATGCGCGCCACTGCCAGTCGATGATCTGATCGGCAAATTGGGGGGCATCGCTGAGCGATACAATCTCAATCACATCAGTTTCCCCTGAAAGATCGGGACTGAATCAAACAGGTAGCCATCAAAGTCAGGCGCATCGGCGTCGGAAAGCTCCAGCAGCGTATTCTTGACGTTCTCAAGGTGCTGCCAGGTGGATTGCCAGGCCCCCATCACATCACGCCGACGCAGAGCAGCCAGGATTGTCTGGTGATCGCCGAGCCACTTCAGGCGATAGGCGCGGGTTTCAAACTGCGGGCGCAGCTGCTGCCAGAGCGGGCTACTGTCATGATGTCGCCAGATGCTGGTGACGGTATCGAGCAGCATCTGATTCTGACTGGCACCCGCCAGCAGCAGATGAAACAACTTGTCGTTGTCCTGACTGCTGTCGTTGGCGGCGATAGCACGCTGCTCCTGTTCCAGCGTTCGGCGCAGATTTTCGATGTCCGCTTTGGTCGCCATTTTTGCGGCAAAGGCTGCAATATTGCTCTCCAGCAACTGACGTGCCTGTAGCATTTCAAACGGGCCAACGTCGCTGCGGAAGAAGGCCTCTTCTTCATCATCACTGGCGGAAGGAATACGCATCACATAGACGCCGGAGCTCTGGCGGATATCCACCGTACCTTCCAGCTCCAGCATCAATAATGCCTCGCGCACGATGGTCCGGCTGACGCCCCAGGTTTCAGCCAGCTGACGTTCAGGCGGCAGGCGCGATCCCACCGGATAGTGCCCGTCACAGATCTGCTGACGCAGGTGCTGACCAATTTCCTGATACTGCTTTTTTTCTTGCGGCGCTTCGGCTTTGTCCACACTGTCACCCTTTGCAATCAATGCGCTAACGGCATTGCCGCGGTTCCCTGCGCGACAATGCCCGCGAACCGGAGAGGCTGGCTCGCAAACTGGGGCTCAGTGTATCAAAGCCAGCGCCTGATCGAGTACCTTTGCACCATTCAGCGTGCCGTAAGCAACCGTATCGATCACCGCGATGGGCAACTGATAGCTGTCGGTAAGTTTTCTGTTTTCTTCCAGTTTGAAGCGCACCTGTGGCCCGAGCAGCACGACCACCACCTCGTTGCCGTAGTTTTGCAGCTCTTCACGCAGGTTTTGCTCCGGAATGGCGTAGATCTGAAATGCCAGACCGCGCGCGGCAGCCTCCTTTTCCATCCGCGTCACCACCATTGAGGTCGACATGCCCGCAGCACAGGCCAGAACAATTCGTTTCATGCTCGTTTCCTCGCGTTATTTCGGCTCATCATCAAGCCACAGGGTAAATTGCTGCGTGTCGCGCAGCGTACGGAACCAGTGGGCAGATTTCTTCATACGGCGCTGACGCTGCTTATCTAAGTCGATTTCGATAAGACCATAGCGATTTTTAAAGGCATTCATTGGCGAGACATTGTCGGTAAACGCCCACAGCATATAGCCCTGACAGTTAATCCCCGCCTGACTGGCGCGTATCGCCTGATGCAGGTGCTCGCTGATAAACGCGATGCGGTAATCGTCCTGAATCTCCCCGTCGGCATTTTTGAACTGCGCTTCGTTCTCAATTCCCATACCGCTTTCAGCCACAAACCACGGGATATTGCCGTACTCATCGCGCATCCGCTGCGCCATATCCCAGATAATTTCAGGCTGAATTTCCCAGCCGCGTGAAGGGTTCATCCGTCGCCCCGGCAGTTCAAAGTGTTCGTAATACCAGGCGGGATGAAAGGGTGTCTCGGGATGCCAGGCGCGGGACGGTGCCTTCACGCGATGCGGATAGTAGAGATTAAGCCCGACTTCATCGACGGTATTGGCGGCAATAATCGCCAGCTCTTCCGGGGTGGTTTCCCACTCAATCTGATGCTTATCAAGCAGCGCCAGCAGCTCCGCCGGATACTCGCCTTTAATGGCGGGGTCGAGAAACACCCGGTTGTAGAACAGGTCATAAATATGCGCCGCCTTCTGGTCGTGCGGGGCTGACGATCGCGGATAGGTGACTTCCGGATTGAGTATGGTACCAATGCGACCGGCATAGCCTGCCGCGCGGAACAGCTGCACTACCCGGGCGGTAGCAAGATTTTTGTGGTGGTTCCACTGCATCCATTTATGGGTGTTCTGCTCATAAGGCCAGCGCAGCGCGTCAAGATAGACGCGGGTCTGCACCACAATCGGCTCGTTAAACACAAACCAGCGCGTGACCCGACCGGCATAGCGTTTAAACACCTGTTCGACATAACGGATAAACAGTTCAACCACATGCTTTGACTGCCAGCCGCCATACTGGTCCAGCAGCGTGGCGGGCAGCTCGTAATGCTCCAGACAGAGCATCAGTTCTATGCCCTGGCGCTGCATTTCATCAATCAGCCGGTCATAGTAAGCCGCGTATTCCTCATCGACCGTAGCGGTTTCGTAATCGATCAGGAAACGCGACCAGTTGATCGAAGTGCGGTAGTGGGTCAGCCCGCTGGCCTTCATTAGCGCCACATCCTCACTAAAGCGGTTGATAAAGTCGGTGGCAACCGCCGGGCCGTAGCCGTTGTGCCAGACGTGACGATCCTGCTGATACCAGGCGTCAGGCCAGGAGTCCTGCCCCGCTTTTTTTCCGCTCCAGCCTTCCGTCTGCCAGGCGGAGGCAGCAGCTCCCAGAATGAAATTTTCAGGTATGTGGACAGTCTGACGACTCATAACACCTCCGTTCGGTTAGGGTTCAGCTCAGGTTGCAGGCTCTTTGCTTCCGCTGCTTCTGCTGCATCCGCGCGGCGGGCTGCGACTTTCACAAATGGCAGATAGATAAGTACTGACACCAGAATGCAGACGATCTGCGTCACCACCGCACCCATCGATCCGGCCGTTGACAGCCAGGCATTGATAATCGGAGGCGTGGTCCATGGCACCATCACCACGGCTTTCCCGGCAAATCCCATCACCGTAGCGAAGTAACCGATAGAACCTGTCACTAGCGGTGTGATGATGAAAGGGATAGCCAGTATCGGGTTAAGCATAATCGGCATACCAAATATAACCGGCTCGTTGATATTGAAAATGCCTGGCCCGAACGACAGTTTGGCGATTTCACGCATCTCTTTGCGTCGTGTTGCCAGCATCACGGCGGTGAGCAGCCCGATGGTCAGGCCGGAGCCGCCGATGCTCATATAAACATCCCAGAACGGCATGGTGATGATGTTCGGTGCCTCTTTTCCCTGCTCAAAAGCGGTCATGTTGACCATAATCGCGCCAAGCAACAGCGGCTCACGGATCGGCTTCACCATCTGGTTGCCGTGAATACCAATCACCCAGAACAGCTGGGCGACGAACATCAGAATCAGAATGCCCCACAGGCTCTGCACCACCGACTCCAGCGGCTGCTGCACCACCTGGTATACCGCGTCGTAAAGGTACATGCCGGTGACGCGATGGAAGATAAAGCCAAAGGTCGCTATCAGCGTCACGGTGATGATTGAGGGGATGAGCGCGGAGAAAGAGGCGGCCACATTGGGCGGCACGGTGTCGGGCATTTTGATTTTCAGCCGCTCAACCTGTTCGAGGCGGCAGTAGATCTCTACCGACAGAATGGCGATAAACATGCCGAGAAACAGGCTTTTGGTATCGGAGAATTGTTTGGCCAGCACGTCGGTGACCAGGTGCATCTGCCCATCGACCATCATCTGTAAGGTGGTCGGCGTTACGGATACAAAGCAGATGATCGCCAGCAGGCCGGGAAACAGCGTTTTTATACCGTTGATGCGCCCAAGCTCAATACCAATCAGGAACACCGCACCAATGTTGAGAAAGCTGAGCGTGGCGTAATTGATACTGCTGGTGATGGGCTTGAGGTCAGCTAAAAAAGCCAGGGCGGCAAAGCTGGCAAGGCCATTTTTGCTGTCCAGCACCATGTTAGAGATCAATACCGAGAAGGCGCCAACAATGATCACCGGCATCAGGGTAATGAACGAGGCTTTAATCGCCATGATGTAGCGATAACTGTTAAAGCGGGTGGCAAAGCTGCCCAGGGAATCGATAAGGCGGTCCTGTAGAGACATGATCAACCCTCAGAGATGTAAGATCGGTATTCCTGTAATCGTCGTGGTCTTCCCTGTTAGTGGCATACCAAAATGACGAATATCCTCGGTTTTTTCTGTGACGAACCTCCCGGAAACGTTTATTGGCATTCCAGTATGATTAAAACGGCCAATTTGGCATACCAATAGCGGAGGCGTTATGGATTACGAACAGACCATGATGGAATTGCTGATCAATGCAGGGGAAGCCCGTTCGTCGGCGATGATGGCGATTCAGTGTGCGCGCAAACGCGACTGGACCGGGGCTGACGCGGCGCTGGCAGCTTCAGATACCGCGGCAAAAGCGGCACATAAAATTCAGACCGCGTTGATTGGTGCAGACGAGGGAAGCGGAAAATTGCCGGTCACGCTGATTCTGGTGCATGCGCAGGATCATCTGATGAATGCAATGCTGTGCCGCGAGCTGGCAGAGGAGCTGGTCATGCTGCGCAAAGAGATCTATGGCTGACAGGCGGCGCGCCGGCCGCCTGAGCGAGGTGATTAGCTGATTTCCAGTGCCAGTAGCGACTCAATAGTCTGCGCGCGGCGGATCTCGCGCGGCTGGCCCTGCTCAAACAGCACTTCCGGGATCAGCGGACGGCTGTTGTAGTTAGAGGACATGGATGCACCGTAAGCACCGGTGTCGTGGAACACCAGGTAATCGCCAACCTTTGCCGCCGGAATCGCGCGTGGTTCGACCATGCCGCCCTCCAGCTGGGTAAAGACATCACCCGATTCGCACAGCGGGCCAGCGACCACGGTGTCGATAGTCTGCTGCTCATCAATGGCCCGCTCATCGCCCGCCATCAGCGAGATATGGTGATAGCTGCCATACATGGAGGGACGCATCAGGTCACTGAAACCGGCATCGACCAGCACGAAGTGACGGCTGCCCATCGACTTAACCGCCCGAACCTGAGAGACCAGCACACCGGCCTCGGCCACCAGGAAACGGCCCGGTTCGATCTCCAGCTTTATCGCGTGACCCAGATGCTGAGCGATACGCTGCCGCGCTGCATCCCACAGGCCGAAATAGTGATCGGTATCGATCGCCTCTTCGCCATAGCGATAAGGCACAGAGAGGCCGCCGCCCGCAGAGATCGCGGTCAGATCCTGACCCGACGCCATCACCAGTTCAACCATCGCATCACAGACCTGCTGCAGATGCGCATAATCGACGCCTGAGCCGATATGCATATGAATGCCCACCAGCTGCAAGCCGTGCTGCTTAATCGCCGCCAGCGCCTCGGCTAAATCGGCATGCCAGATCCCGTGCTTGCTGTTTTCGCCACCGGTATTGGTTTTCTGACTGTGGCCGTGACCAAAACCAGGATTGACCCGCAGCCACACCGCATGTCCCGGTGAGACCGCGCCGAGCTGATGCAGCATATCGATCGATCCGGCATTAACCGGCACCTTTAACGCGGTCACCCGCTCCAGCGTCGGCTGATCGAACAGATCCGCGGTAAAGACGATCTCATCACCGCCAGGCTGGTAACCCGCGGCCAGCGCACGTTCGATCTCACCCAGCGATACCGAGTCCACTTTCACGCCTGCTGCGCGCATCAGGCGCAGGATATGCGTATTCGAGCAGGCCTTCTGCGCAAAGCGCACCACATCAAATGCCTGCAGCTGGGCAATACGCGCCTGAATAATCTGCGCATCATAAGCCCAGAATGGCCCGGCGTAGCGGCGTGCCAGCGGCAGCAGGTTAGCGGCGCTGAGTGCGGTTTCGGTACTCTGTAAGGAACGTGGCATGGCAATTCTCCTGTGGCAATAGCTGCATTAAGCCAGAATCGTGTCATAGCGAAAAATATCTGTTTTAATAGCATCTATGCAGAATGGATATAGGAAGGGTGCGTGGCGAACATTAACTGGCGGCATATCGAGATTTTTCATGCGGTGATGACCAGCGGCAATCTGACTCAGGCCGCGACACTGCTGCACACCTCACAGCCGACGGTGAGCCGGGAGCTGGCACGCCTGGAGCAGCAGCTGGGATTAGAGTTGTTCGGACGGGTTCGTGGTCGCCTGCAACCGACGGTGCAGGGATTGCGTCTTTTCGAAGAGGTGCAGCGATCCTGGTACGGACTGGATCGCATCATGGAAGCGGCTGAAGGGCTGCGCCAGTTCCGTCAGGGTGAGCTGTCGATCGCCTGCCTGCCCGTTTTTTCGCAGTCGCTGCTGCCACCACTGTGTCAGCCCTTTTTACAGCGCTACCCGGATGTGAGCCTGAATGTGATTCCGCAGGAGTCGCCGCTGCTGGAGGAGTGGCTGTCAGCACAGCGCTACGATATCGGCTTAACCGAAACCCAGCACGCTCCGGCCGGCACTGACCGTCTCGCCCTGCTGACCTGCGATGAAGTGTGTGTATTGCCTCAGCATCACCCTCTGAGTCAGCGTTCAGAGCTGACGCCGCACGATTTTGCGGGCGAACAGTATGTGAGCCTGTCGCGCAGTGACAGCTATCGTCAGTTGCTGGATGCGCTGTTTCATGAGCAGGGAGTCGAGCGGCGGCTGGTGATGGAGACGCACAGTGCCGCTTCGGTGTGCGCCATGGTCAGAGCGGGCGTGGGCATTTCAATTGTGAATCCGCTGACGGCGCTGGATTACGCCGACAGCGGTGTGGTGATGCGTAAGTTCAGCGTGGCGGTTCCGTTTACCGTCAGCCTGGTGAGGCCGCAGCACCGCCCTGCATCGGCGCTGGTCGATGCCTTTGTCAGCCATCTGCAACGGCAGGTGGCTGACTTTCCGGCACGCATCGCCGCCCGCCTGGCTTAAGCGCGAACCCTGGCGGTTGCGCGGCCCGATTTGCGGAAGGTGATCAGACAGATCAGCAGGCCGATTGCCGCCAGCGCAGCGGCAGCAACCGGCACCGCCGTCAGGCCATATCCACGGCCAATCACCGCACCGCCGACCCAGGCACCCAGCGCATTGCCCACGTTAAACGCCGAAATGTTCAGGGTTGAGACCAGGTTAGGCGCCTCTTTGCCATGACGTACCACGTTGATCTGCAGGCCCGGCACCGTCGCAAAGGTCGCCATCGCCCACAGGAACAGGGTGATCTCTGCCAGCCACAGTGCATGGCTGGTCCAGCTGAACAGCAGCGAGAAGATGGCGATCAGGGAGAAGCTGAGGATCAGGCTAAAGGAGACTTTCCAGTCGGCCAGTTTGCCGCCAAGAATGTTACCGACCGTCAGGCCTGCGCCAATCAGGAACAGCGTCCAGCTGACGCCGCGATCGCTGATGCCCGTCACCTCTAGCAGCAGCGGCGCAATGTAGCTGAACAGCGCAAACATCGCCGCGGCAAAGAACACCGTCATCAGCAGCGACAGCCACAGTTTCCCGTTGGCCAGTGCCCCAATTTCACTCGCCAGGTGAACCGGCTTTTCCTGTTTATTGTTGGGCAGACTCACGATCAGGGCGATAAACGCCAGCACGCCAATCACAGCCACGCCCCAGAAGGTGGCTCGCCAGCCAAACATCTGTCCGAAACTGGTCCCCAGCGGAACGCCCAGCACGTTGGCTAAGGTCAGTCCGGTGAACATCAGTGCGACAGCGGAAGCCTGACGACCGGCTGGTACCAGACTGGCGGCGACCACCGCGCCAATACCGAAGAAGGCACCGTGACAAAGCGCGGTGACGATGCGTGCCAGCATCAGCAGGTTATAGTTGTAAGCCAGCGCACACAGCAGGTTGCCGACAATAAATATCACCATCAGCAGAATCAGCGTTTTTTTACGCGGCAGCCTGGCGGTAAGCAGCGCCATAATCGGCGCACCAATCGCCACGCCCAGCGCGTAGCCGCTGATCAGCCAGCCCGCCGACGGAATCGACACCTGAAGGTCACGCGCCACCTCCGGCAGCAATCCCATAATGACAAACTCAGTGGTTCCGATGGCGAACGCACTCAACGCCAGCGCCATTAATGCTACAGGCATAACACTCTCCCAATATCATTTGCAGGTGAACTGCACAGACGCGCAGCCCTTCGACGCTTATTAAAATTTGATCTGCGTCACGGTGAGCATTACAGCACAGTGCTGATGCGCGACATAGCCTGCGCGCAGCAAAGGATTATTGCCGGGGCCGCAATAATCCTGCTGCTTTGCCGGAACAAATGGCTTTGTCAGCCTGCTGGCTAAGCCCGTTAAAGCGCACATGACCCAGGGTCAGGTTGTCATTTCCCGCGAACCCGTTACGCTTTTTAGTGCGTATTTAATTAATAAATCCTTAACGTTGCCGATATATCCCTAATCAATTGCCAGGTGATGTGATCAACTTCTGACGCAGGGAGAGAGAATGCAACGACTCATAGCCTTAATGGTGTTTGGCTTAACCGGCTGCTCGGTGGGTCATTATGAGTACAGTAAAGAAGCTGAAAAACGGGTGGATATGACCGTGACCGGTATTCCCACCGTGCTGGGTTTAGGCACGCTCGGTACCACCATCCCACTGACGCCGGAGTACAGCCTGACCGCCGCACATGTGGCAAAGTTTTCGCTTTACCGGGTCAAAGCCTGGCATCCGCAATGCGATCTGGCCGTGGTCTACCACAAAAACAGCGAAATGAACCTGCCACCCAACTTTCGTAACAGCCACATCGGCGATCAGGTCAATCTCTACGGCTACAGTTTTATTTCGGCCATGCCGGTCAGTTCCAGCGGGCAGAACCTGATCAATACCACGCTGGCGAACAGCTGGAACAAATCAGACTGCGTCGTGGTGGCGGCGAATGCGGGGGTGGTTAAAGGGATGTCGGGCGGCGCAGTCTATAACGCCTCTGATGATACGCTGGCGGGCGTGATTATTGGCTACAGCAATAACATCAACGACAATGTCAGCGGTAAGACACTCTATAAGAACGTTGCGCTCTATGTGCCTTACTCGCGATTTCAGACATGGCTGGATCAGGCGATTAAATCCTGATATCTGCTAAACGAACAGATGTAAAAAAGGCCGGAATTTCCGGCCTTAAGCTTGGTGACAAAGTCGGGCCTGGTTCGCTGTAAGACCGAGCCTGCACAGGTAACACGGTCAGATCGGAAAGACGCAAAAACTGTCATCCATGACCGCTCGGCCCACGCCATCCATGGCGCGGGACGCTTTCCTCTTCTGACCGTGTTCCCTGTGCCGTGAGTTTATCAGTTGCTGCCAAATTCACTCTGATTCGGCTTTGTCATCACGCTGTCAGGCCTGAAGATCAGGCCTGACAGCGACTCATAACGATTACTTGCTGCCTGGGCGCAGTGCCGGGAACAGAATCACATCGCGGATAGTGTGGCTGTTGGTAAACAGCATCACCATACGGTCAATACCGATACCCAGACCGGCGGTTGGCGGCAGACCGTGCTCCAGTGCGGTGACATAGTCTTCGTCGTAGAACATCGCTTCGTCGTCGCCAGCATCTTTGGCATTCACCTGCTGCAGGAAACGCTCAGCCTGATCTTCCGCATCGTTCAGCTCGGAGAAGCCGTTACCGATTTCACGACCGCCAATGAAGAACTCAAAGCGATCGGTGATTTCCGGGTTCTCGTCGTTACGACGGGCCAGCGGAGAGACTTCAGCCGGATATTCAGTGATGAAGGTCGGCTGAATCAGATGCGCTTCTGCGGTCTCTTCAAAGATTTCGGTTACGACACGGCCCAGACCCCAGCTTTTCTCAACCTTGATGTGCAGTGATTGAGCAATCGCCACCGCTTTATCAAAGTCTTCCAGATCGGCCAGATCCGTTTCCGGACGGTATTTCTTGATCGCTTCACGCATGGTCAGTTTTTCAAACGGCTTACCGAAATCAAACTCCTGCTCGCCGTAAGGCACCACGGTGCTGCCCAGCACATCCTGCGCCAGCGTACGGAACAGGCTTTCGGTCAGCTCGATCAGATCTTTGTAATCCGCATAAGCCATATAGAGTTCCATCATGGTGAACTCTGGGTTATGACGTGGCGAAATACCTTCGTTGCGGAAGTTACGGTTGATCTCGAACACGCGATCGAATCCGCCCACCACCAGACGCTTCAGATAAAGCTCTGGAGCGATACGCAGATACATGTCGATATCCAGCGCATTGTGATGGGTGATGAACGGACGCGCAGACGCGCCGCCAGGGATCACCTGCATCATCGGGGTTTCCACTTCCATAAAGTCGCGGCCCACCATGAACTGGCGAATACCGGCCATGATCTGCGAACGAATTCTGAAGGTGTTGCGCGATTCCTCGTTGGCGATGAGATCAAGGTAACGCTGACGGTAGCGCGTTTCCTGATCGGCCAGGCCGTGGAACTTGTCCGGCAGCGGACGCAGTGCTTTGGTCAGCAGGCGCAGTTCAGAACAGTGAATCGACAGTTCGCCGGTTTTGGTTTTGAACAGTTTGCCGCGCGCGCCCAGGATATCGCCGAGATCCCACTTTTTGAACTGCTCGTTGTAGATGCCTTCAGCCAGATCGTCACGCGAGACGTAAAGCTGAATCCGGCCACCCACATCCTGCAGGGTCACGAAAGAGGCTTTACCCATGATACGACGGGTCATCATACGTCCGGCAACGCTGACTTCGATGCCGAGATCTTCAAGCTCTTCGTTGCTCTTCTCGCCATAGCTCTCATGCAGCTGGTTTGAGAGGCTGTCACGACGAAAATCGTTAGGAAACGCCACGCCATTTGCACGCAGCACGCTCAGCTTTTCGCGACGCGCTTTCAGTTCGTTATTTAACTCAACGGCGGCATCAGCGCTCTGCGGTTGTTGTTCAGACATGTCGGTTCCTTATAACCCTGCTTTTAAACTAGCTTCAATGAATCGATCCAGGTCGCCGTCCAGCACCGCCTGGGTGTTACGCGTCTCTACGCCGGTGCGCAGATCTTTGATGCGTGCATCATCGAGAACGTAAGAACGGATCTGACTTCCCCAGCCGATGTCGGACTTATTGTCCTCCAGCGCCTGTTTCTCAGCGTTTTTCTTCTGCATCTCAAGCTCGTACAGCTTCGCTTTCATCTGCTTCATCGCCTGATCTTTGTTCTTGTGCTGAGAACGGTCATTCTGACACTGGGTGACGGTACCGGTTGGAATATGGGTAATACGTACCGCAGATTCCGTCCGGTTAACGTGCTGGCCGCCCGCCCCTGACGCACGATAGACGTCAATGCGCAGATCGGCTGGGTTGATGTCGATATCAATATCGTCATCCACTTCCGGATAGATAAAGGCTGAGCTGAAGGAGGTGTGACGACGGCCGCCGGAGTCAAACGGGCTCTTACGCACCAGGCGATGCACGCCGGTTTCTGTACGCAACCAGCCAAAGGCGTAGTCGCCTGACACGCGAATGGTCACAGATTTAATGCCTGCAACTTCACCTTCAGACTCTTCGATAATTTCGGTTTTGAAGCCTTTGGCTTCAGCCCAACGCAGATACATACGCATCAGCATGCTGGCCCAGTCCTGCGCTTCGGTGCCGCCGGAACCCGCCTGCAGATCGATGTAGCAGTCGGCGCTGTCATACTCGCCAGAGAACATGCGGCGGAATTCCAGCTCGCCCAGCTTGCCCTCAAGGACATCCAGCTCGGCAACCGCTTCGTCGAAAGTCTCTTCGTCTTCCGCTTCTACCGCCAGTTCAAGCAGACCCTGCACATCTTCCAGGCCCTGCGACATCTGATCCAGCGTCTGCACGATCGCTTCCAGCGAGGAGCGCTCTTTGCCCAGCGCCTGAGCACGCTCAGGTTCGTTCCAGACATCGGGCTGTTCCAGCTCGGCGTTTACTTCTTCGAGGCGTTCTTTCTTGGCATCGTAGTCAAAGATACCCCCGAAGAACGTCGCTGCGCTCACTGAGGTCCTGAATACGGTTTTTGACCGGGTTGATTTCAAACATGGCTTTAGCGTCTTTCTTATGTTCGATGGGACAGGAAATTTAACGCACAAGTTTACCCGAAACTGGCGGCAGTTTGTAGCGCTGAGACAGCGGGCTGATGCCGGGGCGGCGTGACGCGTTGCATTTGCTTATCGGGCCGCGACGACAACCGCTCGTACAGCAGGTTAACGCAGGGAAAAAACAGGCTGACGCGCCTCTGCAGTGACCGGAGACGCGCGCGCCTTAGAAAAATCAAAGCGGCCAGATATGGTCAATGATCAGCTGTACCGAGCGGTTACCACGGTACTCATTGATATCCAGCTTATAGGCCAGTTCGACCTGGCGAATGCTGCTGTCGGGCCACAGGGTGGTATCGACATTAAAGGCGATCCCGTCGATCAGCGGACCGCCGTCCAGCGGTTCGACCATCACTTTCAGATGTCGCTCGCCCACCAGCCGCTGTTGCAGCAGCTTAAATTTGCCGTCAAAAGCGGGTTCCGGGAACGCCTGGCCCCAGGGCCCCGCTTCGCGCAGCATCTCAGCGGTCTGCAGCGAAAACTCCTGCGGCTGCAACGCACCATCTGACCAGATGATGCCCTGCAGAGATTCGCCATCCAGCCACTCACCGACCAGATCGGCAAAGCGCTGACGAAACTCCTCGTAGCGTGCGGTTTCCAGTGATAAGCCTGCCGCCATGGCATGACCGCCGAACTTCAGCATCAGGCCGGGATTCAGCGTATCCAGACGCTCCAGCGCGTCGCGCAGATGCAGACCGGCAATTGAGCGGCCTGAGCCTTTCAGCGTGCCGTCGCCCGCCGGAGCAAAGGCAATCACCGGACGATGGAAACGCTCTTTCAGACGGGAGGCGAGGATCCCCACCACCCCCTGATGCCATTCGGGATGATAAAAAGCCAGCCCCAGCGGCAGATCGCGCTGCTCACGTTCCAGCGCCTGACACAGCGCCAGCGCTTCGCTCTGCATGCCCTGCTCTATCTCTTTGCGCGTCTGGTTCAGCGCGTCCAGCTCACTGGCTAACATCCGTGCCTGACTGAGATCCTCAGTCATTAACAGCGCCACGCCCACCGACATATCGTCGAGCCGGCCTGCGGCATTGAGCCGTGGCCCCAGCGCAAAGCCGAGATCGCTGGCCGCCATCTGACGCGCATCGCGATTAGCAATCTCCAGCAGCGCCCGGATGCCTGGCCGGCATTTTCCAGCCCGGATGCGGCTGAGTCCCTGCCACACCAGAATGCGGTTGTTGACGTCGAGCGGCACCACGTCGGCAACCGTGCCGAGCGCCACCAGATCCAGCATCTCTGCAAGATTGGGTTCAGTGCGGGTGGCACCAAACCAGCCCTGGGTGCGCAGATGGGCGCGCAGCGCCAGCATCAGATAGAACGCAACGCCCACGCCCGCCAGTGCACGTGAGGGAAAGTTGCAGTCCGGCAGATTGGGATTAACGATCGCCTCAGCGGCCGGTAAGGTCTCGCCCGGCAGGTGGTGGTCGGTAATCAGTACCGGAATCCCGTGCTGATGGGCACATTCAACGCCGGCGTGGGAGGAGATGCCGTTGTCGACGGTCAGGATCATCGCCGCGCCGCGCGCCCGCGCCTGCTCAACCACTTCAGGGCTGAGGCCATAACCATCTTCAAAGCGGTTAGGCACCAGATACTGCACGTTGCCGCCGCCCATGCTGCGCAGCGCCATGACCGTCAGCGCGGTACTGGTCGCGCCATCGGCATCAAAGTCGCCCACCACCATAATGCGACGCCCATCCAGCAGCGCCTGGTGCAGCAGTTCCACTGCGCTCTCAATCCCGCTTAAAGACTGGTACGGCAGCAGGTTTTTCGCCCCGCGCTCCAGCTCTGCCGCGTCGCGCACGCCGCGTTGCAGATAGAGTCGTTTCAGCAGCGGCGGCAGCGTCGCCGGAAGCGCATCATCAACCGTCACCTCACGGCGACGGAGTTCCACATCCTGTTTTACCACCGATTAACCACCACGCTTCTGATTGTCCAGCACCTGCTTCAGCTCCTGCGGCGACTGATAACCTGGGATCATCATGCCGCTGTCAGTCAGCATCGCGGGCGTGCCCTGAATGCCGAACAGCACGCCAAGCTTATAGTGCTGGGCAATATCGATTTTGCAACTGTCTGGTGCGGCCATCTTCGGCGCATTGCCTTTCATCGCCTCATCAAACGCTTTATTGCGGTCGGCGCTGCACCAGATCGCTTTCATCGCTGGCTCAATCTGACCATTCAGCCCTTCACGCGGAAACGCCAGGTAGCGCACGGTGATGCCCAGCGCATTGTAGTCCGCCATCTGCTCGTGCAGCTTGTGACAGTAGCCACAGGTGATGTCGGTAAAGACCGTGATCACGTGCTGCTCTTTAGGCGCTTTGTAGACGATCATCTCCGGCACCAGCGCTTCGACTTTTTTGTCCAGCAGCTGGTTGGTGACGTTGACCGGCTGTTTGCCGCTGACGTCATAGAGCGGGCCCTGGATCATATGTTTGCCGTCGTCGGTCACGTAAAGCACGCCGCTTTCTGACAGCACGGTTTTAAAACCCGGCAGCGGTGACGGGCTGATCTCCGTCTGGTTCAGACCAAGCTTTTTAAGTGATTGCTGAATGGCGCTGTCATCGGCCTGTGCGAGACCGGAAAAGGCGCTGGCTAAAAGAGCCAGCATGGCAAAATGCTTGTTCATTTTTGTCCTTATCGCCGCGGTTCAGGCCCGCGGATGGTGTTGTTGATGCAACTGACGCAGGCGCTCAGTGGCGACGTGCGTATAAATTTGGGTGGTGGAGAGATCGCTGTGTCCCAGCAGCATCTGTACGACACGCAGATCGGCACCGTGGTTCAGCAGATGGGTCGCAAAGGCATGGCGCATCACATGCGGTGATAACTTTTCGCTGTCGATCCCCGCCAGCGTGGCGTAATGCTTGATGCGATGCCAGAAGGTCTGCCGCGTCATCTGCTGCGCCCGATTACTGGGAAACATCACGTCCAGCGTCTGACCGTTGAGCAGCCACGGACGACCATGTTCCATATATTGCTCCAGCCAGTAAACCGCTTCTTCACCTAAAGGCACCAGCCGCTCTTTATCCCCTTTACCGATAACCCGGACAACGCCCTGGCGCAGGCTGATGTCGCTGAGCGTCAGGCCAATCAGTTCGGAGACGCGCAGGCCCGTGGCGTAGAGAAGCTCCAGCATCGCTTTGTCGCGCAGCTCCAGCGGGATATCGATATTCGGCGCCTGCAACAGTCGCTCGACCTGCGCCTCACTGAGATCTTTCGGTAAACGCTGCGGCAGTTTTGGTGCTGACAGCAGCGCGCTGGGATCGTCCGGGCGCAGCTTTTCGCGATAAAGATACTGGAACAGGCGACGCATGGCGCTGAGCAACCGCGCTGAGCTGGTCGCCTTGTAGCCTCCCTCCAGCCGTTCAGCCAGAAACTGCTGCAGATCCAGCGGCGCCACGCTAAGCAGCGTCAGCTGATGATGCGCCAGCCATCCGGTCAGCGTCTGGAGGTCCTGGCGATAAGAGGAGAGAGTGTTCTGCGCCAGATTGCGTTCAATCCAGAGCGCATCAAGAAACTGTTCTGTCAGATCGCTGTCCTGCACGTTATCTCCGCCGTCTGGTGTAAAATCATGCTCATTATGCCTGATTCAGCAGCGCTTCTGGTACAATTGCGCCAAAGTCAGTATTTACAGAGTGTTATCTGCATGAAAATCGGTCTTTTTTACGGTTCCAGTACCTGTTACACCGAAATCGTAGCGGAGAAAATTCGCGATTTTATTGGCGAAGAGTTAGTGACGCTGCATAACGTGAAAGATGACGACCCGCGCCTGATGGAGCAGTACGATTTGCTGATCATGGGCATCCCGACCTGGGATTTCGGTGAGTTGCAGGAGGACTGGGAGGCGAGCTGGCCGCAGTTGCCTGCGCTGAATCTGCAAAACAAGATTGTCGCACTGTATGGCATGGGCGATCAGATTGGCTATGGCGAGTGGTTTTTAGATGCGCTCGGCATGCTGCACGATTTGCTGCAGCCGATGGGAGTACGTTTTGTTGGCTACTGGCCGCTTGAAGGCTATGAGTTCACCAGCCCGAAACCGCTGAGTGCAGATGGCTCGCAGTTTGTGGGTCTGGCGCTTGATGATGTGAATCAGTTTGAGGTCACCGATGAGCGCGTTGAGCAGTGGTGCGAGCAGGTGTTAACCGAAACCGCCGGACTGCTCTGACGGCCCTTCTGCCGGTGTCGAACCGTAGCCTGAACAGGTGAGCGGCTTTAATCGCTCTTGCCTGTCATTATTGAACCGCAGTGCAGGCAGATGAACGGCTTCAGACGCTCTTGCCTGCACTGCTGCCATTAATGCCGCGCCGGGCTGAAGCAGCAGGCGCGTAACGCCCGCCATTCGCCAGGCTGCATATTGTCCTGCATCAGCCACCAGCGCAGCGTGGCACCCTGTTCGCTCTTCGCCACCAGCAGCACGCCAACGGGTAACCAGCGTAGTGGCTGAGTTGGCCGCCAGCGTTTTCCCTGCCAGATCCAGCAATGGACGCTTTCCCGATGTAACGTACCGTGCCGTTGAATCAATCGCCAAACGCTGCGCCAGCCCTCAGCCAGCAACAGCAGAATAATCGGCGCTTTAACCAGCCAGCCGCCTGCAGGCAGCGTCATCAGCACCACGCCAGTCACGGCTGCTATCAGCCAGGCGCAGACTAACCCGCACGCCAGACGAGAGGGCCGCAGCTTACATTGCCACCGGGCCGCGAGCATGGTTACGCTGCTGGATCAGGTTCACCATCCGCTTAAGCTCCGGATCCTTTGGCTCACCGTGATTCATCAGCCAGTTAAACAGATCGGGATCGTCACTCTTTAGCAAATCCACAAAGACCTGCTTATCGGTGTCGCTCAGCGTCTCATACTCAAATTTGAAGAACGGCATAATAGCCACATCCAGTTCCAGCATGCCGCGACGGCAGGCCCACTGAATGCGTGATTTATCATTAATATCCATGCATCAATTTCCACAATTCACAACGTGGCGCCTAGTGTAACCTGGTTTAATGCGGCTCGCAGGCGCAGCGTCGCATGCTGTGCAACCTGCCACATTTCAGGCTGGATCTTTTCAGGGTTATCACGCCTTTTGTGCGCCGTTTTCCGTAAACAGGTTGCATTGCCAGTCGGCTCTTTTAACATTGAAGATATTATTCCGGATGAACCTTCTTATACAGGATATCTCCATGCCCACATTTACTTTACCGCCGCGCCAGCCTGCCGCGTCGTCTCGTCTGCCGTTAACCCTGATGTCACTGGATAGCTGGGCGCTGGTTTCCATTACTGGTGCCGACAGCACCTCTTACCTGCAGGGTCAGTTAACGCTGGATGTCGCCACGCTGGATGCCGACCACCATTCGCTCGCCGCACACTGCGATGCTAAAGGCAAAATGTGGAGCAATATGCGCCTGTTCCATCGCGGTGAAGGCTATGCTTATCTGATCCGTCGTGAGCTGCGCGACACCCAGCTGCCCGAGTTAAAGAAATACGCCGTGTTTTCGAAAGTGTCGATGGTGGCTGATGATGAGTCAGTATTGCTGGGCGTGGCCGGTTTTCAGGCGCGCGCCGCGCTGGCAAATCTGTTTGATAGCCTGCCCGACAGCGAAAAACCGGTGGTGCAGCAGGGAGAAACCACGCTGCTGTGGTTTGCCCATCCGGCCGAACGTTTTCTGATTGTCACTTCGCTGGCCCAGGCAGAAGCGCTGAAGCAGAAGCTCAATGACGATGCACAGTTCAATGACAGTCAGCAGTGGCTGGCGCTGGATATTGAAGCGGGCATTCCGGTGATCGATCCCGCCACCAGCGTGCAGTTTATTCCGCAGGCCACCAACCTGCAGGCGCTGGATGCTATCAGCTTTAAAAAAGGGTGTTATGCCGGTCAGGAGATGGTGGCTCGGGCGAAATATCGCGGCGCCAATAAACGCGCGCTCTACTGGCTGGCGGGTCAGGCAAGTCATCTGCCCGAAGCCAATGCCCCGCTGGAGTTGCAGATGGGTGAACGCTGGCGTCGAACCGGCAGCGTGCTGGCTGCGGTGCAGTTAGATGACGGGATTAGCTGGATTCAGGTCGTGATGAATAACGATCTGGAGCCGGACAGCGTGCTGCGGGTGGAAGGTGATGAAGGCGGACATCTGACCATTCAGCCACTGCCCTACTCGCTGGATGAAAGCTGATTGAGCGTATGGCCCTTCCGCTAAGGGAAGGGCCAGTGCCACAATTCAGAGCAGGCTCAATTTAGCGCACATAAAAGTAGATAGCGCAGAAGTGGCAGAGACTGCCGCCCAGCACGAACAGATGCCAGATGGCGTGGTTAAACGGAATACGGCGCGCCACATAGAAAATCACCCCCAGCGAATAGATAATCCCGCCTGCGGCAAGCAGCCAGATGCAGCCCGGCGGCAGGATCATCGCCAGCTGATAAACCACAATCAGCGACAGCCACCCCATACAGAGATAAGTCACCAGCGACAGCGCTTTAAAGCGATGCGCAATCGTGAGCTTGAACAGGATACCGGCCAGCGCCAGCCCCCAGATCACCGCCATTAATCCATACGCCAGCGGCGTCCTCAGCGCGACCAGCAGAAACGGCGTATAGGTGCCAGCAATCAGCAGATAGATGGCGCAGTGATCAAACTTTTTCAGCCAGGGTCTGGCCGGGCCAGCCGGAATAGCGTGATAGAGCGTCGAGGCCAGAAACAGCAGGATCATGCTGCCACCATAGAGGCTGTAACTGATAAAAGTGAGGGTGTCGGCCTGCCTCTCCGTTGCCTGATTGAGCATCAGCACCAGTCCGACGATACCGAACAGGCAGCCAAGACCGTGACTGATACTGTTGGCAATTTCCTCGGCGAACGAATAGCCCGCAGCGTGTTGATGTTTGTGAGAGAGTGTGGGGGTCATAACAGGTTCCTGATCAGCTCCATAGCAGTGATATCGTTATCCAGCGTAGCCAACACTTTTTTCAGTGTACACTTGTACGCTAAAATTATCCTGGTGAAATTCACTATCCCTTAAACCGGGTGATGAATCTGGTAAACTGGCCGCCAGTCAACTGTTCAATGAGTCATTCATGTTTTCGCATAGCGATCTCGCCCGCCTTAACGATCTGGAAATGAAGGTCTATCAGTTCATCATTAAGCACCGCGAAGGCGTCAGCTACATGACGATCCGCGAGCTGGCTGAGCAGGCTGGCGTCTCCACCACCACCGTGCTGCGTTTCTGTCGCAAGATGGGCTGTGAAGGCTGGTCGGAATTCCGCATCCGCCTGCGCTTAAACGAACAGCAAAGTGCGCCAATGCTCAACACGGCGGGCGTCAGTGAAATGCTGAGCTTTTTTAAGAGCATCAATAATCCGGAGTTTGAACAGCTCATCGCTGAGGCCGCGCAGAAGATTAATCAGGCTGAGCGGGTCTTCTTTATTGGCGTCGGCACCTCCGGCAGTCTGGCAAAATATGGCGCACGCTTTTTCTCTAACCTCGGTAAATTCAGCCACGCGATTGACGATCCCTATTATCCGGTCAGTCCCGATCTCTATGAAAACGCCATTGCCATTATTTTATCGGTCTCCGGTGAAACGGAAGAGATCCTGCGCATTGCCAGCCAGTTCAGCCTGAATAAGTGTAAAATCATTGCGATAACCAACACGGAGAGCTGCTCACTGGCGAAGATCGGTGATTTCAACCTCTGCTACCATGTGCCCATCATCCGTATGGCGGACAATTCCGACATTACGACTCAGGTGCCAGTGACCTATATTATTGAAGCAATCGGCCGCCAGCTGGGGAAATAAAACAGCCTGTTTTTTGGATGTAACAAACGCAATTATTGCCGCGCTGTTATATCGTGACTTTCATTATTGCCTTGCTACACTCAGCTCAATTTCAATATCCGTAATGGGGTGAAGCATGAGTGCAGAATTGCAGTTACCAAAAGGCTTTCTTTGGGGCGGAGCGGTGGCAGCGCATCAGGTTGAAGGCGGCTGGGATCAGGGCGGCAAAGGCGTCAGCATTGCTGACGTGATGACCGGCGGTTCACACGGCGTTGACCGGGTGATCACCGACGGCGTGCAGCCGGGTCATTTCTACCCGAACCACAAGGGTGTGGAGTTTTACTCCCACTACAAACAGGATGTCGCGCTGTTTGCCGAGATGGGCTTCAAATGTTTCCGAACCTCGATTGCCTGGACCCGTATCTTCCCTAACGGTGACGAGCAACAGCCCAACGAAGCGGGCCTGCAATTCTATGACGACCTGTTTGATGAACTGCTGAAGTATGGCATTGAACCGGTCATCACCCTTTCGCACTTCGAAATGCCTTATCACCTGGTCAAAGAGTATGGCGGCTGGCACAACCGCAAAGTGGTCGACTTCTTTGTGCGCTTCAGCGAAGTGGTGCTGAACCGTTATAAAAGCAAAGTGAAATACTGGATGACCTTCAATGAGATCAACAACCAGCGTAACTGGCAGTATCCGCTGTTTGGTTACTGCTGTTCAGGCGTGATCTTTACCGAACATGAGAAACCTGAACAGGCGATGTATCAGGTGATGCACCACCAGTTTGTTGCCAGTGCAAAAGTGGTGAAACTCGGCCACGACATCAATCCTGATTTTCAGATTGGCTGCATGATCGCCATGGTGCCGGTCTATCCCTTCTCCTGCCACCCGGACGATGTGGTGCTGGCGCAGGAATCGATGCATCAGCGCTATGTGTTCAGTGACGTGCAGATGCGCGGCTACTATCCGGCCTACACCCTGAAAGAGTGGGCGCGCAAGGGTTACGACATTCAGATGGAAGCGGATGATGCCGAGACGCTGCGCCAGGGCTGTGCAGACTATGTCGGTTTCAGCTACTACATGAGCAACGCAGTGAAGACCGATGCCAGCGGCGTTGACGATCCGATCACCGGCTTTGAAGGTGTGGTGAAAAACCCGCATGTGAAAGCGTCAGACTGGGGCTGGCAGATCGATCCGGTTGGTCTGCGCTACGCCATGAACGAGCTGTATGAGCGTTACCAGAAGCCGCTGTTTATTGTTGAAAACGGCTTTGGTGCTATCGATAAGCCAAACGCCAATGGCGTGATTGAAGATGATTACCGCATCGACTATCTGCGTGCGCATATCGAAGAGATGAAGAAAGCCGTGGTGTACGATGGTGTTGAATTAATGGGCTATACGCCGTGGGGCTGCCTCGATTGCGTCTCGTTTACCACCGGCCAGTACGACAAACGTTACGGCTTTATTCATGTGAATAAAAACGATGATGGCAGCGGCGATTTTTCTCGTGGGAAGAAAAAGAGTTTCAGCTGGTATCAGCAGGTTATCGCCAGTAACGGCGAAAACCTGTAAGTCATCACGCCGCATCAGCGGCGAAGTGAGTTAACGCCCACCGGCAGCGTCAATGATGCTGCCAGTGACGTAAGAGGCCGCGTCGCTGGCCAGCCAGACGATCGCTTCCGCCACCTCTTCTGCTTCACCGCCGCGTCCCATCGGGATCACGCTGGCAAGCCTGTCCACTCTGCCTGGCTCTCCGCCATCGGCATGCATCTCTGTATAGATAAATCCCGGACGTACGCCGTTGACCCGAATCCCCTGCTGCGCCACTTCCAGCGACAATCCTCTGGTCAGCGTGTCCATCGCCCCTTTTGAAGCGGCGTAATCGACATATTCGCCAGGCGCACCGGTACGCGACGCGGCCGATGAGACGTTGACGATGGAGCCGCCCTGGCCGCCGTGATGCGTGCCCATCCGCTTAACCGCCTCACGACAGCAGAGAAAAGACCCAATCACGTTGGTGGCAAAGACCTTATGCAGGCGTGCCGCATCCAGCTGCTCGGTGCGACACTGCTGAAACAAAATCCCGGCGTTGTTCACCAGCAACGCCAGCGGTTCGGACTGCTGGTCGAGATGCGCAAACATCGCCATCACCTGGGCTTCATCACTGATATCTGCCTGAACAGCAAAGGCTTCACCGCCCTGCTGCCGGATCTGTGCCACCACCTGTTGAGCTTCCGCTTCGCGCTGACGATAGTTCACCGCCACCCGATAACCCCGCGCGGCCAGTAACAGCGCTGTGGCCCGCCCGATACCGCGGCTGCCCCCCGTAACCAGTGCCAGTTTCATGCTGATTCTCCAGTATAAAGGGCCGACGAATCGGCCCTTTATGGTTAACGTTTGCCTGCGGGGAAATTACTGATAGTCGCTCATCGGCACGCAGGAGCAGAAAAGATTACGGTCGCCAAACACATCATCCAGACGTTTTACCGTCGGCCAGTATTTGTTGTGGCTGCCCGCCGGGAAGACTGCGAGTTCGCGGCTATAAGGATGTGACCACTCACTGACGATTTCCAGCTGAGTATGCGGCGCATTAACCAGTGGATTGTCATCCAGCGGCCATTCACCTGACGTCACCCGATCAATCTCCATGCGGATCGCCAGCATCGCGTCGATAAAGCGATCCAGTTCGATTTTGCTTTCCGATTCGGTCGGCTCCACCATCAGGGTGCCCGCCACCGGGAAGGACATCGTTGGTGCGTGGAATCCGTAATCGATCAGGCGCTTAGCAATATCCAGCTCACTGATGCCGGTCTGCTCTTTCAGCGGACGGATGTCGAGAATACATTCATGCGCCACGCGACCGTCACGGCCGGTGTAGAGCACCGGATAGGCAGACTGCAGCCGGCGGGCAATGTAGTTGGCATTCAGAATCGCGACCGAGCTGGCCTGTTTCAGCCCTTCTGCGCCCATCATGCGAATGTACATCCAGCTGATTGGCAGAATGGATGCACTGCCAAACGGCGCTGCGGATACGGCGCCCTGCTGCGTCAGCACACCGTCAATCTGCACCACGCTGTGTCCCGGCACAAACGGGGCCAGGTGCGCTTTGACGCCAATCGGTCCCATACCCGGGCCGCCGCCGCCGTGCGGAATGCAGAAGGTTTTATGCAGATTCAGGTGCGAGACATCCGCGCCGATATAGCCAGGCGTGGTGATGCCGACCTGCGCATTCATGTTCGCGCCATCCAGATAGACCTGACCGCCATACTGATGCACGATCTGGCACACTTCGCGGATGGTCTCTTCATAAACGCCATGAGTTGACGGGTAAGTCACCATGATGCAGGAGAGCCTGTCGCCCGCCTGAGCCGCTTTCTCGCGCAGATCGCCAAGGTCGATGTTGCCCTGTTTATCGCAGGCCACTACCACCACGTCCATGCCCGCCATCTGGGCTGAGGCCGGGTTAGTCCCGTGCGCCGAGCTCGGGATCAGGCAGAGATGACGATCGCCCTCGCCACGGCTTTCGTGATAGCGGCGGATCGCCAGCAGTCCGGCATATTCACCCTGCGCGCCGGAGTTTGGCTGCATACAGAGTGCATCATAGCCGGTGAGCTGCACCAGCCACTGTGAAAGCTGGCCGATCATCTGCAGATAGCCGGTAGCCTGTTCAGCCGGGCAGAATGGATGCAGCTCCGCAAATTCCGGCCAGGTGATCGGGATCATCTCTGCCGCGGCATTGAGCTTCATGGTGCAGGAGCCCAGCGGGATCATCGCCTGATTCAGCGCCAGATCCTTTTTCTCCAGGCTGTGCATGTAGCGCATCATCTCGGTTTCGCTGTGATGACGGTTGAACACCGGATGGGTCAGGATCTCGCTGTGGCGTTGCAGGCCAGCAGGAATCGCGTGGCTCTCGCTGGCCACTTCGCTGTCGAGCTTTTCCAGGTCCTGACCGTGTTCATCACCCAGCAGAATGGCAAACAGCGCCAGAATATCTTCGCGGCAGGTGGTTTCATCCAGCGTGATGCCCACGGCGTTATGGATGTCGCTACGCAGGTTAACGCCAAAGCTCAGGGCGCGGTTCAGCACGGCGGCTTTATCCGCCACTTCCACCGTCAGCGTATCGAACCAGTGCTGATGGCGCAGCTTCAGGCCGCCCTGTTGCAGTCCCGCCGCCAGAATGTTGGTGAAGCGATGAATGCGTGAGGCAATGCGTTTCAGGCCCGCCGGGCCGTGGAACACCGCATAGAGACCGGCGATGTTTGCCAGCAGCACCTGCGACGTACAGATGTTGGAGTTGGCCTTTTCACGGCGGATATGTTGTTCGCGGGTCTGCATCGCCATACGCAGCGCCGTGTTGCCCGCCGCATCACGTGAAACACCAATGATACGGCCTGGCATAGAGCGCTTATGCTCGTCGCGGCTGGCGAAAAAGGCCGCGTGAGGGCCGCCGTAGCCCATTGGCACGCCGAAGCGCTGAGCTGAACCAAAGACAATGTCTGCACCCTGTTTGCCTGGCGCTTCCAGTAACACCAGCGACATAAAGTCCGCCGCTACGCTGACCACTACTTTGCGGGCTTTCAGTCCGGCAATCAGCGCGCTGTAATCGTGCGCTTCGCCGGTGGTGCCCACCTGTTGCAGCAGCACACCAAACAGGTCGTCATGATCGGGCGCTTTGTCCGCGCTATCAATAATCAGTTCGAAACCGAACGTCTCCGCACGGGTGCGGACCACATCCAGCGTCTGCGGATGGATATCATCGGCAATGAAGAATTTATTGGCATTTTTGAGCTTACTGACGCGTTTTGCCATCGCCATCGCTTCAGCGGCAGCGGTCGCTTCGTCCAGCAGTGAGGCAGACGCGATATCCATGCCGGTAAGATCCAGCGTCAGTTGCTGGAAGTTGAGCAGCGCTTCCAGACGGCCCTGGGAGACCTCGGGCTGATACGGGGTATAGGCGGTATACCAGCCCGGATTCTCCAGCATATTACGCAGGATGACCGGCGGGGTGATCACCGCGCTGTATCCCATACCGATCCAGGATTTGTAACGCAGATTCTGGCTGGCAATCGCTTTCAGTTCGGCCAGAGCCTGCTGTTCAGTGGCGGCTTCGCCAACCGCTGGCGGGCCAGGCAGCTGAATGTCTGCCGGCACAATCGTGCTGATTAACGCTTCCAGCGAACGGGCACCAATAGCGTCAAGCATCTGCGCCTGCTGCTCAGGTGAAGGACCGATATGGCGCTCAATGAATGCACCGTTGTGTTCAAGCTGGCTGAGAGTCTGAGTCATTAGCAGTAAATCCTGAATCGGGCTGGGGGAACCGGAGAGCAAACATAAATCTGCGGCCTCAGTGTGAGGCCGCCTGACGACTACTCGTCGATGGAGGCTTTGTAAGCATCTGCATCCAGCAGCGTGTCGATTTCAGACGCGTCGCTGGCTTTGATTTTGAATAACCAGCCGCCTTCATAAGGCTCGCTGTTGACCTGCTCCGGTGAGTCAGTCAGTGCTTCGTTGACCGCCACAATCTCACCGCTGATCGGCGCATAGATATCTGAAGCCGCTTTAACGGATTCCGCGACCGCGCACTCTTCACCAGCGGCAAACGTCGCGCCCACTTCCGGCAGATCGACAAACACCATGTCGCCCAGTAACTCCTGCGCGTGTTCAGTGATACCCACGGTGTAGCTGCCATCTTCTTCTTTGCGCACCCACTCGTGGCTGTCGCGGTACTTCAACGTATTCGGCACATTGCTCATTGGCCATTTCTCCTGAATAAAATTTACTGAGCGACCGGTTTACCGGCGCGGACAAAAACGGGACGGGTAACCTGGACCGGCATCTGGCGGTTACGGATCTCAACGATGGCGGTGCTGCCGACTGAGGTCGGTACGCGCGCCAGGGCGATGCTGCAACCCAGCGTCGGAGAGAAAGAGCCACTGGTGATGATCCCCTCCTGCGGCTGCCCCTGGTCATCGGTGAAACGCACCGGCAAGCCGTTACGCAGCACCCCTTTTTCTGTGAGGATGAGTCCTACCAGCTTTTCGGTACCGCGTTCACGCTGCAGTTCCAGCGCTTCCCGGCCGATGAAATCGCGGTCAGCAGGTTCCCAGCAGACCGTCCAGCCCATGTTGGCAGCCAGCGGTGAAACGCCTTCATCCATCTCCTGACCATACAGATTCATACCCGCTTCCAGACGCAGCGTGTCACGTGCGCCCAGTCCGGCAGGTTTAACGCCAGCAGCCAGCAGACGCTGCCAGAAATCGGCCGCCTCCTCTGCAGGCATAGCAATCTCATATCCCGCTTCGCCGGTATAGCCGGTGGTGGCGATAAACAGGTCACCTGACTGCACGCCGAAAAATGGCTTCATGCCGGCAACAGCCTGACGCTGCTCCTCGCTGAACAGCGTCTGAGCCTTCTGCTGCGCCTGCGGACCCTGCACGGCAATCAGCGCCAGGTCGTCGCGTTCCGTCAGCGTAATGCCATAGCCCTGCGCGTGTTGCGTGATCCAGGCGAGATCGTTTTCACGGGTGGCAGAGTTCACCACCAGGCGGAAGAACTCTTCGCTCATAAAGTAAACAATCAAATCGTCAATGACGCCACCCGAGGCATTCAGCATCCCGGTGTAGAGCGCTTTGCCTGGCTGGGTCAGTTTTGCCACATCATTTGCCAGCAGGTAGCGCAGGAATTCACGGGTACGCGGGCCTGTCAGGTCGACGATGGTCATGTGAGAGACATCAAACATACCGGCGTCGGTGCGCACTACATGATGTTCATCCATCTGGGAGCCATAGTGCAGCGGCATCATCCAGCCATGAAAATCCACCATGCGGGCACCGCAGGCCTGATGCTGTTCAAACAGAGGTGTTTGCTGAGTCATAACCATCCTGTGCAGAAGCGAGTGAGTGCAAAAGTGCGCCGGAATTCAGTGCCGACGCAAACGTTCTCTTAGGGCTGACGTTACCACCGAATCTGACGATTAACCATAAGCAAACCGGGGTCGAAAGCAGAGGCACAGCCTAACCAGGAACGGCTGCTAACAGGATATAAAACTGCAATTTTGTGATTAATCGCGCAATAAATGCAGGGATTTTAAATATACGCAGCAAATTTATGCGGGATGGCATTCAGGATGTTAAAAAAATCCCGCGACCAGCGGGCAGAAGAATGAGAAAAAGTAATGCGAATTAGCCCGCAAAATTAGAATAAATCAAACGAAGACCTGTGCTGGTGCAGCGTTGCCTTTTTGTGGTGCAGAGCGGTGTCAGGCATAAAAAAAGCCAGCAGAAGCTGGCTTATCAGAAGGGCGGATTTAGCGTAGCCAGGCGGGCAGATCATTCAGGCCCATCGCCTGCTTCAGCATCATGGGTTTAACACCCGGCAGGCGGTCAGCCAGTTTCAGACCCACGTCGCGCAGCAATTTTTTCGCCGGATTATTGCCTGCGAACATTTCACGGAAGCCCTGCATTCCCGCCAGCATCATTGCGGCGCTGTGCTTACGGCTGCGCTCATAGCGACGCAGATAGAGGTGCTGACCAATATCTTTGCCCTGCTGATGCAGACGGCGAATCTCACCGATCAGCTCGGCGGCATCCATAAACCCAAGGTTAACGCCCTGACCCGCCAGCGGATGAATGGTGTGAGCCGCATCGCCCACCAGCGCCAGACGGTGTGCCGCGAAGTTGCGGGCATAGCGCGCCACCAGCGGAAACGATTTGCGCTCGCTTTCCAGCTGGCACAGGCCGAGCCGCATATCAAACGCCACCGAGAGCTGCTGATTGAACAGCGCTTCCGGCATGGTTTCCAGACGGCTCGCTTCCTGCGGCGAGAGCGACCAGACGATGGAACTGAGATGCGGATCCTGCATCGGCAGGAAAGCCAGAATGCCGTCGCCGTGGAACACCTGGCGCGCTACTGCGTCGTGCGGCTTCTCAGTACGGACATTAGCCACTAACGCATGGTGATCGTAATCCCAGAAGGTCAGCGGGATATCGGCTTTGTTGCGTAGCCAGGAGTTAGCGCCGTCAGCGGCAATCATTAATCGCGCACTTAACATGCTGCCATCCTGCAGGGTAACAAAGGCTTCGTTGTCACCAAACGCGACCTGCTGTAACTGCGAAGGTGCCATTATCGTCACGTCGCTGCAGGCGCTGGCACGTTGCCAGAGCGCATTGTGGATCACCGGGTTTTCGATGATATGTCCCAGATGCGACAGGCCCTGCTGCTCATCATCAAAGGCGATGGAGCCGAAACTGTCCTTATCCCACACTTCCATACCGTGATAAGCGCTGGCGCGCAGCGAGAGAATGGTCGACCAGACATCCAGCTTCTGCAGCAGCCGTTCGCTGGCGGCATTGATTGCCGACACGCGAACTGACGGTGACGCACTCAGCGCCAGCGGTGGCTCCGGTGATTTTTCCAGTACGGCGATGCGCAGTCCGCTGCCCTGCAAGCCGCAGGCCACCGCCAGTCCCACCATACCGCCACCGGCAATCACCACATCAAAAGTTTGCATCTGAGCCTCTTTATTAACGCTTAACCCAGCCAAGCGTGCGCTCAGCCAGTTGATTTCTTAACCACGGCAGATGATCCATCGCCAGCAGGCCCAGGTTACGTCCTGCCACCAGCGGGCCATAGCGATTCGCAAAGACGCGAACCAGTCCGTCGGTGATACCGATGGTGGCAGCGCGGTCGGGCTGACGACGCTGCTGGTAATGATGCAGCACCGCATAGCTGCCGGGGTCCTGGTGCTGCCGATGGGCGGCTGCCAGCGTTTCAGCCAGCGACATCACATCGCGCAGGCCCAGGTTGAAGCCCTGCCCGGCAATCGGATGCAGCGTCTGCGCCGCATTGCCCACCACCGCCACGCGATGCGTCACCGGCGACATCGCCCGGTGCAGCGCCAGCGGGTAATACTCACGCTGACCGGTATGGGTGAATTTACCCAGCCGCCAGCCAAAGGCACGCTGCAGCTGGCTGAGGAATTCAGCCTCGCTCCACTGCTCAATGCGTTCACGCTGTGAAACCGGATGACACCAGACCAGCGACAGGCGATTGCCGGACATCGGCAACAGCGCCAGCGGGCCATGTTCGGTAAAACGTTCAAATGCCCGGCCCTGATGAGGCAGCGCGGTGGAGACATTGGCAATCACGGCAAGCTGTTGATAGTCGTCTCTTTGCCACTGAATGCCGCACGAAGCCGCCAGTGCAGAGCGCGTGCCATCCGCCGCCACCAGCAGTTTGCCGCTGAGTTGTTCGCCACTGTCCAGCGTCACCTCAACCTGCTGCTCATGGCGGTTAGCCTGGATGACACGAGCCGGACAGCGCAGCGTTACGCCGGGTGCTTTTTTCAGTTCCGCAAACAGACGCTGACCGACGTCAAACAGCTCGACAACCTGTCCCAGCGCCGGAATAGCGTAGTCAGCCGCCGCCAGCGACACAAAACCGGCGTGACCGCGATCGGAGACATGGATGTCGGTAATCGGCGTGGCACAACGGGCGATGTGCTGCCACAGATTGATGTCCGCAAGCTGCTGGCAGGTACCGGCAGAGAGCGCAATAGCGCGGCCATCGAAACCGGGATGCGCCCGACTGCCAGGCTCGCTGCTTTCAATCAGCGTTACCGGCAGAGTGCCCTGGGTCAGATGGGAGATCGCCAGCGCCAGCGTCGCCCCGGTCATGCCGCCACCGGCAATCAGAATCGTCATGCCTGTTTTGCCGCCGCCATCAGTGCTTCAATCTCATCCGCCTCTTTCACGACGCTGTCGGTGAGATTTTCAATGCCATCTTCAGTGATCACAATGTCATCTTCGATTCGGATACCAATGCCGCGATACTGCGCGGGCACGTCGGCATCCGGTGCGATATAAAGACCCGGCTCGACGGTTAACACCATGCCCGGTTCCAGTACGCGGTCGCGGCTCGGGGTGCCGTAGTGGCCGACATCATGCACATCCAGCCCCAGCCAGTGGCCCAGGCCATGCATATAGAACTGACGATGGACTTCCTCGGCGATCAATGTATCGACGTCGCCCTCCAGGATGCCCAGCTCCACCAGCCCGGTGACCATGATGCGCACCACTTCATCATTCACTTCACGAATGCTGATGCCTGGCCGGAACAGTTCAAGCGAGCGGTTGAGGCAAGCCAGCACGATGTCATAAATCGCGCGCTGCGCCGGGCTGAATTTGCCGTTAACCGGGAAGGTGCGGGTGATATCGCCTGCATAGCCGTGGAACTCACAGCCTGCATCGATCAGCACCAGATCGCCGTCGCGCATTTCGCTTTCGTTTTCGGTGTAGTGCAGAATGCAGCCGTTAACTCCGGCACCCACAATGGTGTTATAGGAGGGAAAACGCGCGCCGTGACGGTTAAATTCGTGCTGAATTTCCCCTTCGAGCTGATACTCGAACAGGCCTGGCCGACAGGCTTGCATGGCGCGGGTATGCGCCAGAGCACTGATTTTCCCGGCGCGACGTAACAGTTCAATCTCATCCGCATCTTTAAACAGGCGCATCTCATGCACCCAGGGACGCCAGTCAGTGAGGGTATCGGGCGCACTGAGATGCTGGCGGAAACCGCGACGCAGCTTATCCAGCGCGCTGAACACCAGTGCGTCCGCGTGGGCATATTCGCCCTGCGCATGGTAAACCACATCCAGGCCATTCAGCAGCAGGTGCAGTTGGTCACCAATATCATTCCAGGGTAAAGCGCGATCGACGCCCAGTTTGTCGGGTGCGGCCTCCTGACCCAGGCGACGGCCAGACCAGGTTTCCGCCGCAGGATCGCGCACGCGGTTAAACAACACGCTGTGGTTATGATTCTCATCGCTTTTGATCAGCACCAGCAACGCCTGCGGCTCGTTAAAACCGGTGAAATACCAGAAGTCGCTGCTCTGGCGGAACGGATATTCGGTGTCATTACTGCGCATCACTTCTGGCGCAGCAAAGATTAACGCTGCGCTGCCAGGCACCATCTTCGCCAGCAGCGCCTGACGACGCTGCAGGAATCGTTCCAGTGAAATCATCTCTGCACTCCCTGTAAACTGACCGGTTTAACTCGTTGACCTGAAATTAGTGTAGCGTCGGTTTTTGCACTTCTGGCGCGGTTGGCTGCGGGCGGGTGAACGTATCGTGGCACAGCAGCACGGCGACACGTACATACTCAATCACCTCCTCCAGCGACTGCTCCAGCTCCTCCTGGTCTTCATCTTCTTCGTAACCGAGCTGTGCGATAGTGCGCAGATCATCGATTGCTTCGCCGGTTTCGCCGGTGACTTTATCCAGTTTAGGCTGTGTTACGCCCAGGCCGAGCAGAAAATGGTTAACCCAGCCCGCCAGCGCGTCGGCACGGTCAAAGACGGTGATGTCGTCGTCAGCAGGCAGCAGCAGCTGAAACAGGAAGCCTTCATCTTCCAGCGTAGTCGCCGTATGCTCGTGTAGCTCCGCCAGCGGCACGGCAAGAGTGTGTGAAAACGCCATGCCTTCGTTAGCCAGATCGTGTACCAGCGTCTTCCAGCTGGTGTCCTGGTTCCCACCGCAGAGGATCCCGCTCAGCAGGCCGTGCATTTCTGCGGGCGTCATTCCTACGCCCTGCTGTGAGAGCACTGCCGCGAGCGCGTTGTAATCGGGGGTTGCGTTCTGTAAGGACATAAGTTTTCATCGTCGTTGGCAGAATAAGTTCGTGTTATGCTACCACTAGCTGCCTCAAGGTTTCCAGAAAAGGGGTTGTATCTTATTTCGTGGGTCTATATAGTTGCCCGCCTCCCAAGCCATTGACTGCTAAGGGAGTTGCGAGCGAAGTAATCAGTCAGGAAGGTGGCATGTCTGCACAACCGGTAGATTTACAAATTTTTGGTCGTTCGTTGAGAGTAAATTGTCCGCCAGAGCAGCAAGATGCGCTCAATAGCGCGGCTGAAGATCTCAATCAACGGTTGCAAGATCTAAAAGTTCGCACTAGAGTCACCAATACAGAACAACTGGTGTTCATCGCCGCGTTAAACGTCTGCCACGAGCTGGCGCAAGAGAAAGTGAAAACGCGCGATTATGCTGCTAATATGGAACAGCGTATCCGTATGTTGCAGCAGACGATTGAACAGGCATTAGTTGAGCAGGGTCGCATCTCTGAGCGTGAGGGTGCGAAGTTCGAATAAAACTTCATGGTTGCTATACTTAAGTAACGGTGAGGTAAATTTTCTCTGAGATGTTTGCATGTGGGCCAGTCCCCTGAGCCGATATTTCGAAAAAACAGAATGTGACGCTCGTAACCTGTGTGCATGCTCGGTTCGTCCGAGAAGCCTGATGGTTATGACGGCATGTTCACCTTGAACCAAGGGTTCAAGGGTTACAGCCTACGGCGGCATCTCGGAGATCTCTCTTCCTGTAGTCCTGCTTTTTTCCCCTGACTGACATGTTATAGTCGCTCAACAGCGACTTATCCGGCGGGGAAATCATGTCTGAACCTTCCATGTCTGAACCTTCAATGACCCAGCGTCAGGCGATTCGCCAGCATGTGCGACATCTGCGACGGGCACTTACCGATGAGCAGCAAACGCAGGCCGCTGAGCAGCTCGCTGAACATGCGCTCAACTACGCCCCGGTGACTGAAGCGCGCAATATTGCCCTGTTTCTGTCGGTGGATGGCGAACTTAATACCCGTCCGCTGATTGCCCGCCTCTGGCATCTGAAGAAAACGGTCTGTCTGCCGGTTTTACACCCCTTCTCCCCCGGTAATTTGTTGTTTCTGCGCTATTCGCCCGATACCCCATTGCTCAAAAATAAGCTGCGCATTCCTGAACCGCCGCTGGATATCCGGCAGGTGATCACCCTTGATCAACTGGATCTGATGATGGTGCCACTGGTAGCGTTTGATCAGCATGGACAGCGTCTGGGGATGGGCGGCGGCTTCTACGATCGCACCCTGCAGAACTGGCGGCAGCACGGTTTTTTGCCGGTGGGCCTGGCACACGATTGTCAGCAGGTCGATAGCCTGCCGGTGGCAGAATGGGATGTGCCGTTGCCGGCGGTAATGACGCCATCAAAACTCTGGCAGTGGGAGTAGAAGAGTCGCTTTTGCAGCCAAGTGAAAACCCATACCTGGGCGCATCTGGCAGCAATGAAATAGCTTAACGCGCAGGGAACATGGTCAGAAGAGGAAAGCGTCCCACCGCCCGGATAAAAACGCCGGGAGCGTTTTTGAACAACGCAACGCGTTGGCCCGGTTACGGGCGCACCTCAGGGATGAGGTGCGTAATCGCGCGGGACGGGCATGCCATGGATGGCGGCTTTTGCATCTTTCCGATCTGACCGTGTTCTCTTCGCAGTCTCGGTCTTACAGCAAATCGGGACAGCCTGTATTAACTACCTGAAGAGACGCAACTAAGCGCCTGTTCAGGTTGGTAGCGCTTAGTAAAGCAGACGGGCGCGGATAGTACCCGGAATCGCCTTCATCAGCTGAAGCGCGTTCTCGGCCACTTCCGGCTCTGCATCAATGTCAATCACCACATAGCCCATAAACGGCGAGGTTTGCAGATACTGGGCGGCGATGTTGATGCCCTGCTCGGCAAAAATCTGGTTGATGGCCGTCAGCACGCCAGGGCGGTTCTCATGGATATGCAGCAGACGACTGGCGCTGATACCGTGAATCGGCAGTGACACTTCGGGGAAGTTAACAGCCGAGAGAGTCGAGCCGTTATCGGAGTATTTCGCCAGCTTGCCCGCCACTTCAATGCCGATGTTCTCCTGCGCTTCTTCCGTCGAGCCGCCAATGTGCGGCGTCAGGATCACGTTGTCGAACTCACTCAGTGGAGAGATAAACGGCTCGCTGTTGGTAGCTGGCTCGCTCGGGAAGACGTCGATGGCTGCGCCACCCACATGCTTGCTGGCCAGCGCATCGCACAGCGCCGGGATATCCACCACCGTGCCGCGTGAGGCATTAATCAGCAGCGCGCCAGGCTTCATCTGCGCCAGCTGCTCTGCACCAATCATATCCTGTGTAGAGACGGTTTCCGGCACGTGCAGGCTGACCACATCGCTCATGTTGAGGAGATCGGCCAGATGGCGTACCTGCGTGGCATTACCCAGCGGCAGCTTGTTTTCAATGTCGTAAAAGAAAACATGCATACCCAGGCTTTCTGCCAGCACGCCCAGCTGCATTCCGATGTGGCCGTAACCGATAATACCCAGTTTTTTGCCACGCGCTTCAAATGAGCCTTTGGCAATCTTATTCCAGATGCCACGGTGTGCTTTCGCATTCGCTTCCGGGATGCCACGCAGCATCAGCAGCATCTCACCAATCACCAGCTCCGCAACCGAGCGGGTATTTGAGAACGGCGCATTGAACACGGGAATCCCCCGGCTGGCAGCCGCCTGCAGATCAACCTGGTTGGTACCGATACAGAAACAGCCAACGGCGACCAGCTTTTCAGCCGCCGCAAAAATCTCTTCAGTGAGCTGGGAGCGGGAACGGATACCAATAAAGTGTGCATCACGGATCGATGCTTTTAACGCGTCGGAATCCAGTGCGCCCTTATGGAATTCGATGTTGGTATAACCTGCAGCCCGCAGGTTCTCCAGCGCGCTCTGATGGACACCTTCCACCAGCAGGAACTTAATCTTATCTTTTTCCAGTGATACCTTTGCCATTTCCCGATCCTATTCAGCATTCAATGAGGACTACCATAAGCCAGCCTTCTGTCAAAATATCAAAAAAATCGCGTCGGGCAATACAAACGATTGCCCAGCCGCCAGCACGGCAGCGGCTGACGGCAGCACATTGCCGGACAAAATAAGGAGGTCGGACTGGAAGAGAGAACGAACCCACTGCCGATGACGGTTATGTGACATAAGTCACCAAATTTCACCGCAGCGAGAAAAGATGATTTGCAGGCAGAAATAACCGACGCCGCATCGACGCCGGACAGATCATTTTTTGATGGTTTTCACGCCATCAGGCCCGCCAATCAGTGCAATATCGGCACCACGCGCGGCAAAAAGGCCCACGGTAACGACGCCAGGCAAGGCGTTGATGGTTTTTTCCAGCTCAATGGGATCGAGAATGCGCAGATTATGCACATCGAGAATAATGTTGCCGTTATCGGTGACCACGTTCTGACGATACTCAGGCAAGCCGCCCATTTTCACCAGCTGACGCGCCACATAACTGCGCGCCATCGGGATCACCTCGACCGGCAGCGGGAAACGGCCCAGCACATCGACCTCTTTTGAAGCGTCAGCGATACAGATAAAGGTTTCAGCCACGGCGGCCACGATCTTTTCGCGCGTCAGCGCCGCGCCGCCGCCTTTGATCATCTGCATCTGTGGGTTGATCTCATCCGCGCCATCTACGTACACCGACAGCAGGTCAATCTCGTTCAGGTCGAACACCTGAATACCCAGGCTCTTCAGCTTCTGGGTTGAGGCATCCGAGCTGGAGACGGCACCTTCAATCTGATGCCTGACCGTGGCAAGCGCATCGATAAAGTGGGCAGCGGTGGATCCGGTGCCCACACCAACAACGGTGCCCGGCTGCACGTACTCAAGTGCAGCCCAGCCAACGGCTTTTTTCAGTTCATCCTGGGTCATGGTATGTTTAAAACCTGTGCGACAACGAAGTGCGCGTAGTATAAAACAAGGCTTGCTGAAAATGCTCGGCTGACCGACATGGATTTATCGCTTTGGAAGCCAGCCCACAAAAAACAAGAGAGCCATCACAGGTGATACTTTTGTGGCATAGTGACATCCATCCTGAAGGAGAGAGAAGAATAATGAAACGCCCGGATTATCGAACGCTTCAGGCGCTGGATTCAGTGATCCGCGAACGCGGATTTGAGCGTGCCGCTCAAAAATTATGTATCACCCAGTCAGCGGTTTCACAGCGTATCAAGCAGCTGGAGAATCTGTTTGGTCAGCCGCTGCTGGTGCGAACCGTGCCACCACGTCCGACCGAACAGGGTCAGAAACTGCTGGCGTTGCTGCACCAGGTGGAACTGCTGGAAGAGGAGTGGCTGGGCGATGAGAACAGTGGCACCACGCCACTGCTGCTGTCGCTGGCGGTCAATGCCGACAGTCTGGCGACCTGGCTGCTGCCTGCGCTGAAAGATGTGCTGGCAGATTCCCCTGTACGCCTGAATCTGCAGGTCGAAGATGAAACCCGCACCCAGGAGCGTCTGCGTCGTGGTGAAGTGGTGGGTGCGGTGAGTATTCAGCCGCAGCCGCTGCCCAGTTGCCTGGTGGATCAGCTCGGTGCGCTCGACTACCTGTTTGTAGCGTCGCGCGACTTTGCCGATCGCTTCTTCCCCAACGGCGTCACCCGCTCTGCCCTGCTGAAAGCGCCTGCGGTGGCGTTTGACCATCTTGATGATATGCATCAGGCCTTCCTGCAACAGAACTTTGATCTCTCACCGGGCAGTGTGCCCTGCCACATCGTGAACTCCTCTGAAGCCTTTGTGCAGATGGCGCGACAGGGTTCGACCTGCTGTATGATCCCGCATCTGCAGATTGAGCGTGAGCTGGCGAGCGGTGAGTTAATTGATCTGACGCCAGGCTTGTGTCAGCGCCGGATGCTCTACTGGCATCGTTTTGCACCGGAAAGCCGGTTAATGCGTCGGGTGACCGATGCGCTCATTGCGCATGGACATCGGGTACTGCGTCAGGATGACGTCGCAGCCTGAAAACAAAAACGGGGCGAAAGCCCCGTTTTTACTGCTGACAAATTATGCCCCGAACGGCTGTAAGGATGGATTGGCTCAGGGAACAAGGTCAGATCGGGCTGTAAGGATGGATTGGCTCAGGGAACAAGGTCAGATCGGAAAGGCGCTTAAGCCAATCCCTGGCCGCTCGGCCCGCGCCGTCCATGGCGCGGGACGCTTTCCTCCTCTGACCATGTTCCCTTCGCTTTGAATTTATTCATTGCGGTCAGATCCTGAGATTCATCGGCAGTCTTAACGGGGCATCAGCCCCGTTTTGCACTATGGCGTATTGGGCTTGATCTCAAACACCACATCAACCTGATCGTCAAAGTTAATGCTCTGCTGATCGTAAGTCTCCTGCGCCGAGGTATCTGCCGCTGCAGCCGCTTTATACATACGGTTCATCGGCATCGGCTGATAGTTAGCGACCTGATAACGAATGCTGTAGATTGATCCCAGTTTCGCGTTAAAGCCTTCAGCCAGCTGTGATGCCTGCTGAGTCGCATTTTTAATCGCTGCTTTACGCGCCTGCTCTTTGTAACTCTCCGGATTTGCCACGCCTAACTCGACGCTACGCACCTCATTCAGACCGGACTTCAGCGCCCCGTCCAGCAGATCATTCAGCTTGTCCAGCTGACGCAGGGTTACCTGCACCTGACGCACCGCACGGTAGCCTTTCAGGACGGATTTACCCTCTTTGGTGTAATCGTACTCAGGCTGGGTGCTCAGGTTTGCCGCATCAATATCTTTCTTCTCAATGCCGTTTTTCTGCAGAAAATCGAAATATTGTGCAACCCGGCTATCCGCCTGCTTTTTCGCATCTGCGGCATCTTTTGACGACACGTTCACCACGATAGAGAGCGTGGCGATATCGGGACGGGCATCGACCGTTGCCTTGCCTGAGGTCACCACGTGTGGCCCGTTCGGTAACTCATCAGCGTATACGCCAGGCAATGCCCCGGCGCTCATGATTGCGGCCAGAGCCAATGCTTTCAGTTTCATGAAAGTCCTCCTTGAAAAGGTACTATGACGGCTTCCAACCGGCGAAGCCCAACAGCGCATCGGTATGCGCCATGCTTTGAGTGGTCATTATGGCAAAAGTTCGGCCTCCGCGCGGCAATAACCGCACCGGATCGACGTTGGGATCAAAATCCGGCAATGCCCTGGCGCGCCAGTTGCAGGGCGATAAACCACATCACCGCGCCTACCAGCAGGTTAATGATGCGCTGGGCTTTGGCGGTGCGCAGGCGTGGTGACAGCCAGGCGGCCAGCAGCGCCAGACCAAAGAACCACAGGATCGACGCACTGATGGTGCCCAGCGCAAACCACTGACGCGCAGTGGTGGTCGGCAACTGACCGCCAAGACTGCCCAGCACCACAAAGGTATCGAGATAGACGTGCGGATTGAGCCAGGTCACTGCCAGCAGCGTCGCGATAATGCGTCCCCTGCTCTGCTTTAATGGCTCACCATCCGCCAGATCGGCGTCGCCGCGAAAAGCGCTACGCAGTGCGCCCCAGCCATACCACAACAGAAAGGCTACGCCCGCCCAGGTGATCACCATCAGCAGCAGTGGAGACTGGCTCAGCAAGGCACTGCCGCCAAAGATCCCACCGCAGATCAGCAGAATATCACTCAGCGAGCAGAGGGCCGCCGTCATCAGATGATACTGACGCTTCACGCCCTGATTCATCACAAAAGCGTTCTGCGGTCCCAGCGGCAGAATCAGCGCGGCGCCCAGGGCAAGCCCCTGAAAATAGAGAGATAACACAGGATTATTTCCTCACATCGTTAGAGGAGGAGAAGTATAAAGAGAGAGGATGATTAGCGGAAATTGAAAGAATTAATCTGCGATTAGCAAAATGAATGGGCGACAGACGCCGCCCACTGAAAGATTACTGTGGCTGAACCTGGGTTGCTTCTGCTTCAGGCGCCGGCTTCTGATGCAGATGCACATCCATCTGCGGATAAGGAATACCAATCCCTTTTCCATCCAGCGCACGCTTAAAGTTCTTCAGCAGATCCCAGTAAACGTCCTGCAGGTCGCCGCTGTTGCTCCAGCAACGCACCACAAAGTTCATAGAGGAGGCTGCCAGTTCGTTAAGACCGATCTGGATACCTTTATCTTTCAGCACGCGGCTATCCGCTTCTACAACCTGTTGCAGTAAGGCGATCACTTCATCCACATCCGCCTCGTAAGCCACGCCAATGATAAATTCATTACGGCGAACCGGTTCACGCGAGAAGTTGACGATGTTCCCGCTGATGATCTTGCCGTTTGGCACCACCACGATTTTGCCGTCTGCCGTTCTCAGCGTGGTGGAGAAAATCTGCACATGCAGCACGGTTCCCATAACGCCGCCCAGATCGACGAACTCGCCGGTGCGAAACGGACGGAAGGTGACCAGCAGAACGCCTGCAGCAAGGTTAGAGAGTGACCCCTGCAGCGCCAGACCCACGGCCAGACCCGCAGCACCCAGCACGGCAATCACCGAGGCGGTCTGCACACCGATGCGTCCCAGCGCTGCGATAACGGTGAAGGCGATGACCCCATAGCGCACCAATGCGGAGAGGAAGTCCGCCACGGTAGCGTCTATGTGACGGGCGCGCAGCAGGCGATTTACGGCATTAGAAATGATACGGGCGATAATCATCCCGATAATAATGATGGCAATAGCTGCAACGATATTTACGGCATAGCTGATGATCAGCGCCTGATTGCGAACCAGCCAGTTACCTGCATTGTTTAAGCCGTCGACGACGTGTAACTCTTCCATTAATAAGCCCTGTTGTTAGATTCCCACCGGGAATGAAAAAACTGCCAGATGACATCCGACACCCTGCCATCAAGGGTAATCAATTATCTCCTTAAGCGCCAAACCGACCGGCGTTTAACCCTGTTTTTCCAGAAATTGTGCATAAAAAAAGGCCCTTTCGGGCCTTTTTTGTACGGTAACAACTCTTCAGTTACAGCACGTCGACAGCGTTAAGCTCTTTGAAAGCCTGCTCCAGACGCACTACCATAGAGGCCTGGGCTGAACGCAGCCAGACGCGTGGGTCGTAGTATTTTTTGTTTGGCTTGTCAGCGCCTTCCGGGTTACCCAGCTGCGACTGCAGATAGCCCTCGTTCTTTTTGTAGTACTGCAGGATGCCGTCCCAGGTTGCCCATTGGGTATCGGTATCGATGTTCATCTTGATCACGCCGTAGCTGATAGACTCTTCGATTTCTGCAGCAGAAGAACCTGAACCGCCGTGGAAAACGAAGTCCAGCGCGTTGTGCGGCAGGCCATGTTTTTCACACACATATTTCTGCGAATCGCGCAGAATGGTTGGGGTCAGTTTCACGTTGCCTGGCTTGTAAACGCCGTGCACGTTACCGAATGAAGCCGCAATGGTGAAGCGCGGGCTGATAGCATTCAGTTTTTCGTACGCGTAGTTCACATCTTCTGGCTGGGTGTAGAGTGCAGATGCGTCCATGTGGCTGTTATCAACGCCATCTTCTTCACCACCGGTGCAGCCCAGTTCGATTTCCAGCGTCATGTCGAGTTTCGCCATGCGCGCCAGATATTTGCTGCTGATCTCGATGTTCTCTTCCAGTGACTCTTCTGACAGGTCGATCATGTGAGAAGAGAAGAGTGGCTTGCCGTTTTTCTGGAAGTACTCTTCACCTGCGTCCAGCAGACCGTCGATCCATGGCAGCAGTTTCTTGGCACAGTGGTCAGTGTGCAGGATAACCGGCACGCCATACTGCTCAGCCATCAGGTGAACATGGTGCGCACCCGCGATAGCGCCGAAAATTGCCGCGCCCTGTGGTTTGTCAGTCTTGAAGCCTTTACCCGCGATAAATGCAGCACCGCCGTTAGAGAACTGGATGATGATTGGCGCTTTAACTTTCGCCGCTGCTTCCAGTGCCGCATTGATGGAGTCAGTGCCGACGCAGTTTACGGCTGGCAGTGCGAATTTGTTCTCTTTCGCAACTTTGAAGATCTTCTGTACGTCATCACCAGTGACAACGCCGGGTTTTACGAAATCAAAAATTTTAGACATGATTGTGTCCTGTTTCGTGACCGTTGTTCCCCTTGAGGAACGTCGATTTAAACGCCCAGACGGGCAAGACTTCAGGCGATGCCGCCAGGCATCGCCCCCAAAGGATTACTGCTTCGCACGCTCTTCCAGCATGGCAACTGCAGGCAGTTTTTTGCCTTCCACGAACTCAAGGAACGCGCCGCCGCCGGTAGAGATGTAGGAAATTTTGTCTTCGATGCCGAACAGGTCGATAGCCGCTAAGGTATCGCCGCCGCCTGCAACAGAGAAGGCATCGCTGTCTGCAATGGCGTTAGCTACGATCTCGGTGCCTTTACGGAAATTAGGGAACTCAAACACGCCTACCGGGCCGTTCCAAAGGATGGTTTTGGCATCCTTCAGGATGGCAGCCATCGCCTGTGCGGTTTCATCACCAAAGTCCATAATCTCTTCGTTATCCGCAACTTCCGAAACCTTTTTCACGGTAGCGGTCGCAGTTTCAGAGAATTCTGTGCCAACGCGTGAATCAGTTGGAACCGGAATACCGTGCTGATCGCGCAGGCCTTTAGCCGCTTCAACGAAGTCTGGCTCATACAGGGATTTGCCGACGTTGTTGTCGATAGCGACGAAGGTGTTGGCAATGCCGCCGCCCACAATCACGGTGTCCGCGATTTTGACCAGAGATTGCAGCACATCAAATTTGGTAGAGACTTTAGAACCCCCTACCACAGCCACCAGCGGACGCTCCGGGTTGCTCATGACTTTACCCAGCGCTTCCAGTTCTGCAGAGAGCAGCGGGCCAGCACAGGCGATAGGGGCAAATTTACCGACGCCGTGGGTAGAAGCCTGTGCGCGGTGCGCGGTACCAAAGGCGTCCATCACAAAGACGTCGCACAGAGCAGCATATTTTTTAGACAGTGCTTCGTCATCTTTCTTTTCGCCTTTGTTAAAGCGAACGTTTTCCAGCACAACCAGTTCGCCAGCGCCGACTTCAACGCCATCGAGGTAATCTTTTGCCAGGGTCACGGTGGTGCCGCTAAGCTTGTCTTTCAGGTAGTTAACTACCGGCAGCAGCGAGAACTCTTCATTGTATTCACCTTCGGTCGGACGACCCAGGTGAGAGGTAACCATTACTTTCGCGCCCTGTTTCAACGCCGCTTCAATGGTTGGCAGAGAAGCACGGATACGTGCATCAGACGTCACTTTACCTTCTTTAACCGGTACGTTCAGATCGGCACGGATCAGAACGCGTTTACCAGCCAGATCCAGATCGGTCATCTTAATTACAGACATGGTGAATCCTCTCGTTGATTCTCATAAGTTTTGCCAGACGCATACCGCGTCTTACCTGAAACCGCTTGCGGCCATCGCTAACGTCGTGTCGAGCATTCGGTTAGCAAAGCCCCATTCGTTGTCACACCAGACCAGGGTCTTGATAAGGTGTTGACCGCTGACCCGCGTTTGTGTTCCGTCCACAATGGCACTGTGCGGATCATGGTTAAAATCTACTGAGACTAACGGTAATTCCGTATAGTCAACTATACCACGAAATGTCCCTTCTGCCGCGCTTCGCAACAGGGTGTTAACTTCACACGCCGTCACCGCCTGATGCACAGAAACGCTGAGATCAATGGCCGTCACGTTAATCGTCGGGACGCGAACGGCTATCGCCTCGAAGCGATCGTTGAATTTCGGAAAAATACGGGTAATGCCTGCCGCCAGGCGAGTGTCCACCGGGATGATCGACTGACTGGCTGCACGCGTACGGCGCAGATCGCTGTGATAGGCGTCGATCACCTGCTGATCATGCATCGCCGAGTGGATCGTGGTGACGGTGCCGGATTCGATACCAAACGCATCATCCAGCAGTTTGATCACCGGGATAATGCAGTTAGTGGTACAGGAAGCGTTGGAGACGATACGGTCACTGGCGGTGAGTGACTGCTGGTTAACGCCATACACCACTGTGGCGTCGAGATCGTTTCCGCCGGGATGAGAGAACAGCACTTTTTTGGCGCCAGCCTGAAGATGCGCTTCGCCATCAGCGCGTGAGCCATAGACGCCGGTGCAGTCCAGCACCACATCCACGTCGAGTTCACGCCACGGCAGATCGGCAATGGCTGCACGGTGCAAAATGCGCAGGGTATCGCCACCCACCCACATTACATCGCGCTCCTGGCGGACATCGAAAGCAAAACGGCCATGGCTGGTATCGTATTTCAGCAGATGCGCCATACCGGTAGCTTCTGCCAGCTCGTTAATCGCGACCACGGTGAACTCTGCACGTCGGCCCGTTTCATACAGCGCGCGCAGGACGTTGCGCCCAATCCGGCCAAAACCATTTATCGCTACCCGTACCGTCATTTCTCTCCTGCCACGTCAGACTGAAAAAAACGTGCCGTTAGCCTGAGCGTTTCACTGCATTTTGTACAGGAGATTCTTACCCGGCATTGTCCGAAACCAGGGCGATTCGCCTGGCGACTGAAACGGTTCAGCTACAATAATAGAAGGAAGGAATAACAGGAATGATTGTGATCAATCTGGCTGCTTAAATTTGGATCTGCGTCACAAATTAAGGCAAAAGGCGGTTATTACTGCAGGAATAAAAAAATAAAAGGGACGAAAATTTCGTCCCTCTGTTTTTACAGCCGGGCGGGAACAGGCCCGCCTGACCGGTTTTACGCCAGCAGCGCTTTCGCTTTCGCGACGACGTTGTCGACGGTAAAGCCAAACAGTTCGAACAGCTGATCGGCAGGTGCAGATTCGCCGAAGCTGGTCATGCCCACGATAGCGCCGTTCAGGCCGGTGTATTTGAACCAGTAATCAGCGATGCCCGCTTCGATTGCGACGCGGGCGCTGACCGCTTTTGGCAGCACGGATTCACGGTACTCATCACTCTGCTTGTCGAAGGCATCCGTTGATGGCATAGAGACCACGCGCACTTTGCGGCCTTCGCTGGTGAGTTTGTCCCAGGCACCGACAGCCAGCTCAACTTCGGAACCGGTGGCGATCAGGATCAGCTCAGGCGTGCCATCGCAATCTTTCAGCACGTAACCGCCGCGCGCTACGTTAGCCAGCTGTGCCGTGTCACGATCCTGCTGCGCCAGGTTCTGACGGGAGAAGATCAGCGCAGTCGGGCCATCTTTACGCTCAATGGCATATTTCCACGCCACCGCGGATTCAACCTGGTCACATGGACGCCACAGGCTCATGTTTGGCGTGGTGCGCAGGCTCGCCATCTGTTCAACCGGCTGGTGCGTCGGGCCATCTTCGCCCAGACCGATAGAGTCGTGGGTGTAGACCATGATCTGACGGATCTTCATCAGTGCCGCCATACGCGCTGCGTTACGCGCATATTCAACAAACATGAGGAAGGTCGCGGTGTAAGGCAGGAAGCCGCCGTGCAGCGCCAGGCCATTGGCGATTGCGGTCATACCGAACTCACGCACGCCGTAGTGGATGTAGTTACCCGCAGCATCTTCGTTGATCGGCTTAGAGCCAGACCAGATTGTCAGGTTGCTGGGTGCCAGATCGGCTGAGCCGCCAAGGTATTCCGGCAGAATTTTACCGAAAGCTTCAATAGCATTCTGTGAGGCTTTACGGCTGGCGATCTTCGCCGGGTTCGCCTGCAGCTGCTCAACGAACTTCTGCGACTCTTCCTGCCAGTTAGCTGGCAGTTCGTTGCTGACGCGGCGTTTAAACTCGGCAGCCAGTTCAGGGTGAGCCTGTGCGTAAGCGGCGAATTTCTCATTCCATGCAGACTCTTTCGCCTGGCCCGCTTCTTTCGCGTCCCACTCAGCGTAGATATCAGAAGGAATTACGAACGGCGCGTGGGTCCAGCCCAGCTGTTTGCGGGTCAGTGCCACTTCATCATCACCCAGCGGTGCGCCGTGTGAATCATGGGTACCGGCTTTGTTCGGTGAACCAAAACCGATAACGGTTTTGCACATCAGTAGTGAAGGCTTGTCGCTGACGCTTTTCGCTTCCTCGATCGCTTTCGCAATCGCATCCGCATCGTGACCATCGACGCCGCGCACCACGTGCCAGCCATAAGCTTCAAAGCGCTTAGCGGTGTCGTCGGTGAACCAGCCATCAATGTGACCGTCGATAGAGATACCGTTGTCATCATAAAACGCCACCAGTTTGCCCAGCTTCAGCGTACCGGCCAGTGAGCAGACTTCGTGCGAGATACCTTCCATCATGCAGCCATCACCCATGAAGACATAGGTGTTGTGGTCTACGATGTCATGACCCGGACGGTTGAACTGTGCTGCCAGCGTGCGCTCAGCAATGGCAAAACCTACTGCGTTAGCGATGCCCTGCCCCAGCGGACCGGTAGTGGTTTCAACGCCCACGGTGTAGCCATATTCCGGGTGACCTGGAGTTTTTGAGTGCAGCTGACGGAAGTTTTCCAGTTCGCTCAGGGGCAGATCGTAGCCGGTCAGGTGCAACAGGCTATAGATCAGCATTGAGCCGTGACCGTTAGAGAGCACGAAACGGTCGCGGTCAGCCCACAGCGGGTTGGTTGGGTTGTGGTTCAGGTAGCCGCGCCAGAGTACTTCAGCGATGTCCGCCATGCCCATTGGGGCACCCGGATGTCCCGATTTCGCTTTCTGTACTGCATCCATACTTAACGCACGAATGGCGTTGGCAAGCTCTTTACGAGAGGGCATTTTCTACTCCAGGTCGGATTAATGCTTCGCACCTTAACTTATTGTTATTAATGAGTTACCGGGCAAAACAAGGAAAAAGTTGCCCATCAATGTACATGAGAAACGGGGCAAAAGTACATGCTGTAAAACGCTAAATGCAGCCGCTTCGTATGGCTTTTCCAGCCATATCTGCTAGCAAAGTGCAGACTGGCACGCTATAACCAAATCGTTTATTCACCTGTCTGAGTTTCAGGTGTTTGTTTTTATTACCTTGTTATGAATGGGATACAGCATGAAAATCAAAAAAATGGTGTTAGCGCTTGGACTGACGACGCTGCTGAGTGGCTGTCAGGGTTTAGACAACAATGCGCTGATGCAGTCGGGCGCGCAGGCGTATCAGGCTTATACCCTCAGCGACGATCAGGTAAAGCAGCTGAGCGATAAATCCTGTGAGCAGATGGACAAAGATAATCAGATTGCGCCTGCTAACAGTGATTATCAGCAACGTCTGAACAAGATCGCGGCGGCGCTGGGCGATAACATCAACGGCGTACCGGCTAACTACAAGGTTTATCAGACCAAAGATGTCAACGCCTGGGCGATGGCAAATGGCTGTATTCGTGTTTACAGCGGTCTGATGGATATGATGACTGACAATGAAGTGGAAGGCGTGCTGGGTCATGAGATGGGCCACGTCGCGCTAGGTCATACGCGCAAGGCGATGCAGCTGGCATATGCCACAACCGCGGCCCGCACCGCAGCCGCCTCGGTTGGCGGCGTGATTGGTTCATTGTCGCAGTCGCAGTTGGGTGAAATGGGTGAAAAACTGGTGAATGCGCAGTTCTCCCAGACGCAGGAGTCACAGGCGGATGACTACTCCTATGATCTGATGAAGAAGCGCAATATCGATCCAATGGGCCTGGCCACCAGCTTTGAAAAGCTGGCGAAGATGGAACAGGGACGTCAGAGTTCGATGTTTGACTCGCATCCCGCCTCTGAAGCGCGCGCAGCGCATATTCGTGAGCGAATTGCTGCCGACGGCAAGTAATTCCGCCGCTGAGCGCGCATGCACCCGGCGTGCGCGCTTAGCCGCACGAAGTCCGCTAGCGCTTAAATATCTGATCCACCATCGAGCCCAGATCCAGCTTATTGTCATGCAGCGCCTGTTCATCCATGTGTCCCTGCGGCGACATTTTATCAATCAGCTGCGGCAATAGCGCGGCCAGCGTACCCGATGCACCTTTCACATCGGTGCCGAGTTTGTCGGCCAGTGACTGCAGTTCATCCTGACCAAAAGCAGACTGAATCTCACTGTGGCCAACCGGATGGTTATCGCCGGTGCCGATCCAGGAACCAAACACCTCACCCAGCCCGCCCTGCTGGAATTTTTGCAGCAGCACTTCAATACCGCCCTGCTCCTGCACCCAATGCCAGACAGCCTGTAACTGTCCCGGCGGATGCCCTTCACTCTGGTTGCCATCCAGTGCGCCAGCCAGTTCATCAAGAAAGCCCATGATTATCTCCACTACGCCATTTTTACGCTGTAAGTTTAGTTGCAGATAGGGGTTCGCGCCTGACGGTTACCCGTCGGGGTCAGAAGGGAATCGATCGGATCATGGCAAAGAGAGGAAGATCACAGCAGCGGCGTCTGCCCGATGGACAGGACGCCGCGTTCAGCGCCTGCCGGACTGAAGCCGGCAGGCAGCAGGCATCAGCCTTTATTCACAGCCTGAACATGCAGCATATCCAGCGCCAGCGTAGCTGCTGCCAGTGCCGTCAGATCAGCATGATCGTAACCCGGTGCGACTTCCACCAGATCCATGCCGACAATGTTCATGCCCTGCAGGCCACGGATCAGCTTGGTCGCTTTATCGGTGGTCAGGCCGCCAATCACCGGCGTGCCGGTGCCAGGCGCATGCGCCGGATCCAGACAGTCAATATCGAAGGTCAGATAGACCGGCAGATCGCCGACGGTGCGTTTCACTTCGGCGAGGATATCGTCAACGCTGCGGTCGTTGACCTGCGCCGCATCCAGCACGTTGAAGCCCAGGCTCTTGTCGAATTCGGTACGGATACCAATCTGCACTGAGTGCTGCGGATCGATCAGACCCTCTTTCGGCGCGGTAAAGAACATGGTGCCGTGGTCGAAGGTCGGGCCGTTGGAGTAGGTGTCGGTATGCGCATCAAAGTGCACCAGCGCCATCTTGCCGAAGTGTTTTGCATGGGCGCGCAGCAGTGGCAGTGTGACGTAGTGGTCGCCGCCAAAGGTCATCATGCGCTTGCCATTGGCCAGCAGTTTTTCAGCATGGGCCTGCAATTTGTCGGAGAGATCCTGCGAATCACCGAAGGCGTAAACCAGATCGCCGCAATCGACGACGTTCAGACGCTGACGCAGATCGAAATCCCACGGCCAGCGGCAGCCTTCCCAGGCCAGATTGGTGGAGATCTGGCGAATCGCACCAGGACCCAGGCGACTGCCCGGACGACCCGAGGTCGCGGCATCAAACGGCACGCCGGTGATAACCCACTCGGCGTCGCTGTCGTAAGGCTGAAAATTCAGCGGAAAACGCATGAAACCAAAGGCGTTAGAAACCAGGGAGTTGTCGTACTGATTGCCAAGCGTGTTATACATAATTGCTCTCTCTATGTGCGTAAGTCGGGCCAGCCCGCAAACCATTAAGGTTGAGATGAAAAAAATCCCCTCCGCGTCGTTAGGCCCGACGAGGAAGGGATTGAGTGAGTCAGATTATCGACATAGTTAACGGCAACTGCAATATGCGATTACCGGTCGCCATAATCGATTATTCATCTTCTAAATAGGTATAACCGTAGAGGCCGCTCTCGAACTCTTCCAGGAACTGCGCGCGCAGCTCTTCGTCGAGATCGGATGCCTGAACCTGATTGCGGAACAGCGCCATCAGCTCGTTGGGATCAAGCTGCACGTAACGCAGCATGTCCGCCACGGTGTCGCCTTCATCGGAGAGCTGCACTTCCACATCGCCATTTTCGCGTGCGTAGACATCCACCGCTTCGGTGTCACCAAACAGGTTATGCATGTTGCCCAGAATTTCCTGATAAGCGCCCACCATAAAGAAGCCCAGCATGGGTGGGTTATCAAGGTCATATTCCGGCATCGGCATGGTCGTCGCGATACCGTCGCCATCCACGTAGTGATCGATGGTGCCATCGGAGTCACAGGTGATGTCGAGCAGCACGGCACGGCGCTCCGGCTTCTTGTTCAGGCCTTCCAGCGGCAGTACCGGGAACAGCTGATCGATACCCCACGCATCCGGCATTGACTGGAACAGCGAGAAGTTAACGTAGATCTTATCCGCCATCCGCTCCTGCAGTTCGTCGATGATTGGACGGTGTGCACGGTTGCTCGGATCGAGATGCTGCTGAATATAGTGGCAGATGCTCAGATAGAGCTGCTCAGCCCATGAACGCTGCTTGAGATCGTAGGTGCCTGACGAGTAGCCGGTATGGATATCAAACAGATCCATCTGGCTGTCATGCAGCCATTCACGAAGCGAGCGGCGGGTACTTGGCTCGTGCATCTCCTGCCAGGTTTCCCACATGCTGAGGATCGGGCGCGGCGCATCCGCATCCGGCGTTTCAGGTTCGCTGAACTCGTTGCGCTCCACCCCAATGATGTTGGAGACCAGTACCGTGTGGTGCGCGGTTACCGCACGGCCCGACTCGGTGATCACCGTCGGATGCTCCAGACCGTGCTCATCACAGGCAGCACCAATCGCCCAGATTACGTTGTTGGCGTACTCATTCAGGCCGTAGTTGACCGAGCAGTCAGACTGCGAGCGCGTTCCTTCGTAATCGACGCCCAGACCGCCGCCGACGTCGAAACATTTGATGTTGACGCCCAGCTTGGCCAGTTCGACATAGAAGCGCGCCGACTCACGCACGCCGGTAGCGATGTCGCGGATGTTGGACATCTGCGAGCCCAGATGGAAATGCAGCAGCTGCAGGCTGTCGATGCGACCCGCTTCACGCATGATCTCAACCAGTTTCAGCACCTGGGTGGCTGACAGGCCAAACTTCGACTTTTCGCCGCCGCTCGACTGCCATTTACCGGAGCCCTGCGAAGCCAGACGCGCACGGATACCAAGACGCGGCACCACATTCAGACGCTCTGCTTCTTCCAGCACCAGCCGCACTTCGGTCATCTTCTCCAGCACCAGATAGACCTTGTGGCCCATCTTCTCGCCGATCAGCGCCAGACGAATATATTCGCGATCTTTATAGCCGTTACAGACGATCACCGAACGGGTCTGACCGGCGTGCGCCAGCACCGCCATCAGCTCGGCTTTTGAGCCCGCTTCCAGTCCCAGCGGTTCGCCGGAGTGGATCAGTGACTCAATCACGCGTTTGTGCTGGTTAACTTTAATCGGGTAAACCAGGAAGTAGTCGCCTTTGTAACCGTAAGATTCACGCGCACGTTTAAAGGCGGCGTTAATGGAACGCAGACGGTGTTGCAGGATCTGCGGGAAGCAGAATAAAGCAGGCAGACGCTGGCCCTGCGCTTCGCGCTCTTTGACCAGACGAGCTAAATCGACGCGCACGTCAGGACGATCCGGATCGGGACAGACACTGATGTGGCCCAGTTCGTTAACGTCGTAATAGTTGTTGCCCCACCAGGCGATGTTGTACGTACGCAACATTTTGCTCGCATCCTGATCGTTCATTGCCACCTCCTGCATGGAGCGGAGTGTACCCTGTTCGCCAGCTGACGAACCTTTGATATTCTTCATGTCGTCAGACATCGCGAACCTCAATTTTCCGTTGAAAGATGAAACTGTTAACCGGCTTTATGGCCGCTAATCTGAAAACCTGTTGCCACATTAAACGCAATGTCCTGTTCACCTGACGTTGCCGTCAGCGCGATTCACGCATGAGAGTTAAGTGTAAAACACCCGGGCCATCTCCGTTTAAACAGAGAACATTTAACTGATCTGTATTGACCATGGATAACCTGCGTCGTTCCGCTGCGCGTGCGCAGAGAAGAGACAAAACCGATCGAGCAGAGATAAAGATTAGCCTGCGCCTGTGTCGGTAAAATTACCGCATCGGACATCGCGTCGGCAGGAAAGAGAAACAGATGGGAGGCAGGAGAGAGCCAGCGCAGCGCCGCAGCGCAGAGAACCGGAAGAAGAAAAAGCGTGGTTCATTACTTGTATCACCTCCGCATATGCCAGGGGCACATGGAAAACAACCTGGGTGAAAGCCAGACCAGAGTCTGACAGGCGCGACGCAAACAGTGGCGTCATCCTTGCTGCTGCTATCAAAGCAGCGGCGTTTTATACAGTTTACAGCCGTAAAATGCAAAAATATTATCGGGGAATTGCGTGTAGCGTCAGCAAATTATGCCGATAACAGAGACAGGTTAAATGCTGAAACAGAAAAAGGGCTGGTAATTGGTTTACCCTCTATCCTAAAATAGCCGTCCAGATGGTTTTCCATCTAAACAGGTTACTATCCAGGCGGTGTTGGCCTGCTGTGCTGACACAACCTCACTGCTCGCGGCTTTGCCTGAAGGGGCGTCAGGTCAGACCACCTCACTGGCGCTATGCAGTCGTACTCAAACCATATTTAAGGTAAAGAACAGAATGGCTAAACACCTTTTTACGTCCGAGTCTGTATCAGAAGGACATCCCGATAAAATCGCCGACCAGATCTCCGATGCTGTGCTGGATGCGATCCTTGAACAGGATCCTAAAGCGCGCGTGGCCTGCGAAACCTACGTTAAAACCGGTATGGTGCTGGTTGGCGGTGAAATCACCACCAGCGCCTGGGTTGATATCGAAGAGATCACCCGTAAAACCGTACGTGAAATCGGCTATGTCCATTCCGATATGGGCTTTGACGCCAACTCCTGCGCGGTATTAAGCGCGATTGGTAAACAGTCTCAGGATATCAATCAGGGCGTTGACCGTACCGATCCGCTGGAACAGGGCGCGGGCGACCAGGGCCTGATGTTCGGCTATGCCACTAACGAAACAGACGTGCTGATGCCTGCGCCGGTGACCTATGCGCACCGTCTGGTACAGCGTCAGGCTGAAGTGCGTAAAAATGGCACCCTGCCGTGGCTGCGCCCGGATGCCAAGAGCCAGGTCACTTTCCAGTATGACGATGGCAAAATCGTGGGCATCGATGCAGTTGTGCTCTCTACCCAGCACGCTGAATCCATCAGCCAGAAAGATCTGCAGGAAGCGGTGATGGAAGAGATCATCAAGCCGGTTCTGCCCGCAGAGTGGCTGAGCGCCTCGACCAAATACCACATCAACCCAACCGGTCGCTTTGTGATCGGCGGCCCGATGGGCGATTGCGGTCTGACCGGTCGTAAAATCATCGTAGACACCTACGGCGGCATGGCGCGTCATGGTGGCGGTGCGTTCTCGGGTAAAGATCCATCTAAAGTTGACCGCTCTGCAGCCTATGCGGCACGTTACGTGGCGAAAAACATCGTAGCGGCCGGCCTGGCTGACCGTTGTGAAATCCAGGTCTCCTACGCTATCGGCGTGGCTGAACCCACTTCTATCATGGTGGAAACCTTCGGCACAGAGAAAATCTCTACCGAACAGCTGACGCTGCTGGTGCGCGAGTTCTTCGACCTGCGTCCATATGGTCTGATCCAGATGCTGGATCTGCTGCACCCAATCTATAAAGAGACCGCAGCTTACGGTCACTTTGGTCGTGAACATTTCCCATGGGAAAAAACCGACAAAGCTGCCCTGCTGCGTGAAGCAGCTGGCCTGTAAGGTTACCGGCTGCTGATAAAAACCCTGCCACTGCGGCAGGGTTTTTTATTGCCTTTTCAGCCCCATTGCTAACCGGAGCAATTTTGCTCCCGCTACCCTTCTGAACGACAGGCCAGCGCAATTTCTGGTGAGCGCGTGACGACAAAAAAAACGCATCTGCCCGACATCTTCTTCTCTCTGCAGCAAATTTTCAGTTCTCAGCTACACTTCTTTTCGCTTTTTCTGACGACTAAATGTTAACGATTACAAATTGAAATGCTTTGTTTATCCGATATTTAGGAATTAACGCACGTAGTTATTCTGCTGAAAATGCGTTATTTTCAGCGTCGTCTGATAGCCAGTAAATAGAGCATTGTCAGAAACTTAATGAGTGCTATACCTCACTGGTTAATTAATCTTTCCGGGAAAAATATGCTGAATTTCAGGGTTTCAGCGTGTGTAAGCGATTACACTGATGTGATCAGGCTCACTTTTTTCCCGCAAAAGGTTTTTTAACATTGATAAAAACAATGATGGATAAACCTGGAGGCTAAAATGCCTGGCAATACACACAAAAGCAGAACTTCAAATAAGGCGATGACCTTATTTGTCTGCTTTCTGGCGGCCCTTGCGGGTCTGCTGTTCGGTCTGGATATCGGCGTTATCGCCGGTGCTCTGCCGTTTATCGCAAAGGACTTTAACGTCACCCCTCATCAGCAGGAATGGATCGTCAGTTCCATGATGTTTGGTGCGGCGGTCGGTGCTATCGGCAGCGGCTGGATGTCATCCCGCCTGGGCCGTAAAAAAAGCCTGATGGCCGGTGCGATTCTGTTCGTTATCGGTTCACTCTGGTCGGCGATGTCGCCAAACCCGGAAATGCTGATCAGCGCCCGCGTTCTGCTGGGCCTGGCAGTCGGTATCGCCTCTTATACTGCCCCGCTTTATCTTTCTGAGATCGCTCCGGAAAAAATTCGCGGCAGTATGATTTCGCTTTATCAGCTGATGATCACCATCGGTATTCTTGGCGCTTACCTGTCCGATACGGCGTTTAGCTTTACCGGCAACTGGCGCTGGATGCTGGGCATCATCACTATTCCGGCACTGTTGCTGCTGGTCGGCGTTTTCTTCCTGCCAAACAGCCCACGCTGGCTGGCGGCGCGAGGCAACTTCCGCGATGCACAACGCGTACTGGATCGTCTGCGTGACACCAGCGAGCAGGCAAAACGTGAGCTGGAAGAGATCCGTGAAAGCCTGAAGATCAAACAGTCTGGCTGGGGTCTGTTCACCAGCAGCAGCCACTTCCGTCGTGCGGTCTATCTCGGCATCCTGCTGCAGGTGATGCAGCAGTTTACCGGCATGAACGTCATCATGTATTACGCGCCAAAAATCTTTGAAATCGCGGGCTTCACCAACACCACCCAGCAGATGTGGGGCACGGTGATTGTGGGTCTGGTTAACGTACTGGCGACCTTTATTGCCATTGGCCTGGTGGATCGCTGGGGTCGTAAACCTACTCTGATTCTGGGCTTTATGGTGATGGCAGCCGGTATGGGCGTTCTGGGTACGATGCTGCACTTCGGCATTCACTCGCCGGGCGCACAGTACTTTGCGGTAGGTATGCTGCTGATGTTCATCATCGGTTTTGCGATGTCAGCCGGTCCGTTGATCTGGGTACTCTGTTCCGAAATTCAGCCGCTGAAAGGCCGCGATTTCGGTATCACTGTCTCCACCACCACCAACTGGATCGCGAACATGATCGTAGGTGCGACCTTCCTGACGATGCTGAATACGCTGGGCAATGCGAACACCTTCTGGGTCTACGCACTGCTTAACCTGTTCTTCATTCTGCTGACGGTGATGCTGATCCCTGAGACCAAAAACGTCTCGCTGGAACACATCGAACGTAACCTGATGGCAGGTAAAAAACTGCGCGACATCGGTTCACGCGACTAACTTTACCCGGTAAAAAACGCGGTAAAAAAAACGGCGGGGTTTCTCTGGAAACCCCGCCGTTTTTATTTGTTCAACGCCCCACTACGCTGTGGTTACCCGCGTTACCGGCAGGGGCCGCCGTATGCAGCAGAGCGCCAGTGCCATAATGAAAATGGTCGCGGTCTGATTATAGGGCAGCACCGAATCGGTCAGTCCGGTGGTAAATAGCGCCACCATCGGCAGCGCCACGCCGCGCAGATCACACTTCTTCAGCCAGCCCGCCAGCACCGTCAGATAGAGCAGCGCCAGCGACGCCGTACCCAGCCAGCCCTGCAATGACGTCACCTCGAGGAACTCGTTGTGCATGTTGTATTTAACGTTGGTGAAGCCTTCAACATTGAGAGGATAGTGCGCAGTGATGAACTGACGCGCCTCAGTGGTGCGCGCATCCGGCGTCGCAAAACCGCCATGGTGCTCAATAAAGTTGACCGCCCCGCCCCAGATGGCGACACGTGCGCCCAGCGAGGTCGAACTGTTTGAACCAAAGTTCTCAATATCCTGCACTCCCTCTACCCAGCGGTTGCTGGTCATCAGAATCAGCACCGCCATTACGCCCACCAGCAGAGCGCTAATCCGCCAGTTGGTCAGCAGCGACAGCCGGTAGGTCTGCACCAGGAACAGCAGCCCCACGGCAATCAGCGCAATCAGGGTCACACGGGTGCCGCACAGGTAGAGCAAGGCAAAGGTCACTGCCAGCACAGCGATATCGGCCACCTTCCAGTAAGCGTGCGTCTCATAGCGGCTTAGCCACAGCCAGGCACAGTAGATAAACAGAATCATGTAGGAGGACATGGAGGCGGCTTCGGTGGTGAGCTTGATGCGGATATTCTCAGTGTAGAGATGCTCGTGGATACCAAAGCCCAGCGTAATCAGCAGGCCAAGAAGGATGAGCCCTTTTCCGACGCGTAGCGTAGTCAGGGAGACACGATCCCCATAAACAGCCAGACTGAGCAGCACAAAGGCACCCATCAACAGCCGCTTCGCGCCCAGCAGATAGTTGCCCATATTAGTGATGGCATCGCCTGAGGGCGCGGTTTCGATCCCCTTCACGTGTATCGCCCAGAACAGCCGAATCAGGGCAAAGATAATCAGCACAGCAAACAGGGCGATATAAAAACCGTTCTCTTTAAAGTCCATCCGCCTGCGCACCAGGCCATACAGCACGGACGCGATAGAGAGATAAGAGACCTGATAGAATATTTTTTGCGGCAGGCCGGTAACAAACATATTCAGTGACAGCGCCAGGCAGAGCGCAATAACTGAAAAATTAACCATTAACGTTAATCCATTGCGACTGATTTTATTCGTCATGCTTAACCTCAGTAAGGCGGTTAAACACACTCATCAGGTGCTTCATATAATTTTCCTCATAAAAACCGGTGATGCTCGCTTTAATAGCCTGATGATCGGGGAAGTAGAAATCCCCGCTCATGGCGTTGAGAATCGCGGCCAGCGCCATGCTGTCATGGGTGGGATAGAGCTGACCATTAATACCGTTCTGAATAATTTCCGCCGGGCCGCTGATGCAGTCGGATGAAATACAGTAGACGCCGCGCGACATCGCCTCCAGCAGGATCAGCGGGAAGCCTTCGAAGTTAGAGGTCATGACCAGGCAGGTTACCTGTCTGATATGGCGGATGACATACTCCCAGGCATTCTCCTGCCAGCCATGCCAGGTGATGCGATCCTGAATGCCGAGTTGCGTCACGTAGTGCTGACATTGCGTCAGATCTTCCCCGTCACCCACTATCTCCAGCGTCCAGGGCGCATCCAGCTGCTGCAGGGCATCAAACAGATCTTTAAGCTGTTTCTGCCGCTGATAATGGACGCGACCAATATAGAGAAACTTCAGCGCCTGGGGTCTGCCGATTACCGTGTCATTGCGTTTGATCGGGTTATAGATCACGTCAACGTCAGTGGCGCGTGCACCCAGTTCCACCAGCTGCTCTTTAATCTGATTACTGATCGCAAAATGGTGATCGGCCCGCAGCAGATAATGGGGACGATAACGTTCACGCGGAGGCAGGTGCATCCAGCTCGACAATACGATTTTACGTCCTGAAAGCGTGATTGCCCGGCGCGTCATCAGGCAGGGAATGGTGTTGAGGGTCAGGACATGATCGGGCTGATAACGACGAAAGAAGGCGGCCATTCTCAGCGTATGAATAAGATTTTTTATTTTCTTATTCCGCAGCGTGCAGACGCTCTCAGCCAGAACAGCATTGGCGGTCCAGGCGCGGGAGTGGCTCTCCTCTCCGCTGTTGATAATAAACAGCCCTGCTTCGGTACCGGGTTCCGCATTCAGGGCCTTAATCAACTGACCAGTCACATTTTCCATCCCACCACGACCGGCCATCAGATCCGTCACCAGCACAATCCGTTGTTTCCTGACGTTATCATTATTTTTCATTGGTTTATCCATGCCCTGTGCCGTTCGCTTTTCATCCATCCACTCTGCGGTGAATCTCATTAATAGAATATTCTAAAAAAGCCCATAACAATATTTAAACCAGAAATTTTCCCCCAGCCAGAACCACACTTGTCGCTGGCGACGTTGAGTTCCTGCGCGGCGGCGATTATTCTGAGCGCCATGAAAACGCCTCGTCTCCCCATTGCCCTGCAGCAGGCCGTAATGCGCTCGCTGCGCCAGTCGCTTGAACGTGCGAATCAGGCGCTGAAAACCCGTTATCCGGAACCGAAGCTGCTCTACCAGCAGCGTGGTACGGCGGCGGGCACCGCCTGGCTGGCGTCCTGGGAAATTCGCATCAATCCTGTGCTGCTGCTGGAAAACCAGCAGGCATTTATCGATGAAGTGGTGCCGCATGAGCTGGCGCATCTGCTGGTCTGGAAGCAATTTGGTCGCGTTGCGCCGCACGGCAAAGAGTGGAAGTGGATGATGGAGCAGGTGCTGGGCGTTCCGGCACGGCGTACTCACCAGTTTGAGATCGCATCCGTACGCAGCAACACCTTTGCCTACCGCTGTCAGTGTCAGCAGCATCAGCTGACCGTGCGCCGCCACAATCGTATACTGCGCAAAGAGAGTGAATATCGCTGCGTGCACTGTGGCAGCCTGCTGATCGCGGGTGAATTTGTCGCGTCCTGAGAAGAATCCCCATTCCGCCCTATTCCACATTCTGTTACCCTGCCGCCCTTTTTCGTACTGAGTAGAAATCTGGAATATGTCTCGCATACTAAGTCTGGCGGTTGCGCTGCTGTTTGCGCCCGCCGCTGACGCCCTTAACCTGAATAACTATCATCAAAATAACTTTCAGCAGGCCAAAACCTTTGCGGCGGCGATCAACGCCGATGCACCGGGTTCTTTTTACTGTGGCTGTAAGATTCAGTGGCAGGGAAAAAAGGGGATTCCCGATCTCAACAGCTGTGGCTATCAGGTGCGCAAAAACGCCAATCGCGCCGCACGCATTGAGTGGGAACATGTGATGCCCGCCTGGGAGTTTGGCCATCAGCGTCAGTGCTGGCAGGATGGCGGTCGTAAAAACTGCAGCAAAGATCCCGACTACCGCCGCATCGAAACCGACCTGCACAACCTGCAGCCTGCGGTGGGTGAAGTGAATGGCGACCGTGGCAACTTCGCCTACAGTCAATGGAACGGCAGCGAGCAGCAGTACGGCCAGTGTGAGATGAAGATCGACTTTAAACTCAAACAGGCGGAGCCACCTGCGCGGGCGCGTGGTGCCATTGCCCGCACCTATTTCTATATGCGCGACCAGTATCATCTGCGTATTTCGCGCCAGCAGACGCAGCTGTTTACCGCCTGGAACAAGCTCTATCCCGTGACAAAATGGGAGTGCGAACGCGACCAGCGCATTGCAAAGGTTCAGGGCAATCACAATCCTTATGTGCAGCAGGCTTGCCAGCGCTAAAATCCCTGCCCTACACTAGCTCTTTTTCCAATGACGCCGCTGCAGCGCGGCGTCCGGTCTCAGGAACCTTATGCGCATACCTCGCATCTATCACGCCGGTCCATTAAGCATCGGCAGTGAAATTACCCTGGATGAAGATGCATCCAATCATGTGGGCCGGGTGCTCCGGATGACGGCAGGTCAGCGTCTGGAACTCTTTGATGGCACTAATCTGACTTTTGCAGCAGAGATCACGCATGTAGATAAAAAGCGTGTAAAAGTATCGGTCACAGAGAGCCAGCCGGACGATCGCGAGTCACCGTTACATCTGCATTTAGGTCAGGTGATGTCGCGCGGTGAAAAAATGGAATTCACTATCCAGAAATCGATCGAACTGGGCGTGAATGTCATTACACCCTTGTTTTCCGAGCGCTGTGGCGTAAAGCTTGATGCTGAGCGTCTGGCGAAGAAGATCCAGCAGTGGCAGAAAATTGCTATTGCCGCCTGCGAGCAGTGCGGCCGTAATCGCGTGCCGGAGATTCGTGAAGCGATGACGCTGGAAGCCTGGTGCGCAGAAGCAGATAGCGGACTGAAGCTTAACCTGCATCCGCGCGCCAGCCACAGCATCAACACGCTGCCACAGCCTGTTGAGCGGGTAAGGTTGCTGATTGGCCCTGAAGGCGGTTTGTCTGCGGACGAGATTGCGATGACGGCGCAGCACGATTTTACTGACATTCTGCTTGGCCCACGGGTATTGCGTACCGAAACTACCGCGCTGACGGCCATTACGGCACTTCAGGTGAGGTTTGGCGACCTGGGTTAAGCGATACTTTCAGCGGAAAGAGAGCAGGCATGATGTCCTGACCGATCGGCCCACTGCAGACCGAACCAGACGAGGCGGTAAATGCCGCCTCACCGAGGAGATAATAATGATTAAACTTGGCATCGTGATGGACCCTATTTCGTCCATCAATATTAAAAAAGACTCCAGCTTCGCTATGCTGCTGGAAGCACAGCGCCGTGGTTATGAAATTCACTACATGGAGATGCACGATCTCTCCCTGCGCGGTGGCGTGGCCTCGGCCCGCACCCGCCTGCTGACCGTCGAGCAGAACCCTGAGAACTGGTATCAGTTTGGCAGCGAGCAGGTGATCCCGCTGGCTGACCTGAATGTGGTGCTGATGCGCAAAGATCCGCCATTCGATACCGAGTTCATCTATGCGACCTATATTCTGGAGCGCGCTGAAGAGCTGGGTACGCTGATCGTGAACAAACCGCAGAGCCTGCGTGACTGTAACGAAAAGCTCTACACCGCCTGGTTTGCCGAGTTTACGCCTGACACCCTGGTGACCCGCAGCAAAGCGCAACTGCGCGCTTTCTGGCAGGAGCATGGCGACATCATCATGAAGCCGCTGGATGGCATGGGTGGTGCGTCGATTTTCCGCGTGAAGAAAGATGATCCTAACTTTGGCGTGATTACCGAAACCCTGACCGAGCATGAGAGCCGTTTCTGCATGGCGCAGAATTATATTGCGGCGATCACCGAGGGTGACAAACGCGTGCTGGTCGTCGATGGCGAGCCGGTGCCTTACTGCCTGGCGCGTATCCCTCAGGGCGGTGAAACGCGTGGTAACCTCGCCGCCGGTGGTCGCGGTGAAGCGCGTCCGCTGAGCGAAAGCGACTGGGAAATCGCGCGCCGTGTTGGTCCGACGCTGAAAGCAAAAGGGCTGATTTTTGTCGGTCTGGACATCATCGGTGATAAACTGACTGAAGTTAACGTGACCAGCCCAACCTGCATTCGTGAAATTGAGGCTGCGTTCCCGATCTCCATCACCGGCATGTTGATGGATGCCATTGAGAAGCGCCTGGGCTGAGCATGACGCCGGGGCGAAGCTCCGTGATCAACCCAATACCGGTGCGGCCGTCGCGTGCCGGTTATTTTTTTGGTACATCGTGTGAGAATGAATTTACAACATCACTTTTTGATTGCCATGCCTTCATTGCAGGATCCTTTCTTCAAACGTTCCGTGGTCTATCTCTGCGAACATAACGAAGAGGGTGCAATGGGACTGATCATCAATAAACCCATGGAAAACCTGACGGTTGAAGGCATTCTGAAGAAGCTCAAAATCTCTGCTGACGATCGCGATCCGGCGATCAAGCTGGATAAACCGGTGTTTACCGGCGGCCCGCTGGCGGAAGATCGTGGCTTTATCCTGCACTCCGCGCAACGCACCTTTACCTCCAGTATTCGTGTTTCAGATAACACGATCATCACCACGTCCCGTGACGTGCTGGAGTCGATCGGTACGGCGTCTCAGCCCACTAACGTGCTGGTCGCGCTGGGTTACTGCGCCTGGGAAAAAGATCAGCTGGAGAATGAGCTGATGGAAAATGCCTGGCTGACCACGCCCGCTAACAGCAACATCCTGTTCCAGACGCCGATTTCAGAGCGCTGGCGCGAAGCGGCGCGCAGTATTGGCGTCGATATTCACAACATGGCCAGCGACGCCGGACACGCCTGATGTCAACTCAAACTCTGTTAGGATTCGACTTCGGCACCAAAAGTATTGGTGTCGCCGTAGGTCAGCAACTCACTGGCAGCGCCCGTCCGCTGACCGCCCTGAAAGCGCAGGATGGCATCCCGGACTGGCTGGTAATTGAAAAACTGCTGAAAGAGTGGCAGCCCGATTTCGTGGTGGTGGGATTACCGCTGAATATGGATGGCACCGAGCAGCCGCTGACCGATCGCGCACGTAAATTTGCCAACCGCCTGCACGGGCGCTTTGGCATCCGCGTGGAGCTGCAGGATGAACGACTCAGCACGGTAGAAGCGCGTGCTGGCCTGTTTGAACGCGGCGGCTATCGCGCGCTCAATAAAGGATCGGTCGACTCACAGTCTGCTGCCATCATTTTGCAGGACTGGTTCGAAAACCATTACTGACATCCTCACTCAATCAGTCCGGCAGCCTGACGCGCCAGCCTGCTCTGCTCAAACGTCTGCATACCGGCCTGTGCGCCGGTTTGTAACAGCGCAGGGATCTGGTGCATCTTGCCTTCTCTGATCAGATTGGTGATGCCCGGTGTGGCAATCAGTACCTCAAACAGTCCGATGCGCGAACCGGCAACTGACGGCACCAGCCGCTGTGCAATTACCGCTTTCAGGCTGCCCGCCAGCTGAGTACGCACCAGCTGTTTCTCCTCTGCCGGAAAGACATCAACCAGCCGATCCACCGCCTGCGCTGCGCCACGGGTGTGCAGCGTCGCCAGCACCAGATGGCCGGTCTCCGCAGCAGTCAGTGCCTGACGAATAGTGTCGCTGTCGCGCAGTTCGCCCAGCAGTATAACGTCGGGATCTTCACGCAGTGCTGCCTTTACCCCCAGCGAGAACGAACCACAGTGCGGGCCGATTTCACGCTGCTGTATCAGCGACTGCTGGCTGTGATGGATAAATTCAATCGGATCTTCCAGCGTGATGATATGCCGCGCCTGCTGGCGGTTCAGCGCATCGACCAGCGCCGCCAGCGTGGTTGATTTACCGCTGCCGGTCGCACCCGTCACCAGAATCAGCCCATCCTGCTGCTCCAGCAGCGTCGGGACAATGGCGGGCAGTTGCAGGCTCGCAAGCGTCGGACATGCCGTGGCGATGATGCGCAGTGCCAGTGACAGGCCGTTGCGCTGCATAAAGAGATTGGCGCGCAGACGCTGACCATCGGCCAGGCTCAGGGCGAAATCGAGCTGCCCTGCGCGCTCCAGCTCCTGACGCTGCGGGTCACTGAGCCAGCGGGCCATAAACTGCGCCATCCATGCGCCAGAAAGCGGGCACTGCTGCGGCATCGCCTCCAGCCTTCCCTGCCGCCGCCAGTAGGGCAAATGTCCGCTGCAAAGGTGCAGATCGGCGGCATTATGCTTTACACTAAGCCCCACCATTTCATCCAGATTCATAATTTCTCCTGACTATGACCTCAATCCAGCAGAACCTACAGCAAGTGCGGCAGCGAATCGCTGCTGCTGCCGCGAGTTGCGGCCGCGCACCAGAAGAAATTACCCTGCTTGCAGTCAGTAAAACCAAACCTGCGAGCGCGGTCGAAGAAGCCTTTGCCGCTGGCCAGATTGCCTTTGGTGAAAATTACGTTCAGGAAGGGGTTGAAAAGGTCCAGGCACTGGCCGCACATCCTGAGCTGGAGTGGCACTTCATCGGCCCGCTGCAGTCCAATAAAAGCCGTCTGGTGGCGGAACATTTCGCCTGGTGTCACACCATTGACCGTCAGCGCATCGCGCAGCGGCTCAACGATCAGCGGCCTGCTTCGCTGCCACCACTGAATGTGTTAATTCAGGTAAATATCAGTGACGAGAACAGCAAATCTGGCATCATGCTGGAGGCCGTTTCCGGGCTGGCGGAGCAGATCGCTGCCCTGCCGCAACTGCGGCTGCGCGGATTAATGGCGATTCCGGCAGCAGAGAGTGATTACGCGCGGCAGCTGGCGGTGTGTCAGCAGATGGCGGAAGCCTTCCGGCAGCTGCAACAGCACTATCCGCATGCAGACACGCTTTCGCTGGGAATGAGCGATGACATGGAGGCGGCAATCGCCGCAGGCAGTACGATGGTGCGTATCGGCACCGCCATTTTTGGCGCACGAGATTATGCGCACAACTCACAACAATAACAGAGGAACTTCATGTTAACACTGACGTTTTTAGTAAAAACGCTGATCGATCTCTACGTCATGGTGCTGCTGTTACGCATCTGGATGCAGTGGTCCCGCTGCGATTTTTACAATCCAGTGGCGCAGTTTGTCGTAAAAGTGACACAGCCGATTGTTAAGCCGCTGCGCCGTATACTGCCGGCACTGGGCCCGATAGATACCGCCTCGCTGCTGCTGGCATTTGTGCTGACTACGCTGAAATACCCGATTTTATTGCTGATTCAGGTGGGCGTCTTCTCAGTCGACCCAACCAATCTGCTGGTCGGCCTGCTGTCGCTGGTTAAATCCGCCGGCTATCTGGTCTTCTGGGTGATTATTATTCGCTCCCTGATGAGCTGGATCAGCCAGGGCCGGGGTCCTGTCGACTATCTGCTGGTGCAGTTAACCGAGCCGATGATGGCACCTGTTCGCCGTATTCTGCCTGCGATGGGCGGCATCGACTTCTCAGCGATGATCGTCATCCTGGTGCTGTATGCCCTGAACTTTCTCGGCATGGACCTGTTCCCGGGTCTCTGGTATCTGCTGTAAATGAATCAAACTGGAACTGTTATGCAAAAAGTTGTCCTCGCAACCGGCAATCCCGGCAAAGTGCGTGAGCTGGCGGAGTTACTCTCCGCCTTTGGTCTGGATATCGTCGCACAGACCGACCTTGGGGTTGAATCGGCGGAAGAGACCGGCCTGACCTTTATTGAGAACGCGATTCTCAAGGCGCGTCACACGGCACAGATCACCGGATTACCGGCTATTGCCGATGATTCCGGCCTGGCCGTAGATGCGCTGGGCGGCGCGCCCGGCATCTACTCGGCGCGCTACGCCGGTGAAGAGGCCAGCGATCAACAGAACCTGGAGAAGCTGCTGCAGGCGCTGGAAAACGTACCGGACGGTCAGCGCCAGGCACAATTTCACTGCGTGCTGGTCTATCTGCGTCATGCGGAAGATCCGACCCCGCTGGTGTTCCATGGCAGCTGGCAGGGTGAGATCACCCGCGCCGCCGCTGGTGCCGGTGGTTTTGGTTACGACCCGATTTTCTTTGTCCCGGCACTGGGTAAAACCGCGGCCGAACTAAGTAAAGCGGAAAAAGGTGCAGTTTCTCACCGGGGTAAAGCATTGACGCTGTTGCTGGAAGCGATGCGTAATGCCTAATCTGCCGCCGTTAAGTCTCTATATCCACATTCCGTGGTGCGTACAGAAATGTCCCTACTGTGATTTTAATTCCCACGCGCTGAAAGATGAGGTGCCGCACGTTGAATACGTGCAGCACCTGCTGCGCGATCTGGAGAGCGATTTACCGCTGATCAATGGCCGGGAAGTGCGCACGATCTTCATCGGTGGCGGCACGCCCAGCCTGCTGAGCAGCAGCGCGATGCAGATGCTGATGGATGGTGTGCGGGAGCGTCTGACGCTCTCGCCCGATGCGGAAGTGACCATGGAAGCCAATCCGGGCACCGTGGAAGCGGACCGGTTCAGCGCCTATCAGCGCGCCGGTATCAACCGTATTTCGATTGGCGTACAGAGTTTCAGTCCGCAAAAGCTGCAGCGCCTTGGCCGCATTCACGGCCCGGAAGAGGCGGTCCGCGCCGCTGAACTGGCCGAGTCGCTCTCGCTGCGCAGTTTTAACCTTGACCTGATGCATGGCCTGCCCGATCAGTCGCTGGAAGAGGCGCTCGATGATTTACGTCAGGCGATTGCGCTTAATCCACCGCATCTCTCCTGGTATCAGCTCACGATTGAACCCAACACCCTTTTTGGCTCACGCCCGCCGGTGCTGCCGGATGATGATGCGCTATGGGATATTTTCGAACAGGGCGATCAGCTGCTGCAGGCTGCCGGTTATCAGCAGTATGAGACCTCTGCCTACGCGAAGCCGGGTTATCGCTGTGAGCACAACCTCAATTACTGGCGCTTTGGCGACTATCTGGGGATTGGGTGTGGCGCACACGGCAAGCTGACGCAACCGGATGGCCGCATAGTCCGCACGGTGAAAACCCGTCATCCGCGTGGATTTATGCAGGGGAACTACCGCGAAAAGCAGTATGACGTTGCCGATAGCGACAAGCCGTTTGAATATTTCATGAACCGCTTTCGCCTGCTGGAAGCCGCGCCGCGCGACGAGTTCAGCCGCTATACCGGTTTGTCAGAGCAGGTGATCCGTCCGCAGATGGATGCCGCGATTGCCGCGGGTTACGTGACTGAAACCGCGGAGCAGTGGCAGATTACGGAGAAAGGGAAGCTGTTCCTGAATTCGCTGCTGGAGCTGTTCTTAGCGGAAGAGTAACAAAAGCGCCTCAGCCCGACAGGCTGAGGCGTTGACCTATTTTTTCAGTGCGCCGGTAAGCTGTTTACGCTGATCTTCCAACGAAATAACGCGATTACACACCTCGTGACCGAAGTTCTGGAAATCCTGCTCCTGCTTGCTCCACTCAGCCTGAATCGACTGCTGCAAACCGCCCAGATTACCCATAATCGCCTGCAGCGGATTACTGCCGCCGCTGCCCTGCTTACTGCCCATCTCGTTCAGGCTATCCTGCATCACGCCGCCCAGTGTCGACTGCACCAGCCTTTCACCTTCGGCGCGAACCTGATCAATCGCCTGATGGTGGAACGTCAGCCCATCTTCACGGTGTTCAATGATGCGGTTCATCTGCTGTTTCAGCTGACCATTCAGCGTGGTCAGGCGATTACGCACGTTGCTGTCGGTGCCCAGTTTTTCAACGATGACCTGATCCAGTGCCGCACGCCCTTTCTCCAGACGTGATGTCGCCCCGCTGTCGATCCACGGCAGATCGCGACGCAGCGCGTTCTGATAGTCGATCGCTTTCTGGCGTCCGGCCGTATCGAGCGTGACCTTCTGTCCATTGAACTGCACGTCGCCCTGCGGCGAGATTTCCATATTGCCGTTGGCACCGACCACCTGCACGCTCTGCGGCTTAATCACCACATCGTCCTGCGGCTTAACGCTGCATTCATAGGCTGCCTGAGCCTGGGTTGCTGCCACCAGCAGCACAGCAAGAAGCGCTTTACGCATCATATCTACTCCCTAAGATCGGGTCTGAAACCCTCTGATCGGGCCTCAGCCCGACACTGTGTGACGACTTAGTCCCACCAGACGTCAAAGAGTTCAGTCATCTGAACGTCCTGCAGCTTGCGATCTTCCAGCCATTTGCGGACCAAAGCACGATGCTCATCAGTGCATTTGCCGGTTTTCTGCAGGCAAACCAGACCTTCCCACACCAGGTAACCGCTGCCATCGAAGGCCAGGCCGTTAGGGTCGATCGCTTCATTGATGAACTGGTTCAGCGTCTCATCAATTTCGCTTTCGCTGGTGCCTTCCGGGAAGCGCCAGGCAACCGAGAAGCCCAGTTCCTGAAACTCATCGATGTGCAGTTTTTTACGTAAACGGCGGCTGCGTTGTGTGGCCATTATTTCACCCTCTCAAACATTAAATCCCATACGCCGTGGCCTAAACGCTGCCCGCGCTGCTCAAACTTGGTCAGTGGACGCGTCTCAGGACGCGGCACATAATTCTGTTGTTCTGACTGGTTGCGGTAACCATCGATGCTGTTCATCACTTCCAGCATATGCTCCGCGTAGGCTTCCCAGTCGGTCGCCATGTGGAAAACGCCGCCCAGCTTCAGTTTACGCATCACCAGCTCGGCAAAAGGCACCTGGACGATACGGCGTTTATTGTGACGCGCTTTATGCCACGGATCGGGGAAGAAGAGCTGAACCATGCGCAGCGAGTTATCCGGAATCATCTTCTCCAGCACTTCCACCGCGTCATGGCACATCACCCGAAGGTTCTGCACATCGGCTTCTTTGGCGGCGGCCAGACAGGCACCCACGCCCGGCGCATGCACTTCAATACCCAGGAAGTTCTGATGCGGCGTGTTCTGCGCCATCGTTACCAGCGAAGCGCCCATGCCAAAGCCAATTTCCAGCGTCACCGGGGCTTCGCGGCCAAACAGCGCAGGCAGATCGACAGGCTCCGGCTGATATTCCACCCCCATGACCGGCCACAGGGTGTCCAGCGCCTGCTGCTGGCCTTTGGTTAAGCGGCCCTGGCGGCGCACAAAGCTGCGGATCCGGCGTAATGGCCGCCCGTTCTCATCAAATTCTGGGGTGATGACGTCATTAATCATGTAAAAGCCTGCTGGTTAGCCTGTTCCGGGAAACGGGCATTATGCAAAGTTCATAAGCAGAAGCAAGCCTTTGCAATCTTCCGGTTTACACCCAGGTGCGCATGTGCTGGAATTCCTGCCTGAGTGTAGAGTAAACACGGAAAATTTCCTTCTTATGATGCAAGCGCCGCAGTTCGCGCAACAGGTGCTGGACTGGTATCAGCGCTTTGGTCGCAAAACCCTGCCGTGGCAGCTGGAGAAAACGCCTTATAAGGTGTGGCTCTCCGAAGTGATGCTGCAGCAAACCCAGGTTGCCACGGTTATTCCCTATTTTGAACGCTTTATGGCGCGCTTCCCCACGGTTACCGATCTGGCTGCGGCTCCGCTGGATGAGGTGTTACATCTCTGGACCGGCCTCGGCTACTACGCCCGTGCGCGTAATCTGCATAAAGCCGCAAAGCAGATTGTCGAGGTTCATCAGGGCGAGTTCCCGCGTAATTTCGATGATGTCTCTGCCCTGCCCGGCGTAGGCCGCTCCACGGCGGGCGCGATCCTGTCGCTGTCACTGGGGCAGCATTTCCCGATTCTGGATGGCAACGTCAAGCGCGTGCTGGCCCGTTGCTATGCTGTCAGCGGCTGGCCGGGTAAGAAAGAGGTCGAAAAGCGGCTCTGGCAGATCAGCGAAGAGGTCACACCCGCCGAGGGCGTCAGCCAGTTTAATCAGGCGATGATGGATCTGGGTGCTATCGTCTGTACCCGATCAAAGCCGAAGTGCGAAATCTGCCCGCTGAACAGCGGTTGTGAGGCGTATGCCAGCAGCAGCTGGGCGAGCTATCCCGGTAAGAAGCCTAAGCAGGTGCTGCCAGAGCGCAGCGGCTGGTTCCTGATGATGCAGGATGGTGATGATGTCTGGCTGGAGCAGCGCCCGCCTGTGGGCTTGTGGGGCGGCCTGTTCTGCTTCCCGCAGTTCACAACGGAAGCGGCGATGACCGACTGGCTGGCGGCCCGCGGCATCCATGCAAAACCGCAGCAGCTTACTGCGTTCCGTCACACCTTCAGCCATTTCCATCTCGATATCGTGCCAATGTGGCTGACGTGGCCTTCTGTCGGGGCGGCGATGGATGAAGCAGGCGGTCTCTGGTATAACTTAGCGCTGCCACCATCTGTGGGATTAGCCGCACCCGTTGAGCGCCTGTTACACGAGCTGCGCCATCCCCGACAACTGGCTTTGAACAGTTGTGAGATTAATGAGGAAGAATAATGAGCCGCACTATTTTTTGTACTTTTTTACAGCGCGACGCGGAAGGACAGGATTTTCAGCTCTACCCGGGCGATCTGGGTAAGCGCATTTACAACGACATTTCTAAAGAAGCCTGGCAGAAGTGGATGGCGAAACAGACCATGTTGATCAACGAGAAGAAGCTCAACATGATGAATCCCGAAGATCGTAAAGTGCTGGAGAAGGAGATGATCAATTTCCTGTTCGAAGGTAAAGACGTTCATATCGAAGGCTATACACCGCCAGAAGCGTAAACATTCCGGGCCTCATCGCTGAGGCCGGTTATCCAAGTCAGGCTTGCATTCCCAATGAATAAAAAATTAATCGCCCTGCTGGTGATAGCACCACTTTTGGTTTCCTGTTCCGGGTCAAAGAAACAGCAGTCCCACGAGGAGTGGGTAAAAGATACCAACGCCTTTGATATTCTGATGGGGCAGTTTGCTCATAATATTGAGAATATCTGGGGTATCAATGAGGTCCTGATCGCCGGACCCAAAGATTACGTCAAATATAGCGACAACTATTACACCCGCAGCCACATTAACTTTGAAAGCGGTAAGCTGACCATCGAGACGATTTCTGGCACCGATCCTATGGCCAGCCTGCGTCAGGCAATCGTGACCACCCTGTTGATTGGCGAAGATCCGGGTAATGTCGATCTCTACTCTGACGCCAACGATATTGAAATCAGTAAAGAGCCGCTGCTGTATGGGCAGGTGCTGGATAATACCGGTCAGCCGATTCGCTGGCAGGGTCGCGCGGAAGCCTTTGCTGACTATCTGATTCAGAATAAATTGCAGCGCCGCACCTCGGGTCTGCATGTGATTTACACCATTTCGATTCCGATGGTGCCGAACCACCTGGATAAGCGTGCGCACAAATACCTGCCGATGGTGCGTAAAGCCGCCGATCAGTATGGTGTCGATGCCTCGTTGATTCTGGCGATTATGCAGACCGAGTCGAGCTTTAACCCCTACGCCGTGAGCCATTCTGATGCGCTGGGTCTGATGCAGGTGGTGCAGCATACTGCCGGTGTTGACGTGTTCCGCATGAAGGGTAAATGGGGCAAGCCGAGCCGCAGCTACCTGCTGGATCCAGAGAACAATATTGATGCGGGTACCGCTTATCTGTCGCTGTTGCAGCGTAGCTATCTGGGCGGCATTCAGGATCCGGTGTCACGTCGTTATGCGGTGATCACCGCCTATAACGGCGGCGCAGGCAGCGTGCTGCGCGTCTTCTCCAGCGATAAAGATCGGGCGTTTTCGATGATTAACGGCATGTCACCGAGCAAAGTTTATTCGACCCTGGCGAACCAGCATCCGTCGGCGGAATCGCGTCGTTATCTTTATAAGGTGAGTACCGCGCAGAAGAGTTATCGGGGATTCTGATTGGCTCAGCGCTAAAGCGGGGAGTGTTCGCTGCGCGAACGGGCTTGGGTGCAGCGCCTGAAGCTGGGATTGTTCGCTGCGCGAACAGGCTATGAGAAGGTTTCGTTCGCTTAGCAGCGGGTATGCACTGAGCGGGTTCCGCCCGCCAGGCGATCAGGAGTGAAGCGCCTGAAGCTGGGAGTGTTCGCTGCGCGAACGGGCTATGAGAAGGTTTCGTTCGCCTGATTAGCCGGGCAGTTTCAGATTCGCCTCTGCAGGCGACCGACAAGGGGGCGCCAGTCGCCGCGCCCCCTTGACCCCGGGCTCCGGCCTGCTTCACCGCCGCTTCGCGGTTCCTTCGCCTCTTCAGGATTTCTCACGGAACGGCGGGACGCGCCATCCATGGCGCGAACCCGCCTCTTCGCGACATCCCTGTCGCTCGTCCTGAAATCCCTCATCCGCTCAGCGGTTCTGACGGCCTCCCCACCCCCTCGCTGTTATCTTCTCTTTTTATGTTAGGTTCGCTGTCGCTGTGAGTTTGGGATTGCCTCTGACTTTCGGCTCAGCAAACAGAATGGCATTCAACTAGCCCGCTGTTATCTCTGCTTTTATGTTGAGTGCTTTTTCGCTGTAATTTTTTTGGGATTGCCTCTGACTTTTGGCTCAGCAGACCGAATGTTATTCAACCCACCCGCTGTTATATCTTCTTGTTATGTCGGGTAATTTATCGCTGTGTTTTTTTGGGATTGCCTCTGACTTTCGGCTCAGCACACAGAATGGCATTCAAACCTACCCGCTGTTATCTCGTTTTCAGGTAACTAAGATTGTTGCGGTGAACTTCAGGAATTGAGACTGGCTTTCAGACCACCAGACAACTGTGCACCAAAGAAAACATAAAGAAATCACCGGCAGGGGTTTGCCAGAGGCGTCCGCAGCGCTGAGGAACAACCGGAGGCCAGGATGAGCCGACAGGACGTCGGCGAAAGGACGGTACGAGCCAGGGATGGCGAGTCCGGACGGTCCGTCGGCCGCAGGGCGTGACGAAGGCACCCCGCACAGCGGGGCGCGCAGGCAGCCGGACGCCGGGATTGTTAAGGGGCGGGCGTCCGCCCCTTAATACGTCCGCCTGCTCGGGCGATCTGAAACTCCCCATCGCCTGGCGGGCGGAACCCGCTCAGTGTTAGCCCGCTGCTAAGCGAACGAAAACCTCTCATAGCCCGTTCGCGCAGCGAACCCAGGGCCTGCCGGACAAAACCTGCTCAGTGCATACCCGCTGCTAAGCGTAGCCCGCTGCCAGGCGAAAACCCATTAAGTGCCAGCTCGCTGCAAAGCGTACACCGCCGCCAGGCGAAACCTTCTCAGCCCCGTTCGCGCAGCGAACAAAAAGGCAGGCGGGCCGCTACCCGCCTCTGCCCACGCTCAGATCAGCGCCCCACTATCATATTGGCCACCAGATACTTCCGTCCCTGGTCATCCTCTTCGGTGTAAACGCCCTGCAGCTCTGGTGAGAAGCCAGGCAGCAGATTAAGCCCCTCTTCCAGCGCCAGGAAGTAACGCTGCACCGCGCCGCCCCAGACTTCCCCAGGGACTACGCACAGCACACCCGGTGGATAAGGCAGTGCACCTTCTGCGGCAACCCGGCCTTGCGCTTCGGCTATCGGCACCAGCTCCACTTCGCCGCGAATATAAGCCTGATGCGCATCCTGCGGATTCACCCTGACCGGCGGGAACTCCGCGGCGCGGAACATCAGGCGCTGCAGATCCTTGACGTTGTGACTGACGTAAAGGTCGTGCATCTCCTGACAGAGGCGACGCAGGGTATACCCGGCATAGCGTTCGGCATTTTTGCGATAAATGGTCGGCAGCACTTCGGCCAGCGGCGCATCCTCTTTGACGTGCTGTTCGAACTGCGCCAGCATCGCCACCAGATTCGCCATCTTCTCCGGACTCTCTGCCGGGGTCAGCAGGAACAGGATTGAGTTGAGATCGCACTTCTCCGGCACAATGCCGTTTTCGCGCAGATAGTTCGCCAGAATGGTCGCCGGAATCCCGAAATTACTATACTCACCGCTGGCCGCATCAATCCCCGGCGTGGTCAGCAGCAGCTTGCAGGGATCCACCCGATACTGATCGCGCGCATAGCCCGCGAAACCGTGCCACTTCGCCTGCGGTTCAAAGCTGAAGTAGCGCAGATCGCGGGCGATCGTCTCAGTGGGCGCATCCTGCCAGCGCTGACCATCTACCGTCTCCGGCACAAACGGCAGGATCATCTCACAGCGATCCAGGATCGCTTTACGCGCCTCAATACCCAGCGTGACGCACTCATCCCACATGCGACGCCCCGCTTCGCCCTGATGCATTCTGGCGTTGATATCCAGCGCGGCAAACAGCGGATAAAACGGACTGGTGGATGCGTGCAGCATAAAAGCGTTATTCAGTCGCTTATGCGGGCAGAAGCGGCGCTGTCCGCGAATATGATTATCTTTTTTATGGATCTGCGAAGTCTGCGAAAAACCTGCCAGCTGCTTATGCACTGACTGCGTGACAAAAATGCCGGGATCGTTCTCGTTCAGTTGCAGGGTCAGCGGCGAACAGCCTTCCATCAGTGGAATGAACTGCTCATAACCGAGCCACGCGGAATCAAACAGGATGTAATCACACAGATGGCCGATGCGATCCACTACCTGGCGCGCGTTGTAGACCGTGCCGTCGTAGGTGCCCAGCTGGATGATCGCCAGACGGAAAGGCCGCTCTTCAGCCGCGCGCTGCGGAGCCACGGCCGCGATCTGCTCGCGCAGATAAGCCTCATCAAAACAGTGCGCGTCAATGCCGCCAATAAAGCCGAAAGGATTGCGCGTCGCTTCAAGATAAACCGGGGTCGCGCCCGCCTGAATCAGCGCGCCATGATGGTTCGACTTGTGATTGTTGCGGTCGAACAGCACCAGATCGCCACGCGTCAGCAGCGCATTGGTCACCACTTTGTTGGCACTTGAGGTGCCGTTGAGCACAAAGTAGGTTTTATCGGCGTTAAACACCTTTGCCGCATACTTCTGCGCATCTTTAGCCGAGCCTTCGTGGATCAGCAGATCGCCCAGTTTGACATCGGCATTGCACATATCAGACCGGAAAACATTCTCGCCGTAGAAGTCATAAAACTGTTTGCCCGCCGGATGCTTTTTAAAGAACGCACCGCCCTGATGTCCGGGACAGGCAAAGGTGCTGTTCTGCATATCGACATAGCGGGTCAGCGTTTCGAAGAAAGGTGGCAGCAGCGCCGCTTCATACGCCTGCGCAGCCGCTTCCAGCGCGATCCACTCCTGCGGATCGCCATTCAGCTCACCGCAGACGCCGGGCAGGTGCATCACCTCTTCTTCAAACACGTTAGCGACAAATACCGGCAAATTAAAGCCGGTATGACGCAGCAGCGCCAGCACGCCGCTACGGGTATCCGCCAGCGAGACGACAACCGCCGCCACATCGGTGAAGTCGGTGTTATCCAGCGTCACCACGTCTCGCGCAGTGTTCAGGGTCAGACTGGGCGCCACAGCGGCGCTGGCAGCAATTTTCAGTGGAGTCATAACAGAATCCCTAACGTCAGGGAGGAAGTGCCAGAGGCACAATTATGGGGACAGTGCCCCGGCGAATACTTAACAGTCAGAAGGCGTTACGCAGCCCGTGGAGAGCAGATCCATAGCCGCTGCCCGGCTGGCCTCACCGCATGGTGAATAACGGAGATATCGGAAAAGAGGAAAACCCGGTGAGCGCCGGAAAAAGCGAACGGTAATCCGGGCGGATGCGCGGTGAACCGGACATGGCGACGTCCTCAGTGGCAAAGAAGCAGGGTCAAAAAGTGGCGGTCATAATGTCATCTTTTTCAGGCATGGACAACCCGAACCAGGTAATTATTCAGTCACCCTCTTCGCATGTAACAACATGATTTTTATAGTCTATTTATCATAAAAAATTCACAATACGACTAATTATCTGAATTATATGCAGATTTATGCACTTAACTCACTGCCGCTGTCAGCCTGTTTTTCCGCTCGTGTCGTCTTCATTGCCGGGAGACGGGGCCATTGCCCTACCGCATTGCATCTGCCAGGCGTAAACTGATCTTCTCTTTCCCACTCTGCCGGAGGCTGCATGTTCAAGGCACTGGTCATTGAAAATGACGAACAAGGTTACCGTTCCCTGCTGAAAGATCTCCCCGAATCTCAACTGCCTGACCACGATGTCACGCTCGACGTCAGCTACTCATCCCTGAACTACAAAGATGCCCTGGCTATCTGTAACAAAGGCCCGATTGTGCGCCAGTTCCCGATGGTGCCAGGTATCGATTTTGTTGGCCGGGTGACGGCCAGCCGCCATCCTGACTGGAAAGAGGATGATGTGGCGCTGCTGACGGGCTGGGGCGTGGGCGAAAAACAGTGGGGCGGCCTGGCACAGAAAGCCAGCGTCAGTGGCGACTGGCTGGTGCGCCCGCCCGCCACGCTGAGTCCGCTGCAAACCATGGCAATCGGTACGGCGGGACTGACCGCAATGCTCTGCGTGATGGCGCTGGAAAAACAGGGCATCACACCTGAACAGGGGCCGGTACTGGTAACCGGTGCCAGTGGCGGCGTCGGCAGCTATAGCGTCAGCCTGCTGGCGCGTCTGGGTTATCAGGTGATCGCTTCCAGCGGGCGCACCAGCGACCATGCCTATCTGATTGATACGCTGGGCGCGGCATCGGTCATTGACCGTGAAGAACTCTCCCAACCCGGCAAGCCACTGGCAAAAGAGCGCTGGGCCGCCGCGATAGACAGCGTCGGCAGTCACACCCTGGCGAATGTGCTGGCCGCCACCCAGCGGGACGGCGCGGTTGCCGCCTGTGGTATGGCGCAGGGACTCGACCTGCCAGCCAGCGTCGCACCCTTTATTTTGCGTGGCGTTACGCTGGCCGGTGTCGATAGCGTGATGTGTCCGAAGCCGCTTCGTCAGCAGGCGTGGCAACGACTCGGTGAGCTGATGGATAGCGAACGGCTCAGTAAGCTGAGCCGGGTGATCCCGCTAAGTGAAGCCAGAGAGGGTGCGCAGGCATTGCTGGATGGCAAAGTGCAGGGTCGTCTGATTGTCGACTGTCGCTAATCCTGTTTAAAGGCGCGTTTCGCGCCTTTAACGATCGGCTCGCTGCAGCCGTTTTATGAGTCCTTCCAGCACGAACTGTGTCCCCTGCTCCATCACCGATTTCGGATCGCCGCTGAACTGATGGCACTCCGCTTCGTCTCTGCCGTCGGGCAATACCCAGCCAAACCAGATGGTGCCCGCCGGTGTACCATCTTCGCCGCCATCCGGTCCGGCATAGCCGGTAATGGATAATCCCACCGGTTCGCCGGAGCGGGCGCAGGCGCCCTGCACCATCTCCCGCGCCGTCTGTTCGCTCACCGCCGTATGCTGTTTAAGCGTGTCAGGGCGCACCCCCAGCAGACGGATTTTGGCATTTTCGCTGTAGGTCACAAAGCCGCTGGTATAAAAGTCTCCGCTGTTTTCCACCGCGGCCAGCGTCATGCTGATCAGCCCGGCGGTACAGGATTCGGCGGTCGCCAGATGAAGTCCGGAAGAGAGTAAAATATTACCCAGTTGCTCAGCGGTCTGATCTAATGATTTTGCCATTATGGTCTCCTTGAATCTGTCCGGAACTCCAGGTATAGCGCAAAATCAGCGAATAAAACCGCGCAAGGCGATGTTTTTAAAGCGAAACGGTCTAGATACGCAGCTGGATATGCGGCTGTCCACTCCCGGTATGCGCCACTACCTGCAGATCGGCCTGGTACCAGCGCGTCAGCGTCGATTCCGTCATCACCGTCTGCGGTGAGCCTTGTGCCACCAGTCGGCCTGCGTGCAGCAGCAGTATGCGATCGGCCCATAAGGAGGCCTGATTAAGGTCATGTAATACAGTGCAGACGGTGAGATCTCCGGCGCGCGTCAGCTGGCGTAGTAAACGCAGGGTTTGCTGCTGCCAGAAGAGATCCAGCGCCGAAGTCGGCTCATCCAGAAACAGCCAGCCGCGTGGTCTTCCCTCCTGCCAGAGCTGTGTCAGCACCCGTGCCAGCTGAACCCGTTGTTGTTCACCGCCAGAGAGCTGGCGGTAATCGCGCTGCGCCAGCCCTTCACAACCGGTCAGCCGCATAACCTCGGCTACAATCTGCGATGTCTGCGCCTCCGGCCAGGGCGCACGGCCCATCGCCACGACCGACTGTGCAGACTGTGCAAAGGTCAGGTTGTTCTGCTGGCGCATCACTGCCCGGCGTCGTGCCAGCTGCTCACGCGGCCATGCCGTCAGCCGTCGATCGCCCAGCCAGCACTCGCCCCGATCGGGCGACAGAAATCCCGTCAGCATCCGCAGTAGCGTCGACTTACCTGCGCCGTTGGGGCCAATCAGCGCCACCAGCTCGCCACCTGACAGCGTGACGTCGAGATTATCGATAACGGTTTTGCCGCCGCGCGCGAGACACAATCCCCTGGCCTGTAAAATTTCCATCACTCCAGCCCTCGTTGTTGACGCAGAATCAGCCAGAGAAACCACGGACCGCCAATCAGGCTGGTCAGCAACCCCACCGGCATCTCGGCCGGAACCACCAGAGTGCGCGCCAGCGTATCGGCCAGCAGCAGCAGAATCGCCCCCGCCAGCGCTGAGCCGGGCAGCAGCCAGCGGTGATCGCCGCCAAGGCAAAAACGCATCACGTGTGGTACCACCAGTCCGACGAAGCCGATCACGCCGCTGACCGAGACCGCCGTACCGACCAGCAACGCACTGAGGATCAGCAACTGATGCTGAGTACGCTTCACATCAACTCCCATGTAGTGCGCATCCTCTTCACCCGACTGCAGCAGGTTAAGGTGGCGGGCACGGGTCTGTAACAGCAGCAAGGCTGGCAGAATCAGCAGCAGGCAGATCAGCAGTGCAGGCCACTGTGCCTGGCTGAGGCTTCCCATGCCCCACAGCGACAGCTGGCGTAGCTGCTGGTCGTTGCTCAGCCATGACAGCACGCCTACCGCCGCCCCGCACAACGCATTAATCGCAATGCCGACCAGCAACAGCCGCGAAAGATTGCCGCGCGCCAGCCGACTGAAACTGAAGATCAGCAGTGTAACCAGCAGACTGCCGATAAACGCGGCGATCATCGGTAGCCACAATTCCAGCGGTGCCGGCAACGCCAGCGGAATAATGATTGCCAGCGCCACCGCCAGTCCCGCCCCGCTGCTGATCCCCAGCAAACCGGGATCGGCCAGTGGGTTACGAAAAACACCCTGCATCACTGCGCCAGAGACTGCCAGCGCCATGCCCATCACCACCGCCAGCAGCACGCGCGGCAGACGGATATCCAGCCAGATCTGCCAGATAAGATCGCTGAGCGGTGCCTGCCACAGCGCCCGCACTGAAAGCGACATCGCCCCCAGATTTGCCGCCAGCACCATCGCCACCAGCAGGAAGATCAGCATCAGCACCAGGCCGCGCAGCGCATTATCCTTAATCATGGTTCAGCGATTCCGCCGCCTGGCGCAATTTCACGATTGCCCGTGGCGTATCAAGGCCAAACCCCAGCAGTGCCATGGTGTCGATCACCAGCAGACGATGCTGCTGCCCGGCAGGCGTCAGCGCCAGACCCGGTAACTGCCACAGCTGCGCTTCGCCGCCCAGGGTTTTCAGGCCATCCTCGCCTATTACCACCAGATCCGGCGCGGCGGCGATCACCCCTTCCTGCGACAGTGCCTGATAGTGCGGCACCGAGCCCATAGCATTCTCCAGCCCGGCGCTGCGAATGGCGCCATCGGCCGCAGTCTGATTTCCCGCCGCCATCGACTTCATGCCGCTGTTGGCCATGATGTAGAGCACTTTTACCGGCAGCGGTTGCTGCGGCAACTGGCGAATCTGCTGCGTCATTTGCTGCGCCAGTGCCTGAGCTTCGCTTTCACGCTGCAGCGCCTGGCCCACAGTGATAATTTTCTGCGGAATCGCCTGCAGGCTGCTGTCACCGCTGACCGTGACCACCCTGACGCCCGCGCGGGCAATCTGTTGCAGCACCAGCGACGGTTGCGCCTGCGCGCTGGCGATCACCAGCGTCGGTTTCAGTGCCAGAATGCCTTCGGCGTTGAGCTGGCGCATATAACCCACGTCCGGCAGTCGGGCGGCCTGCGCCGGACGCAGACTGGTGCTGTCGCGCGCCACCAGCTGTGACTGGGCATCCAGCGCATAGATAATCTGAGTGACGTCACCGCCAATCGACACCACCCGCTCCGCCGCCAGTGATGGCAGCGTCATCAGCAGCCATAACAGCATCACTCTTTTCATGCCGCCGCTCCCGGCGTGCGGAGTGCGCCAATCTGCTCGCGCCAGCGTGACTGCTCTGGCGTACCTTCCGTGCGCTGACCGTAGAGCTGGGCGATCTGCGTGCCGTCGGCGGCGAACAGTTCCAGGCTGGTAACAAAGCCATCGCCCGTTGGCTTGCGTGTTACCCAGCTTTCGCTGATCTGATCAGCCATCAGATGCAGCGTGAACTGCGGATTGAAGATGTTGAGCCAGTTTTCCACTGGCTGCAGCTTCTCTACCCTGCCGGTGAAAATCTGAGTACAGCCACGGTTGCCGACAAAAATCATAATTTCATTGCCCGCCTGCTGTGCCATCTGTAGCAGGCGCTCAAGTGCGTCGTTGCCGGTCTGCCAGGCGAGATCCTCACCCACCGCGCGAAACGCCTGCGGCCGTGACACCTGGTGGCGCTTCAGCAACGCGAAAAACTGATGAACATCGGTCATGGCGCGCCATTCACGGTCGATGGCGGTGGCATCAATCGCCTCCGTCAGGGGAGCAGCGGCAACCGGCTCAACCACGAGCGGCGTCGCCGCGGCGTCGGTAAAGTCGGCGATCAGCGTCTGCCACGCTGCCATGCTGGTCTGCTCCGTGGCGTAAACTTTCAGTACCGCATCGCCATGACGATCAAAAATCTGAATGCTGTGACGAACGCCCTGCCCGGTCGGCTCCTGCAGAGCAAAGGCGCTGCACCACTGACCGACGAACAGGCGCAGATCGAGCGCACGGGGATTAAGCACCAGGCCACCATGCGCGCCAATCTGTACATTGTGGTATTCACCCAGGTGTTCATGTACCGCATAAGCGTTACGGGTAATGTTTTTGGTTTCGCCGACTGCGCCCAGTGCCTTCAGCAACGCCGGAAAATCGCGTTTCAGCGCCACGGCATCAACGCCGATGCGCGCTTCACACAATTCCGCTTCGCTGATGCCGATCAGCGCGGCCAGGTCGCGGGCATATTTCTTCGGTTGTTCACCTTTAAGGACAAGATAGTGCTGATAAATCGGGTTCATGACTCAGGCTCTCTTAGTAATGCCCTGCATCAGCGCAGGGCGACGGCTATCAAAAATCGACGTTAACACCTAACTGGAAAGTACGGCCCGGCATCACGGCCAGTGCCTGATCGTTGCGCTCCTGCTGAGTGGCGCTGGTCAGTTCACGGCTGCTGAGGTAATCCCGGTATTTGCGATCGGTTATGTTGTAAAGCCCGCCACTCAGCCTGACGTTGTGCGCGACACGCCAGTAAGCGGTCATATCCACCATGCCATAACCCGGCACCCGCATGTAATCGGTGCTGGAGTCGGCCAGGCTGCTGCCGTTGTTAGCGAAGCTTTCGCGGTTAGTCGCACTGGCTTGCTTACCTTTGACAAAGGTAGCGGTAACGGCGGCACCGTAGCCGCGCGCCTCATCATCCCAGGCGAGTCCGACGATCGCTTTCATCGGGGCAACACTCTCAAGGTCGATGTAGCGGTCACCAAGGTAGCTCGACTTTGCCGCGCCCTGCGTATAACCAAACGCCAGATTGGCGCTCAGACCTTCGACCTCGCTGAACCAGCTGCCGAAGTTCACTTTACTGCTGATTTCAGCCCCGTAGATGTAGGCTTTATCGCGGTTCTCCGCCTGATAGGTGGTGTAAATGTTGGCAGGCACATTGACGAACTGACCCGGATTAGCCGCCCGGCTGTAGCGGGTAAAGGCAATAAAGTTTTTATAGTCGTTATAAAAAGCGGCAGCGTTAAGCGTGACGCCTTTTGCCACCTCTCCTTTTACACCCCACTCGTAGTTGTTGCTGGTTTCGGTTTTCAAATCTGCATTACCAATCAGCGCATACTGCGCGGTGCCGGCATAGCTGGAGCCAAGATTCCATGAACCATAAAGCTGCGTATCGTTGGGGAACTGCGCGCCACGGGTATATTGCAGATAAGTCATCAGCTTCGGTGTGAGATCGTACTGGAAGGCGATAGACGGCAATATCTGGGTGTCGCTGTTTGGCGATCCATAGAGCGCTGAAACTTCGCTGGCGTCGAGCACGCTACTGTTCGTGGTCAGCGTCGCCACATCACGCGGTCGGGTGTTCTGATAGGCCACGCGCGCGCCAGGCACGATGGCCGCCCGATGTCCGTCAGCATCGAAGCTGATGGTATCCTGCAGATAACCACCCACGGTGTAGCTGCGACTGTTAGCCTGCGGCTGCATGATCGCAGTAAAAGCACTGGCTGGCGGTGACTGACGGAAAGGTCGCTCAGTATCCACCAGGCGCGCATTCAGCCCGGCACTCAGTTCATGTCGCCCGACGCTTTTAAGCGCGCGGGTGTCAAAACCGAAGCTGTCGCTGTTGTAATCGGAATAGACGGTTTGCCTGGCGGTGGCACTCGACGGCATCCGGGTGTTGTCATGCGCCTGGGTCTGCTGCCAGTAAACGCGGGTCGTCAGGCTGTCGACCAGGTCATTGTAAGGGGTGTACTCATCCGCCAGGCTGATGCCCCAGCGGCGGGTATCACTCTGCTGCTGTGCCGTCCCCCAGACTGTATTGCCTGAAGTGCTCCAGCTGTCGTAATGGCTGTGGTGGGTTTTGTGATAGTAATCGACCGTCGCGCTGAGCTTGTGAGCATCATTGGGCTGCCAGATGCCGGAGGTCATAAAGGCGTCGGAGTGCCAGTTAGCGGGATACGCATCCAGCGTGCCGCTGTTGTTACGGGTCTGCTGTCCGTCACGGCGACTGTAAACAAAGATGCCGCGCAGTTCATCGTCACCGGCAGCGGCGGTGATGCCGTTATGCCAGCTGCGACTGGATGAGTCATAGTCGCTCTGATAACTGAACGCGGTCGCTTTTCCGGGATGCAGGTAATCGTCGGGAGACTTATTACGGAACGAGACGTTGCCGCCAATCGAGGTGTTCGGCTGTTCCACTGCTGTGGCGCCCTTCTCAATCTCAATACGGCCAAACATATAAGGATCGATGTAATCGCGGCCAATGCCAAAGCTGTCGAGACCTGCGCGTCCTACATAGCTGCGGCCAGTGGCCTGCGGCAACGGAATACCGTCCACATCCAGACCGACGCGGTTGCTCTCGAGGCCACGAATGTTGTAGCCGGTATAACCGGCCCGATCAAAACCGCTCTTACCGGCTGATGAACCGCCACGGGTACCGGTAGCACTGATCAGCGGTTCATAGCGCATGATCGATCCGAAGTCAGTGGCACCACGCTGTTGCAGATCGCTGGCAGAGAGCGAGGTTTTACTGCCTGCCGTTTTTTTGATTTCCGGTGCTGTCACCGTCATTACCGGTTCGGCACTGCTGCCATAGCGATCAGAAAGGGTTAGCGTGGCAGATTCACTGCCCGCAGCATAAGTGCAGGTGGTATTGATGAAGGTGGCGAGCAACGCCAGTTGAGTCAGACGCGGTTGCGTCAATCTCCGAAAACGTGGTGACATAGGCGCGAATTACCTGATTAATTGTTAGTATTCGCTCACTTGCTTGCTGGCAACAGTAAAACGGCTCCGCATAAAAGCCGTGAAAAGTCAGAACGTCATGCTGGTGTAGTAATTATCGCCCGGAATTTAATGCAACTGATAATCATTATCAATATTATTTACATTTAGATATAAACCACAGCGCACAAATTGTTAACCCGAATGCATTGGCATTTATCAACACGTAAAGGAATAGAGTTATGGCGCAAAAACCTGTGGTTGTTATTCACTACTGTATGCAATGCAACTGGCTGATGCGGTCAGCGTGGATGGCACAGGAACTTCTGCATACGTTCGCTGAGGATCTGGCGGAGGTGACGCTGAAACCGGGCACCGGCGGTATCTTTGAGATTACGCTGGATGAGCATCTGCTGTGGGAACGTAAGCGGGATGGTGGCTTCCCGGATGCGACCACGCTGAAACAGCGTGTGCGGGACATCTGCTTCCCGGATCGTACGCTGGGCCACATCGACAAACACAAAACTGAAGTCAGCTAACTCCGCGATTAGCTGAGGGTGATTTTTTCTGCCGCGTCGTGCAGCGCCTTAATCAGCGTCTGCAGCGCGGCTTCTGAGATATCTTCCTGCGCAAGCCGCCGGTTCAGCGCGACCTTCAGCCCATGAATCGCCTGCTCAACAGCAGGAATGCTGCGGTTATTGACCAGAATTGCCAGCGTAGAGAGCCGTGTAATCAGGCTGGTGACCGTTTCACGATTCTCTGCCAGCTGCGCTTCTCCCGATGCCGTCAGGCGGTAGGCTTTACGCGTTGCCTGCGCATCCACCACCTGAATCGCCTCCATCTCTTCCAGCAGCGTCAGGTTGGGGTAAATGATCCCCGGACTGGGCGAGTACTCTCCCTTTGACAACTCCTCAACAGACTTGATCAGCTCATAGCCGTGCGCGGCATTGTGCGCCAGGAAATGGAGCATCAGCAGGCGAATCTCACTTGCTTCCAGCATCTTTTCACGTCGCTTGCGCCGTCCGCTGCAACTGCCTGCGCGCGCAGTCTGATCCTCAGATGAAGTGGAAGTCGGATGCTGTTTCATGGCCTGCCCTGCTGCGAAAAAGTGGGATTGATGGTAGTGCGCCGCCTGGCAAAACTCAATTGCCTTAGCGGCTTACTTCTGGTGCCAGTAGGCCACCGCCCGTACGAAGTCACTGTTGAGGCCGCGCTGCACCGTAAAGTAGTCACACAGCGCTTTAACAAACTCACCTTCGCCGGTCAGCCAGACAAAGTAATCTTCCGTCGGGATAGTGATCTGATCCAGCCGGGCAATCAGCTGGCTGAGCTGCGCTTTCTGCATCTGGCCGCTGCCGAGCCAGTTTGTCGTCACATCAGCCGTATCAGATAAATAGTCGCGGCCCGTCGCTTCATCGGTAAAGGCATAGAGATGCAGCGCCTGCGCCCGGGCGTCACGCTGACGGCGCGCAAAAGCCGGCAGCCCGGTTTCATCACAGACGTAGAGCTGGAATGCGTAATCGGTCGGCACCACCAGCGAGCCGCGTGGCCCGCCGACAATCAACCGATCGCCAGGCTGCGCCTGAGTTGCCCAGTCACTGGCTACGCCCTGCTCATGAATATAGAAATCGAGGGTCAGTGAAGATTCACCATCGAATTCCAGCGGTGTGTAATCACGCGCCTGCGGACGCAGCCCTTCGGGCCAGACAATCCCTGCATCGGTGATTTGTGGCAGAGCCAGTGTGGCCCCTTCAGCGGAAGGGAAGAAAACCTTAATGTGGTCATCAAAGCCTGGCGACGTAAAGCCCGCCAGATCGCTGCCGCTGAACCGGATACGCCAGAATTTACCGGCAATGTTAGTTTTACTCGCGACCTGAATATGACGGAAACGCAATTCATTACGGACGCGCTGTGGTACACGCTGATCGGCTGATACAGGCAAAATTTCTCTCCTGAAACGGGATGGATGCCCGTGACTCAAGGGCATGCTGATAATAATGGAATAACAATCATTCTCATCTGAAGTGCCAAGATTAGCTATGATATATCTTCACTACAAGAACGAAAAATGCGATCCAGCGGCTTAAGATATATTTTATGCCGGTACGGGTGTGCGTAGTGCAGACGAAGAGCGGCCCTGATAAGAGCATTCAGAGAGAGGTAAGCAGCAGGTGCGGCGTGTTTACGGGGGCAGGCAGAGAAGGCGGAAACTGTCCGGCTCCTGACGAGCCGGGCATAGATGTTGCGCCGCACATTCTGGCAGCGCGTGACCACTTACAGTGTGTCGTTGAATCCTGAGAGGGAAGGATTGCTGCTGGTGTGTTCCGGCAGCTCACCATCACCCAGAATTTCATGCTGGGTGGCCTGAGAGTGCGGATGCAGTCCGGCAGGAGGTGAAAAAGGTTCAGCCTGTTGTGCCATCGCCATGACAGGCAATGCCAGGATCAGTGAAATCATTAAGCGTCGCATAGTTGTCTTCGTTTGTTTTTTTGACCAGAAAAGGCCTGAAATGCAGGTAAATATTCCAGCCCTGGCACAGATGCACGATGATTCAGGCATGGCAGGGTTTCGGGAGAGGATTTTACGCCAGAACGGCGAGTTATTTTATAAAATCGTGCGGTTTGTCACGGTTTACCGCACGAATTATGCATTAACAGGGTCGGGAGCCACACACCCTGCCCTGCTGGCTAAGCCTGCATCACCGGAATAGAAAAAACGCCGCTCAGCCAGTCGGGCTTACAGTGCGCAAAATCGAGACGCAGCAGATCTTTACCTGGACGACGCGATACACCCAGTGCTGGCAGATGCTGATAGTAGATATCCTCGATAAAGCGTGTCAGCTGCTCCGGGCTGCCGCTCCAGCGGATCGACGCATAGAGTCCACGAACCTCGCTCCAGCTGGCGGTGTTGTCACCCAGCAGCCCGGCATGTTGCGGCTCCAGCGCCTGAAACAGGCTGATATTTTGCTGATCAGCAGAGCTATGGCCGGGGCCATACTGAAAGCCTAACCAGCCCTGCGACACGCGGCCGCCCGCCAGCGCCACCAGTTGCCGCGCCTGTTCAGCCACCCGGTGATCGCGATCGGCAATGTAATCGCCAAACTTACACTCCCACTCCAGCGTTTCTCCGCACAGATGCAGCTCTTCCTCACGCTCCACCAGCGTTGCACGCTCTGCCAGCGATCGCACCAGAATGCGGCCATGGAAGTTTTTAACCGGCAAATGGGAAATACGGCGAAACGCGCCAGGCGTCAGCGAAAAGTGACCTTTGAATACCCGGGTAAAATTTTGCTGGTTATCAAAACCAAAACGTACGGCGATATCGATCAGCGTCATGCGGGTCAGACGCAGCGCCATAGCGGCCATCGTCAGACGCCGTTTACGGGTGTAAGCCGCCAGGGTCTGTCCGGTCATCTCCTTAAACATGCGCTGCATGTGCCATTTGGAATAACCTGACTTGAGGGTAATCTGATCGATATTAAGATCGTCGGTGAGATTGGCTTCAATCCACTCGACCAGATCGTTGATGTGCTGTTTTTTAATGGCCTGACTGAGCATGATGGCGATTTACGACGCAGGTTAGGACTGGGATTTCAGTTACAAAAGGATAACAAAAATCGCAAATCGGTGTAAGGAAAGGGTAAGCATTGCGCGCCCGTTCAGGGCGTTTCCGCATTAATTGCTTAGGTTACTAACTAAAAAAGGCTGACTTACGTCAGCCTTCTGATTATTGATAAAAACTGCGCCGGATAGCTGTAAGACGGAGCCTGCGACAACTAATGACTGCGCATTCCGGCCGCTGTCATCATCATACGGAACAGCGAGGCGACAACGCCCAGCGCCAGCACGCTGGCGGCATAGATAAACACCAGCCACATCACACGCTTCCACCATGGCGCTTTCGTTTCTTCATTGTGATTGTGGTCTTTCATGCTGCTGAGGCTTTTCATATCAATGATATCCTGCGTCTGCTTTGATTTTTCCACGGAACACGTAGTAGCTCCAGAAGGTGTAGCCCAGGATCATCGGGATAATCAGCAGGCTACCCACCAGCATAAAGGCCTGGCTCTGCGGCGGTGAGGCGGCAGCCCAGATGGTCACTGATGGCGGAATAATGTTTGGCCAGATACTGATGCCCAGCCCGGAGAAGCCCAGGAAGATCAGCGCCAGCGTCAGCAGGAACGGTGAATAGTGCGCCTCGCGCTTAATGGCGCGCACAATGCCCCAGGAACAGAGCAGCACCAATACCGGAACCGGCAGGAACAGGAACAGGTTGGGTTTGCTGAACCAGCGATGCGCGATATCCGCATGCGCAAACGGTGTCCACAGGCTGATGATGCCGATAATCACTAACAGCGCAATCACCAGCGGCGTAGCCAGCGCAGACATTTTACGGTGCAGCTCGTTCTCGGTCTTCATGATAAGCCAGGTGCAGCCCAGCAACGCGTAGGCAACAACCAGACCCACGCCGCAGAACAGCGGGAACGGTGCCAGCCAGTCCATTGCGGAACCGGCAAAACGACGTCCCTCAACAGGAATACCATCCAGCAACGCACCCACGGCCACACCCTGACTGAAGGTGGCGATGACTGAACCGGCAATAAACGACTTGTCCCAGAACGCCCGATGGCCTTCTACCGCCTTGAAACGGAACTCAAAGGCGACTCCACGGAAAATCAGGCCAATCAGCATAGCGGTCAGCGGAATCGACAGCGCATCGGCAATTACCGCATAGGCCAGCGGGAACGCGCCGAACAGGCCAGCGCCACCCAGAACCAGCCAGGTTTCATTTCCGTCCCAGACCGGCGCGACGGTGTTAACCATCATGTCGCGCTCGCCAGCATCTTTATTGAACGGGAACAGCAGACCAATACCCAGGTCGAAGCCATCCATCACGATATACATCAGGGTTGCGAAAACGATAATCGCAAACCAGATAACGGAATAATCGATCATCTTAGTGGTCTCCATCCTTAAAGGTGGCAGCGGAAAGCGGACGCGCCGGGGTTTTCTTCTGACCAGGACCACCCTCTTCGGTGATATGGCCTTCGCCGGTAACCGGTCCCTGCTTAATCAGACGCATCATGTAGTGATACCCCACGCCGAACACCGAGCTGTAGACCAGAATAAAGGCCAGCAGGCTGATGCTCATGTGCATATCCCCATGTGCCGAGACCGCATCAATCGTGCGCTGCACGCCATAGACAACCCACGGCTGACGACCGATTTCAGTGGTAAACCAGCCTGCCAGAATCGCAATCAGACCCGACGGTCCCATCAATAGCGCAAACCACAGGAAAGGACGCGACTCATAGAGACGCCCTTTAAAACGCAGCCACAGGCTGACTACGCCCAGCGTAATCATCAGCAGGCCCAGCGCCACCATCACGCGGAAGGACCAGAAGATGACCGTTGAATTAGGCCGGTCCTCTTTCGGGAAGGACTTCAGCGCCGGGACCTGCTTGTCCAGGCTATGCGTCAGAATCAGGCTGCCAAGATAAGGCACCTCCAGCGCATACTTGGTACGTTCCTGCTCCATGTCGGGGATGCCGAACAGGATCAGCGGTGTGGCTTCACCCGGTGGGTTTTCCCAGTGCCCTTCAATCGCCGCGATTTTGGCAGGCTGGTGTTCCAGCGTATTCAGACCATGAGCATCACCAATCATCGCCTGAATCGGCGCGACAATCAGCGCCATCCACAACGCCATTGAGAACATCTTGCGGATAGCGGGATTGTTATTCCCCTTCAACAGATGCCAGGCCGCCGACGATCCCACAAAGAAAGCACTCGCCAGGAACGCCGCTACAGACATATGGAACAGGCGATAAGGGAATGAGGGGTTAAAGACGATTTTGAACCAGTCCTGCGGAACCACGATGCCATTCTGGATGATGTAGCCCTGAGGCGTATGCATCCAGCTGTTAGAGGCCAGGATCCAGAAGGTGGAAATCAGCGTACCGAGGGCGACCATGCAGGTGGCAAAGAAGTGCAGCCCGGGACCCACGCGATTCCAGCCAAACAGCATCACGCCCAGGAAGCCCGCTTCCAGGAAGAACGCCGTCAGTACTTCATAGGTCAGCAGCGGACCGGTGATACTGCCAGCAAACTCCGAGAAGCCGCTCCAGTTCGTCCCGAACTGATAAGCCATGACCAGTCCTGATACCACACCCATGCCGAAGTTAACGGCAAAGATTTTCGACCAGAAGTGGTAGAGATCGCGATAGGTGTGATCGCGGGTTTTGAGCCACATACCTTCGAGCACGGCCAGAAAACTGGCGAGACCGATGGTGATGGCGGGAAAGATAATATGGAAGGAAACAGTAAATGCGAACTGAATCCTGGCCAGATGAAAGGCATCTAATCCGAACATTGCTTACCTCTTTGCCACATAGAACACCATGTATTTACTTATAATTAACAACTTAAGCCTGATGCGCCTGGTTCTCTGCGCTTATTGAAATTCCCGCCGCAAATTTAAAACTATTCGCGGCGAGGAAATAGAAACAGTGGGGTTAATGAAAACTATAACAGTCTTTATTGATTCTGATCATTGTTTTTGACGGGAATTATTTATTTAAAAATAAGGCCTAAAGGTTAATCAGAGCGTGTTTATGTGTCGTTAATGTTACGGTAATTTGTACTTTAAAAATCGATCGCGCTAAAGCGAACCTTGCCTGAAAAATGCCTTCAACAGGCTGTTTTCAGGCACTATTTTGTTATAAACCCTGATTCAGTAGAGGTCAAATTTTAGAGCCTCCAAATTAAATACCCTTATTTTTTAACAGGTTAAAAGAGTAAATAGTTACCTCTGCCGCTTTGTTTGCTTTTTTGCTTTTGCCTGGCTAATGCAGCTATAACTTCTGACAGAAAAAACGCAGAACGGCGCTTTTAAGCGCCATCAGAGATGTTAATAAAATGAGTCAAAAAGAAGGTATGAATTAACAGCGCGCTGCGGGTAGTCGATTATTCCGGGCCAGAGATTCATAAAACGATTTAATAACCAGCAACCGTGCGAAAAGATCGACTGGATTATTTGCGCTGCCGTTACGTTATCGCGCTTTCAGGAAGTGAGATGACAGACAAATGGGGTCAGAAATTTTGCAGCGAGTATACCCATGCCGTCACGTTATGACGGCTGATACAGGGTGATTTTACTCTGCCGCAGATTTTTCGCGCTGTGCCAGAATCCGGCTCAGGTTCAGCTCCAGCCAGTCAGCCAGCCCCACAACCTGTTCACCGACTTCGCGTCCAAGCGGGGTTAAGCGATATTCCACGTGCGGTGGCACCACATCGTAGGCGATACGCTGCACGAAGCCATCTTCTTCCAGGTAGCGCAGATTCTGCGCCAGCATCCGCTCGCTGACGCCACCGACCGTCCGGCGCAACGCGCTGAAGCGCAGCGTCTGGTCCTGCAGGGCCAGCAGAATTAATACGCTCCAGCGGCTGGTTACGCGTTTCAGCACGTCACGTGACGGGCAGTTGACGTTGAGCAATTCACCGCGGATAAATTTTTCACTCATTTTTTCAGACATTTAACTTATCCACCTCAAACTAACAATTCTGTAAGTACTTACTAAAAATTAGTTTATACACTAGTCTGAATTTCACCAACAGCCACAGGAGTATTAACATGATTGCAGTTACAGGTGCCACCGGCCAGCTGGGCCGTTTCGTGATTGATGCATTACTGAAAAAAGTCCCGGCGGGAGAAATTATTGCCGCCGTCCGTACGCCTGCCAAAGCGGCCGATCTCGCAGCGCTGGGCGTCATTGTCCGCCAGGCCGATTATGGCCAGCCAGAGACGCTGGAGGCCGCTTTTGCAGGCGTGGATAAGCTGCTACTGATCTCCGGTAGTGAAGTGGGCCAGCGTGAAGCGCAGCATAAAGCCGTCATCGAGGCTGCTCGGGCGGCGGGCGTGGGCTTTATCGCCTATACCAGCCTGTTGCATGCAGATACCTCGCCGCTGGGCCTGGGCGTTGAACACCGTGCAACAGAAGCGCTGCTGAAAGCCTCTGGCATCCCGTTCGCCCTGCTGCGTAACGGCTGGTACAGCGAGAACTACGCAGCCAGCATCCCACCGGCGCTGGCGCATCATGCGTTTATTGGCGCAGCGGGTGAAGGTCGTATCGCCTCGGCAGCGCGTCAGGATTATGCTGAAGCGGCGGCAGAAGTGATAACCCGTGAGGATCAGGCGGGCAAAGTGTATGAACTGGCAGGTGATGACAGCTACACGCTGGCGCAGTTTGCTGCGGAGATTGCCGCACAGAGCGGTGAAAAGGTTGATTACGTCAATCTCTCTCAGAGTGAGTTTGCGGCGGCGCTGAAAAACGCAGGCCTGCCAGAAGGTCTGGCGGAAATGCTGGCGGATTCTGATGCCAGTGCAGAGAAAGGCGGTTTGTTCGATGACTCCCGTCAGCTAAGCCAGCTCATCGGTCGCCCCACCACCACCTGGCAGGCAGTCATTCGCGCGGCACTGGCGAACCGTTAATTCTGTCTCTCATGAGCGGACAATCGGGTCCGCTCACCTCACTCTCCTGTCCGAATTCCCGTTGGGTATGCCACTTTCTGCACTCTTTGCGGCTGCTGTTTCTTTTACAAAATGTGAATAAACGCCAGTTTTCTTCAGGTTAAATTTTTTTATTCAGGTCGCTAAGAGATTCATCTGAAATGCGTTTTTTGTGAACAGCGTTATATTTGGTTGAATTGTCTGGAATTTATCCAAAAACCTCGATTAATCGACAATATTTATTACGTTCATAGATATTCTGCATTGTTGTTCCGGGGGAGGAGAGGTCTATAATTTGTCCTTTGTGCAACCACGACCGCTCAGGAGGCCGTTATTAATACCCATCGCCAGCAACAAAATGCACTTGAAGAGGTTCGTGCCGGGGCGGAAGTTGAGTATCAATACGATCCCCATGAACTGAAGCTGGATCGCATGCAGGATTCTGAACCGGAGCCGGAGCTGATTGAAGGCTTGCCGGCGCCGGATGCGCTGACCCCTGCCGATCGTTATCTGGAACTGTTTGAACATGTTCAGATGTCGCGGATTTTCGAGGACAGCAAAACCTTCCCCGACTGTTCGCCCAAGTACGATCCGCTGGATGTGCTGATGCGCTATCGTCGACAGAAACGCAGCAGTGATTTCGACCTGTCGCGTTTTGTCGCCGATCACTTTTATCTGCCTGGCGTAAACGAAAGCTTTTATGTCTCCAACCCGGATAAAACGCTCAATGAGCATATCGACGACCTGTGGCCGGTTCTGACCAAAATGCCGCAGCAGCATATGCCGCACTCATCGCTGCTGCCATTACCCAAACCCTATGTGGTGCCGGGCGGACGTTTTGGCGAAACCTACTACTGGGATTCTTATTTCACCATGCTCGGCCTGGCAGAATCGGGCCGTGACGATCTGCTGCGTCACATGGCGGATAACTTTGCCTGGTTGATCGATAACTACGGTCATGTGCCAAACGGCAACCGTACCTATTATCTCAGCCGCTCGCAGCCACCGGTGTTTGCCCTGATGGTTGAGCTGTTCGAAGAAGATGGCGTGCGCGGTGCTAAGCGCTATCAGGAACAGCTGATGAAGGAGTATCAGTTCTGGATGGACGGTGCTGGTTCACTGATGCCGAACCAGGCTTATCGTCACGTAGTGCGGATGCCAAACGGCTCACTGCTGAACCGCTACTGGGATGACCGCGATACGCCGCGTGATGAGTCGTGGATTGAAGATGTGGAAACCGCCCGCGAATCGAAACGTCCGGCCAGCGAAGTGTATCGTGACCTGCGTGCCGGAGCGGAATCGGGCTGGGATTACTCCTCGCGCTGGCTGCGTAACCCGAAACGGCTGTCGAGCATCCGTACCACGCAGTTTATTCCTATCGATCTGAACTCGTTCCTGTACAAACTGGAGCTGATGATCGCCACCCTGTCGCACGCAAAAGGCGAAGAGCTGACCGCGCTGGCCTGGCAGAAAAAAGCGGAAGCGCGCAAGCGTGCGATTACCCGTTATCTCTGGGACAGCACCGCCGGTGTGTTCCGTGACTACGACTGGCGTCGGGAGCGTTTCGGTGCCTTTACCGTCGCTTCCGTGGTGCCGCTGTTTGTCGGTCTTGCGACGCCGCACCAGGCGCACCTGCAATCGATCTCGCTGCGCCATCTGCTATTGAGCAACGGCGGCCTGCTGACCTCAATGGTGGAAAGCGGTGAGCAGTGGGATCGACCCAACGGCTGGGCACCGATGCAGTGGATGGCGGTTGTTGGCCTGAATAATTACGGTGAAGAGACGCTGGCGACTGAAGTGGCAGTGAACTGGCTCAACACGGTCAACAACTTCTATCAGTTGCACCATAAGCTGGTAGAGAAGTATGACATCAGCGGCGAGCGCGCCCGTCCTGGTGGCGGTGGTGAGTATCCGTTACAGGATGGATTCGGCTGGACTAACGGCGTCACACGTAAGCTGATGACGATGTATGGGCATTTAATGGCTGACTGAGTAGCGCAGCCGGTAAACCTTTAAAACGCAAAAAGCCGGGTTATCCCGGCTTTTTCATGTTTCATGCAGGCTATTCAGCGCTACTTCTTCGCTTCAGTGCCTGGTTGTGACGCACGTTGCAGGAACTGCTGTGTCACTTCAGGCAGGTGCTGCAGCAGCCACTCCGCCATCGCCACTTCCTGATCGCGGATCTCATTCAGTATGCGTACGCCCTGCGCATCACCAACCTGCTCAGCCGCAGCGATCAGGCTGGTGTAGCTGGCGATCTCGGCATTCTCGAATACATAGCCACTGATGGCGCCCTTCACCACTTCATCTGAGTTAAACATGCCGCCCACGGCCTGACCGGTGGCTGCCATTTTGCCTATCGCATCTTTCATTACAGAGTGATCGATACCATGGCTGTCGAGCAGCTGTTCCAGCAGAGTCAGCTGATGTTTGGTCTCTTCAAGATGTTGCGCCAGACGCTGTTCCAGCGCCGGATAGTGTTCAAGACGACCTGACATCTTGCTCAGCATGCTTTCTGCTTGTTTTTCCATCGCATGCGCATCGCGCAGCCAGTCGTGATAATGTTCAATCGCAGTCATGTGTTGCTCCTTAAGAGACGGTAATAGAGTCGGCTACCGAGGTGAGCTTCTCATCCGTTTGCTTCTCTTCATTCAGGGTTTCTTCCAGCAGCTGTGCGGCTTTGGTGTAACCCAGCTTCAGCGCCAGCGCATGCAGGGTACCGTAGGTGGCAATCTCATAATGCTCAACTTTCTGCGCCGCACCGATCAGTCCATGATCGCGAATCTCGCCCTTCTCGACCGAGTCGATAATTTCCTGCGCTTCTTCAACCAGACCTTCCAGCGCATGACATTTCATTCGTTTGATTTTGACTTCAGGTGTCACTTCCACCAGTTCGTCGAGTCGTTCAATCTGAGCACGGGTCTCTTCCAGATGCTGATTAAACGCAGCGATAAGATTTTCGTCACTGGCTGCACGCGCCATTTTAGGCAATGCACGGGTTATCTGCTTCTCAGCGCTGTATACATCGGATAAGTCATGGATGAACAGGTCGTTTAACGTTTTCACTGTCATAAGATAGCCTCATTGATTAAAAAGCTGCGTCTGTAATAACGCAGCGCCAGTCATATCGTTGACACCTGAAAAGTCTAGTGGAGATTCTTAATATCGCACGCTGCATCAGTATGAATTTAAGACAAAAGTGGCATGTAAAATGCACTTTCCTTTTTACAGCAACGCGTTAGCTAAAAATTGTTTTTAAGATTGCGGCTTCGCTAGCAGTGCTGGATTTTGTACAAAGTGATAAATCGTTGTATACATTTTTTAAGATTAACTGCATAAAAAAGTACCACTCGAAACTTATCTGTACAAAGTTGTATTTAACGGTACAGCTTTAATCGATAGGAAATAAAAAACCGGAAGGGAAAACCCTTCCGGTTCAATTCACAGCTCCAGCCATTGCCAATGATGGAGCAATGACATAATTCAGGGTGTAATTATCTTCACGAGGAACTAAAAAGATTCAAAATGCCCGGCTAACAGAGTAACCCTGCCGTTACAGCAGTGTTAAAGACGTTCAGCTCCGGCGGCTAACCTTACCTCCCTTGCGCCCCGCTTCAATGGCACGTTCAGGATCGTTTTTGAAGTTACCGCCGCTTTTCTGGCCTCCTTTGCGCCCTGCTTCAGCAGCACGCTCTTTGTCGGCCGCAAAATTCCCGGCCCCACCGCGATATTGAGTCATATGCGTCCTCTTTGAATTTTAAAAATTGGAATTTGCACAGTTAACGCTTCATCAGGCCGATTCAGCAACATAAATGTAGACAGAAAATCGGACCGATCAAGTCAGAGAAATAAAAAACCCGTCACAGTTCTGGTTTATTGGCCGTCCTACCCTCAACCGGATTGATAACGGATTTCAACCATCGCTCTTTTCTATTCATAAAAGAGCCGCAGCATGGAAAATATTTATAACGAAAATCGCCGCGCCCTATTAATCGATCATTTTCAAAAAAAGTCCAATTGAAAAAATATAAGCGAAGCGGCAAAGAGATAATTTCATCAATATCAGGTAGTGAAGATGATCAACAAACGATCAAATTCCCCAAGCGAAGCGCTAATTAGAAATCTGAAACCCTGCTTTTACGTTAAAAATAAGCGAAGCGTGACGCATTGATAGCACCAGTTAAAAATAGCCTGAATCGATCAATAAACGATCAATTATGCTGGTTAGATGAAAATTTTTATTAAAAAGAGAGGTCAGATTTAGCACTGATATCTGAATATAACCGAAGCGGCAAGATTCAGGTATTTGGTGGCAAAAAGCGGGTTTTCGGAATAGTACTAAAAAGTCCTTTCTGCGGGCATACGCATAAATTTTGCATGCCTGCGAAAAGGGGAACTCAACATTATGAGTAAGATCGAGCAAAGCCATGAGGGAGATTGTGCGTTATTGACTTGCAAAACATATGCCCTGTTCAGCAGAGTCAGAGGGAGTCGGGAAAAGTGGAATCAAAAGCGACACCGCGCTTGCCATTTTTCTTGATACGGTACATCGCTTCATCAGCACGCTGCAGTGCAGTATCAAAGTCATCTTTGTCCTGCGCCTGAGACACACCGACAGACGCCCCAATGAGGGCATGCCCGTTTGCCATATCAAAAGGTGCCATTACCGCGTCAAGACAGGCGTGCGCCAGTTTCTTTACCCGCGGATGGTTCAGCGCCCAGGGTATTAACAACACAAACTCGTCGCCGCCCAGTCGGCCAATGATCACTTCTGCCGGAGAGAGTTCCGTAAACCGCTGACTTAACTGGATGAGGACTTCATCTCCGCTGCGGTGCCCCAGGGTGTCGTTGACGTGTTTGAAGTTATCCAGGTCAATAAAGACCACGCAGAGCGGTCCCTGAGCTTTCATTTCACCGAAATAATTCTGCAGAGCATGGCGATTGTTGAGCAGCGTAAGGGGATCGTGCAGCGCCAGCAGGGCGAGCTGCTCCTCATATTGCTTCTCTTTGGTCATATCGATGTGAGTGCCGATCACTTTAACCGGCTCTCCGTGCGCATTCCATTCGCTGACCCGTCCCCGATCCAGCACCCACGTAATGCTGCCATTTTTGGCGATCATGCGGTGCAGAGCCTCGTAATAAGGCGCTTTCCCGGCGATGTGGTCGTTGAATGCCTGTAAAACGTCGGCGGCATCATCGGGATGCAGGCTCTCTTTCCAGGATTCAAAGTTGGCGTCGGTCTCTTTCGGCTGGAAGCCCAGCATCGCACCCCAGCGCCGGTTGAAAATCACCAGTTTGCCGCTGGGAATATCCAGCTGCCACAGGAACAGCCCGGTACCATCCAGCGCCGCATTGAGTTTTGTGCGGGCGTCATGCGCTATACGCTTCAGACGCGCATTGTGCTTTTTGAGGTTCTGTATCTGCAGACGCAGCGCTTCTTCTGACATAACCGTGTAAGAGGAGGAAAAAGGGGTATTGTGCCTGTCAGGCTGATTCTGTAAAGGGTGGCTTATAAAACACGATTAGCCGCGGTCAATTGCAGGCTGGACAGGATATCAGGCGGTACCAGTCTGGCAACGCAGCACAGAGGCGAAGCGGCAAATTGGTTTCGCCATGAAATCTGTTTGTGTTGCTACAGGGTTAAGAAGTGGAATGGGCACGGGAGAGGCGAAATTCGGAATGTTCGGGAATGGCGGGAGTCTGTCGAACCTTCGATAACGGGTTCGCTCCAGAATGCAAAAACCCGCCAGAGGCGGGTTCTTTAAATATGGTGCCCGAACCCGGAATCGAACCAGGGACACGGGGATTTTCAATCCCCTGCTCTACCGACTGAGCTATTCGGGCAACGGGGCGCATTAAACCAAAGCGGCCCGGCAGCGTCAAACGCTTTTCACCAAAATCAAATCGACTGACCGCTTTTCCATCAACCCAAAGAGTGGGTCTGACCTGCCGCCATAAACCTCTCTGTTGGCCGGATATATTTTAGTCAGAAGGCAGGCAGAGTCTGCATTGTGACGCGAAATTGCCGATATAGCATGCGAGACCAACACTAATAATAAGGATCGCCATGTTTTCCACCATTACATCAGGTATCGCTTCCCGTCACAGCTGGCAGAAGCGTTCACACTCAGCGGCAACGCTGAGCTCTCTCAACGGCTCCATCGCCATGATTGAATTCTCCCCCGATGGCACCATTCTCAGCGCGAATGCGCTGTTTCTGGCGCGCATGGGCTACACGCTGGCGGAGATCGAAGACCAGCACCACAGCCTGTTTTGTACCGCCGAGCAGCTTGAGTCGCGGGACTATCAGGATTTCTGGCTGCGACTGAACCGGGGCGAAAGCTTCAGCGATAAGTTCCTGCGCGTGGCGAAAAACGGCCGACCGGTATGGCTCGAAGCCAACTATGTGCCGGTGCAGAACCGCCATGGCCGGGTGATTAAAATCGTCAAACTGGCAACCGACATCACCGATCATATCAACGATGCGCAGGAGCAGCGCGCCATCACCACCGCCATAGAACGGTCGATGGCGGTGATCGCTTTTAACCTCAAAGGTGAAGTGCTGAAAGCCAATGACAACTTCCTGAAAACCATGGGCTACCGTCGTGAGGAGGTCGAAGGTGTCCACCACCGTCGCTTCTGCTCGCAGGCGCTGCGCGACAGCCGCGAATATAGCGAGTTCTGGCAGCAGCTGAACCGCGGCGAATTTGTCTCAGGTCAGTTTCCCCGGGTCAATAAACGGGGCGAGACTATCTGGCTGCGCGCCACCTACAACCCGGTGTTTGACGAACAGGGCAGACTCTACAAAATCGTGAAATTCGCCACTGATGTGACCGCGCAGGTGGAAAAGAATCAGCAGGAACATGATGCGGCACAGCGGGCTTATCACACCGCGCTGCAAACGGATGAAAGCACAAAGCTGGGTGCCGATGTTATCGCCAGCAGCGTGCAGACCATGAACGCCCTGGCGGGTGAACTGCAGGGGATCTCCGGTGATATTACCGGACTGAGTGAATCCTCAGAGCGTATCGGCGCGATTGTGGAGGGCATCCGCCGGATAGCCGATCAGACTAACCTGCTGGCGTTGAATGCCGCTATCGAAGCGGCACGGGCCGGAACCCATGGCCGCAGCTTTGCGGTAGTGGCTAATGAAGTCCGCACGCTGGCAGCAAACATCAATCGCGCCACCACCGACATCGAAAATCGGATACAGCAAAACCATCAGCTGGCGAGCCGGGCACTGAAAGGAATTGAATCCAACCTGAAGCGCGCCGATCAGGGCGTACAGCTGGCCCAGGAGGCGGGCGGCGTGATTGCGGAAATCCGTGAAGGCGCAACCGATGTAGTACGCGCCATCGGCCAGGTGACCAAAACGCTTAAAGTCTGACGCTCTGCGGGGGCAACCGCCCCCTTTTAAGGTGTTGCCTGAACCGGCGCTTCTGGCACCGGCGGGATAAAGATATGATCCAGAATCGCCCGCATTACAGGTGCCGCAGTAATTCCTTCGTTGCCACCATTCTCCAGAATTAACGCTACCGCCACTTTCGGGTCATTAAAGGGCGCAAAGGCGGTGTAGAAGATATGGTCACGCAGCCGTACCGGTATCATCTTCGCGTTATAGGTCTGGTTCTGGCGCAGGCTGAACACCTGCGACGTCCCGCTTTTCGCAGCGATGCCATAGGGTGCCGTGTGGAAATATTTATAACCGGTGCCGTTGGGTGCGTTAGCCATGCCAAACATCGCGTGGCGTACCAGCGACCAGTAAGGTGAATGAGGATCGCCAATCTGCGCTTCATGCTGCTGCGGATGATAGTTCTCCACCAGCGTGCCGCGCTGGGTTTTCTCCAGCAGATGGGGAGCAATGACCCGACCGTTATTAATCAGCGCCACCATCGCTTTCACCATCTGAATGGGTGTCGCAATCCAGTAACCCTGCCCAATGCCAACCGACACTGTATCACCCTGATACCAGGCCTTTTTATGCACCTTCTGCTTCCACTCACGGCTCGGCAGTAAACCGCTGTACTCCTCATTCAGATCGATACCGGTCGATTTACCATAGCCAAACTGGCTGAGCATGGTGTGAATGCGATCAATGCCCATCATAAACGCCACCTGGTAGAAAAAGGTATCGGCGGACTCTTCGATTGCCCGCGTCACATCCAGCATGCCGTGCCCGGTTTTTTTCCAGTCGCGATAGCGCCGGTCCGTGCCTGGCAGCGTCCAGGTGGGTGCGCCAAAGAATTGCGACTGCGGCGTAATCACATGAGTCAGCAGCGCCGACATCGCCATGTAAGGCTTCACCGTGGAGGCGGGCGGATAGAGTCCCTGCGTGACGCGGTTAATCAACGGCAGGTCTTTATCCTGTAGCAGCTTTTTATAGGCCTGATAGCTGATGCCTTTCACAAACGGATTGGGATCGTAGCTGGGGCTGGAGACCATCGCCAGCACGGAGCCGTCGTGCGGATCTTCAATCAGCAGCGCCGCACGCTGCCCCGCCAGCAGGCTTTCCACATACTGTTGCAGGTGCAGATCCAGCGTCAGCGTCAGGTTTTTACCCGCGACCGGCGGCACCTCTTTCAGCACCCGCACAATGCGGCCATGATTATCCACTTCCACTTCCTGATAACCCGGCTTGCCGTGCAGCAGCGCTTCGTAATAGCCCTCAATCCCCTGCTTACCAATGTTATGGTCAGCCGCATAGTTTTCGGCGATGCCTTCCGCATTCAGCCGTTTATAGTCGTTATCGTTGATTTTCGACACATAGCCGATCACATGCGCCAGATCCGCGCCATAGGGATATTCACGATCCTGGTAGGTCTCAATGCTGGCGCCGGTGAAGTGAAACTGATTGACCGCAAAGCGGGCGACCTGCTCTTCAGTCAGCTCCTCTTTCAGCACCACCGGCTTGTAACGGCTGGTCTGCTTCAGCGCATGGCGGAAGGTGTCGATTTCGTCCGGCGTCAGATTAACGATCGGCGTGAGTGCCCGCAGCGTGGCGTCCATGTCGCTGATTTTGTAAGGCGTCAGCGTAATGGCATACCAGCTGACGTTTCGTACCAGCGGAATGCCGTTGCGGTCATAAATCAGCCCACGCGTCGGCGCAATGGGGATCATTTTGATGTCGTTCTGGTTGGAGCGCGTCTGGTAATAGCCATGGTCGCGCACCTGTAAGCGAAAAAGGTTTACGCCAAGAATGGTGAAACAGAGACAGACCAGAGCAAAGGCTATTGCAGCGCGGCGGGCAAACAGCTTCTCTTCAGCTTGGAAATTACGAAAGTTCATCAGGGGGCATTATCAGGCGATTAATTATTATCTGTTATTGCGCACCATGATAAAGCGCGATCGCGGGCGTGCCAGCGCGAAGATGCACAAGCCTGAGCAAAAGTGTGTCATTTGATGTGAATGTTACCAGGACGGCGAGGCGGGAAAATGCAGATCCCCCGGTTAAGGGGGATCTGCGCAAGGGGATCGGGCAGCAGGCGTCAATGCCTGCCACGCTGATTAATCACCCAGCAGAACAGACTCCAGCGCAATCTTGATCATGTCGTTGAAGGTGGTCTGACGCTCAGCAGCGGTGGTCTGCTCGTGCGTACGGATGTGGTCTGATACGGTGCAGATGGTCAGCGCTTTAGCACCGAACTCTGCGGCCACACCGTAGATACCTGCAGCTTCCATCTCAACGCCGAGGATGCCATATTTTTCCATCACGTCGAACATCTGCGGATCCGGGGTGTAGAAGAGATCGGCAGAGAAGATGTTACCCACGCGCGCTTCAACACCCAGGTTTTTCGCCGCATCAACCGCGTTACGCACCATGTCGAAGTCAGCAATCGCAGCAAAATCGTGATCTTTGAAACGCATACGGTTCACTTTGGAATCGGTGCAGGCACCCATACCAATCACGATGTCACGCAGTTTTACATCGGCACGCACGGCACCACAGGAGCCCACACGGATGATCTTTTTCACGCCGAAGTCGGTGATCAGCTCTTTGGTGTAGATGGAGCAGGAAGGAATACCCATTCCATGGCCCATTACAGAGACTTTGCGGCCCTTATAGGTGCCGGTGTAGCCCAGCATCCCGCGCACGTTGTTCACTTCTACCGGATTTTCCAGGAAGGTTTCAGCAATGTGCTTTGCACGCAGCGGATCGCCAGGCATCAGCACGACGTCTGCGAAATCGCCCATTTCAGCATTAATATGAGGGGTTGCCATTGTTTAATCCTTATTAAATTGCTGATTTACAGCATGTTCTTGCCATAGTCCATCTCGGACAGGCCAAAATAGTGTGCAATTGTCTGACCAATATCGGCGAAAGTTTCGCGGTAACCGAGTGAACCCGGCTCGACTTTCGGTCCGTAGATAAGAATCGGAATGTGCTCACGCGTGTGTTCAGTACCTTCCCACGTCGGGTCACAGCCGTGGTCAGCGGTCAGGATCAGAATGTCATCTTCTCCGACTAACTCCATCAGCTCAGGCAGACGACGGTCAAACAGCTCCAGCCCGCCCGCATAACCGGCAACATCACGACGATGTCCCCAGGTTGAGTCGAAATCAACGAAGTTAGTGAAAACAATCGCCTGATCCGGCGCAGTTTTCATCTCCTGAATCGTCGCGTCAAACAGCGCATCCAGACCGGTCGCTTTGACCTTTTTGGTAATGCCCTGCTCAGCATAGATATCGGCGATTTTACCCACGGAGATCACGTGACCGCCCTTCTCATCCACCAGCTTTTTCAGCATGGTGGCGGATGGCGGCTCGACTGCCAGGTCGTGACGATTGCCGGTACGCTCGAACTGACCCGCTTTGTCGCCCACAAACGGACGGGCGATAACCCGGCCAATGTTGTAGCCACCTTCGGTCAGCTCTTCACGGGCGATTTCGCACAGCGCATAGAGACGATCCAGACCAAAGGTCTCTTCGTGACAGGCGATCTGGAACACCGAGTCCGCAGAGGTATAGAAAATCGGCTTGCCGGTTTTCATATGCTCTTCGCCCAGCTGGTCGAGGATCACCGTACCTGAAGAGTGGCAGTTCCCGAGATAGCCCGGCAGATCTGCGCGCTCGACCAGTTTGTCCAGCAGTTCCTGAGGGAAGCTGTTCTCTTTGTCGCTGAAGTAGCCCCAGTCAAACAGCACCGGCACACCGGCGATCTCCCAGTGGCCTGACGGCGTATCTTTACCTGACGAAAGCTCGCTGGCGTAAGCGTACGCGCCGGTGATTTTCGCCTCAGGATCCAGACCTGCCGGGAAGCGGCCGGTCGACAGCTCTGCGGCTTTGCCCAGACCCAGCGCGGTTAGATTAGGCAGATGCAATGGGCCTTTACGTCCCTTGTCTGCTTCACCCCTGAAACAGGCTTCGGCGATGTGACCTAACGTATCCGAACCTGCGTCGCCGAATTTATCGGCATCTTTACTGGAGCCAATTCCAAAGGAATCGAGAACCATAATAAAAGCACGTTTCATGCAAGTCTCCTGCGCATTGGCGCGTGACAAGTCAAAAAAAAGCGATCAGATCAGTATACCCGAATGCATCGCGGCTGGCACCGGTTACCGGTCAGTTAGCTGATATCGCTCACACGGCGATAGACAACCGGCGTCTCAGCCGGGGCGGAATCACCGAGCACCAGCGCGGCTTTGACCGCCGCGGCGGCCTGCTGCCATTTGTCTTCGCTGCTGGCGTGAATGATCGCCAGTGGACGCTGCGCATCGGCACGTTCGCCCAGGGTGATCATGTCGCTTAAGCCGACGCTGTAATCAATGCTGTCGCTGGCACGCTGACGTCCGCCGCCCATTGCCACCACCGCCAGACCCAGCGCACGGGTATCCATGCTGCTGACGATGCCTGGCTGGTCGGCATACACCGGCTTGCTCAGCATCGCCTGCGGCAGATAAGCGTCGTAGCGTTCAACAAAATCGGCAGGTCCCTGCTGGGCAGCGACCATACGACCAAATACCTCGGCTGCTTTGCCGTTATCCAGCACCGTCATCAGTTTCTGACGCGCTTCGGTGTCGCTGGCGGCCAGTTTGCCGGAGACCAGCATTTCGCTGCAGAGCGCCAGCGTCACTTCCAGCAGGCGCGGATTCCGCTCTTCGCCGGTCAGGAAGCGAACCGCTTCACGCACTTCCAGCGCGTTACCGGCTGAGGAGGCGAGAACCTGGTTCATATCCGTCAGCAGTGCGGTGGTCTGGCAGCCTGCGCCATTGGCGACGCCAACAATCGACTGCGCCAGACTTTCTGACGCCTCATAGGTTGGCATAAACGCGCCGGAACCCACTTTGACATCCATCACCAGTGCATCCAGCCCTTCTGCCAGCTTCTTCGCCAGAATCGAGGCGGTAATCAGCGGGATCGAATCGACGGTGGCGGTGATGTCACGCGTGGCGTAGAAACGCTTATCCGCCGGTGCCAGCGAGCTGGTCTGGCCGATAATCGCCACACCCACCTGCTTGATGATCTCGCGGAAGCGGTCATCACTCGGGAAGATATCGAAGCCCGGGATCGCTTCCAGTTTATCCAGCGTGCCACCGGTATGGCCAAGGCCACGACCCGAGATCATCGGGACATATCCGCCGCAGGCCGCGACCATCGGCCCTAACATCAGCGACGTCACATCGCCGACGCCGCCGGTCGAGTGCTTATCCACCACCGGCCCATTGAGGTTAAGTGATTTCCAGTTCAGTACCGTACCGGAATCACGCATCGCCATAGTCAGCGCGACCCGCTCAGGCAGCGTCATGTCGTGGAAATAGATGGTCATCGCCAGCGCGGCAATCTGACCTTCCGAAACGGTGTTATCACGCACGCCATTGATGAAGAAGCGAATCTCCTCTTCAGTCAGCGCATGGCCGTCACGTTTTTTGCGAATTATTTCTTGTGGCAGGAACAAGGTAACCCCCTGGTTCAGGGAAATCAGGATGGGGAACAGGCGGTCAGCGACCGCCTGAAGGATCAGTAACCCGCTTTGCTGGTGTCGCTGTCATGGCCCAGGGTGTTGAGCAGGCTCGCCAGCAGGCTTGAAGCACCAAAGCGGAAATGACGCGCATCGGCCCAGTCGGCACCCAGCGTCTCTTCCGCCATTTTCAGATAGATAGCGGCATCTTCAGCGGTGCGCACGCCACCAGCGGGCTTAAAGCCAACCTGCTGGCTGACGCCTTTATCACGGATCACGTTCATCATGATCTGCGCCACTTCAGGCGTGGCGTTAACCGGCACTTTACCGGTAGAGGTTTTGATGAAATCGGCACCGGCATCAATGGCAATCTCAGAGGCCTGACGGATCAGCGCTTCCTGCTTCAGTTCACCGGTTTCGATGATCACTTTCAGCAGCACATCTGCTTCGGCACAGGCGGTTTTACAGGCTTTCACCAGATCGAAACCGACCTGACTGTTACCGGCGATCAGCGCACGATACGGGAACACCACATCCACTTCATCGGCACCGTAGGCGATAGCGGCGCGGGTTTCTGCCAGCGCAATATCAATGTCGTCATTGCCGTGCGGGAAGTTAGTCACCGTGGCGATGCGGATCTCCGGAGTTCCCTGCTCGCGCAGCGTTTTACGGGCAATCGGAATAAAACGCGGATAGATACAGATTGCGGCGGTGTTGCCTGCCGGGGATTTGGCCTGATGACACAGGGCGATCACTTTTGCGTCGGTGTCGTCGTCATTCAGGGTGGTTAAATCCATCAGTTTCAGGGCGCGCAGGGCAAGGTCTTTGATATCGGTCATGAGGCTCTCCAAAGGATCGGGGTGCAACCCACCGGCTCGCCGGCGGAATGTTATAATAATAACACTCTGATGCGGCCTGATATGTGCCAGGAGTCACATAGGAATAAGAAATTAGTGCAACATTGCCACGTTTACTGTGACTAACATTACAGATAACGGTACCTGATGGTCATTATACGCCAGCGGGTGCAATGTTACTATTATCACATTTAAGCGCAATGGCTGCAGGTCGGGTGAGACACGGGCGGTCAGTTGCGCAGCGCCGGGAAAGCGGGGTCGAGCTGAAATAGCTTCTGACTGTTGTGCCACAGCGCATCGGCAATCTCCTCCGGTGACTCTTCTCGCAGGCTGCAGAGCACCTCCCACACCTGACGCGCCCGCTCCGGACGATTAGGCTGGCCCTGAAAGCCCTGCAGCGGCATATCGGGTGCATCGGTTTCCAGCAGCAGCGAAGAGAGCGGCAGCTGCGCCACGGTCTGACGGGTTTTGCTGGCGCGTTCATAGGTAATGGTCCCGCCGATGCCAATCGCATAACCCAGCTTAATAAAGGCCTGCGCCTGCTGCAGACTGCCCGCAAAACCATGCACCACGCCACGGCGCGGCAGATCGTAACGACGCAGAATCTGCGCCAGTTTGTCATGAGTGCGGCGCGAATGCAGGATCACCGGCAGCTGATACGCTTTCGCCAGCTTAAGCTGCGCCTCAAGAAAGCGTTGCTGCTTATCAAACTGCGGATCGTCGCGATAGAGATCCAGCCCGATCTCGCCGATCGCCACCAGCTTAAGCGGCCGCTGTTGCAGTAAGGTTTCCAGCTGGTCGAGATGGGCCTCCTGATGATTTTCGATGACGATTGGATGCAGGCCCAGCGCGGCATAGAGCGCCGGTTGCGCCGCGGCTAACGCGCAGACCCGCTCAAAGCGGCTGGCATCGATCGCCGGAACGATAATCTTTTGCACGCCCGCTTCTGCAGCACGTGCCAGGCTGCCAGAGATATCCCCTTCAAACGGCGGGAAATCGAAGTGGCAGTGCGTATCGATAAACTTCATGCCAGCGATCCTTTGTCGTAATCAGCATCATTATCCGCCAGCGGCGGTGTGATGATGAGGCGGGTATCGGGTGCATTGGCTACCGGAGCAGGCGGCGTAACGATACGCGCCGTGGTCATCGGTTCCGCATCGCTCAGCCACTGGCCCAGCGTGGCAAGAAAATAGCGACCACAACGCCGTCCCAGATGATAATCCTGATTCAGTGAAGCGATGCGGCTCCCCAGCGCACTGCTGGCCAGCGCATGCGGCGGAAAGATTTCGATAATGCGCAAATCATCGGGCGGATTCTCAATGAACTGCTGAATTTCCCGATAGCTCTGTTCATGCTTATTCAGCACGTTAATCATCGGCTGCAGTGTGCCGGTGCTGAGCCAGCGTTCCATCCGCTTAAACCATTTCGGGGTATAGAACATCTGCGACGGCACGGTGCGGATCACCACAATGGTATCAGCGCCACGGCGCGCGGCTTCACGCACCGGAATCGCATCGCTGATGCCGCCATCGAGATAGCTGATCCCTTCCAGACTGACCCCCAGCCGGTAAAAACCGGGAATGGCACTGGAGGCTTTGATCAGATCCAGCCAGTTATCGGCGGTCGGGTTGAAGTAGCCAGGCGTGTAGTCGTCACTGCGGCAGGCGCACATATAAAACTCGCGGCCGCTGGAGAACAGCTGTTCCGCGCTGCTCATCGCCAGCGGAAATTCACTGCGGGTGATATCTATCAGCCAGTCAAGGTCGATCAGATTGCCACCACGCACAAAGCGCAGCGGATCAAAAAAGAGTTTACTGGTGGTATAGCGGGTAATCACACGCCGGGCATAGCCGGGCTGACCACAGACAAAGGCAGAAAGATTTTGTGCACCGGCAGAGGTGCCGAGCATCAGCTGAAAGGGGTTAAATCGGGCACGCTGAAATTCATCTAACACGCCTGCGGTGAAAATGCCGCGTTGACCGCCGCCTTCACAAACCAGGGCAATTTTCTGAGATTTAAACGGAGTCAGGGCCAGAGGTTCAATGGCGCCGAGCGTGACAGGAATGCGTATACCCACTGTACGAACCTTAAAAAGGGGTTCCGGGTCTGCTGGAGGATCGATCCGTTAAAGACGGCAGCATTCCGGAGAACCAGTCATATGTTCCTTTAACCGGCAGGCCAGCAGGGCTGGCTTACCTTGCAGCGATGTGAAGGTGTCCCTCTCTTCACGTCAGTCGCTACAGATGACTGGTCTCCGCTCTATGCTTTGCGTTGCATTACACTGCAGGACTCATCGGCTAAAGCTTTTTACGGCCGGTAAACAGGCTGATGAGGAACAGGATAATACCAACGACGAAGACAACTTTAGCTGCCCATGCTGCTGTGCCCGCTAAACCGCCAAAACCTAACGCTGCAGCGATCAGTGCGATCACCAGAAAAATAATGCCCCAACGAAACATAAGCCTCTCCTTACCCTATTTAAAAATCGAATATTTTAAAATCGATCTGCTTATTTCATCCCCGGATGGGTATCTTTTATTCGTGCGGCCACAGAAGTGACCGCACGCAAGCTTAAGATTTAACCGTCAGGTCATTCTTAACGCTTTTCACGCCTTCAATGGCTTTAGCAATGCTTTCTGCACGATCTGACTGTGCCTGATTAGCAACCTGCCCTGAAAGCTGAACAACGCCGTCGGTGGTCTCAACTTTTACGTTGCGCGACGGAACAATGTCATCCGCTAATAGCTTAGCTTTAATTTCGCTGGTCGTGGCGGTATCGCCCGCATAACCTTTCATTGATGATGCTTTGCTGTCTCTGACGTGTAGTTTGTCGCTGACGGATTTAACACCTTCGATTTTCTGCACCACAGCCACAGCCTTCTCAGCCTGATCCTGTGAGGTGACGAAACCGCTTAAGGTCACGACGCCGCTATGCGTTTTTACCGAGATATCCGTGCTTTTAATTGCGTCATCATCTACCAGTGCCGCTTTGGCTTTGGCGGTGATGCCGCTGTCATCCATATAACCATCGACTTTTTTCATAGAACTATCGATTTTTGAACCCGCGCTGTCGGCTGTCTGTGACGCTTTCTGCGACATTGATTCGTCAGCCAGTGCGCTGCCGCTGATCAGTGCTGAGCCAATCATGGCGGCCATCAGGGTTTTAGCAATCTTAGTCTTGTTCATCGATATCTTCCTTCTATCAGTTAACTCACCCAAAAACTGTGGGCGCAACAGAGGCACAGGTGCCGCTGCGTTACAGGACGTAAGGACAAGAGAAGTCTCTTCCGCCGTCCGATAGAGTAATCATAGACGGCATTTTGCAATTTGCCTGGCTAACTGGTTGATCACACGTCAAAACAGAAGAAAAACGGGGTTTTTAGGAGGAGTCTGGAAGGAGGAAAACAGGGCCACTCCCAGCTGGAATGGCCCGGAAACAGGCGATTAGTGCTCGCGCGTTTTGCGGAAACGGACGTCGGGGTAACGTTCCTGCGTAATATTAAGATTAACCATGGTTGGCGCGATATAAGTCAAATTATTGCCGCCATCGAGCGCCAGGTTAACTTCGTTTTTACGCTGGAAGTCCTCAAACTTTTTCGCGTCGCTGCATTCAACCCAGCGCGCCGTAGAGACGTTGATCGCTTCGTAGATCGCTTCGACGTTATATTCGCTTTTCAGACGGGCAACCACCACATCGAACTGCAGCACCCCGACCGCGCCCACGATCAGATCGTTGTTATGCACCGGACGGAACACCTGTACCGCACCCTCTTCCGACAGCTGAACCAGCCCTTTCAGCAGCTGTTTCTGCTTCAGCGGATCGCGCAGACGAATACGGCGGAACAGCTCTGGCGCGAAGTTCGGAATACCGGTGAACTTCATGTTTTCACCCTGCGTAAAGGTGTCGCCAATCTGAATGGTGCCGTGGTTATGCAGGCCGATGATATCGCCAGGATAAGCCTCTTCAACGTGCGAACGGTCGCCCGCCATAAAGGTCAGGGCGTCGGAGATCACCACATCTTTGCCGGTGCGCACCTGACGCAGCTTCATCCCTTTTTCATATTTACCTGACACCACACGCATAAAGGCCACGCGGTCGCGGTGTTTCGGGTCCATGTTGGCCTGGATCTTAAACACGAAACCGGTGAACTTCTCTTCTTTCGCTTCAACCGTCCGGGTGTCGGTGTCACGCGGCATCGGACGCGGTGCCCATGCCACCAGGCCATCCAGCATATGGTCAACGCCAAAGTTACCCAGTGCGGTGCCGAAGAAGACCGGCGAAAGTTTGCCGCTCAGGAAGGCTTCCTGCTCAAACTCGTGCGATGCACCCTGTACCAGCTCCAGCTCTTCACGCAGCTGTGCCGCCAGATCGTCACCGACTGCGGTGTCGAGGTCCGGGTTGTTCAGCCCCTTCACGATGCGGACATCCTGAATGGTGTGGCCTTTACCGGTCTGGTAGAGATAGGTCTCATCTTTGTAGAGGTGATAAACCCCTTTGAACAGCTTGCCGCAGCCGATAGGCCAGGTGATCGGTGCGCAGGCAATTTTCAGCTCGCTTTCCACCTCATCCAGCACTTCCATCGGGTCGCGGATGTCACGGTCAAGTTTGTTCATAAAGGTCAGGATCGGCGTATCGCGCAGACGGGTAACTTCCATCAGCTTGCGGGTACGATCCTCGACGCCTTTAGCGGCATCAATCACCATCAGACAGCAGTCAACCGCGGTCAGCGTACGGTAGGTATCTTCCGAGAAATCTTCGTGGCCCGGGGTATCCAGCAGGTTCACCAGGCTATCGCGATAGGGGAACTGCATCACCGAGGTGGTAATGGAGATACCACGCTGTTTCTCCATCTCCATCCAGTCCGACTTAGCGTGCTGGTTAGAGCCACGGCCTTTTACCGTACCGGCGGTCTGGATAGCCTGTCCGAACAGCAACACTTTTTCGGTAATGGTGGTTTTACCGGCATCCGGGTGCGAAATGATCGCGAAGGTGCGGCGGCGTGCCACCTCTTCTAAAAAGGGATTAGACATGGAATTCTTCTCAATAGGCAGCGCAATTTACTGGCGCTGCTGATAAATCACGGTGGCCGGCAGAACCTTACCGGCGGGTAAACGGTGCCAAAAACGATCTTTCATCGTTGGCGGGTCAGCGCGAAGTTACATTGGCGTGAATTCCGGTTACCTGGTCAGCTTTAAGGCGGCATAGCATACAATATTTTGCACGCGGCGGCGAACAGCGGCGGCGGAAATTGTTGCCCCCCGGCGCGCAGTGGTCAAAACAGATGACAACCCGGCACACACTGTGCAGGATAAAGGTTTTCATTTTCAGGGAATCACCCATGAGCGCCAGACCGGTCCCCCTGGAGGGCCGTATTCGACAATACTGGGATGAGCTTTCCCTTCACGAACAACGGCTGGCGGAAGTACTGCTCGCGGCACCCGGCCAGCTGGCGATGAATACCGCCACGGAACTGGCGCAGAGTGCGGGCGTCTCCAAAGCGACTGCCACGCGCTTTTTCCGTCATCTCGGCTATGAGAGCTACGAAGCGGCGCGTCGTCAGGCGCGGGAGATGCAGAACAGCGGCTCGCCTCTTTATCTGCACTCAGGCTCGAGTGCCTCGCCCTTCGATAGCCTGATGCAGCACCATCTTGAAAAAGAGATTGCCAATCTGGTCAATACCTTCCGCTCGCTGGAGGGGGAAACGCTGCAGGCGTGTGTTGAGGCGATAGCGGGGGCGCGTCGCGTCGTGGTGCTGGGCTGGCGTCACAGCCAGACTATCGCTGCCCTGATCTATCGTGATCTGCTGCACGTCCATCCCAGCGTTTCGCTGCTGCCACGCGCGGGCGATTCGCTGGCCGAACAGCTGGCGGCTCTCGGCCCGCAGGATATGGCAATCTGCGTCGGTCTGCGCCGCCGGATGCCCGCGCTGGATGCGGCGATGACGGCACTCAGTGCGCAGCAGGTTCCTATGCTCTATCTCTCCGATGCACTGGCGGGCAAACCAGCACGCCACGCGCGCTGGACACTGCGCTGCCACACCGACGGCAGTCTGATTTTCGACAGCACCGTGGCGCTCTCCGGCGTCTGTAACCTGCTTTGCTCGCTGGTGGCGCGCCATTCAGGCAAGGCGGGCAGCGATCGTCTCGCCGCCATCGAAGTTCTGCACCAGCAGCTCGACGAGCTCGAATAGCGCGCCATTCTGGCGCATTTTTGTTCAACTGATGCCCTGAAAAGGTGCACCGCTGTCCGGCATGTCTGACCGCTTAAACTGTCAAAGAAACAAAAGAAAAATAAATATCATAATGAGAAACGTATGTTTCTCACTGATTCTGTTTATAAAAGCAGGACGCGCGCCTGCCTTCTGCCTCTCCGCTGTCACAACGTGGCACAAAATCTGCTCAGGTACAGGTGACCTTCACCAATACCAGGGACCAGCATAATGAAAAAAATTGCACTGCTCATCACTGCGCTGCTTGCCGTCAGTGCGGCGCAGGCTGATACGCTCTCGGACATTAAGAGTGCCGGCAAAATCACTGTCGGTATCGACCCGACCTTTCCACCCTATGAATACACCAGTGACAAAGGTGAGGTCACCGGTTATAGCGTGGCCATCATGCGATCTTTTGCCGACGATCTGGGCGTGAAACTGGAGTTTCAGAAAACCGCCTTCAGCGGCATTCTTCCCGGTCTGATCTCCGGCTCTTTCAACGCGGAAGGATCTTCACTCAACGTCACCGCTGAGCGTGCGAAAAAAGTGCTGTTTACCGTGCCCTACAGCAAAACGGTTAACGGCGTCCTGATGCGTAAAAGCGACGCCGAAAAGTTCAGCAAACTCACTCTCTCTCCCGAGCGCCTGTCAGGGTTGCGTGGTGCAGTTAAGAGCGCCAGCGTGCCGGAACAGTTGCTGAAAAACTTCAATAACGAGCTGAAGAAAACAGGCAAACCGCCAATTACCATTATCAGTGTCGATACCCTGGATCAAACCGTGAGCACGCTGATGACGAAGCGTGCCGACTTTGTTCTGGATGATATTGCGGTGCTGGCCCCCATCGTGAAGAAGTATCCCGACAAAATCGCGCAGGCCGGCGAAGTGGGGCCTTCGCAGTGGATGGCCTGGGCCACGCGTAAAGAGGACCTCAGTCTGAACAAGGCACTCAGTGACCATATTCTGGCCATGCAGCAGAGCGGCAAACTTGGAGTGCTTCAGAAGCAGTATCTCGGCACCACCTTTACTGTGCCCGCCAGCAACTTTATTCCCATGGAGTAAGCGATGAGTCATCACTCTCTCTCGGTACCCGCCGGGCACGGCCGCACCTTTCAGGTTCGTAAAGGCCAGCGGATTATCATCATCGACAGCGAGGGGCAGCAGGCCGCTGACTTCGTTGCGGTGAATGCGGCTAATCATAATGAGAAGCTCTCGCCGGTGCATACCCGCCAGCATCTGCGCTCGCTTTTCTTCAAGCCAGGGGATGCACTCTGGTCCAGCGACAACCGACCGCTGCTGCGCATCGTCTCCGACACCATTGGCATTCACGATGCCAATGTCCCCGCCTGCGATCGCACCCGTTTCAGCGTCGATTTCGGCATAGAGGGCCATCGCAACTGTGTCGATAATCTGCTGGAAGGCATGAAGGCGCACGGCATCACCTATTACTCATTACCGGAACCGTTCAACCTGTTTCAGAACGGCCCGGTGACCGCCGACGGACGCATGGAGGTCACCGATCCACACAGTCGGGCCGGTGACCGGATCGTGTTCGAGGCGCTGTGCGATCTCATCTGCGCCGTCTCCTCCTGTCCACAGGACATCATTCCCGGCAACGGCCTGCAGGTCACGCCGATCGCCATTGAGATCCATGACGACGAGCCTGCGGAGGTCAACCATGCTGCTTATGCGTGAAGGTTTTACGGAAGAGGTGCCGCGTCCGGTTGCCGCTCCGCTCACCGTCGCAGCGGGTGATGTCGGCGCAATTCAGGTGCTGCGCGGCCAGCTGCTACGCATCAGTGCGCTGGCGCCGGGCGCGGTGGCGTCGCTTTTCGGGTTCAGCCTTTTGGATCCGGCGGTATGGCTCTCGGTTCACCACACCCGCGTCTTTAGCAACAGCTATCTGCTCGGCTCCGGCATGCGCCTGGTTAACAATCGCCGCCGTCCGATGATGGTGCTGGGCAAAGATAGCGTAAAACGTCACGACCTGCTGCTTCCCGCTTCGACGCGCGACTTCCTCGCCTCCCGGGGTTATCAGGATGAGGGATGTGTCGAGGCGGTAAGTCTTGAGCTGTCACGTCTCGGCATCCGGGTGCCGAAGCTGCCCGATCCTATCAATCTCTTCATGCACCTCAGACTCACGCAGGCGGGCGAGATCCTGCCTGAACCCAATCTGACCCGCGCGGGCGACGCGGTTACCTGCCGCGTCACCATGGATATGCAGTTTGTCGTTTCCGCCTGCAATACCGGAATTGAGGGTAATGACCAGCCTGCGCCGCTTCGCCTTGCTGTTGCGGAAAATCTGTCCGATTTTAACAGGGAGTAGCCGGTGATGGGGCTGAACGAACAGGTCGTCAGCGCCCTGCCCGAACTGGGACATGGCCTGCTGATGACGCTCTCTCTCACTGTGCTGGCGGCGCTGCTTAGCCTGGTGTTGGGCCAGCTCGGCTGCTTTCTTCAGCTGCGACGCTTCTGGTTGTGGCGCGGTGCAGGACGTCTCTACGTCAGCCTGATGCGCGGCACCCCCGCCATCGTGCAGCTGTTTGTAGTCTTTTTCACCCTGCCACGCCTTGGTCTTGGCGGACACCCCATGCTGGCGGCGGTGGTCGCCATTGGCTTAAATAGTGGCGCTTACGTGGCGGAGATTTTGCGCGTGAATCAGGGTCTGGTGACACGCGGTCAGCGCGAAGCTGCACGCACGCTGGGACTGAGCCGGTGGCTGACCTGGTGGTACGTCATTAATCCACAGGTCGTGCGCGCCAGCCTGCCGATGCTGGTGAGCGAATTTACCATTCTGCTCAAGACCACGCCGCTGGCATCGGTGGTGGCGCTCACCGAACTGACCTATGCCGGACAGATCGTGATCGCCCGCACCTATGAGTCAACACAGGTATTACTGCTGGTGGCTGCGGGCTATCTGTTGATTGCGCTGCCGCTGATGCGCATCGTGCATCAACTCGAACGCAGAGGGAAACGCACATGATGGACTGGCAGGCGATTCTTACGGCGCTGCCGTCACTCGGCGAAGGAATGGCAGTGACGTTGCAACTCTGCGCCGTCGCGGCCCTCTGTTCGTTACTGTGGGGCGTCATCATGGCGGTCGGGATGCTGCGCGCGCCCGCTTTCTGGCGAAAGCTGCTGCGTTTATACAGTGCGCTGACCCAGGCGCTGCCGCTGCTGGTGGTGATCTACCTGCTCTATTTCGTGTTGCCAGAATATAACCTCACTTTCAGCTCGTCTCAGGCAGGCGTGCTCGCGCTGACGCTCTACTACGCCCCCTACGTTGCCCAGGTCATATGCAGCGCGATCAAGACGCTGCCGCGCGGTCAGTGGGAAGCGAGCCGCGTACTGGGGCTGAGCCGGATGGAGCAGTTGCGTGACGTGGCACTGCCACAAACGCTGCCACAAATGCTCTCACCGCTGGTTGGGCTGCTGATCGGTCTGATCAAGGACTCCGCGTTGCTCTCTATCGTCTCAGTACAGGAGTTTATGTACGCGGCCAAAGAAGCGATCTCCGCCACCTATGCTCCGCTGGAGATCTACCTCACCGTTGCGCTCTGCTATTGGGTACTCAACAGCCTGCTCGACTGGCTGACACGCCGTATTGAATTTCGTATGACGCGCTACCGTCGCACTCTGCCACATTGATCAGGAGAATAGTATGTCAGTTGAATATCAGCAGCGCGATGCGCTGCTAGTCCCCGCACGTCACGGTAAAGCCGTATTACTGCGCAAGGGCGAAGCCGTGCAGGTCATCAATCTGCACGGCACACAGGTGGTGGATTGCTGGGCGTATAACGCAACCGACCTGACTGAATATATGTCGATGGAGGCATCACGGGTCTGGAACCAGCGCCTTAATCCCCGGGTGGGCGACAGTTTTATCACCAGCCAGCGCCATCCCATTCTGACACTGGTAGCGGATACCTCGCCGGGCGTACACGACACCTTTATGGCAGCCTGCGATGCACGCCGCTATGAACTGCTGGGCTGTACCGAACCGCACCGCAACTGCCATGACAATCTGTTTGAGGGAATGGCGGCGCTGGGCGTGAAGCTGCCGCACGGCAATCTGGCGTCGTTTAATATTTTTATGAATATTCAGGTGCAGCCAGACGGCATAACGCTAAAAACGCTACCGGTGGTGACGCGTCCGGGGGATTACATCATTCTTCGCGCGGAAATGGATTGCTATGTGGCTTTTTCCGCCTGCCCACAGGATATCGTCAGCATTCAGGGTGCGGGCGATAATACCCCGCGCGATGCGGAGCTGCGTATTCTTACCGGTGGTTTTCCTCAGCCCCCGCTGGCAGGGCCGTGGGTACCAGCCTGACTGGAATGCGTTGCCCGCCGCGAGCCGGGCAACGTTTATATCTATCCCAGCACCTTTCTGACGCAGGCTTTGAAGATCTGCACACCAATCTCCAGCGAGTCGAGATCAAAATGCATGTCGGGATGATGCAATCCGGGCGTCAGGTTGGTGCCCAGCCCCCAGAAGCCCGCTTTTACACCCGGACGCTTCACCGGATAGTAGAAAAAGTCCTCGCTGCCTGGCGTGGTCCGGGTTGACAGCGCGCCCTCTTCGCCCAGCACCTCGACGATCGCGGCGCGGATCACCGCCGTCGCCTCATCATCAATCTCGGCGGCGGGCATCTCTTTTAATACGCGGACCTCGGCGCTGGCACCCAGTGCCGCCACGCTGTGAGTAATGGCGCGCGTGACCTGCTCTTTCAGCAGCGTCATCGGCCCGTTCTCCTGCGAACGCAGATCCCAGACTACGCGGGCTTCATCCGGCACCGAGTTGGTGACACCGGCGTCGCACAGGAAGCGGGTCGCTTTGACGCTCCAGGTCAGGCCGGGCGAGAGGTGGATGGCGTTGACCGCCTGAACCGCCTGTACGGCAGCATCCAGCGCATTCACCCCCAGGTGCGGACGCGCCGCATGGGCGGGCTGGCCTTTGATGGTCGCTTCCAGCGTGCTGCAGGCTGAGTAGAGCACCGCAGGCACCGCCTGTCCGACCACGCACTCCTCCAGCGGACGCAGATGGAACCCCAGAATCATCTCCACATCATCCAGTGCGCCACCTTCGATCATTGAGAGCGCACCGGCGCCCAGCTCCTCGGCGGGCTGGAACAGGATCTTCAGCCGGCCACGTTTCACCGCGCCCTCCTGCAGCAGAGCCGTCGCCGCCGTCAGCACGACCGAAGAGTGACCGTCGTGACCACAGGTGTGGCGCGCACACGGCACGCCATCAATGATGTGCCCCAGCGCATCCATATCCGCGCGCAGCGCCAGCACCGGGCCCGGTACACCGCTGTCGATCTCGGCCACAATGCCGGTGGTGTTATTGATATTGCGCGTCACCTTCAGGCCCGCTTTCTCCAGCTGATCGGCGATGTAGGCCGAGGTTTTCACCTCCTGAAAACCCAGCTCCGGAATTTCGTGCAAATAGTGGTAATGCTCTAATACCTTAGACACAGCGTTACTCCTGAATAAACAGACGCATAACAGACATTGCGATCAGCGCGTTGATGATGCTCACCAGCATCAGCAGCGGCCAGTATTTTTTTGGCACATCGGCCACGCCCAGCAGCCGTCCCATATATTGCAGCTGCGATCCCATCAGGAAAATCGCCGGGGCCAGAATCGTGATATCCGCGCCGGTCAGCAGCCCTTTGGTCAGCAGACTCACCGCTACGCCGGTACCCGCCGACGATGAGAGCCAGGCGGTGAGCAGCACCGTAATTGCCTCACCCGGCAGCCCGAACAGCCCCATCACTGGCGCAAAAACGTGCCCGAGAAACTGCATGATGCCGAGCAGATTGAGCACTTCTGCCAGCACATAGGCCATCACCACATTTGGCATCAGGTTGTGAATGGCGATGTGAAAGCCTTTACGCGCGCCGGTCACAAACACATCAAAGGGATTACTGCTGGTCGTGATTTTATTTTCCATCGGCGAAATCCTTTTTATAAACACTGTTTAACACAGCGCGCGTTATCGCCGCACCGACAAATTTCAGCACGAACATTAATAACAGCGGAATAATAATCGGCAGCGTCATTGAGGCGAATAGCGCGGAGCCGATGGCGAAATAATTATTGATTAAGCCGGCACCGGAATATTGCCAGGCACTCATCACCACCACCTCTTTTTTACCGATCTGATTCTGGTCGGCCATCTCTTTGGTTAATGCCGCGCCCGCGTCGGTACTTTGCAGGTCGGTGATTAACGCCAGACCGCAATTGCCCGGCAGCCCCATCAGCGGCTTAAGCAGCGGCGTCAGCAACCGATGCGCCGCGCGAATCGCGCCGTAGTGGGTGAAGATTTCCAGCACGCCCAGCGCCAGCATCACCGTGGGCGTCAGCGACAGCGCAAACAGGAAACCCGCTTTGGCACTGAGTCCGCCTGCGCCAAGAAAGGTGTTGCTGGCGGGATCTTTCATGGTGCCAAAGCTGCCGCCCAGCGTGGTGAAGTCAAAGGCGCCCAGCCATGAAAGACCCTCGACGTTATAAAAAAGCCCTGAGAAAAACAGGATGGCAAAAATTAACGCGACATAACTGCCTTTGGTCGCCGTCATTTTTACCGGACTTACCACACTTTCATCTGACATTATTTTCTCCTGATAACCTGGCTTGCCGCCTGTTCCCTGCCGTGGCAAGTTTCAATATATGGAACTGAGTTCTAAGCATGATTTATGCCAGAGCCGATTGGCGCGCGATGATTAATGGCCCTGCTGTCACCTCTGGGCGTTTAATCCACGCCATGCCTGTTATGGCTCTGCGAAATATCTTTTTCTGACAGCAACGTGATATTTCCGGCGCGTCATCAGATGACCGCTATTTCTCCAGCTTCAGCGGCGATTGCACCAGCAGGATAGCGACCGGGCGCACTATCATGGTGCTGAAATTCTGATTTTGTTGCCCGATAAGGAGTGATGCAGAATGAGAATCGCTCGTATTCAACTTGTGAAATAATTCTATTTAAATCAATCAGATAAATTAGCTGTTTTTGCGGAAAAGCCTTCGCTTTACTAACATATTTGATGCATAATTCACCGACTATACCTGTTTATTTAACATCTTCTTAAAAGGACTCGGCCATGCTGACTGCTGAAATGACTGGTCGTTTAAACGACCAGCTGAACCTGGAATTTTTCTCTGCCAATCTTTATCTGCAAATGAGCGCCTGGTGCAGCGACAAAGGCTTTGAGGGTGCCGCTTCCTTCCTGAAGATGCATTCACGCGAAGAGATGCAGCATATGCAGCGTCTGTTTGATTACCTGAGCGATACCGGCGGCATGCCGGTGCTGGGTACCATCGCTGCGCCGCCAGTTTCTTTCACCTCGCTGAATGAAATTCTGCAGCAGGCGCTGGAGCATGAGCAGCTGATCACCAGCAAAATCAATGAACTGGCCCATGCTGCCATGACCTCACAGGATTACTCTACCTTCAACTTCCTGCAGTGGTATGTCGCCGAGCAGCATGAAGAAGAGAAGCTGTTCAAAACCGTGCTGGATAAACTGGCGCTGGTCAGCAACAGCGGCAACGGTCTGTTCCTGGTCGATAAAGATCTGGGCCGCATGAGCACCGAGAACCACGCAGAATAATGTTTATCGGCCCCTTTTCGGGGCCGATCTTATTGCCGTCTTGCTGACACCACTGCACCGCTATTCCAGCCGGTAACTCGCGGCTTTCACGCCATTCACCCACAGTTCACGGCTTTCACCCGCAGGCAGTAACAGCGCGATCTCCCGCCAGGCTGGCTGGTAATCTCCACGTTTTTCCACCGTCAGGTCGATACGCGTGGCGCTGCTGCAGAGCGTCCAGCGAAGCCATAGCGCATTACCCTGCTGCCAGCCGTGGCTCTCGCCATCGTCATCAAACATTTCGCCTTGAGTCTGCACGCCTTCGGGGGCAGGCCATAGCTGCCATTGCCGCACCGTATCACGCCGCGCATCGGTGGTGCTTTCGCACTCGCCCAGCGGGATCACCGCACCGGCCCTTACCAGCAGCGGCAGCCGATCCAGCGGCGCATCCAGCGTGATGGTCTCGCCGCCCGCAAACGCCTTGCCGCTGTGCCAGTCATACCAGCCGCCGCGGTTACGGGGCAGATAGACTTCACGACTGCGCGCGCCCTGCTCCACTACGCTGGCGACCAGCAGATCGCGCCCCAGCATAAAGTCATCACACTCCTGATAGGTCAGCGGATCCTGCTCGTGATCGAGAAAGGTCGGGCGCAGCATCGGCTCATCTTCCACGCTGGCCTGCCACGCCAGGTTATAGATATAGGGCATCAGGCGATAGCGCAGCCGGATCGCCTCGCGGATCATCGGTGTGACCTCCGGGTACATCCAGGGCTCGTTTACCGTGTGATCGTCATTCCAGGAGTGAATAGTAAAGCGCGGGTGCATCACGCCGTTCTGAACCCAGCGCACAAACAGCTCGGCATCCGGCTTATCGCCCGAGAAGCCGCCGACATCGTGCCCGACGTTAAACAGCCCGGAGAGGCTCATCCCCAGTCCCATGCGGATGTTGTAGCGCAGGGTTTGCCAGCTGGTGCGGTTATCGCCGCTCCAGGTCTGTACATAGCGCTGCATCCCGGCGCAGCCGGAACGGGAGATCAGATAAGGGCGTTTGTCCGGTGCAAATTGCTGCTGGGCTTCCATTGAGGCGCGCATCATCAGCAACGGCATTACCGGCCGGATATGCTTGATGGCGATCGGCTGACCAAAACCGTGACAGCGCGCTTCGCCATCCCACACCTCATATTCGTTGTTGTCATTCCAGGTGGAATCAATGCCCTTTTCCAGCAGCTGCCGGGTGACATTCTCCTGCCACCAGCGCACCGCCTGCGGATGAGTGAAGTCGAGGTGCGATCCTTCATCGTCCCAGAACACCGACCGCTCAGGACGATCCTGCTCAGAGTCACGAATAAACAGCCCCTGCGCAGCCACTTCCTGATAGCGCGGATGATCCTGCAGCAGGCAGGGCTTGATGTTGGCTGCCAGCTTCATTCCGGCAGTATGAAACGCGTCGCTCAGCGCATTGGGATTCGGGACTTTGTCGTAGTTCCAGTTGAAGACGTAGCGCTTGTTGTTAATCGAGGTGTAACCCGATGAGAGCTGGAACGAGTCGCAGGGAATTTCATGCTCGCGACACAGACGGATAAAGGATTGCAGCTGCTGTTGTGCGTCGGGCGCGTCGGTGTAGTGCATGGTGGACCCGCTGTAACCCAGGCTCCACTTCGGCTGAAACAGGGTGCGACCGGTCAGACGCACAAAGGCTTTGGTGACGTCGAGCAGCGTCGGGCCCAGCATCATGTAGTAATCGAGATCGCCCGCTTCGGCGCGGTAACGGCGATAAGGGAGATGGTAGTTATCCAGCTCATTCCCCAGATCGAGCCAGCTGCTGCTCAGGTTGTCATAGAACAGGCCAAAACTGACGCCATCGCGCTGCGTCAGGGTAAACGGAATATGTTTATAGAGCGGATCGGTGCTGGCGGCGTTGTAGCCCATGGCGTCCAGATTACGCATCTCAAAACGGCGGTTAACGCGGTTCAGGTCGCCGCTCTTCTCGCCCAGGCCATAAACCCGATCCTGCGGCTGGCGACGCTGATAGTGCTCGACTCCATCACCGTGCGCATTGAGCAGATAGGCACCGGTGTGACGGTCGGCGGCCAGCGGCTGCCAGCTCTCACCATCAAACTGCTCCCAGCTCAGGCAGAGCGGCTGATGCACCGTGACACGCAGCCGTTGCGTGCTGATGCGCAACTGCTGCGCATCGTATTCAACCTTAAATGCCGGCAGCGTAAAGCCATCCAGCGCCTCACGATCCCGCCCCTGCCAGGGCACGTCGTTGACAGGCGCAATGCTCCAGGTGCGGTTCAGCGCCAGCTCACCGTCGCGCTTCAGCAGCACGCGCATCAGCTTATCCTCCAGCACGTAAAGCCGCAGGAAGTGACGATCTTCGACCTTGAGTTCAACAAAGTGATCGGCCTGCTGATGCAGCGTCCAGTTCTTCAGGGTTTTCATCGCGATATCCTTATGGGTTAGCAGGGCGCTGGCGGCGTTCGGCGACCAGCATCACCAGGAAAACGGCACCAATCAGGTCAAAGAAGCCCATCGCCACAAACAGCGGATTGAAGCCGATGGTATCGGCGGTGACACCGATAATCAGCGAGAAGATAAAGCTGGCGATCCAGGCGCAGGAGCCGCGCATGCCGTTGACCGTGGCCATCTGGCGGCGATCAAAACGCTCCACCACCAGCGCGCTCAGCATGCAGGAGATCACCTGATGGCCGAAGCCACCGACGGAGATCAGGGCGATCGCCAGCCAGGGATCTTTTACCAGCGTCATCAGCGCCAGTGAGACCATCAGCAGTGCGCCGGTCACCGAACTGGCAACAATCGAATTGACGCGGGTGAGACCAAACCAGCGCACATAGATTTTGGTCAGATAGCCGCTGGCAACGCTGCCGAGGTCGGCGGCCAGAAACGGCAGCCAGGCAAACATCACGATCTGCTTGAGATCCATGCCGCGCTCATTGGCCAGATAGAGCGGCACCCAGAAGCTCAGGACCGCCCAGGCCGGTTCGGCCAGAAAAGCCGGGATGGCGATGCCGTAGAATTTCTTCTCTTTACCAATCACTTTCAGCGCGGTGAAGAACGGCAGTTTTTCCCCGATCGCTTCGTTGTCCTGATTAATAAAGGCCCGCTCTTCATCAGAGAGACGAGGATGGCTCTCGGGCGAGTGATATCCCCACCACCAGAGTGCAACCCACAGCAGGCCCAGCCCGCCTGTCAGCAGAAAGGCGCCCTGCCAGCCAAACGTTATGTGCGCGACATAAATAATCGGCGGTGCCAGCATGGCACCAATCGAAAAGCCGACGCCCGCCCAGCCCGCCGCGACCGGACGCTCCTTTTTCGGAAACCAGTCACCGATCGCTTTGGCGTTCGCGGGCGTTGCCGCCGCCTCAGAGGCGCCCATGACAAAGCGCAGCAATGCCAGATGCAGCCAGCTTCCCGCGCCGGCGTGCAGCAGACAGGTCACCGACCAGATCAGCGCACAGATCAGGAAGCCCATTTTCAGTCCGATCACATCGATCAGCCAGCCGCAGATTGGCTGAAACAGGGTATAGGCCAGCTGAAACGCCGCCACCACCCAGGAGTACTGTTCGGTCGTCATGTGCAGACTGTTTTTAAGTTCCGGTGCCAGAATGCCGAGCGAGTTGCGGGTGATGTAGTTGACGGTTACACCCAGCAGGAACATTCCCAGCATCCACCAGCGTAAATTTTTAATCACGCGCACCGTGCGGGATGCACTGATGGGTTTGGTTGTTGATTCGAGGCTCATTGTGCCACTCCTGATTGCCATTGATGACGCACACCGCCTGCTGGCGTACCGCGTGTCCTGTAACGAACTTAGAAAAGTGCGAAACGTGGGTACAGACACTTTTTTGCAACGCTTTTCATGGCAGGCTGAATCCCGGCAGAAAATGGCACTGAAACGCTTATCTGACGCGATTCAGCATGTTATGAAAAATTTTTCATCAGCAGATTTGAAGGCGATCACAGAATGAAACAAAGGCTGAAAGTAAGCGAAATTGCGGCACTCAGCGGCGTCTCCATCAGTACGGTGTCGCGGGTGCTGGCGGGTAAAGCCAATACCCGGCCCGCCACCCGTGACAAAGTGCTGGCCGTGGCGCAGCAGCAGGGCGTGCTTAACAATCTGCACAGTGGTCGCCTGCTGCTGAATAACCTGATGGTCTTTGCCCCGCCGCGCGCCTTTGATGTACGCAGTGACATCTTCTACTACAAAGTGATTCAGGGGATCAGCCAGGCGGTGGAGCCGCATGAGGTGCGGCTGCGCTACTGCCCGCTGGAGGAGGTAGAAAGTGATGCGGCGCTGTTTATCGATAAGATGCAGCAGACCGAAGCGGCACTGCTGATCGGCATTGATGATGAGCATATTCATCAGCTGGCGGCGGAGATGAACAAACCCTGCGTGCTGATTAACGCCCGCGATCGCCGAATGCGCCTGCCTTCGGTCTCGCCCCATCATCAGCTGATCGGTGAATTCTCAGCGCGCTATCTGTTTGAGCAGGGACACCGGCAGATCCTGTCGCTGCATTGCTTGCGCCGCTACACCATGGAGCAGCGATTGCAGGGGGTGCGCGACGCCTGGCATGCCATGAACCTGCGGTTTGACAGCCGCCAGCATCTGCTGACCCTGAACAGCTTCAGCAGCAATGAAGCGGCGGAACGGCTGAGTGAATATCTGCGCCACTGCCCTGATGCGCTGCGCCCGACCGCGATTCTCGCCAGCGGTGATTACATTGCGGCGGGCGCCGTCACTGCGCTGGAGCAGGCTGGCCTGCGGGTGCCGCAGGATATTTCGGTGATGAGTATGGATGGCTTTAACCTGGCCGCTATCCACGATATTCCGCTGACCTCGGTGCAGGTGCCGCGTGATGAGCTGGGCGCAGCGGCAGTGAGAATGTTGCAGGAGATGCGACTGAATCCAGGCACACCCACCGGCAGCCTGCTGCTGAATGGCAGGCTGGTGGTGCGCGAGTCGGTGCGGCGCATTCGCGATAATCTCAGCCATGCGCCGGTCCAGCAGCATGGCCTCTATGATTAACACGGTATGGATTAACACGGTATGGATTAACACGGTATGGATTAACCCGGCGCGGATTAACCCAGCGTTTTCAGCCGCAGTTCCGACGGCTGAGGCCGTCCGAACAGGAAGCCCTGGAACAGGGTACAGCCCTCATCGCGCAGCTTAGCGAACTGCTCATCGCTCTCCACCCCTTCGGCAGTAATCTGGATATCCAGACTGCGACTCATGCCGGTGATGGCGCGGATAATCGCCAGCGCCTCGCGGCTGTCACCCATATCATTAATAAAGGATTTGTCGATTTTGATTTTGTCGAACGGGAAAGATCGCAGATAACTCAGTGACGAATAGCCGGTGCCGAAATCATCCAGCGCAATCTGCACGCCCAGCGCCTTGAGATTTTGCAGGGTACGGATATTACCCAGCGAATCATCCAGCAGCACTGATTCGGTAATCTCAACCTCCAGCCGCGCCGGATCGAGACCCGACTCTTTCAGCGCACCTTCCACCACCGGCACCAGCGAGCTGTTTTTAAACTGCAGCGGTGAGAGGTTGACCGAGACCGACTGCTCCCCTTCCCAGCTCGCCGCTTCGCGACAGGCTTCGTAGAGTGCAAACGCCCCCAGCATATGAATCAGGCCGGTCTCTTCAGCGATCGGGATGAAGTCGTTGGGCATGATCAGCCCGCGAATCGGATGATGCCAGCGCATCAGCGCCTCATAGCCAATGATGGTGCGGTTATCGCCGTTGGTGATGGGCTGATAGTAGAGCCGCAGATGCCCGCCGCTAATCGCATCGCGCAGATCGTTTTCAATCAGGCGTCGACTGCGCGCCACATCGTCCATCTCCAGCGTGAAATGCTCATAGCGGTTGCGACCGTTGCGTTTGGCTTCATACAGCGCCATGTCCGCACAGCGCAGCAGCTGCTCCGGCGTATTGGTAATGGTGGTGCTGAGCGCAATCCCCACGCTGAGTCCGACCGACAGATTATGGCCTTCAACGTTGACCGGCGGGCGAATCGCCTCAATCAGGCGCTGCGCCACAATGCTCGCCTCTTCATTACTGGCCACCGAAGGCAGCACGATGGCGAACTCATCGCCTCCGATACGCGCCAGAGTATCCTGGTCACGCAGCGCGTTACGCAGACGCTTAGCCACACTGCGCAGCAACTCGTCGCCAATCTGGTGGCCCAGCGCATCGTTCACATTTTTAAAGTTATCGAGATCAAGGCAGAGCGCGGCAGTCTGACGCTGTATCTGACCGGCAGTGCGCAAGGCTTCACTCAGACGCTGGCGGAACAGAATGCGGTTCGGCAGGCTGGTGAGATTGTCGTGGTGCGCCATATGGTGAATACGGGCATCAGCAGCGCGCTGGTCAGTGACATCTTCCACCAGCAGCATCAGGTAGTTACGTCGCGCATCCTGACCGTTAATCGCGGTGGCGCGGGTATGCAGAATGCGTTCGCCGCTGGCGGTCATCAGCAACTGCTCACGCTCATGCATGCCCTCACTGCGCAGCGCAACATCCGCCAGATTATTAAAGTAATCGCTGAGTTCGGGCGACATACATTCATGCGGGCGCTTGTTGACGATCAGCGATTTCGACAGGCCGAACAGCTGCTGAGTGCGGTCGTTAACCAGCAGGATCTCGCGGGTGATCGCATCTTCAACGATCACGCAGGAGGGAATATTGGCGATGATGTTATCCAGGAATTTAGAGAGCGCGGTTTTCTGGGTGCTCTGGGCTTCAGCCAGATCCCTGGCGCGCAGCACCTGCTGCTCCTGCTCACGGCGTTCCGTGCGGTCGCGGGTGATCTTAGCGAAGCCGACCAGCTTACCGTCATCATCGTGGATCGCGTCGATGACCACATGCGCCCAGAAGGCGCTGCCATCTTTGCGGTAGCGCCAGCCCTCATCTTCAAAACGGCCGGTCTTAAGCGCGATACCGAGATTCGCTTCCGGGATGCGGTTCAGCCGCTCCTGGGAACTGTAAAACAGCGAGAAGTGCTGACCCACCACTTCATCCGCTTTGTACCCTTTGGCACGCTGCGCACCGGCATTCCAGTTCACCACCACGCCGTCGACATCGAGCATATAGATGGCGTAATCGGTGACTCCTTCTACCAGCAGACGGAAACGCTGCTCCTGCTCCCGTTGCTGGCTGCGGACGCGCTGCTGTTCGGTGCAGTCGCGGGTGATTTTAGCGTAGCCCAGCAGCTTGCCCTGATCGTCGCGGATCGTGTCGATCACCACATGCGCCCAGAAGGCGCTGCCATCTTTGCGGTAGCGCCAGCCCTCATCTTCAAAGCGGCCGGTGCGATAAGCGGTTTGCAGGTTCTGCTCCGGGACACGGTTCAGGCGATCCTGGGCGCTGTAGAAGCGGGAAAAATGCTGGCCGACAATCTCTTCCGCCACATAGCCTTTGGCGCGCTGTGCCCCGGCATTCCAGTTCACCACGTTGCCGTCATGATCGAGCATATAGATAGCGTAATCGGTAACGCCCTCCACCAGCAGGCGGAAGCGCATCTCCTGCTCCCGCTCTTTGCGCTGCTGCTCCTGCTGCTGAGTACAGTCGCGGGTAATACAGGCGTATCCCACCAGCAGACCGGCGTCATTGCGTATCGGGTCGATCGTCTCGTGCGCCCAGAAAGCACTGCCATCTTTGCGATAGCGCCAGCCTTCGCTTTCATGGTGTCCGGCAGTGGCAGCCATATCCAGCCCACGCTGCGGCAGGCCCCGGCGGCGATCTTCTTCGCTATACAACAGGGCAAAGCTGCAGCCAATCATCTCGTCTGGCGTATAGCCTATCGTGCGCTGAGCACCCTGATTCCAGCTGCCGATGATACCGTCAGGTTTTAGCATAGTGATGGCGTAATCATTCACGCTTTGTACCAGCATGCGATAGATGACCTCAGAGTTATTATCCATTGTGATTAGCCTGCTGCTCTGTAGCCGGATGACGGCTTAGGAATGTTCTTAATAGCGTGCGCAGACTACAGCCGAAAAGAGCTGAGATGACAAGCGCATTAAGAAGATTAATCAGTGTTTATAAGGGGTTTATCGGCAGCGGCGAGTAAATGTTCAATGACTCCGTGGCGGCGGCGCGTCAGGCGACCCGCTCCCAGCGCGAGGAGAGCGAATAACGGTGCTGCCAGCAGAGCATTGCCGGACTTTGGCTCATCAGCTGCTGGCACTCTTGCGGCGCGACAAACGCCGGGATCACTTTCTGGGCCGCCGTCTGTCTGATCAGCGCCAGCTGATCGTCGAGGGGCGGATGCACATTCCACGGCAGCCAGCGTGCCATGCCGGATTGCAGCATCTCAAAGGCACGGGTGCCGCTGGAAACGTGACTGCTGAAGATCAGACGAAAGTCGGGCTGATGGCTGAGCTGCGCCGCCAGCCCGCTGTCAGCCACCGCATCCGCCGCGACAATTACCTTATCCGGTCGCCAGTGGTCGGGTGTTGCGACGCGCAATAACCGGGCCAGCGCCAGCATCGCCGCGGCGGGCAGGCTGTTGAGCGCCAGCAACTGCGCCACCTCTTCGCGCACCTGGGGACACATCACTACCGGCAGCCCGCGAGCGCTGAGCTGCAGCGCCATCTCAGGGCCGCGCCCGTGCAGCGGCGCGGTGACCACGGCGCCCCCTTGTGCCACCAAGGCCAGCGCGTCGATCTGCTGCGCCAGTCGCTGATTGCGGTCGCCATAGGAACCATCGGTAATCAACAGCCGTGCGCGTGGCGGGCAATCAAACGGCAACAGCAGCGATTCGCGACTCCAGTCGCCCATATAGGTGATGCCACCCGCAATCGGCAGATGGAACCAGATCGATCCCGGCGAATGCCCGCTGCGACCGGTAAAGAGATTCAGCGGCCCCAGCGCGCACTGGCCGCGCAATGGCAGGATGCGTCGCGCCTGAGCCGGCACGCCAGCCTCGCCCAGCTGCTGCCAGGTGATCTCACTGGCATAGACCGGCGGTGAACCGATGTCGGCCCAGCTATCCAGCGCCGCCGCGTGATCCACATGGGAATGGGTCAGGCAGAGCGCATCGACCTGGCCGATGGCGTCCATTGCGGGCCGGACGCCCGGCTCCGGCCCGGCACCTAAATCCCATAACAGACGGTATCCCTCTATCTCCAGCAGGAAAGCGGCCGGCAGTTTTCCGCCGACGCCGCTGATCACCGTCAGGCTTGCCATGGCAGGACTCCCTGCGGCAGACGGCGCGTCAGTCGTGAGGCCAGTAGCATTAAGCCCAGCACGATCCCAATCATCAGGCATCCGACCGCCGCCGCCAGCGGCGCCGATCCGCCTTCGTCCAGGAAAATAATGGTCGGGCCAAGCGTCTGGGTTTGCGCGGTAACCAGCAGCACTGAAACCTGTATTTCATTCAGCGCGGTGAGGAACACCAGCAGCGCACCGGCCAGCACAGAAGGTGCCGCCAGCGGCAGCAGGATGTCAGTCATCCGCCGCATCAGACCCGCGCCGCATAAGCGCGCCGCCTCATCCAGTGACGGTTCGATTTGCGCGAACCCGGCCAGCGTCGGCCTTAACACCAGCGCCAGGAAATTGGCCAGATAGGCCGCGAGAATAATCCACACCGTTCCGTAAAGAGAAAATCCCAGCAGCGGCAGTGGCCGCAGGAAAAACAGCATCGCTGCGACGCCGGTGACAATGCCGGGCAGCGCATAGGTCAGCTCGCTGGCGAATCCCAGCCCCCGCACCAGCCGGGTCCGATGCCAGCTGAGAAAGAAAGCCAGGAACAGTGCCATGACGCTGAGCAGCAGCGCCGTCAGGCCGGTGAGCCACAGGCTGGTAAAGAACGCCTGCCGTATCGCCGGATAGCCCCACAGCGCCTGCTGAAAATTCTCCAGCGTCAGGGTTTGCCAGTTCAGAGCCTGACCGAAACCGCGGGTTAAGGCGGTGGTCAGCAGGGCGCTGAGCGGCAGTAGCAAGGTGATCACCATCCACAGCCAGGCGATGATTTCGCCCGGCAGTCGCGCGCGCCGCAGCGGCTGGTGCCAGGGTCGTGGCGATCCGCTGACCCGGACATCGCGTCGTCCGCCCAGCCAGCCGCTAATCAGCATCCCGGCGAGGGTGATCAGCGCAATCAGCATCGAGTAGACGGCGGTATTGGGCAGCGCACCGGGGCCGAGGGTATTGAGCTGCTGATAAACCAGCGTAATCAGCGTCGGCACCCGCGCCGGAATACCCAGCATCGCCTGGATACCGAAATTCCCGACCGCAGCGACAAACGCCAGCGCCGCCCCGGCGAAGATCGCGGGGCGCGCCAGCGGCAGGATCACCGTGAACAGAATCTGCCGGGGTGATGCGCCGCTGATGCGGGCCGCCTCCACCAGTTCGGCGGGGAGTCGACGCAGGCCAGCCCGCACCGTGAGGAACACCAGCGGCGCATTGTGCAGACCCAGCAGCAGTACCATGCCGGTCGCGGAATAGAGCGGTTGCTGACCGGGTGCCAGCCATGTCCCGCCCAGCGCATTCACCGCAGTGGCCAGCAGACTGCCCGGTGCCAGCGCCTGTATCCAGGCCAGCGCAGTCACCTGCGGCGGGATCATCAGCGGCAGGATAAAGGCGAATACCCAGGCCGCTTTGGCACGCAAATCAGTGAGCGCCACCAGCCAGGCGGCCACCGTTCCCAGCAGCAGCGACAGCAACGTCGCGCTGATGCCGATCGCCAGGGTATTCAGCGTGGCACTGAGTACCCGCCGGCTGGTCAGCAATCTCAGCAGGCGATCGCTATCCAGTATGCCATCCGGTGCCAGCGCGGTTCCCATCAGCCGGGCAAAAGGTGCCACCGACAGCAGGCCGATCACCAACACCAGTATGCCCAGCACCAGCGGTTCCGCCCGCCATCTGCGATGCCTGGCGGCCTGGCCTCTTCGCCATTCGTTGCCCAGCACGCTCACGATCAGCCGCCAAACAGTTCAGTAAAGGTTTCGCGGACCTGAGCATCCTCGGCCACCGCTTTTGCCACATCCGGCGTCAGCAGCGTGATTTGCTCAATCGGCGCAAAGCCACCGGGTGCCGCCACGCGGGCATCGACCGGCCGGTTTCCCTGCTTCGCCACCAGCTGCTGTCCTGCTTCCGACAGCATGAAATCAACAAAGGCTTTGGCGGCCGGCAGATTATGCGCCGACTTCATGATCGCCACCGGCTCGGTCACATAGGAGACGCCCTCCTGCGGATAGACCAGATCGATGGGCGATCCCTGCTTTTTGGCGCGGATAATATCGGCATCCGTGATCACGCCATACTTATCCATGCCGCTGGCAACCGCTTTCAGCGCCGGTCCATTGCCGCCCTGTGGCGCAATGCCGATGGCGGCCAGTTGCTGATAGAACGCCCAGCCTATCGACGGGGTATGGATATCTGTATGCAGCTTATAGAGCGCCGCACCGGAATAGAGGGGACTGGGGACCGCAATCTGGCCTCTGTTTTCTTCTACTGCCAGCGCTTTCCAGCTACTGACCGGCTTCGCACGCTGGGTGTTATAGGCGATCACCGTGGCGATAATTTTGGTGCCGAAAAAGGTTTTATCCGCATCATAATAGGCAGGCTTCAGGTGGCTGACCGGGGCGGCCGGATATGAATAGAGCTGCCCCTCTTTCTTGAGCGCGCCCAGATTGATCGCGTCGGCCACCAGCAGCACATCGGGTTTGACCTGGCCGCTCATCATCTCCGTGCGCAGCACGTTCATCAGTTGAGTGGTGCCGTTGCGGGTCCACTCCACCTCCACCGCCGGATACGCGGCCTTAAACGCATCGATGGTCTGTTGCGCAATTTCAGGTGCCTGCGACGTGTAAACCACCAGCTTGCCGCCGGGCGCGTCGGCCGCCTGCAACAGGGTTGAGGCCGCGAGGCCCGACAGCAACAACAGCGCGTGAAGCGGAGTACGAAAAGCCGTTTTCATGGTTTCTGAAACCCTTTATGCAGGAAGAATCCAGCCGTCATCGACGGCGACGCCGACGGTGTCATCCACCGCCAGTAATGCAGCATCATTAAGCGTCAGCGACAGGCTGACATCCGGTTGATTAAGCGGTCGAAGGTTGATCTGATGGTAGCCACCGCGAAAGATGATGCGCTCAACGCGGGCGGTAAACTGCCGCTCTCCCTCAGTGGCGAGGTGAAAACTGACGCTGTGGAAGCTGGCTTTGCCGTGTGGCAGCGGGCGCTGGTGAGGCGAGCAGCGCAGCAAAACCCGCAGCCCGCAGAGCGTGGCGGTTGCCTGACCCGGATCGAGCGGCTCAATGTCGCTGACCGGCAGCACCCGCCCCTCATCAATAAAGGTCGCCACCATCTCATTAGCCGGTTCGCGCCACAGGGTCTGCGGGCTGGCGAACTGCATCACTCTGCCGTGTTCGAGCACCACGATGCGGTCGGCCAGTGCCATCGCTTCGCGTTGATCGTGGGTGATATAGAGTAAGGTGGCGCCACTGTGGCGATGGAAGCGGCGGAACTCCTCTTCCATGGTGGCGCGCAGATGGACATCGAGGTTAGCCAGCGGCTCATCCAGCAGCACCAGCGTCGGCCGTGCCACCAGGCAGCGTGCCAGTGCCACGCGCTGGCGCTGACCGCCGGAGAGATCGGCGGGTCGGCGGTCGGCGAAGCGATCCAGCCCGACCAGCGTCAGGGCCTGGGTGGTGCGCAGTTCGCGTTCTGCGCGCGCCACACCGTTCACCTTCAGGCTGTAGCCGACGTTCTCCGCGACCGTCATATGCGGCCACAAAGCGTAGTTCTGGAACACCACGCCGAGCTCGCGGGCTTCCGGCGGCAGGTGCAGCCCGTCTGCGGCAACCTGACGTTCACCGATGCGGATTTCACCGCTGTCGAGCGTTTCAAAGCCGGCCAGCAGGCGCAGCAGGGTGGTTTTGCCGCAGCCAGAAGGCCCAAGAACGGCGACAAACTCGCCCTGGTTAATCTGTAACGAAACCGCGTCCAGTACCGGCTGCGCGCCGAACGCTTTGCTCAGTCCGGTTAAGGATATTGCCGCCATCTTACTCTGCCTTTGCCGTTGACATGCTGGGCAAAACGCTACGACAGTTTGATGACAGCCCGGTGACAGCCAGGCTTACGGGACGCGAAAGCCGGGCTGGCGGAGCGGCATCGGGGCGTGCTCGCCCCATGGCTTACTGCTGGGCGGTGAGCGCCGCAATCGGCTGCCAGATCTCGGTTAATGCGCCCTCTTTGCCGGTAAAGGGATCCTGCGTCGGCAACGGCACTTTTTTTACCTGCTCCTGGGCCATTTTCAGCTTCGCGGGCTCATCGCGCAGCGTCTCCGGCGACATCCCGTGCGGATAGGCGCCTATCACCATAAAATCTTCGCTGGCGCTGACCTGCCGATGGCCGACACCCGCCGGAATCAGGACTGCATCGCCTGCGCGCAGGGTCACCATGCGGCCACTGTCGCCGCCAAACAGCACTTCCGCCCAGCCTTCAGCGACGCCCAGCAGTTCATGGGTATTGGGATGATAATGGGTGTATGGGAAGATCGGATAGCGCCAGGCGGGTGGCCAGCCGTTCTCCTCAAAGGTTTTCTCAAACCACGTGGCGATCTCCTCCTCTTCCGGCACCACGCGCGGCCAGATAATCAGAGGTAAGGGGTTATTGGGTACACCGCCCGACGGGCTGGCAAGCATCAGATGCTGAGGATTGTCAGAGGCCCCGGCCGAGAAGGTGCCAGCGGCAAAGGACATCATTAATAGCAGACTGGAGGATGAGGCACGCATACAGGTTCTCCGATGTTTTTCTAAGTGTGGCAAACCCGCGGCACAATGCAATGTGCGCCAGACGACACAATTGAGATAATTGACTGATATTGCTGACTAAAGCCAAATGTGTCGTTAACTATAGGGTCGGAGTGTGCCTGCGCGACGGCGGATAGCGGTTCTTACTGCGGCAAAGTGTTGCAAAATGTCAGGCGGAAAGTCACAGAGGCGCAGCAGCCCGACGCCCCGGTCACTGTCGTATAAACTGTTATATAAAAAAAGCACAGATCTGTTTCTGATATGCTTGACTGTTATCTGTTGTAATAGCTAACAGATGACAGTGAGGTAACAAATGGACGCTATTAAACAAATCCTGATTGACGAGATCGCCCTGCTTAACCGCGAAGAACGTCGCGACAATTTGCCGCGTTTCAGCCTCTCGTTTCTGAAGAACCACCCTGGTCTCTGGGCAGTAATGTACCTCTGCTACGGCCTGTGCGTGGCGCTGATTTTCACCACCGAGATGCTCGGCTGGCCCGCCTTCTGGTTTGCCACCGTGTTTGTGCTGGTGATGAGTGTGCTGATGCTGCTGGATATCAACCCGAAATATCGCTTTGAAGATATCGATGCCCTCGATCTGCGCGTTTGCTACAACGGCGAGTGGTATTACATTCAGCCGGTGCGCGAACAGGCAATCTCACGCATTCTGTCGCTGCCTGAGACACCAGAACGCGTGAAGAGCGGTATCCAGCGTCTGCTGACGCAAAAAGGGGAAGTGGACTTCTATGATGTCTACTACCTGACCTGGGGCCATCAGGAAGCGGCGCGGGTTTAATCCGCCTGCCCTTCCGCCATCAGCTGACCCAGCTTCACGATTGCCGCCTCGGCCCGACTATCCCACGGCCAGGCGGTATTTAACCTGAAGCAGTGCCTGAACTGCTCACCTGCCGAAAATAGCTGCCCCGGTGCAATACTGATCCCCTGAGCCAGCGCCCGCTGATAGAGCCGGGTCGTATTGATGCTTTCCGGCAGCGTCACCCAGAGAAAATAGCCGCCGCGCGCTTCGCTGACCGTGGCCTGCGGCGGCAGCACCTTTATTAACGCCTGGCGCACCATCTGCTGTCGCTTCGCCAGAATCTGTCGCAGCCGCTTCAGATGGGTGTCGTAACGCCGCGTGGCAAGAAAATCGGCCAGCGCCAGCTGCATCGGCGCACTGGTAGAGAGCGTGCTCATCAGTTGCAGCCGCTGAATACGCTGCGCATGTTGTCCCGCCGCGACCCAGCCGACGCGGAATCCTGCCACCAGCGACTTTGAAAATGAGCCGCAGTGCAGCACGTTCCCCTGGCGATCCCAGGCTTTCGCCGGCAGCGGCGGCGCATCACCCGCCCAGAGTTCGGCATAGACATCATCTTCAATCATCGGTACCTGATAACGCGCCAGCAGTGCGACCAGCTGCTGTTTGCGTTCCGGCGTTAAGGTTACGCTCAGCGGATTCTGCAGGGTGGTCATCAGCCAGCAGGCTTTCACCGGCCAGCGCTGCAGTGCTTCCTCCAGCTGGACGAGGTCGATGCCATTTCTGGCATCGACCGGAATCGCCAGCGCCTTGAGCTTAAGCCGCTCTATCGCCTGCAGCGCGCCATAAAAACTCGGCTGTTCAATCACCACATAATCGCCCGGCTCGGTCAGAGATTGCAGACTGAGGTTCAGCGCCTCCAGCGCTCCGCTGGTGATGACAATTTCATCCGGCGACAGGGTGATGCCCTGACGCGCATAGCGCTGCGCCAGCAGCTGTCGCAGTGTGGCGTTGCCGGGCGGCAGATTGTGCAGCGCATCGGTTGGGGTCAGATGATGAGAGACGTTAGCCAGCGAGCGCATCAGCTGGCGCTGCGGAAAGAGTGCGGGATCGGGAAAGGCGGAGCCAAACGGCACGATGGCCGGATCGCGCGTGGCCTGCAGCACATCAAACACAAAGTCGTTGATATCGACCTGTTCACTGATCGCCACGCTCAGCGGCGCGGGTGCTAAGGCACGCGGTGCAACGTAGTAACCCGACTGTGGACGGGAGACGATCCAGCCCTGACTCTCCAGCAACTCATAGGCATGCAGCACCGTCATCAGGCTGACGCCCTGCTGCGCGACCTGCTGACGCAATGACGGCAGACGGGTGCCCGGCAGCCAGATGCCGGCCTCAATCTGCTGCTGAATCTCATCCATCAATCGCTGGTATTTCGCCACGGGTGACCTCTCCTTGTTTGACCGTGAATAGTCTGACCGCGAGACTTTACCACGCACGGCGACCAATGACAGGCGGCGCGAATCGCTTTATCCGATTGCGCTGATTCTTCACGGCTTCAGGCAGGTCAGATCACAGCGACCTGCGGCGTCAGCGGCTGCCCGGCTTCGGCTTCGGCTTCGGCATTAAGACTCACTTCCGCAATTGCCTCTTCAATTTCTGCCACCACATAATCAGCCAGCTCCGGCACCCGCTCCGGGGGAACCGGCTTGCCCAGCAGATAGCCCTGCAGCGTATTACAGCCCAGGCTGGTCAGGAAGGCCTGCTGCTCAGCGGTTTCAACGCCTTCGGCCACCACTTTCAATTGCAGCGACTGCGCCAGCGCCACTATCGCCGACACGATGGTGGCATCTTCTGTGTGATGCTGCAGCTCGTTCACAAAGGCCCGGTCAATCTTGAGTTCACTGGCCGGTAGCCGTTTCAGATAGAGCAGGCTGGAGTAGCCAGTGCCAAAGTCATCAATTGAAGCTTTCACCCCGAGCTGGGTCAGCTCAGTCAGAATACGCACGCTCTCATCGGGATCGCGCATCGCGGTGGTTTCCGTCACCTCCAGCGTCAGCAGTTCGGCCGGAATCTGATGTTTTTCCAGCGCATCCACCACCGTCTTCACCAGATTCGATTGCTCAAACTGCAACGCCGACAGGTTCACCGCCACCGACCAGTGCGGATGGCCCTGCAGATGCCACTGGCGCAGCTGGCGACAGGCTTCATAGATTACCCAGTTGCCGATATTGACAATCATTCCGGTCTTTTCTGCCATTGGCAGAAATTTATCGGGCGACAGCAGGCCGCGCTGCGGATGCTGCCAGCGCAGCAGCGCCTCAAAACCGAGAATCGGACCGCTCGGCGCGCAATATTTTGGCTGATAGAACAGGCGCAGTTCATCATGATCCAGCGCCTGCCAGAGATCGTTATTCAGCTGAAGCTGGCTCTGGGCCTGAATGTTCATTGAAGGCTGAAAGAAGGTGTAGCCGTTACGGCCATTATTTTTGGTGTGGTACATCGCCGCATCGGCGTTGAACATCAGTTCGCGCTCATCCACGCCATCGCCGGGATAGACCGCGATGCCAAGACTCAGCGATACCACCAGCTCATAGCGTGAGATATCAAACGGACGATCCACCGCTTTGACCAGCTTATCGGCGATGGCCGCCGCATCATTGGGATCGTCGATTTCCACCAGCAGCACAAACTCATCACCGCCGAGCCGCGCCAGCGTAAAGTAGCCGGTCATCTGCTCGCTCATGCGCTCGGTCACGCCGACCAGCAGACTGTCGCCAATGTGGTGCCCGAACGCGTCGTTGACCGCCTTAAACCCATCGAGGTCCATAAACATCAGGGCAAACTGCCTCTGCTCACGGTTCGCTTTGTTGATCGCCTGCTCCAGCCGATCCTCCAGCAGGATGCGGTTGGGCAGCCGCGTCAGGTTGTCGTGCAGCGCCAGCTGTGCCAGCTCGCGATTGGCTTCAGCCAGCGAACTGGCGAGAATCGAGGTACGCGCCTGCATCCGCGCATCCAGCATCGACACCAGCAAGGTAATGCCCAGAATCGAAATAGTGACCACCGTGACCAGAATCGCCAGCCAGTTGCTGTTGACGCCCTGCCCGACCGGATGACTGTGGACGGGAAACTCTGCCGCCATCATGCCGGTGTAGTGCATGCCGGCAATAGCACAGCCCATCACCACCGATGCGCCAATGCGCAGCAGGGTGACCCGGCTGGTCTGTCCTTCCCGCAGGTTAAACGCCAGCCACAGCGCGGTGCCAGAGGCGGCCAGGGCGATCGCCACCGACAGCGCCACCCAGCCCCATTTCCAGACGATACCGGGGGAGAACATCAGCGCCGCCATGCCGGTGTAGTGCATCGCGACTACGCCGCTGCCGAGGATCAGCGCGCCGCCCGCCAGGCGCGGCAAAGGCAGATCGCCACTGCAGACCAGCCACAGCGCAAATATCGATGCACACACCGCGATGGCCGCAGAAAAGGCGGTGAGCCCGGCGTTGTAGCTCATGACCATCTCCATGTTCATCGACAGCATGCCGATAAAGTGCATCGCCCAGATGCCGATGCCCATGGAAAAACCGCCGCCGAACAGCCAGACCAGCGCAACTTTGCCGGTTGAATGCACCACCCGTCCCGCCATATCTAAGGCGGTAAACGAAGCCAGCATCGCGACAAGAACGGAGACGATGACGATAAAAGAGTCGTATGAGGTCGCTAACATAGTGCATTCCCGCGAAAGCAGAGCTTGTGGTTGGGCAGAGGGTTTTAAAATTATTCTCTTAGTTATCGGCACAGCCCGGCGGTTAATGAGCCGCGAACCCTGCATCCTTCCACTCATTCTGAGTGATGAAATCTATCGTTGCTGTCAGCGCTATCAGCCGGACAGTGACGCCACCGGCTGTCGCAGTGAGGGAAAACTCAGCGCCTCAACCCGGTCCGCTGGCGTTGGCTTGCCCAGCAGATACCCCTGCAACGCATCAAAGCCTAAGCTGGTGAGCAAATGCTGCTGCTCTTCAGTCTCCACCCCTTCCGCCACCATGCGCAGATTGAGGCTCTGCGCCAGGGTCAGCATGGCGCTGACTACGGTCGCATCTTCACTGCCGGGCCGCAGGCAGTTGATAAAGCTGCGATCAATTTTGAGTTCACTGGCATCCAGATCTTTGAGATGCAGCAGGTTGGCATAACCGATGCCGAAGTTATCAATCGCGACGCTGACACCCGCCTGCTGCAATTCACGAATGCGCTGCTGGCTGAAAGCGGGATCGCGCATGGCAATCGCTTCAGTGATCTCCAGCATCAGCGCGCTGCCTGGCAGCTGGTAACGCGCCAGGGTCTGCGTCAGGATAGTCAGCAAATCACGCTGGTGAAACTGCAACGCGGAGAGATTCACCGATACCGTCCAGTCACTGTGGCCCTGGCTGTGCCATATCCTGAGCTGACGGCAGGCCTCCCCGATCACCCAGTTACCCAGCGCAATAATCTGACCGGTTTTTTCGGCGCGCGGCAGAAACAGCTCAGGCGTCAGTAAACCGCGCTGCGGATGCTGCCAGCGCAACAACGCCTCGAATCCCATTAACCTGGTGCCGCCGGAACAGAATTTCGGCTGATAGAACAGCCGCATCTGCTCGCGCTCTATCGCCTCCCACAGATCGTTCGCCAGCTCCAGCTGATGCTGCGTCGCGGCGCTCATGGCCGGTTCAAACAGGCACCAGCCGTTTCGTCCGCTGTGTTTGGTGTGATACATCGCCGCATCAGCATTAAACAATAGCTCCTGCCGGTTGCGACCGTGCAGCGGAAAGATCGCAATGCCCGCGCTGAGTGAAACGTGCAGCACATAGCGGTCAAGTTCAAACGGCGAACTGATAACTTTAACCAGTTTTTGCGCCAGCTGGCGGGCTGCGCTGATATCGCACTCAGCCATCAGCACAAATTCATCGCCCCCCAGACGCACCAGCAGCATCGTGTTGCTGAGCTGGCTGCACAGCCGTTCCGCCACCGCCACCAGCAACCGGTCACCGACGTGATGTCCCCATGTGTCATTGACCGCTTTGAAGCCATCGAGATCCATATAGATCACGGCAAAGCGATGCTCATTAAGCATCGCCTGTTTAATGGCGAGATCGAGCTGCTGCTCCAGCATTACACGATTGGGCAGCGTGGTCAGGTTGTCATGCATCGCCAGCTGACGCAATTCCTGGTTAGCGCGATTGAGGCGGGTCGCCAGACGCGCGGCGCGCAGCTGCGCATCCAGCATCGAACTCAGCAGAGTGATACCCAGAATAGTCAGGGTAATCAGCGTCACCCACACCGCCAGGCCCGCATTACTGACGCCGTGCGGCTGCATCATACTGCTGTGGCTGAACTCTGCTGCCGCCATACCCACATAGTGCATACCGGCGATGGCGATGCCCATGACCAGAGAGGCCAGCCCGCGCATCAGCATCAGATGATGATCGCCCTGGCGCAGATGAAAGGCCAGCCACAGCGCCAGGCCAGAGGCCGCAAACGCAATCAGCACAGAGAGCGCCACCAGCAGCGCATTCCACTCCGGTTGCGGTTCAATCAGCAGGGCATACATACCAAGATAGTGCATGACCACCACACCCGCGCCCAGGATCAGCGTGCCGCGCAGCAGCCGCTGGCGGGTGAGATGCAGGCCACCCACCGTCTGGCCAAAAGCCAGCACAGACGCCAGGATCGCCACCAGCAGCGAGAGGATCGTCAGTCGCGTGTCATAGCGCATCATCATCGGCATCATCATCGCCAGCATCCCGATAAAGTGCATTGACCAGACGCCAATCCCCATTGCGATGCCGCCCACCAATAGCCAGAACCGGGCGCTCCAGCCACGGGATACCGCCACTCGTCCGGTAGTATCCAGGGCTGTAAAAGAGGCAATGAACACCACGATCAGCGAAACGCAGATCAGGACGCTATCCCAGGTGACAGGCAACATGTGTAACTCCTCACCACCCGCGGAGAAACGGGTGCTGTGTACAGTCTGATAAGTGATCTGAAAACACCCGATGGGTGAAAGTGATTAAATTTCGGTATTTTCTGGTCCTGAAGGTCAGGCAAAACGCGCCCGCCGACGCTGGCAATTTATAACCTGCATCTTATTAACCGCCCCCAGAGCAAGCCGGTAAACCGTTATTATGTCTGATTGGTACAGGAACATATCACCGAAGCAGAAAGCATGCCAGATACCGAAAAAACAAAGAATTTTGTTTTATCGCCTCGTCTTCGCGCCTTGCTGTTACTGGGTTATCGGCCGGGGTGACGTTTTGATTAATCAAAAATAAATAGCAAGGCTTCGCGTAACGCTTTAACTGATCTATAGTAAGTAAAACTGATATAAATCAGCATTCTTAAGTCTAAGATTTTTCTTAAGATAGCGGCACTGCCTCCCTTGTTATTTTATTTCCTTTATTTTGGGTTGAATCGTTAATAAACACCGGGTGAAAAAGCACTGACTCTGGATAATCCGTAAGGAAATATTATGAAACTCAAGCTTTTTCTGTTTGCCGCTGCAGGATTAACTGTCGCTATTCCGTCATTAACCCAGGCGGCGACGACCTCGGGAACCATCAATGCCACGTTAACCCTGACCACCGGTTGTCTGGTGAACGGCCAGTCGGCTACGGCGGGCGTTAACTTCGGTACCCTGAACTTTGGTAGCAGCGCAGCCACGTTCGATACCCTGAACGCCACACTGGTCGGTGCGGCTGGTAACGGTATTTTTGTGCGCTGCACCACCGGTCAGGATTACAACGTGGTGGTCACCAGCAGCAATACTGCACCGGCGACCATCTACGGCACCGCCTCTGCATCGCCGCGTTATCTGGTGCTGGGATCGGATAATGCGCAGGGCATCGCCTATACCCTCTACAGTGATGCCTCCTTTACCACGGCGATCGCCAACAATACGCCTATCGCCGCCAGCGGTACCACCGATCCGACGCTGGGGACCAACTACGCCATCTATGGCCGGGTGGTCGGCGGCGGCTTCAATCCCCTGATCCCTGCCGGAACCTATACCGACACGATTAACGTTGCCGTGAACTATTAACTGCTGTCGCAGGTAAATACGGTTGGTTCTCTGGCGATCCTGCCTGACGATCGCATGCGGTCTGCCCCTGCTGACAGGGAGTATCAGCGCCTGGAGTCTGCCAACCAGCACCTTCCAGGTTACCGCGTCGATTGTGGCAGGCTGCGTGATATCCGGTACCAATACCGGCGTCTTTGGCACGCTTAATTTCGGCACGCAGTCTGGCGTGGCGGCGAATACCGTCAACGCCAGCTATCTGCAGAGCACCTCGATTAATCTCGCCTGTACGCCAGGCACAACGCTGAGCATGAGCATTAATCAGGGCAACAATTTCACCACGACCCGTAACCTGAAGCTGCCCAATTTCAGCAACACCGTTCCCTACACGCTCTTTAGCAACGCCAGCCGCACCACGGTGATCCCGGTGAACCAGGCGGTGCCGCTGAGTTATAGCAATGCCAATAACATTACGCTGCCGATCTACGGTCAGCTACAACTGCCCGGCACTGCGCGCGCCGGCGTTTATACCGACACGCTGACCGTCACCCTGAGCTGGTGAGGTGATAGAAAACAAGGATATGATCATGAAGCCACTGCGCGCCCTGTTGCTGCTGCTAAATTCCACCCTGCTCTCCCCGGCCTTCGCCGCGAATTCGGTCATGATCTGGCCCATCGATCCCGCCATTAATCCTGAAGAGAAAGCCAGCGAACTCTGGCTGGAGAATCGCGGTAACAGCACCACCATGATGCAGATCCGCGTCTTCAGCTGGCAGCAGAACAATGGCCAGGAGCAGTATCAGACTCAGCAGCAGGTAGTCGCCAGCCCGCCGATGGTGCGGATGGAGCCAGGCCAGAAACAGCTGGTCAGGCTGATTAAACAGACGCCGCCTGCGGCCGGTAAAGAGCTGGCCTATCGGGTGGTGCTGGATGAGATCCCGACCCCGCGAAATCCCGGCGAGAATCAGGCCGGGCTGACTTTCCAGATGCGCTATTCGGTGCCGCTGTTTGTTTACGGTACCGGGCTGAACACAGACAGCGCTCGCCCGGCTCTGCGCTGGCAACAGGTCAGCGAGGGCGGCAGGCGCTGGCTCCAGTTAACCAACAGCGGCAGCGGTCACGCCCGGTTAAGCAATGTGGCGATTGGCGGTCGCAAACTGGGCGAAGGCTTGTACGGCTATGTGCTGGCTGACAGCTATCACCGCTGGCCGCTCTCCTCGCCGGTGAGCGGCGAACTCACCGCAGAGGTTAACAAGAGCCAGTGGCGCAGCGCTGCCCAGAAGTAAGCGCTGAATGAGACCGTTTTCCCTGCATCCCTGTGCGCTGGCCGTGGCCAGCGTTATTTACGCTTTTACGCCGGATCCTGTGCTGGCGGAGACTTACTCATCCCTGCCCCCGCCACCCAGCCTGCAGACCAGCAGCAACGGTCAGCAATATATGCTGGAGCTGGTGATTAACCAGCAGGAGAACGGCAATATTGTGCCGGCAGAGCAGCGCGACGGTCATTTCTGGATTCGCAGTGGCGATTTGCAGCGTGCCGGCCTGCCAGCGGATAAGCTGGGCCAGCAGCCGCAGGTCGATGTCAGCAGCCTGCAACCCATCAAAGTGGAGTATGACGCTGCGCGACAGCGTCTGCTGCTGACCGTACCGCCTGAGTGGCTGCCCGGTCAGGTGATTGGCGAGGCGAAGAACGGACCGCGCTATCCGGGCCGTACCAGCAGCGGCGCGCTGATTAATTATGATCTTTACGCCAGCCGCACGGATAACAGTGGCTCCCGCCTGTCCGCCTGGAACGAACTGCGGCTGTTTGGTGATGCCGGTCATTTCTCCACTAACGGCGTCTGGCAACAGCAGCTGGAAGGCAGTACGACTTATCAGGATGATGGCTATATCCGCTACGACACCTGGTGGAGCAATGAAGATGAGAATGCGGCGGTAAGCTGGCGGGTCGGCGATCTGGTCACCGACTCGCTGGCCTGGAGCAGCAGCGTGCGGCTCGGTGGCATCCGCGTCGGTCGCGACTTCAGCGTCCGTCCCGATCTGGTGACCTATCCGCTGCCCGCCTTTTCCGGTCAGGCCGCCGTGCCTTCCACCGTCGATCTGTTTATTAATGGCTATCGCTCCAGCCAGGCGAACGTGCAGCCTGGCCCCTGGTCGATGACCAATGTGCCATTCGTTAACGGCGCGGGTGATGCCGTGATCACTACCACCGATGCGGTTGGCCGCCGTGTCACCACCACCATGCCGTTTTACGTCTCCAGTAACCTGCTGAAATCGGGGCTGTCGGACTACGCCTTCTCTGCCGGGGCAATCCGCGAAAACTACGGCATAAAGAACTTCGATTATGGTGAGGCAGCGGCCAGCGGCTCTTATCGTTACGGTATGACCGACTGGCTGACGCTGGAGAGCCACGCCGAAGGCAGCGAAACGCTGGCGATGGGCGGGCTGGGTGGTCAGCTGCGCGTCGGCAGCTGGGGCGTGGTCAACGGCGCGGTGGCGCAAAGTCAGCTCGATGGCGAGAGCGGCAGGCAATATAGCTGGGGATATCAGTACAACAACCGCTGGTTCAACATCGGCACTCAACAGACCCAGCGCAGCAGCGACTTCGGCAATCTGGCGCTGGTCGGCAGCCGTGCCGGTAGCCAGGCGGATAGCCGCTACGCACTCTCACGCCGCAGTGCTCAGTACAGCGCCAGCGTCTCGCTGAACCGCTTTGGCAGCGTCGGTGCCGCTTTCATCGACATCACTGACGGTCAGGGCGATCGCACCCGACTGTGGAACCTCTCATGGAGTAAAAACCTGTGGGGTAACAGCAGTCTGTATGTCTCGGCCAGCCGCGATCAGCAGGAGAAAAGCTGGACCGGGGCGATTTCGCTGGTGATCCCGTTTGGCGAACAGGGCAGCGTTGCCCTCAGCACCGAACGCGACCAGCGTGGCCGCGACAGTCAGCGCGTTTATGCCTCACGCGCCATGCCCAGCGACGGCGGGTTCGCCTGGGATGCCTCCTGGGCGAATCAGAGCGGAGACAGCGGCGATTATCGTCAGGGCAGTCTGCGCTATCGCAACAACCAGATTGACACCTCGGCGGGCTTCTATGGCGATGATGACAACCTCACCCAGTGGGCCGATCTCTCGGGTGCGCTGGTGTTAATGGACAACAGCGTCTTTGCCGCTAACGAGATCAACGACGCCTTTGTGCTGGTGAAGACCAACTATCCCGATGTTAACGTGCGCTACGAGAATCAGTCGATGGGACGCACCAATCAACAGGGCTATCTGCTGGTGCCCGCCATCAGCAGCTACTACCCGGCCAAATATGATATCGACACCCTCGACCTGCCGGCAGATATGACCACGCCACGGGTTGAGCAGCGCTTTGCGGTGAAACGCCAGAGCGGTTATCTGCTCAACTTCCCGGTGGAGAAACTGCGCTCAGCCAGCGTAATCCTGGTCGATGCGCAGGGCCAGCCGCTGCCGGTATCAAGCCTGGTGCAGCGTCCCGATCATCCCACCGAGTATGTCGGCTGGGATGGCATCGTCTGGATGGAAGATCTCACCGCAAGTAACCCGATGCAGGTGGTGACGCCCGATGGCCGCCAGTGCGAAACCGAACTGCGCATCGCCAGCGGTCAGCCGCAGGCGCTGAAAACTTACGGCCCCCTGACCTGTGCGCTGCCCGCCCCTGCCGCAGGCAGCGCCCCCTCTCCCGCTGAATCTTTTACGTCCGGAAACCGACCATGATGAAATCTGTGATACTGGCTGGCCTGCTACTCTTACTGCCGTCGCTGGGCTACGCCGCCTGCGCCCTGCCCGCATCGACCGCCAGTTTCGGTTCAGTCACAACCTTTGTGGCTAACACCACCGTCAGTTCCACCACCACCAATGCCAACGTCAACTGTGGCGCGGGTGCCGGGCTGTCGCTGCTGGGCAATAACCAGATCACCTTTCAGCTGACGGGCGCGACCAATAGCAACGGCACGCGCGGTACGCTGAAACGCAGCGGTGATACCGGCAGCGATAATGTGCCGGTGCGGCTCTGCACCGACACGGCCTGCGCTACCGAACTGACGATTGGCGGCACGCCATTTGTCTATGGTTCGCAGACCCTGATCAACCTGGCGGGTTTGCTGGGCAGCCTTAACTTCGCCATCCCGGTCTATCTGCGCACCGTTCCCGGTCAGGTGGTCGCCGCCGGGACGTACCAGCTGACGCTGAATATGGCCGTGACTTATCGCATCTGCACCAGCGTTGCGATTGGCAATGTCTGTTTAAGCGAGCAGAACGGCAGCGGTGTCATCCCGATTAATATCACCGCCATTCTTACCAATGACTGCACCACCATTACCGCGCCGAATATCAGCTTTGGCAGCGCGCCGCTGGTCGGCAGCTTCTCCGCCGTGTCACAGACCATCAACGTGTTGTGCAGCAAAGGCAGCACCTATACCGTCGGGCTGAGCAACGGCAGTTATCCGGTGGGCAGCGTCAGGAATATGGCGAGCGGCGCGAATCGGCTAAGCTATGAAATTTATAAAAGTACCACCAGCAATCGCTGGGGATCGGCAGGCACTGAACGCTGGAGCAGTACCACCTCGACGGCGGTATCCACGGATGGACTGACGCGCGGTTTTAACTACACCGCGCGCATCCTGACCACGCAGAACACGCCGCCAGCCGGAAACTACAGCGACAGCGTGGTGGTCGATTTGTCGTTTTAGAGTGAAGCACTGACCGGCGTGCCGCTGTGACGGGTCTGATACTGCTTCACCATCCGGCCAATCAGCAACGTGCCGATTAACCCACAGACTGCGGCAAAGGTCAGCCAGACGCCCGGCATCGCTTTGTCACCGGTGGCATGGATCAGGTAGCTGGAGATGGCAGGCGTAAAGCCGCCAAACAGCGCCGTCGCCAGGCTGTAAGCCATGGAGAAACCGGCGGCGCGCACCTCCGCAGGCATGATCTCCGCCAGATAGACCACCATCGCACCGTTATAGCTGGCATAGAGAAACGACAGCCACAGTTCCGCTTCCAGCAGGTGGGCGAAGCTGGCCGATCCCACCAGCCAGTGCAGCACCGGCCAGGTGGTGACAATCATCAGCAGGGTAAAAATGATCAGCAGCGGACGGCGTCCGACGCGGTCCGACAACGCCCCCATCAGCGGCAGCCAGATGAGGTTTGAGACACCGACACAGAGCGTCACCAGGAACGCCTGCTTGTCACTCATCATCAACACCGTTTTACCAAAGGTCGGGGTAAAGGCGGTGATCATGTAGAACATCACCGTGGTGGTGACCACCATCAGCATCCCCGCCAGCACCAGCGCCCAGTTGCTGGCGACAGACCGCATGATTTCCGTCATGCTCGGATGATGTTTACGTTTGCTGAACGCCTCGGTCTCTTCCAGCATCCGGCGGATATAGAACAGGAACGGCACAATCAGACAGCCGATCACAAACGGGATACGCCAGCCCCACTCCGTCACCGCCTCTTTCGCCAGCAGATGATTCAGCATCAGACCCAGCAGAGCAGCAAAGATCACCGCAATCTGCTGGCTGCCCGACTGCCAGCTGACGAAAAAGCCTTTGCGTCCTTTGGGCGCGACTTCGGCCAGATAGACCGACACGCCACCCAGCTCCACGCCCGCCGAGAAGCCCTGCAACAGCCGTCCCAGCAGGATCAGAATCGGCGCTGCCACGCCCAGGGTGGCATAGCCCGGCACCAGCGCGATGGTCAGGGTGCCCATCGCCATTAAGCCCAGCGTCAGCAACAGTCCTTTACGACGACCATGATGGTCGATGTAGGCACCGAGGATGATCGCCCCCAGCGGGCGCATCAGGAAGCCTGCACCGAAAGTCATCAGGGTCAGCATCAGGGAGGCAAACGGGTCATCGCCGGGAAAGAAGGTTTTTGAAATGGCGGTGGCGTAGTAGCCAAACACCATAAAATCGTACATCTCCAGGAAGTTACCACTGGTGACGGTGAAGATGGTTCGGGCGGCACTTTTCGGCGGCTTTTGTAAAGAGGGGGTGTGACTCATAACGGCTTCCTGTTGTTTTTTAGCCGTTTTAGCCTGCCTGATGCGGGATTAATGTGACCTGGCTCACCATTGCACTTTACAAACCCATGTACATAAGTAACAACTAATTAACAAGTCAGTTCGAGGAGCATAAGTGATTACCCTGGCCCTGATTTGCCTGATTTTATAGGGCTGGAGAGCAGCCATAAAAAAAGGCGACCTGAACAGTCGCCTTTTTCCTGAGCCGGATAACCCGCTATTTCTTCACGGTTTCCATGCCCATCAGACCAATTTTCAGATAGCCCGCCGTGCGTAGCTTATCCATCACGCTCATCAGCGTTTCATAATCGACTGACTTATCCGCCTGGAAGAAAATGGTGGTCTCTTTGTTGCCCTGGGTCTGGTTAGTCAGCACGTTAACCAGCGACTCCGGCGTGACCTGATCGTTACCGACATAAAGCTGCTTATCCGCTTTAATCGACAGGTAAACCGGCTTTTCCGGGCGCGGCTGCGGCGCGCTGGTTGAGGCGGGCAGATTGACGCGTACGTCGACCGTGGCCAGCGGCGCGGCCACCATAAAGATGATCAGCAGAACCAGCATGACGTCGATAAACGGCGTCACGTTGATCTCATGCATTTCACCATCCGTTTCCAGATCGTCGTTTAATCGCATTGCCATAAGAACTTACCCTAAGCGCAGTTTCTGAGCCGTCGCAGGACGAGGAACATCAGTGGCGACGGTGCCCAGATCGATATCACGGCTCTGCAGCAGCATCACCTGAGCGGCGACATCACCCAGCGAGGCTTTGTAGTTGGCGATCATGCGGGCAAAAACGTTGTAGATCACCACCGCCGGAATCGCAGCGATCAGGCCAATCGCAGTTGCCAGCAGCGCTTCGGCGATACCCGGTGCAACAACCGCAAGGTTCGTCGTCTGGGTTTTAGCGATGCCGATAAAGCTGTTCATGATGCCCCATACGGTGCCGAACAGGCCGATAAACGGCGCAACCGAACCGATGGTCGCCAGGAAGCCATTGCCCCGGCCTGCATAGCGGCTGAACGCAGCGACGCGGCGCTCAAGGCGGAAACTGGTGCGATCTTTAATCCCGTTGGTATCTTCCACGCCAGCCGACAGTTCAAGCTCATTCTGCGCATCATTCAGCAGCACCACACTGTGGCTGTGGCCGGTAAACGACTGGGCAATGCGGGCGGCGTCATTCAGATTGCGGGCTTCGCTCAGCGCCAGATGCTCGCGCTTCAGGCGGCGCTTAGCGGCGCTGAGTTCGGCGTATTTGCCGAAGAAGATCGCCCAGGTCACCACTGAGGCCAATAACAGGCCAATCATGACCACCTTTACCACGATATCGGCATGTTGATACATGCCCCAAACGGAGAGGTCCGTTTGCATCAAATCACTGGCTACCACGCTGCTTCTCCAACTTCTGATTCAGGGATGCGAGACAAGCGCGAATAATAGCAAAACGACGGCGAATTGATAGTAGTTCTCATTAGTATTTACAAAGCTGATCGACGCCATTTACCCGCAATTGACCAGGTTTAAACACTTTTGACAAGGATGTTTCGAAAATGTGAAGTTGCATGAAAATTTATTAAAACATCGTTTCAAAATGTGATGGCATTCATTCAATCAGCATTGCCGTATTTTACTGGCGCGCGTTTTCACTATGCTGGCTCCACACGGTTCTCTCCGGTTAGCCCCCGACGCCGGACGCCGTCCTACCTCAGCGGGAGACAAAATAATGAGAATGACGAAAACATGCCTGGCCAGTGCCCTGGCGGCGATGATGATGAGCGCCACCGCCACGGCACAGGTGATCAAAGTGGCTGAAGTCCAGCCTGCCGGTTATCCGACCGTGGTCGCGCTGCAGCACATGGGCGACAAACTCAAACAGGCTACCGATGGACGGCTGGAGATGAAGCTCTTCGCCGGTGGCGTGCTGGGGGACGAAGATCAGACGCTGCAACAGGTGCAGCTGGGCGCAATCGACATGATCCGTGTGTCGCTGGCGCCGGTCACCTCGATCGCCCCGGAAACCAGCGTGCTGACCCTGCCCTACATTTTCCGCGACATTGACCACATGCACAAAGTGCTGGATGGCGAGATAGGCCGCGAGATTGCCGACAAATTCGATAAAGATCCCAACGCCCGCATGGTGTTCCTGGGCTGGACCGATGCCGGTGAGCGCAACATGATCACCAAGAAGCCGCTGGCAAAACCGGAAGATCTGAAAGGCATGAAGATTCGGGTGCAGAACAGCGCCATCTCATTGGCGACCCTGAAAGCGATGGGCGCGAATCCGGTGGCGATGGGCGTCAGTGAAGTGTTCAGTGCGATGCAGACCGGTGTGGTCGATGGCACCGAGAACAACCCACCGACCTTTGTCGCCCATAACTATATGCCGGTGGCGAAGTACTACACCCTCAGCGGCCACTTTATCCAGCCAGAGATGATCCTGTTTTCAAAACGCGCCTGGGATCGCCTGAAACCTGAGGATCAGGCGCTGCTGAAGAAGCTCGGCAAAGAGGCGCAGGATGAGGAGCGTCAGCTCTGGGCGACCTATACCGAAGAGTCGATCGCCAAGATGAAGGCAGGTGGCGTCACCTTCCAGCAGACCGACCGTGACTACTTCGTCAAAGCGACCCAGCCGGTGCGCGATCAGTTTGGCGGCAAATATCAGGATCTGATGACCCGGATCGCTGAGGTGAAATAACCCTTCCGCGCCACACTGCCGTGTGGCGTGCTTAATCAGGTATCAATTATGGCTGCTTATACACGTCTGATGGATGGGCTCTATCTGCTGTGCATGCTGATTGCCGCCGTGGCACTGATGATTATGGTGACGGTGATCCCGATCGGGATCTTCGCCCGCTACGTGATGAACGGCGCGCTCTCCTGGCCGGAACCGGTGGCCATTATCTGCATGATCATTTTTACGTTTATTGGCGCACCGGTCGGACTGCGGGCCGGAACGCATATCTGCGTTTCCATGGTCACCGATCGCCTGTCACCCGCCCGGCAGCGCCTGATGCTGCGCGTCAGCGATCTGCTGATGATCATCACCTGTCTGGTGATCTTTCAGGCCAGTTACAGCCTGTGCGAAGCGATGTGGGTGCAGACGCTCGCTTCATTACCGGCAGTGACTTACGGCGAGATGTATCTGCCGATTCCGATTGGCGCGATCTTCACCCTGCTGTTTGTTGTTGAGCGATTGCTGACCGGCGATCAGAGCCAGCGGCCGATTGTCACGCTGGGCGGCACCCACTAACGCGGAGCAGAAAAATGGATGCATTGATCTTGATAGGCAGTTTGCTGGTGTTGCTGATGGTGGGTTTTCCGGTCGCCTTTGCGGTGGGGCTGAGCGCCTTTATTGGCGCCTGGTGGATCGATCTGCCGCTGGAAGCGGTGGTGATTCAGGTGACCAACGGCATTAACAAATTTTCGCTGCTGACTATCCCGTTCTTTATTCTCGCGGGTGCGATTATGGCGGAGGGTGGGATTGCCCGGCGGCTGGTCAACTTCGCCTATATCTTTGTCGGCTTTATCCGCGGTGGCCTGTCGCTGGTGAACATTGTCGCTTCCACCTTCTTTGGCGCGATTTCCGGCTCATCGGTGGCGGATACCGCCTCGATAGGCTCGGTGATGATTCCGCAGATGGAGGAGAAAGGCTATCCGCGTGATTTCGCCGCCGCCGTCACCGCCAGCGGCTCAGTGCAGGCGGTGCTGACGCCACCCAGCCACAACTCGGTGATTTACTCGCTGGCGACCGGCGGCATGGTGACCATCTCCTCGCTGTTTGTTGCCGGTATCTTTCCCGGCCTGCTGCTGGGTGGCTGCCTGATGATAATGTGCCTGGGTTTTGCCCATAAACGCGGCTATCCCAAAGGAGAACGTATTCCGTTTCGTCAGGCGCTGAAAATCTTCTTCGACGCGTTCTGGGGCCTGTTTACCGTGGTGATCATTATGGGTGGCATTCTCTCCGGCATCTTTACCGCCTCGGAGTCCGCCGCGATCGCCTGTATCTGGGCCTTTTTCGTCACCATGTTTATCTACCGCGACTTTAAATGGAACCAGCTGCATATCCTGCTGTTCCGCACCATTAAGACTGTCACCATCGTGATGGTGCTGATCGCCTTTGCCGCCGGATTTGGCGCGGTGATGACCTTCATGCAACTGCCGACGATTATCACCGAGGCGTTCACCAGCCTCTCCGATAACAAATATGTGATCCTGATGTGTATCAACATCCTGCTGCTGGTGGTGGGGACGCTGATGGATATGGCACCGCTGATCCTGATCCTGACGCCGGTGCTGTTGCCGGTCGCCACCGCGCTTGGCGTCGATCCGGTTCACTTTGGCATGATCATGCTGACCAACCTCGGGATCGGCCTGATCACCCCGCCGGTCGGTACGGTACTGTTTGTCGCCAGTGCGGTCAGTAAGCAGAAAATCGAGCAGGTGGTCAGAGCCATGCTGCCGTTTTACGGCATGCTGTTTATCGTACTGATGCTGATTACCTATATTCCGGCCATCTCCCTCTGGTTACCGCGCCTGATGGGCGTGATGTAGCGTCGGCAAAATCGGGTCCGGTGGCGGACCCGATTTTCATCCTGCGAAGCACTCTGATAATCACCATTGAGTCTCAACCCTGCTGGTCGTTTCGTGGTAACGTGAGGGCTTAGTCAGAAGCGGCAAAGGCGACTCATGACCACCAGAAAAATTGATACCACGCTCGTCAGTGCAGGACGCAGCAAGCGTTATACCCAGGGCTCGGTGAACAGTGTGATTCAACGGGCCTCCTCGCTGGTTTTTGATACGGTCGCGGAGAAGAAACGCGCCACTGCCGGTCGGGCAAAAGGCGAGCTCTTTTATGGCCGTCGTGGCACCCTGACGCACTTTGCACTGCAGGATGCGATGACGGAGCTGGAAGGCGGCGCAGGCTGTGTGCTCTACCCCTGCGGCGCGGCTGCCGTGGCGAACGCGATTCTGGCGTTTGTCGAGGCGGGCGACCACGTGCTGATGAGTGGCGCAGTCTATGAACCGACCCAGGATTTCTGTACTAAAATCCTGACTAAGCTGCAGGTTTCAACGGGCTGGTTCGATCACTGCATCGGCAGTGAAATCGGTGAGCTGGTGCAGCCCAATACCCGGGTCGTTTTCCTGGAATCGCCTGCCTCTATCACGATGGAAGTTCAGGATATTCCGGCGATTGTGGCGGCGGTTCGCGCCAAAGCGCCCGAGGCGATCATCATGATCGACAACACCTGGGCGGCCGGTATTTTATTTGATGCGCTGGCGCACGGCATCGATATTTCGATTCAGGCGGGCACCAAATATCTGATTGGTCACAGCGATGCGATGATCGGCACGGCGGTCGCCAATGCGCGCTGTATCGATCAGCTGCGCGAGAACTCCTATCTGATGGGTCAGATGGTCGATGCCGATACCGCCTACATGGCGAGCCGGGGGCTGCGCACGCTGGGCACCCGTCTGCGTCAGCATGAAGAGAGCGCGATTCAGGTGGCAGAGTGGCTGGCCGCGCGTCCCGAAGTGGCGCGGGTTAATCACCCGGCGCTGGCGCAGAGCAAAGGTCATCAGTTCTGGCAGCGTGATTTTAACGGCAGCAGCGGCCTGTTCTCTTTTATCCTGCAGGAAAAACTCAGCGCGCCCCAGCTGGCGGAATATCTCGATCACTTCCATCATTTCAGCATGGCGTACTCCTGGGGCGGCTATGAATCGCTGATCCTGGCGAATCAGCCGGAAGAGCTGGCCGCGATTCGTCCGGCGGGTGGAGTCGATTTCACCGGTACGCTGGTGCGACTGCATATTGGTCTGGAGCACGTTGACGATCTGCTGGCTGACCTGGACGCCGGTTTTGCGCGCCTGATGCGTTAATAAACTCAGGTAAAAGATAAACAGACGCTAAACAGAAGATGAACCGGGTAGCGGCCACCCGCAGAGTTTGCCGGGCTGCTGCTCATTTATTGTTAAAATTTATCCCAGACCGTTCAGGTCATCAGTGAGGTCGCTGCATTTATTGCGCAGCGCCGCGACCGATTGCCTGAATGCAGACGGATAGTTCCTTGTGACGTGATGGAATAGCAAATGGGTGTTTTACACGAGATTGTCCACGCGCTCTGGCATCAGGATTTTGCCGCGCTGGCAAATCCGGATGTGGTGTGGGTGGTGTACGGCGTGATGTTCCTGACGCTGTTTCTGGAAAATGGGCTGTTACCCGCCTCTTTCCTGCCGGGCGACAGCCTGCTGCTGCTGGCGGGTGCGATGGTGGCAAAAGGGGTGATGGATTTTGTGCCGACGATGGTGATCCTCACCACCGCCGCCAGCCTGGGCTGCTGGCTGAGCTATCTGCAGGGTCGCTGGCTGGGGAATACCCGGCTGGTGAAGAGCTGGCTGATGCATCTGCCCGCGCAGTATCACCAGCGCGCGTGGAATATGTTTAACCGTCACGGCCTGATGGCGCTGCTGGTGGGCCGTTTTCTGGCTTTCATCCGGACGATCCTGCCAACCATGGCGGGCATTGCGGGCTTGCAGAATGGTCGCTTTCAACTGTTCAACTGGCTCAGCGGCGTGCTGTGGGTCGGCATCGTCGTGACGTTTGGCTATGGCATCAGCCAGGTGCCGTTCATCAAGCGTCATGAAGATCAGGTGATGGCGATCCTGATGATACTGCCGATGGTGTTGCTGTTTCTCGGGCTGTTCGGCAGCATTCTGGTTATCTGGAAAAAGCGTCGGCAGAAACAGGCCTGACGTCAGCGCATAGCATCAGGATCCGCCGCCACTCAGGCGGACGGATCCGCTACCGTCTGCCGCACACGATTCACCTCTTCCCCTGGCGTCACGCCAAAATAGCGCTTAAATTCCCGCGAAAACTGTGAGGGACTTTCATAGCCAACCCGCACCGCCGCCGCACTCGCTTTCAGTCCATCGTGCAGCATCAGCAATCGCGCCTGATGCAGGCGATATCGCTTGAGATACTGCAGGGGCGACGTCTGCGTGACCGCTTTAAAGTTATGATGAAAGGCTGAAACGCTCATGTTCACTTCCGCCGCCAGCGCATCGACGCTGAGGTTTTCCGCATAGTGATTCTCAATCCGTCGCAGGGCACGCGCGATCAGGCTGAATTGCGTCTGTCGGCTCACCAGTGAGAGCAGCGCACCACCAATCGGGCCAGTCAGCACGTAGTAGATAATCTCCCGCACGATGTGCGGCCCCAGCACCCGCGCATCGCGTGGCTGGGTCATCACATCAAGCAGCCGCTCAGCGGCACACAGCATCGGTTCCGTCAGCCACGCCGAGTGGATCCCCGAGGTCTGCGGCTGCGGCTGGAACTGATCGTCATCGCCGATTTCAATCAGCAGATCCTGCAGGCTGGCGGTATCGACATTAAGACACAGCCCGGCAATCGGCACCTCTGGCGAGGCCCAGGTTTCGCACTCCACCGGCAGCGGCACCGTGAGCATCAGGTACTTGCTGGCGTCATACTGAAACACCGTGCTGCCGAGATAGCCGGTTTTGCTGCCCTGAAACAGGATCACAATGCCGGGCTGATACATCATCGGCGTACGGGGACGATATTGATTAGCGTAAATCAGCGACACATTTTCGACCGGACAAAGACGGTCGTGACCATGGGTCATTAATGTGACGACCTGCTGCGCCAGCCGGTGACACAGGGCATCGTGCGCCATAGCGACTCCTTTTACGGGCAAAAAACCAGTGTGCCGTGCGAATGCCTGAATCACCAGCAGCCTGGAGAATCAGGCAAGAAATTTACCGGATCGGGCATGGCGGCAGAACCGCTGTTGTTGCCTCAGCTAAGCAGGCTGAGAATTGTTGGCTAGACTTAAGCACAGTGAAATCTCACGGATTAACCGCAACGGAAAGGAGCAACTATGGCAGACCAACCCATTATCAAACTGCGCGATGGCAATATGATGCCGCAACTCGGACTCGGTGTGTGGCAGGCCAGCATTGAAGATGCACGTCATGCGGTGCTGAAAGCGCTGGAGGTCGGCTATCGCTCAATCGATACCGCCGCCGCCTATAAGAATGAAGAGGCGATTGGCCAGGCACTGCAGGAAACTGACGTGCCGCGAGAAGAGATTTTCGTGACCACCAAACTCTGGAACGACGATCAGCAGAACGTTCAGCAGGCGATGGAAACCAGCCTGGAGAAACTGAAACTGGAGCAGGTTGATCTCTATCTGATGCACTGGCCATGCCCGGAAAAAGACAATTATGTCGATGCCTGGAAGAAGATGATTGAACTGCAGCAGCAGGGGCTGACTAAAAGTATCGGCGTCTGTAACTTCCATGAGGCGCATCTGAAGCGACTGCTGGATGAAACCGGTGTCACGCCGGTGGTGAACCAGATTGAGCTGCACCCGATGCTACAGCAGCGCACGCTGCATGCGTGGAACGCACTGCATCAGATCCAGACCGAATCCTGGAGTCCGCTGGCGCAGGGCGGCAAAGGGGTCTTCGATCAGGAGATCATCAAGTCGCTGGCGAAGAAATATGGCAAGACGCCGGCACAGATCGTAATCCGCTGGCATCTGGATAGCGGCCTGGTGGTGATTCCGAAGTCGGTGACACCAGCCCGCATTGAAGAGAACTTTAAGGTGTTCGACTTCCGTCTGGACAAGCATGAAGTGAGCGATATTGCGAAGCTGGACAGCGGCAATCGTCTGGGGCCGGATCCGGAAACCTTTAACTAAGGCTGGGCGTCACCAGGTGACCTCACCTTATCTGCCCTGCGGCTGGGGCAGCTAACGATTAACGCGGTCAGGCGGGCTCTTCCTGCCTGACCGCGCTGTTATGCGCTGGGCTGCACCACCAGCTGACCGGCAGTACCGCGGTCGGCCAGTTCCAGCGTCTGACTGTAGTAGACGAACGGGAAGTGATCTGACGAACTTTGCGGGAAAGTGACCATCAGTTCCACGCTGCCATCGACCCACACCGTATCTTTCCAGCCACGATCTTCGCCCATCGGCTGCGCACCATTGACACTTTTAATCAGGAACATCACGCCCTGGATATGCAGCGACTGTGGCCGGTCAGCATGCAGGATCCAGCGCTCAAAGGTGCCCTGCTGTGCCGTGGTGTCAATGCGGCTCATATCCCAGATCGCGCCGTTAATGCCCGGCATGCTGTCACCGATGCGGAATTCACGGGTGCGAACCGCCACGCCATCCAGAATCTGATCGGCCAGCAGCCGCATCGGCAGATTATCCGTCACCAGCGGCAGCAAGCCGGTTGGCCGCAGCGTCAGGATCAGGGTTGACGTCAGAATGGAGGATGGCTCAAAGAAGCCGCGCAGCCGATCCATAATGCCCGCCGCCGTACCTGCGGTAATCGACACTTCATCGCCCTGCGACATATCCACCAGCACTTCGCGGCGTTCGCCTGGCGCCAGTGACAGGCGCTGCACCGCGACCGGCGCAGGCAGATAGCCCTGATCGCTGGCGATGACCATAAACGGGCGATTGTCGCTGAGCACCATCTCATAGCGGCGCGCATTCGAGGCGTTCAGCAGACGCAGACGCACCCAGCCGCGTGATACCTCCACAAACGGATTGCGTACGCCATTCACCAGCAGCGTGTCGCCCAGGAAACCGCCATCCTGCGGTGGGTCATAGACCGGCGTGGCAAAGTTATCGAGCCGCTTGTCCTGAATGATAATCGGGAAGTCATCGACGCCGTAATGCTTCGGCAACGGCAGCTGCCTGCCAATATCATCTTCCACCAGCCACATCCCCGCCAGTCCGTTATAGATGTGCGGAGCCATGCGGTTCGGCGTGTTGGCGTGATACCAGCAGGTTGAGGCCGCCTGACGAATCGGCAGCACCGGCGACCAGTCGACACCGGCTGACATCATACGCGGCGCGCCACCCATCAGCGCGCCCGGCAACTGCAGGCCGCTGATAGTCATGGAGACCGGCTCGTTCAGACGGTTGCTGTAGATCAGCTTAACGTCGTCGCCGCTGTAAACCCGGACGGTCGGGCCAAGATAGAGGCCATTAATGCCCCACACCGGCACTTTGTTGTTGTCGCCATTAAAAGACCAGTGGCTGCGCTGCATTGTCAGGAACAGCGGCTGGCCGCGACGGGATTCCAGCAACGGCGGAACCGGAAGTGGCGTATCGCCATTAGCTGAAGAAGCGGCACGCGCCGCATGAGGTAGTACACTGGCGCTAAGCGCCGCTCCGGCAGAAAGCTGGATGAACTGACGTCTGCTGAAAGACATAAAACTTCTGACCCTTTACGCGTGGCGCTAAGCGCCGACCCTGTTTTTATTGATCTGTTTTTGCTGTGCTGCGTTCACGACGGGCGGACGTGCCCCGCCGTGCGGCATCCCTGCAGGATAGTTCGGCGAATGGTTCGCCGGTCAGATATTTCCGTTTTTTTCGCGTTCTGCAACTTCGGCGTTCAGCTCTTCCAGCTTTGCCGCCATCAGTTCGCGACAGTGGGTCGCCAGCTTACGCACCGACGACGACTCGAAAGCCTTTACATCAATCGGTGGCAGCATCTCAACGATCACCAGCCCGTTTTTCCAGCGATTGAGGTTGATCTTGCCATGCGTGTTAGAGACCACAATCGGAATGATCGGCACACCCGCCGCCACAGCGGCGTGAAAGGCACCGGTTTTAAACGGCAGCAGGCCACGACCACGGCTGCGCGTTCCTTCCGGGAACATCCAGATGGAGATGCGCTTACTGTTAAACTCATCTACCAGCTGACCGATCGTGCCGCGTGCTTTTGCACGGTCATCGCGATCAATCAGCAGGTTACCGGTCAGCCAGTAGAGCAGGCCAAAAAACGGCACCCACAACAGGCTCTTCTTGCCCACCGTCACCGTACAGGGCTGCACCATTTTAGCCGCGGTGACCATGTCGTAGTTGTTCTGATGGTTCGCGATGTAGATCGCATTACCATAGTTCTCAGCACCTTCCGGTCTGCGCAGTTCTACTTTAAGGCCAAATACCGTCGACAGTTTGCCGAACAGATGGCCAAATGTGGCGACGTGACGCGGATTGCGCGGTGAAAACAGACACCAGATACAGCCAGATATACAGACTAAGATCGAATAGATGACCACAATAATGGCACGCAGAATCAGTAACATAGTTCCCTCATTGAGCCACGGCTGACGCGGTGTCAGCCGGGTAGTTTACGCTTCGCTATCCGGGCTCGCCGGACGCGCAGGCGCATCCAGTTCAACACGATCAATTTTTTGCAGGCCGCGCGGTAACAGCGTGCCGCGACGTCCGCGATCGGCGCGGAATTTTTGTAGCTCTTCACTGCGCAGCAGCATTTTACGCTTGCCCACGTGCAGCGTGATAGCGCTGCCCGGCGGCAAAATCATCAGCCAGGCCAGTTTGTCCTGACCGGCGGCCGCTTCCGCGGATGGAATCGAGATGATTTTGTTGCCCTTGCCTTTCGACATCTGCGGCAGCTCCCCGACCGGGAACATCAGCATCCGTCCCGCCTGGGTGATCGCCAGCAGCATGTCATCTTCATGATGGACGGCCATCGGCGTCATCACGCGAGCGTTTTCCGGCAGCGTCAGCAGCGCTTTACCGGCGCGGTTGCGCGACACCAGATCGCTGAAGGTACAGATAAAGCCGTAACCCGCATCAGAGGCCATCAGCAGGCGCTGGTCATCCGGCTCCATCAGCACCTGTTCAACTACCGCACCCGGCGGTGGCGTCAGCTTGCCGGTCAGCGGCTCGCCCTGCCCGCGCGCTGAAGGCAGCGACGTCGGATCCAGGGTGTAGCTGCGGCCGGTGGAGTCGATAAAGGCCACCGGCTGATTGCTCTTGCCGCGTGCCGCAGCCAGATAGCTGTCGCCGGCTTTGTAGCTGAGTCCGGCTGGATCGATATCGTGGCCTTTGGCGCTACGCACCCAGCCCATCTGCGACAGCACAATGGTCACCGGTTCAGACGGCACCAGCTCGGTTTCGCTCAGGGCTTTGGCTTCTTCACGCTCACGCAGCGGCGAGCGACGATTGTCGCCGTAGCTGGCGCTGTCAGCCTGTAACTCTTTTTTCAGCAGGGTATTCATCTTGCGTTCAGAGGCCAGCGTGGCCTGCAGCTGATCGCGCTCTTTTTCCAGCTCCGCCTGCTCGCCACGGATCTTCATCTCTTCCAGTTTTGCCAGGTGGCGCAACTTCAGTTCGAGGATCGACTCGGCCTGGGTTTCGCTGATGCCAAAGCGTGACATCAGGACCGGCTTAGGCTCATCCTCAGTACGGATGATCTCGATCACTTCATCGATGTTCAGGAACGCAACCAGCAAACCTTCCAGGATATGCAGGCGGCGCAGCACGCGATCCAGGCGGTGATTCAGACGACGTTTGACCGTATCGCGGCGAAACACCAGCCATTCGGTCAGGATCTCATGCAGGTTTTTCACCGCCGGGCGGTTATCCAGCCCGATCATGTTGAGGTTAACGCGGTAGCTCTTTTCCAGATCGGTGGTGGCGAACAGATGGTTCATCACCTGATCGAGATCGACGCGGTTGGAGCGCGGAACGATCACCAGGCGGGTCGGGTTCTCGTGATCCGATTCATCACGCAGATCCTCCACCATCGGCAGCTTTTTATTGCGCATCTGGTTCGCAATCTGCTCCAGCACGCGCGCGCCCGACACCTGATGCGGCAGCGCGGTAATCACCGCCTCGCCCTCTTCCTTCTTCCAGACTGCACGCTGGCGAATCGAGCCGCGACCGGTCTGATAGATTTTGCGGATCTCGTCACGCGGCGTGATGATCTCCGCCTCTGTAGGATAATCAGGCCCCTGGACAATATCCAGCAGCTGTTCCAGCGTGGTTTTCGGCGAGTCGATCAGTGCGATGGCGGCCTGAGCTACTTCGCGCAGGTTGTGCGGCGGAATATCGGTCGCCATACCCACGGCAATCCCGGTGGTGCCGTTCAGCAGAATATTGGGCAGGCGCGCCGGTAACATCTTCGGCTCCTGCAGCGTGCCATCAAAGTTCGGCTGATAATCGACCGTCCCCTGACCCAGCTCACCCAGCAGCAGCTCGGCATATTTTGACAGGCGGGATTCTGTGTAACGCATCGCCGCGAACGACTTGGGATCATCCGGTGCCCCCCAGTTACCCTGGCCATCGACCAGCGGATAACGGTAGGAGAACGGCTGCGCCATCAGCACCATCGCTTCATAACAGGCGCTGTCGCCGTGCGGATGGTATTTACCCAGCACGTCACCTACGGTACGCGCCGATTTTTTGAATTTTGCGCTGGCGCTCAGTCCCAGTTCGGACATGGCGTAGACGATACGTCGCTGAACCGGCTTTAATCCGTCGCCAATGTAAGGCAGGGCGCGGTCCATGATGACGTACATCGAATAGTTTAAGTACGCATTCTCGGTGAATGTGTGCAGGGCAAGACGCTCTGCACCATCCTGAGTCAGTTCACTCATTAATTTCTCATCCTCACATCGTGGCCCACAACGGCGGGACACCCGGCGGTGGTTTGGCGAGGATAGTACCTTATTCGCTGGTGTTAGTCACAGGGGAAGCGCGGGAGAGCAGGCGTCCCGCCGCGCGATTTCATGTGCCGGAGGCACGCCGGATTCAGACCGGCAAGTGTCTGACCTCTCTGCGGAAGTGGATCAGGGCTTTGCGCCCATCCACTGGCGGGCAATGTCACGATATTCACCAGTGGCGGTGCTGAGATGCAGCCACTGATCGACATAGAGCTTCCAGCTGATGTCGTCACGCGGAATCATGTAAGCCTTCTCGCCATACTGCAGCGGTTTGTCGGGATTGATCGCGCAGAGCGTCGGGTAATGCTGCTGCTGAAAACGCGCTTCAGAGGCATCGGTGATCATCACATCCGCATTGTTGTCCACCAGTTGCCGGAAGATGGTGACGTTATCGTGGAACAGCGTCAGTGAGGCCTTTGGCAGGTGGCTATGCACAAAGGCTTCGTTGGTGCCGCCTGCCGGTTCAATCAGCCGCACGTCAGGCCGGTTGAGCTGTTCTATGGTCTGGAAGCGATCTTTATCGCTGCAGCGCACCAGCGGGATTTTGCCATCCACATCCAGCGGCCGGGCGAACCAGGCGGTCTGCTGACGTTTCAGCGTGACGGAGACGCCGCCGACGGCGATATCACACTGCTTTGCCAGAAAATCGGGCATCAGGTTTTTCCAGCTGGTTGGCACCCACTCCACTTTCGCGCCGATCGAGGTAGCCAGCGCGTTCGCCATGCTGATATCCAGCCCTTCATACTGACCATCGGGTCGCAGGTAGCTGTAAGGCTTGTAATCCCCGGTGGTGCAGACCTTAAGCGTTTTAGAACTGAGGATGGTGTCGAGATGAGATTGTGCCTGGACAGCACCGGTGGCCAGCAGCAAAGAGAGGACAATTTTTTTCATTTTGCGTTTTTCTATAATTGTTTCACAGTGAGTTTGCCTGCCGATGGTGCCATAAACCGGCGCATTGTTGCTTCCACAGCAAAAGTGTTGTGATCAACCTCCCATTTTTCTGCGACCGCAGCGCGCGTAAGCTAAGCGCCATATTCAGGAAATGAGGCAAACAATTCATGAGCAAGATTTTAATTATCGATGGCGGCAAAACCTTTGCCCACTCTAAAGGCGAACTGAACCACACGCTGACCGACGTTGCGGCCAGCCAGCTGCGTGACATGGGGCATGAGGTGTCTGTGACCCTGGCTGACAGCGACTACGTGGTCGCCGATGAAGTGCAGAAATATGTCGATAGCGATGTGGTGATTTATCAGATGCCTGGCTGGTGGATGGGCGAGCCGTGGACGGTGAAGCGTTACATCGATGAAGTCTTTACCGAAGGCCACGGCTCACTCTACGCCAGCGATGGCCGTACCCGTTCTGATGCGGCGAAGAAATATGGTTCCGGCGGTCTGCTGCAGGGCAAAAAATATATGCTGTCGCTGACATGGAATGCGCCACTGCAGGCCTTTACCGATCCGGAGCAGTTCTTTGAAGGCGTCGGCGTCGACGGTCTTTATCTGCACTTCCACAAAGCCAACCAGTTCCTGGGTATGGAAGCGCTGCCGACCTTTATCTGCAACGATGTGATTAAAGCGCCGGACGTGCCACGCGATATTGCCGCTTATCGGACCCATCTTAGTCGCGTTTTTGCGTAAGATGGCTGGGGGATACCCCCTATTTTCCCACGAAAGAGGAATTCGCGAATGTTAACAGTCGTTGCTGAAATTTGTGTCAAACCCGGTCGCCGTCAGGCCGTGCTGGATGCGGTGAAAAAACTGATCCCGCTGGTTTTAGAAGAAGAAGGCTGCCATCAGTATGACGCGCTGCTGGACCATCAGGCGCAGGTGCCGTGGAAACAGAACTCGCCGGACTCCATTTTTATGCTGGAACAGTGGGAAACGCTGCGTCATCTGGAGCAGCATCAGCAGATGCCGCACATGGATGCGCATCGCGCCATCATTAAAGATGATGTGGTGGATGTGAAGATTCTGGTGCTGGAACCCAGCGCCTGATTCGTGCTGAAGGCTTAACCCCTTTTCGGTAAAAGGGGTCAAGGCTGCTGACAACCTCAAACCTGAGTGCCTCTGGCAGCAATGAATTAGCTCAACGCGAAGGGAACACGGTCAGAAGAGGAAAGCGTCCCGCGCCAGGGATGGCGCGGGTAGAGCGACCAGGGACTGGCTTGAGCGCCTTTCCGATCTGACCGTGTTCCCTGTGCAAGCACAATCTCACAGCGAATCCGGCCAGACTTGCCAGCATCTCCAAACCCCTGCCCTATGACAGGGGTTTTTTATTATGGCAGGAGAGATCATAGCAGCTGACGCCGATCAATCTCGGTGCGGAGAAAATCCAGAAAGCAGCCGATGCGCGAAGAGAGCGTGGTGTTGCGGTAATAGACCGCATGCACCGGCAACCGCAGCTCGCGGGTTTCAGCGGGGAGAACCGGCACCAGCCGGCCTGCCGCGCAATCTTCCCGGCTGACAAAGTCGGAGAGGCGTGCGATCCCCTGTCCTGCCAGCGCCAGCTGCCGGATGGTTTCGCCGCTGGAGGCAGAGATTGTGGGCTTAATGCGCATGAAATCGCCATCAGGCTGCCAGATCGGCCAGACGTTGTGCGCCTCAAGATGGCTGAAGCCGATGATTTGATGCTGCGCGAGATCGGCCTCGCTCTGCGGGGTGCCCGCTTTCGCCAGATAGGCCGGACTGGCCATCAGCCGGATCGCACTGCTGCCAAGCATCCGGGCGCGCAGCGTAGAGTCGCGCAGTTCGCCGATGCGAATGGCAATGTCCGTTTGCTGCTCCAGCAGATCGATCAGGATATCGTCGGTATTCAGTTCAAGCTGGATCAGGGGATAGCGGGCGCGGAAATCGTCCACCAGCGGCACAATCACATGCAGCATAAAAGGGGTGGCGGCGTTTACCCGCAGCCGCCCTGACGGCATCTCGCGCCGCAGGGCTATCTGCTCTTCGGCCTGCTCAACCGAGGCCAGGATCTGTCGCGCATGCTCCAGAAAAACCTGTCCCTCTTCGGTCAGCGCCAGCCGTCGGGTGGTGCGATGCAGCAGGGTGGTCTGCAGCTTGCTCTCCAGCCGGGACAACGCCCGGCTGATGCCCGAACTGGTCTGCGCCAGCTGGGATGCCGCCGCGGTAATGGAACCGCTGTCCACCACCGCCACCCAGGCACGTAACTCTTCCAGGGTAATTTTCACAAGGATTACTGTCTCTGCTCTGAATCTGCCGGGTTCTCCGGGGATGTGCTGGCTGAAGCACAAAGAGAACAGGACGCTTTCGCGTCCTGTTCTTTTACACTTCGATATCGGCCTTGTCGCCTTTTTCCTGCAACCAGTTACGCCGGTCTTCGGAGCGTTTCTTCGCCAGCAGCATATCCATCATGCGCAGCGTCTGGTCGATATCCTCTTCACTGATGGTCAGCTGTACCAGACGGCGGGTATTCGGATCCAGCGTCGTTTCGCGCAGCTGCAAGGGATTCATCTCACCCAGCCCTTTAAAGCGCTGAACGTTAGGTTTGCCCTTTTTGCGTTTCAGCTGCTCCAGCACGCCCTCTTTCTCATCTTCATCCAGCGCGTAGTAGACCTCTTTACCGAGATCGATACGGTAGAGCGGCGGCATGGCAACGTAGACGTGTCCGTTTCTGACCAGTGAACGGAAATGTTTCACGAACAGGGCACACAGCAGCGTGGCGATGTGCAGACCATCCGAGTCCGCATCCGCCAGAATGCAGATCTTGCCGTAGCGCAGCTGTGAAAGATCTTCGCTGTCGGGATCGATGCCGATCGCCACGGAAATATCATGCACTTCCTGCGACGCCAGCACCTCATCGGAAGAGACTTCCCAGGTGTTAAGGATCTTGCCCTTAAGCGGCATGATCGCCTGATATTCACGATCGCGCGCCTGCTTGGCCGAGCCGCCTGCCGAGTCCCCTTCGACCAGGAACAGTTCTGTTTTATTCAGATCCTGCGCGGTGCAGTCCGCCAGTTTGCCCGGCAGAGCCGGACCGCTGGTGAGCTTTTTACGCACCACTTTTTTGGCTGCCCGCATACGTCGCTGGGCGCTGGAGATCGCCAGCTCAGCCAGTTGCTCTGCGATCTGGATATTCTGGTTCAGCCACAGGCTGAAGGCATCTTTTACCACGCCAGAGACAAAGGCTGCGCACTGACGTGAAGAGAGACGCTCTTTGGTCTGCCCGGCGAACTGCGGATCCTGCATTTTTACCGACAGCACATAGGCGCAGCGATCCCAGATATCTTCAGCGGAGAGCTTCACGCCACGCGGCAGAATGTTGCGGTATTCGCAGAACTCGCGCATCGCATCCAGCAGCCCCTGACGCAGGCCGTTGACGTGAGTCCCGCCCTGCATGGTCGGGATCAGGTTAACGTAGCTTTCAGTTAACAGCTCACCGCCTTCCGGCAGCCACAACAGCGCCCAGTCAACCGCTTCCACATCGCCAGCAAAGCTGCCGACAAACGGTTTTTCCGGCAGCGTCGGTAAGCCATTCACCGCTTCGCACAGGTAGTCCGTCAGGCCATCTTCGTAGCACCAGGTCTGTTCGGTATTGTTCAGCTTGTCTTTAAAGACAATCTCAACGCCAGGACAGAGCACCGCTTTGGCTTTCAGCAGATGTGATAAGCGTGACACCGAAAAACGTGGGCTGTCGAAGAAGCTTTCATCGGGCCAGAAATGGACGCGCGTGCCGGTGTTGCGTTTAGCCACCGTGCCGGTAACCGTGAGATCCTGGACTTTGTCGCCGTTCTCAAACGCCATGTCATAGATTTCGCCATTACGGCGCACCGTGACTTCGACGCGTTTTGACAGGGCGTTAACCACCGAGATGCCGACGCCGTGCAGGCCGCCCGAGAACTGATAATTTTTATTGGAGAACTTGCCGCCCGCGTGCAGACGACACAGGATCAGCTCGACGGCAGGCACGCCCTCTTCCGGGTGAATATCCACCGGCATGCCGCGACCATCATCAATAACTTCAAGCGACTGGTCAGCGTGCAGAATCACTTCAACCCGCTTCGCGTGGCCGCCCAGCGCCTCATCGACGCTGTTATCAATCACTTCCTGACCCAAATGGTTGGGCCGCGTCGTATCGGTGTACATCCCCGGGCGACGGCGAACAGGCTCAAGGCCAGTCAGGACCTCAATGGCATCCGCGTTATAGTTAGATTGACTCATCGTAAATGTCTGATTAGAAGGGTGAAATGGGGTGCGATTTCCGCATTACTCAGGGATGATTCAGACCGAGAAAGTCCAGAATCTGCGGGAAATGGCGCTCGAATCCAGTAAATGCATGATTTCCGCCCTCTTCTACCGTGTGACGGCACGCGCTGTAATAGTCGAGCGCCTGACGGTAATCGAGAACTTCATCGCCGGTCTGTTGCAGCAGCCAGAGTAAATCGGGCGCTTCCAGCGGTTCAATCTGCATTACTTTCAGATCGTAAATGTGGCGTGACTCTAACACATATTGCTGGCCGGTGTAGGGATTCTGATTTTCGCCCAGGAAATCCGCCAGCAGCTCAAAAGGCCGCACCGCGGGATTGACGACCACAGCAGGCAGCATAAAGCATTGCGACAGCCAGGTGGCGTAATAACCGCCCAGCGACGAGCCCACCAGCCCCAGCGTTTCGCCGCTGCGGCTCAGTACCAGATCTTCCAGCATTGCGGCGGCATCGGCCGGAAACGTCGGCAGCTGGGGCACGATCATTTCGATCTCCGGATGCTGCGCCTCTAACCATTGCCGGAACTGCGTCGCCTTAGCCGACTGCGGCGAGCTGTTAAAACCGTGCAGATAGAGTAATGCCGCCACGCGTCAGTATCCTTCTGAGTCTAAATCGGGACGAAAAGCGTCGGTGTCGAGCCGGTTAACCTCGGTCTCAAGGCCGCCATCCGGATACAGCGTGAACCAGCGCCAGCCTGGTGCCACGGTATCGATCGTAAAGCTGGTGCAGTGCGGTTTGAACTGAACGCAGGTTGAAGGGGTGGCCAGCACACGACGACCGTGCCACTCAACATCCAGCTCCTGGTGAATATGACCACAGACCAGCGTCCGGGCTAACGGGTAATGCTGTAACACCGCATCAAGCTGATGTGAGTTGCGCAGGCTGTGCTGATCGAGCCAGGTACAGCCAGAGGCCAGCGGATGGTGGTGCAGCAGGACCAGCGTATGACGTTGCGGATAGCGGGCCAGCGCGTTATCGAGCCACTCCAGCTGATAATCGCTCAGCATCCCGTGCGGCACACCCGAGACCTGGCTGTCCAGCAACACAATCTGCCACTGCTCACCCACCAGCACCTGCTTGTGGGCATTGATATGAGCGGCTGCCAGCGTGTCGAACATCGCGGGCTGAAAATCATGATTACCGGGCAGCCAGACGCAGGGCCGCGGCAAACGTGAGATGCCCTCAGCAAAATGCTGATAGGCTTCGATAGAGTGATCCTGGGCGAGATCGCCGGTGGCGATAATCAGGTCGTAGTCGCGATGTTGCGCAATAATCGCATCCAGCACCGCTTTATAGCTCGACCAGGTGTTCACCCCAAGCAGCGATTCATGTTTTCCCGCGAACAGGTGGGTATCCGTGATTTGCAAAATCCTGATTTCGGAACCGTTCGCTGCAGGAAGAGTTAGCAGGCTATCCAAAGCGTTTCCTTCGTCTCCACGCCATTTACTGCATTATACGCATCAGCAGACCGGAACTGCCATCGCACCATGTGCCAGGCAGTAGCGCAGCCAGTCTGCGAGAAACTGGTTTATCTGATGTTTTTCATCGCGCTGATGCAATTTTTTATTAGGATAATCATAGCGCGCTTTGAAACGATAGATCTGTTGAGTTGAACACACTTCGGCGACCATCGCATCGTGATAGAGCCTTACCGACATCGAGGGCAGACTCCAGTAACTCACGGCAGGCGCGACCTGGCGGATCTCCACCAGCGTGGTGTAGCGTGTGGACTCCTGGATCGTCAGCTGATAACGGGCGCCACTCACCTGATAGATCACCGATTCTCCCGCCTCATCGTTACGCGGCAGCAGGCGGCGTAACTGGGCGAAATTGGTTTCGCAGAGCCGCATCATTTCGGGAAAGTCAGGGGTATAGCGCTGTTTCATTTTTGTATCCACTCTTCGCGTAGTTTCTCATGGTGCAACGCCAGCCATTGCAGGGCGATGACAGACGCCGCATTGTCAATTATCCCCTCTTCCACCCAGCGGTAAGCCTGTTCGCGGCTTACCACATGGACAAGAATATCCTCATTCTCTTCCTCCAGACCATGGCATCCCTCTGCCTGGCTGGCATCCACTTCCCCAATCAGCACCGACAGACGTTCGCTGGTGCCGCCAGGGCTGGCCAGATAGTTAAGCATGGGCTTAATCCGGCCGACCTCTAATCCTGCTTCTTCAACGGCTTCACGGCGCACGACCTGCTCAACAGATTCACCGGGCTCAATAATGCCGGCGACCATCTCCAGCAGCCAGGGCGAAACACTGCTGTCATAAGCCGGGATGCGGATCTGTTCAATCAGCACCACTTCATCGCGTAAGGGATCATAAGGTAGCAGCACGGCGGCATGTCCGCGCTCAAAAACTTCGCGCTGTACTTCCCCACTCATTTCGCCGTTAAACTGGCGGTGGCGGAAGCGATAACGTACGACGGAAAAAAAACCATCATAGACGGTTTCGCGTGCAATAATTTCTACATCGTTTTTTGTGAAAGTCACAGGGGATTTTTTTTCTTCCGGCATCATCGGGTTCCTTATGCAGATTGGGGTGGAGCGAAAAAAGCCTGTAACCGTGCTCCATGTAAGTGGTTCTTTCTGAATTATTTACGTAAATTAGGGGGAGAAGGCACGTTCAGCCAACTTATCTCACAGTTGCCCTCTGCTAGAATCGGCGATAATTTTTTGGCTTACCCGGCAGCGCACCCACTGCAATTTGCTGCAACAAAAGGAATGCAAATGAAAAAACTGCTCCCATTTTTTATTGGGCTGAGCCTGGGCGGTTTCAGCTTCGCCAGCCAGGCCGAAGACCTGCTTCAGGTTTATCAACAAGCACGTCTGAGCAACCCGGATCTGCGCAGCGCCGCTGCCGATCGCGATTCTGCCTTTGAGAAAATCAACGAAGCGCGTAGCCCATTATTACCCCAGCTCGGCCTGGGTGCAGACTACACCTATAACAACGGCTATCGCGACAGTAGCGGTCTCCATTCCAACACGACCAGCGGCTCGCTGCAATTAACCCAGACTATTTTCGACATGTCGAAATGGCGCGCACTGACCCTGCAGGAAAAAGCTGCCGGTATTCAGGATGTGACCTATCAGGTGGCGCAGCAGGATCTGATTCTGAACACCGCGACCGCCTACTTCAACGTGCTGAAAGCGATTGATACCCTTTCTTACACCGAAGCGCAGAAACAGTCGATCTATCGCGAACTGGATCAAACTACCCAGCGCTTTAACGTTGGTCTGGTTGCCATTACTGACGTACAGAACGCCCGTGCGCAATATGACAGCGTGCTGGCTAACGAAGTGACCGCGCGTAATAACCTCGATAACAACGTGGAAACGCTGCGTCAGATCACCGGCATGGACTACATGTCGCTGGCGTCGCTGAGCATTGATCGCTTCAGAACCGATAAGCCCGAACCGGTCAGCGCGCTGCTTAAGCAGGCGGAAAGCCGTAACCTGTCGCTGCTCTCTGCGCGTCTGAACCAGGATTTAGCCCGTGAGCAGATCCGCTCAGCTGAAGCTGGCCACATGCCGACGCTGGGTCTGACGGCCTCTACCGGCATGTCGAACAGCAAATATGGCGGCAGCCGTGCGAACCAGAGCCAGGGGTCTACTGACTCCATTACCGGTTCTAACCAGGTGGGTCTGAGCTTCTCACTGCCACTCTATAGCGGCGGCAGCGTCACCTCTCAGGTGAAACAGGCGCAGTACAGCTTCGTCAGCGCCAGTGAATCACTGGAAAGCGCGCACCGCTCTGCGGTTCAGACAGTCCGCTCATCGTTTAACAACGTGAATGCTTCTATCAGCAGCATCAACGCTTATAAACAGGCCGTGGTCTCTGCGCAAAGCTCTCTGGATGCGTCAGAAGCGGGCTATCAGGTTGGTACGCGTACTATCGTTGATGTGCTGGATGCAACCACCGTGCTCTACAACGCTAAGCAGCAGCTCTCTGATGCGCGCTATAGCTATCTGATTAACCAGCTGAATATCAGCTATGCGCTGGGTACGCTCAATGAGCAGAGCCTGCAGAAACTGAACAGCCAGCTGGGTAAAGAGATCCCGACCTCACCGGAAACGGTAGCACCGGAAAATGCACAGCAGACCGCGCGCGTGGATAGCGGTCCGGCAGCAACCGGCTCTTCTGAGGCAGCACGTCCTGCGGCTCGCCACAGCAGCGGTAATCCTTTCGGTAATTAATGAGCGGACGGGCTGCTTTGCGGCCCGTCTCTCTGTTGAACGTATAACTAAGTAAAGATCCCTGTTGTATCAGGCCTCCAGCTTCAATTTTACCCCCCCATCCCCTATTCTATGCGCTACCTTTGGGCACAGGATAATCATAATGAAACGCACAAAATCTATTCGCTATGCCGCTTTTCGCAAGAGCTGGCAGGCACGCCATTTAACGCCCGTTGCTATCGCCGTTTCGGCGGTATTTATGCTGGCTGGTTGTGAACAGAACGACGAAACAGTTTCGATGTACCAGAATGCCGATGACTGTTCAAAAGCCAATCCGGGCCAGAGTGCGCAATGTACTACCGCATTCAATGAAGCCAAAAAAGAGGCGGAACGCACCGCGCCAAAATATGCCACGCGTGAAGATTGTGTCGCTGAATTTGGTGAAAACCAGTGTCAGCAGACACCGGCTCAGGCGGGCGTGGGCACCACTAATGCGGAATCGCAGCAGAGTGGCGGCAGCTTCTGGATGCCACTGATGGCAGGTTACATGATGGGTCGCATGATGGGCGGTGGTTCGGGCTTTGCACAGCAACCGCTCTTCTCACCGAAAAATGCCCGCAGCCCGGCCAATGGTCAGTTTGTTGATGCATCAGGCCGTAATTATGGTGCAGCAACATCCGGCAAAAGCATGACCGTGCCGAAAACGGCGCTGGCACCAAAACCGGCTACCACCTCCACCATTACCCGTGGTGGCTTTGGTGAAACCGTCGCGAAGCAGAACAGCATGCAGCGTAGCAGCGCCAGCGGCACTTCCAGCCGCTCAATGGGAGGCTAACGCCCCGATGGAACGCATTGCCATTTCAGAGCGCCCAGGCTGGCGCGAAAAAGCCACCGAGTTCGGTTTTCGTTTTCACACCATGCATGGTGAACCCTACTGGTGTGAAGATGCTTATTATCAGTTCACGCTGGCGCAAATCGAGCATCTGGAAGATGTGACCGCTGAATTACATCAAATGTGCCTGCAGGTGGTGGAAAAAGTGGTTAACAGCGAAGCGCTGCTGGCTAAATTCCGCATTCCTAAACACACCTGGGACTTTGTGCGCGATTCATGGCATCAGCGTCAGCCTTCGCTTTACTCTCGTCTGGATCTCGCCTGGGATGGCAAAGGCGATGTAAAGCTGCTGGAGAACAATGCCGATACGCCGACCTCGCTGTATGAAGCGGCATTTTTCCAGTGGCTATGGCTGGAGGACCAGCTTAACGCCGGTCAGCTCCCCGCAGGCAGCGATCAGTTTAATAGCCTGCAGGAAAAGCTGATTGAACGCTTCGCCGCGTTACATCAGCAGCACGGCTTCAACTGGCTGCACTTCGCCTGCTGCCGTGACACCGACGAAGATCGCGGCACCGTGCAATATCTTCAGGATTGCGCCACCGAAGCGGGACTGCCGAGTGAGTTTCTCTACATGGATGAAATTGGACTGGGCGAGAAAGGGGAATTTACCGACGCCCAGGATCAGGTGATTAGCAACCTGTTCAAGCTCTATCCGTGGGAATTCATGCTGCGTGAGATGTTCTCCACCAAGCTGGGCGATGCTGGCGTGCGCTGGCTGGAACCGGCCTGGAAAAGCATTATCTCGAATAAAGCCTTGCTGCCGCTGCTGTGGGAGATGTTTCCGAATCACCCTAACCTGCTGCCCGCCTGGTTCGCGGAAGATGACGTGCCGCACATGGACAAATATGTGGTGAAGCCGCTGTTTTCACGTGAAGGTGCCAACATCCGCATCGTGGAAAATGGTCAGGAGATCGCCCGCGTCGATGGGCCGTATGGCGAAGAGGGAATGATCGTCCAGCAGTTCCATCCGCTGCCTAAGTTTGGCGACAGCTATACGCTGATCGGCAGCTGGCTGATTGACGATCAACCGGCCGGTATCGGCCTGCGGGAAGATCGCGACCTGATCACGCAGGATCTTTCCCGTTTCTATCCGCACGCTTTTATCGGTTAATGCACCGCAATAATCTCCGTTTGGTTTAGCGGTTAGACCGAGCCTGCGCAAAGAACACGGTCAGATCGGAAAGACGCAAAAGCCGTCATCCATGACACGCTCGGCCCGCGCCGTCCCTGGCGCGGGACGCTTTCCTCTTCTGACCGTGTTCCCTGCACAATAAGCTCTTCTATGGCTGTCAGCTTCGCCCTAACCTACCTGAACCGACAACATGCTGATCGCACCCATCTCCATGCCATCAACCGGAATGCTGATGGCGTCATCCGGCTGACGTGCGCCAAGTACATAGAGCAGCGGCAGATAGTGCTCAGGTGTCGGATTAGAAAGCGCCGCACCAGGATGATCCATAAAGTTAACCAGCGGATGAGAAGCAGCATCGCTCTGCACCGCCAGGTTATCGCGGACAAACTGTTCAAAACTGCTGGCCCATGGATAAACTTCGCTGTTGCCATCCCAGCGCACTTTACGCAGGTTATGTACCACGTTGCCGCTGGCGACAATCATCACACCCTGATCGCGCAGTGCAGCCAGTTTCTGACCCATCTCAAAGTGCCATGCCGCAGGTTTGGTGCCATCAATGCTTAGCTGGACCACCGGAATATCGGCCTCCGGATACATCTTGATCAGCACACCCCAGGAACCATGATCCAGTCCCCACTCGTGATCCAGCGTCACCGCAATGGGCGCTAACTGCTCCACCAGCTGCTGCGCCAGTTCAGGCGATCCCGGTGCCGGATAGCGCGTATCAAACAGCGCCTGCGGAAAGCCCCCAAAATCATGAATGGTCTCAGGCTGTGCCATTGCCGTCACGGCGGTGCCACGCGTATACCAGTGCGCCGAAACCGCAATAATCGCGCGTGGACGTGGCAGAGTATCGCCCAGGTGACGCCACGCGGCGGTATAGCGATTCTCTTCAAGAGCATTCATCGGGCTGCCGTGACCCAAAAACAGCGCTGGCATTCGTAACTGGCTCATTCGTGATCCCCGGGATCGAGTATTTGATAGCCATTACGATACGCGCATCCGCTGCTTTATCACGCGGATAACCATGATGGTGATCATCAGGAAATTTGAATGAAATTTAACGTGGCAGGTTTAACAGCGCTTTCGGCATGAAGGAGAGAGGAGAAGTCAGCGGTCAGGCCGCGCCATCCCTGGACGGCAGGAAGAAAAACAGGCCCGGGAGGGGCCTGTTTATCGCGGCAGCCAGATTAGCTGGCGTGGCGTGTTTCGTGCGCGCGACGCCAGGCGATCAGATCTTCGATGGTCACCACCGGCATGTTGTGCTGACGGGCGAACGCAATCGCTTCTGGCGCATGGGCCATGGTGCCATCGTCGTTGGTCAGTTCGCACAGCACACCTGCGGGCTTAAAGCCGGCCAGGGTGACTAAATCAATAGTCGCTTCGGTATGCCCGCCACGGGTTAATACGCCGCCTTCGCTGGCACGCAGCGGGAAGACATGACCAGGGCGATGCAGATCGGTGGGTTTGGCATTATCGGCAATGGCGGCGCGGATGGTGGTGATACGATCCTGCGCGGAGACGCCCGTGGTGACGCCTTCTGCGGCCTCAATGGTCACGGTGAAGCCAGTGCCGAAAGAGCTGGTGTTGTTTTCCACCATCATTGGCAGATCGAGCTGCTGGCGACGCGCTTCGGTCAGGCAAAGGCAGACGATGCCGCTGCCGTGACGGATAGTCAGTGCCATCTGTTCAACGGTCATGGTTTCTGCGGCGAAGATCATGTCGCCTTCGTTTTCGCGATTTTCATCGTCGAGTACCATCACACCGCGTCCCTCACGCAGGGCGGCGATAGCACGTTCTACACGCTGTTCAGGCGTGCCAAATTCAGAAAGTAGCGTCTGATTCATGGTAATAAAAACCTTAAAATGTATGGGTTACCAGAATCAGGGCGTGCTTAGGAGTGACGTCAAAAAGACGTGGCAATAACGTGAAGCAGACACAATTGTCCGACAGATGTCGTTACCCTCTCCCATCCGGACTGTAACCGTCGGCCCCGGAATTACACCGGATCTGCTGACCTTTACCTCTCTTTTCATCAAGATAAAGCGCTCGCGGGCTTTCAGCCGAAGCTGATTTACCGCCGGTGGGGAATTGCGCCCCGCCCTGAGAATAAGCACTTTAACTATAACGCCGATCGTTTGAGGCGGCAATCATCAATAGCGCAATTGCTTTTGCATTTCCTGCGTTACCGATTTGAGGTTTATCCTTTTCATTTCTGGCATTACACTTAACACTTATTACGTTGGTAAACACGCTGACACAGCTCCCCGTAACCAGGAAATCATCATGATCGACACGAAAAAAATTGAACAACTTGCCCGTCAGGTTCACGAAGCGATGCCTAAAGGTGTTCGTGAGTTTGGTGATGATGTCGAAAAGAAAATTCGTCAGGTTCTTCAGGCGCAGCTGACCCGGATGGATCTGGTCAACCGTGAGGAGTTTGATGTGCAGACGCAGGTATTACTGCGTACACGTGAGAAGCTGGCGGCGCTGGAGCAGCGTCTGGCGCAGCTGGAAAGTCAGGGGTCATCAGCCGGTACGCCGCCGACGGCAACCGCACCAGTAACACCTGCTGCCGCGACCACACCATCAGCCGCCGTAGCGACCTCACCTGCAGCCTCGCCGTCACCGGTTGCGGACGTGGTGAAACCTGTTGTGGACAACAAGCCCGAATAAGCCTTTAAGCGGGAGCGCGGCTCCCGCTTACGCTGCGTTTTAGCTGCCGCGGATGGTTTTGATAATGTTGGTAGTGGAGATACCATCTTCGAAGTTCAGCACCTGAACGTCGCCGCCATTTGCCCACACTTCTTTGCTGCCCGCGATATCTTCCGGCTTGTAATCTCCCCCTTTGACCAGCAGGTCAGGGAGAATGCCCGCAATCAGCCGCTGCGGCGTATCCTCTTCAAATACCACCACCCAGTCGACCGCTTCCAGCGCGCCCAGCACGATCATCCGGTTTTCCTGCGGATTCACCGGACGGCTTTCGCCTTTCAGACGTTTAGTCGACGCATCGCTGTTCACCGCGACAATCAGTCGATCGCCGAGCTTGCGGGCATTTGCCAGGTAGGAGACATGACCGGCATGCAGAATGTCGAACACGCCGTTGGTCATCACCACTTTTTCGCCACGGCGGCGGGCCATCTCCACGGCGGCTTTTAACTGCGCTTCGGTCATGATGCCGAAACCCTGTTCCGGGCGGGCATGAATCGCATTTTCCAGCTCAACGGTGCTGACGGTAGACGTACCCAGTTTCCCCACCACCACACCCGCAGCCGCGTTGGCAAGGAAACAGGCTTCTTCCAGCGAATCACCGGCCGCTAATGCCGCCGCCAGCACGCCAATCACCGTATCGCCCGCACCGGTCACGTCATAGACTTCCTGTGCCTGGGTGGGCAGATGCAGAGGCGCTTTGCCCGGCTGCAGCAGCGTCATGCCATTTTCTGAACGGGTCACCAGCAGCGCGGAGAGGTCAAAATCGGCGATCAGCTGGGTGCCGCGCGCCACAATTTCCTCTTCGTTTTTACATTTGCCGACCACGGCTTCAAACTCAGAGAGGTTCGGCGTCAGCAGCGTCGCGCCACGGTAGCGCGCAAAATCGGTGCCTTTCGGATCGATTAATACCGGTACGCCCGCTTCGCGCGCCAGAGTAATCATGGTCTGCACGCTGGAGAGCGCGCCTTTGGCGTAATCGGACAGCACCAGCGCACCCGCGGCAGCCAGTGAATCACGCATTTTCTGGTGAATCGGCTCCGGATCGACCTGATCAAAGCCCTCTTCAAAATCGAGGCGGATCAGCTGCTGATTACGGGAAAGCACGCGCAGTTTGGTAATGGTCGGATGGCTTTTGACCGCCACGAAGTCACAATGCACGTTGACGTCTTTCAGCGTGTTACTCAACACACGCGCCGCATCATCTTCGCCAGTCAGGCCAATCAGGCGCGACGCGGCACCGAGTGCTGCAATGTTCATCGCCACGTTTGCCGCGCCGCCAGGGCGCTCTTCAACCGTGTCCACTTTCACCACCGGAACCGGCGCTTCAGGGGAGATACGGCTGGTTGGGCCATACCAGTAACGATCCAACATTACATCGCCAACAACCAGCACTGAGGCTTGGCCGAACGCGGGCAGAGTCACTTTCATTCCAGACACTCCAGACTGCATTAAAAATAGTGCGCGGATGATAGCACAGTTGCGATTTGTGCTATCAGCATCACGCCAGGATAGACGCAGGCGTTATCAGCCAGCGCTGCCAGCTGCTCAGAACCGTCTGCCGCTCCGCTGCATAGGCCTCTGGCTCAACGTGGCCGGGCTGTTCCTGCAGGGCGCGATGGTGCAATGCGTCGCGCAGCGTCACATAAGCCTGCGTCAGCGCCTGTGCTTCATCGGCGGGCATTTTATGGTACTTCGCCATCAGCTCGAAAATGCGCACATTGTCAGACCAGCGCGTCAGTTCAGGCTGCTCAGCGGCGTAGCGTAAGACAAGATATTGGGCGATGAATTCAATATCGGTGATGCCGCCCGCGTCGGCTTTAATATCCCAGCGACCTTTATGTTTGTTGCTGAGGTGAGCGCGCATTTTTTCACGCATCTCACGTACTTCAGTTTGCAGCGCTTCAGCGGCACGTGGCAGCGACAGAATCGCCTGACGAATCACGCTGAAACGTTCACCCAGTGCCGCCTCGCCAAAGACGACGCGTGCCCGGACCAGCGCCTGATGCTCCCAGGTCCAGGCTTCACTGCGCTGATACTCTTCAAAGGCCTCAAAGGTACTGACCAGCATGCCCGCCGCGCCCGAAGGACGCAGGCGCGCATCCACTTCATAGAGAATGCCGGAGGAGGTGCGGGTACTGAAAAGATGCATGATGCGCTGGGCGAGGCGCAGATAGAACTGACGGCCATCGATGCTGCGCTCCACTTCTGTCACCGCGTCTGCCGGGCAGTCATGCAGGAACACCAAATCGAGGTCAGAACTGTAACCCAGCTCCCAGCCCCCCAGTTTGCCGTAGCCCAGCACGGCAAAACCGCGTTCATGTTCATTACTCAGATGCGAAGGACGGCCGTATCGCTGCACCATCATATTCCACGCCTGGCGCACCACAGATTCGATAATCGCTTCTGCCAGCCAGGTGAGATGATCGCTGACTTTCATCACCGGCAGCGTTCCGGCGATGTCGGCGGCAGCAATACGCAGATGCTGTGCCTGCTTAAACTGCCGCACCGCTTCCAGCTGCTGCTCTTCGTCCTCGGTAGGGATGCGCAGCAGATACTGTCGCAGCTCATCGCGATAGGCATCGGTGGCGGTTGGCTGATAGAGCGTGGCGGGATCGAGCAGTTCATCCAGCAATAAGGGATGACGCGCCAGCTGGCTGGCTACCATCGGTGAGGCGGCGCACAGGCGAATTAAGTGGCGCAGCGCACCGTGATATTCGGTCAGCAGTTCCAGATAGGTGCTGCGGGTCAGTACGCCGATCAGCAGCGGCGTCAGGCGGCCGAGCGTCACCGCCGCATCTTCACGCGGGCAGACTTCGCTCAGCAGACGCGGCATCAGCTGGTCCAGCGCCTGACGGCCACGCGGGCCGATGGTGCGCCGGTTGATATCCTGACGAAACGCCTCCAGCGTCTGGTGCAGCGTAAGCCGCTGCTCGTCACTGAGCTGCGGCACCAGCGGCGCCAGTTCGCTATCCTCCAGCTGGTCCTGCCACAGCACCTGAAACTCTGCCAGCTCACGCTGATCGCCAATCTCAGGGGTATCTTCGCCAATCAGCTCGTCGAAGATGGCGCGCACCGCCGCCATCTGGCCGTCGAGCCGGGTCATCAGAGCAGGCCAGTCGGCACAATCCATCGCCCACGCCAGCCGGGCGCGATCCAGTTCATCCTCTGGCAGGGTCTGGGTCTGCTCGTCGCCCAGGCTTTGCAGCAGATTCTCCAGCCGCCGCAGGAACAGGTAGGCAACACGCAACGCATCGACCTGTTCCGCGGGCAGCAGGGCCAGGGTTTTGATCGCCTCCAGCGTCGGCAGCAGTGAGCGCAGCTGCAACGAGCGCTCACGCCCGCCGCGAATCAGCTGGAATACCTGCACGATAAATTCGGTTTCACGGATGCCGCCCGCACCCAGTTTGATATTGTTTTTCAGCCCGCGTCGCCGCACTTCACGGCTGATCATCCCTTTCATGTTACGCAGCGACTGGATCACGCTGAAGTCGATGTAGCGGCGGTAAACGAATGGTCGCAGCATCTGCTGTAGCTCCAGGCTCCAGCGATCGTGGTCATCACCCATCAGCCGCGCCTTGACCATGGCGTAACGCTCCCAGTCGCGTCCCTGCTCCTGGTAATAATCTTCCAGCGCGGCAAAGCTCATCACCAGCGGGCCGCTGTCGCCAAACGGGCGCAGACGCATATCCACCCGATAGACAAAACCATCCATGGTGGGTTGATCCAGCACTTTAATCAGCCGCTGTCCCATGCGGGTAAAGAACTGAGCGTTGTCGAGTTCACGCCGTCCGCCACGCGTTGTGCCGTTTTCCGGCCAGGCAAAGATCAGGTCAATATCAGAAGAAAAATTGAGTTCGCCGCCGCCCAGCTTGCCCATGCCCAGAATCAGCATCGGCTGCGCGTCGCCGTCCGCATTACAGGGCGTACCAAAATCACGACAGCAATCCTGATAAACCCAGTCACGCGCCCGGCTGATCAGCACTTCGGCTAATGCGCTGAGCTGTTGCAGGCTCTGTTCGGTTGTAGCGTGCTGCAGAGACTGCATCCAGGCGATGCGTACCAGCATACGGCGACGAAACAGCCGCAGTTCGCGCATCAGGCTCGCTTCACTGTCGATGCCGCTAAGCGCCTGATCGAGCCACGCAGAGTAGTGTTGCCACTCATAAGGCTGCGGCGGCTGGTCGAGCATCGCCTGCCACCAGTCGGGATGTTGTTGCAGGTTTTCCAGCACAAAATCGCTGAAAGCCAGTCCGGCAGCCTGCTCCGGGCTTAACGAAGCCAGCGGAACCCCAATCTGTCGGGCGGCCTCTTCGGCCTGGTCGCGTAGCAACGCGGGAAGTGCTGACAACATAACTCCCTCCTTGATGGCGTGACGGAATGCCCGTTAGCGACCAGCGCCGCTGGTGAGCCAGAACGGAGGCTGTTTCAGCGCCTGCATCGCCAGCCAGGCTAACCCGGACGTCTGTTTTTCATGAATTGCCGACAGCAGCTGTTGCCACGGGTCGAGCCAGCTCACGACCGCCTCAGACGGATAGAATCCCGCCAGCAGGTGGACGGTAAGCAATTGACGCGCCAGACGGGTAGCTTTGTCCTGATACTCGTTGGGTTGTTTTACCGTGATGAACGTTTCTCTCAGATCGGCATTGACGCGGCTCAGCATAATGTCGCTGAAGCGTTTATAGGAACCCTGCAGCTTGGCTTCCCCTTTGGCATCGATCCACTGACGCCACTGAGATTCAGCCAGCCAGTGTGTCAGCGCCAGCTGCGTCTCAACCGAGAGGGAAGATAAGCAGAAAGTGGCAGCATCCTGCTCTTCATTCACCAGCGTCTCTTCCAGCGTGGTCAGCTGCTGACGCAGCGCACTGCTGGCTTTACGCGGCACCAGCGCACCAAACAGGCTGAACGCCTGACGCAGCAGATCCAGCGCTTCGCGCACCGCATCCTGGGCCGCCGCATTGCCGCGCAGCCAGACTTCTTCATGATATTGCCAGTGATGAAGTCCTGCTGACATCGCGGCCACCATGCCCTGCTCTACGGTGGCTTTGGCGCCCGCTTTCAGCAGCGGGAAAGGCTGTATCTGGCGCGGCGGATTACCCTGCGCCAGCTGATAGCCGCGGGCAGCTTTGCTCAGGCTGCCCATACGCAGACCGCCCAGCGCCACCAGCTGCTGTGCGAAGGCCAGCAGATCCTGGCGTTCGCCACGTTTCAGCTCCAGCTCGATCTCGCACAGCGGTTCGCTGAGATCACCTGCCGTGACCTCGCCCTGATCAAACGCCACTTCAATTTCACTGTTGCCTGTGGTGATCAGCCAGATCTCGCGCTGGAAATGGGTGGTGAACAGGGGCTGCAAGCGCGGCTGCAGCGCCGCGACATCGGTGCCCTGCGGCCAGATCTCTGCCGGCAGGCGTGCAATGTCCAGAACCGGTTCGCTGAGCTCAACGTTGTATTCCGGGCGCTGATGCAGTCCGCCGAGCGTCTGCCCCGCCGCTTTCAGCGTCATTTCATAACGCTGGTCTACGCCGCGGATACGCAATCCCATATCCCAGCGTCGTAGCTGGTTGTCGTCGGTTTCAAAGTAGATGTTGGTCAGCTCGCGAGCAGCCTGATGCTGATGCGGCAGAGTGGAGAGCAGTTCAGCCAGTTTCCCGGCCGCCTGTGGAGTTGCAATGAACTTTAGTTCGATTTCGATGGTCATAATTTTTTATTCACTACGCCGCTGGCACTTAAGAGGGTGTTTCCTGCATATTTCAGGCGATTATCAGCAGGTTACTCAAGCTGTCGCCTGGAGGGCAAGGGGTTATCAGGCGAAGATTAATGCACAGAAGCCGCGCTGTCTCTGCTTTCTTTGCTCTTTCGCAGACCTTTTCGCACTCTCATGAGACCAGGATAGTTCTCATTCAGATTTATGCGAGGCCTCTCCAGACTGTGCCGGTAAATTTTTAGTCAGACTAAGCCAAACGAAATCGAATGAAAAAAATTACTCTCGCTGGACTCACTTTGCTGGCCCTTAGCACCCTTGCACCTGCCCATGCCGAAGAAAAACGCTATGTTTCTGATGAACTTTCAACCTGGGTTCGCAGCGGACCGGGCGATCAGTTTCGCCTGCTCGGTAAGCTGAACGCCGGGGAAGAGGTGCAGCTGTTACAGACCAACAATGACACGCATTATGGCCAGATCCGTGATTCGGAAGGCCGCACCACCTGGATCCCCCTGTCGCAGCTCAGTGCTAATCCGAGCCTGCGCACCCGGGTGCCTCAGCTTGAGCAGCAGGTGAAAGATCTGACTGCCAAACTGGATAACATCGACAACAGCTGGAACCAGCGCACGGCTGAGATGCAGAACAAAGTCGCCAGCAGCGACGGCGTTATCAACGGGCTGAAAGGCGAGAATCAGAAGCTGAAAAATGAGCTGATCGTCGCGCAGAAGAAAGTCAGCGCCGCTAACGTTCAGCTGGATGATAAGCAGCGCACCATCATCATGCAGTGGTTTATGTATGGCGGCGGCGTGCTGGGCGTCGGCCTGCTGCTGGGCCTGTTACTGCCGCACATGCTGCCGCGCCGTAAGAAAAGCGATCGCTGGATGAACTGACACCATTTAGCCGGATTTGAGCAGGGGATCGCAGGATCCCCCTTTTGGCATGTCTGCAATCCGGGGAATCTGTGCAACAATAAAATGATATGCACAGCTGATTTCAGGCGCGGGACGCGCCCGGCGTGCAGGTCATTTCTTTTTCTCTGGAGTTTTGCGTGAAGACGTTTCTTGTTGGCGGTGCGGTGCGTGATGCGCTGCTGAATCTGCCGGTTACAGACAAAGATTGGGTGGTGACAGGTTCCACGCCCGAAGCCATGCTTGAGCAGGGCTATCACCAGGTCGGTCGCGATTTTCCCGTTTTCCTGCATCCCGTCAGTCGCGAAGAGTATGCGCTGGCACGTACCGAGCGGAAAAACGGGAAAGGCTACACCGGTTTTGTCACCTGGTCCGCGCCCGACGTGACGCTGGAGCAGGACTTACAGCGCCGCGATCTGACCATCAATGCGATTGCGCAGGATGAAAACGGCGTGCTGGTTGATCCTTATAATGGCCAGCGTGATATTGCCCTGCGCCTGCTGCGTCACGTCTCCGACGCCTTCAGTGAAGATCCGCTGCGGGTACTGCGCGTTGCGCGCTTCGCGGCGCGTTTTGCCCATCTCAACTTTCGTATTGCCCCCGAAACCCAGCTGCTGATGCAGCAGATGGCCGAAAGCGGCGAGCTGTCGAATCTCACTGCTGAGCGGGTGTGGAAAGAGACGGAAAAGGCGCTGAGTTCCCGTAATCCGCAGGTCTATTTTCAGGTCCTGCGCGACTGCGGTGCATTGCAGGTGCTGTTTCCTGAGCTGGATAATCTGTTTGGTATTCCTGCGCCGATTAAGTGGCACCCGGAAATCGATACCGGCGTCCATACGCTGATGACACTGGCGATGGCCGCCGCCCTCTCCAGTGAGATCGAGGTGCGCTTCGCCACGCTGTTCCATGACGTCGGCAAGGCGCTGACGCCGCCTGAGCTGTGGCCCAGCCACCACGGTCATGGCCTGGCGGGTGTTCCCCTGGTCGAGGCGCTGTGCCAGCGACTGCGGGTACCAAACGCGATTCGCGATCTGGCGCTGATTGTGACCGAATTTCACGACGTGGTGCACACCATTGAACGGCAATCTGCCGCGTCGCTGGTAGCACTGTTTGACCGAATCGATGCCTGGCGCAAGCCACAGCGCGTTGAGCAGATGGCGCTGACCAGTGAAGCGGATGCGCGCGGGCGAGCCGGACTGGAGAGCATGCCTTATCCGCAGGGTGACTATCTGCGTCGTGCTTTTGCGCTGGCGCAGGCGGTGCCGACCAAAGCGGTGGTCGAAGCGGGATTTAAAGGTGCAGAAGTGCGGGAAGAGTTGACGCGACGACGGATTGACGCCGTCGCGCAGGGTCTGGCGATTACGCAGCCTGACTAGCAGGCTGCGTGGGCTTTACATGAAGACCATGTAAACCGCGGCTGCCACAATAAAACGGTAGATCGCGAACGAAACAAACGAGATGCGTTTGATCAGCTGAAGGAAAGCTTTAATCGCAATCAGCGCCACGATAAACGCCGTGACAAAGCCCACCGCAAACATCGGGAAATCCGCCATCGTCAGGAAGCCGATGCTCTTGTACATATCCAGTACGGTCGCACCCATCATCATTGGCACCGCCAGGATGAAGGAGAACTCCGACGCGGCATAGCGGCTCACGCCCATCAGCATGCCACCGGAGATGGTTGCACCGGAACGTGAGAAGCCCGGCCACAGCGCTAAGCACTGGAAACAGCCAATCATAAACGCCTGACGATAGGTAATATCATCGACGCCCACCGCTTTCGGCTGTTTTGGCTTAAGGTACTCAGCTGCCAGCAGCAGCACACCACCTACCACCAGGGCGTACATCACGTTGATCGGATTAAACAGCGTTTTGATCTGATCGTGCAGCACCAGACCCACGACCACCGCCGGTACCATACCCAGCAGGATATGGATCAGCGACAGACGGCCAGTGCCGACGCCTTCATGTTTGACTTCGCCAAAGTGGATGCCGATCAGGCCAAACAGACGGCGCCAGAACATCACTACTACAGCCAGAATCGATCCTAACTGGATCACAACTTCAAAGGTCTCGGCTTTTTCACCCTCAAAGCCCAGCAGGTGACCCACTATAATCATGTGCCCTGTGGAAGAGACCGGTAAAAATTCGGTCAGCCCTTCCACAACGCCCAGGATTGCAGCTACCCAAAGCTGATGAATATCTGCCATCAAATGTTTCCTCTATCCGTTTCAAAACCATTAAAAAGGCGGTAGCGCGTGGCTATCGCCTGAAATCATGCCGCTATCAGCCTGAATTAAACCTTAAGGTCTACACCATTTCGCCTGCTGTAACGAAACGGTACACGCTATGACAGACAGTAATTTGGTTTGGTTTCATTGTGATGGCAATCACATCGTATTTATTTAGGAATAGTCCCGCGCTCAATTCGCACGCCAACCTGTGCTGCCTGGGCTACAGCCCCCGGTTTGCTTACCTTTATGCGGACGCCAGGCGAATTGAAACGGTTCATCAACAGATCCGCGATTTCTTCAGCAACCCGTTCAACCAGCGCAAAACGACTGCCGGTAAGATGCGTCAGAATCGCCGAGGAGACATCCGCATAGCTCAGACAATCTTTCACATCGTCGCTACTGGCCGCCAGACGGTTATCCCAGGCCATTTCGACATCGAGCACCAGCTTCTGCTGTATGCCCTGTTCCCAGTCGTAAACGCCAATAGTGGTGAAGACCGTGAGTTGTTCTATAAATACGATATCCATGATGAGAGTCTCTGTTTTTGGCTAAGCCGGATACCACTTCCGGCTGATTATGCGTATTATCCACGGTTAAAGAGATCAAAACGACCCTAAAGGGAACGGTACGGTGTTATGAGTGCTTTCGCGCTTGGTATGATTATTTTCGCGTATCTTTGCGGTTCGATTTCCAGTGCGATTCTGGTTTGCAAACTCGCTGGCCTGCCCGATCCGCGCACACACGGTTCCGGCAATCCGGGTGCCACCAACGTCCTGCGTCTGGGCGGTAAAACCGCAGCAGCCAGCGTATTAGTGTTTGATGTGCTGAAAGGGATGGTGCCGGTCTGGCTGGCCTATCTGATGCACGTGACTCCGCTCTATCTGGGCCTGACCGCCATCGCCGCCTGTCTGGGTCATATCTATCCGGTATTCTTTCACTTTCGCGGTGGCAAGGGTGTGGCGACGGCATTTGGCGCGATTGCGCCGATTGGCTGGGACTTAACCGGGCTGGTCACCGGCACCTGGCTGTTAACGGTCTTACTCAGCGGCTATTCCTCGCTGGGTGCCATCGTCAGCGCGCTGATCGCGCCTTTTTATGTGTGGTGGTTCAAACCGCAGTTCACCTTCCCGGTTTCCATGCTCTCCTGTCTGATCCTGCTGCGTCATCACGATAATATTCAGCGGCTGTGGCGGGGTCAGGAAGGCAAGATCTGGAAGCGCAAAAAGAAATCTCAGCCATAAAAAAAGCCGGCAAGCCGGCTTTTTTCACATCAGATGGCGGGCAGTTCCGACAGCGGCCAGCGCGGTCGCACGCTGACGCTTAACTCTCCCCGCGTTCCGCCTTTTAACCGCACCATGCCCGCATACGCGATCATCGCACCGTTATCGGTACAGAACTCCGGGCGGGCGTAGAACACTTCGCCGCCGCGCTTTTGCATCATGATCGCCATCTGCTCGCGCAGTGTGCGGTTAGCGCTGACGCCACCGGCAATCACCAGACGCTTAAAGCCGGTCTGATCCAGCGCACGCTTACATTTTATCGACAGCGTATCCACCACCGCGTCTTCAAAGGCGCGGGCGATGTCAGCACGGGTCTGAGCATCATCATCATTGGCGCGGATGGTATTAGCGGCAAAGGTTTTCAGGCCGGAGAAGCTGAAATCCAGGCCCGGACGATCGGTCATCGGACGCGGGAAGGTAAAACGTCCCGCCGTGCCCTGCTGCGCCATCTTCGACAGCATTGGTCCGCCCGGATAATCCAGCCCAAGCAGCTTGGCCGTTTTGTCGAACGCTTCACCCGCCGCATCATCGATCGATTCACCCAGCAGCGCATATTCACCAATGCCGGTGACGCTAATCAGCTGCGTATGTCCGCCCGACACCAGGAGTGCAACAAACGGAAATTCCGGCGGATTCTCTTCCAGCATCGGTGCCAGCAGATGGCCTTCCATATGGTGGACCGGCACGGCGGGGACTTTCCAGGCAAACGCCAGGGCGCGGCCAATGGTGGCACCAACCAGCAGCGCACCGACCAGTCCAGGGCCTGCCGTGTAAGCCACCGCGTCGATCTGCTGCGGCTCCAGACCGGCCTCTTTCAGCGCAGCCTGAATCAACGGCACGGTTTTACGCACGTGATCACGTGAGGCCAGTTCCGGCACCACACCGCCATAATCGGCGTGCAGTTTTACCTGGCTGTAGAGTTGGTTAGCCAGTAATCCGGCCTCGTCATCATAGATTGCGATGCCGGTTTCATCGCACGACGTTTCAATACCCAGAATTCGCATTGCATCACCTCATTCTTGCGGCGCGCAGTTTATCACAGCAATTGGATGTGCAGCGCGGGCATCCACCGTAAAAAGTCATTTTCTGTCGGCTAAAGAGTGCGCTATACTCCCGCCCCTGGAAAAACCGGCAGCCGCACAGGCAAACGCTCCTGTTGGTTTCAAATTATCCATGGTGCTTTACAAACCAACTTGAGTTGGAGTAAAATGCTGCACCATTTTGAAATGTGCTGGCGCCGCAGTCAGCAGCAAAAACCGAATTTTATCGAGGTGAGAGTTACATGCCGGTAATTAAAGTACGTGAAAACGAGCCATTTGACGTAGCACTGCGTCGCTTCAAGCGTTCATGCGAGAAAGCAGGCGTTCTGGCTGAAGTTCGTCGTCGTGAGTTCTATGAAAAACCGACTACCGAACGTAAGCGCGCTAAAGCGTCAGCAGTTAAGCGTCACGCCAAGAAACTGGCTCGCGAAAACGCACGCCGCACTCGTCTGTACTAAGTCGTTCCGGAGGTCCGCCTCCACCGCGTGATTCACGCAGACAGAGTCAAGTAAAAGGCCGTGCTTTCCGAAAGGAAGCGCGGCTTGTTGCCGTTTATGAGCTGAAAATCTGGGGCGTATGGCTGGACGAATTCCACGCGTATTTATCAACGATTTACTTGCCCGCACGGATATCGTGGATCTTATCGATGCCCGCGTTAAGCTGAAAAAGCAGGGTAAGAATTTCCATGCGTGCTGTCCTTTCCATAATGAAAAAACGCCCTCTTTCACCGTAAACGGCGAAAAGCAGTTCTATCACTGTTTCGGCTGTGGTGCACACGGCAACGCTATCGACTTTTTAATGAACTTTGATCGTCTGGAGTTTGTGGAAAGTATTGAAGAGTTAGCCACTTCCCACGGTTTAGACGTGCCTTATGAAGCAGGCAGCGGGCCCAGCCAGATGGAACGCCATCAGCGCCAGAGCCTGTATCAGCTGATGGAGAACCTGAACGGTTTTTATCAGCAGGGTCTGCAGCAATCCAGTGCGCAGCCAGCACGCGACTATCTTGATCGTCGTGGTCTGAGCGCCGAAATCATCAATCACTTCGCCATAGGTTACGCGCCAGCCGGCTGGGATAACGTTCTCAAGCGTTTTGGTAAGCAATCGGAAGATCGCGAGTCATTGATGGAAGCGGGCATGCTGGTCAGCAATGACAAAGGCCGTACTTATGACCGGTTTCGCGACCGCGTCATGTTTCCGATCCGCGATAAGCGTGGACGCGTCATAGGTTTTGGCGGACGCGTGCTGGGTAACGATACGCCGAAGTATCTGAACTCGCCGGAAACACCTATTTTCCATAAAGGCCGCCAGCTCTATGGCCTCTATGAAGCCGTTAAGAACCATCCTGAACCCGCCCGCCTGTTAGTGGTTGAGGGATACATGGACGTGGTTGCGCTGGCGCAGTACGGGATAGATTATGCCGTCGCGTCATTAGGCACCTCCACCACTGCTGAACACATTCAGTTGCTGTTTCGCAGTACCGACACCGTGATCTGCTGTTACGACGGCGACAGGGCTGGTCGTGAAGCGGCATGGCGTGCGCTTGAAACCGCATTGCCTTACATGAATGATGGTCGTCAGCTACGCTTTATGTTTTTACCCGATGGTGAAGACCCGGATACGCTGGTACGCAAAGAGGGTAAAGACGCCTTCGAAGCGAGGATGGAGCAGGCGATGCCGCTCTCTTCGTTTTTATTTGATAGTCTGCTGCCGCAGGTGGATCTGAGCTCACGCGACGGAAAAGCGCGCCTGAGCACGCTGGCTTTACCGCTGATTACGCAGATCCCTGGTGAGACCTTACGTATTTATATGCGTCAGGAACTGGGGAATAAACTGGGTATTCTTGACGACAATCAGCTTGAAAAGCTGATGCCGAAGCTGGCCGCAAGCGGAACGACGCCGGTAGCACCACCGCTGAAGCGTACCACTATGCGCGTGCTGATCGCGTTGCTGATTCAGAGTCCGCAGTTGGCCACCCTGGTGCCTTCGCTTGATGGGCTGTCTGAGTCAAAAATGCCGGGTTTACCGCTATTTATTGAATTAGTGGGCCGTTGTAATGAGAATCCTGGATTGACCACCGGTCAGCTACTAGAGTTATATCGCGGAACAAATTTTAGTCAGACGCTTGAAACACTGGCGATCTGGAACCACATGATAGTAGATGAGGAAGCCGAAGCGGTGTTTCAGGACTCGCTGGCCAGCATCTACGACTCTGCTCTTGAAGAGCGCCTGGAGTTTTTGATTGCGCGTGAACGCACCCAGGGACTGAGCGCCGATGAGCGCCGGGAACTCTGGACACTCAGTCAGGCGTTTGCCAGAAAGTAACTGTTTTCAGCACGCTGCCCGTTCTGACAGATGAAAGGGCAGATTGCCTGTTTTAGTGCTGCCAGCTGTTTCACTACCGTGAGTGATGCCGGTACCGAAATAGTCCGCAGTACCACAAGTTAAAGGCCACAGGCGTCGAAGCCAGTCTGGTCACCGCCAGCGCACAGCTTCCGGAGCGTACTGAAGTACGTAAGGAAAGCGAGCACTGCCGGGGATAAGAATGGCGAGTAAGCCAGGCCCGCAGCACATAGTTTAAAGGCCGCAGGCGTCGAAGCCAGTCTGGTCACCGCCAGCGCACAGCTTCCGGAGCGTACTGAAGTACGTGAGGAAAGCGAGCACTGCCGGGGAGCAGAATGGCAAGTAAGCCAGGCCCTTAGCACAGAGTTTATACAAGCGGCTTAAGTGCCGATTACTGATGGGCAAAGCCCACGCCGCGACGAAGGCAGCGGCAAGAATTAAATGCCTTTACTGCTATTGTTGGCTCGCTGCCGACCGACACCAATCTAATTTAACAGAAGTGTGGATACCGTCTTATGGAGCAAAACCCGCAGTCACAGCTCAAGCTTCTTGTCACCCGTGGTAAGGAGCAAGGCTATCTGACCTATGCTGAGGTCAATGACCATCTGCCGGAAGATATCGTCGACTCAGATCAGATCGAAGACATCATCCAGATGATTAACGACATGGGTATTCAGGTGGTTGAAGAAGCCCCGGATGCCGACGATCTGATGCTGAACGAAAACAGCTCCGATACTGACGAAGATGCCGCGGAAGCTGCCGCTCAGGTGTTATCCAGCGTTGAATCTGAAATCGGGCGTACCACTGACCCGGTCCGCATGTATATGCGTGAAATGGGTACCGTTGAACTGCTGACGCGCGAAGGCGAAATTGACATCGCTAAGCGTATTGAAGACGGTATCAACCAGGTTCAGTGTTCTGTAGCCGAATACCCTGAAGCGATTACGTATCTTCTGGATCAGTACGACAAAGTTGAAGCAGGCGAATCACGCCTCTCCGATCTGATCACCGGTTTCGTCGATCCTAACGCAGAAGAAGATATCGCCCCAACGGCAACGCACGTGGGCTCTGAACTTTCTGAAGCCGATCGTAAGGACGATGAAGAAGAAGATGAGGAGGATGATGACAGCTCCGACGACGATAACTCAATCGATCCGGAACTGGCGCGCGAGAAGTTTTCTGACCTGCGTAAGCAATATGAAACTACCCGCGCAGTGATTAAAAGCAAAGGTCGCAGTCATGCTGCCGCCGTTGCTGAAATCCAGAACCTCTCTGATGTCTTCAAGCAGTTCCGCCTGGTACCGAAGCAGTTCGATTACCTGGTAGGCAGCATGCGCACCATGATGGAACGCGTCCGTACGCAGGAACGTCTGATCATGAAGCTCTGTATTGAGCTGTGCAAAATGCCGAAGAAAAACTTCATCACGCTGTTTACCGGCAACGAAACCAATGAAACCTGGTTCAAAGCCGCACTGGCCATGAACAAGCCGTGGTCTGAAAAGCTGCTGGAAGTGCAGGATGACGTGACACGTTCCCTGCAGAAGCTGGCGCAGGTTGAAGAAGAGACCGGTCTGACCATTGAACAGGTCAAAGACATTAACCGTCGCATGTCGATCGGTGAAGCTAAAGCCCGTCGTGCCAAGAAAGAGATGGTGGAAGCTAACCTGCGTCTGGTTATTTCGATTGCCAAGAAATATACCAACCGCGGTCTGCAGTTCCTTGACCTGATTCAGGAAGGTAATATCGGCCTGATGAAAGCGGTAGATAAGTTTGAATATCGCCGTGGTTACAAGTTCTCGACCTATGCGACCTGGTGGATCCGTCAGGCTATCACCCGCTCTATCGCCGACCAGGCGCGTACCATCCGTATTCCGGTGCATATGATTGAGACCATCAACAAGCTCAACCGTATTTCACGCCAGATGCTGCAGGAGATGGGCCGCGAACCCACGCCGGAAGAGCTGGCCGAACGTATGCTGATGCCAGAAGATAAAATCCGCAAAGTGCTGAAAATCGCTAAAGAGCCGATCTCTATGGAGACGCCGATTGGTGATGATGAAGATTCACATCTGGGCGATTTTATCGAAGACACCACGCTGGAGCTGCCGCTGGATTCTGCTACCTCAGAGAGCCTGCGTTCTGCGACCCATGACGTGCTGGCTGGCCTGACCGCGCGCGAAGCGAAAGTGCTGCGCATGCGTTTCGGTATCGATATGAACACTGACCATACGCTGGAAGAAGTGGGCAAACAGTTCGACGTTACGCGTGAGCGTATTCGTCAGATTGAAGCCAAAGCTCTGCGTAAACTGCGCCATCCGAGCCGTTCGGAAGTGCTGCGCAGCTTCCTCGACGATTAAGTCAGACAAAAACCCCGGTTCGCCGGGGTTTTTTATGCCTGCCTGTTACTGCCTCTCCCCTGCCCTGCGCAGATTCATTCGTTCCCCGCATGCAGTTCCACATAGAGCTGACGATACGCCTCTACCATCTCTTCCAGAGATGCGCGATTAAGGCCGCTGGGATTCGGTAACACCCATACCTGCGTTTTCCCCATACATATCGGCTGTTTGCCCCATTCGACTTTACTCTGTTTAAAAGCACGACGAAACGCATCCTTACCCAGAATCGCCAGCGCAGCCGGCTGGTAATCCAGTACCTTTTCCATCAGCCGTTTGCCGCCATCGCGCAGCTCATCAGGCGCTAACTCACTCGCCTGCACTGTGGGCCGCTCAACCAGCATGGTGATGCCGCAGCCGGTCTCCGTTAAGCGCTGCTCCTCTTCCGGCTTCAGCTGCTGCTGGGTGAATCCCGCCAGATGGATCACTTTCCAGAACCGGTTGCCGGGATGCGCAAAGTGAAACCCCTGATGGGCCGTTGACTGACCCGGATTAATGCCACAGAACAGCACATCAAGACCGGAGGTGATGATGTCGCGGATCGCGTGTTCACTCATGCCGCCACCTCCAGCGTTCGCTGCTTCAGCGCATCGCGGCTGCGTTGCAGCATCTGGCTGGCCTGCTCTGCATCCGGACAGGCGCGCGCCAGCGCCAGCGCGCCAACCATCTCTGCCAGCATGCTGGAGGCCAGCGCTTCCGCATCGGGCAACTTCAACTCACGTAATATCTGCGTCAGACTGCCGTGCATCGCATTAAAGCCCTGTGCGAAGATCTGCCGTGTCGGCTGTGGAAGATGAGCTACTTCACTCACCAGAGCGGCTAATGGACAGCCCTGCGCTGGTGCATTGCGATGCGCCTCGGAAAGATAGCTATCAATAAAATCTGCCAGCTGTTGCGCTGGCTGGGTCACGGACTCCGCGGGCTTTAAGGTATCGGCTTCAGCAAACATATGCTTCAGCACCTCCTCAACCAGCTCCTCGCGTGAGGTAAAATGCGCATAAAAACCGCCATGTGTCAGACCGACCCGCTTCATCAGCGCCGCTACACCAATTCCTTCGGTGCCGGTTTCACGCATCACGCGCGCCGCCTCATCAAGGATACGCCGCCGCGTATGCGCTTTGCTGCTCTGCTTCTCCATCTCATCTCCTGCGGTATCTGCTACGTAGCGTCTGGCTATTATAGTAATTATTACGGTCATCATATTCCAGCTTGACGACAGATATGATGATCGTCATATTGATAGCTATTATGACGACCATCATACGAGGAAAAAGAGATGTCACAATCAGGCACAGCTTTAATCACCGGCGCATCCAGCGGTATCGGTGCGACCTATGCAAAACGACTGGCAGCACGCGGTTATGATTTGATTCTGGTTGCACGCGATCAGGGGCGGCTCACCACCCTGGCTGACACACTGGCAAAGCAGCACGATATTCGGGTGACGGTTATGGCGGCTGACTTAACGCACGAGCAGGATCTGCAACGCGTGGAGTCGGAGCTCGCGAACAACGCACAGATTACGCTGCTGCTGAACAACGCGGGCATGAACGTTGAGGGAGAGTTTCTTGAGGCGGACATCACACGCATTAACAGCATGCTGGCGTTAAATATTCTGGCACCCACCCGTCTGGCACAGGCGGCTGGCCGGGCTTTCAAAGCACGCGGTAACGGCATCATTATCAATATCGCCTCGGTGTTGTCGCTGGTGCACGAGATGTTCAACGGCGCTTATAACGCCACTAAGTCTTATGTACTAACTCTGACGCGTGCGATGCAGCGTGAACTCGCAGAGAGCGGCGTGCAGGTACAGGCGGTGTTACCCGGTGCGACCCGTACGGAGATTTTCGACCGCGCAGGCCAGTCTATTAATGACATTCCGGCTGAAATGCTGATGGACGTTGATGAGATGGTGGACGCCGCGCTTGCCGGACTCGACAGCAAGGAGACGGTAACTATTCCGGCGCTGGAAGATCTGCAGATGTGGCACGACTACGATCAGGCTCGTGGCACAATGGTTCCCCACCTTTCACGGAATCAATCAGCATCCCGTTATCGTCAGAGCTGAGTCAGCCATCAGCCATAACGACTGAAGTCCGGTTTCACTAAAGGCACGGAGAAGCATTATCCGTGCCTGTTTGCGACTTCGGGATCGCGGTTCGCCAGATTTGTTATAGAAATCAGCAGCTAAATCACTGCTGCTTATTTCAGCAACCGATGGCTGAGTGCTGGATTGCCCTGAAGAGATACTTTATAATCCCCGCTCCGCTGGCCCCTTAGCTCAGTGGTTAGAGCAGGCGACTCATAATCGCTTGGTCGCTGGTTCAAGCCCAGCAGGGGCCACCAAATTTTTTTATTGATTTCATCTAGTTAAGCCACCTTATTGCAGGTGGCTTTTTAGTTTAAAGAAGCAAATGTCGCACTAGTTTTGGCCCCTCCCTTCTAATCGAGTTTTTTCAAACTAAGCAGGAAATGGCAAAGGCATGAAAATCCAAGGCGCAAAGGTCAAAGAGTTAATGCAAAATGCTCAATTTTTTTTCAGAACCAATCCGCATTTAGGCCCTTCTCTTTTCCTCTTTTGTTTAGGCATGATATTTCTTTCAACTACAAAGTACACCGCCGCATCCGGAGCATTATTCGGAGCTGGAGCATCATTATTAGGTGCATGGATTTCAGACTTTAATTCAAGAAAAAAAGATGCGGCCTCTAAACAACTAAAGGAAGTTGAAGCTGTTAGTTATCTCAGTCCAGAATTGATTAGAACAATCAAACGGCTTATTTATATTCAACAGAGAGCTATTGTTAACTACAGCATGAATGCATCTGAAAACAATAACAGAATAAAATCTGGCGGCTCACTTAGCTCAGGTCACCATGAACCCGTAGCATTAGGAGACCAAAAAGAAGACTTTCTTCCTTACTTACCCCTTCTTTATCCTCAGGCTCCGCAGCTTCAACACTTATCAGGCAACAAAGCCGTAAAGTTAGTCATTTACTATGATTCACTATTTGAGCTGGAAATGTTTGTTAAAGATTGGTGGAAAAGAGAGGGCCAATTAGCATCAAATATATTTAACATGATTAGTCACCAATCAGAGATAAGCCTGAAACTTGCCTCGGATTGCATAATTGAATTAGGTGTCGAGCAAAATGATAGTAACAACATCGATGAAAACTCTTTGCTTTCGCAAATTAATAAATCTCTTGAGAGTGCAATAAAAACCAGAGAGCGCTGTTATAAAGACTTTGAAGAAGCAACTACCCATAAAAAGCTCACTAAATAGTTAGCTATTAAATTTTTATTTGATGGTAAACAGGCAGCTCATTCCAATGTGAATAAGCTGCCTGCCAAGCCTCTCCTTCATTCGCAATTGGTCCATCTGCAACGGGTAACCATTCCAGTTTTCCATTTTCAACTTTTTTAAATCGTACATCCCAAAACTCACCCCGCGGCCAAAACACGTATCTGTTATGCGGTCCCCATGCTTCATTCCAGATCGCATCTTCAGTTAGTTTTTCACCTCGCGCCATGAACAAAAAAAGCGCGCCGTTAATGGAAATTTTCTTCATTCTGTTATCCTCATACACAATTAATTACTGTATATAATAACAGTAATTTTATTTCGTGCTTTTCAGTTGCCCTTAGCGCTCTGAAATTCCCCAACCCCCTGCCACTGCTGGATTTTGTTGGATAATGGCTTTAACCAACTGAGATCTCTTAAAGATCCAATAGCGACACAAAATAGACAATATCCTTAAATTTCATGCTCATGCATTTTTATTTAGATCCATTCGAGATCCTTAAAACTGAAAAACACTGAAATCTCTTTCAAAGTTTTCAGTTACCGAACTCCGGAATAAAGCCAGCAGCAGCGCGCTCTGCCATACCGGTTTGTAGAAAAATAAAACTGAAAAATTTTTATGATCCAAAACCTGCAGGCGGGTGCGGTGTAGCGCCGATTTTGTCTGCCGGACGATTATTTTGCCGTGCTGACGCGCAGCCAGTGCCGCGCTGTGCGGATGATCTGTTTATGGTTGTCTTGCTTGAAGGGCGCGCCTTTGCGTGGCGCATCGTGCGTCTGAGGCGTTCTGGTGACGGGCAATAAAAAACCCGCTGCGATAGCGGGTTAGTATGCTGGCTTACTTGCCGATGACGGGTGAATATTTCGTAATGAGCGCGGCGGCCTGCTGGCTGCTCTGTGCGATGTCGCTGCTGTTCGTGGGCTGCCCGGTTGACGGGTGCGTATGGCTGGCCAGCTGCTGCACAAGCGCCACGGTATCAAGCATCAGCTGGGCCACGTTAATCTTCTCTGAACCAATCTACACAACTGGCGCGATAATTTCCTGACGCGTCCCGGCTATGCTCTGGCGCAGCTGGCCGATTTTTTCCGTCAGCGCCTGCCCGACTTCTATTGCCGCGCTACCGGTGATGTCCGTTTCCGCATTGCCGCCCACTGTAATCAGCTGGCTCTGCTGCGTGGCCATGCTGTAACTGCCGGTAGTAACGTGCTGAATTGCTCCGGCCATCAGTGACGCCGTTCCGATTACAGTGGTCCTGTCCGTGACTTTGACTGTCGTTTTCCTGCTGACCAGATCACGCGTTTCCGTATCAGCTTAAACTTCCCTGCTCATAGGCGTTTCACGGATAGCCTGATCGGTCTGAAGCTCCCAGTATCCGACCCTGCCGCTGAAGGTGAGTATGTCGGTTAACAGTACTGAGCGATTTAGCGGAAAGGTGGCCGCGTCGTCGCCGTCGCCGCCGGTACAGATCAGCCCGACAATCGCGGTGCTAACGGTGGTGATGGTTCGCGTGCCTTCGTTGATTTCCTCAACGCGCATGCCGTGGTGATAATCCTGTGACATGTGGCGGTTCTCCTGTGAAGGGGTTCCGCGATGGTCAGATTTTAGGGAAGGGAAATCATGCTGTTGTCACTGTGTGGCAGCTGACACAACGGGCAAACCTGCTGCCCACTGACAGTGACTAAAAGAGCCAGCGACCGGCAGCGGCTGACTCAATAAACATTCGTATAGTCAGGGGGGCTTTATCCTGCTTTACTGGCGCGCGGGTGAAAAAAGAACGGGTTTTCCAGGGGAAATATGTGGCGAGCGTAAAACCTGCTGGCTGTACGTTAAAATCACGAAAAAATCTCTCCGATACCTCTGCAATATCTTCTGCTTCAAAGAGTTCCTGCAAAACATCATCGTCACCGATTTCAATCTTTTTTAAAAGAAGCGTGGTTACCAGCGGCAGTTCGCGCAGGATATATTTGCGCACCAGGTCAGGAGTAGTCGTCATATCATTCACCAGATTTTATCCTCCGGCCTCACAATCATGTTATAGCGATGTACGGTGCGAAAACTGATTTGCGCAACATCATTTGCCAAGATAACCCACCCTACAACCGGCACGGCCCTGCCCACAAAGGCTCCCAGATTATTCACCCAGAAAATTTTCAGCCCGCGCAGACTGAAGGATTTTAAGGTCAGAGTTGGAAGAATGCGCCGTCGGAATTTATAGGATATATGCCTGCGGAAAAAGAGTGACACAACCGACGTGCCTGGCGTTGACGTGAGCGGTTTCCCCGGCACGTCAATATTATTGTTACCGAGAATGATGTTTGCAACGGCTACAATATCCTGCACGCCCAACTGTTTCTGGGTTTCATCAAGCTTACATTTTAGTAAAGCCACTCCCCCGCCTCAGCGGAATCAATCAGCATCTGAACAGTTAAAGGCTCAGGTTGATGATGATCGGTGCGCAGATATTTTGGCAAAATAGCGTTCGGCAAAAAAGGGATTCCTGTAGCCGGGAAATAGAGACGAAAATCAAATCGCTTCATATCAACACTAAATAGTTCAGCATATTCTTCAAAAAAATCAAAAGCCTCTTCAGGCAAAACGCAATTTTTACCTGTACTCAGGGATGCATCAGCTGGCATTTCCCAAAAGTATTTCTTTATCAGACGATGAACATCTTCAACTTTACTCATAACCAGCCTTATCCTTTTTCACCTGTAATCAGCTTATAGCGATGAACAACATTGCGGGTAATAATCGAAAGATCATATGCAGTTAACACAGCGCCAATCCAGGGCACCCAACGTCCAACATATGCCCCGACACTTGTTGTATATTCCCATTCACCGCGCAGCATGCTTTTCCATGTAATAGTACGACTTTTTTTCTGAAAACGCTGGCGAATAAGCATTCGGCTTGCGAGAGAAAGCGGTCTGGTTCCACGTGTATTTTTTTGAGGATCCAACTTACTATAGTCTCAGCTTCCCCGATCAAGCTTCTGCAGAGGATAATTTTATGTTTAACGCCTGTACGGTTTATACATACTTTCTCCATTACGTAAGCGATGCTTTTAACCGAAGCAGTAATAATCTACGTAGCCCATGCATAATTCGTTAATAAAAATCTAACTAATGATATGCATCACTCTGACTTTGTTAGTCAGCTTTATAGTTTTATTGCTTTTTTTACAACCATAAAGAAGGCCATAATCTGTGTCACGGCCTTGTTGTTTGATAGCTTAATTACGGATAAAAACACATACCGATCATGCTTCTCCTTTTAGCTTATCCAGCAGGTAAGCAACTAAGTAGGCCAGCATGAAGAACCCGAAGAAACCAATAATTTTCCATAGCCAGCCATCAAGTAAAAACAAAGAGAAAAATGCGGCAAATGAGCAAATACCCGTAGAAATGGCTTCAACAACATTTGTGGTTTGTATACCAATGAACTTAACGAATTTTAGAAGAAATGATTTTGCAGAGTTCATTTTGTATCCTTTCACAAATTAATCTATGGCTGTTGATATAAATCAGATAGGGTTCGAGTGGCCTCTCTACGAGGAAATAGACCATATCCAGATTCATTCGTGAAACCTTTGAATAGGTCATTGGAAATCTATTTTGCATCCGTCTTGATGCGACTGAAGCCTCTTCAATCAATCCTTGCACCATGAGAATGTTCAACGAAAGCGATGAACCAACTCTGACAAACCGCTTAAAGGCCTCAACTGTCACGATACGAGTTAGTATTCTTTTAGCAATAAATTGGGCCAAGAAAAATTGTGAACCAATCCTTCCCCCCATTCTGCCAGCACCATAGCCCAGTTTACTATCGATAGCTTGTTTGCTTTCATTATCGAGCTTTGCATAGAAATCGTTAATCACAATAGTAATCAGTTGCCGGATGGGTTCATGTCTGTCTGCAGTGGCTTTGATTAATCGCATAAACCGTTCAGTTTCCCTTTGATTTCGGTTCTTCAGATCGCTCCCGGCAAGACCGCTTCCCTCCCATGTTCTTACAACTCCCTGATACATGCCTGAAGGGATAGATGACATACCCTCCACGATTCCATAGGCAATTTGCTTTGCATCCATACTTATTCCTTGTAAGCAAATAATGTTCAAGGCTGAGAATATCTAATCTGAAGTAGTAATTCCATTAGCACTCTATTTAAGTTGTTTATGCGTCAGTCATTCTTTTGATCTACTGATTACTAGCGTTATTTATTGATTCAATTAATAAGTACATCAAATGTTCGCGATCTATCCAAAAAATTCATGATTAAGTTTATTTTCAATAATAACAATAAGTTAGATTCTTTTTCAGACCATTCTTTAATGATTAAATCACTAAAACTCTTTTTAATTTTTTAGCTTGGTTTTCCGATAAAAGCCCAATGGCAGTGCGGACTGTCGATGTAGTTTGTAGCAAAATGAAACTGAAAATTTTTATGTTCAGAATTGCACTGCCGGGAGCAGTGTAGCCGCCGTTTTTGTCTTCAGGACGATTATTTGCCGGTGTTGACCCGCAGTCAGTGCCAGACTATGCGGATACTCTCTTTGTGGTTATCGTGCTCGTAGTGGCCACGCATTAGCGTGGTGCTGCGTACGTTTGGTGCTCTCTGGTGATGGATAATCAAAAACCCGCTGCAATAGCGAGTTATCAGTGTGGATTATTTGCCAATCACGGGCAAATGTCTGGCATTAAGCACGGCGGCCTTCTGGCCAATCTACGCAATGTCGCTGCTATTAACTGGCTGGCCGCGGACCAAAGGGCTCGTCTTGCTGGCCAGCAAACTGCTGCACAAGCTCCAGGATATCGTTATCAACTGAGCCACGCTATTCTTTGCTAAGCCAATCCATTAACGCACTTATCTCCCGTTGCGTCCCGACAATGCTCTTACGAAGTTAGCCAAATTTAGTCGGCACCTGCCAGACCGTAATCACTGCGCTGCCGTCACTCATCTTAAGCACCTGCACGCCTTGGTGAAAATCACTCAGCCGGTTACTCCGTGGTTAGTCCGACTCAGCCAGACGTGCGATCTCGTCATCAGCTGCAATGCTGATATCAACCGCATCCTGCAGCGGCTTGGTGGTCCGGTTTGCCTCATCGGTCGCGGCGGCGAGTCAGTTGATAGCTTTCAGCACTGCATTTTCAGCTTCTGGTACCGACTCAGCCGTTTCACCTCACCCTTTCCCCGATTAACCTCACACTCTCATACCCACTATTTTCCCTGTAAAAGACGCCACTCATCCTCACTCTGATAACCCGACTGATACCCCGGAGTCACTTTTTAACCCTGCAGAGGGTGTATCAGATTATTTTCATAAACCCGCTATATTTACGGATATGAACAAATGCAGTCAAAACGGGCCAATTGAAATCTGCACAACGTGTGCGCTGAGGTCAGATCCACAATGCTGCAGATTAATTTATTGAACAGAAGAGTATGAATAGATTAGAGGTTTATCATGAAAAGTTCATCGAGTGCTGAACTCTGCTGCCGGGTAATTCGTGGAAGAACCATCATGCCGCTGAAGAAAGTTGCGTTGTATCAGGTCGAATTTGAAAATGGCAGATTTGCTGTGTTACGCATTAATAACCTTCTGACGCTGCAGGAAGGCGATATTATCTCAAGAGTTAATGAAGTGTGGTCTGCAGGACCAGATATTATTCAACTTTCACCATTCGAATTTCTCGACCAGAGTGAATCAAAGCGTTATTTCACCGAGTACGAAAGATAATGCAGGATTATCAGCACATTGAAATTAATGTTACGGATAAATTGCCTCAATGAGGGATAAGGTTAAACAGTATGACTTGCTGCTGCCTGGTGATCGCAACATAAAAAGACGACGGACTTTATATAACATACAATGACTTACAGTGAGGACATAAGACTGCCTGTCCTTTATTCTTTTTAGCTACAGACTGTCTGGAAAACTTTTTACACACCGGACACTGTGTATTGGTTTCGCTGCTGTGTAGCGCGTCGAAGAGAAAGCTCAACCAGGTCATGTCGTTATCCTCTGAAATGTTGCCATTAGCGTAACACAGTGCAGGTAAATTAATTTTTTTATCTGTCGGCTCTGATGTTAAAAAGGGCTAAGGTGAGGAGAAGGCAGCTGTTTATTTTTTTTAACTTTATTTAATCGCCATAAAGGAACGCCAGCCGGTTAATCAGGATAGCTACGAATAACGGAAACAGGACTATAATCAATATCATCTACACCTGTTTATCACCTCCAGCCCTTCTTTTGGCTCCTTTTTTGTCATCCTTTCTTTTTTTCCGGATCCAGCTGCTGCGTAAGCGCAAGGAAATGAGTGTGAAAATAAAACTGACGACGTGGTTCAGCCGGGAAAGTGAATTACCCGATGAGCATTTTCCTTTGTTCCCGACAGAAGGTATTTATCAGGCCCATCGGCCAGATATTTTTTCGGCTGAACAAATGGATAACTACGGCGAAAAATTAGCGAAAACGCATAATCTGTCGGGTGGAAAATGGTCCTACCGACTGTTGCAGCAGCTGGCAGATAATGAACTGTCATTGACGCGCAGCGCAGAAATCCTGAGTGAAGGCGATAAGCGCAGCCAGACACCAGCGGCCGTCTGGATACTGGATAATTTTTACATCATTGAAGAGCAGATCCGCCTGGTCCGGCACCTGTTACCGGCAAAATTTGGTAAAGGACTGCCCATGCTGGAGGAGTCGGCTCATTACCTGCGCATCCAGGCTATCGCCGAGGAGATGATTAAGCACAGTGATGGCCGACTGGAAACCAGCGTCCTGCATCCTTTTATCGCTGCCTACCAGCGCGTTACGCCCCTGCTGCTCGGCGAACTGTGGGCCATGCCTGCCATGTTACGGTTTGCGCTTATCAACAATCTGGCCCGGATTGCGGCTGACGTCGCCAGGGTACATCAGGAACGTAATAAAGCGGAGCAGTGGATCAGCGATATTCTCTCCACTGCCGCCGAAGATGCGTCAAAAGTTATTCTGGTCATCGCTGATATGGCTCGCCAGAACCCGCAGGTTTCCGGCGCTTTCGTTGCTGAACTTGAACGGCGCTTAAGTGGCCAGAACAATACTCTGGCGTTAACCTGGGTCGAACAACAGCTGGAAAATACCGGCCGGAAAACCTCGGAAGTCATTGAGCAGTTCAACCGGCAGCTGGCCCTGAGTCAGCTCTCTGTCAGCAACAGTATTACCGGCCTGCGACAACTCGGCGAAATTGACTGGCAGGCCTTTGTCGAATCCGTCAGCCTGGTTGAGAAAGTCCTGCAGCAGGATCCCACCGGGACATACCCGCTGATGCATTTTGACAGTCGCGATGACTACCGCCACGTGATTGAACGTCTGGCGCGGCACAGTCGGTTTGATGAACGTGAAGTCGCCCAGGCTGTGCTGACGCTGGCAAGCCAGCCTGATCTTCCCCTGCGTCAGCAGCATGTCGGCTATTACCTGCTGGATAAAGGATTTCAGCAACTGGAACAGCAGCTTGACGTTAAAGTAACGTGGCTGAACAGGAGCCGGCAGCATCTGAGCCAGACTCCTTTACTCTCCTGGTTAGGCAGCCTTTTACTGCTGACAACCGCGTTTACCGCCGAGATGCTCTACAGCACCCATCAGGCGGGCATGGCGTCATTACTCTGGTTGCTGGTGCTGCCCGCCATCATTGTCAGCAGCCAGCTAGCCTTACAGTTGCTGAGCGAGTTAACCACCCGTAGCCGCCATCCCCTTCCCCTGCCCCGACTCGATTATTCTCTGGCGGTACCGGAGCATGACCGCACACTGGTAGTTATCCCCTGTTTACTCAGCAGCAATGAGGGAACAGACGCCCTGTTGCGCTCTCTGGAAATCTGCTATCTCGGTAACGCCTTAACGAATATCAGTTTTGCGTTGCTGACCGACTTTACCGATAGCGCCGAACAGGACCATCATCATGACGCCGCGCTTATCCGTTACGCCGTGCTGAAAACGGAAGCGCTGAATCGGCGCTACAGCGGGGGTAAATCGGATATTGCGCTCTTCTCCCTGTTACACCGTGACCGCACCCATAATATTTCTCAGGGCGTCTGGATGGGGTATGAACGCAAGCGCGGTAAGATCCATGCCCTGAATCGCTGGCTTCAGGGTGAAGAAAACGCCTTCAGCGTCACGGTAGGTGCCACACAGGCTCAGCTGCACAGCGTTAAATATGTGATTACTCTCGACAGCGACACAATACTGCCGCGTGAGACTGCGCATAAGCTGATTGGCGTCATGGCCCACCCGCTCAATGCGCCGGTATTCGATGATGTCAAAAATCGGGTGGTTGAAGGCTATGCCATCCTGCAGCCTCGTCTGGCTGAAGAGATACCGGTTAACGGTCAGAGCCGCTATGCCCGGCTGTGCAGCAGCATTCCGGGGAATGATGCTTACTCCTCACTCTCATCCGATATTTATCAGGATCTGTTTGGTGAAGGCTCATTTGTCGGCAAGGGTATTTACGATGTCGCTGCCTTTAGCCGGGCGATACGCAATACCTGTCCGGAAAATTTGGTGCTGAGCCATGACCTGCTTGAGGGGTGCTATGCCCGCTCCGGTGTGGTCAGTAACGTCGTCCTGTATGAACAATATCCGGATAGTTACCTGAGCGATGTTGCCCGACGATTTCGCTGGGTGCGGGGCGACTGGCAGCTCCTTAACTGGCTACGGTTGCAGGTGCGGCAGGAAGATTGCAGTCGTCAAAAGAACCCGCTCAGTGCGCTTTCCCGCTGGAAATTAACAGACAATCTGCGCCGCAGCCTGGTGGCACCAGCCCTGCTGATGCTGGTATTTATGCTGTGTACGATAGTACCGAACCCGGCATTCTGGGTCGGATGCATCATGCTCTTTCTGCTGCTTCCGGGACTGCCAGCGTTGGTAATCGACGGGGTGACGAAAAGTAAAAAGCGTGCCTGGCGGCAGCATTTATCCATGCTGGTCACCGATGCCTTTAACCGCCTCTCCCGCGCTGGCCTGGCGCTGGCCATTCTGCCTCACGAGAGTTACTGGTCGCTGAAGGCGATTATCGTGACCTTATGGCGCCTGACTATCAGCCATCGCTTTCTGAACGAGTGGAAAAGCGCTTCATCACAGAAACCTGTCGAGTCTGATGTGCGCCATTTCTACCGCCGCATGTGGATTAATCCGGTAGCAGGCGCGGCTCTGGTATTCCTGACCAGCCTGAGCATGCCGTCGATGACGCATGTCGCACTGGCGCTCGCTTTATTGTGGGCGGTCGCCCCCGCGTTACTGAGCCGCATGAGCCAGCCCAAACGCGCTCAGCCAGGCAGCCTTTCAGCGGAACAGCGCCTCTTTTTGCGTCGCACCGCGCGTAAAACCTGGGCCTGGTTTAACGAATTTGCCAGCAGTGACAACAACCATTTGCCGCCGGATAATCTGCAGGAGATTCCGGAGTCGCGGGTGGCCCACCGGACGTCACCGACCAACATTGGCCTGTCGCTGCTGGCAAACCTGACGGCATGGGATTTTGGTTATATCAGCCAGAATCGGGTCATCAGCCGGACTCTCGACACCCTCGATACCCTTGATCGAATGGAGCATTTCAGAGGACATCTTTATAACTGGTATGACACCCAGACGTTAAAACCACTGAACCCACGCTACGTCTCAACCGTAGACAGCGGTAATATGGCGGCTCACCTTGTGACCCTTCAGGCTGGCCTGGCGCAGTGGAAATACCAGCCGGTGATGTCTCTCCCCTGTATCCTGGAAGGTCTCTCCGATACCTTCTCACTGCTTAAAGACCAACTGAGCGACACCCGCAGCGACATTGTGGAACAAATCGCAGCTAAGCTAAGCCTGATGCAGCGCGCTTCACCCGCCGATTTTCACGCCGGGATGCAGGCTCTGCTGGCATTAAGCGTGGTGGCAGAACAGGCTTATCTTCCGACAACGCGGGTAAACTGGCCGGCGCTTTTCCACCAGCAGCTGGTCGATTTCACTCAGGAGTGGGCCCTCCTTTTCAGCTGGGTTACCCCGGATGCGCCACTGCCTGCCGACATTCCGTCATTGCTGTGGCTCGCTGAGTTGAACCTGAACCGCCCCGGGCTCCCGGAAAAACAGGCAGAGACTGCGATATGGGCCGCCCGCGAACGGATGGCTGCCCTGCTGGAGCTGGACAGCCGCCTCAGCGATCACGCCAGTATGGACTTCCGCTTTCTCTATTATCCGGCCACATCTTTACTCAGCGTGGGCTATAACATGGACAGCGGTCTGCTGGACGCCAGCAAATATGACCTTTTCCCTTCAGAAGTCCGCCTGACGCACTACTTTGCTATCTCCACCAGCCAGCTTCCGGCCAAGAGCTGGTTTGTACTGGGTCGCTTATTTACTCAGCTGAATAACCAGCCCGCCGTGATGTCATGGAGCGGCTCAATGTTTGAATACCTGATGCCGCACCTGGTCATGCCGGTTTACCCCGACACGCTACTGGAAAAGATGGCGTTATCGGCGGTCAGGCAACAGATTGCCTCGGGTAACAGCACCGATACGCCCTGGGGCGTTTCGGAATCGGGTTACGCTGCGTTTGACGTCAATCATAACTACCAGTATCGGGCATTTGGTACGCCGGAACTGGGTCTGAAACGCGGCCTGAATGACAATCATGTTGTTGCCCCCTATGCGACGCTGCTGGCGCTGATGGTGCTGCCGCAGGAGGCGACAGCTAATCTGATAAGACTTAAAAAAATGGGTGCCAGCGGTGACTACGGTTATTACGAAGCGCTGGATTTCACCGCGGACCGACTGGCTCCCGGTCAGCCATTTTCGATCGTCAAATCGTATATGGCCCATCACCAGGCGATGGGATTGCTAGCACTCTCTCACCAGCTGCTGGATGCGCCCATGGTCGCGCGCTTTATGTCCAGCGCACTGTTTCAGTCTTCGCGTTTGCTGCTGCAGGAAAAAGTGCCTGATGATATTGAGCTCTATACCCCACGCCGCAGTTTTGTCGAAAACAGTGACCCTAAACAGCAGCGCAGCATTCCCGACCAGCGTGAATTCAGTGGTTCAGATCCGCGTCAGCCACAACTTCAGCTGCTTTCCAATGCAGATTATCATCTGATGGTGACGCACGCGGGGACAGGCTACAGCCAGTGGAAGGGGCTGGCACTCACCCGCTGGCGTGCGGATAGCACCAGCAACAACTACGGAACGTTCTGCTACGTTACCGATCAGCAATCCGCCGAAGTGATTGCTCACAGCTATCAGCCGACCTGCTGCGAGCGTCCGCATTATAAAACCCGTTTCAATGATGCCGGGATTGAGTTTGACGCTTCAGGCACCACCTTCAGCATTCACACGCATATCGTGGTCTCCCCGGAAGATGATGTGGAAATCAGACGCATCACGGTCACTAACCGTTCCCGTCAGACCCGCCCGTTTGATATCACCAGCTACACCGAAGTGGTACTGGCACCAGCAGCCAGCGATATGGCCCACCCTGCGTTCAGTAATCTGTTCGTCCAGACTGAGATCGTTGACAGGCTGGAAGCGATTCTGGCTCACCGTCGGCCACGTGAAGAGAAAGAAGTGACGGCATGGATGTTTCACGCGATGGCGATACATGGCAATACCGGCCGCCAGACCTCTTTTGAAACCGACCGGGCTCGTTTTCTCGGGCGCGGCAGGACGCCAGCCGATGCTCAGGCGCTGATGCCGGGCAGTGAATTAACGGGTCAGCAGGGAGCGGTGTTAGATCCCGTGTTATCAATTCGCCAGTCAGTGACGTTAAAAGCGGGAGAGGCCGTCACCATCGATATGCTTTACGGTGTGACACTTCAGCGTGACACCACTATTGCGTTGATTGAGAAGTACCGTAACCACATCAGCGCCGATCGGGTGTTTGAACTGGCGTGGTCTCATAGTCAGGTCGCCTTGCGTCAGTTGAATATCCGCACCGAAGATACCAGCCTGTTTAATCAGCTGGCCAGTGCCGTGCTGTTTTCCAGTGCCGAAATGCGTGGCGAATCAGACGCGCTGATGCAGAACCGGCTGGGCCAGGAGTCATTGTGGCGTCATGCGATTTCGGGTGATCTGCCGATTCTTCTGGTTCGGATAGAAAACATTAATCAGCTCGACCTGGTCACCACCCTCATTCAGGCGCACCAGTACTGGCGACAAAAAGGGCTGACGGTCGATCTGCTCATCCTGAACAGCGACCAGGGCGGCTACCAGCAGAACCTGTTCAATCAGCTCACGACCCTGATCCCTGCCGGAGATGAACGGCAGCAGGCGGACAAACCTGGCGGCATATTTATCCGCAAAAGCGAAAGTTTTTCCGCTGACGATCTGCAACTGTTGCTGAGCGTCGCGGCGGTCGTGCTGGAAGGCCGGAACGGCAGCCTCGCCGATCAGCTCAGCACGCTGTTAAAACCGGTGCGCACCCCGCCTGCTTTTGCGTTTCCATCGGTCAGTAAGACGCCGCCGCCTGCAGCCGTCACCTTTTCGCCGGAGCGGTTGCAGTTTTTTAATGGCACCGGTGGCTTCAACGAGGACGGCAGCGAATATCACATCATTTTTTCCGGCCAGCAGCAGACGCCTGCGCCGTGGTGCAATGTGCTGGCCAACAGCCAGCTTGGTACCGTCATTTCCGAGAGTGGTCAGGGCTATAGCTGGTATGAAAACGCGCATGAATATCGTCTGACGCCCTGGCACAATGACCCCGTCAGTGACAGCTCTGGCGAAGCGCTTTATCTGCGTGATGAAGAGACGGGTGATGTCTGGTCGCCCACGCCGCTTCCGGTTCGCGGCAAGGGCGATTATCTGACCCGTCATGGCTTCGGTTACAGCACGTTTGAACACACGGAGTATGGCATCAGCAGCACGTTAACGGTGTTCGTGGCAGAGGAGGCGCCGGTCAGACTTTCCCTGCTGACGCTGAGTAACCTCTCTGGCAAAACGCGTAATCTGTCGATTACCGGATACGTCGAATGGGTTCTGGGTGAGCTGGCGAGCCGCTCTGCAAGGCATGTGGTGACATCCCCTGCCGTTATCGCGACAGGCAGCGCGGTTCTGGCCAGAAACTTTTATAACAGCACGGGCTCTGCACGGACCGCTTTTTTTGCCGTCACAGGTAACCGGATTGCGTACAGCGGCAACCGGCTTGAGTGTCTGGGCCGTAACGGCACCACACGGCAGCCCGCGATGATGAATGTTCGTGGTCTGTCGGGTAACACCGGGGCAGGAATGGATCCCTGCGCCGCGCTGCAGACGCTGACGACACTGATTGACGGCGACAGCCGCAGCTTTGTTTTTGCTCTCGGCGTCGGGGAAGATGAGGGTGCAGTGACCGCGCTGATGCAGCAGTTCCTCTCCAACGGGGAGGCTCAGAACGAGCTGACCAAAGTTAAACAGCACTGGCACCAGCTACTGACTAAAGTGCAAATCCAGACACCGGCAACGGAGGTCGATTTACTGGCAAACGGCTGGCTGCTGTACCAGACGCTGGCCAGCCGTTTGCTGGCGCGCAGCGGATATTACCAATCCGGTGGTGCCTTTGGTTTCCGCGATCAGTTGCAGGATACGCTGGCGCTGACTCACGCTGCCCCGCAGCGGCTGCGCGATCAGCTGTTGTTGTGTGCATCCCGCCAGTTTATCGAGGGAGATGTACAGCACTGGTGGCATCCGCCTGCTGGCCGCGGCGTCAGAACCCGCTGCTCCGACGACTACCTGTGGCTGCCTTATGCGCTGTGCCGCTATGTGCAGGCAACCGATGATATTGCGCTGCTGTCACAGCCCGTCAGCTACCTTGAAGGTCGCCTGCTGGCAGAGGACGAAGAGTCTGTCTATGAGCTTCCGGGCGTCAGTAAGATTAATGAACCGCTATGGCAGCACTGCGTTCGCGCGGTTAACCACGCCCTTAATTTCGGCCAGCACGGCCTCCCGCTGATGGGCTCCGGGGACTGGAACGATGGTATGAGTACCGTCGGGATTGCCGGCAAGGGTGAAAGCGTCTGGCTCGGCTTCTTCCTCTATACGGTTCTGGACCGCTTTGCCGCGCTGGCTGTGCGGTTCGGCGATACCGATACCGCCCGCCACTGTCAGGAGCACGCGCAGACGCTCAAAACCGCGCTTAACCATGCGGCCTGGGATGGCGAATGGTATCTGCGCGGCTTTTTTGACAGTGGCCAGACGCTCGGTTCACATGCTGACAGTGAGTGCCGGATAGACGCCATTGCCCAGAGCTGGTCGGTACTCTCTGGCGCAGGCGAGGACGCCAGATGCCGGTCAGCAATGGAGGCGCTTTATCAGCATCTGGTTGATAAGGATAACCGGCTGATTAAATTGCTCACTCCGCCTTTCGATGGTGCAGGGCCAAATCCGGGCTACATTCGCGGTTATTTACCGGGCGTCAGGGAAAATGGCGGTCAGTACACCCATGGGGCTCTGTGGGCGATTATGGCCTTTGCGGCGATGGGTGAAACAGAGCGCGCCTGGTCCCTGCTCTCGATGATTAATCCGGTTAATCATAGTGGCAATCAACAGGATATGGCGATCTACAAAGCGGAACCTTATGTGATGGCTGCGGATGTGTATGCGGCCGAAGGCCACAGCGGGCGAGGCGGCTGGACCTGGTATACCGGTTCGTCAGGCTGGACCTATCAGCTTATCAGTGAGAGTCTGCTTGGGATAACCCGGCGCGGCAACGCGCTGTCTCTTCGCCCACAGCTTCCCGCTGACTGGTCAGAGATAAAAATTGTCTACCGTGAGGGAGAAGGGATCTACAACATCCGGGTTACTCGCGGTGACAGCACCTATCAGCTGTGGCTGGATGGCAAACGGTGTGACGGTGACGAAATAGCGCTGGAAAGCCATCGCCAGGAACATCAGGTTGAAGTCAGGCTGGGCTCTGCATCAGGTTAAGTTAAACCAGACACCCCGCCTGCATCAGCTTAAAGAGGAGATTAAGTGGCCTTTGCGAGCGGGCCGTTGAGCTGCCACCCGCGTCAGGTCGGGCAGCTCAACGGCAGCGTTCTGGTGAGTGGCGAGGGTTAATCGCCTGCTCACAATTATCTGTCGCCCTGCCCTGTTTTCCCTCGCGAAGCCCATGCTATCTTGTGGTTTTGATTTTTTCAGTGGGCAAAATTGATGACAAAGTTGCGGGTAGGGATCGTGTTTGGCGGGAAATCGGCTGAGCATGAGGTGTCGTTACAGTCGGCCAAAAATATCCTTGAGGCGATCGACAAAACCAGGTTTGACGTGGTGCTGCTGGGCATTGATAAGCAGGGACACTGGCGTCTTAACGATGCTTCAAACTTCTTACTTAACGCTGAAAATCCGGCGCTGATCGCGCTGAATCACGCCGCTGAAGATGTGGCGCTGGTGCCCGGCACGACTCAGCAGCAGATCATCACCCGTCATAACGCCCATCCGCTGTCGCAGATCGACGTTATCTTCCCTATTGTGCACGGTACGCTGGGTGAAGATGGCTCCCTGCAGGGCCTGTTGCGTATGGCCTCGTTACCTTTTGTCGGTTCCGACGTGCTGGGCTCTGCAGTCAGCATGGATAAAGATTTTACCAAACGCCTGCTGCGCGACGCCGGCCTCAACGTCGCGCCGTGGGTGAGCGTCACCCAGGCCCAGCGTGCACAACTGGACGCCAGCGCAGTGATTGCCCGCTTTGGCCTGCCGCTGTTTATCAAACCCGCCAACCAGGGTTCATCGGTGGGCGTCAGCAAAGTGGATAGCATTGAAGAATTTGATGCCGCGCTGGCGCTGGCCTTCTCCTTTGACCGCAAGGTGCTGATTGAGCAGGGTATCAAAGGCCGCGAGATCGAGTGTGCGGTGCTGGGCAACGATGCCCCTGAAGCCAGCCCCTGCGGTGAAGTGGTGGTGCATGACGCCTTCTATTCGTATGACACCAAATATATCTCCGAGAGCGGTGCGCAGACGGTGGTCCCGGCAGCCATTTCATCGGAAACCAGCGATGCGATACGTGAGGTTGCCATCAAGGCCTTTACCGCGCTGGAGTGCTTTGGCATGGCGCGCGTCGATGTGTTTTTAACTGACGACGGCGAAATTATCGTCAACGAAGTGAATACCCTGCCGGGCTTCACCAATATCAGCATGTATCCGAAACTGTGGCAGGCGGCCGGACTCAGCTATCAGGACCTGATCAGTCGCCTGATCGACCTGGCGATTGAACGCCACCAGCAGGCCAGTACCCTGAAAAGCAGCGTCAGCTGACAGAACCCGGCGGCGTGGCCTTATGCCACGTCGCTGGTGATGGCACGGTAGTTAACCGGCGAGGTCTGATTGCGGCCATTGCGTTTCGACAGATAGAGATTTTTATCGGCTGCGGAAATCAGCCGGTTGATCACGCGGTGCCACTCCGTCGCCTCACCGGCACTGCCATGCGCCAGCCCCAGACTGACGGTGACCGTGGCCGTACTGCCCTGCAGCCAGAACTTCTCTTTCGCCATCTTCTGCCGGATGCTCTCAGCAAGAAAGTAGAGCTTTTCCGGATTCTGGTCGAACAGCACCACCGCAAACTCTTCGCCGCCAAAACGGCAGATGCGCCCCTCTTTACCCACAACGCGCTGCATACGGCGGGCGATCTCTTCCAGCACGCTGTCACCCGCATCATGACCAAAATTGTCGTTAATCGCTTTAAAGTAGTCGACATCCAGCAGGATCACGCCCGCCCGGCGGTCCGGGAAGATCGGCTCAGCACGCAGACTTTCATAGAGGCCGGAACGCGACAGTAGCCGGGTCAGGAAGTCATAGTTGGCGCGCAGCGCCAGACGCTGGTTGAGCTGGCGAATCGCATCCATGCTCACCGCCACAATCAGCGGGCTGATCGCAATGGTCGCCACGCCCAGCCGTGCCGAGGTCAGATGGGTGATCGGCAGCATATTGTCATCGCCCTGGATATTCATCACGCCGTGCGAAACCAGAATGATTTCGCTAATGCCGGTGAGCAAAATCACCAGACTGGTGAGCGGCATCGGCAGCACGATGGCGCACCAGACCAGCGCCGGAACCGGGAACGTCAGGCTGCCTGCGCCGCCCATCATCGCGCCAATCATCAGCGAAAAAATCACGGCGACAACCGGTGCCAGCTTGCGCATCTGCATAAACTGCCGGGGCGACAGCGACGCCCAGTCGCGCGTCAGCAAAAAGGGCAGCAGCATCAGCCCGGTTGAGAACTGTTCGCTGAACCATTCGCCCCAGGCCGTCACCAGCCCGCTGTTAAAATCGGCCTGCTGCGCCAGCGCCCCCCAGCTGGCGCAGGCCAGTCCGGCCAGCAGACAGGCCGGAAAAATGCGCAGCACGCTGGTTATACGCTCGCTGCCGGAGTCGTGCTGAAGATGTTTTACCAGCAGCGTCACCGCCACCAGCACAAACAGAAGATTCGCCATGTTGAGGGTAAAAGCAGAGAGCGCCCAGCCTGAAAAAACGATGTCGTTAAACACCATCGCAGCAAAGGTGGCCAGGTAATAGCGGGTCTGATGCAGAAAAGGATTCCGGACGATCACGCCAGTGACGATCGCATTGACCGGCCAGAACAGCGACAGCTCCTGTGGAAAGCGCAGGTGTCCGCCGATAAAGCAAAACAGCAACGTGATTAAAAACAGTGAAAATGCGTTCTTCTTAACGTTGTGCTCTTCAAACAGCTGTATGCGCATACATCCGGACCTTGTCACAGAGAGGCTGGCTGTCCACGCCAGCCTGGACAGGCGCGTGGTGTCAGAATGATTAAATCCTGAATCTCCTCAATGTCATCCGGCGATAAAACCTCGTTTCATGGGCTAACTCAGAAAAGTTACCGTTTTGAGGCTAAACCCATCAGATGACAGCAAAAACTGGGGCTCTATTATGCATCGCAAATAAAAAAATCGGATATCCGAGATATCCGATTTTTGCTGTTCTGACGACTTTACCGTTGCGCTAAACGCTATTTTACGGCAACCGGCCACTGACTCAGGCGAATGCCGCGTTTGTCGGCATTATCGCCAAAATCTTTCAGCACCGCTTTGACGTCGGGATCGATATATTCCGCATTGTCGTTATCGACGATGACTACGCTGTTCTCCGGGATCTCATCCAGCAATCCCTGCAGCTTTGGATTGTGCATAAAGGTCAGGTTCTGCTGAAAGCGCAGCACGTAGTGGTCGTCATAGCGGGTGAGCTGCAGCGCGTTGCGATGGCTTTTATAGATGCTATAGAGGATCTGCGTGGCGATGCCGATACCAATCCCGACCAGCATGCCCAGCGTGATAATACCGACGATGGTGGCCAGAAACGGCACGTACTGCTGCGCGCCCATCCGGAACTGCTCAATAAACAGTTTGGGTGTCGCCAACTTGTAGCCGGTATAGAGCAGCACGGCAGCGAGGCTGGCCAGCGGAATGGCGTTCAGCATCTCACTGAACCACATGCCGCAAATCAGCAGCAGCACACCGTGAATGAAGATCGACAGTTTGGTCTGCGCGCCCGCACTGACGTTAACCGAACTGCGCACAATCACCGCCGTTATCGGCATCGCGCCAAGGAAACCGGCCGCCAGGTTACCGATGCCCTGCGCGAACATCTCTTTGTTAGGCGATGGCGCGGGCGTCTGAGGACGCAGTTTTTTCAGCGCCTCCTGACTCAGCAGCGTTTCCAGACTGGCGACCAGGGCTAAGGTTACCGCAACAACCCAGACCTGCGGATTCTGCCAGGCCATCCAGTCGGGCGTTTCCAGCTCTGCCACCAGCGCGGAAATGCTGTCAAAAGCGGGCAACGAAATGCGCGCCAGACCGCTGGTCATTTCCGGGAACAGCCGTCCACCCACGATGGTAGCAACGCAGCCTATCAGCACGGCAATCAGCGGCCCAGGGATCCAGGCCAGCGCTTTGATCCGCTTCACCGGTGCGGTGGTCCAGAGACATAAAATGGCCAGGCCGACACCCGCTACCGCTACCGCGGGCAGCGAGAAGGTCATCTCACCGGTCACCAGTGAAACCAGCTCCGCATCGCCCGCGGCTCCCAGCGCCACCGGGATCTGCTGCATGATCAGCAGCAAACCGATCGCCGCCAGCATCCCTTTGATGACGCTGCCCGGCACCAGCGAAATAAACCGTCCGGCACGCAGCAGGCCAAACAGACATTGCAGTGCTCCGGCGATAATCAGCGCGGTGAGAAAGGCGGAAAAACTGCCCAGAGACGCCATTGAGGCGACGACGATGGTGACAAGGCCTGCCGCCGGGCCGCTGACGGCAAACCGGGACGGACTCAGTGATGTGACCACCAGGCCGCCAATCACACCGGTCAGCAGACCGGCAAACGGCGGTAATCCGCTGGCCTGTGCGATGCCAAGACAGAGCGGTAAGGCGACCAGAAACACCACCAGACCCGCAGGAATATCACGACGCAGGGTATCGAGGTTCATAATGAAGGTTCCTCTGCAGATTGATGAATCAGCTCTTTAAGATGGCCGGAGCGCAGGTCATAAACACAACCAAACACTTCCAGTTCCTGGCCCGATTGCCAGATTTGCCGGACCGGTTCAGATTTCACCAGTCTGGCGAATTGCGCCTTAACGTTGGCTTCAACCAGCCGATCGAGCTGTTCACCCGGCTCCGCGTCTGAAGGGGGGCTTTCCGCCAGGCCATGCTGAATGTCATGACGCAACGTCTGAATGCGTCTCGCCAGCGCGCTCTCCTGCCCGTCCAGCACGCTGCCCGGCAGATTCTGCGCAGCTTCCACCCCACCGCAGCCATAGTGGCCGCTTAATACAATGCGTTTTACACCGAGAAAGAAGAGCGCGTATTGCAGCACGCTCAGTAAATTGTCATCGTCCTCAATCACCATGTTGGCGATATTACGATGCACAAAGAGTTCGCCAGGATGGGAGCCGGTTAAGACTTCTGCCGGAACGCGACTATCAGAACAACCTATCCAGAGTGAGTGCGGCTTTTGCTGATGAAGGAATTTTTTAAAGTAGTCTGGATTACGCTGGCGGCGCTGTAATGCCCAACTGCGATTTTTCGCTAATAAGGGTTTAAGTGTCGTCACAATCATCTTCTCTCTACTACCGGGATGTCGCATCCTGGCTAACCACAAAGTGTATCGGCTCACAAATAAAGCGTGAGCCGCCAGGTAAATAAGAACTGAGTCACAGAAAAAGGTTATAGCCGCTAACCATTACCAATGCACGAGCAATATTTCACAGCACTTTAACATCATGCTATTTGTCAATCTGGCGTCAGTAAGAGTCAGGGTTAAGTAAATTTAATTAAGCAGAAGAGAAGTGGGATAATTAGCGTTTATAAATTTAAAATCAACAATATCAATAGATTAAAATATAAAAGATAATAAACTAAAGTTACTGCTGACAAAAAAATACAATCATTAACCAAGGGGATATTCACTGCCATACCAACCGGCCTGCTTTTTACCAGGAATACTCTTAATTAAAAAATTAACCATTAGCACGATCAACCTGGTTAATTGCTGATAGCCAGTCAGATATGCCTGATTTTAGATAAGAATGAAGCAAGAGATAATTAATTTAATTTGCAGTAAAATAGTGACGGGAGAAAGTAAATCAGGACCATGTTTTAACAGAGCCTGACACGGTCAGGCTCTTTTTCTTGACGAATTATTTACCGTTCCAGCTTTGCAGGCGCGATTCCCGCACAGACAGCTGCTGTTCGGGCGTCAGTTTATTGTAGTTTTCCGCCATTCCGCTCTCCCAGTCGCCGTAGAGCGGATTCGGCAGCACGATGAACTGCGTTCCAAACTGCTGATGGTTAAGATTCACAAAATCACGACGCGTCTGATTACCCTGATGCCAGGTCGCGCCACCAAAATCGTTGAGGTTATCGCCAACGTAGAGCACCACGTTATAGCCGGCATTTTTAATGGCATCGAAACGTGCCTGCTTATTGGAGCTGTCAGTATTCAGACGTACCGTTTTATCGCTGACGTTGGGGAAACCGAGCTGCTGCATGTTAGCGACCGTGGCCGCGTAATCTTTCTGATCGCGGTTCGACACATAGAACAGCGTGCCGCCATTCTGTGTGACATGACGCGCAAACTCTATCGCGCCCGGCACCGCTTTCGCCTGCCGCGCCTGTGTCCAGGCTGACCAGGTTTTGCTGCTGAACGGCTGGCCGTTCTTCGCCTGCCACGCGCTGTAGGCACTGTTATCCAGCATCGTCTCATCCAGATCGACAATCACCGCTTTGGGTTTGCCAGTCAGCGAGGGGGCCTGATCAAACGCCATACGCGCGGTATTAAATGCCTGCCAGGTCAGCGCCTGATATTCACCAGACTGCTGGAACCAGTTTACCGCCAGCACCGATTGCTGGCCGAGTTGCTGTTGCGCGGTCTGATGTGTCGACGAGGCGCAGCCGGTAAGCAGCAGCGCGACCAGTCCGGATGCAGCCAGTTTTGCGGAGGTTTTCATCATTTCATCCTTAAGGTGAGAAAGGTCTGAGGAGAAGCTTCAAAAATGTAGCAGTTAACGTAAGCTGTGGGCAGCCCAACGCACGCTGTTATAACAGGAGATTCCTATGGCCGTGATCCCGCGCTCGCCATTGCTCGATTCGCTGGAGTGGCTCGAATATGCGTTTCAGCCAGCCGGAGAGCCCCCACCCGCTGATGCCGCCTATGGACATCAGCGCCACAGCGCGACCGTGGTCACCGATATCGAGAACATCCCACCCAAAAGCTGCGAGTCTGATGGCGTGATTGGCAGCGGGACGCGCCCGGTGGCGGTCTACACCGCCGACTGCCTGCCAGTGCTGTTCGCCGATCGCCAGCAGCGGATCGTGGCCGCGGTTCATGCCGGACTCAAAGGTACGCTGGCGGGTGTGCTGACCCGCGCGGTTGAAAAACTGTGCGAGCAGCGCTGTGAGCCGCAGAACCTGATGGTGGCGATCGGTCCGGCGATGGGCCCCTGCTGTTATGAACTGGCCGAACCGCAGCTGGCGGAGATTGCGCAGAACCCGGCATTGGCCAGCGGGCTGCGCTGGCACCAGAACCAGCCGGTTAATCCTCTGGCGCAACGTCCACAGGCCGCTGCCCGCCAGCAGGGTGTCTGGTTCGATCTGCCTGCGCTGGCGACGCAGTTGCTGGTAAACGCGGGGGTGCCGGCTGCGCAGATCGATAACGTCAATGTCTGCACCTACTGTATGGCCGAAAGCGGTTCAAGCTACCGCTTTAATACCCACCACGGCAGCGGCTATCACTCCCGCTATTCATGGATCCGTCGACGTTAATGGGTTTTCTGGCACCGCGCTGACAGCATGTAGTGGAATCTGAACTGCGACGGGCGCTGACGCCTGTCGTAAAGCTACGCGGGCCACGGATGGCGGTCTTAACCTCTTTGCGCAAGGCACGGGCTACCTCCGCCCACTCTTTGTTACTCACCTCACTCCCCTGCCGTTGTTTATGATTTCACTCACACCCTGACATTCTTTCACTTTTTTTTAACGCAGAAGTGGCTAGAGTGAACTCATCCGACCACTTTACCGTGAGTGACTATCATGTCCGTCAATCCTGACTATCCTGCGCTGTTTACGCCGCTGGACCTTGGCTTTACCCGACTGAAAAACCGCTTTCTGATGGGGTCGATGCACACCGGACTGGAAGAACACCCGGATGGTGCAGCCCGGCTGGCGGCTTTTTACGGCGAGCGGGCGCGTGAAGGCGTCGCGCTGATCGTCACCGGCGGCATCGCCCCCAATGCCCAGGGTGTCACCACCGCGCATGGCGCGATGCTCACCGACGAGACGCAATGTGACTGGCACCGGCAGATCACGGAGGCGGTACATCAGCATCAGGGCAAAATCGCCCTGCAGATCCTGCATACCGGTCGTTACAGCTATCAGCCCGATCTGGTTGCGCCCTCGGCACGCCAGGCGCCGATTAACCCGTTTACGCCACAGGCGATGAGCGAGGCGACGATTGAACAGACCATTGATGACTTTGCCCGCTGCGCCCGACTGGCACAGCAGGCGGGCTACGATGGCGTGGAGATCATGGGTTCCGAAGGCTACCTGATTAATCAGTTTCTGGTGAAGCACACCAATCAGCGCACCGATCGCTGGGGTGGCGACTTCCGGCAGCGGATGCAGTTCGCGCTGGCGATTACCCGCGCCGTTCGCGCCGCGACCGGTGACGCCTTTATCATCATCTTCCGGTTGTCGATGCTCGACCTGATCGAAGAGGGCAGTACGCTGGAGGAGACGCTGTTGCTGGCGGGCGAGCTGGAGCAGTGCGGCGTCACGCTGTTTAATACCGGTATTGGCTGGCATGAGGCGCGCATCCCGACCATCGCCACCTGCGTGCCGCGCGCGGCCTTTGCGTGGGTGACGCAGCGCCTGCGTGAACAGGTGAAGGTGCCGGTCATCGCAACCAATCGCATCAACCATCCCGCCGTCGCCGAGCAGCTGTTGCAGTCCGGCTGCGCCGATATGGTGTCGATGGCGCGCCCTTTTCTCGCCGATCCCGCCTTTGTCACTAAAGCACAGCGCGGTGAACCGGACAGCATCAACACCTGCATTGCCTGTAATCAGGCCTGCCTCGATCAGGTGTTCGCCGGTAAAATCACCTCCTGCCTGGTCAATCCGCGCGCCTGCCATGAGTCGCTGATGCCGGTCATCGCCAGCACCGCCCCGCGCAGGCTGGCCGTAGTGGGTGCCGGTCCGGCCGGCATGGCGTTTGCGCTGCAGGCGGCGCAGCGCGGTCATCAGGTAACCCTCTATGAGGCCGCGCCGGAGATAGGCGGCCAGTTCAATATTGCCCGGCTGATTCCTGGCAAATCGGAGTTCAGCGAAACGCTGCGCTATTTCCGGCATGAGCTGGCGGCCGCAGGCGTGACGGTTCAGACGGGCTGTCGGGTGACGGCGGATGAGCTGAGTGACGCCGATGAAGTGGTGCTGGCGACCGGCATTCAGCCGCGTACGCCCGATATTCCGGGCATCGACCACCCCAGCGTGCTGAGCTATCTGGAGGTGCTGCGCGATAAGCGCCCGGTGGGGAAACGGGTGGCGATTATCGGCGCAGGCGGTATTGGCTTTGATGTGGCGGAGTATCTGTCACAGCCATCCCATGACGAGGATCTGGCGGCGTTTTATGCCGAATGGGGCATCGACCACAGCCTGACGCAGCGTGGCGGCGTGATGAAACCCGAGCCCCCTGCCGCGCTACGGCAAATCTGGCTGCTGCAACGCCGATCGGGAAAACCGGGTGCCGGGCTGGCAAAAACCACCGGCTGGATCCATCGCGCCAGTCTGCAGGCGCAGGGCGTAGAGATGTGGGGCGGCGTTGAGTATCTGGCGATTGATGACAGCGGCCTGCATCTGCGGCGCAACGGCGAAACGCTGTTGCTGGAGGTCGATAATGTGATTATCTGTGCCGGACAGGAGCCGCAGCGCGAACTGGAAGCCGCGCTGCGTGCAAAAGGACAGAGGGTGACAGTCATCGGCGGTGCAGATGTGGCGCAGGAGCTGGATGCGCGCCGTGCGATTGCGCAGGCGACGCAGCTGGCATTAACCGTCTGACTAGCGCATTTTCACCGCGCGCAGCACCACGAACTTCTGGTTAGAGGCGATCAGCGTACAGTTACCAAACAGCTTCTTCAGCTTGTGGTGATAATCGAGGTGGCGGTTGCCGACAATACGCAACTCGCCGCCATACTGAAGGCAGCGTTTGGCATCGCGGAACATCTGCCATGCCAGGTGATCGGTCACCGCGTGCTGCTGGTGGAACGGCGGGTTGCACAGCACCGCGTGCAGCCGATCTGACGGATAGCCGCTCAGCACGTTGTTCACCAGGAACTGACAGCGTGACAGATCCTCAGGACGGTTCACTTCCACATTAAGCTTGCTTGAAGCGACCGCCATGTAAGACTCATCAAGGAAATGCACCTCGGCCTGCGGGTTCTGCTCCAGCGCCACCAGTCCCACCACGCCGTTACCACAGCCGAGATCGACAATCTCGCCCTCAATGTTTTCTGGCAGATGCTGCACAAAGAGCCGTGCGCCGATATCCAGCGAAGCGCGCGAGAAGACGTTGGCGTAGTTGTGAATCTGATAAGGGGTACCATCCAGCGGCCAGACCAGCGTCGGCGTGGCCTCGCGCAGTGCAGGCTTGCTGAACTGGCTGTAGATCAGACGCGCTTTTTTCCACGCCAGTGAGGTTTTGGTTTCACCAATGATCTGTTCGAACAGCTGCAGGGTAGAGTTATGGATCTCTTTGGCGCGCGCCGCCGCCAGAATCACCGTATCAGGCGTGACAACTTCGCGAATGGCGCGCAGCTGGTGCTCCAGCAGCGCCAGGGTTTTAGGCACCTTGATCAGCACAGCCGCAGGTGAAGCAGGCAGTTCAGCCAGGCTATCAACAAAGTGAACGTTGCTGTCATCCAGCCCATTAAAGGTCAGGTTCTGACGGGCGGCCTGCTGGCTCAGCCAGGAGTCGCTGACGTGCCAGACGGTACGCGAATTCAGGGCGCAGGTTAAGGCCCCGAAACTGTCGTTGAAGACCAGCACCGGCCCCTCTGGCAGCGCCTGCTGTAACAGATATTCATCAGCCGCATCCCAGGCTTGTAATGGACTTTCGTCACGCATCTGCGGGAAGCGATGCAGGATCAGTGTGCGATCGTTCAGTTCAAGTTGGCTCATGAATTCTCCGGCGTGGTACACTTTGGTTGATTTTCGCCCCAAAATCGGGGGCGCAGTATACTGTCTTTCGCCTGGAATCCCTAATGTCCTCACTGATCTACCTTCAGGGTTATCCTGCCCCCCTTCTTGAGCAGGTTCAGTCGCTGATCGCCCATCAGCGCTTAGGTGCGTTTCTGCAGGAACGTTATCCCGACACCCATGACGTGATGAGTGATAAAGCGCTGTATGACTACACGCAGGCGCTGAAAAATCGCTATATGCGCAATGCGCCGCCGATCAGCAAAGTGATGTGGGATAACAAGATTAAGGTGATGAAGCATGCACTCGGGCTGCACACAGCCATCTCGCGGATTCAGGGCGGTAAGCTTAAGGCGAAAGCGGAAATCCGTATCTCGACCTTTTTCCGCCTCGCGCCAGAGCCGTTTCTGCGGATGATCGTGGTGCATGAGCTGGCACACCTTAAAGAGAAAGATCACGATAAGGCGTTCTACCAGCTCTGCTGCCATATGGAGCCGGATTATCACCAGCTCGAATTTGATGCGCGACTGTGGATGACGGACCAGGCGATGCGCGGCAACGCGGCTTAAAGAAACTCCTGCGCTTTCTGAATCAGGCTGGTTTTGGTCAGCGCGCCCAGAAAGCGCCGTTCCTGCGGATTGTTGAGCACCGGCAACCGCTCCAGTGTCACCGCCGCAAAGGCTTCCCATCCCTCACGCATACTCTGATTCTGATACACCACCGGGAAATCCTGATCCATCACGCACTGCACCGGTGAGTCGAGGGTGATCTCCTGGGCCAGCACCCGGCGCGAAATTTCATGAATCGAGACCACACCGAGGAAAGCGCCCGCGGCGTTGATCACATAAACATAGCGTTCACGCTTCAGGGAGCTGACCGCCAGCGCCTGCCCCACCGACTCCTCCGGCTGCAACGCCGCACCCGCAATAATCAGCTCGGCAATGCGCATGTTATCGAAATCATATTTCGCTTCTGAACGGCTGAAGTGATGACTCACGACCGGATAAGTACTGGCGGATTGCAGGCGATAGACCACCATCGACGCCAGCACCGTGGCGATCATCAGCGGAAACAGCAGGCTGCTGTTGAGTGTCATCTCCAGCACCATCAGCATCGCCATCAACGGCGCCTGACTGACCGCCGCCAGCACCGCCGCCATACCAATCGCGGCATAGAGCAGCACATTGCCGAGCGGCAGATGCAGCGCCGCACCCACCGTCGCGATGATCACCCCCAGCAGCGCGCCAATCAGCAGCGAAGGGGTAAAGAGTCCGCCGACGGCATTCGACCCTACCGACAGGCTGGTAGCGAGGGTTTTCAGCACCAGCAACAGCAGCAGACCCGGCAGCAGGTAGTGCCCTGCCATTACTTTGACGATCACCTCGTAGCCGTTGCCGAGGATATCAGTGGAGATCAGCGCCAGTAAGCCGACCGCAAAGCCGCCCGCCCCGAGGCGCAGCGGCAGGGAGGCGACCCGGCTGAACAGCACTTTGCTGCGGGCGATGCATTTAATCACGATCCAGCCCGCCAGACCGGCGCACAGACCAATCACCACCGTCATCAGCAGGCTGCTGAGATCCATGGCGAAGTTCGCGTCTGCCAGCGGATAGAGCGCGCTGCGAAAACCCAGCGTCCACATGGTCATCACCGCCGTGGCGGCAGCGATGATCAGGGGAATCAGCCGCTGCAACGCAGAAATGCCGAAGGCGATTTCCGCCACAAAAATCGCCGACGCCAGTGGCGCATGGTAAACCGACGCGAGGCCCGCCGCCGCGGCCATCGCCACCACGTCACTGTTTTTCAGGTTAAGTGAGGCCGGTAACAGGCGACCAATCGCACTGCCGCACAGTGCCGAGAGCTGCACCATCGGCCCCTCTTTACCTATCGACGCGCCGCTGCCGATACTGGCAATCGACGATAAGGCGCGGAACAGTGAGGTCCGGGTCGGCACCGCATCCAGCCGGGCGTTGATCACTTCAAGGTAATCCGTTTTCACCGTCTGCTGCTGCTCGATGGCAACGGCATAACGCAGAAAATAGCCCGCCAGTACGCCGCCCGCCCCCACCAGCAGCGGCCAGAAGATCCACGGCCAGAGATGCAGGGATTCGGTTATTTCGCCACTGCGGGCAAACAGCAGATGGTTGATCAGTTCAATCACGCCGCGGAAAGCCAGCGTCACCAGCGACGCCGCACACCCGACCGGAATGGCGATCAGAAGTGTGGTCCAGTTTAATGCGTGCTTACTTGCTTTCACCTGCGCTCCCTGGTTGGTACATAAACATCATCGCTTCCGCATATTATTGGAATGCGGATCGCAGGATCAATCCCTGCCCGCCCGGCACCATTGCACAGCGTGGGTGAGATGTTACTCTGCCGCTTTACAGCTGCCGGAGAGATGACGTGATTCGTTTTGCCATTGTGGGAACAAACTGGATTACACGCCAGTTTATTGATGCCGCTCATGAAACCGGAGCGATGAAGCTCTGTGCGGTCTATTCACGCAGTCAGCAGCAGGCTGAGGCCTTTATCGCCGATTATCCCTGCAAACAGACCTTTACCTCACTGGAAGCGCTGGCCGCCAGTCCGGAGATCGATGCGGTCTATCTGGCCAGCCCCAACGCACTGCACTGCCAGCAGGCGCTGCTGTTTATGTCGCACGGCAAGCATGTGATTTGCGAAAAACCGCTGGCCTCTAATCTGGCAGAAGTGGAACAAATGATCGCCTGCGCCCGTGAGCATCAGGTGGTGCTGTTTGAGGCGTTTAAAACTGCCAGCCTGCCTAATTTCCTGCGGCTGCAGCAGGCACTGCCTGACGTGGGTAAACTGCGAAAAGCGCTGCTGAATTACTGCCAGTACTCCTCACGCTACCCGCGCTATCTCAACGGTGAGAACCCCAATACCTTTGATCCGCGCTGGTCGAATGGCTCAATTATGGATATCGGTTATTACTGCCTGGCCTCGGCGGTGACGCTGTGGGGCGAGCCAGATCGCGTGCAGGCCAGGGCGACTTTGCTTGCAAGCGGCGTGGACGCGCACGGCGTGGTGGTGCTGAGTTACGGTGATTTCGATGTGACGATTCTGCATTCGAAGGTGAGTGATTCCAGCCTCCCCAGCGAGATTCAGGGTGAAGCGGGCGCGCTGGTGATAGAGAAGTTATCGGAGTGCCAGCAGCTGACTTTTGTGCCGCGGGGCGCGGAAAAGCAGACGCTGAGCCAGCCGCAGCATATCAACACCATGCTGTATGAGGCCGCCGCTTTTGCCCGGCTGGTTGAGCAGCGCCAGGTGGACCACCCTTCGCTTGAGGTTTCGCGGATTACTGCATCGCTGCTGACTGAGATACGCCGTCAGACCGGCGTGATCTTCCCGGCCGACCAGGCTGCTGTGTAAATATTTCTAAATATGTCTGAGAGGTGTTGCTTCCTGTGCGGCTAAACCGTAACTTACCCTCCTGCAAAGGGGAGTAACTTGTAAGCTGATTGATCGTCATTACGATGCGAAAGCATCCGGTCATCAGGCAACCCGGAATCAATTTCTGTGTTGTAAGTGAGACCTTGCCGGAAGGCGAGGTTTGCTTACACAAAAATAAGCGGCTGACGTCTTCTGACTTCAGCCGTTTTTTTTATTTTTCGGACAGGATACGAATATGCAAACTGTGGGTACGCCTTTACTGTGGGGCAGCTTTGCGGTTGTGGTGCTTATCATGCTGGCTATCGACCTGCTGTTGCAGGGACGCCGTGGCGCGCAGACCATGTCTTTCAAGCAGGCGGCCATCTGGTCGCTGATCTGGGTTTCAGTCTCACTGCTGTTCAGCGCCGCCTTCTGGTGGTATCTGGAGGGCAGCACGGGACGTGAAGTCGCTAACACGCATACGCTCGCCTTCCTGACCGGTTACGTGCTGGAAAAAGCGCTGGCGGTGGATAACGTCTTCGTCTGGCTGATGCTGTTCAGTTACTTCTCTATTCCGGCCAATCTGCAGCGCCGGGTGCTGATCTATGGGGTATTAGGCGCTATCGTGCTGCGTACCATCATGATCTTCGCCGGTAGCTGGCTGGTCACGCAGTTCAGCTGGATCCTCTATGTGTTCGGTGCCTTCCTGCTGTTTACTGGTGTGAAAATGGCGCTGGCGAAAGAGGATGACAGCGCGGTGGGCGAAAAACCTGTGGTGCGCTGGCTGCGTAAGCATCTGCGCATGACTGACGATCTCGACGGCGAGAAGTTCTTCACCCGCAAAAACGGCGTGCTGTTTGCGACGCCACTGCTGCTGGTGCTGATCATGGTGGAAATCAGCGACGTGATCTTTGCGGTCGACAGTATCCCAGCGATCTTCGCCGTGACCACTGACCCGTTTATCGTACTGACCTCAAACCTGTTCGCTATCCTGGGTTTGCGTGCCATGTACTTCCTGCTGGCAAACGTGGCGGAACGGTTCTCGATGCTGAAGTATGGCCTGGCGATTGTGCTGGTGTTCATCGGCTTTAAGATGCTGATTGTCGACATCTACCATATCCCGGTCGGTATCTCGCTGGGTGTGGTCGGTGCCATTCTGGCATCAACCCTGCTGATTAATGCCTGGGTTAACCGCAAAAGAGACCAGAAAAAGCTCGCACCATAATTACCTGCAGGGGCAGCCGATGCCCCTGTTTTATTTTGTGGCAGCCTGTCACGCCATTTCATCCCTCTGTCACACTTCCACTATCCAGCATAATAAAAATCTGACCTGCTCCACAGTGACAGAACTTTCTCTTTTCTCGTCCGATCTTTTCCTTATACTCCGCCGGGCAAACCGTTTTAGCCGATGCAAAACATCGCGTCTGAAACTACATCCGCGACAAAATATAGAAAATATTATGCAGAAAACTCTCTCCGCACGTCTGGGCACGCTGCTCGCCGGAAGCCTGGTGAAGCAAATCATGATTGGGCTGATCGCCGGTGTGGCGCTCGCCTGGATTTCACACGATGCCGCTATCGCGGTCGGTCTGCTGGGTGAACTGTTTGTCAGTGCGCTGAAAGCAGTCGCGCCATTGCTGGTACTGATGCTGGTAATCGCCTCGATTGCCAACCACCAGCAGGGCCAGAAGAGCAATATCCGGCCGATTATTATGCTTTATCTGCTGAGCACCTTTTTCGCGGCGGTGGTCGCGGTGGTCTTCAGCCATCTGATCCCGCAGACGCTGACGCTGGCGGTGGGCACCACGGAAATCACACCACCATCCGGCATTACCGAAGTGTTACGCGGACTGCTGATGAGCATGGTGTCGAATCCAATCACGGCCCTGATGAACGCCAACTACATCGGCATTCTGGTGTGGGCAATTGGTCTCGGGCTGGCGTTCCGTCATAGCAGTGACACTACCCGCGCCTTTCTCAATGATGCCTCTCATGCGGTGACCTGGCTGGTACGCTGCGTGATTCGCTGCGCGCCGATTGGTATTTTCGGTCTGGTGGCCTCGATCCTCGCGTCTACCGGCTTTGGCGCGCTGTGGCAATATGCGCATCTGCTGGCGCTACTGATCGGCTGTATGCTGCTGATGGCGCTGGTGGTGAACCCGCTGCTGGTGTTCTATAAAATCCGTCGCAACCCCTATCCACTGGTCTTCACCTGCCTGCGCGAAAGCGGCGTGACCGCCTTCTTTACCCGCAGTTCTGCCGCCAACATTCCGGTGAATATGGCGCTGGCGAAACGTCTGGATCTGGATGAGGATACCTATTCGGTGTCGATTCCACTGGGCGCAACCATCAGTATGGCGGGGGCATCGATTACCATTACCGTGCTGACGCTGGCGGCGGTGCATACGCTGGGGATCAGCATTGATGTGCCGACGGCGATTCTGCTGAGTCTGGTGGCGTCACTCTGTGCCTGTGGTGCATCTGGCGTGGCGGGCGGTTCGCTGCTGCTGATCCCGGTGGCCTGTAACATGTTCGGCATTCCGAATGATCTGGCAATGCAGGTGGTGGCGGTCGGCTTTATTATCGGCGTCCTGCAGGATTCGGCGGAAACCGCGCTGAACTCCTCAACCGATATTCTGTTTACCGCCGCTGTCTGTCAGGCAGAAGCGGAGCGCGAAACCAGCCGGGCTTAACCTTTCAGATAGCTCAAAAGCTCAAAGAGTGGGTGGCAGAGTCCGAAGAGCAAAGCGTCCCGCGCCAGGGAAGGCGCGGGCCGAGCGAGCAGGGATGCTTTAAGCGACTTTGCGATCGGACTCTGCCACCCACGAAGGGCACAGGATTAACCGACGGTAATAACAACATCAGGATCGCCATTGTTTGCCTGACAAACTATAGCGTCACACCGCTTTTGAAAATCGCCAGCTCGCGGAAATCGTTCTTCTCGTTGTTGGTCGGCTGACCGCTGGCAATCGCCACAATGCTGTCGACAAAGTCTTCCAGCATCGCATCCATACTCATTCCCTCGATCAACCGTCCGGCATTAAAGTCGATCCAGTGCGGTTTCTTCTCCGCCAGCGGCGTGTTGGTGGCCAGCTTCACCGTCGGCACAAAACCGCCATAAGGCGTGCCGCGTCCGGTACTGAACAACACCATGTGGCAACCGGCACCCGCCAGCGCACTGGTGGCGACCGCATCATTGCCCGGCGCACTCAGCAGATTCAGCCCCGGCGTTTTTAACCGTTCGCCATACTTCAGCACATCAACCACCTGGCTCTGCCCCGCTTTCTGGGTACAGCCCAGCGACTTCTCCTCCAGCGTGGTGATACCGCCCGCTTTGTTGCCTGGCGACGGGTTTTCATAGATCGGCTGCTGGTGATCGATAAAATACTGTTTGAAATCGTTGATCATCGCCACCGTTTTGCTGAAGGTCTCCTCGTCGCGACAGCGACTCATCAGAATCCGTTCTGCGCCAAACATTTCCGGTACTTCGGTCAGTACGGTCGTGCCGCCATTGGCGATCATCTGGTCCGAGAAACGTCCCAGCAACGGATTGGCGGTGATGCCAGACAAACCATCTGAACCGCCGCACTCCAGACCAAACTTCAGCTCGCTGAGTTTGCCCGGCTCGCGCTGGTCGTGACGCATTTTTTCATACAATGCGTGCAGCCGCTCCAGCCCGGCTTCCACCTCATCGTCATGCTGCTGGCACACCATAAACTCGACCCGGTCGCTTTCAAACGCGCCGAGGGTGTCACGGAAGGCATCAACCTGATTGTTTTCGCAGCCGAGACCAATCACCAGCACCGCGCCAGCATTAGGATGGCGCACCATATTTTGCAGCATGGTGCGGGTGTTTTCGTGATCCTGCCCCAGCTGCGAACAACCGAAGGTATGGCTGAACAGGAATGCACCATCGATATCTTCTGCCTCCTGCGTCTCTTTCAGGAAACGCTGCAGGATCTGACGCGCAATGCCGTTGACGCAGCCAACGGTCGGCAGGATCCACAGCTCATTGCGGATGCCGACCTCGCCGTTAGCACGACGGTAGATCTGCACCTCACGGTCACCCGGCTGCGGCGGTAGCGTCACAAACTCGGGCTGATACGCATACTGATCCAGATCGCTGAGATTGGTGCGGGCGTTCTGCGAATGGATTAACTCACCGGCGGCCACAGGCTGCGTGGCATGGGCAATCGGCAGCCCATATTTGATCACCAGCTCATCCTGCGCGATAGGCTGCAGGGCAAATTTATGCCCGCGTCCGACCGCCTGTTGCACCGCCACACTCAGTGGCGGCAGCTCTATCATGGCGCCCGCGTCTAAATCACGTAACGCCACGGCGACATTGTCGCGGGGATCAATTTTAATTGCGTCTTGCATAGCGTTATCTCAGTTGGCTCAGCGCCTCACGCATTCCGTGGGCGATGATATTTTGCAGGTGTTGGGTGACAGCCGCAGCCAGTCCGGGCTGACGGGTTAAATCTTCACCCCAGTGTTGCGCGTCGCTGAGTACGCCGTTCACCAGCTGTTGCGGTGACAGCTGATCCGCATCAAGTGCTTTCCAGGCGTCGGCGTAGCGCTGTAACCACTGCGGCTCGTCCTGCAATGGCCAGCTTTTGCCGGCTGACTCGCCGCGATAAAAAGCGATCAGCGCGGCCAGCGCAAAGGTGATGTGTGTCGGCCACTCGCCGGTTTGCTGATGCGCGGCAAGGAGTGGGGTCAGCAGACGGGTGCGGAATTTGGTCATGCCATTAAGGGCAATCGACAGCAGCGCGTGGCGAATAAACGGATTGCGGAAACGACGCTGTACCGCATCGGCAAACGCGTGCAGTTCATCGGCAGGCAGATCCAGCGTCGGGATCACTTCGTGACGCAGCAGGTTATCCACAAATCCGGCGATAGCCGGATCGGCCATCGCCTCTCCCACACTCTCAATACCGGCCAGAAACGCGACCGGTACCATTGCAGTGTGCGCGCCATTGAGAATGGCCACTTTTTGCGCTTTATAGGGCGCAATGTCATCCACATGCCGAACCTGCGGCGACAGCGCCGCCAGCTTCAGTTCATTAAACAGCGCCGACGGCCCCTGAATCACAAACTGATAGTAGACTTCGCCCGCCACCAGATAGCGATCTTCATAACCCAGCTCGCGTTGTAGCTGCTCGCTTTCCGCCGGGAAGCCGGTGACGATGCGGTCGACCAGGGTGTTATAGAACGCGCAGTGCTGATGAACCCAGGTTTTAAATTCGGAGGGCAGATGCCACTGATCGGCGTAGCGCAGCACCAGATCGCGCAGCGTGTCGCCGTTATGGTCAATCAGCTCGCACGGCACCACCAGCCAGCCCCGGTCGCTGGCGCCGTTGAAGAAGGAATAGCGCGCCCACAGCAGCTGCGTCAGTTTGCCGGGGAAACTGCTGGCGGGCTGATCGGTGAGCTGATCCGTGCCGACAAAGGCGATGCCCGCTTCGGTGGTATTGGAGAAGACCATGCGCAGATCAGGATTACGGGCCAGCGCCATAAATTCGCCGAACTGCTGCCAGGGCTGGATTTCACGGTTGAGGCTGCGGATCAGCCGGGTTTCGCTGACCTGCTCGCCCTGATCGTTCAGCCCGCGGATCAGCGTGGTATAGAGACCATCCTGCTGATTCAGGCTGTCGCTGACTTCACGGTTGCGCGGCCGCACCACCACGATCCCGGCATCGGTGCCCTGATGTTCATTCAGCCAGTCGATCTGCCAGTCAATAAAGGCGCGCAGGAAGTTGCCTTCGCCGAACTGGATCACCCGGTCGCGATAGACGGCGCCCGGAAAGTCGTGACGGTTTAGCCTTTTCATTATCAGGCTCCCAGCTCGATGCCGAAGTAATCGCGGGCATTGTTGAAGCAGATGTTCTGTACCATCTGACCTAACAGCGCTTCATCGGCTGGCGCTTCACCCTGTTCCACCCAGCGGCCTATCATCTGGCACAGTAGCCGGCGGAAATATTCGTGGCGGGTGTAGGAGAGGAAGCTGCGGCTGTCGGTCAGCATGCCGACGAAACGGCTCAAAAGACCAATCTGCGCCAGCTGCGTCATCTGACGCTGCATACCATCCAGCTGATCGTTGAACCACCAGGCTGAACCGAACTGCATTTTGCCCGCCTGACCTTCGCCCTGGAAGTTGCCCGCCATGGTGGCCAGCACTTCGTTGTCGCGCGGGTTCAGGCAGTAGAGAATGGTTTTAGGCAGCGCATTATTGAGATTCTGCGCGCCCAGCAGGCGTGCCAGCGGTTCGGCCAGCGGCTGGTCGTTGATCGAATCGAAGCCGACATCAGGCCCCAGCAGCTGGTACTGGCGCGGATTGGTGTTGCGCAGTGCGCCAATGTGATACTGCTGCACCCAGCCACGGCGGGCATATTCGCTGCCCAGCCAGACCAGCACCGCCGTTTTAAACTGTGCCGTTTCCTGCGGGTTGGGCGCGGCACCGCTGCGACGACGCGCCAGAATCGCATCCAGCGTGGCGTCATCCGCCTCGGCGTAGCAGACCACATCCAGCGCGTGATCGGAGACTTTACAGCCGTGCGCCGCGAAGTGATCCAGCCGCTGATGCAGTGCGCTGCGCAGATCGTCAAAACGCTGCACGCTGATATCCGTCAGCTGCTCCAGCGTCTCGATCCACGGCAGGAAGGTTTCCGCTTCGATATTAAACGCTTTGTCCGGACGCCAGCTCGGCAGCACTTTAACGCTGAAGCTGGCATCGTCTGCCAGCGCGCGGTGATGGCGCAGGTCATCCAGCGGATCGTCAGTGGTGCCCACCATCTTCACCTTCATCTGCTGCATGATGCCGCGCGTGGTAAAGCTATCCTGCGCCAGCAGTTCATTGCAGCGATGCCAGATGCTGTCAGCCGTTTTCTCAGAAAGCAGCGTATCGGTAATACCGAAAGGCCGGCGTAACTCCAGGTGGGTCCAGTGATAGAGCGGGTTGCCGATAGTGTGCGGCACGGTACGCGCCCAGGCGTCAAATTTTTCACGATCGCTGGCGTTACCGGTACAGAACGCCTCAGCCACACCGTTGGCGCGCATGGCCCGCCACTTATAGTGATCGCCCTTCAGCCAGATGTCATAAAGGTTGGCGAAGCGATAATTTTCGGCAATCTGCTGCGGCGGTAAGTGGCAGTGATAGTCGAAAATCGGCTGATCCTTTGCATAGTCGTGATAGAGACGACGGGCGAATTCGGTATCCAGCAAAAAATCTTCGGTCATGAAACGTGACATACATGCTTCCTCATCGACTGAACCACGGATGGCCCAAAGTTATCATACCAATTTTAGTCCGTTACGGATTTATTTGCGATCCTGCTCACATAAACGGCGGTAGCTGGCTGCCGTTATGGACGTTTTTGTCGCCCGCATCGCGCTAAATGGCTGTCATTACGCAGGTTTCCAGTATCCCACAGTGCAGAAAGGGTTTTTGTGATGGCTCTCAACTTTTAAAGTTGTATAACAAGTTAGGCTCTCGCCCCATCGTGAGGTCGTTAGCGACTCACAAATGGCAAGGTCATAACAGGGTTGCTCATACAGAACCTGCGGGCGTGAGCAGAGCTGCATCACGTGCTGTCCCGCTCCAGATAACAACAGCGGCAAGACCGCATACAGAACTGGAAGAGGTAGAGGATGCGTAAGATCAAAGGGTTACGCTGGTACATGATTGGACTGGTGACGCTCGGTACGGTGTTGGGGTATCTGACCCGTAACACCATTGCCGTGGCGGCCCCGACATTAATGTCAGAGCTGCATATCACCACGCAGCAGTACTCCTACATAATTGCGGCCTATTCAGCCTGCTACACGCTGATGCAACCGGTGGCAGGTTATGTACTGGATCTGCTCGGCACCAAAGTCGGCTACGCGGTGTTTGCTATTATGTGGGCGATTTTCTGTGCCGCTACAGCGATGGCGGGCAGCTGGGGCGGACTGGCGCTGGCACGTGGCGCAGTCGGTGCGGCTGAAGCGGCGATGATCCCGGCCGGACTGAAAGCGAGCAGCGAATGGTTCCCGGCTAAAGAGCGTTCGGTCGCCGTGGGCTACTTTAACGTGGGTTCGTCTATAGGTGCGATGCTGGCTCCGCCGCTGGTGGTCTGGGCGATTGTGGCGCACAGCTGGCAGATGGCATTTATCATGACCGGTGTGCTGAGCATGGCCTGGGCACTCAGCTGGCTGGTGTTTTACAAGCACCCGAAACAGCAGAAGAAGCTGAGCGATGAAGAGCGCGACTATATTATCTCCGGCCAGGAAGCGCAGCATCAGACCGGCAACACCCGCAAAATGTCAGCACTGGAGATTATCCGTAACCGCCAGTTCTGGGGTATTGCCCTGCCGCGCTTTCTGGCAGAACCGGCCTGGGGAACGTTCAACGCCTGGATTCCGCTGTTTATGTTTAAGGTATACGGCTTCAATCTGAAAGAGATTGCGATGTTCGCCTGGATGCCGATGCTGTTCGCGGACTTCGGCTGCATCCTCGGTGGCTATCTGCCGCCGCTGTTTCAGCGCTGGTTCGGCGTTAACCTGATCGTCTCCCGCAAGATGGTCGTGACGATGGGTGCGGTATTAATGATTGCGCCGGGCACCATCGGCCTGTTCACCAGCCCCTACGTCGCCATTGGTCTGCTGTGCATCGGCGGGTTTGCGCATCAGGCCCTCTCTGGCGCGCTAATCACCCTCTCCTCAGACGTTTTCGGCCGCAATGAAGTTGCCACGGCTAACGGCCTGACCGGCATGGCAGCCTGGACCGCCAGTACCATGTTTGCGCTGGTGGTCGGTGCACTGGCCGATACGCTGGGCTTCAGCCCACTGTTTGCCGCGCTGGCGGTGTTTGATCTGCTGGGTGCCGTCGTTATCTGGACGGTTCTGAAAAATAAACCCATTTCAGAGCTGAATGCCGAAGCTGTTATTCCGCAGGCCAGCGCCGTTCGCAGTTAATCTGCCGGGCTGGCGCAAGCCAGCCCATTTCCTCGCACCTCCTGAAGTGGTATAACAACTTATCTGTCTGCTACCAGGATTGTGCTATGGACTTCACTGAATCCCGTCGACTTTATCAACAGCTGGCCAGCGAGCTGAAAAGCCGCATTGAAACCGGAATCTATCCGGTGGGTGACAAACTGCCTGCTGAGCGCCTGATTGCCGAAGAGATGGAAGTGAGCCGCACCGTCGTACGTGAAGCGATCATCATGCTGGAAGTTGAAGGCTATGTTGAGGTCCGCAAAGGCTCGGGCATCCACGTCATTGCCAGCCAGCAGCAGAACCGCATCGCCTCCACCAGCAGTCAGCTGGAGTTCGCCACGTTTGGCCCCTTCGAACTGCTCCAGGCTCGTCAGCTGATTGAGAGTAATGTGGCCGAGTTCGCTGCAACGCAGGTAACGCGTCAGGACATTATCGACCTGATGGCGATTCAGGAAAAAGCCCGCCAGGAGGATCACTTCCGCGACTCCGAGTGGGATATGCAGTTTCATGTACGTATCGCGCAATCCACCCAGAACAGTGCCTTAGCCGCCATCGTTGAAAAAATGTGGCTGCATCGCCTGCACAATCCCTACTGGCTCAAACTTCACGAACACATCGACCAGCGCAGCATTCTCAGCTGGTGCGACGACCACGATCAGATTCTTAAAGCTCTGATGCGCAAAGATCCCGCCGCCAGCAAACTGGCGATGTGGCAACATCTGGAAAATACTAAACAGATGTTGTTTAACGCGACGGCGGATGATTTTGAATTTAACGTGGATCGATACATGTTTGGTGAGAATCCGGTCATCCTGCCTGATGGGTCCAATAACGCCCGCTAAAAGTGCCTGAAAATGCCCTGAGACGGTCAGTTAATCTGCAATAGTGTCAGGTCATGTAAAGCTCCTTTTTACACGCCGTTTCACAAGGTAAAACTCCTGTTCGCCAGAGAGTTTTCCTGTCTCAGACAGGCGATTTTTGTTACAGTTATCGCCCTTTTATTACCCTTTGCGACTGGGGGTTATAAAGTCGCTGATTTAACAATCAATTCTGGAAGGATCCGGAAAATCCCGCCCAGGCTGCGCTCCTAAAATTTATAACGAAATGCCGGTCTGCGTTTAAGTCCCTGTGGGACATGTTTAACAATGATGTTCAGGAATGAATTGATGGATATTTTGCAATCGTTGCTGCATGCCCTCTGGCAGCAGGACTACGAAACCCTCTCCGATCCCACGCTGGTATGGGCCATTTACGGCGTGCTGTTTATGATTTTGTTTTTAGAAAATGGCCTTCTTCCCGCTGCATTTCTGCCGGGTGACAGTCTGCTGATTCTGGTCGGCGTACTGATTGCCAAAGGCACCATGAGCTTCCCCCTGACGATTCTGGTGTTAACGACCGGTGCCAGTCTTGGCTGCTGGGTGAGCTACTTACAGGGCCGCTGGCTGGGTAACACGCCCACGGTACAGAAATGGCTCTCCCATCTTCCTGCCCAGTATCATCTGCGCGCGCACAGCATGTTCCATCGTCACGGCTTATCTGCCCTGCTGATTGGTCGCTTTATCGCGTTTGTGCGGACTCTGCTGCCTACCATCGCCGGATTATCAGGCCTCAGTAATGCCCGCTTTCAGTTCTTCAACTGGGTAAGTGCGTTCTTGTGGGTGGTGATTCTGACCGTTATCGGCTTCGCGCTGGGTAAAACCCCGATTTTCCGTCGTTATGAAGATGAGATGATGTTCTTCCTGATGATGCTGCCGCTGGCGCTGCTGGTGTTTGGTCTGGTGGGATCGCTGGTGGTGATATGGCGTAAACGTCAGGCGAATCAGAACGGGAAAGCCGAGTAATGAAACTGCTGCAGGCTATTCCTAAACGGTGGTTACCGTGGTTGATCGCTGGCGTCTTTGCGCTGGTCGCGCTTTGTGTGGTCCCCGGTCTGATGAAGCACGAGACGGTGGTGCAGATTCGGGTTTCCCATGCTGGCGCCACCCTGCCCGATGGTTTTTATCTCTACCAGCAATTAAGTGCGCAGGGTATTCGTATCAAAAGCATTACGCCTGCGGGTGATGCACTGATTATCCATTTTGATAGCGAAGAGCAGAGCCTGGCGGCCCAGAAGGTGTTACGCCGTCTGCTGCCACAGGGCTTTATTGTGGCGCAGCACGATCACTCTCAGCACCTCTCACTGGCGTAATCTCCCGACTCCCCTCTCCTTTTCAGACCGTCGCGCCATCCTGCGGCGGTCTGAAAGGCGCTCTATCTCCCGGTCTTCTTTGAACTTTTTACTATGGGTGTCTATGCTTAAGCGAGAGTCGATTCTTAGCACCCGCAGCCATATGATTACGCGGGTGATGGCGGATCAGGTCGCAATGGAAGGGTCCAGGACCAATGAAATATCAAGTATTACTGGGAGTCGCGCTGTTTTCGCTGTCGGGTTCGCTGCTGGCGGCAGAATCGCTGTGTGAGCAGAAAGAGCAGGATATTCAGCGTGAAATCGGGATGGCGCAGAAGCATAACAACCAGCGCCGGGTTAACGGTCTGGAGCGCGCGCTGACCGAAGTCCGGGCCGATTGCAGCGACAAAAAGCTCGAGGCCGCCCATCTGGAAAGAATTAACGCTCAGAAGCAGAAAGTTGCTGAGCGTGAGCACGCACTCAGGGAAGAGCGTGAAGAGGGCCATGACAAGGAGAAGATTGCTAAGCGACAACAAAAACTGGATGAAGCGCGCCGGGAGCTGAAAAAGTTACAGGCGGAGCCCTATTAATCGGAACTAAACAACTGATGTTAAAGGAGTATTTTATGTCTAAAGACACATCATCGGAACATTTGCGTGCTGAACTGAAAAACCTGGCCGATACCCTGGAAGAGGTGCTGAGCAGCAGCACTGAAAAATCCAAAGGCGAACTGGATAAACTTCGCAATAAAGCGCGTGTGGCGCTGGATAGCTCACGTGAACGTCTGGGCGAATCAAGCGAGCGCATTGCTGCGACCACCCGCGAAGCGGCGCAAAAAGCCGAAGGCTACGTGCGTGAAAATCCATGGCATGGTGTGGGTATCGGTGCAGCGATTGGCGTCGCACTGGGCATGCTCATTTCGCGTCGATAATTATGGCTGACTCACAGCATAACCACGGCCCGGCTAAAGGGGTCATTAACATCGGCCAGCGCATTGTTACCACGCTGGTTGGCATGGTCGAGACACGCGTTCGTCTGGCAGTGGTGGAACTGGAGCACGAGAAAGCTAACCTGATTCAGCTGCTGTTGATGGTTGGCCTGACAATGCTGTTCACTGCATTTGGTCTGATGAGCCTGATGGTTCTGATTATCTGGGCAGTGGATGCGCAGTACCGTCTGATGGCCATTGGCATCACGACCGGCACGCTGCTATTGCTGGCGGTTATTCTGGGGCTCTGGACGCTTCACAAATCACGTCAGTCCACGCTGTTGCGCCACACGCGCAAGGAGCTGGAAACAGACCGGGATTTACTTGAGGACCAGCGCTGATGAGCCGCCGCGAGCGTGAAGAACGCATCCATGAACTGCTTAAGCATGTGCAGCAGCAGCGGCTGGATTTAAGCGCTGCGCGGCGTGACTGGCTGGAAGGCACCGCCCATTACGATCGCGGCTGGTTCACCTTCCTCAGCTTGCGCCGCTACCTGGCCATTGGCAGCAGTGCGCTGGCTATCTACTCCGTTCGCAGTCCCAACATGCTGTTACGCTGGGTAAAACGGGGATTCGGCGCCTGGAGTACCTGGCGCATGATCAAGTCCGCTCTGCCACCGCGTTAATTTTGCTAAAAGCCGGTCCTGAAAAGGCCGGCTTTTCTTCATCAGAATTTCTGAAAAACACTGACAGTATATCTCGCTTACAACCTTTCCACTCCGCGACTATCATCTCCAGCTATCAACCCAATGAACGCAATACTGCTTTCAGCGGGCATAAACCTTGCGGGCAGCTTGCCCTGCATCCCTGATAGCGCTGGAGTAAATGATGAAAAAATTCGAAGACGTTGGTTTGTTACTGGCTCGCATCCTGATGCCAATCCTGTTCATTACGGCTGGCTGGGGCAAAATCACCGGTTATGCAGGTACTCAGCAATATATGGAAGCAATGGGCGTCCCGGGCTTTATGCTGCCGCTGGTTATCCTGCTGGAGTTTGGCGGCGGTCTGGCTATCCTGTTTGGTTTCCTGACCCGTTTCACTGCCCTGTTTACTGCAGGCTTCACCATCCTGACCGCGTTTCTGTTCCACAGTAACTTTGCCGAAGGCGTGAACCAGCTGATGTTCATGAAGAACCTCTCTATCGCCGGTGGTTTCCTGGTGTTAGGTCTGGTGGGTCCTGGTGCATACAGCATTGATCGCCTGATCAGCAAAAGAAAAACACAGCCAGCGATTGCGCGCTAATCTCACATAAAGCGTAATGCCACATATACTTAGCAGGGCGGGGACATTTCCCCGCCCTGTTTGCATTGGAGCCATTATGGGACAGTTAATTGACGGTGTCTGGCATGACACCTGGTACGACACCAAATCTACCGGCGGACGCTTCAAGCGTTCTGAGTCGGCTTTCCGCAACTGGGTTACCGCGGATGGCAGTGCTGGCCCGGTGGGTAAAGCGGGATTTGTCGCCGAACGCGACCGCTATCATCTTTATGTCTCGCTGGCCTGCCCCTGGGCGCACCGCACGCTGCTGATGCGTCAGCTGAAGGGCCTGGACAGCATGATTGATGTCTCCGTGGTGCATCCGCTGATGCTGGAGAATGGCTGGACGTTCGATGATAGTTTTCAGGATGCGACCGGCGATAAGCTCTACCAGAATGAGTTCCTCTATCAGCTCTATCTGCACGCCGATCCGCAATACAGTGGCCGCGTAACCGTGCCGGTATTGTGGGACAAGCAGCAGAACACCATCGTCAGTAATGAGTCTGCCGATATCATCCGCATGTTCAACAGTGCGTTTGATGCTGTCGGTGCCCGTGCCGGGGATTATTATCCTGTTGCACTGCACGAAAAGATTGATGAACTGAATAGCTGGATCTACGACACCGTGAACAACGGCGTTTACAAAGCAGGCTTTGCCACTTCTCAGTCCGCTTACGACGAGGCAGTCACTGCGCTGTTCCATTCGCTGTCGCGGCTGGAGCAGATTTTAGGCCAGCATCGCTATCTCACCGGCGATCAACTGACCGAAGCGGATCTGCGGTTGTGGACCACACTGGTGCGATTTGATCCGGTCTATGTGACCCACTTTAAATGCGATCGCCATCGCATTAGTGACTACAGAAACCTGAGTGGTTTCCTGCGTGATATCTATCAGATGCCTGGTATCGCAGAGACGGTTAATCTGCCGCATATTCGTCATCACTACTATTGCAGCCATAAGACCATCAACCCGAACGGCGTCATTTCACTGGGCCCGGCGTTTGACTGGGATGAACCGCACGGCCGCGGTTAAGCTGCCTGCTCATCGCGCTGGGAGCAGATACAATCTGACCGCAATGACAATCTAAACGCGAAGGGAACAGGGTCAGAAGAGGAAAGCGTCCCGCGCCAGGGATGGCGCGGGCCGAGCATGTCAGGGATGACGGATTTTGCGACTTTCCGATCTGACCCTGTTTCCTGCGCAGGCGCGATCTCCCAGCCAATCATTAACCGCACTCTTTCAGGAATAAGCGTCGTGGGCAGTCATTCATCCTGTCACCGCGCGTCACAAAGCAAAAACCCCGCCGAAGCGGGGTTTTTGATAAAAAGTCGAAGCTGACCGTTAAGCCGGGTTCTGTCGTGGACAGTCATTCATCTAGGCCAGCAATCGCTCACTGGCTCAAGCAGCCTACCCGGGTTCAGTACGGGCCGTACCTTGTGAACCCCTATTTGGCCTTGCTCCGGGTGGAGTTTACCGTGCCACGAACTGTTGCCAGTCGCGCGGTGCGCTCTTACCGCACCCTTTCACCCTTACCTGATCCCATTTCTGGGCCATCGGCGGTTTGCTCTCTGTTGCACTGGTCGTAGGCTTGCGCCTCCCAGGCGTTACCTGGCACCCTGCCCTATGGAGCCCGGACTTTCCTCCCCTCTGCCCGTCTCCCCACAAGTGAGGACGACGACAAAGCGGCGACTGTCTGGTCAGCTTCGGCGCGGGATAATAGGACATTCGCCGGCATTTGTCACGCCTCTTGCTGCTCCAGCGCATACTTATAAAGCGCATTTTTCTTCACGCTGTGGATCTCAGCGGTCAGCGCAGCCGCGCGTTTCAACGGCAGCTCTTTTTGCAGCAGCGCCAGCGTACGCAGCGCATCGGCTGGTAACGCATCTTCATCATCGGTCTTGTACCCTTCGACAATCAGCACCATCTCGCCTTTGCGACGATTCTCATCTTCTTTTACCCACGCCAGCAGCTCGCCGACCGGTGCACCGTAAATCGACTCCCAGGTTTTAGTCAGCTCGCGCGCCAGCACCACGTAGCGTTCGGCACCCAGCTCACTCACCATATCCTGCAGGCTGTCGATCAGACGGTGGGTCGACTCATAGAAAATCAGCGTGCGCGGCTCCTGCACCAGCGCCCGCAGGGCGTCGCAACGGCCTTTGGTTTTGGCGGGCAGAAACCCTTCGTAACAGAAACGATCGGATGGCAGTCCTGCAGCACTTAACGCAGCAATGGCAGCACAGGCGCCCGGCAGCGGCACCACACGGATGCCCGCTTCACGGCAGCGACGCACCAGATGGTAGCCTGGATCGTTGATCAGCGGCGTGCCAGCATCAGAAACTAAGGCTATGCTTTGACCCTCCTGCAGCTTCGTCAGCAGCAGTTCAGCCTTGTGCTGCTCGTTGTGGTCATGAAGTGAGAAGAGTCGCGCATTGATGGCGAAATGTTGTAGCAACAGTCCGGTATGACGTGTATCTTCCGCAGCGACCAGATCGACGCTCGAAAGCACCGTCAGCGCCCGCTGGGTGATATCACCCAAATTACCAATCGGGGTTGGAACGATGTAGAGCGTGCTGGCAGAAATCTCTGCCCGATCGAGTTGTTTCATTGTTTCATCCGAATTGCCGATTTAATATTGAGCATCTTGAAAAAAACATCACTGGATACAGTATGCTTCCTTCAAAAGTCGTTCGTCATAAAGCAGGACGCTTTCTGCCTGTCATTCTTGCTGGGCTGATTTTAGCCGCATGTAGCGGTCAGGGGCCGCAAACCTCAACCGTCAATATTCAGGGGCCCGTCACAGCCAGCTCCGCTTACTATCTGCAGCAAGCGCAGCAAAGCAGCGATGATAGCAAGACCGACTGGCAATTACTTGCAATCCGCGCCCTGTTGAAGGAAGGAAAGTATCCTGAGGCGACTCAGCAACTGAGCCAGTTGCCGCAGCAGCTCTCTGAGACGCAGCAACAGGAATCCCTGCTGCTGAAAGCGCAATTGCTGATTGCACAGCAGAAGATCAAAGACGCCGAACCGCTGTTAGCGGCAGTGAAAACCGGCGCACTGTCGCAGGATCAGCTGGCGCGTTACTACAGCCTGCAGATCGCCAGCGCACAGGGTCGCCCTTCACTCTCGCTGCTGCGCAACTATATTGCCCAGGAGCCGCTGCTGAAAGGCACCGATCATCAGGGCAATATCGACGCCACCTGGCAGACACTGACCCAGATGTCGCCGCAGGAAGTCAGCAACCTGGTCATCAATGCCGATGAAAATGTGCTGCAGGGCTGGCTGGATCTGCTCGCGGTCTGGCGCGCCAACACGCAGGATGCCGAGATGCTCAAGTCAGGCATCAAAGACTGGCAGACCCGCTATCCGCAGAACCCGGCGGCCAAAACGCTGCCGACGCAGCTGAGCCAGATGCAGAACTACACCAAAGCTTCAACCAGCATTATTGCGCTGCTGCTGCCGCTGAATGGCCAGGCTCAGGTGTTCGCCAACGCGATTCAGAAAGGCTTTAACGACGCGAAGAATGGCATCTCCGCGCCGGTCGCTCAGCCTGCGGCAGCTCAGCCCGCCGCTGCTGATGCAACCGCCAGCACCCAACCCGCTGCCGCTGCTGGTTCTTCCACCGATCCAATCAGCGCGCCGCAGCAGCAACAGCCTGCCGACGCGACGCCACAGCCTCAATCACAGCCTGCTGCCGCGGAACCGGCCAGCAACGCACAGATCAAGGTCTATGACACCAGCAGCCAGCCGATTGAACAGGTGATGCAGCAGGCACAGCAGGATGGCGCCACCATCGTGGTCGGTCCGCTGCTGAAGAGCAACGTTGAGAAGGTCGCCAACAGCCAGACGCCACTGAATGTGCTGGCGCTCAACGAGCCGGAAAAGATCCAGAACCATCCGAATATTTGCTACTTTGCGCTTTCTCCTGAAGACGAAGCGCGCGATGCGGCGCACCATATCTGGGATCAGGGCAAACGCCAGCCGCTGTTGCTGGTTCCGCGCAGCGGACTGGGCGATCGCGTCACCAATGCCTTTGCTCAGGAGTGGCAGACGCTGGGTGGCAGCACCGTGATGCAGCAGCGCTTTGGTTCGACCTCAGAGCTGAAACAGGGCATTAACAGCGGCGCGGGCATCAGTTTATCCGGTACGCCAGTGAACGCTGCACCTGCCGAGCCGCAGGGTGTTACGATTGCGGGCCTGACTATCCCGGCACCGCAGCAGAACACGCCAGATGTGGTCAGCACCAGCAGCGGCGGCGGTGTCGATGCGGTCTATATCGTTTCAACGCAGGACGAACTGCAGCTGATCAAACCGATGATCACCATGCGCACCGGCAGTCGCAGCAATATCTCGCTCTACGCCAGTTCGCGCAGCGCGCAAGCCGGTGCCGGCCCGGACTTCCGTCTGGAAATGGATGGCCTGCAGTTCAGCGATATTCCGCTGCTCTCCGGCAGCAATCCTGGCCTGATGCAGCAGACATCAAAGTCATTCAATAATGACTATTCGCTGGTGCGTCTCTATGCCATGGGAATGGATGCCTGGACGCTGGCGAATCACTTTAACCAGATGCGTCAGTCACCTGGCTTTACGCTGGACGGCAATACCGGCAAGCTCAGCGCCGACACGGATTGTGTGATCAACAGGAAGTTGACATGGAACCAGTATCGTCGGGGCGAAATCGCACCGGCCAACTAAATCGGCGTCAGACTGGCGCCAGGCATGAAGAAGATGCCCGGCGCTATCTGGAGCAGGCTGGCCTGATATGGGTCGCCAGTAATGTTCACTTTCGCAATGGTGAACTTGACCTGATAATGCGTGACGGGCACTGTTGGGTGTTTGTTGAAGTTCGCTACCGACGCGATGCGCGTTATGGTGGCGCGCTCGCCAGCGTAACCCGGAATAAACAACAAAAGCTGCTGCGCGCTGCTGCTCTCTGGCTGGCGCAACGCGGCGGCAGTTTTGAAACAGTGAATTGCCGTTTCGACATCATCGCCATTACCGGCACGGCGCTCGAGTGGCTGCCGAATGCCTTTAATGCAGACGTTTAGAACCAGGTGGTCGTGTGCAGGACAGAATTAAAGCGTGTTTTACCGAAAGTATTCAAACTCAGATTGCCGCAGCCGAAGCGTTGCCCGATGCCATCTCCCGCGCCGCTATGACGCTGGTGCAGTCGTTACTGAATGGCAATAAAATCCTGAGCTGTGGCAACGGTGCCTCATCCGCCAATGCACAGCACTTCGCCGCCAGCATGATCAACCGTTTCGAGACCGAACGCCCAAGCTTACCGGCGCTGGCGTTGAGCGCCGACAACGTGATGCTGACCGCGATTGGTAATGACCGCCTGCACGATGAAATCTATGCCAAGCAGGTGCGCGCTCTGGGACACGCAGGCGATGTGTTACTGGCTATCTCAACCCGTGGCAACACCCGTGACATCGTTAAGGCCGTGGAAGCGGCGGTAACACGCGATATGACTATCGTTGCGCTTACCGGGTATGATGGCGGAGAGCTCGCCGGACTGCTGGGTCCGCAGGATGTGGAGATCCGCATTCCGTCGCACCGCAGCGCCCGTATTCAGGAGATGCATATGCTCACCGTTAATTGCTTATGCGATCTGATCGATAACACTCTCTTTCCCCATCAGGAATGACCGAAGGAGCACGAATGAAAGCATTGAATGCTATAGCTATTCTGTTAACCGCCATGCTGCTGCAGGGCTGCGTTGCGGTTGTGGCGGGTGGCGCAGCAGTTGCCACTAAAACGGCCACCGATCCACGCTCGGTGGGTACGCAGGTTGATGACAGCACGCTGGAGCTACGCGTCACTAACGCGCTGGCTAAAGATCAGCAGATTAAAACCGATGCCCGCATTATCGCCACGGCCTATCAGGGCAAAGTGTTGCTGACCGGTCAGGCGCCTTCGCAGGAGATCGCCGGTCGTGCCAAACAGATCACCATGGGCGTTGATGGCGCAACCGAGGTCTATAACGAGATTCGTATCGGCCAGAAAGTGACGCTGGGCACCACGTCGTCAGACACCTGGATTACCACCAAAATCCGATCGCAGCTGCTGGGCAGCGATCAGGTGAAATCCTCCAACGTGAAGGTGACGACGGAGAATGGCGAAGTGTTCCTGCTGGGTCTGGTGACACCGCAGGAAGCGCAGGCAGCGGCTGATGTCGCCAGCCGCGTCAGTGGCGTGAAGCACGTCACCACGGCCTTCACCATGCTGAAGTAGTACGCAAAACGCAAAAAAGGCGGCCATGGCCGCCTTTTTTATTGCCCGATGTTCAGACGGGAATGTCGATGACCAGTGCGCGGGTCGCGGTTTTCGCCGTCAGTTGCAACAGCTTCTCTTCCTGCAAAAAGGCACCATCGCCACAGCCCAGCTTCTCCTGATGATCCGTGCCGGACATCGCTTCCAGCGAACCGTGAATCGACTGCAGATAGGCACGCGGCCCCTGTAACCGCAGCGAATGCTTTTCGCCTGGTGCCAGCTCGACCTGATGAATCCACACCTGCTGACGCAGTTGCAGACTGTCGTCCATGCCATCCGGCGAGGCGATCAGCTGGGACAACCGGCCATCCGTCAGGGCGATTTTCTGCATCCGCGGATTTTCTCGCTCCGGACAGGCGGCCAGCCAGAGCTGCATGCGTGTCAGCGGTCGATCTTTGCTCAGGTTCATTTCGGTGTAACTCACACCCGGCTGGGCAGAGAGCAGCAGCGCCTCCCCTTCCCGCACGCTGATGGTGTTGCCTTCGCTGTCGCGGTATTCAGCTTCACCCTGCAGCACGATGTTCAGGACATCAACCTGTGGATAGGTGCGCGGCTGAAAAGCGGCACCCGGCGCCAGCACTTCCTGGTTCAGTACGCGCAGCGACGCGTACCCCATCAGTTTGGGATCAAAATAGTGGCCAAAAGAGAAACTGTAGCGCGCCTGTAACCAGCCGAAATCGGCCTGACCACATGCGGACGCACTGCGTGTCGTTATCATTGTTTACCTCCAGCATCCGGTGACGAGGATCGGCCACGGACTATATGCTCCCATGGTAAAAGTCTGGACGCCGGATTGTTAGCCAGTTAATCTGCCGGGCATGTTCAAATTTCCTGACAGAGAACCGGGATGGCTAAAGAGCGTGCGTTAACCCTTGAATCTTTACGCGTAATGGATGCGATTGATCGGCGTGGCAGTTTTGCCGCGGCGGCGGATGAACTGGGGCGCGTTCCTTCCGCCCTCAGCTACACCATGCAAAAGCTGGAAGAGGAACTGGATGTGGTGCTGTTTGACCGTTCCGGTCACCGTACCAAATTTACTAACGTGGGACGCATGCTGCTGGAGCGTGGCCGGGTGCTGCTGGAAGCAGCCGATAAGCTTACCACCGATGCGGAAGCGCTGGCACGTGGCTGGGAAACCCATCTGACCATCGTCACCGAAGCACTGGTACCTGTTGATGCGCTGTTTCCGCTGGTGACGCGGCTGGCAGACAAGGCCAATACGCAATTTTCGCTGGTGACGGAAGTGCTGGCGGGCGCGTGGGAACGGCTGGAACAGGGCCGGGCCGATATCGTGATCGCTCCCGATATGCACTTCCGCGCCTCCACCGAGATCAATACCCGCAAGCTCTACACCATGATGAGCGTCTATGTCGCCAGTGCTGACCACCCGATTCATAACGAGCCAGAACCTCAGTCTGAAGTGACGCGGGTGAAATACCGTGGCATTGCGGTCGCAGATACCGCGCGTGAGCGTCCGGTGCTGACCGTGCAGTTACTGGATAAGCAGCAGCGCCTGACCGTGAGCAGCATGGACGATAAGCGCCGTGCGCTGCTGGCTGGCCTGGGCGTGGCGACCATGCCCTATTCGCTGGTGGAGCAGGATATTGCGGAAGGCCGTCTGCGGGTGGTGAGTCCGGAATATACCCGCGAGGTCGATATTATTATGGCGTGGCGGCGTGACAGCATGGGCGAAGCCAAATCCTGGTGCCTGCGTGAGATCCCGCGCCTGCTGGCGAAGAAAAACTAAAGCGCCGATTCAGGGCGAGGGCCAGGAGCGGCTCAGGCAATCCATCGCCACTGCCCTGAAGCGGGTGAAATCGGTGCTGTCCCGCAGGCGGGTCATCGCCCTTTCACGCAGGAACGTCACAAACAGATCGTATATCGCCATCGCCTCTTCATATTCACTTTTGCTGATCGCCAGCAGGAAAATGACATAGGCGGTATCGTCTCCCCAGGCGATGCCGTGCGGCGCCAGCACGGTGTAAACCACGGTTTTCTTTGCCAGCAGCCCCAGCGAGTGCGGCAGCGCAATGCCTTCGCCGAGCATGGTGCTGACAATCGCTTCGCGCTCTTCAACCGACGGATAGAACGCCGCATCCACAAATCCCTCCGCCTCCAGTTGATCGCACAGCTGGCGAAACAGTTCAGACTGGGTCATCGGCCTGTCGACGATATGAAAGTGCTGAGCATCAAAAAATTTCGCCAGCATATAGGGCCGGGTACGGTCCACCAGCACCAGCTTGCCAATCTGTTCCAGCTGAAAACCGGTGGGAAACGGCGACATCACCACCACCGGTTTCTCTTTTTCGCTGAGCCGGATGGTAGAGATAACAAAATCTTCGTCGATGCGGCTGCGCGCCTCATACTCGCGCTGGGACAGGCGGGCCGTGACCTGCAACTGCGGATATTTGCGCAGCAGCATCGCCTCAATCATTCGCAGCGTAGAGTTACCGCTGTCGCAGACCAGCAGCACCTGCGGATGACGCTGATAACCGACGTCATAGTGGCGCTCCAGCCCGACACCGATATGCAATACCAGAAAGCCAATCTCATTCTCGGTGATGACGTAAGGGGTATATTTCCCCCAGCTGGTCACCGCCGCTAAGGTGACATCATAGGCCATGGGATAGTGCTGTTTGATGTTGCTGAGCAGCGGGTTGGGAATATGAATCTGATAGCGCACCCGTGTAATCATGGTTTTGATGTGGGTGAGCAGGTCAGCACGCAGCTGCTGATCGTTTTGCAGATTGAAGTTGTAATGGGTGTTGATAAAGCTAAGCAGATAATCCACCAGCGCGTCGGCGTCATCAGCATTGATGGCGCTGGGAGCAATCGCCTGAATGCGTCGCGCGGCGATATTGACCCGCAGCCAGTTCTCTTCCGCCGGTGAAATCGGTTTGCTGACCAGCGGGCGCATCAGATTAATCAGGTGATGGGCCGCTTCACGCACCTCATCACCAATCTCCTCTGCACCCGGATCGTTAAGCGGATAGCCTTCACTGATGCGCCGCACCGCCACGGCGCAGTAAAGCCGCAGATAGCGTTCACCCTCATCGCTGAGCCGAATGTTGTGCTGAGCAAAACAGCTTTGCAGCAGCGGGCGCAGCGTCTCCAGCATGCCGCTGTTCAGCGCTTCGATAGTGAGCAGCGGGCTCTCGGGCTGCGCCTGATCAATTTGCCATAACAGGTCGGTCAGGCAGGTACGAATTGCCACTTCGCTGCCAAACAGCTTCATGCCGTAGTGGGGCTTGCTCTCAATGGTGAGGTGATAGCGCCCCAGCCATTCGCGCACCTCCGCCATATCATTCTGCAGGGTCGCGCGGCTGACAAACCACTCCTCTGCCAGCTCTTCAAGTTTCAGGGAATAAGCGGCGGTAAGAAAGCGGGTCAGCAGGTAGCGAACCCGATCCGGCGAGGTGCGCGGTACCCGCAGCGGCGACGCGGTATGCTGTTGCAGATGCTGAAAGCGCTGAGCATCCTCAATCTTCAGCTGATAGCCCGCGCCGCGATTGAGGACAAACTGCGCGCCATGTTCTGCCAGCAGCGCATTCAGCGCCGTGATATCGGTACGCACGGTGCGTGTCGAGACGGCGAAACGCCGCGCCAGCTCATCCTGAGGCAGCGTTTCGTTTTGCATGGCATCGAACAGTTGCGCAAGGCGCTGATTGGGAAATCTCACAAGCGTTACCTGTTTGCAGACAGAAATAGGGAACATCAGCCTACGGAGATCGTCTCGCAACGTCCATGTTGCGCGATCTGCCTGTTGCAGGCAGATCGTGTTGATCTCTAAGCCAGCAGCGTTTTACAGATGGCCAGCAACTGCTTCACATCTTCAACGCGGGTCTCTCCGCTGGCTTTGTCGATGATCGAACTGTAGACGTGCGGGATCACTTTGCTGACGCCCGACTCCAGCGCAATGCGCACGATCTCACCGAAATTTTCCAGATCGATACCGCCGGTTGGCTCCAGCCAGAAATCCTGTTTTGCACAGGCTTCCGCCACAGCGCGATACTCATCCACCGCCTGCAGACCGCCCATCGGGAAATATTTTACCGAGCTGCCGCCCATATCCTGCAGCATCGCGATCGCCGTTTCGACGGGCACGATCCCGTCACGCTGTTTTGAGCTGCGCGGTCCGGTGGAGATTTTCACCTGACCTGGCGTGCCGGTGGGCGAGATCAGCCCGTTCACTATCGTCTGCGACTGCCCCAGCAGCGCACGGCTGGTGGCGACGCCGGTAAAGACCTGATTCACATGCTGCGGTTGCAGCACTGCCGCGATCTCACTCACCATCTGTGACTGGTTGGGATCGCCCGCACCCAGACCAATCGAGAGCGCATTATCGATCAGCGCGGCATACTCGCGCATATCGGCGATAGCGGCTTCATTGCTGGCGTAGTTTTTCGACAGTACGCCGACCAGCACATGCCCTTCTGCCGCCTGCCAGATAGCGCGTGCATTCTCTTTCGATCCCGCCAGTACGTTAAGGCAGAGACGATCCTGATAGAAATTGGGGGTCAGCGTCATGCGTTTTTCTCTCCGTTTAACAGTGCCTGAATGCGGGTGAAAATAGTGTGCAGTTGATCGGCGCTGACGCTGCGCACGTCCGCCTCAATGATCCCTTCGTTGGCTTTGTAGCCACGGAAGTAGATCGCCACATCGCCGTTTTTCAGCGCCTGCACCAGATCGCCGGTGCGCTGCTGGATCGCGGCTTCGTCGAACTTGATCTCAGCCCGGGCGATGTCGCGTCCGGCTGCGTCCCACACTACCCGGGCCGTCACGCCATTCAGACTGTTGAGCTGTTCAATAAACGGCGTCATTTTTTCTGCCATCTGCGCGCCGCTGATTTTTGGCTGCGTCAGATAGTTTTCAATCGCCTGGGTCAGCCCCAGGATCCCCTCTTTGCCCACTTTCATCGCGCGGCCAATGCCGTTGGTCTGGCGTTTGACCCACTCAACGTAGTGGTGTCGGCCAATCACCAGTCCGCTGGTCGGCCCTTCAATCGCTTTTGCTCCGCTGTAGATCACCAGATCGGCACCCGCCTGGTAGTAGCATTGCAGATCCTCTTCCGCTGCCGCATCGACGATCAGCGGGACGCCATGCTGGCGCGCAACGGCTGCGGCCTGCGCCACATCGAGATGGCTCTTCTGCACACAGTGGTGCGATTTTACATAGAGGATCGCCGCGGTCTGTGGGGTGATCGCCACCGCCAGTTGGGCGGGTGAGCACTCGTTGCTGTAACCCGCTTCCACCAGTTGTCCGCCACCCAGTGCCACCATGCTGCCGACCGGTGCGCCATAGTTCACGTTGTGCCCTTTCGGCACCACAATCTGGTGCGGGACAGTCAGCGGCGCGGCATGCAGGTTATCCACCAGCCAGTCGTTGTCTTTCACAATCACCGCCGCCACGCTCTGGGCGATACCGGCCGAGGCGCAGGAGACCACCAGCGCGTTCTCCACCTTCAGCAGACCGGCGATATAAGCACCGGTCTTGTCCACCAGATCTTTCATTTCGAAGTAGTGATCGAGGCCATATTTCACCGTATCGATCACCTCACTCGACGGCGTAGAGACGCCGAGGATCGTCATACGGCCAGAGGCGTTAATCACCGGCTTCAGGCCATACTTTTCATATACCGAGGTCATGCGCTTTTCCTTCTTCAGTCGCGATCCACGTACCAGCAACGACGGCCGCTAGCGGGACCAGATGCTTCTCACCTGCGACCTGTTCACCTTCTGAATCGATGAATGGCCGGGTTTCCTCTTTGACGCTAAACACTGTCAGATCGGCGTCGTAGCCCACTTTCAGCTGGCCTTTGCGCTGCAGGCGCAGTCCTGCCGCCGCATTGACCGTTACGCAGTCAATCACCTGCGGCAGGGTCATACCGACACTGAAAAATTTCGACATCACATGCGCCAGGTTGTGAACCGGTCCGGCCAGACGATTGCGGCAGTAAATGTCAGAGCTGATGGTGTCGGGCAGAATGCCCTGCGCAATCGCCGCGCGGGCGACTTCAAAGCTGAAGCTGGCACTGCCGTGGCCGACATCGAGTTTGACGCCACGCGCGATAGCCTGTTTTACGGCCGCTTTGAGTTCGCCCTGCGGCGTCAGGATACGGTTGGGTTTGCCGTTAAAGCAGTGCGTGATGATATCGCCCGTGGTGAGCAGATCCGCAATCTGGTCGAGATTGGGCGGATTATTGCCAATGTGAACCATCAGCGGCAGCCCGCCGGTTTCCTGCTGGATCGCCTTCGCTTTGATCAGCGGCTGCACACCATTCTCGCCCACCACGCTGCTGCTGATGCGCGCCTTGAGGCCGACAATAAAATCGGGCAGCCGCGCCACCGCCTGCTGCACCGCCTCGCCATCTATCTGCGTCATGTCAGCCAGCTCATTCTGGGTGACGATGCCGGTGCGGGCGATATTGATCAGCGCATAAACCTGGGTCTGTGCCGCGCGTGTCAGCCGGTAAAAGTCATCAATGTGCTCTGCGCCGGTGCTGCCCGCATCGACAACCGTGGTGACGCCATGCGCTACGCCAATCGCATCCGCTTCATCATGATAAATTGGTGATTTGGGATAGCAGTGAACGTGGGAGTCGATCCAGCCTGCGCTGAGGTAGTAACGGCCAGCCAGATCGCGCTCGTGCTGCGCGTTACCCTGCACCTTGCCTATGGCGGCGATACGGCCATCCTGCAGCGCAATGTCGACCACCTGCTCATCGCTGAGACGCGCACCGCGAATAATCAAGTCGTACATGGTTTCTCCTTAACGGCAGCCCGCTGCCGGGCTGCCGGTGAGATCAGAGAGCAATCGGAAACAGTGCCCCGAGGATCATCGCGCCGAGGATGGCGCCGCCGGTAATGGGCTTGTTCCAGAGATAGAAGAGCAGCGCGCCCAGCAGCGAACCCAGGCCAATCGGAATGGATGCCGCCATGGCTGACAGGATGATCAGCGGCCCCAGAAAGCGCCCCGAGGCATTACCCGCACCCATCATCACGTCTGCGCCGTAGGTTGAGTCGCTCTGATTGATGGTGAATTTACGCGCCAGAATAATCAGGTAGCCAATCGCCACACCAATCACCAGGCCCGTCGCCAGCGAGGCAGCGAAGTTCGCCACCGGGAAGACAATGCCCGCACCCAGCAGCAGTGCCGGAACGCCCAGCCCGACGCCGGTCTGAATCGCCCCGCCGATATCCAGAATGCCCACCAGCGAGCCTTCGATGATACGGGCGAACAGGAAGCTGGCACCAAAGGCGGCGACCGCGCCGTAGACGCCGGTCTCCATGCCTGCGCGCAGCATCGACACAAACGCCACTTCATTGAACGCGCCGATGCCATAGAGGTAATACATGTGTGTCCCGGCAAAGACGCCAGAAGAGAGCAGGCCAACAAAGATCGGGAAAGACCAGTCGGCGTACCAGAAGCCTTTATTTTCGTTCATCGCATCGCCTCTTATTTGCCGCTGACTGAGTTGTGGATCATGTCGAGCCAGCCGGGAATGCCGAGCTGGAAGGACTGCAGCAGCTTCATATCGAAACCACGGAAGAAGCCGCTCAGCACAAACAGCAGCACGATGGCGGTCATCATGACTTTGGTGACCCGGTTCCAGCCGCTCTCTTCCACGCCTTTACCGATCAGGATACCCAGCACCAGTCCCGGCACGGCGTTGCCCATGATCAGCTGCGCCAGACCGCCAAAAATGGTGGCCCAGAAGCCTGACTTTCTGCCCGCGTCGATCGCCGCCAGCCAGAAGATCACCGGCATGACGGTGTTCACCAGCAGGTTAGCGGCGGGCACCAGCACTTTGACCGCCGTGACCTGCAGCGCAGCCGGAACAGCCGAGGCGGTGGAGTTGAGGAAGGCGACCACGATCATGCCGATGATGCCGCAGGCGATGGCCATTTTTTTCGGATCGTGCAGCGTCTCCGCCACATTACGATTCTTCACCATCAAGGCGGCCGCACCCCAGTTTGGAATGATGCGATGATCCACATCCTGAGTGAATGAACCGGCTGCGACAGACGATGCCCAGGCATTGAAAAAGAAGCCAAGACCAAAGGAGAAGTGGGATGCCGGATCGCCCTCGCACGAGTTCAGCTCGCCCAGCGTACGGAAAGCGCCCATGCCCTGAGTGGTTGGCGCGTGGAACATGCGCGCCGCACCCGCACCGACGCCGACCCCTACCAGCCCGCCAATGATCAACGACTTAAACAAAATGATTAAAAACATGTTGTTGTACCTTGTTGTCGTTTTTACCTGCCCAATCGCACGCCGCCGCATCGCCCATACCTGATCATCGCGATGTCGCGACAGCAGAGCATCGGGCAAACGGCTGGCTGGCGTTAACAGGCTCTGTTTTACGATGCCGCCGTGAACGCCACCTGTTCGGTGTCGAAAACGGTGACGCTGACGGTGATCTCCAGCGTGACGCTGAAGCTCCGCCGTTGGCGCGCCAGAAAGAAGAAGAGAAACTTCTCGGTTTTGACGCTCTCCTGCGCGCGCAGCACCCGGACATCCTGAGGTTCAATGCGCAGCAGAATTTTTTGCGTCGCGCGCAGAACCTGGTTCTGCACACGACTCAGGGCATCGGCAAAGGCTTTCGCTTTGGTGTCGCCTTTGCCCTCGACCGTCACCTGGGTAACGTATTGTTCTTTCATAATCAGCTGCCGTGCTTCTTGTTCCAGGCCTGCACCAGCCGCTCACCTAACTCTTCTTTATCCATAAAGCCGAAGCCCAGCACCGTGGCACCTTCATTAATGGCGGTGACGCCTTCGTCGACAGAACGCATGCCATGCTTTGCTTTGTAGCCATATTTGTTCTGAGCGGTGATAGCACCGGCGCCGCCGCTGCCGCAGAAAGAGATGCCGAAATCGGCGTTTTCCGCCTTCATCACGTCACCCAGTTTCATGTCAGCGGCGACACCTGGCACCACGACGGCACGGCCACCCGCTTTTTCGATGCCCGCCGCCACTTTCTGTCCTTTACCTAAACGATCGCCAATCACTACTGTTACCATCTTATGTTCCTCTCTGGTTGTTTGATCGCGCGACTTCAATATGCACTGACAGCAGCCAGGCCTCTTCGCGGGGCAGATTGCCAAACAGATCGACGACCTGCTGCGCCAGCGCTAACGTTTCCGGCGGAATATCCTCAAACAGCTCCGCTTCCACTTCCGGCAGCGGCTCACCGCTCAGCGAGCGTGACGCCATGGCACCGACATGCGATTGCAGCATCTGCTGCTGAACCGCATTGGGCTGAATACCCTGCTGCTGATAGATCGCAGCAATCTGCGTCATCACGCTGTCAGCCAGCTGTTGCACTTTCTCAGGTGCCGCTTCATACACCGGGACGCAGTTATTACTCACCTTGCTACTCCTGTTAAACCGGATAATTCGCGTTAAAAACAAATTAGCGGTCATCGCCCCGGCTGTGGAGAGGCAACATTTCCAGCAGCAAGTGGAAATTGAAGTGAAGGTTGTGCGTCAGATCGCAGGCTGCATGCTTAGTGCGACACGCGTCGCAGAATGCATAATTTGATGGATTTAACCGAGAAAAGCGGTGATGTTGTGCGGCGACAAGCCGGACGCGCGGGGGTTCAGGGTGCGGTAATAAGCAGAAGTGATGGTAAAAAACCGCCGGCCTGGCTGGCCGGCGATCTGATTAACGGAATTTCTTATGGTTGGTATTGCGGATGTCGTCGAACTTCGCTGCTTCGCGTTTCGCCCCGTCCACATTGTTGGCTTTCGCCAGCGCGCTGACCACATCGATCTGCGCGATCAGTGAGTCGATACCGGCATGGAAATCTTTCACCTGTGGGCTGTCAGCCGGCTGGCCTTCCAGCTTATCCGGCGTGCCCTGTCGCGCATCCTGCGCTGCGGCACGCATTTTGGTTAACGCCTGCTGCATCTCCTGGGCATTGTCACTTTTTTTGACGATTTTCAGGTTCGCATTCAGTGTATCCATATCCTGCTCCAGATCCGCCGCATAGAGACTGACGCTGGAGAACAACAGAGAAGCCGACAACATTGCAATCACATGCTTACGCATCATTACTTCCTTTTTATTGTGATGAAAAAAAGCAGCCAACCGGCTGCTTCAGGAATCCATCTTTATTGTCCCGCTATCTTCATCTCAGGCAGTAACACTGAACCGCACTGGATATTGCTGCGGGTTTCAATATCGTCACCGATGGTCACCATATTGCGCCACATCTCTTTGAGATTTCCGGCGATAGTCACTTCGCTGACCGGGTACTGAATAACGCCATTCTCGACCCAGAACCCGGCCGCACCGCGTGAGTAATCACCGGTAATGGCGCTGACGCCCTGTCCCATCAGTTCGGTCACCACTAACCCGGTGCCCATCTGCTTCAGCAGGTCGTCAAAGCTGTGGCCCTGGCCCGCAATGCGCCAGTTATGAATGCCGCCAGCGTGACCGGTGCTGGTCAGGCCCAGTTTGCGGGCTGAGTAGCTGGTTAACAGCCAGGTCTGCAGCACGCCATCTTTGATGATGTCGCGCGCCTGGGTACGCACCCCTTCGCTGTCGAATGGCGTGGAGGCGAGCCCTTTCAGCAGATGCGGCTGTTCATTTATGGTGAGCCACTCCGGCAGGATCTGCTGACCCATAGAATCCAGCAGGAAGGTCGATTTACGGTAAACGTTGCCGCCGCTGATCGCGCCAACCAGATGACCAAATAAGCCGGTTGCCACTTCTGAGGCGAAAATCACCGGGGCTTTCATGGTCGGAAGTTTACGCGGTGCCAGACGGGAGAGCGTGCGGCGCGCGCACTCTGCACCGACCCACTCCGGGCTCTTCAAATCTTCAAACGCGCGCCCAATGGTGTAGGCGTAGTCGCGCTCCATATTACCATCCTGCTCGGCAATCACGCTGCTGGAGAGCGAGTGACGGCTTGAGCAGTAGCTCTGTAACATACCGTGGCTGTTGCCAAAGACTTTGATGCCGACGTGGCTGTTGAAGCTGCCACCTTCAGTGTTGGTAATACGCTTGTCGGCGCGCAGTGATGCCTGTTCCGCCTGCGCAGCCAGTTCAATGGCGCGGTCAGCATCAATCTCCCAAGGATGGTAGAGATCCAGGTCTGGCGCATCATAGGCCAGCAGCTCTGCGTCGGCCGGACCGGCAAAGGGATCGGGCGAGGTATAGCGCGCAATATCAATCGCCGCCTGCACGGTGCGTTTGATCGCGTCCGGGCTGAGGTCGGTCGATGAGGCGCTGCCTTTACGATTCTGATGATAGACGGTGATGCCCAGCGCACCGTCGCTGTTGAATTCGACGTTTTCCACTTCGCCATAGCGGGTGCTGACCCCGATGCCGGTGGTTTTACTGACTGCCACTTCCGCGCTGTCAGTGCTTGCTTTAGCCAGTTCAAGTGCCTGCGCAATGGCCTGCTCCAGTACTTTTCGCTGTTCTGCAACCTGAGTAGATACGTTCATCGACCTGCCGTCTAATCTTATGTGTGAATGATTTGAGTCTATCAGAGTCAGAGAACAATTTCGCAGTCACCCGATAAACTGGTAGGATTAGCCTCTTTTTTTTGGGAGCCCGGAAATGACCAAACAGCCCGATGAGTGGCTCGACGATGTGCCAGATAATGACGAAGAAGAAGATGAAGAGATTATCTGGGTCAGTAAGAGTGAAATTAAACGCGATGCAGAAGAGTTAAAGCGCCTGGGTGCCGAACTGGTTGATCTGGGTAAAAACTCGCTGGATAAAATCCCGCTGGATGAGCGCCTGCGTACCGAAGTTGAACTGGCACAGCGCATCAAGAAAGAGGGTCGCCGCCGTCAGTTGCAGCTGATCGGTAAACTGCTGCGCAGTATTGATGTGGAGCCGATCCGCGTTGCACTGGATAAGCTCAATAATCGCCATAACCAGCAGGTTGCGCTGTTCCATAAACTGGAAATGCTGCGCGATCGTCTGATTGAACAGGGTGATGAAGCGATGGGCGACGTGATTGCGCTTTATCCCGATGCCGATCGTCAGCAGTTACGCAGCATGATCCGTAACGCGCAGAAAGAGAAAGCGGGCAGCAAGCCGCCGAAGTCTGCCCGTCAGATTTTCCAGTATCTGCGCGAACTGGCCGAAGCGAAGTAACGCCATGGCGGGCAGCCTCGCCCGCCTCCCGGCAGCGCATTCATCGATAGATATAGAGAATACCGGTGCGCAGCCGCAGCTGGCGTTCGCTCGATGTCGCAGAACGTCCGATATCACCAAAGGTGACGTAAGGCACCCAGACGCGATCGTTGCCAAGCGCATAATCGAACTGTAACTCCTGTTCGTAATCGTCATGTTTATTGGCAAAGAGTTTCGCATCCGCGTGTTTATACACCAGCTTATAGGTGGTGGTCAGCCGATCGCTTTTATTTCGCAGATAGAGATCAAAACGGTTGGCAGTGCGATGCCGGTCAGTATCGCAATAATCAATACCGCCGGTGCGGCATTGATCGTCATGCGCATAATCGGTCAGCTCAAGACGATAAAGGCCACCGAGAGACCAGCGATCATTAAATTTATACCAGGGTGCCACACCAAATTTCCATTCAGTGCGCGAGGAGTTAAATTCTGGCTGAATAAAAGGCGACACTGTCCAGTTTCCCCAGTAATACGACTTCAGAAAGGTCACCTCCACTACGTTTAACACGGTGTCGTTATAATATTTGTCTTTTGGATCGGCGCCGCCGGTTTTGAATTTGGTTTCGACCCCGAGAAACATATTGTCCGGCAGCGTGGTGCTCAGACCCAGCTTGTCGTAGTGCGTGCGGTCGCGAAGGCGGTACTCATGCCGGTAATCAACGGTGGCCGTGGCCAGCGCCGCAGCAGAACTGCATAACAACGCGGCGCCCAGAAAAAACGACAATGAATTATTATTTCCCATATGAACATCCTTATTAGTGGTAATCAGAGCAATGAATTATCCGAACTCATTCGTTTAACCCAGAGTTAACTTATATTTAAAACCCTCATCAATATAAGATCGCGCATAAAGAGAACCTGTTATTTATTCCTTTAACTTTAACGCGTTAATTATTATCCCTCAGTCACTACAGGGATGATGCTAGAAATAACCGGCGAGAGCGGCCTTTCTGTTTCAGACACTAATAAGAAAAACATGGCAACGGCAGGAAGAGTGAGCAGATCGAATTCAAAAATATGCGGGATTTATTGAGGGAATAATATTTCCGGGGATAATGCTTTTAAAAAAAGCGCCCGAAACGGGCGCCTGTGACATTATGCCAGCCTGTCCAGCAGCTTCTGGTGGATACCACCAAACCCGCCGTTGCTCATGACCAGAATCGTGTCGCCTGGCTGCGCGGCTTTGGCCACCATTTCCACCAGGGTATCGATATCCGCGCTCCAGTGTGCAGGCGGAATGCACGCTTCTGCGACATCAGATACCTGCCACGGAATATGGTGCGGCTGGAACAGAAAGACCTCATCAGCACGCGCCAGCGACGGTGCCAGATCGTTCTTGCTGACGCCCATCTTCATGGTATTAGAGCGTGGCTCCAGCACAGCCAGGATACGCGCTCTGCCGCCAACTTTGCTGCGCAGGGCAGCCAGCGTCGCCAGAATCGCGGTCGGATGGTGAGCGAAGTCATCATAGACTTTGATGCTGTTCACTTCGCCGCGCAGCTCCAGCCGTCGACGCGCATTGATAAAGCTGTTCAGCGCCTGGCCTGCATCTTCCGGCTTCACACCCACATGGCGCGCGGCAGCAATCGCCATCAGCCCGTTGTGCATATTGTGTTCACCCACCAGCGCCCAGTTCACTTCCCCGACTTTTTCGCCGTCGAGCCAGATTTCCCAGTGAGACGCATCGTTGGTGAGCTTCTTCGCCTGCCAGCGCCCGTGCTCGCCCACGTTCTCCTGCTCGCTCCAGCAGCCCATCGCCATCACCTGTTTGAGGTTAGGATCATGTTCCGGCAGCAGGATCTTTCCCTGGCCCGGTACGATCCGCACCAGATGGTGGAACTGCTTCTGGATCGCCCGCAGATCGTCAAAGATATCGGCGTGATCAAACTCAAGATTATTGAGGATCAGCGTACGTGGGCAGTAGTGGACAAACTTGGAACGCTTATCGAAAAATGCGCAGTCGTACTCATCCGCCTCAATCACGAAGAATGGACTTTTTCCTAATTTTGCCGAGACATCGAAGTTTCCGGGCACACCACCAATAATAAAGCCTGGCTCAAGGCCGCAGGCCTCAAGAATCCACGCTGCCATGCCGGCTGTGGTGGTTTTGCCGTGGGTTCCCGCGACCGCCAGCACCCAGCGATCGCGCAGCACGAAATCGTGCAGCCACTGCGGGCCAGAGAGGTAAGGAATGTTGCGTTCCAGCACCGCTTCCACGCAAGGATTACCCCGCGTCATCGCGTTGCCGATAATCACTAAGTCAGGCACCGGGTCAAGCTGACTGGCGTCATAACCTTCTGTTAATTCAATACCTTGCTGTTCAAGCAGAGTACTCATAGGTGGGTAAACGTTGGCGTCTGACCCGGTCACCTGATGACCAAGTGAACGGGCCAGCATCGCCAGACCGCCCATAAAAGTGCCACAAATCCCGAGGATGTGAATGCGCATTACGTGATCCATTACTCAAAAGTTCGGCGCACAGTGTAACGCCGCTCGCAGATGGAAGAAACGGATTAGGACTATGGTTTTTGAAGTTCAATCGGCTAAACTGCGTACGCATCCGTTGGCAGACTGTTACGCGTGCTGCCACTCCATCGAAGATTCAGGGAATGTGTTATGAAAACGTTGGGCGAATTTATCGTCGAGAAGCAGCATGACTTTCCGCACGCTACAGGTGAACTGACAGCGCTGATTTCCGCTATTAAGCTGGGTGCCAAAATCATCCACCGCGATATCAACAAAGCCGGTTTAGTGGATATTCTGGGTGCCAGCGGCGTCGAGAATATTCAGGGTGAGCAGCAGATGAAACTTGATCTGTTTGCCAACGAGAAACTGAAGGCAGCACTGAAAGCACGCGGCATCGTCGCCGGTATCGCTTCTGAGGAAGAAGACGAGTTTGTGATCTTTGAAGGTGAAGAAAACGGTAAGTACGTGGTGTTAATGGATCCACTGGATGGTTCTTCTAACATTGACGTTAACGTTTCCGTCGGCACCATTTTCTCTATCTACCGCCGCGTCAGCGAACCGGGTACGCCAGTTGTTGAAGCGGACTTCATGCAGCCAGGCAACAAGCAGGTCGCTGCCGGTTACGTGGTTTACGGCTCCTCCACCATGATGGTTTATACCACCGGTGCAGGCGTGCATGCGTTTACTTACGATCCGTCTCTGGGTGTGTTCTGCCTCAGTCACGAACGTATGACCTATCCACCAACGGGTTACACCTACTCCATTAACGAAGGTAACTACATTCGTTTCCCGCAGGGTGTGAAGAAATATCTGAAGTTCTGTCAGGAAGAGGATCTGCCAACGCACCGTCCTTATACCTCACGTTACATCGGATCGCTGGTCGCGGATTTCCATCGTAACCTGCTGAAAGGCGGCATCTACCTCTACCCAAGCACCGCCAGCCATCCTCAGGGTAAGCTGCGTCTGCTATATGAGTGCAACCCGATGGCGTTCCTGGCAGAGCAGGCGGGCGGTAAAGCCAGCGACGGTCAGAAGCGTATTCTGGATATTCCACCGGTCACGCTGCACCAGCGCTGTCCGTTCTACTGCGGTAACGAGGCGATGGTGAACGACGTTGAGCGTTTCCTGGCCGAGTTCCCGGATTGCCGTCAGGGTTAATCCGGCAGTGGTATAAAAAGTCATATAAAAAGTAAGGGCGCGATTTTCGCGCCCTTGCTGTTTTTACGCCGTCTGCAACCTGAACTGCGCCATGGTTGCCTGAAGCTGATCGGACTGCGCTTCCAGCGATTGGGTCGCGGCGGTTGCCTGCTCCACCAGCGCCGCGTTCTGCTGCGCCGCCGCATCCATCTGTGTGACCGCCAGATTAACCTGCTCAATGCCACGGCTCTGTTCGTCGGAGGCCATCGAGATCTCTTTCATCAGTGCCGTTACGCGCATGACCTCACCAGAAATCTCATCCATGGTTTCCCCGGCCCGCGTCGCCATCTCGCTGCCCTCTTTCACCCTCGACTGTGAATCACTAATCAGCGTACGGATCTCTTTGGCCGCGTTAGCGCTGCGCTGTGCCAGCGTGCGCACTTCATTTGCCACTACCGCAAAGCCACGGCCCTGTTCGCCTGCGCGCGCCGCTTCAACGGCGGCGTTGAGCGCCAGAATGTTGGTCTGGAAGGCGATACCATCAATCACGCCAAGAATGTCGCCGATACGATTGGCACTGTCGGTAATCTCATGCATTTTTTCCATCACATAGCAGACCACCTCCGCGCCGCGATCGGCAGTATCAGAGACCGCGTTAGCCAGCTGGTGCGCCTGCTGGGCATTGCTGGCGTTAAGCCGCACGGTTGCCGTGAGCTGCTCCATGCTGGCGGCAGTCTGCTCCAGCGAGGCGGCGGACTCTTCGGTACGCTGCGACAGATTGACGTTGCCCGCGGCCAGTTCACGGCTGCCGATGTCGATCTGCATACTCGCTTCGCGCACCTGACTCACCGAGGTACGCAACGACTGCTGCATCCCGGCGAGCGCATGATTAAGCCGCCCCAGCTCATTGTTGCCCGACGGTGGCAGCGCCTGCGAGAGGTCGCCCGCCGCGACCTGCTCAAGATGGAGAATGGCCAGGTTCAGCGGCTGCAGCAGCATCCGGCGCAGCAGTTGCCAGGCGAGCACCAGCAGCAGCAGTGTTAATACCACCGCCACGGCGATCAGGATTTTCATTTTGGTTTCGTTGTAGGCCGCCTGCGCCAGCTGGGCCTGGGTGATCTGATCGGCCAGCTGGCTGAAGTCCGTGACGGCCTTGTTGTAGCTGGCTGCCAGCGTCGCCAGGTTGCCTTCCAGCAATTGGTAATACTCGTCGGTATATTGCTTATCCAGGGCGTTCATCATCGGTTTGATGCCCTGGTCGAGATAGGCTTTGTAACTGGCCGAAACCGCATCGGCCAGCTTTTTGCCGTGCGCCGTCACCGTTCCGGCGTCCACAAAACGCTTCAGGCTTTGCTGTGATGAGACCACATCCGCCTGCGATAGTTTTGTTACTGCCGCCCCCTCTTCCAGCAAACCAATTTCAATTTTACGCACCGCCAGCGCGGCGTTAGCGCGGGCCCGCATCAGATCGGCATTGCTCTGGTAAAGACTGTTCAGCTCGATCCCCTGAATGCGGTTGATCACATCCAGCGAGCGATTCCCTTTGTTAATTGCCACGATACCCATAAAACTCACCGCCAACAGCAGCAGTGTCATAAATGCCAGCAATGCCAGCAACCCCGTGCGAAGTGATAACTGTTTCATCCAGATAGTTTCCGTGTATGTGAAAAGGCAAATTTTCCAGCGGCCCTAAAACGGATGAAGTATCGGCAGTAACGGCGCGAAACTTTAACCCTGATTAGTGTTAACAACTTGATCATCACGGGAACATCCATCAAGCTAATCGCCGCTTATCCGTTATCCGGAGAAAAGAATGAAACCAGGATTACTTCTGATGCTGCTGTGCCTCAGCACAGCGGTGCTGGCAGAGGATCTGCCGACAGACGCCTCGCCCGATCGCTGCCTCAATGACGCCTCGACTACCCTTGCCATGAACCAGTGCTACGCTGCGGCCAATCGGGCCTGGGATCAGGAGATGAATAAGCAGTACAACAAACTGATGAAAACCCTCTCCGGCGAACCTAAAAACAAACTGCGTGCCGCGCAACGCGTCTGGATGAGCTACCGCGACAGCTGGCTTGAGGCGAGCCGCAGCCAGCTCAGTTCACAAGGCACGCTGGGCAGCGTTTCGCTGAGCGCTCAGAGCCTGAGCCTGGTGCGCAATCAGGCACTGATGTTGCAGTCACTTGGTAAAGGCAGCTGTGCTAACCCCGATGACTGCTGATCGATAACCGGTTTTTGCGCTGGCTGAAGTCAGCGCGCTCATTAACCTTCAGGGAGAAACCATGGCTGCTTACGCCTCGACCATCATTCTGATTTGCCTTGCCGTACTGAGTTATTTCGTTCACAACAACGCGGTCACGATTTCAATTCTGGTGCTGCTGGCGATTAAAATTACCCCGCTGGCACAGTTCTTCCCCTACGTAGAAAAACAGGGCATTACCTTAGGCATCATTATTCTTACGGTGGCGGTGATGGCCCCGCTGGCAAGCGGCTCACTGCCCGCCTCTGCGCTGATCAAGTCGTTTGCTAACTGGAAGTCGATTGTGGCGATTCTGGTGGGGATCTTTGTCGCCTGGCTGGGCGGCCGTGGCGTGAACTTTATGAGCGTCCAGCCTTCGGTGATTGGTGGTCTGCTGATTGGTACAGTGATTGGCGTGGCGTTCTTCCGAGGGGTGCCGGTAGGACCACTGATTGCCGCAGGCATTGTTTCGCTGTTTGTGGCGGCTAAGTAGCGTTTGGGCGCATTCCGAAACGCCAAAAAGGGGGCATACTTTCAGAGTCAGTTGGCTATAATAGCCGACACTCAACATACGACTACTGAAGGAATGCCAGATGAGTTTGAACCAGGTGCCAGCAGGTAAAGACCTGCCAGAAGATATCTACGTTGTCATTGAGATCCCAGCGAATGCTGATCCGATCAAATATGAAGTTGATAAAGAGTCTGGTGCCCTGTTTGTAGACCGTTTCATGTCTACCGCCATGTTCTATCCGTGCAACTACGGCTACATCAACCATACCCTTTCTCTGGATGGTGATCCGGTTGACGTACTGGTTCCGACCCCGTATCCACTGGTTCCAGGCTCAGTGATCCGCTGCCGTCCGGTTGGCGTGCTGAAAATGACCGACGAGTCTGGCGAAGATGCCAAACTGGTTGCCGTTCCGCACACCAAACTCTCTAAAGAGTACGATCACATCAAAGATGTGAACGACCTGCCAGAACTGCTGCGTGCACAGATCACCCACTTCTTTGAGCACTACAAAGATCTGGAAAAAGGCAAATGGGTGAAAGTGGATGGCTGGGATAATGCCGAAGCCGCTAAAGCTGAAATCATCTCCTCTTACGAGCGCGCACAGAAGAAGTAATTCTGCTGCCGGTTTGTGAGTCGAAAAAAAAACACCGTCCGGATGGACGGTGTTTTTGTTCAGGCCTCTGGCTCCTCATCGCGCTTCAGCCAGTCACCACTCATGATGCGCTGGCGTCCTGCCACTGAGCGTTGATAGACATAAAGCCATGCACTGCCAAACGGCGTCTGAGTCAGATAACGTTTGTACTCTCCCCCTTTGGTGCGAAGCGCATCCAGCTCCGCAAGGGTTGAGGCATCAATGCGGTACACCTCACAATGTACCGCTCCATTGCCCTCAATCACGCCGGGATAATGGCCCAGACTGTAAAGCTCAAAGCCTTCAATCTGGTGATCACCCAGCCACTGCGCATTCGTCATCCAGTGACTGTTTCCCTGTTTGCGCCGTAAACTGCCGTAGACAATTATTCGCATTGCTAAAACTCAAACTGATAGAGCAAATCGAGAGCCTGATCCACACCGGACACGGCTTCCAGATAGAGTTTAGGCATCAGGCGGTAACGCAAGGTTAACGTCGCCAGTGAATCAAATATGCCAACACCGTATTTTACCTGCAGACCCGGTAGCACATAGCCGCTGACCTGCACCTGCTGGCTGTCGCCAACACCGGCAGTATCAACAGCGAGATTGCTGACACCGAATGTCTCCCCGATTTTACCCACAACCTGCCCACTTTGTGCAACCCCTAAGCCAACAAGTGCTGAAGTGAGGGCGTTACTGTCGCCATCGCTGCCCAATCCCTGACCGCGCAGCAGATAGGAAAGCGCTTCCTGTTGCGACATCGCCGGATCGGAGAAGACTTCCGCTTTTGGCTCATCCGCCAGGCCAGTGACGCGCAGACCCGCGGTGACGCCATCCTCGGTAGCATCCGGGTTACGGATGGCTTCCAGGTTGACGTAAGGCTGATCCGGCGGACCGGCAAACTGCAGCTCGCCTTTACGTACGATCAGATCCTGACCATAAGCGTGGAAGCGACCGGACGGAATGTTGATCTGACCGTTCAGGCCGAGTCCTGACTTATCCTGCACCATTTTCAGATCGCCATTCAGCTTCGCTTTCAGGCCAAACGCAGAGAGTCGCACATCGTTGCCGACGTGGATCACCAGATTGCTGTTAATCGGAATCGCGGCGGTTTGCGGTGCAATCGGCTTCAGCTGTTTATCCAGCAACACCTCATCCGACGAGACGCCGGTGGCGCTTTCCGGCACTTCCTGCACCGTGATGCGCGCCCATGGGATATCGACCCGGCCATCAAGGTTAAAGGCCGCTGGCGTCGCTTCAAACACCAGATCCGGCGAGACATCCATGCGCACCATCGGCGGCACGGTCACGCGAACCCGGCTGCCCTGCGCCGCAATGCGCGCACGCCAGTTGTCGAGCTGGCTCCAGTCTGCGTTACCGCTGAGGTTGATATTGCCCTGCCCGGTCTGCACCAGCCCGTTCAGGGTGGAGCTCATGCCGTTAAACACCAGATTCAGGTTGGCACTGGTCAGGTCAACCGGCATAAAGTTGCCATCCACATCCACACCCGTCAGGCCAAGCTGACCAAATACCTGCGGCTGCTGCACGCTGCCGCCCAGGCGCAGGCTGCTGTTCAGGCTGCCTTTGATCTTCTCGCCCTGCATCAGCGCCGGATTGAGCATCGCCAGCGAGACATTGCGGATGTTGACGTTACCGCCCAGCGTGCGGCGGTTTTGCGGATCGTCGATCTGCACGTTGCCATCCAGCTGACCGTTATTGGCGATGCGGATCAGCCAGTCGAGCTGGGCGCGTCCGTTTCGCAGCGCGGCATTGAGGTTCAGCGTGTCAAAGGCGATCGGCAGATTGTTGCCCTGCACATCCTGCACCACTTTCACGCCGTTGCCCTTCAGCGCCACGGTACCGGTCGGCAGGCTGCCATCGGCAGTCCAGTTGACGCGCACGTCACCGCTGAACAGGCCGCTAAGCTGAGTCGCATCCGGCATAAACGGCTTCACCATCGCCAGGTCAAAGCGATTCAGCACCACATGCGCCTTGCCTGCCGGGCCCGCTTCAACCGGCTCCGGCACACAAATTTGCGCATTGGGGTTCTGCCAGCAGTGCGGGCCGATGGTGGCCGTCTGGCGGCTGTTCAGATAGTCGATGGCCATGGCGCGGGTCAGACGCCACTCACCGACTGGCGTATCAAAGTGGGTGTCGTTCAGCGACCCTTTCCAGCGCTCCGTCTGGCGATCAAAGCTGCCGTTCAGCGCCAGCTGGCCAGAGACCGGTTTGCCCTGCACATTGAGCTTCAGCTGATGCTGATGCTCATTGCCGTCCGCGTTCAGCGTCAGCAGGCTGATGTTCAGCGCATCCTGCTTCAGCTGCTCGACGCGCAGTTGCAGTTTACCCGCCACCTGCTCGCCGGAACGGACGTCGCCATTCAGGGTGACGCGATTGATCTGCATCTGCTGCCAGCGCAGACCACGGGCATTAAGATCGGCCAGCAGCTGCGGTGCCTTCAGGGTACCCCGCGCTTTTATTGTGCCGTTGATGACGCCGCCCAGACCCGGCAGCGCATTGTCGAGCTGGGGTGCGTCGATACTGGCATCGAGATCCAGACTGTCGCCCAGCGCCCCTTTAACATCCAGATGGTTGCGTCCCAGCGCCAGCTTAATGCCCGGCACCGTCCACTGGTTGTAGCTGTTACCGGTCAGGGAGCCATCAGCGGTCACGGCGTTCTGTTTCACATTGCCTTTCAGCTGTAGCTGCGGCACGCTCAGTTGCCAGCTGCCACCATACAGACTGCCGCGGGTGGTGATTTTGCCATCCAGCCTTGCTGGCCAGTCGGGATACTGTTTAGCGGTATTAATTCCCGCCAGCGTCAGCTCACTGCGCCAGCTTATCGCCTTGCTCCAGTCCACCAGCGCGGTGAGATCGATATTGCCCTGCAGCGCAGCCACGCGCAGGCGGTCGAGGCTGAACTGCTCGACGTTGCCTTTACCCGTCAGCGAGATCGTCGCCGGTGGTACAGATTCACCCTTCACGGCAGTCTGCAGCGACATCACATAGTCGGTGGCTTTGCCTTTGAACTGATAGTCCAGGTTATCCGCCTGATACGCTACCGGACCGGTCAGCGGCCAGCGTAACTGCGGACTGGTCAGCTTCAGTGACAGCGGCAGTCCCGCCACCGCCAGCTGGGTCGTGGCGTCCAGCTGCGCATTCACCGGACCGGAGAGGTTCAGCCCCATCTTCAGCTCGTCGCGCATCGCGCCATTAAGTTTCAGCGCGAGCTTTTCGCCTTTAATCGGATCGGTATTCACTGTGCCGTTAAGGGAGAAATCGACCGGCCAGTTATCCGCGAGCGTCGCCTGACCGCTACCCTTCAGGTTGCCGAGGTTCGAGTCCACCTCCAGCGTGCTGAGCTGCATCTGACGATCGGCGGTTCTGGCTTTCAGCAGCAACCGGCTGACGGAAATATCGGTGTCGCCGGTAATGCGCAGCTGTTCACCCAGAATCTGCTGCACCTCAATATCCAGTGGCAGACGGAAATCAGGCATCGCAGGCAGCAGGGGTTGCGCAAACATCGCCTGCAGCGTTTCACCCAGCGGTTTTTCAGCAGGATGTGGCTGCTGGACTTTCGGCTCCACCACCTCGTCATTGACCACTTTCGCCGCTTTCGGCAGCGCAATCAGCAGGCTTTGAATATGGGTCGGGTTCAGCGTCAGCGCACGATCCTGCCACTGCAGGCCGGTGGTGAAGTCGAGCAGCGATATTGCGGTGTCATCAACTTTGACATTGATATTGTGCAGGCCAAAGTGACGCAGCGTGATGGGGTATGGCGTGCTGAGGTTAGTGTTGCCACTCTCCTCTTCCGGCGCTGGTGCCGCTGGCGTCATTTTCTTGCTGTCGACCACCACGCTGATATCGCGCAGGGAGACATCGTTAACGCACACGGAGGAGTGCAGCAGGCAGTTGAGATCCACTGCCAGATGAATTTGCCCGGCATCAACGCTGACGCCGGGCATTTCGTAACGCAGACCGTTAAGGGTCAGGTTACGCCAGCCCCCATCGACCTGTTTGATTGACAGGCCCGGCACCCAGCGCGACGCACCTTTCAGTACTAAATGCAGCCCAGGCGTGGTACCGATTAAAAATGCCACCCCACCCAACAGCACGACCAGAAAGATCAGAATGCCGATCAGGACCTTTTTCCACAGCTTCATAGTTCTGGCCCCAGCCCTACGTAAAATTGTAATCCATGCTCTTCGTCATCCCCGATGGGTCTGGCGATATCAAATTTGATTGGGCCAACCGGTGAAGACCAGCGCACGCCGACGCCCGCACCGGTTTTGACGTTACTTTGCTTGATGTCGTTAACCGCTTCGCCCGAGTCGACAAACACCGCGCCCCACCATTTCCCGGTGACGTTGTACTGATATTCCAGCGATCCGGTGGCGAGTTTTGATGCACCGGTGAGTTTGCCGTCATCATCGCGCGGTGAAATATTTTTGTATTTGTAGCCACGAATACTGCGGTCACCACCGGCAAAGAAGCGCAGATCCGGCGGCACTTTGTCGAAGTCGTTGGTTTCGATCCAGCCCAGATTGCCACGTGCCACAAAGCGATGACTGTCGCCAAGGGTACGGATCCAGACGTTTTGCGCCTGCAGGATCAGGAAGTCGACGTCTGAACCCCAGGTGGTATCAGAGACGTCTGCCGAATAGCGCTGTGAATCGCCCCATGTCGGCATCAGGCCGCCACGGGAACGGGTACGGTTTACGCTGACGCCGGGATAGAGCAGCATAGTGGTGTTGGTCACGCTGCCCTGAGTAAAGTGATCCAGGCTCCAGCGCAGGTTGACCGCCTTCTGCCAGCCGCTGCTGCTGTCCCAGTTGCGCGACATCGCAAGCGTCGTGGTATCCGCTTTGGTGTCGTTGAGGTCGGTGCGCTTCAGGCCGCCGGAGAAGGTGTAGTACTGCTCAAGCGGGCTTTTCAGCAGCGGCACTTTGTAGCTGAGATCGACCTGCTGTTCCGGCGCGGAAACGTAGGCGCTGGCCGCCAGGCTGTGGCCGCTGTCGTTGATCCACGGTTTTTTCCAGGTCCCTTTCAGGCGCGGACCGACGTCTGTGGAATAGCCGACGCCGGTTTCAATGGTGTTTTCGGTGCGGGGTGACATTACTGCGCTCAGCGGCAGCACTTTGGTCTGTCGTCCCTTGCTGAATTCCGGCGCGACCACCACCGAATTAAACCAGCCGGTAGCGGAGAGGCGGCGATTCAGCTCGGCTAAATCGCGGGAGCTGTAGTAGTCCCCCTCTTTAAACGGCACCAGGTTTTGCAGGTACTCTTCGCGAATTTGCGATCCCTGGAAAGTAACGTCGCCGAAGCGATAGCGTTCGCCACTGTCGTAGTCGATATCCCAGAACGCTTCACGCCGCTCAACCGAGACACCAAGCTGGCTTTTTTTAAACGTGCCGTCGAAATAGCCGTTACGCAGTGCGAGATTAGAGAAGCCGCTTTTGAATTTGTCATATTGCCCGTGGTTAAGCTGGCTGCCCACTTCAGGGCGTCCCTGCTTCACCCAGGCTTTGTAATCCGCGTCATTGCGCGCATCGCCTTCGACCACAATCGTGCTGCCGCCGATTTTTACCGGTTCACCAGGCGTTACGTGTGCCACTAATACCGGTCGTCCACCCTGCGCAGGCGCGGGGCGGGATTCGAAATCGATGGTGGGCTCGTAATAACCGAGCGCGCGCAGCCCCTCTTTTATCGCAACAGAAACGCGCGCGCGAAAGCGGCCATCATTAGAGACCTCATCGCTGCCGATGGTGGACAGACGCGCTCTGACATTCTTTTGCAGATCCCCGGATAAGCCGTCTACCTGTAATCGCACTGTCGCCGCCTCAAGGGCGGGCGCGGCAAGCAGCAGGCCAGCCATGCAATAAACATAAAATCGTGGCACCTGTACTCCTGTTAATCATGCCGGCCCCTTTTCCGCGGGGCGCTTATTAATCTTCTTTGCCCGCACTACCGCAACGGCAACATCCTCATCATAGCCGCACTTTATGGCAAACGGCGGAGCAACTCTGACATCTAAGTCAAATAACGGGGCTATTGTCGGTAAATGGGGTGAGCGATACAACTCCTGCGGGTCGGAATGATCAGTCCGATATGACTCACTCAGATAAATCCGAGTCTGTAACCGGCCGCTCTGGCTGCTAATGCGCCCTTAAGCAGCGGTTTGCCCTCTGGCGGCGCAATGAGCGCTCCTGCTATAATCGGCCACCACAGGCATGCCGCCTGTTTTCATTTCTGCCCCGACATGTCGTTTGTTGTCGAACTGGCGCAGACATTTTTGGCACGGATAGCTTTGTTTCACGGATAAACCAACTCTGTTTGCGCTTACCCACGCTGCCCAGGCCAAAAATGACAAGTGGATAACCCTTTGGATCTCATATGTTAGATAGCTTACTTGTCATTCTGTTACTGATCGTAATCAGTGCCTTTTTCTCTCTGTCGGAGATCTCGCTGGCGGCCGCCCGTAAGATCAAACTGAAACTGCTGGCCGATGAAGGCAACGTAAATGCGCAGCGCGTGCTGAAAATGCAGGAAACGCCGGGCATGTTCTTCACCGTGGTGCAGATTGGCCTCAACGCCGTCGCCATCCTGGGGGGTATTGTTGGCGATGCGGCGTTTTCGCCGGTTTTCAGCGGCCTGTTTAACCGGTTTGTCTCGCCGGAACTGGCGGAGCAGCTCAGCTTTATCTGCTCCTTCACCATCGTCACCAGCCTGTTTATCCTGTTTGCTGACTTAACCCCAAAGCGGGTCGGCATGGTCGCACCGGAAACCATCGCGCTGCGCATCATCAACCCGATGCGTTTCTGCCTGCTGATAATGCGTCCGTTGGTGTTTCTGTTTAATGGCCTGGCTAACGTCTTCTTCCGTATTTTCAAGCTGCCGATGGTGCGTAAAGATGACATCACCTCCGACGATATCTACGCGGTGGTTGAAGCGGGTGCGCTGGCTGGCGTGCTGCGTAAGCAGGAGCACGAGCTGATTGAAAACGTGTTTGAGCTGGAGTCACGTACTGTTCCCTCCTCCATGACCTCACGTGAGAATATTGTCTGGTTTGATCTGCACGAAGATGAGACCAGCCTCAAAACCAAAATCGCCCAGCATCCTCACTCGAAGTTTCTGGTCTGCAGCGGCGATATCGACCATATCGTTGGCTATGTCGACTCCAAAGAGCTGCTGCTGCGCGTGCTGGGTAATCAGAGCATGGCGCTGAACAGCGGCCTGCAGATTCGCTCGGCGCTGATCGTGCCGGACACGCTGACCCTCTCTGAAGCACTGGAAAGTTTTAAAACCGCCGGAGAAGATTTCGCGGTGATCATGAACGAATATGCGCTGGTTGTGGGCATTATTACCCTGAATGATGTAATGACCACGCTGATGGGCGATCTGGTTGGCCAGGGTATGGAAGAGCAGATTGTAGCGCGCGATGAGAATTCATGGCTGGTTGAAGGCGGTACGCCGATTGATGACGTGATGCGCGTGCTGGACATTGATGATTTCCCGCAGTCAGGCAACTACGAAACCATCGGTGGCTTTATGATGTATATGTTGCGTAAGATTCCGAAGCGTACCGATTTTGTGAAGTTTGCTGGCTACAAGTTCGAGGTGGTGGATATTGATAGCTATCGCATCGATCAGCTGCTGGTCACCCGCATCGATGAACGACCGCCGGTGCTGAGCATGACGAAAAGCGAAGAAGAGTAGAATGACCAGCAGTCTGGACATGGACAGCGCGGAACAACCGGAATGTGACGTAGTCTGTGAGAATTGTTGGCACTGCTCAGGTTCAGAGTGACAAATAAAATGGCCTGACTGGCCAGACACTAAGGGCGCCATCGGCGCCCTTATGATTAGTTGAACTCAAGTTTGAGACGAACGACCTGGCGGTTAATTTCTGACATCACGCTCAGGTGCTGTTTGTCTTTGACGCGCGGGATTAATACTTTCCCTTTGTCGAACTCGAACGCGCCGACGTCCTTGATATACAACCTTCCTTTGAACAGCGTTTTTACATATTTCGCTATTTGTAGCGGATTATAGCGCTGGAAGATCTTCATACTGACTAACTCCTGTACATTTTTAAGCACGCTTCGCCGTTTCCAAATTTGGTTCCAGCCCATGAAGCGCGAATTCGCGATAACTATAGAACACTCAAACCTACTAATGTTCCTAAAAGTGATTTTTTTTACTGAATTGACACATCATTACAGAACACTCTGTTATCAGGCTCACACAACACAGTATAAACCTTCGTTGGTTAAGGAATTGTGGAGGCCATAACAAACCTGACACCTTTCCAGGACAGGCGCATCATCCCTGCTTACTATTGCAGTAAAATGACTAACTGGTCTGATCACTCAAGGAAATAGCAATGCGAATAATTCTGGCAGCTGTAGCGTTGTCTTTACTGATACCGGCAAGCGTGATGGCTCATAACCTCAGGCAGGATATGCGGGTACCGGCCGTTGGCGTGAACGACAAAGGCGAGCTGTTATTGCAGCAGGATAAGTTTAGCTACAAAAACTGGAATAGCGCGCAGCTCGGCGGAAAAGTTCGCGTGGTTCAGCACATCGCGGGTCGCTCATCCGCTAAAGAGATGAATGCCGCATTGATCGAGGCGATTAAGGCCGCGAAGCTGCCGCATGATCGCTATCAGACCACCACCATCGTGAATACAGATGATGCCATTCCCGGTACGGGCATGTTTGTGCGCAGCAGCGTCGAGACCAACAAGCAGCAATATCCGTGGTCGCAGTTTGTTGTCGACAGCAAGGGCAATGTGCAGCATGCCTGGCAGTTACAGCCGGGCGGTTCCGCCATTGTGGTGCTGGATAAGCAGGGTAAGGTGAAATTTGTGAAGGATGGATCGCTGACGCAGGATGAAGTGACAAAAGTGATTACGCTGGTCACCTCCCTGCTGAAGGATTAATCGCTGAAGCCCCGGTGGGAAGAGCATCGCCCGCCGGGGCTTCAGCCTTCAGCAGGCTGAGCGCTCAGACAGCGTTAAAACAGTGAAACGCGGAAGCCAGGATTAAGGAAGGATTCGCGCGGCGCGTAGTCCAGAGTTTTACCCTGCCAGTCGTGCACATGCGCGCCCGCCGCCATCGCCACGGCATGACCCGCGCCGGTATCCCAGATGTTGGTGGGTCCGAAACGGGGATAGAGCTGGGCTTTTCCTTCTGCCACCAGGCAGAATTTCAGTGAGGATCCGGTCGCGACGGTCTGATGTTCACCTAACTGCTTCAGGTACTCTTTCATCTCATCGTCGTCGCCATGTGAACGGCTCACCACCACCAGCGGAGGACGCGCATCACGGACATGAATCTGTTCACGCTGACCGCCCTCCTCTTTCCACGCTTTGCCGTCTGCAGCGGAATACATCACGCCCAGCACCGGCGCATAGACTACGCCCATTACCGGCTTGCCTGCTTCGATTAGCGCAATATTAACGGTAAATTCGCCGTTACGCTTGATGAACTCTTTGGTGCCATCCAGCGGATCGACCAGCCAGTAGCGCTGCCAGTGCTGACGCACCTCCCAGGCTGGCGGATCTTCTTCTGACAGCACGGGGAGATCAGGCGTTAACTTTTTGAGGCCAGCGAGGATCACCTCGTGTGCAGCGATATCCGCGGCAGTCACCGGCGAATCATCCGATTTGTGAGAAACGTCAAGCGGCGCGGCACCGTTATAGACCTGCATAATCGCGTCGCCTGCTTCGCGTGCCAGTTGGCAGATTTGCTCTAACATTTTTCACCTCATTGTGTCTGTCTGCTGCAGGATCAGCTCATCGTCAGATAGTGACATTTTAGCAGTTCCGCCTGAAGTGCCCATTCACAGGCACTTCGGCGATTCAATTTATAGATATATCAATATCATAGTTACCCATTTATCGCCACGCCTGTGCCGCTACGCCTCCATCGTTTAAGAATCCGACGCTGACCGATGCGTCAAAACGTTATACCCATCACGATTTAAAATGACTATCTGTCATGCTTTTACATTATTTTGAGATCCTTATTTATTTTGCAGCAGGAGCAAGCATGTTTAAGCCCGGAATGATGTTACTGGCACTGAGCGTTTCCGTCGCCACCCAGGCGGCGACGGTGGATTTGCGGATACTGGAAACCACCGATCTGCACAGCAATATGATGGATTTCGACTATTACAAAGACACGCCAACCGAGAAGTTTGGTCTGGTGCGAACCGCCACGCTGATCCACGCCGCACGCCAGGAGGTGAAAAACAGCCTGCTGGTCGATAACGGCGACATCATTCAGGGCAGCCCGCTGGGTGACTACATGGCGGCCAAAGGATTACGTGAGGGCGAGATCCATCCGGTCTACAAGGCGCTCAACACGCTGGATTACAGCGTCGGTAACCTCGGTAATCATGAATTCAATTATGGCCTGCCCTACCTGAAAAAAGCGCTGGCGGGCGCACGCTTTCCCTATGTGAACGCCAACGTGATTGATGTGAAGAGCGGCAAACCGCTGTTTACCCCATACCTCATCAAATCCACTACGGTGGTTGATCGTGAGGGCAAAACGCAGACCCTGAAGATAGGTTATATCGGCTTTGTGCCGCCGCAGATCATGGTGTGGGATAAAGCCAACCTGCAGGGCAAGGTACGCGTCGATGACATCACCGAAACGGCTCGCCGCTACGTGCCTGAGATGCGCGCGCAGGGCTCCGATCTGATTATCGCTATTCCCCACTCCGGCCTGAGCAGCGAGCCGTATCACACGATGGCGGAGAACTCGGTTTACTATCTCAGCCAGGTGGAAGGCATTAACGCCATCCTGTTTGGTCATGCGCATGCGGTCTTCCCCGGCAAGGAGTTTGCTGACATCAAGGGTGCAGATATCGCCAACGGCACCCTGAACGGTATTCCGGCGGTGATGCCAGGCATGTGGGGCGATCACCTTGGCGTGGTTGACCTGGTGCTGAACAATGAGGGCGGACGCTGGCAGGTGAGCAGCGGCAAAGCACAGGCGCGGCCAATCTACGATACCGCAGCGAAGAAATCGCTGGCGGCAGAGGATCCGGCGCTGGTGAAGGTACTGGCTGACGATCACCGCGCCACGCGGGAGTTTGTGGCGAAGCCCATCGGCAAGTCCGCCGATGTGATGTACAGCTACCTGTCGCTGGTACAGGACGATCCGACGGTACAGATCGTCAATAATGCCCAGCGCGCCTACGTGGAGCATTTCATTCAGGGCGATCCGGATCTGGGCCGCCTGCCGGTGCTCTCTGCTGCTGCGCCGTTTAAAGCGGGCGGACGTAAAAACGATCCGGCCAGCTATGTCGAAGTAGAGAAAGGCGCGCTGACCTTCCGTAACGCGGCCGATCTCTATCTTTATCCCAATACCCTGGTGGTCATGAAAGTCACCGGTGCGCAGGTAAAAGAGTGGCTGGAGTGCTCAGCGGGCCAGTTTAATCAGATCGATCCCCACAGCACGAAAACGCAGTCGCTGATCAACTGGGATTTCCGCACCTATAACTTTGATGTGATTGACGGGGTTAATTATCAGATTGATGTGACCCAGCCCGCACGCTACGACGCAGAGTGTCAGTTGATCCATCCTGAGGCCTCACGTATCCGTCAGCTTAGCTGGCAGGGTAAACCCGTCGATCCACAGGCGACCTTCCTGGTGGCGACCAATAACTATCGCGCTTACGGCGGCAAGTTTGCCGGCACCGGAGATAAATACATTGCCTTTGCCTCGCCGGATGAGAACCGTTCCGTGGTTGCCGCCTACATCAGCGCGGAAACCAAAGCGCACGGTGAAGTTCAGCCGAAGGCGGACAATAACTGGCGGCTGGCACCGATTACCTCATCCACCCCGCTCGACATTCAGTTTGAAACGGCACCGGGTGATAAAGCGACCGGATTTATTAAGCAGCATGCGCAATATCCGCTTCAGCCCAAAGGGACAGATGCGATCGGCTTTGCTCTGTGGCAGGTGAATTTACAGCAGAAATAAGGCGGAAGAAAACGCTGCAACCGGGGGGGTTGCAGCGTCCGGAATTACAGAATTTCCAGCAGTTCGACTTCGAAGATCAGGGTGCTGAATGGTGGGATAGAGGCACCCGCACCGCGCTCGCCATACGCGAGGTTCTGTGGGATCACCAGTTCCCATTTTGAGCCAACCGGCATCAGGGTCAGCGCTTCAATCCAGCCTGGAATTACGCCGCTTACCGGGAATTCCGCCGGTTCGCCACGGGCAACAGAGCTGTCGAATACGCTGCCGTCGATCAGTTTACCGGTGTAGTGAACGCGTACGCGATCCTGACGTGATGGGATTGGACCTTCGCCCTGAGTAATCACGCTGAACTGCAGACCTGATTCGGTACTGCTCACGCCTTCACGCTGCGCATGTTCCTGCAGGAACGCCTGACCTTCTGCGGCCATGGCTTCGGTGCGCTCACGACGCACGCCTTCAGCGCGTTCATGCACTTCACGCAGTGCGCGATGAACCACATCAACCGGTACGGCCGGCGAGTTCCCTTCCAGCGCGTCGCGCAGACCCGCGAGCAGTGCTTCTGGTTGCAGACCCTGCAGACCAGATTCCAGCAACTGCTGGCCAACCTGTAAACCAATACCGTAACTTGCTTGTGCTTCGACGCTGTCGAAAGAAGGGGTAGTCATCTTCGTTCCTTTCACTCTCGGATAAATTCGAACCGGCAGCATAGCAGCGCAGGCCGCTGGCGTAAAATGCCCTGCATCGCAGATGACTTTTGCCGGGGAAAGAGAAACAATAGAGCCGTCAATTTTATCAATGCTGGCAGGCACTTCGCGCCGGTATTGCCCATACTATAACTATCGGGGGGGATCACCCCCTCTATAGCACACGAATAAGAGAGCAAACATGGGCCAGATAGCCCCACGACGCCGCAGGATGCGTGCAAAATATCTTGTATCCCGGTTGCAGACCTGGCTGGCCGCACGCAGGCTAAAGCAGCCTGCCGGAGAGGAGGAACCCCGAATGGCTTCAGACACGTCATCCCGCCTGCCGACATGGCTTCAGCGTATCTGGCATTTTACCGACCACATTCGCTGGATGGACCCGCTGCCTGCGCTGCACCGCCGTGGCATTGTGGCCGCACTGCTGGTGATGCTGGTGGCGTTTCTCTGGCCCGCCAGCACGCTGCGCTATCCGGTCGAGCAGCCGGTCGCACCCCAGACGGAGAAAGAGGTGCCGATGCAGGCGGATATTTATGAGAACAACAGTAGCCGCCAGCCGTCATCCTCACCGTCTCAGCAGACGCCAAAAGCCGATTCTCAGGGCGAGTGGCGCAATCTGACCATCGCTTCCGGTCAGACGCTGGCGCAGCTGTTTCGTGATAATAGTCTGCCGGTCAATGATGTGTTTGCGATGGCGCGGGTGGAAGGCAGCGATCAGCCACTCAGCTCACTGAAAAGTGGTCAGCAGGTGAAAATCCGTCAGGATGCGCAGGGGGCTGTAACCGGTCTGACGGTGGAGGGCGCAAACGGTCCGGTGCTGTTTACACGTCAGCCAGACGGCAGCTTTATTCGCGCGCAGTAACGCGAACAGCGGCGATTGAAAGGCACAAAAACAAAAACGCCGGCACAGGGCCGGCGTTTGTGTCGTGCTCAGTTAATAAAGATTAACCAGCAACTACTTTCACGTTCAGTTTCGCGAATACTTCGCTGTGAACCTGGAAGCTTACTTCATGCTCACCGGTAGTGCGCAGAACGCCGTTCGGCAGACGAACTTCGCTCTTAGCCACTTCAACGCCAGCTGCAGTCACTGCATCAGCGATGTCGCGGGCACCGATTGAACCGAACAGTTTACCTTCATCGCCCGCTTTAGACGTGATGGTTACAGTGCCCAGTTCATTGATTTTCTCAGCGCGTGCAGTTGCTGCAGACTGAACATCAGCCAGTTTGGCTTCCAGTTCAGCACGGCGTGCTTCGAAGAACTCAACGTTTTTCTTGGTAGCAGGAACAGCTTTGCCCTGTGGTACCAGGAAGTTACGAGCGTAGCCCGCTTTAACGTTAACCTGATCACCCAGGGTGCCAAGGTTTGCTACTTTATCAAGCAGAATAACTTGCATTACCTTATCCTCTTAAAGTCGTTAATGGACAGTTGCCGATTACTGATGACGATCAGTGTACGGCAGCAGAGACAGGTAACGCGCACGCTTGATGCAGCGAGCCAACTGACGCTGGTATTTTGCACGAGTACCGGTGATACGGCTCGGGACAATTTTACCGCTTTCGGTAATGTAGTTTTTCAACGTTGCGATGTCTTTGTAATCGATCTCAACAACGCCTTCCGCGGTGAAACGGCAGAACTTGCGACGACGGAAATAACGTGCCATTAGGCTAGTCTCCAGAATCTATCAATTCAATCTGCTCGGCATGGAACACCACTTTGCTCTGGCCATTTCGTGCCTGATGGCAACTAATGAAACCGTCGAGTGTGAGTTGCGTGCCGACCGTTATATGTTGAGTAATCACCTGATGGGCGCTGCCGCTGATAATAACCGGCATACGACACCAGGCTTGCCGGTGAAACCCGGCCTCCTCCTGCACTGAGCGGTGCTCAAGCACGAACTGACAGTGAGGAATTCCTGACGGGCTAACTCTTCGAACCGGCGTCTTGCACACAGTGCCAGACAGGCGAAGTCGATTAACCGTCACGATGGATTACTCTTCAGAATCCCCAGCATCTGACTCATCAGCGGATTCGTTAGCAAAATCTTCGCGACGATCACGACGCTCATCTTTCGCTTTAACCATCGGCGATGCTTCAGTTACCGCGTTTTTAACGCGCATAACCATGCTACGGATAACGGCGTCGTTGAAGCGGAAGTTCGTTTCCAGCTCATCGATCGCTTCCTGCGGCGCTTCAACGTTCATCAGAACGTAATGCGCTTTGTGCAGTTTATTGATCGGGTAAGCCAGCTGACGGCGGCCCCAGTCTTCCAGACGGTGAATCGTGCCTTCTGCACCAGTGATAGCACCAGTGTAACGCTCGATCATGCCAGGAACCTGTTCGCTCTGGTCAGGATGAACCATAAATACGATTTCGTAATGACGCATCGAAATTGCTCCTTACGGATTATTCAGCCTCCTGTCGGGGTCAACCGCGGCCCATGGAAGCAAGGAACGTTATAGGCTGTGTCCCACAAAGGTTCGTTATGACGAGCGTTTGTGGGACACAGCCTGAGAATGCGGCTGAAAAATTGACGCGTAATCATACTGGCGGCGACGGCTAAACTCAAGCGCACATTTCAACAAATGCCATCCGGCGTGCCATATACGGTAGCTTTTCGTGCTAATCATGTGAATACAGCGCGTTAAGCGGGAAAGGTTCAAAAAAGCTGATAAAGAGCTTCAGGCGGACGATCTGGCGATAATGTGCACAGTCGCTAAACTTAATGCAGACGTTACGGTTTGGCTTATCGGCGTCTAACAGAGTGTGTTCCCTGAAGTGAGGAGTCGGGCATGAAAACGTTCGTCATCGCCACTTTACTGGGTCTCTTCCTGTCTCCACCCGCTCTTGCCAGCAATACTGACTGTGCGCAGCAGATAAGAAGTCACAGCAGCGAAGCGGCATCGGGTTATATCTACATTAATCGGCTGGATGCGCCACAAAAGAACCCGGTCAACGCGCCTGCCAGAGCAGCAGAAAAATCGTCTGCGCACTGGTAAGTGCCGGTAAATTTACGGGCGGCAGATCCACTCTCCGCCCGCTCATTTTTATAGCTGCTGTTTAAAAAAGCTGACCAGCGCCGTCAATGCTGATGGCGTGATCTTATGTCCAATCTGTTTTTCAGACAGCGCAGTCAGATGCTGCGCCAGCCCGTTGTCACGCAGCGCCCTCTCCAGCCGGACGCTCTCCGCCCAGGGCACCACCTCATCCGCCTCACCATGCCACAACAGCAGCGGACGGTTTGCCAGGGCCTCCAGCCGGTTGCAGGGATCGTAGTCGGCCAGCGGTGCCATGCGGGCAGCAAACTGCGCTTGCTGCTCAGGCGTGTCGGCCACCAGCGGCGGAAAGAGCGACTGACTGAGCTGCATAAAATAGCCCGATCCCATCAGGCAGGCGACGCTCTGAATCTGCGGATAACGTGCCATCGCGCCCAGCGCCGTCATGCCGCCCATCGACGCGCCCGCCACCGCAAAACGCTCGCTGGCGATCAGATCGTCAGCGCGCAGCGCCGATTCCAGCTGCGGCAGCTCATCAATGTTCTGTTTCAGAATCTCCCAGAAGCGACCAAGGCGTGCATCGGCATCGCCGTGATAGCGCGCGCCGTGCAGATCCGCATCCGGCATCACCGCCCGGAACCCCGCCTGTGCCAGCGCGACAGCGAAGTAGGCGTAGACCTCTTTTGAAGAGGTAAAGCCGTGATAAAACAGCACGGTAGGCAGTGGCTGATGCCGTTGTCCGGCAGGCGTGGCGTGCAGGCATTCGATACCGGCCAGCGTTTCTGTGGTGAGTTCAATCATTGTCTCTCCTGAGAAGGGGCAAGGCGTGCCGATTGAGTGTACGTCTGCGGGTTAATTTACGAAATCCCCTGCTGCGTTTAGTCGCCAGATTTCGGCCTAAACTTTTCCCGCGCTTTGCCGTTGATGTTGTGTCCCCCTAACTTGATCAAAGGTAATTTATGAAGCGTCTCTCTCTCAGCGGCCTGAGTCTTGGAGTTAAGCTGTCTGTACTGACGTCTCTCAGCGTTGCGTTATTGTTGCTGGTTCTGACGCTAACCCAGAGCCACACCGCTTCGCGGCAGCTGGAAAATCTCGCCATCGATGACATGCAAAACCAGGTGCAGGGCATCAGTGAAATGGCCACCATGTTCAACGCCACTCTCACCGAAGAGGTGGCTCACTACACCAGTCTGTTTACCAGCTTCCTGCCTAAGCGCTTTAGCCTGGATGAAGACTCCCGGGTGCAGGTCGGTGCCTTTTCGACGCCGGTGCTGCGCGCCGGGTTAAAAACGCTGAACCTCGACCAGACCGCGGTAGACGATTTCACCGAACGCACCGCCGCCGTGGCGACCATTTTTGTGCGCGACGGCGATGATTTTATCCGTATTTCCACCTCGCTGAAAAAGCAGGATGGCAGTCGCGCAATCGGTACGCAGCTTGACCGCAACGGCGCCGCCTGGAAAAGCGTCAGTCAGGGCGACGTCTATCAGGGGCTGGCGACGCTGTTCGGCCATCGCTACATCACACAATATCAGCCGGTAAAAGATGAGAGTGGCAAGGTTGTCGCCATCCTGTTTGTCGGCGTTGGCATTGATAAGCAGTATGCGCTGATGCGTGAAAAAATCCTGGCACGCAAGCTGGGTGATAGTGGTCATTTCTTTGTGCTCAACGGCACGCCCGGTAAGACGCAGGGAGAGTATCTGTTCGATCAGCACGACGAAGGAAAACGACCCGCCTGGGATGACGCGACACTCCAGCCGCTGCTGACTCAGCCGCAGGGCATGCTGCAGGCAGAGATCAACGGCGAGCACCAGATTCTGGCCTGGCAGCAGCTGCCGGGCTGGAACTGGGTGATCGCCGGCGAAGTTAACCGTGAAAGCCTGCTCGCCCCGATTACGCATAGCCGTAACCTGTTCCTGATAACCGGACTGATTCTGGTGGTGGTCTTTGCGCTGGGGTTTGTCTGGTACAGCCGTCGGGCGATTACCCGTCCGCTGCAGCAGGTGATCCATCTGGCGGAGCAGTATGCTGCCGGGAATCTGCAGGTCCATATGGATACCCAGCGTCGCGATGAAGTGGGCCAGTTGATCGTTGCGATCAACGGCATTGGCGATGGTCTGGAGAAAATCGTCAGTCAGGTGCGCGGCGCGGCGCAGGAGATCAGCGACGGTACGGACACCATCGCGGCCAGCAGTCATAACATCAGCGAGCAGATCGGACGACAGGCCAGCAGCGTGGAACAGACCTCCGCCAGCATGGAGCAGTTTGGCGCAACGGTTGAACACACCGCAGACAGCCTGCGTCAGGCGATGTCACTGGTGGCCGAAGCCAGCGATATCGTCAGTCACGGCAGCCAGACGGTGGTGCGTTCGGTCAACACCATGTCGGCGATTAAGGTTTCATCACAAAGCATTGCGGATATCACCCACGTGATTGAGTCGATCGCCTTCCAGACCAATATCCTGGCGCTGAACGCCGCCGTTGAAGCGGCACGTGCAGGGGAACAGGGCCGTGGCTTTGCCGTGGTGGCCGCAGAAGTGCGTGCGCTGGCACAGCGTTCTGCGCAGGCCGCTAAAGAGATTGATGGACTGATTGCGACCTCCATCAGCAACGTGGCGGAAGGCCATCAGTTATCTGAGCAGACGCGCGATGCGATGAGCGACATTGTGACCCACATCGAGCAGGTGCAGGCGCTGATGGGCGAGATCAACGTGGCGGCGCAGCAGCAGGCGGCAGGAATCGGCCAGGTTAATCTGGCGATGAACCAGATCAGCCAGGCGACTCACCAGAACAGCGAACTGGTGACACAGGCGGAAAACAGCGCGCAGAACCTGAGTGATAAAGGGCATCACCTGACCCAGCTGGTCAGCGTATTCAGCCTTAAATCCTGACGCCATTCAGGGCGATGGCATACACTTAATGCTTCGTCCTGAAAGAGGGTTTTGCTATGCGTTTCGCTTGTTTACTGGTGATAAGCCTGCTGCTGGCAGGCTGTTCCGCGCTTGAGACCACGCCAAAAGCACCGCCCGCGCCGACGCAACAGGCGCAGGAGATTTCACGGGCGCAGAGTGGCGGTTTGCCAAAGCTGGGCAATATTACCGTTAACGTGCGCGGCTCACCGGATGATGCCGGGCGGGCCGTGGCCACCCGGGCTAACCAGGCCGGTGCGGCTTACTATCAGATCGTGGCGCTGAGTGAAACGGTAATGCCCGGTCTCTGGTACGCCAGCGCGATTCTTTACGGCGCATCACCTGCCACAGGCGCGGGCCAGTAAACGGTCTGTGATTGCTGTCTCAAGCGGGCGGGAGCCACGCCGATCGAGCCACTGCTGGCACCATGCATCCGCCAGCGGCGGTTCGCCATATTTCAGTAGCTGAGCGCCGGTCGCAAGCAGCAGCAGTGTGCGGGTCACCTCGCGCGCCTGCTCTTCGGGGACTTTGCTCATTCGCAGCCGTAACTGACGCCAGCGCGCATCGAAATGACGATTACTCCCTTTCACCGCTTCAAATTCCTGGCCCAGCATCTCCGAAACCTCTGCCTGACGGGTGAGCACGCGCAGTACGTCAAGACACATCACGTTGCCCGACCCTTCCCAGATGCTGTTGACCGGTATGTCACGATAGAGGCGCGGCAGCTCGCTCGCTTCGCAGTAGCCGATGCCCCCCAGCACTTCCATCGACTCCGCGACGAACGGGGCTCCCGCTTTGCAGATCTGATATTTTGCAGCCGGAGTGAATAAGCGGGCAAACGTGACCTCATGCGGTTTTGCCGGTTGTGACCAGGCGCGCGCCAGCCGCATCAGCAGCGCGGTTTGTCCCTCCAGCTGCAGCGCCTGCTGTGCCAGAACCTGACGCATCAGCGGCTGATCCACCAGGTTTTTTCCCATCACCTGGCGCTGATGTGCATGCCAGAGTGCCACCGAGAATGCACGCCGCATCTGACCATGACTGCCGAGTGCGCAGTCGAAGCGCGTCATACCGCCCATTTTAAGGATGAGCCGCACGCCTTCGCCCTCTTCTCCCAGCAGCCAGCCGGTCGCATCGCGAAACTCCACCTCACAACTGGCATTTGAGCGATTACCCAGCTTATCTTTAAGCTGCTCAAGCTGGATGGCGTTGCGTGACCCATCAGGCAACAGGCGCGGCAGGAAGAAACAGCTTAATCCGGCGGGCGTCTGCGCCAGCACCAGATGCGCATCGCTCTGCGGCACCGAGAAGAACCATTTGTGGCCGGTCAGCCGGTAGGCTTCACCCGGGCCGCGCGCCCCCAGCGGCTCGGCCCGGGTAGTGCTGGTGAGCAGATCGCTGCCGCCCTGTTTTTCCGTCATGCCCATACCGATCAGCAGACCCCGCTTCTGGTCGCCGGGCTGCGCATGGGTATCGTAACGATCGCTGAGCAGCGGATCGAGCCAGCCTTCGAACGCGGCGGGCAGATAAGTCTGCAGCAGTGGAATGGCCGCGTGCGTCATGGTCACCGGGCAAAGCGTGCCCGCTTCAACCTGTGCGTGCAGAATAAAGCGCGCAGCGCGCGCCACGCTGGCCTGTTCACGTACTGTGGGATGCCAGCTGAGATTATGCAGGCGGCTGGCGCAGACACCCTGCATCAGCAGGTGCCAGGCGGGGTGAAAACGGACTTCATCCATCCGTACGCCACGGGCGTCGTAGCGCAGCAGCTCAGGTGGCTCCGCGTTGGCGAGCCGGCCCAGCTCCAGCGACTCGGCGCTGCCCAGCTGTCGGCCTACCGAAGCCAGCCATTCCCGGTCCCATCCGGCGCCTTCGCGTGACAGTGCCTCGCCGAGCGGCGTATCAGACAGGAACAGGTTGCTGTTGCTCAGAGGATGGGGCTGATTAAAAACGGTGTGTGTTGTCCAGGTCATAACCACTCCTCGCGGATGTCACTCAGTAAGTATACCCGTCGTCTTTCAAGCTGCATTTTTGTTGGCTGCGTTCCCTCACCCGAATCACTTACTCATGTAAGCTCATCGGGATTCGTTCTCTTGCCGCCTCAATGCAACCCGAAATCCTTTGGGTATATACGAATGACGCGCAGTTATGCCTGGTACAGAAACTAATTTGTGGCGAGGATCACATCGGGGATCAGGCGTTGCGCTGACGCACCGCTTCAAACAGGCAGACACCCGTAGCCACCGAGACATTCAGCGAAGAGACGCTGCCGGCCATCGGAATGCTGATCAGCTCATCGCAATGCTCACGGGTCAGACGACGCATGCCTTCCCCTTCCGCGCCCATCACCAGCGCCATCGGACCGGTCATTTTGCTCTGGAAGACGGTATGGTCAGCTTCACCTGCGGTACCGACAACCCAGATGTTGTACTCCTGCAGCAGACGCAGGGTACGTGCCAGGTTGGTGACGCGGATCAACGGCACATTTTCTGCCGCGCCGCTGGCCACTTTTTTGGCCGTTGCATTCAGGGGCGCAGAGCGATCTTTCGGCACGATAATCGCGTGCACACCGGCCGCATCGGCACTGCGCAGGCAGGCACCCAGATTGTGCGGATCGGTGACCCCGTCCAGCACCAGCAGGAAGGGTTTCTCCAGGCTCTGCAGCAGATCCGGCAGGTCGCCTTCCTGATACTGACGACCCGGTTTTACCCGCGCCACAATACCCTGATGCACACCGCCTTCAACCTGGCTGTCGAGCCACTTGCGCTCGGCCAGCTGAATCACGACCCCCTGAGCTTCCAGCGCGGCGACCACGGGTTGCAGGCGACGATCGTCGCGGCCTTTGAGGATAAAGACTTCCTGGAAACGTTGTGGATCACGTTCCAGCAGCGCCTGCACGGCATGGATACCAAAAATAATTTCGCTCATCGATCTGCTCAGTGTTTGGAAATGAATGAATGACCGCCCTTTCTCAGTGAGAAAGGGCGGGTGCGCGCATCAGTCAGGCTGCGCCTTTTTTCTGGCGCGCTTCGCCCGGGTGGCGGCGGCGATTTTACGGGTTTTTTCCGAGACGTTTTTACTTTTATTCTCGGTATTTGCAGCGGCGGTCTTGCCCTTGTCACCCCGGAAAGCGGCGTCCGGCTCGAAGTTGGACTTCTTGCTCGCATCACGACGGCGTTTCGCTGGCGCTTTGTCGTCACGCTTCGCCCGGTCGCGTGCGGTTTTGCCTTCACCACGTACCTGACGCTGGCTGGAGATCAGGGCAAAGTCGATTTTACGCTCGTCCATATGGACAGCTTCAACACGCACTTCAACCGTATCACCCAGACGATAGGTGCGACCGCCCGATTCACCGATCAGACGCTGACCTACCGGGTCAAAACGGTAGTAATCGTTGTCGAGCGTCGAAACGTGGACCAGACCATCAATGAACAGATCGCTTAAGCGTACAAAGAAGCCAAATCCGGTCACGCTGGAGATGACGCCGTTGAAGACGTTGCCAACCTGGTCCTGCATGAAGTCACACTTGAGCCAGTCCGCGACGTCACGGGTCGCTTCATCGGCGCGGCGTTCGGTCAGGGAACAGTGCAGGCCCAGTTGCAGCATCTGCGGCATCTCGTAGTGATAGCCGCCGGTTGCTGTCGTCATATCTTTGGCGACGCTGCGATCTCTCGGCATCAGGTATTTAATGGCGCGCTGTACCAGGCCTTTACCTTCATCCTGCTCTTTTGCCAGCAGATATTTGATGGCGCGATGCAGCGTCAGATCCGGGTAACGACGGATTGGCGAGGTAAAGTGCGCATACGAAGAGAGTGCCAGACCAAAGTGACCGCGATTTTCCGGATCGTAAACGGCCTGCTTCATCGAACGCAGCAGCATGGTTTGCAGCATTTCCGCATCAGGACGATCGGCAACCTGCTTCAGCAGCGCCGCATAGTCGATTGGCTGCGGTTTATTGCCGCCAGGCAGGCTCAGTCCCAGCTCGTTGAGCACGGTACGGAAGCTCTTGATGCTTTCGTCGGTCGGGCGATCGTGATCGCGGAACAGCGCCGGTTCCTGATTTTTCTCAACGAAGCGTGCCGAGGCGATGTTCGCCAGAATCATGCACTCTTCGATCAGCTTATGGGCGTCATTACGTGACACGCGCTCAACACGCTCAATACGGCGCTCGGCGTTGAAGATAAACTTCGCCTCTTCCGTTTCAAACGAGATACCGCCGCGCTCTTCACGAGCGGCTTCCAGCGCATGATAGAGGTTGTTCAGCTCTTCAAGGTCTTTAACCAGCGGCGCATACTGCTGGCGCAGCTCTTTGTCGCCCTGCAGAATGTTCCAGACTTTGTTGTAGGTCAGACGCGCATGGGAGTTCATCACCGCTTCATAGTGCTTGAAGCCGGTCAGTTTACCTTTGGTCGAGATGGTCATCTCGCACACCATACAGAGGCGATCGACCTGCGGGTTAAGCGAACATAAGCCATTCGACAGCACTTCCGGCAGCATCGGCACAACCTGCGACGGGAAGTAGACCGAGGTTCCGCGCTGATGCGCTTCGTCATCCAGTGGGGTGCCCGGACGGACGTAATAGCTGACATCCGCGATAGCTACCCACAGACGCCATCCGCCACCACGCTTCTTCTCACAGTAAACAGCATCATCAAAGTCACGGGCATCTTCACCATCGATGGTGACCAGCGGCAGCTTACGCAGATCGACGCGGCCTTTTTTGGCCTCTTCCGGGACTTCTTCTTTCAGTTTGCTGACCTGAGCTTCCACTTCCGGCGGCCAGGTGTGCGGGATTTCATGCGTACGCAGCGCCATATCCACGGCCAGGCTGGTACCCATATCATCGCCCAGAATCTCGGCGATTTTACCGATCGCTTTGCTGCGACGGTTCGGACGCTGGACCAGCTCAACCACCACCACGGAACCCATGCGGGCATTCATCGTCTCTTCAGGCGGGATGAGGATGTCAAAACTCAGGCGACTGTCGTCCGGTACCACGAAGCCAGCACCGGCATCGGTAAAGTAACGGCCAACGATCTGATTGTTGCGGGGTTCCTGCACCCGGACCACGCGCGCTTCGCGGCGGCCTTTGCGATCGGCACCCAGCGGCTGCGCCAGGATCACGTCACCGTGCATACAGAATTTCATCTGTTCTGCGGAAAGGTAGAGGTCATCTTTCTGACCTTCTGCCCGCAGGAAGCCGTAGCCATCGCGGTGGCCAATGACTTTACCGCGCAGGAGATCAAGACGTTCTGGCAGGGCATAACACTGACGGCGGGTGAACACCAGCTGACCATCACGCTCCATGGCGCGAAGGCGGCGACGCAGCGCCTCAAGGTGTTCTTCTTCCTGCAGATTCATCTCTTCAGCCAGCTCTTCGCGGCTGGCCGGTTTTTCACGTTTTTCTAACAGAGCCAGAATAAATTCACGGCTCGGAATAGGGTTTTCGTATTTTTCAGCTTCTCTATCCTGAAAAGGATCTTTTGACATAGCGGTTCCTCCGATGTCATTTAATATTTATTTCCACCGGCGATCTGGACAAGATGATCTCATAAAGTGGTGTATTTCCTTCGACCAGATCTGCCAACGTATAGCTATCCAGCTCCTGCAAAAATCGCTGCACCGCATCATGTAACGCCTGCTTCAGACGACAGGCTGGCGTGATGGAACAGGACGCGCAATCCACTAATTGTAGTGGTTCCATCTTACGTACCACATCGCCAATGACAATCTGACGAGCTGGCATACCCAGACGAATGCCCCCGTTTTTACCACGCGTTGCGGCGACATAGCCCGCCCGGCTCAGCTGATTGATAATTTTGACCATATGATTACGGGACAAACCATAAGTGTTCGTCACTTCCGTAATATTGGTCTGCTGACCTTCCGGCAACGATGCCAGATAAATCAGTGCCCGTAAGCCATAATCAGTAAAACTCGTGAGCTGCACAGTAACCTCAGTGAACCTTCAGGCGCGGCATGACCTTATTCGCCCTGTGATTGATGCCAGGATTAAATCGGATCGCCATTCGATTAGCTACGATGATAAACCAGAGTCTGTCTGGCCGTGCGCTTTTTTAAGCCAGCAGAAGGTTTGACAAGCGAAGGGAGGTTAAGTGGCATCAAAGAATGGAAAAACAAGGGCCGGACAGCGTCCGGCCTGAATGATTACGCGTCGAACGGGTCGCGCAGAATCATTGTTTCACTACGATCAGGGCCGGTTGAGATGATATCAATCGGCACACCCGTTACCTCTTCCACACGCTTGATGTAGTAACGCGCAGCCTGAGGCAAACCTTCCAGCGTCTTGACGCCAAACGTTGTCTCACTCCAGCCTGGCAGGGTTTCGTAGATCGGCTCAATGCCTTCCCAGTTCTCTGCCGCCAGTGGCGTGGTGGTCACTTCGCGGCCATCAGGCATACGATAAGCCACACAGATCTTCACCTCTTTCAGGCCATCCAGCACGTCCAGCTTGGTCATGCAGAAACCTGACAGGGAGTTGATCTGGACCGCGCGGCGAACCGCTACCGCATCCAGCCAGCCGGTACGACGACGACGACCGGTGGTCGCGCCAAACTCATTACCCTGCGCACAGAGGAATTCGCCGGTTTCATCGAACAGCTCGGTCGGGAACGGGCCTGCGCCAACGCGGGTTGAGTAAGCTTTCACAATACCCAGCACGTAGTCGACATAACGCGGGCCAATGCCTGAACCGGTCGCTACGCCACCTGCGGTGGTGTTGGATGAGGTCACGTACGGATAGGTACCGTGATCGATATCCAGCAGCGTACCCTGCGCACCTTCAAACATAATCAGATCGCCACGCTTACGCGCGACGTCCAGCAGTTCAGAGACGTCAACGACCATGCCAGTGATGATGTCAGCGACTTCCATCACATCACTCAGCACTTTATCGAAGTCGACTGCCGGCTCTTTGTAGTACTCCACCAGCTGGAAGTTGTAGAAATCGACCACTTCTTTCAGCTTGGCAGCAAAGGTTTCTTTGTTAAACAGGTCGCTGACGCGCAGGGCACGGCGAGCGACTTTATCTTCGTAAGCCGGTCCGATGCCACGACCCGTGGTACCAATCGCTTTGGCGCCACGAGCACGTTCACGCGCCATATCCATCGCAACATGATATTGCAGGATCAGCGGACAGGCTTCAGAAATCAGCAGACGTTCACGTACCGGAATCCCGCGCGCTTCCAGGCCTTTCATCTCTTTCATTAAGGCTTCAGGAGAGAGCACTACGCCGTTACCAATGATGCTGGTGACGTTATCGCGCAGAATGCCAGAAGGGATCAGGTGGAGGACGGTTTTTTCACCGTTGATGACAAGCGTGTGGCCCGCATTGTGGCCGCCTTGATAACGCACAACGTAATTCGCGCGCTCAGTCAGAAGGTCTACAATCTTACCTTTACCTTCGTCACCCCATTGGGTGCCCAGTACGACGACGTTCTTACCCATTTCTCAAAATCACCGATTGCTTAAAAAAGGATTCTACCATCTGATCCCGTGGTTTTCAGCACTTTTAGCATACGATTGCGCGCTTTTTTGCCTGAGTTTTGATCACTACAACATGTTGGGGATAATAGCGTTGAAAGGCACAATTTAGCCGGTCTGAACGTCAGCCTCAGAGGTTGCCGTGCAGGCTGAGCATGCAGTAAATCACCATGCCAGCAACGACCAGTCCTCCACCAAAGCGGTGCAGCAGACGATCGGGCAACCGCGTCATCGTCAGGATCATGCGTCGCCAGGCGCGCGGCATAAACATTGGTCCCAACCCTTCCAGCACTAACACCAGCGCCAGCGCCATCCAGATGCTTGTTTTCATTCTGATACCCAAAAAAAAGGGCCGACAACATTGTCGGCCCACAGGTTATATCAGTTCTTAGCGTGTCGCGTTAGAGGGCGCCTTCATATATCGGAAGAAGTCGCTATCCGGGCTTAACACCATCACATCCTGATCGCTATTGAAGCTGTTTTCATAGGCACGCAGGCTACGAATAAAGGCGTAGAAGTCAGGATCTTTGCTGAACGAATCGGCAAACAACCGCGCCGTTTCCGCATCACCGTCACCGCGTGTAATCAGTGCTTCGCGCTGGGCTTCAGCCAGAGTACGGGTGACCTGGTAATCGGCCTGGGCGCGCAGTTTTTCCGCCTCTTCCTGACCCTGTGAACGCTGGCTACGCGCTACCGCTTCACGCTCAGCACGCATACGGTTAAAGATCGCATCAGACACTTCGGTCGGCAGGTTGATCTGCTTGATACGCACATCTACCACCTGAATACCTAACGCCGCCATACTGTTCGGGTTCGGAGCCGGTTCGCTGCTGTTGGTTTCACGCTCGACACGGGCCGCTGCACTGGCAATCGCGTCATCAGCCGCAGGGGTTGCGATTTCATCATCGTTGCCTGCAGAGCCGGTATTCAGCGCGTCACGCACATCGGTGGTCAGACGACCACGAGAGTCCGTTACGATATCTTTCACATCCAGACGACCCATCTCAGAACGCAAGCGGTCACTGAACTTACGTTTCAGCAGCACTTCCGCCTGAGAGACATCACCGCCACCGGTGGCCAGGTAGTAGCGACTGAAGTCGCTGATACGCCACTTGATGTAGGAGTCCACGATCAGATCTTTCTTCTCTTTGGTGACGAAGCGATCGGCCTGGTTATCCATGGTCTGGATACGCGCATCCAGCGTTTTAACCGTTTCCAGGAATGGAATCTTGAAATGCAGACCCGGCTCAAACACCTGCGGTTTGTTTTCGCCGTCGCGCAGGACTTTACCGAAGCGCAGAACAATGCCTCGCTGCCCTTCCTGCACCACAAACAGGGACGCATAGAGCGCCACCAGCACGACAATGATTAAAAATACTATTGGCTTACGCATCGATTACTCTCTCCCTTCGCGCTGGCTGTCGCTGCGCTGAGCATTTGCCCGACGCTGATCCATGATATTGTCCGGACTGTATGACGACGTTTCATTGCGGCTGGCACTGCTATCGGAGCGCGCAGGCAGCGAAGAACCATTCGCGCCTTTCTGACCATTCTGGCCCGATGAAGTCTGACCGCCACGCATCAGTTGATCCAGCGGCAGCACCATCAGGTTATTACTCCGATCGTTAACCAGTACTTTGCGGGTATGGCTCAGCACACGTTCCATGGTCTCGATATAGAGGCGCTCTTTGGTGATTTCGGGTGCAGCTTTATACTCAGGCAGGATCTTGGCGAAACGCGCCACCTCACCCTGCGCTTCCAGAACGGTACGCTCTTTGTAAGCGCGTGCCTCTTCCAGAATACGTTGCGCCTGGCCGTTAGCACGAGGCTGAACTTCGTTGGCGTAAGCTTCGGCTTCGCGAACGTATTGCTCGCGGTTTTCGCGTGCGGCAATCGCGTCATCAAATGCAGACTTCACCTCTTCCGGCGGACGTGCAGCCTGGAAGTTGACGTCCAGCACCGCGATCCCCATGTTATAAGGGCGAATCGTCTCGTCGATTTCACGCTGGGTATCGCTACGCACCACGGTACGACCTTCGGTCAGGATGCGGTCCATGGTAGAGCGACCAATCACGCCGCGCAGTGCGCTGTCGGTAGCCTGACGCAGGCTGTCGTCCGCGCTGGTCACAGCATAAAGATAACGTTCCGGATCGGTCACGCGGTACTGCACGTTCATCTCCACGCGTACCACGTTCTCATCCGAAGTCAGCATGACGCCAGAAGCAGCCAGTTCGCGCACCGATTCAACGTTAACCGCACGCACCTGATCAACGAATGTCGGCTTCCAGTTCAGGCCGGGTTCGACCAGATGGCTGAATTTACCGAAGCGCGTCACCACGCCACGTTCCGCTTCTTTGATGGTGTAGAAACCGCTTGCAGCCCAGATGACTACAGCAGCAACAGCCACGATACCAACAATTTTGCCACCGCTGCCGGAGCCGCGCTGACCGTTGTCGTTCTGTTTGCCACCGCCCAGTCCACCAAGCTTCTTGCTCAGCTTACGGAAGATATCATCCAGATCAGGAGGCCCGGATTCCCGTCCTCCCTTATTCCCCCCAGAGTTGCCGCCTTGATTATTGCTGCTTCCCCACGGGTCGCGGTCCTGTCCGTTATTTCCGGGCTGATTCCACGCCATGTTTCTACTCCATTTATTGTAATTACGATTTTTACCCTTCAGCTTTCGGATTGCAGCGGTGTTGGCTGCCTTCGCTCACCCTGGTCACTTACCTGCGTAAGCTCCCGGGGATTCACTCAGTTGCCGCCTTGCTGAAATCCAAAATACTCGGGTAACGCCAGCGTATTCGGGTCTGCAACGAAAGTGCGACAATCTTCAATTTTTAAGGTAAATGCGTTTGGGCAATATCAAACAATGTAACTGGTCAGCGACGGTTCCTGCTTACATAAACGCATCCACTCAATAATGGGCATACGTATCTGCAATCCTACACTGCCGTCTTCTTCATTCCACTCTTTCTCAATCGCCTGCAGCTGATAGAAACGGCTGCGAAGTCGCCCCGCTTCCGGTGGCAGACGTAATGCGTGCTGGGCTATTTCACCCGCCAGACGCTCAGACAGCGCCTGCCATAGCAACGGAATGCCTGCGCCTGTCTGGGCGGAAAGCCAGACGCGGATTGGCAGGTTTTCTTCGTTACGATCGATACGCGGTTCGAATCCGTCGAGCATATCGATTTTATTCATCACCAGTAACGTCGGGATTTCGTCCGCTTCAATCTCTTCCAGTACGGCATCGACGGCGGCGATATTTTCCGTGACGCGAAGGTCAGCCCCATCAATCACGTGCATTAACAGCGTCGCCTGACGTGTCTCCTGCAGCGTGGCTTTAAAAGCGGCAACCAGGTCGTGAGGAAGATGGCGAATAAAGCCTACCGTGTCCGCCAGTACCACGTCCCCGACATCAGCAACATTCAGACGGCGCAGTGTGGGGTCGAGCGTCGCAAACAGCTGGTCTGCGGCAAAGACATTGGCGGAGGTCATGGCGTTAAAGAGGGTCGACTTGCCGGCGTTGGTGTAACCCACCAGCGAAACCGTTGGCACATCCGCTTTGGCGCGTGACTGACGTCCCTGCTCACGCTGTTTTTCAACTCGCTCAAGACGAGACAAAATCTGACTGATACGGCCGCGCAACAGCCGGCGGTCCGTTTCTAACTGCGTTTCACCCGGGCCACGTAAACCAATCCCGCCTTTCTGGCGTTCAAGGTGGGTCCAGCCGCGCACCAGACGTGTCGCAAGATGGCGCAGCTGTGCCAGCTCAACCTGCAATTTACCTTCGTGGGTACGTGCGCGTTGGGCAAAGATATCCAGAATTAAACCGGTGCGATCAATGACCCGGCATTCGCACAGGCGCTCGAGGTTTCTTTCCTGAGCGGGCGTAAGGGCATGATCGAATAATACGACCGATGCTCCTGTTGTTTTTACCGCATCGGCAATTTCAACGGCCTTTCCTTCACCGACAAAATACTTGGGGTGTGGCGCTTTGCGGCTGCCAGTAACCACTTGCAGCGCCTCAACGCCAGCAGAAGAGACCAGGGTTTCAAACTCCTGCAAATCTTCTACTTCTTTGTCTTGGGAGAACCAGATGTGTACCAGTACGGCCTGCTCACCGGCTTCATAACGGTCAAACAAGCTATAACCTCGCTAAATAAAAGACCAGGACGGAAAACCGCTGTTCTCCGTTCCTGGCTGTACGGTGACGCGTTATTCTGCGTTATCACCGTCTTGTTGTGGCTGTGGCTGCGCAGTTGTGTTGCTGCCGCCATGATGGTAATTGTTGCTGCCGCCACCGGTATTATTGCTATGGTGAGAAACCGGGCGTGAAGGAACAACGGTAGAAATGGCGTGCTTATACACCATCTGACTCACCGTGTTTTTCAACAAAATGACGAACTGATCAAATGACTCAATCTGACCCTGCAACTTAATACCGTTAACCAGATAAATCGAAACCGGAACACGTTCACGACGCAGTGCGTTCAAAAACGGGTCTTGTAATGATTGCCCCTTAGCCATTCTATCTTTTCCTTATATGCTTGTTGTTTGTTGCAAGTAGAACCTATGGTTCTGAAAAAACTGCGTAAAAATTTGCGCACGATAACCCATCAATTGTACACAATCACCCATGCTTCGCACTAAGAACCTGTAACACTGTATCACGCGCCAGCCGGGGCTCGTCACTGTCAAGCCAGTGAACATTTTCCCAACCGCGTAACCAGGTCATCTGTCGCTTAGCAAGCTGCCGGGTTGCGCAAATTCCCCGATAAACCATCTCGCTGTAATCGATTTCGCCCGATAAATAAGACCACATCTGACGATAGCCAACACAACGAATGGAAGGCATGTCCGTATGCAAATCACCTCGTGCAAAAAGGGCCCGAGACTCCGCTTCAAATCCTGACGCCAACATCTGCTCAAAACGCAACGCGATGCGCTGGTGCAGCAATTCACGGCTCGCGGGGGCGATGGCAAACTGTTGCACGTCGTAGGGTAACGCTTCACCGGATGTTTTTGTCAGTTCCGTTAAAGTTTTACCCGAAATAAAAAAAACTTCCAGTGCTCGCGAAAGTCTCTGCGGATCATTCGGATGAATACGACTGCCGGCAACCGGGTCGATTTCACACAGCTGGCGGTGTAAAGCTTCCCAGCCTTTTTCACGCGCCGTTTGCTCTATCCGCTGACGAACGTCGGGATCGGCCGAGGGCAACGGCGACAATCCTTCAAGTAACGCCTTGAAGTAGAGCATGGTTCCACCAACAAGCAACGGTATTCGTCCGGCTTCAACGATATCCGCCATTTCTGCTAAAGCATCCCGCCGGAACTCCGCTGCCGAATAGGCTTCAGCGGGATCGCGAATGTCGAGCAGACGATGGGGTGCCACTGCTAACTCCTCAGCCGACGGTTTCGCCGTACCAATATCCATCTGACGATAGATTAAGGCAGAGTCTACGCTGATTAGTTCCACTGGTAACCGCTTACGCAATTCAATTGCTAAAGCAGTCTTGCCAGAAGCCGTGGGTCCCATCAAAAAAATAGCCTTTGGCCGGCCAGCCTGGTTTAATTCACTCATGCTTCAACGCGTTGATCGCGCTCTCAATCTCTATGGGCTGTAATAAGCCTGAAGGCGGCGATTTCAGCAGCTGTGGGCAAAGCCGTTCAAGCTCTGCCAGCAGGTTGATCGCCTGTGAGTGATTCCAGTCGGAGGACTCTGTATCCTGACGCCGCGCCAGCCACTGGGCCAGTTGCGTCGCAGAGATCTCCTGCTGCCGGGCGAGATAGCCTAACAGCTCAGGAATCAAGATTTGTAAATTTTGTGTTCGTAACGGTAAAGGCACCGCGCGTAAGGTCACGTGGTCACCTTCGGGCTGAAGATCAATACCCATCTGATTGAGCAGGCTGCTCTTTTCTTTTGCGGCCTGCCGTTCATCCAGGGCGATTTTGAGCCGCACCGGAATCAGCAGGGGTTGCGGTTTAAGCCCTTCCTCACCCGGTTCAAGCTGCGCCTGTTTCAGCCAGCGCGCCGCGACCGGCAGCGCCATCAGCATTAACTTCTGATCCTGCTCCAGCAGCGCATAATGGTTTTGCAACACGGTCAGTACCCGGCCAAAGCTCTGGGCATGCGCGGCCAGCGGCGAGGGTTTTTCGGCCGGACGCGGTGCCGGTTCACGGTTTTTTGGCGGCGGCGTGGCGCTGACAGGCGTTTTCAGCAACTGCTGATAAACCGCGCCTTCACGCTGACGATACACGTTCTCTTTGTTTTGCCAGGCCGGCGCCGCTGCGGGCGGTGTTTGCCGCGTGGAGGCTGAAGATTGATTCTCGCTGGCGGGGGCTGAAGGCTGCGCAAAATGATTCCCTCCCGCCGCCTGACGGTTTTCCGGCTGCCAGCGCGGTGCGGCTTCTTCTGCCTGCAGCGCAGGCAAAATGGGTGACGCTATCGCCTGTAATGCGCTGACCACGCCCTGATAAATAAAATCATGCACCAGGCGTGACTGATGAAAACGCACTTCATGCTTGGCCGGGTGAACGTTGACATCCACCTGATGCGGATCGATCTCCAGATAGAGCACATAAGCGGGCTGCTGGTCATCCTGGAGCTGGGTCTGGAAAGCCTGGCGGATAGCGTGATTAATCAGCTTGTCGCGCATCATCCGGCCATTGACGTAGCAATATTGTAACTCGGTGACCTGGCGCGAACCGGCGGGATCGGCGACCCAGCCGCGCAGCGAGAGATCATCATGCTGCCAGTCAATTCGCAGCGCATGCTGAATAAACGTGGTGCCGCAGATAGCCGCCAGTCGCCGTTCGCGCTGGCTCTCCTCGCTGACCGCCCGATACTGACGCATCATTTTGCCGTTGTGGCTCAGTGAAAGCGCGACATCAAAACGCGCCAGTGCAATACGACGGATCACTTCGTCGATATGACCGAACTCGGTTTTCTCTGTGCGCATAAATTTGCGGCGCGCCGGGGTGTTATAAAACAGATCCAGCACTTCGAGCGTGGTCCCACACGGATGCGCAGCCGGTTTAACCGTTACCGTCATATCACGCCCTTCCGCATAGGCCTGCCAGGCTTCGGTTTGATCGGCGGTACGTGAGGTTAAGGTCAGGCGGGAGACAGAACTGATACTGGCGAGCGCTTCACCGCGAAAACCCAGGCTCATGATCGCTTCCAGATCATCCAGTGAGGCGATTTTACTGGTGGCGTGTCGGGCCAGCGCCATCGACAGCTCGCTTTTCACGATGCCGCAGCCGTTGTCACGGATGCGGATAAGCTTTGCGCCACCCTTTTCAATATCAACGTCAATGCGCGTTGCACCAGCATCCAGGCTGTTCTCCACCAGCTCTTTTACAACCGATGCAGGACGTTCAACCACTTCACCCGCCGCAATCTGGTTTGCAAGTTGGGGCGGTAAAATTTGTATCGGCATGGTTTTCCTTTTAGCTGGCCGCCCGGCGCAGCGGCCGGGCAAACAATCAGGATGCAGGGATTTTCAGGTTCTGCCCCAACATGACGTTGGTCGATTTCAGATTATTGGTCTGCATTATCGCTTTCGGGCTGACGCCATAATGTGCGGCAATGCCGGTCAGTGAATCACCCACGACCACTTTATGACGCACAACGCCGCGTGGCGTGGCGCGCGTGGTACGGCTGGCGGCCGCACTGGCCGGCACTTTCAACCGCTGTCCGACCCATACCACATCCCGCTTCAGGGTGTTCATCTCACGCAGGGTCGCCATGCTGACGCCATACTTCGCGGCAATCCCGGAAAGTGTCTCACCGCGCGTTACCGTATGGCGCTGAGTTACGCCGGTATATTGCGTCACCCCGGTCGCCGGGTTGCTGGCGACGTTAACCGCTGGCGACGAGCCCAGCGGCCGGTTTTCCTCCTTTGGGATGGATTGCAGCGGGTGCGCCAGGAAATAAGTGCGCAGACCTTTATAGATCGACTGCGCAATCTTATCCTGGTGTGCGCTACTGCCAAGCAGTCGCTCCTCCGAGGAATTACTGATAAAGCCGGTTTCCACCAGCAAAGAAGGAATATCGGGTGAACGCAGCACGCCAAGACTGGCATGCTCAGGCAGACGTTTATGCAGCGACGTCACGCTGCGCATCTGCTGCAACACTTTCTGGGCGATGTCATAACCGACCCGCTGCGAGTGACCGAATTGCAGGTCAAGTACCGCCTGGCTGAGGTAGGGGTCGGCCTGACTGTTAGCCAGCAGGTCACCTGCGCCGCCCAGCAGCTCAGACTGTTTCTCTTTCTGCTCCAGCCAGTTAGCCATCTCGTTATTGGCCCGGCGGTTTGATAATACCCAGACCGATGCACCGGTCGCCGCATGGCTCGGCGCGGCGTCAGCATGAATTGAAACCAGCACGTTGGCGTTGGCTTTACGCGCCACGTCGGAGCGGCCCATAACCGAGATAAAATAGTCGCCATCACGCGTCAGGACGCCTTTAAACATCGGATCGTTATTCAGCAACACCCGCAGTTTACGTGCAATTGCGATTGTGACGTTCTTCTCTTTCAGTCCGCGCTGCCCGATAGCGCCGGGATCCTGACCGCCATGTCCGGCATCAATCGCCACAATCACGGTATCATTCTGGCTGACGGCCCGGCCAGGACTCACGGTGCTGGCTGTGCTGGTCACGGACGTCACCGGATTCGAATTAAAGGGGTTCGCCGCTGCGGCACTCTGGGTGGGCACGCGCGTCGGGGCCGTTACCGGCGCAGGCACACTGCGCGTAACAGCAGTTGGCTTACCGGTAATGGTGAAGACCACGCTGTAGCTGTTGCCATTGCGCTGGGTGACCGCCCGGGTTTTACCCGCCTGCGTCAGCTCAAACACCAGCCGCACGCTCTGTTTATCTTTCGGGGTGCTGGTGCGAATTCGCTTTACGATGTTTTCGCCGCTGAAATTTAACGGCAGCCCCTGAACCACGCCGCTCTGGCGCACATCAAGCACCACACGGTCAGGATTGCGCAGCGGGAAGAAGCCATAGACAGGCTGTCCGGCAAAGTTCAGGGTGATGGTTGCCTGGCTGTCGCCATTAGCGACTTTGATATCCGACAGGGTGGCGGCAAACAGGGGTGTACAGACCAGCAGCAACAGTGTCACCAGCGCTATTTTCATCCGTGACATCATGCCTGATCCCTGCCCTGACCAAATTGTTCAAGCCATTGCTGGCCCGACGAGGATTGTGCCGTCAGTTCCGCTTCACGCGCCTCGCCCACGTAACGCAGCGTTAGCATGAGATCGGGCGGCGGCAGAAAACCGGCGCCCTGCTGCGGCCATTCAACCAGGCAGATAGCATCGCCGCTGAAATAGTCGCGGATGCCCATGAATTCAAGCTCTTCAGGATCGGCAAGACGATAGAGGTCGAAGTGATAAAGTGTGCGGTCGTCCAGCGTGTAAGGCTCAACCAGCGTGTAAGTAGGGCTTTTGACGTTGCCCTGATGGCCCAGCGCCTGCAGAAAGCCGCGGCTGAAGGTGGTTTTACCCGCCCCCAGATCGCCATAGAGATAAATCACTGCCGCGCTGCCACAGGCGCGCGCCAGCTGAGCGCCCAAACTGAGCGTAGCCGCCTCATCGGGCAAAGAGATAACACAGGTCTTCATGCTTCTTTATTCATCTCAGGATTAACAAACTGCCACAGCAGATCCAGTAAATCAGTTGCCAGCATACCGCGCGTACCACGTTCCGCAGCGACCGCATCGGCCGCGGCACCATGTGCAACGCAGCCGGCGCAGGCCGCATCAAACAGCGTCAGTTTCTGGCCCACCAGCGAGGCGATGATTCCACTCAGGAGATCGCCCATACCGCCGGAGGCCATTCCGGCATTGCCCACGTCAGCAAAGGCCATTTCACCCTGCTCGCTGGCAATCAGCGTACCGGCGCCTTTCAGTACCACTACGCCACCATAACGCTGCGCCAATGTCTGCGCTGCATGTAAGCGGTCACTCTCAATTTCACTGGTCTCGGTATTAAGCAAACGCGCCGCTTCTCCAGGATGCGGCGTAATAATGCGATTCTGACGTTTCTCCGCACTGATTGCCAGCAGGTTAAGTGCATCCGCGTCCCAAAGCATCGGCTTTTCACTGCTCGCGACCTGCTTCAGCGCCCGCTTTCCCCAGTCGCGCTGACCCAGACCGGGCCCTATCGCAATGACATCGGCCCACTCCAGCGCCTCCGTCAGGCGCTCATCGGTCAGTTCATCGACCATAATTTCGGGCCGGGCGGTCAGGATCGGAATAATATTATCTTTGTGAGTAAGTACTCGCACTAACCCACTACCGCTGCGCAACGCCGCTTCTGCCGTCATCCGCACCGCGCCAGCGGTACCGGCATCGCCCCCCACTACCAGCAGCCGGCCATGACTGCCCTTGTGCGAGGTTGGTTTGCGCGGCTTGAGCCAGCGGGTTAATGCGCTGGCATCATAACGCGCGATGGGAGCTACTTCGCCCGCCAGAAAAGCGGCCAGGCCGAGATCGGCATAGTAAAGCTCTCCAATGTAATCTCGCGCTTTGCCAGTGATCTGGCCCGGTTTAAGAGCGACCACACTCAGCGTATGGCTGGCATTGATTACCTCACCGGGCGCGGTGCCATTGCGGGCTGATAAGCCGGAAGGCATATCAATGGCCAGTTTCGGCGCCGCATGGGCGTTCGCCTGCTGGATCAGCGTGGCATAGGGTTCTTCGGGCGCACGATGACTGCCGGTTCCCAGCAGCGCATCCACAATCACATCGATCTGCTCTGGCCAGACCGCATCGGCCGCATGAATTTCACCGCCCGCATCCAGCCACGCGTCACGTGCACGCTGCGCCTCTTCAGGCAACGCTTTTTTACTTTCGCACGCCAGCAGCGTAACGGTTTTGCCCGCCGCCTGTCCCAGTCGCGCCAGCACATAACTATCGCCACCGTTGTTGCCGTGACCACACAGAATCAGCCAGTGGCTGGCCTCTGGCCAGTGCGCAGTCAGATGCTCGTAAGCGGCCTGTCCGGCACGCAGCATCAGCTCATACAGCGTAATGCCGAGCGCATCGGCCCCCTGTTGCTCAAGCTGGGCCACAGCCTGCGCAGGCCAGACAGAATATGGTAAACTGCGGCTGTTTTTCTTCGAATCCTGGTTACTCATGTCATACCCTCTCGATCTTCATCAATTCGCACAACAGATTAAACAGTGGGGATTGGATCTCGGCTTTCAGCAGGTCGGCATCACCGATACCGATCTCAGTGCGGAAGAGCCGCGCCTGCAGGCGTGGCTGGATAAGCAGTATCATGGCGAGATGGAGTGGATGGCGCGACACGGCATGATGCGGGCGCGTCCTCATGAACTGCTGCCCGGCACGCTGCGCGTTATCAGCGTTCGCATGAACTACCTTCCGGCCAAAGCCGCCTTTGCCAGCACGTTGAAAAATCCCCAGCTGGGCTATGTCAGCCGTTATGCATTAGGTCGTGATTACCACAAAGTATTGCGCAATCGACTGAAAAAGCTCGGAGAAATGATCCAGCAGCATTGTGGCGAGCTTAATTTTCGCCCGTTTGTGGATTCGGCCCCGCTGCTTGAGCGGCCGCTGGCCGCCAAAGCGGGACTCGGCTGGACCGGCAAACATTCGCTGATACTGAATCGGGAAGCAGGTTCATGGTTTTTCCTCGGGGAACTGCTGATCGATATTCCGCTGCCGATAGATACACCTCAGCAGGAGCAGTGTGGCCGCTGTGTCGCCTGCATGACTATCTGCCCCACCAGCGCGATCGTTGAGCCCTACGTCGTGGATGCCAGGCGCTGTATTTCCTATCTCACCATTGAGCTGGAAGGCGCGATCCCGGAAGAATTTCGCCCGCTGATGGGCAACCGGATATATGGCTGTGATGACTGCCAGCTGATCTGTCCGTGGAATCGCTATGGACAACTCAGTGACGAAAGCGACTTTTCACCGCGAGCGGCGCTACACGCCCCTGAGCTGATCGATCTGTTTCAATGGGATGAAGCGAAGTTTTTACGCATCACTGAAGGCTCAGCGATTCGCCGCATTGGTCATTTACGCTGGCTGCGTAATATTGCAGTGGCGCTGGGTAACGCGCCCTGGTCGCCCGAAATCGTTCAGGTACTGGAACAACGACTCGGTGAAAGTGACCTGCTGGATGAACATATTCTGTGGGCAATCACGCAGCAGCAGCAGAAACGCGAGCAACTCGTGGTTGAAGTGCAACCTGCCCAGCAGAAGCGCCTGGTTCGTGCAGTAGAGAAGGGTTTACCGCGTGATGCGTGATTGAACAGCTTGATCGCGAATTATCGTTTTCCACATGCTGTGAATAAAAATAAAAAGCTGTTGTCATTCAACTGCAACAACGCTGATTTTGCTGTTTAATAACAAATTGAAATATTTTCATAATGATAAATATCAACAACTTATATAAAAGTTGTGTTTATTTAATAATGAGGCTATCGCTTCGGTTAACCTGCAAGGTTGTGGATAACTCTGTTCAAAAGCCATTTACAGATCGCCGTAACAGGCGCAGATGATGGGGTGCAGTGCTGTGGATAACCTTCATGAAACAATCAAAATCACGCGACGTAAAACAGTCGGATAACGGACTGAAATGAGGGTGATGTTAAATCTGGAGCGGGAAACGAGACTCGAACTCGCGACCCCGACCTTGGCAAGGTCGTGCTCTACCAACTGAGCTATTCCCGCATAGAAGGGCACTGCTAAATAAAACTGGAGCGGGAAACGAGACTCGAACTCGCGACCCCGACCTTGGCAAGGTCGTGCTCTACCAACTGAGCTATTCCCGCAAAGAGGGTACTGCTTACATTTTAAAACTGGAGCGGGAAACGAGACTCGAACTCGCGACCCCGACCTTGGCAAGGTCGTGCTCTACCAACTGAGCTATTCCCGCGCCTTGTACCGTTAATAAATTCTTCACCGGTACGGGGTGCGCATTATACGAGAAATCGTTGCTGCTGCAAGCGTCTGAAAGCAAAAATTTTCTCTTTCAGCGCGTTTGCTGATTAAATCAGCAACCTGGTGATTTCATGCGCACCCGTCGCCGATTAAAGCTGCAAAAAGTGTTCGCGGTAGTACGCCAGCTCCGCCACGGACTCACGGATATCATCCAGAGCCTGGTGCGTCCCCCCTTTTTTGAAGCCAGGAAGGATATCGGGTTTCCAGCGACGAGCCAGCTCTTTCAGGGTACTGACATCCAGATAACGATAGTGGAAATACGCTTCCAGCTCAGGCATGTACTTAAACAGGAAACGACGATCCTGCCCGATGCTGTTGCCGCAGATAGGCGAGGTGTTCGCCGGAACCCACTGTTTCAGGAACTCAATGGTCGCCAGCTCTGCTGCGCGATCGTCAATCTGACTCTCCTTCACCCGCGCAACCAGACCGCTGTTGGTATGAGTGCGGACATTCCACTCATCCATCAGCGCCAGCTGCGCATCGGACTGATGAACGGCCATGACCGGCCCTTCCGCCAGAATGTTCAGGTTGGCATCAGTCACCAGGGTCGCAATTTCAATAATGCGATCGTGCGTCGGATCAAGTCCGGTCATCTCAAGATCAATCCAGATCAGATTCTGTTCATTTCCAGTAGCCATGCTGTTTCCTGCGGTTGCTGTAGTCGTCATTTACGATGAATAAGGTGTATCATAGACGTTTTGCCCAGCCGGGCGAAATCTGGCTAACGCTGTGAGGGTGAGTGAGTAAAAATAAACTGTCGAAGGGCCAACAACGCCGCGTAAGCGCTAACCACGATCGCCGTCTCAACCAACGCAGAGAGCGTCCGGAAGCGGATGACAACCTGTTTGGTGAAGCTGCAGATGGGGTCGTTGTCAGCCGTTTTGGCATGCACGCTGATGTTGAGGATAGCGCAGGCGTCGCCCACCGCTGCAATATCCGCCGAACCATTCGTTCGCTGGTCACCGGCGACCGGGTGCTGTGGCGTCCGGCAACCAGCGGCAACAAAGGTATTGTTGAAGCGGTGCATGAGCGCACCAGCGTATTAACCCGCCCCGATTTTTACGACGGCGTGAAGCCGATGGCGGCGAATATCGACCAGATCATCGTCGTCTCCGCAATCCTGCCTGAACTGTCGTTAAACATCATCGACCGCTATCTGGTTGCCAGCGAAACGCTGGATATTGAACCGTTGCTGGTACTGAACAAAACCGATCTGCTGGATGACAAGGCGCGCGCCTTTGTCGATAAGCAGATGGATATCTATCGCAATATTGGCTATCGCGTGGTGATGGTCTCCAGCCGGGCGAAAAACGGCATGGACGACCTGAAAGCGGCGCTGACCGACCGCATCAGTATCTTTGCCGGTCAGTCTGGCGTCGGCAAATCGAGTCTGCTGAATGCCCTGCTCGGCTTCGACAAAGAAGAGCAGGTCGCTATTCTGACTAACGAGGTTTCGGATGGCTCAGGCTTAGGCCAGCACACCACCACCGCATCGCGCCTTTATCACTTCCCGGACGGCGGCGATGTGATCGATTCACCTGGCGTGCGTGAGTTCGGTTTATGGCATCTTGAGCCGGAACAAATTACCCGCGGATTTGTCGAATTCCGCGCATTCCTTGGCGATTGCAAATTCCGCGATTGTAAACACGGCAGCGATCCCGGCTGTGCCATTCGCGAAGCGGTCGAACAGGGCAAAATCAACAGGTCCCGTTTTGATAACTACCACCGTATCCTGGAGAGCATGGCGCAGGTAAAAACGCGTAAAAATTTCCCTGATGGTGAAAGTTAATCGGTATAACCGCGTCTGAACGGATAAGCCGGGGCATTTTGCGAGGTGCATTCCAGTCGCGCGTCCAGACCGTGCAGCGTGCCGGAATTCGGGTATAGTCGCCATCTGAACGGGGCGCTGCTACAATCCGCCCCCTTTTTTACAACGTCATAAAATAGCCAGGAGGCTAAGGTGTTTGATCGTTTAAAACTCGGCTTGAATCATATTCTCCCGAAGAAATGGCTGACTGAACTTGCCGGTTGGGGCGCCAGTCGCCGCGGTGGTTGGTTGACCAAACTGGTCATTGACATCTTTGTCTGGTTTTACAAAGTCGACATGGCGGAAGCGCGTAAGCCCGATACCGCCAGCTATCGCACCTTTAATGACTTTTTCGTTCGTCCGCTGAAAGACGATGCGCGTCCGGTGGATGCCGATGCCAATCTCATCGCCCTGCCCGCGGATGGCGCTATCAGCCAGCTCGGCCACATTGATGGCGATCAGATTTTCCAGGCTAAAGGTCATCACTACACCATCGACGCCCTGCTGGCAGGTGATGAGCGGATGGCGGCACAATTTGTTGATGGCGAGTTCGTCACCACCTATCTGGCGCCCCGCGATTATCACCGCGTCCATATGCCGTGCAACGGCATCCTGCGTGAGATGATTTATGTGCCTGGCGACCTCTACTCCGTCAACCCGCTGACCGCGCGTAATATTCCCAACCTGTTCGCCCGTAACGAGCGCGTCATCTGCTACTTCGAAACCGATATCGGGCCGATGGTGCAGATCCTGGTGGGTGCCACCATTGTCGGCAGCATCGAAACCGTCTGGGCTGGCACCATCACGCCACCGCGTGAAGGCGTGATCAAGCGCTGGCACTATCCGGCAGCGGATGATGAAAGCGCCGTGGTGCTGTTGAAAGGCCAGGAAATGGGCCGCTTCAAGCTTGGCTCTACCGTCATCAATCTGTTCGCACCTGGCCGCGTCAAACTGGCTGAAAGCCTGGAAGCAGAAAGCAAAACCCGTCTGGGTCAACCGCTGGCGATTGCGCTGCCGGTCGCGACAGACATTTCCGACGTCATCGTCGATTAAATTGAGTGTCCTCTGTGCGTTCGATTCTCCTCCTGCTGCTGAGCCTGTGGCTCAGCAGCCCGGCCTTCGCGGCCAGCCTTCCTGACGCCAGCCAGCTCAAACAGCAGCTGGAAGAGATAAAATCGGCCAAAAGTTCACCCTCGCAGGCTGAACAGATCCAGACGATTGAAGCCGCCTTAAACTTTCTCTCTGAACGCGATGAATCGCTGGAGCGCGCGGCGCAATATCAGCAGGTTATTGATGATTTTCCGCGTCTGGCGCGCGAACTGCGTCAGCAGATCGCCGCGCTGAGTGACAGCGGGAAAACCGTGCGCAACAACATGAGCAGCGCCGAGCTGGATCAGGAGATCCTGCAGGTCAGCAGCCAGCTGCTGGAAGAGGGGCGTCAGGCACGGCAGGAGCAGGATCGGGCGCGGGAAATCAGTGATTCGCTGTCGCAACTGCCGCAGCAGCAGACGGAAGCACGCCGGGCGATGACGGAGAGTGAACGCCGTTTGCAGAGCGTCAGCAGCAGTTCGCCACAGGGGCAGCTGCAGCTGGCGGCTCGCCAGGCGGAAAGCGCCGCGAATAAAGCGCTGGTCGATGAACTTGAGCTGGCACAGCTCTCTGCCAACAACCGTCAGGAACTGGCGCGGATGCGGGCTGAAGCCCACCAGCGCAAAGCAACTCAGCTCGATAACTATCTTCAGGCGCTGCGCAACCAGCTCAACGATCAGCGGCAACGTGAAGCCGAAGTCGCGCTGGCCCGCACCGAGCAACTGGCAGAAAACAGTGGCGATCTTCCGCCAGAGATCAGCGATCAGTTTCGGGTTAACCGCGAACTCTCGGTTGCCCTGAATCAGCAGGCGCAGCGCATGGATCTGGTGGCGTCGCAGCAGCGACTGGCCACCAACCAGATTATTCAGGTCCGTCAGGCGCTCTCTACCCTGCGTGAACAGTCGCAGTGGCTGGGTGCCTCTAATCTGCTGGGCGAAGCGCTACGGGCGCAGGTCGCGCGTCTGCCGGAGATGCCCAAGTCGCAGCAGATTGATAATGAGATGGCACAGCTTCGCGTGCAGCGTCTCAATTATGAAGATCTGCTGGAGCGCCAGGAGGCGCTGCGCAAGGGACGGCAGACCGATGGTCAGCCCTTCACCGCAGACCAGAAGCGTATTCTTGATGCGCAGCTACGCACTCAGAGGGAACTGCTCAATTCGCTGATCTCCGGCTGTGACACGCTGATTCTGGAGATCACCAAGCTCAAGGTTGGCAACACGCAGTTGCAGGATGCGCTGACGGAAGTCAAAGAGGCGACGCACCGCTATCTGTTCTGGACCGCCGACGTTAACCCGATTGGTTTGAGTTATCCGCTGGATCTGGCCAAAGATCTTTCCCGTCTGCTGTCGCTGGATACGCTGGGTCAGCTCGGCAAAGCGATGGCGATGATGTTTACCAGCCGCAACTCGGTGCTGCCGATTATTGGTGCGTTGCTGCTGGTCGGCTTCAGCATCAGTTCGCGCCGCCACTTCAATGCTTTCCTTGACCGTTCCGCCAGCAAAGTCGGCAAGGTCACGCAGGATCGTTTCCGCCTGACTATCCGTACCCTGTTCTGGTCGATCCTGGTGGCGCTGCCGCTGCCGGTGTTATGGGGTGCGCTGGGTTATGGCCTGCAGAACGCCTGGCCCTACCCTATCGCCGTAGCGATTGGTGATGGCATTACCGCCACGCTGCCGCTGCTGTGGGCGTTTATGATCAGCGCTGCCTTTGCCCGTCCTAACGGCCTGTTCATTGTGCATTTCCGCTGGCCGCAAAACCGGGTGGCGCGCGCCATGCGCTACTACTCGCTGAGCATCGGATTAATTGTGCCGCTGATTATGTTGCTGATCGCCTTTGGTAATCTGGAAGATCGGCAGTTCTCCTCGTCGCTGGGTCGTCTCTGTTTCATCCTGATCTGCGGGGCAATCAGCATTGTCACCGTGAGCCTGAAGCGTTCCGGGATTCCGCTCTATCTCGATAAAGAGGGAAATGGCGAGAACATGGTGAACCGGATGCTGTGGAACCTGATGATCGCTATGCCGCTGATGGCGGCTCTCGCCTCCGCTGTGGGTTATCTGGCTACCGCGCAGGCGCTGCTGGCGCGACTGGAAACCTCTGTCGCCATCTGGTTCCTGCTGCTGGTTATCTATCACATTATCCGGCGCTGGATGCTGATTCAGCGTCGCCGTCTTGGCTTTGATCGCGCCCGTCAGCGTCGTGCCGATATGCTGGCTAACCGTGCGCGCAGTGAAGAAGAGAAGGAGCAAGGCTCTCTGAACACTGATGCGATTGAAATTGAAGAGCCGGTAATTGACCTGGATGCGATCAGTGCGCAGTCGCTGCGGCTGGTACGCTCTATCCTGATGCTTATCGCCCTGGTCTCTGTGATTGTGCTGTGGTCAGAAATCCATTCGGCCTTTGGCTTCCTGGAGAATATTCAGCTGTGGGACGTCAGTACCTCAGTACAGGGCGTAGAGTCGATTCAGCCTATCACCCTGGGGTCAGTGCTGATCGCCATTCTGGTGTTTATTATCACCACCCAGCTGGTGCGCAATATGCCCGCGCTGCTTGAGCTGGCGCTGTTGCAGCATCTTAATCTGACGCCAGGTACGGGTTACGCCATCACCACACTGACCAAATATCTGCTGCTGTTGATTGGCGGGCTGATTGGTTTCTCAATGATTGGTATTGAGTGGTCGAAGCTGCAGTGGCTGGTTGCCGCGCTGGGTGTGGGACTGGGGTTTGGTTTGCAGGAGATTTTTGCCAACTTTATCTCAGGTCTGATTATCCTGTTCGAAAAGCCGATTCGTATCGGCGATACCGTGACGATCCGCGATCTGACCGGCAGTATCACGCGAATTAATACCCGCGCGACCACCATTACCGACTGGGACCGCAAAGAGATCATCGTGCCGAACAAGGCCTTTATCACCGAGCAGTTTATTAACTGGTCGCTGTCCGATTCCGTGACGCGCGTGGTGCTCACCATTCCGGCTCCGGCGAAAGTCAGCAGTGAACAGGTGACCACCATTCTGATCCAGGCGGCTGAACGCTGCAGCTATGTCCTGGACACGCCGCAACCGGAAGCCTTCCTGGTCGATCTGCAGCAGGGCATTCAGTTATTTGAACTTCGTGTGCATGCTGCTGAGATGGGACACCGTATGCCGCTGCGTCACGAACTGCATCAGTTGATTCTGAGCGGATTTGATCAGCACGGTATTGAGATGCCGTTCCCGCCGTTCCAGATGCGTATGGAAACCCTGGGTAAGAAGCTGCCTGCCAGCAACGGCACACCCGCTGCCCGCGCCTATAAGTCTGGCGGACTGTAATGCAAAACGCCCGGCTGAGCCGGGCGTTATTACAAGTCTGAGCCGTCAGTTACTGCTTAACGAACTCTTCGCCCTGGGCGATATCTTTCTTCAGCGTATCCAGCATGCCTGACAGCGCCTGCTGTTCGTAAGCGCTGAGGGTACCAATCGGCCTGCGTTCAGCCACACCGTTTTTACCTAGCAGCAGCGGCTGGGAGAAGAAGCGCGCATGCTCACCCTCGCCTTCTACGTAAGCACACTCCACCACATTAGCTTCACCCTTCAGCGCGCGTACCAGTGACAAACCGAAACGTGCGGCTGCCTGGCCCATCGACAGCGTGGCCGAGCCGCCACCCGCTTTGGCTTCCACCACTTCGGTGCCGGCGTTCTGGATGCGTTTGGTCAGATCAGCCACTTCCTGATCGCTGAAGCTGACGCCTTTAACCTGCGACAGCAGCGGCAGAATGGTTACGCCAGAGTGGCCACCAATGACCGGGACTTCCACCTGATCAGGCTGCTTGCCTTTCAATTCAGCCACAAAAGTATTGGCGCGAATGATATCCAGCGTGGTCACGCCGAACAGCCGATTTTTGTCGTAAACACCGTGCTTTTTCAGCACTTCTGCCGCAATGGCCACGGTGGTATTGACCGGATTGGTGATGACACCAATCAACGCTTTAGGTGCCGTTGTGGCAACCTGTTCGATCAGATTACGGACGATACCTGCGTTAACGTTAAACAGGTCGGCGCGATCCATACCGGGCTTACGTGCGACACCAGCGGAAATCAGTACCACATCGGCACCCTGTAAGGCAGGCGTGGCGTCTTCTCCACTGAATCCCTGAATAGCCACTGCGGTAGGAATATGGCTGAGATCAACGGCAACACCCGGCGTAACCGGCGCGATGTCATACAGCGAGAGTTCTGAACCTGCGGGAAGCTGGGTTTTGAGCAGAAGTGCGAGCGCCTGGCCTATGCCGCCAGCGGCACCGAGAACGGCAACTTTCATTCTTAACTCCTTATTAAGGTGGGGCAGAGATGGGCCGAAATTCTATCTGTGTCAGACCTTAATCAACTGCTCAGGCGATGATAAATATCCGTTGTTAATTCTACGTGTTTTCACACTTAATCTCCGGATTCAAAAGTTACTTATCATTGCACCTGAATGACCGACAACTTTGCCGTCGTCAGACAGAGAACGGCTACGTGCGTTTTCTGTTACTACACCACCAATAATATAACAACTTTGCAACCTTCGCCTTCCGGGGCTGTGACGCGTGTTTTGGTCTGAGCGGATTTATTTGCTATTATCGCCGCCCGCTAGCCGCCCGGACGCTGCTCATCAATCGAACGATTGCATAAAAATGCATATAAATGCATAATCACCACTCTGCCGCGGGCGGATGCGCGGTTATTCTCTCTATTTATTGGTAACCTATGCGAAACCCATCGAAACAAGACGATCTGGTTAAGGCTTTCAAAGCCTTATTAAAAGAAGAAAAATTCAGTTCCCAGGGCGAAATTGTTCAGGCGCTTCAGGACGAGGGCTTTGAAAATATCAATCAGTCCAAAGTCTCGCGGATGCTGACCAAGTTTGGCGCAGTGCGCACCCGGAATGCCAGGATGGAGATGGTCTATTGCCTGCCCGCTGAGCTGGGTGTGCCGACCACCACCAGCCCGTTAAAAAACCTGGTATTGGATATCGACTACAACGATGCCCTGGTAGTGATTCATACCAGTCCCGGCGCAGCGCAGCTGATTGCACGTATGCTGGATTCACTGGGTAAGTCGCACGGGATTCTGGGTACCATCGCTGGCGATGACACAATCTTTATTACCCGCGCGCGCGACTTCACCGTTAAGCAGCTGCACGGCGCCATCCTCACCCTGTTTGAACAGGAACTCTGATCGCGGACTGACGACCGGCCATCATGCGCCAGATCGTCAGTTCGTTCTCTCTGCTCACCCCTTTCCACAACAATTACCCGCTCTGGATAAGTAATAAGCCTGCTTTAACACGCCCGGCTGTTGGTCAGATCGATAACTCTGCTTCACTTTCTGCGCTATTTTACACTGCTTTACATCACTGAACCGGCACCATTGCCCGGATCCAGATCAAACTCCAGCCCGATGCACGCCCGACTTTCGCACTAAAAGTTAAAGTGATCTATCTCACTGTTTTTGCAATTAAAAGTGGCTTAAAGGTTACTTTTTATCCTTTTTTTATAACGTTAAGTTATTAAAAGTAGCCATAAGGATAAAGAATCACAAAAAAACATTATTAGCGGGGTATTAATTTCTGACGTTATTAGTTCTATACTTCTTTTCGTGATGCAAATCACACTAAATAAAAAGATAAAAATAGACGACGAGGAAAAATCTATGAACGTAAAAACTACCATTGCTACCCTGAGCATTCTCTCCGCACTCTCATTTGGTGCTGTGGCAGCAGAATCTATTGATGCGTCACAGGCGCAGAATCTGCAGGCTGTCGGCACCATCAGTGTCAGCGGCGTGGCGGGTTCACCGATGGATATCAAACAGAAACTCAGCGACAAAGCCGATCAGCAGGGCGCAAAAGCCTATCGCGTGATTGAGGCATACAACAACGGCAACTATCACGCTACCGCCGCACTGTATAACTAAGGCGTAACCGATAATGCCATCTGCTCTCTGTCTGACGCGCCCTTTTGCGCTCCGGAGAGCTGAAGCAGAAATTTCAGGAGAGTTGACCATGAAAATGAAATTAGCTATCGCTGCACTGAGTCTGGCATCCCTGTTCTCAGTAGGTGCCAACGCCGCCAGCCTGGTGTCCAATGAACAGGCACAGGGTCTGCAGCCAATGAATCAGACCATCAGCATTGGTGGACGAAATGGCGACCAGACGCATATCCGTCAGGTGCTGTCAGAGAAAGCGGATGCCCAGGGCGCAAGCCACTATCGCATCATCGAAAACAACCAGGATAACACCTGGCATGTCACCGCTGAGCTTTATAAATAATTAACCGTGATGACGCCTGAAGGGCGTCAGAAGATATCGACGACCCGCCTTTACGAGTAACCGCAGGTTGTTGAATGTATTGAGGAGATAATCATGAATATCAAAACAACCATCGCTACAGTCAGTCTGCTTTCCGTTATGGCGTTCGGCGCATCAGCCGCACAGCTGGTCACCGGCGATCAGACGCAGAACCTGCAGCCTGCGGGCACCGTAACCATCAGTGGAACCGCGGGATCGCCAATGGATTACCGCGCTGAGCTTTCTCAGAAAGCGGATGAACAGGGTGCCAGCGCCTATAAAGTTATTGAGGCGCGCACCGGCGATAACTATCACATCACCGCACAGCTTTATAAGTAATTCCTCGTCAGATGTATGACGAACCCTTTGGCCCCGCTCGCCGGGGCCTTTTTTCATCTGACGTTTTATCTGACATTAAAGTGAAGCTGATCTTCCAGCTCCTCTTCCGCTTCATCAAATAACAGAATCAGCGCGCCATAACGCCGTCGCTGTCCCCTGCCCAGATTAACAAATTCAATCTCCAGCGGCAGCGGTAACAGATCGCCCGTCACCACATCCCATAATCCATCCAGATCGCAGATGCGGCGCTCCTCCAGCGCAAATCGCTCGCTGAACTGGCGGAAGAAATGGGCCTGATCGACAATTTCATTAAAATCAAAACGCTCGATTTTCATGCTGACGGCTCCCATGCTCCGTCTGCGGGCGACCTGCGCCGCCCGTTACTGTCCGCTAGCTCAAACCGCCCAGGTGCAGCGCTTTGACCTCCAGATACTCTTCCATGCCGAGTACCGAACCTTCGCGGCCCAGCCCCGACTCTTTCACACCACCAAACGGCGCCAGCTCGGTTGATACGGCACATTCATTAATGCCGATCATGCCGCTTTCCAGCGCGGCTGAAACACGGAATACCCGCTGCAGATTCTGGGTGTAAAAGTATGCGGCAAGGCCGAACGGCGTATCGTTAGCACGACGGATGACGTCATCTTCATCATCAAAGCGGAAACAGGCAGCCACCGGACCAAAGGTCTCCTCCTGCGCGAGCTGCATCCCTTCGTGCGCCTCAGTAATCACAGTGGGCTGCCAGAAGTTGCCACCCAGCGCATGTCGCTCGCCACCCGCCAGTAATTTGCCACCTTTTGCTACCGCATCATTGACGTGCTGCTCAACCTTTTCCACCGCCGATGCCTCAATTAATGGCCCGACAATCACGCCCTCTTCCATGCCGTTGCCCACCTTCAGCTTGTTCACTTCGGTAGCCAGCTGCTGAGTAAAACGATCATAGATAGCATTGTGAATGTAGAAGCGGTTTACGCTGACGCACACCTGGCCCGCATTACGGAATTTGTTGGCAATAGCGCCCTGCACGGCGGCATCAATATCGGCATCGTCAAACACGATATAGGGGGCATTACCCCCCAGCTCCATCGACACTTTTTTCATGGTTTCGGCAGCATTGCGCATCAGCAGCTTGCCCACCTGGGTGGAGCCGGTGAACGAGATTTTACGCACCGCTTTGCTGGCCATGATGGCATCGCTGATAGCATGGGTATCACCGGCTACCGCATTCAGTACACCATCAGGCACGCCTGCCTCCTTCGCCAGCGCCAGCAGGGCAAAGGCGGAGAGTGGCGTGTTATTGGCAGGTTTGATAATGCCGGTGCAGCCGGCAGCCAGAGCTGGCCCCAGTTTGCGGGTCAGCATCGCCATCGGGAAATTCCACGGCGTAATGGCGGCCACAACGCCAATCGGTTCGCGGGTTGCCAGAATACGGGAGCCGGGTTTAGCTGGCGGAATAATCTCACCATTGGTCCGTTTCGCCTGCTCGGCGAACCACTGAATAAAACTGGCGGCGTATTCTACTTCCCCTTCCGCCTCTTTCAGGGGCTTGCCCTGTTCGGTCGTCATCAGCTGTCCCAGCCAGCGCTTGTTCTCAATGATCAGCTGGTACCAGCGAGTGAGAATTTCAGCGCGCGCTTTTGCAGTCTGCGCCCGCCAGGCGGGAAATGCGCGCTCCGCTGCGGCGATAGCCTGTTCCGTTTCAGCTTTACCCGCTTTCGCCACCTGTGCAATCACCTCACCGGTCGCCGGATTGGTCACGTCAAAGGTAGAAGCCGCCTGATGCCACTGGCCGTCCGCTAAATAGCCGGTCCGGAACAGTTCGCTCTCTTGCAGTGATTTCATTGATTCGCTCCTGTCAGTTTTGCTCTTCCGTCTGGAGAGTATAGTTGGCAAAAGCGACAGATTTTGTGATGGGTGGGGATTGCGCAGGCCGCTGCAGGTCACAGCGGCCAGATTCAGATTTGGATGAGCGTGTTCTGGTACTTATCCAGCATCATAGCCAGTCGTTTTACCGGTTCCGTTACGCTGGCGGGAGCCTCGTAATGGGCCAGTTTTTCCTGATAGACATCCAGCTCTTTCAGCAGACGTTCAAAGTAGTAACGCCGCTTGTCATCGCTGCTGGCGGAGATCACCCGGTCAGCGGTGTAACGCAACTGCCGGTGATAAGCAGAGAGATCGGCATTCACCGGCACTTCTGCGTCGCGTAACCGCTGATGACCGATGATCAGCGTCAGGGCGATGCGATATTTGTTGATATCGCCCGGAAACAGGTTGAGCAGCAGAAACAGTTGCTGATAGAGCGCTGGCAGATGGTTTTCACGCCGGCGCGCCTGATTGGTCGTCATGGCAGAGACAGCCGCATACATAAAGCGGTTCAGCAGCTTGCGGCCGGTACGCGCTTTTGATTTATCACGAATCAGCAGGATCACCATCATCGCCACGAAGCAGCCGATGACCTGGCCCAGAACGTTATCGAGAAAGACGTTAATGTGGAATTCCATCGGATTATCCAGCACCAGAACATTAAGGGTGCCAATCAATGCCCCCAGCGTGCCGAGCTGACGCCGCTGAATGAAGATACCACCGATAAAACCGAGCAGGCCGATTGCGATGCAGAGCAGCAGTGCGCTCTGCTGCGTCGCCGGGAGAACATACATAAAGTAGAGCGCGCCCAGCGGAACCGCGACCGTCATGCCGTAGAGAAAGTCCTTTGCCATCATCAGCGGATTGGGCATACGCATCGCCAGTGCGGTGATGACAGCCAGCATGACCATGCAGCCACTGCCAGAGGTCCAGCCGGTATAGAGCCAGAACAGCGAACCCAGCGCGGTCGCCACAAAGGTACGGATACCATTGATCATCGCATGATGCGTTTCAGCGGAACGCGCCTGGATCACCACCTCGCGCTGCAGAATCTCCTCTTCCAGCGAGGTGATCCGGCTATTACTTTTGATCCCTTTCAGCAGCAGCAGATATTCGGTAGCAGTGCCTACCCAGCTGGCCAGCGTGACCGGCGTTGATTTGCCGCTGGCACCAATCACCCGCCGCATCACTTTCATCCGCTTATGCACCTCTTCAACGGTCGAGGCTGGTTTTTCAACCATCAGACGATACTGGGGCGGAATGTAATCAGGACGGGAATTCTGGATCAGAAAGGTTTCGGCTGCCTGTGTAATCAGCGTCAGCGACAGCGTATTGAGCATCTGCAAACGGCGGTTGCTGTTCTTCCAGCGTGAGGATTCCATCATCAGCTGACTGCGCATGCTGTTCAGCGCCGTGGTGCGCCGTACCAGCGCGCTCCAGGCTTTATCGACCTCTTCTTTATCACCGTGAGCGACGCAGAGTTGCAGCAGGTTATAGTGTGCCACCAGCAGCGAATCGACCTCAGCGTCGATCACTTTTTTAATCGAACGGGGTGAGAAAATCATGTCGGCCAGAATGGCACACAGAATGCCGAGTACGATTTCACTGCAGCGCTCTACCGCATATTGTGGCACCAGCGTCAGACCGCCGCTGGCGTTAGCCGTCACCACAATAATCAGCGCGGTGTAGCCCGCCAGTCCAAGCGCGTAAGAGTTTTCTACCTTGATCAGCGAAGAGAGCCAGACGCAGAGTCCTGCCCAGATGCAGCACAGCAGCAGCATCACGACCGGTGCACGCACGGTGGCAATCATGATGGTCAGCGCGGCGATACAGCCAATAAATGTCCCGATAATACGCAAAACGCCGCGATAGCGCAGCGCCCCGGAATAGGGGTCCCCCCCGGCCGCAAACGCGGTACCGCCAGCCACGATACCGGCGGTCATCACCGCCCAGCGCGGCGTTTCAAGGTTAAAGTGAAAACCCACCATCAGCGCTAACACCAGCGCAAAGGTGAGCTTTACCGGGAACCGCAGGAACTCGATCATATCGCCCTCTTAACCAAACTCACGCAGGCGATTAAACAGTCGGACCATCGGTGAAACCTGTTCAGGCTGACGATCGGCCTGACCGGTGATCACCACTGTCGCTGTCGTGCCCGCCGGGAAGCGATTGCCGGGCTGCTGATCAAGCCGGATGCGAACCGGCACACGCTGCGCCAGACGGACCCACTCCAGATTGGAATCTACTGTGGCCATGCCTTTGCTGTCGACCGAGCTGCTGCTGTTGGTGACGCCAGCCGCCACACTGTCTACGGTGCCACGCAACACGATGTTGCTGCCAAGTGGGGTGACTTCCGCGCGGAAGCCCTTCTCCACGCCGTGCAGTTTGGTCTCTTCCAGGTAAGCCAGCACATAGAAAGAGTGCTGCTGAACCAGCGCCACGGCAACCGAACCACGGGTAATAAACTCACCCTGGTAGACATTCAGGTTGGTGACCCAGCCATCGGATGGCGCTTTCACCGTGGTGCGCTCAAGGTCGATCTTCGCCAGATCGCGTGTCGCCACCGATTTCGCCAGCTGGTGCTCGCTGGTTTGCAGATCGTTATTGGATTGCTCGATAGCCTCGCGCGACATGGCGGAGGTGCCCAGCTGGTTACGGCGCCCGGCTTCGCGACGTTTCTCACTGACCAGTGCCTGGTAATATTCAACATCCGCCTGCGCCTGATCGAGCGCTTTTTGATAGCGCGGCCGGTCAACCACAAACAGCGTATCGCCCTTCTTCACCAGCTGGTTGTCGTGTACCGGAACCTCGGTAATCAGGCCGGTGACGTCAGGGGAGATCGCCACCACGTCAGCGGCGAAACGCGCATCACGGGTCCAGGGCGATTCGGTATAGAAGACCCAGGCACGGAAAATAATGACCACTGCGATGATGACCAGCAGGATAGTAATCGCGTAGCGCGCGATTTTTCTTATGAGTGCTTTCACTTAAACCTCAGACTAATAAACGGGAGACAAGGTAAAACACACAGCAGTAAAGCGCTGTATTAAAAAGTGCCGGATGCCAGACAAGATCGTAGATACCGCTCGGCGTAAGCACGCGTTTCACTAACCAGAACAGCATCAGTGAAATAATAAGTTCGATGAAAATGGGCGGAAAAGAGAGCCCAAACATGACAAATACCGGAAGCACACTCATCACAAATCCTTAGTTCGACCTTGCCGGGATACTCATGCCTCTTCAGATGTCGCAGGAAAACCCTCTGGAAGCGTTATCCGAACCGCAGCTGGCTTAATAATAGCGTATCATCGAAGGGTATCAGGCAATGAAGAATCACCGGGAAATACCCCGGCGCGCTTATAATAACGCGCCTGACTATAAGTTTTCTACAGAATGTGATCTAAATCACTTTTAAGTCAGAGTAAATAATGGAACGACTGAAAGGCATGTCTGTCTTCGCTAAAGTGGTCGAACTGGGTTCGTTTACCGCTGCGGCGCGTCAGCTTCATCTGAGCGTCTCATCAATCAGCCAGATCGTCGCGAAACTGGAAGATGCATTGCAGGTTAAACTGCTGAATCGCAGTACCCGCAGTATCGGGCTGACCGAAGCGGGCAAAATCTATTATCAGGGCTGCCGCCGTATGCTGGCCGAAGCGACGCAGGTGCATGAACAGCTTTACGCTTTTAACAATACGCCCATTGGCGTACTGCGAATTGGCAGCTCCTCTACCATGGCGCAGAACGTGTTAGCTGGCATGACCAGCGATATGCTGCGGGAATATCCGGGGCTGAGTGTGAATCTGGTCACCGGCGTTCCGGCCCCGGATCTGATCGCGGATGGTCTGGATCTGGTGATTCGGGTGGGAGCGTTAAAAGATTCCAGCTTATTTTCGCGTCGCCTGGGTGCGATGCCGATGGTGGTGTGCGCCGCAAAAAGCTATCTGGCGCAGCATGGTACGCCGGAGAAGCCGGGTGATATCGATAATTTTTCCTGGCTGGAATATAGCGTACGGCCCGATAACAATTTCGAACTGATTGCGCCGGAAGGATTAGTGACACGCCTGGCACCGCAGGGACGTTTTGTGACCAATGATTCCCTGACGCTGATTCGCTGGCTAAAGTCGGGCAATGGTATCGCCTATGTGCCGATGATGTGGGTAATTGATGAGATCACCGCAGGCGAGATCGATATTCTGTTTCCGCAGTATCAGTCCGATCCGCGCCCGGTCTACGCGCTCTATACCGAGAAGGATAAGTTACCGCTTAAGGTGCAGGTCTGTATCGATTATCTGACCGGCTATTTTGAACAGGTGGCTGAGCAGTATCAGCAGCACCGTAAAAGCTAACAATAAATTGTTGACAACATCTGCCCCGACCAGCTGTAAGACCCAGCCAGCGAAGGAAACACGGTCAGATCGGAAAGACGCAAAATCCGTCATCCCTGACACGCTCGGCCCGCTCCATCCGTGGCGCGGGACGCTTTCCTCCTCTGCCCGTGTTCCCTGCGCTTTCAGCTATTGCATTGCTGCCAGGTTCATCCGGCTATGGATTTGTCAGCATTCTGACAACCCGCCAGGCGGCGGGTTGTTGGGGTCACATCAGGCGGTGCCGCCGATGGTCAGTTTATCCAGCTTCAGGGTCGGCTGACCGACACCGACCGGCAGGCTCTGCCCCTCTTTACCACAAACGCCGACGCCTTTATCCAGCGCCAGGTCATTACCTACCATCGAGATCTGCTGCATCGCTTCGATGCCGGAACCAATCAGCGTTGCGCCTTTAACCGGTTTGGTGATTTTGCCGTTCTCAATCAGATAAGCCTCTGAGGTTGAGAAGACAAATTTGCCGGAGGTGATATCCACCTGACCGCCACCAAAGTTCGGCGCATAGAGGCCATACTCAACGCTTTCAATAATATCCTGCGGCGATGACTTGCCAGCCAGCATATAGGTGTTGGTCATGCGCGGCATCGGCAGATGCGCGTAGGATTCACGACGTCCATTACCGGTAGGGCTAACCCCCATCAGTCGCGCATTCAGCTTGTCCTGCATGTAGCCTTTCAGTACACCATTCTCAATCAGCATGTTGTACTGACCGGGAACGCCCTCATCATCTACTGCCAGTGAACCGCGCAGCCCTTCAAGGGTGCCGTCATCCACCACGGTACAGAGGTCAGACGCAACCTGCTGACCAATTTTACCGCTGAACACCGAGGTGCCACGGCGATTGAAGTCGCCTTCCAGACCGTGACCGACCGCTTCATGCAGCAGCACGCCCGGCCAACCCGCACCCAGTACCACTGGCAACGCACCAGCAGGTGCGGCCACGGCGGAGAGATTCACCAGCGCCATACGCACTGCTTCACGCGCCCAGGCGTCAGCGCGGACTTCGCCATCTTCATCTGCCAGGAAAAACGCATAACCGGTACGCGCACCGCCGCCGCTTGCGCCGCGTTCACGTTTGCCCTGATCTTCCACCTGGACACTAATAGAGAGGCGAACCAGCGGACGGACATCTGCCGCCAGCGTGCCGTCAGTCGCGGCTACCAATACCTGCTCGTAAACGCCGGTCAGGCTGGCATTGACTTCCTGCACGCGCGGATCAGCCGCACGAGCCACTTTATCAACGCGATGCAGCAGGGCAATTTTGTCTTCACGTGTCAGGCTGCTCAGCGGATCGATAGCCTGATAGAGCAAACGGTTCATCACGGCAGAAAGCGTGTGTGCCTTGCCATTTCCCTGTTCGCGTACGATGCTGCGTGCGGCTTCAGAGGAGAGACGCAGTGCATTCAGCGTGATCTGGTCTGCATAGGCGAAGCCGGTTTTCTCCCCGCTGACCGCACGCACGCCCACACCCTGATCGATATGGTAGGAGCCATCTTTAATGATTTTGTCTTCCAGCACCCAGGATTCGTGAAAGCTGGACTGAAAATAGAGATCGGCATAATCCAGACGACGTTCTGAAAGCTGCCCTAACAGGGAAAATAGGTCCTGCTGATTAATGCCGTTAGCAGTCAGTAACTGCTCACTTACCAGGTTCAGAGTCATCGTTTCTCACTCATTATGTGCTCAGATAATCATAGCCTGCGGTAATTCCGGTACGGCGTCAAATTCACTTGTTGTCAGTCTCACGCGGTTTACGCAGCACTTCATTGATTTCTGGTTTATCCAGCGGGCCACTGATGTGATAACGCAGCAGCGATATCTTGTTCCACAGGGGTCCCAGAACTTTACTGGCGGCAAACACCGCCGCGCCAATCACCGGATTGATGGCAAAAGCTGTCGCCACACCAACCGAGGCGGATATTTCCGGCGCAACCACCGCTTCCATGTCGATCTGACGCTTCACCAGGTCGAGATTACCCTGCATCGCGATGTCCGCTTCCAGGCCATCTACCAGCAGATTATCGGTGCGCATCATGCCGTTTTCGATCCAGGCGGTGCCGTTAATCGAGTCGAAGTAGAAAGAATTGGTGAAGGTGTCGCTGAAGTCGAAGCGCAGCTTGCGCAGTAGCGCATCAAAACTCACCAGCCGCAGAATTTTACCGGCGGCACCGGTATTCACATCGGCGATCTGGCCTTTGCCAAAGTGGGTCTTCAGGGTGCCGCTCAGCGTCTCTGCCGAGGGCTGCCAGGGGGCAGAGCGCCAGTGCAGGTCATACGCAATATCAAATGGCGCATCGCGCAGCGGCGTGTTGACCCCAAACCAGTTGGTCGCGTTATTAATATTCGGGCCTTTCAGCGTGCCCTTCAGCGAAGTGCGCTGGTCGTCCGGGCGGTTAACCCATTCCCCGTTGATTTTCAGCTGTGAGCTGCCAGTATCCACTTTTCCGTTAGTAAGCGCTAACGTATCTCCGCGGGGTTGCAGCATCGCGGAGACCTGACCATATTTCTGACCCAGCACCCAGCACTCTTTACAGCGCAACTGTAAAGCGGGCCACTGGCTGAAGTTAATGTTCGTGGCTTTTTGAGGTGGCGCTTTGCCGCCTTTGCCTTCACCGTTATCCCACTGCGGATTGTAGTAAAGGTAATCCAGGTTCACCTGCCACGGTGCTTTCGGTGCCATTGCCAGCGCACCACGCAGCTCTTTAGCCCTGACGCCGACCTGGCCCTTGCCGCCCGCACTCTGAGCCAGTGTGGCTTCAACCTCATGCCATTGCTGCCCGGCCAGGGTGACGGCCGGGCTACGAAGCGTGATATTGCCGGGCAGCGTGACGCCACCCGTTTTGAGGCCGCCGCCTGACTCGCTGCCCCCGGATGCTCCCCCTGCGGCCATCATCGCCACCCAGGCCTCGCCATCCAGCGCGGGCAGGTTCAGTACCATGCCGGGATGATCGGGCAGAGCAGGTGTTTTCTGCGCATCATTCAGCCAGATGCCACGATCGACGCGCAGCGTCGGCTCCAGCAACCAGCGGCTGTTAAAGCGATGGTTTGCATCGACGCTGCCACTGAGATCGAAATGGTGCAGGTCGCCACTGGCCTTGATTGCGACTGGCATCGCCTCACCGGCTTTCTTATCGAGCGGTGCAGGTAAGTGACTACTTACTTCTTTTGCATTGCCGTTCAGCGTCACGTCATAACGCGCCCCGCCATGATGGGGCAGCGTAATATTGACGTCGCCCTGCCATGGCAGATTTCCGCCCAGCTGCTTGCTGACAGCTGCAGGAAGCTGGCTGATTTTAGCGGGCTGCCAGTCGCCCTGAAGTTTGACGTTCACGCCAAAGTCGTCCGGATTCTCTTTGGTGCTGAAACGCACGCCCATTGGCTGACCAAACCAGTTCGCACGCAGATCCTCACTGGCCAGATTGCCGTTGTCGTAACGGAAGCGCCCGGAGAGATTGTTAATGGTGGTTTTTAACGGTTTGATAAACAGCGAATTATTGTTCAGGTCCACATTGCCACGGGCGTGAACCTGCTCACCATCCAGCGGGATATCCAGATTCAGGTGGCCGCCGACGCGGCCTTTGATTTCCAGCTGCTCCAGCGCGGCACCCAGTGAAGGTTTCAGCGGAGTCTGCCCGAAATAGTCTGCGATCTGCTGGCCTTCACCACTGATATCACCCTCAATGATCAGTTTTTCTTTCAGGTAGTCGGGGATGACCGCAGTGACGTTGCGCGCGTCCACCTCGCCCAGTTTCGCCACCGGCGCTTTCATCCAGAGACCGTCATTCAGGAAGTTAAGGTCGATATCGAGATTGCTTAACGCTGGCCATTTGGGCTGAAACGCATAGGTTGCCTGGCGAAGCGGCACCCAGACCTGGAACATGCCATCATTATGCTTGAACGGGAACAGCGCCGGATTACCGGCAAACAGCAGTGTGGCGTTATCCACCTTGCCACCCTTCACTGCCCCACTCAGATAGTGCGTCAGGCTGTTACCCAACAGCGGCACCGGGAAGTAGCGCCAGGCATCGCCCGCATCGGTAAGCCGGATACCGGCCAGAATATCCAGACGAGGCTCACCGCCGCTGTTCTGCTGGTAGCTGAAGTCGCCGCGCGCCCAGAGCGAGCGTGCTTCCAGGTCAAGATTTTCGCCCGCCAGCGTGAGGCCATGATCATCATTCAGCCAGCGCAGCGCACCGGTCACCCGCTTAATCTCTAACGGAGCCTGGAACATGTCACCATAGGGAACGGTCGCCGCCCCCATATCCACACTGACCTGACCATTGCTCAGGCTGCCGCGCGCTTCACCGCTTAAATGGCTGATGCCCGGCAACAGTTTCCAGTGCTGCCAGCTGAAATCACGCCACTTCACCTGTACGCGGGTTTTTTCAGGCTGCTGTAACGGAATATCCAGCGCCAGGCCATCGATGGTGCCCTGTGGCTGCAGCGTCTGCCAGTTTTCAAACAGCGCCGGAGAGAGCGGCGCAAACAGCGGAACGATCGGCGCAATATGACTCAGCACCAGCTGTGTGGCGCGAACGCGCACTTCCGGCTGACCATCCGGTCCCAGCATCTGCTTATCTTCAGGGCGCCATAACAGAGAGAAGTGACCGGCGGGCCAGGCGTGGCCGTCGGTGCTGAGCCGGGTTTGTGGCACATTGACCACCCAGCCATTCTGGAAACGTGACAGATGCGCGGTCAGCCCATCGACCTCAATGCGGTGTCGTCCGGTCTCGCCCTGCCAGCTGGCTCCGCCCTTGCGCAGCAGCAAATCACCGGCGTAGATGTCGCCATCGCGCAGGTTAACCCAGGCCGCCAGGCTAAATCGGGCGCTATCCAGCCGGGTATTGTCACGCACCCAACGGCCCAGCCACGGGCGCATATCGACGTCGTCGGCCTGCATCCAGATGCGGCCATCATTGAGTAAACCGTTGCTGTCGTTAAGATCAAGCCGCACCTGGACCACGCCGTGCTGGCCGGTGAAGCTCGACAGGCTGACTTCGCCTTCGGCCCGGTGGCGGTTATCTTCATTGACCCAGGTGAGTCGCGGGATCGCCAGCTCAGCATGCTGACCGGAAGGGGTGCGGAAACGGATGGTGCTGTCACGCAGGTCAAAGTGGTCAAACTGACGCAGGAAGAGTTCGTTTATCTGCGCCGGACGGAAGCTGTTTTTCTCTTTGTCGTTATCCAGCAGCGGGCGATTAGTATCGAGGTGCAACTGCCAGAAGGTCAGATCGCGAAACTGCCACCGCCAGTGCAGCAGGGACTGCCAGACGTCGAGAGCCAGATTGATACGTTTGATAGTGAGTTTGCCGTTCTCATGCAGATCGACGCTAAGATCGCGAACCTGCAGGGTTGGGCCAAAATTCTCCCATTTACCCTGTAACTGGCTGGCGTTGACCGGCACGCCGCTGCTGTCGGAGATGTATTGCAGAAGGTTGCTGCGATAGCTGTCGAGATGCGGCATCACCAGACGCAATCCGCTGACCAGCAGCGCGACAATCACGATGATTGCCGCGACCAGCAGTAACAAAATCCTCGGCAACTGCCTCACTCACGCCTCTCCTTGTGTTCCGTAAACGACGGATAGTTGGTTCTCATACCCGACCGTCTCCCGATAAAAGCGTTAAAACGCGCATTTTATCTCAAACAAGGGCGATTTTTCAGCCCGATATCCGAAGAAACCGGTGACCGGGCTGGCGTTACATCATCACCACGTCGAACTGCTCCTGAGTGTAGAGCGCTTCAACATGAACTTTAACCTGCTTGCCGACAAAGATTTCGACTTCAGCCAGTGCATGAGACTCGTCAGTTTTTAACGCCTCACCCACCGTCGGTGAAACATAGACCAGAAAGCGGTCAGAATCATAAGCGTGATGAACCCGGACAATCTCACGCATGATTTCATAGCAGACCGTTTCAACAGTTTTCAGCGTGCCGCGCCCTTTGCAGACCGGGCAGTCCTGACACAAAACGTGCTCAATGCTTTCACGGGTACGCTTACGCGTCATCTCCACCAGACCCAGCGCCGAGAAACCATTAATACCGGTTTTAACCCGATCTTTACTGAGCGCGCTTTCCAGCGAATGCAATACCCGGCGGCGATGGTCTTCGTTGCTCATATCGATGAAGTCGATAATGATGATGCCACCAAGATTACGCAGTCGCAGCTGACGTGCGATCGCCTGAGTGGCTTCAACATTGGTATTAAAGATCGTCTCATCAAGGTTACGATGGCCGACAAACGCACCGGTGTTGATATCGATGGTGGTCATCGCTTCGGTCTGATCGATAATCAGATATCCGCCTGACTTTAGTTCAACTTTGCGATCCAGCGAGCGCTGAATCTCATTTTCGACGTCAAACAGGTCGAAAATAGGCTGTTTACCGTTGTAGAGCTCCAGCTTACCGGCCATTTCCGGGATATATTCACCGGTAAATTCCACCAGCATGTCGCAGGTCAGGCGGGAGTCGACCCGGATGCGATCCAGCGCCGCGCCCGCAAAATCACGCAGAATACGCTGGGCCAGAGCCAGCTCACCGTAGAGCAGGCAGCGGGTCTGATTGCGCTTTTTACGCTCGCTGACTTTGGTCCAGAGTCGTTTGAGAAAAGCCGCGTCCTGCGCCAGCTCCTCTTCCCCGATGCCTTCTGCGGCGGTACGGATAATAAAGCCGCCCAGATCGTCGCAGTAGTCAGCCACGACCGCTTTAAGCCGATCGCGCTCTTTCTCGCTCTCAATACGCTGAGAGACACCCACATGCGATGCGCCTGGCATAAAGACCAGGTAACGCGAAGGCAGCGTGATGTCAGTGGTCAGCCGGGCACCTTTGGTACCAAGCGGATCTTTGACGACCTGAACCACCAGATCCTGTCCCTGCCGCACCAGCTCGGCGATATCCCGCACGATAAAGTTTTTCTTTTCGTCGCCCGCCACACATTCAGTATGCGGCATGATATCTGAGGCATGCAGAAAGGCCGCTTTCTCCAGACCGATATCAACAAAAGCGGCCTGCATGCCGGGCAGAACACGGCTTACACGGCCTTTATAAATATTGCCAACGATGCCGCGCCGCGCCTCACGCTCAATGTGAATTTCCTGCAGTATGCCGCCGTCAATATAGGCAACACGTGTTTCAGAAGGCGTGACGTTTACCAGTAATTCAGCCGTCATGTTGACCCCTTACGGCACGCAGTGACTCGAAATGGCTGATCAACTCCCCTGTCTCAACCAAGGGTAATCCGACCACTGCATGGTAGCTTCCATTAATTTTGCGGACAAAGTTTCCTCCCCTGCCCTGAATACCGTATGCACCCGCTTTATCCATTGGCTCGCCGGTCGCGATATAGTCGTCGATGTCGGTGGCGGTTAAGGTGCGGAATGTCACATCAGTGATTACGACGCAATCCAGCGCCTGCTGACTGTCGGCCAGCGCTACCGCCGTCATCACCTGATGCGTATGACCAGAGAGTTTGCACAGCATCGCGCGGGCATTAGCGGCATCGCGCGGCTTTTCCAGCACTTCGCCATTCAGCACCACAATCGTATCCGCGCCCAGCACCGGCAGATCCTGCGCGGCCAGTTTGACACCCGCCTGCGCTTTATCATTGGCCAGACGGCGGACATAGATTTCCGCCGCTTCGTTCGGCTGACGCTGCTCTTCAACGCCAGTCACGATGCGCTCGAATGTCAGACCAAGTTGAGTTAACAGCTCACGACGACGCGGTGAACCGGAAGCAAGATAGAGGGTTACCATAAATTTCCTTATTGAACAGCGAACTGACGACGAATTTTTCTCATTAATAAGAATAGCCAGGGCCAGAGAATACCGTCGACGACACTGCTCCAGAAAATTTCAGGTCGGAATGAAACGTTGATTACCAGGAATTCAGCCCAGAAGACAATCACATCCATAGCCAGCGACAGCACCATAACCATTAACGCTTGCTGCCACAACGCTAAGTTGCGGAATAACTGGAACTTAAAGGCAATCAGGTAGGCGATGATACTGAGCGCCAGCGCACGCACGCCGAGTGTGGAACCCGCAATCAGATCCATGATGGCACCCAGCAAAAATCCGCTACCGACATTGACCCGATGCGGCAGTGCGAGCACCCAATAGATAAGGATCAACAGCAGCCATGAGGGCCGGAACATATAAATTTCATCCGGCCAGGGCATGATCTGCAGGACAAGCGCAACCAGGAAGGAGAGCCAGATGACCCAACGTCCCTGGCTGCGATATCGACTCAAGGCTGCCCCCCGCGTGAACGCGAGGAGTTGCTTTGTCCACTGCTGCTGGTAGCTGAAGGTGCAGGCGGTCCCATCTGTACGGCAGGCGCAGGCGGGCCCATTTCTCCCGCAGGCGGTAAGACCTGCGGCATCATCTGCATCAGACGCTCGTTCGCAACGCGATGAACTTCATCCTGCGGCAGCGGCATATCACCATTGCGATCGGCGCCCCACAGCAGCAGCAGGTAACGCAGACGCTGCAGACCCGCGGTCGGATGCGCCTGAATCACCGTATAGGCGCGTTGGGTATCCACTTTTACCGAAGAAACCACACCCACCGGATAGCCTTCAGGGAATCGGCCACCGATACCTGAAGTCACCAGTACATCGCCGACCCGAATGTCCGTATTACCCGGCAGATGCTCAAGCTGAAGATCTTCAGTACAACCGTTACCTGCGGCAATGACACGAATATCATTACGCAGCACCTGAATCGGCAGGGCATGTGACGCATCGCAGATGAGCAGAACACGGCTGGTGAGTTGTCCGACAGCGATGACCTGACCGACTACCCCTTTATCACTGATGACCGGCTGGCCTTCATAGACGCCGTTAACGCTGCCTTTGTCGATTACCACCTGGTCGGTGTAAGGATCGGTGCCGGTAGAAATGACCTGTGTCACCATCTTTTGCTCATCCTGACGCAGCGGTGAACCCAGCAGTTCACGCAGGCGTGCGTTTTCCTGCTTATATTGCCCCAGCATTAGCAGGTTACTGTTTTTCAGGAAGAGCTCACGACGTAACGCTTTGTTTTCCTGCTCGAGTTGCTGACGCGACGCCAGCGACTCTGACACGCCATCCAGCAACTGACGTGGCCCATTGGCCAGGAAGTAAAACGGACTGACCGACGTATCCAGATAGTTGCGTATTTGGGTAAAAGAACCCACACGGCTGTCGGCAATGATAATGGCAATCGCCACGATAACCGCCAGGAATAGACGCAACTGCAGGGAAGGTCCCCTGCTAAAAATCGGCTTCATATAATCTGCGTGATCCTCGACAACAGGAGAGGAAGCGACGGCATAACACCGTGCTTCCCTGGGCTGAACGCACTGCACCGGCACAGATTGCGCCGGTTCACATGCCACTCCCTCGCATGATCATTGCGTTCTTAGCCGGTTGAGGCAATTATTCTTCGCTGAACAAATCGCCGCCATGCATGTCGATCATTTCCAGCGCTTTGCCGCCACCGCGAGCCACACAGGTCAGTGGATCCTCAGCAACCACAACCGGAATGCCCGTCTCTTCCATCAGCAGACGATCCAGGTTGCGCAGTAACGCACCACCGCCGGTCAGCACCATGCCGCGCTCCGAAATATCTGAAGCCAGCTCAGGCGGACACTGCTCAAGGGCAACCATCACCGCGCTAACGATGCCGGTTAACGGCTCCTGCAGCGCTTCCAGAATTTCATTAGAGTTCAGTGTAAAGCCGCGCGGTACACCTTCTGCCAGGTTACGACCACGCACTTCGATCTCACGGACTTCATCACCCGGATAGGCTGAACCGATCTCATGCTTAATACGTTCTGCGGTCGCTTCGCCGATCAGTGAACCGTAGTTACGACGCACATAATTAATAATAGCTTCATCGAAACGATCGCCACCAATACGCACTGACGAGGAGTAGACCACACCGTTCAGCGAGATCACCGCAACTTCTGTGGTACCGCCACCAATATCCACCACCATTGAGCCAGTCGCTTCTGAAACGGGCAGACCCGCACCAATTGCTGCAGCCATTGGCTCTTCAATCAGAAACACTTCACGCGCGCCTGCGCCCTGAGCGGATTCACGAATCGCGCGGCGTTCAACCTGTGTTGCCCCGACGGGTACGCAGACCAGCACACGCGGGCTGGGACGCATAAAACTGTTGCTGTGAACCTGCTTGATGAAGTGTTGCAGCATCTTTTCGGTCACGAAGAAGTCAGCGATAACGCCATCTTTCATCGGACGAATCGCTGCGATATTGCCTGGCGTACGGCCAAGCATCTGTTTGGCCTCATGACCCACGGCCGCAACACTTTTCGGTGAACCGGCACGATCCTGTCGAATAGCGACGACGGAGGGCTCGTTCAGTACGATGCCCTGTCCTTTCACGTAAATCAGGGTATTCGCGGTACCCAGGTCAATGGACAAGTCGTTGGAAAACATGCCACGAAATTTTTTAAACATACTAAGGGGTAATCCTGCAAGCTGGGGGCGGAAAATAAAATCCGCTTACTTTACCAACCACACGAAGCTGCCACAAGGCGCAAAAACGTTCTGCTTCGGTGAAAAAAGACGCCTGATTGCGTTTAAGTCATCTGAACTGGCGATCCACAACAGCAGAATGGCGACCAGACGCCATCAGCACTGCATTTCACGCTATTTCCCCTCGCCCTGTCCGACATAAAATCTAACATTTCCGGCAGTAAGTTCAGAGGTTCAGACGCGGATAAACATTAAAAAAAACCGTAAATTTCCGTCAGTACGACAGCAATTCATTAAATACGGTAACGTTGTGAATACTTCTTCACGTTACTGTTAACCGGAAGCGAGGGAGCAAAAAAGTCGCCCTGCCCACCTGCTACGCCCAACGCGACTAAAGTTTGCCACTCCGCTTTAGTGCGGACACCGGTAGCAAACACCTGAATGCCCGTACATTTACAGACTTCCAGCAGACTCTGCACAAACAGCTGATTTTCAGTCCGGCGCTCAATATTGCGTACCAGACCGGCATCAAGCTTGATCAGTTCCAGCGGCAGCTGTCGTATGTAGGCGCTGCTTACCACGGTTAAACCCGCCTGATTTACCGCAACCCGACAGCCAAAAGCCTTAAGTGCGCGGAAAACTGGCGTTAAACGGTTGATGTGTTGACAAACATCTGCCTCGGCAAGTTCAAATAAAAATCGTTTTCTTTGCGCTTTCGGGCACTGCAGCAGCATGTTCTGCAGCCAGAGGACAAAAGAGCGCTGAAGAAGCGAGGTAATCGTCACCGGGATCACCAGCGTCTCTTCTGGCCAGAGTTCAGAGAGTGCCGCAATGCGGGTCATTAACTGGCGATCCCAGCCATCAGCCATGCCGAGCTGCTGTACCAGGGGCATATATTCTGCGGCCAGCACTTCTTTATCGCCGTCGAAGATGCGGGTCAGCATCACCCGGTGCTGTACCTTACCCTCAATATTGACGGTGGGTTTATGATAGAGCCGCGGGCCGCCACGGCTAAGCGTGTTCTCCAGCAGGGTTCGCCAGCGCACACTACCCCGCCCGGCGTCCTGCGGATTTCCGGCACCATTGGTCCAGTTGTTGCCGCCCAGCAGTGCCGCACGTCGGGTAGCCATTTCGGCATTTTCCATCACCTGCGGCACAGTCTGCCCGCTGTGCCAGGCGCTGATACCGATATGGATGAGATCATCACGATTAACCAGCCGCATCGGCGGCAGGGAATCAACGGCATTGATCAGCTGATCCGCAATACTGTTTGCCTCTTTGAGACTGCGATGCGGCAGTAGCACGGCAAAATCACTGCGGAAATAGCGTGCCAGCAGGGCGCCAGGATAGCGCAGCACAAAGGTGGAAAGCATGTTGACGAAATTGAAGAGGTACTCCTCAACCAGCCCCGGCTCCAGCGAATCCTTCAGCGTGTCCAGATCGGGCAGGCGCACCATCATCACCACACCATGGGTGCCGACTGCTTCCTGATCCTCCAGCAGGGTGGCGAGCTGGTTATCAAAGAACAGCCGGTTGTTGAGACCGGTGCGTCCATCCTGCGCAGCAAAGGTGCGGATCAGCGTGTCGATACGCAGACGCTGCTCGCCCGCCTCCTGCAGATCCGCCAGCAACACATCCAGTGCGCGGCTCGCTCTCGGTGGCCACTCATCCGCACCGCGTTTCGGCATTACACCGCGCTCACCGCTGATAATCGCCTCTGCCCGTACTTCAAGATGCTCCATACCGCGCCACTGACGACTGAGCCAGCGATGCATCAGCAGCAGCACCAGACTCATCACCAGCATGACGGTAAACAGGATGCCCAGCGTAGAGGTGCCGGTAATGGAGCGCAGCCAGGTTTTGGCAGGATCAAGGGTGACGACCCGCAGCTCTAAACCCGTCTGGTGCATCAAAGGCACATCGACCTGGATAAAACGATTAGGCTCGTCTTCCAGCATCTGGTTTTCGTGTCGGGAGAGGGTAAGGAAAGTCTGCCTGCCGTTGTGAAGAGAAATCTGCTCGGCATTCATTATCGGCATCATACGCGTGAGCCAGACATGCAGCTCTGCCGGCGTCTGGGTGAACATCGCCTGATCCACTTCGGTCGCCAGTATCTGCGCCCGATGTTCAACCCGCTGATGACTGAACCAGAAAACACTGAATGCACAGCCTGCCAGCATCAACGACATGGCCAGCAGGCTTAAAAAGGTAATAAACGCAGATAATTTTGTGGTTAATCGCATCCCTGTGCCTGTATTACTGCGGTGATAACCGGATCACCCAACCTTGTACCGTCAGCCTGACGAAAACGCGAGCAAAAATAGCATAATTTGCCGTTGCCGACAGCGCCGGGACGTATGAAGCCGAAGTATATCGTCGGGATATCATCGCTGACGCTGATCCTGGCACTTTTCGGTGCATTCTCATCGTACCGGCCAGCCAGGAAATTTCACATTTTCAGGGCGAAACTGGCTGATATCAGTAATAGTCATCATGCTGGTTAATGACATCCTGTCTGGAGAGGGCACCATGAAACGCACACCCCGTCTGACCGAAGCCGACGTAACGCCGGAAAGCATTTTTAACATGAAGCGCCGCCAGGTGCTGAAAACGCTGGGACTGAGCGCAGCGGCGATGGGTATGCCGGGCGTGGCGCAAGCCGATATTCTCAGCTGGTTCAAAGGCAACGATCGCCCACCCGCGCCAGCAGGCCGGCCGCTGGACTTTACCAAACCAGCGCAATATCAGGCCGATCTGACCTTAACGCCTGCGGATAAAGTTTCCGGCTATAACAACTTCTATGAGTTCGGGCTGGATAAGGCCGATCCGGCTGCCAATGCCGGTACGCTGAAAACAGAACCCTGGAAACTGACCATTGATGGCGAAGTGGCGAAGCCCGTGACCCTGGATATGGATGACATCTTTAAACGGTTTGCCATGGAGCAGCGAATCTATCGCATGCGCTGCGTGGAGGCCTGGTCAATGGTGGTGCCCTGGATAGGCTTCGAGCTCAATAAGCTTATCTCTCTGGCGGAACCCACCAGCAAAGCGCGTTTTGTCGCCTTTCAGACACTGTACGATCCTGAGCAGATGCCAGGTCAGAAAGATCGCTTTATTGGCGGCGGACTCAATTATCCCTATGTCGAAGGTTTACGTCTGGATGAAGCCATGCATCCGCTGACCATTCTGACCACCGGCGTCTATGGCAAAGCGCTGCCGCCGCAGAATGGCGCGCCGATTCGCCTGACGGTGCCGTGGAAATATGGTTTTAAGGGCATTAAGTCGATTGTCAAAATCACCCTGACCGCAAATCAGCCGCCAACGACCTGGAACCAGATCGCCGCAGATGAATATGGTTTTTATGCCAATGTGAATCCGCATGTTAATCATCCACGCTGGTCGCAGGCCACTGAGCGATTTATTGGCCCGGGCGGAAGTCTGAAGGTCGAACGTCAGCCAACGCTGCTGTTTAACGGCTATGCCGAACAGGTTGCGTCGCTCTATCGTGGCCTGGATTTACGGGAGAATTACTAGGTGGTACGCCTGTCGATAAAACAGATCACCTGGCTTAAGGTGATTCTGCATCTGGCGGCCCTGTTGCCGCTGATTTATCTGGTTCTTGCCGCGATGCAGGGCGGCCTGAGTGCGGATCCGGCAAAAGATATTCAGCATTTTACCGGCCGCATGGCGCTGAAACTGCTGCTGGGTACGCTGCTGGTCTCACCGCTGGCACGTTATGGCAGGCAACCGCTGTTAATCCGCACCCGGCGTCTGCTTGGCGTCTGGACGTTTGTCTGGGCTTCTCTCCATCTGCTGAGTTATTACCTGCTGGAGCTGGGCGCTGACAATCTGCGTCTGCTGGGCAGCGAGCTGATTTCCCGTCCCTATCTGACACTGGGGATTATCAGCTGGCTGATATTACTGGCCCTGGCGCTGACGTCGTTTCAGCGCGCTCAGCGCAAGCTCGGTAAGCGCTGGCAAACCCTGCACAACGCGGTCTATCTGGTGGCCATTCTGGTGCCGATTCACTATATCTGGTCAGTGAAAACCGTGTCACCCCAGCCACTTATCTACGCACTACTTGCTGCAATACTGTTAGCCTGGCGTTACAAAAAATTTCTCAAATGGTGGCCTCGCTAGCGCTTCACCCGTTGTTTTCCTCTGCACTTTTCTGATAAAAGATGTGGCCCGCAGGCCACATCCGATCATCTTCGCAGATAAGACCAGTATTTTGCTGCGAAATGACACGAAACGGATATAATGCCCGGCTTTATTGCTCGTCGGGTCTTCTTTTTCATTCTCAAAGGTGACAAATGAAGATTCGCAAGGTATTTTACGCGATGCCTCAATGATTGCGGGAGATGGCAGCACGATGGCGCATAAATTACATATTCTGCTTTTAAACGGGCCCAACCTGAACCTGTTGGGAACGCGTGAACCTGAGAAGTATGGTCATACCACGCTGCGTCAGATCGTTGACGATTTGACACGTCAGGCAGACCAGTTGAATGTGGAATTGAGCCACCTGCAAACCAATGCTGAATTTCAGCTGATTGATCGCATTCATGAGGCCAAAGGCAATGTGGATTACATCATTATTAATCCTGCCGCGTTTACCCATACCAGTGTCGCACTACGTGATGCCCTGCTGGCGGTAGAAATACCGTTTATCGAGGTTCATCTCTCCAACGTGCATGCCCGCGAGCCCTTCCGCCATCACTCCTATCTTTCTGATGTCTCTGCTGGCGTGATCTGTGGGCTTGGCGCTGACGGCTACACATGGGCTTTACAAACGGCAGTAAAACGCCTGTCTCAAACTAATTAATCAAACTGAGTACGGAACCCCACTCATGGATATTCGTAAAATTAAAAAACTGATCGAACTGGTTGAAGAGTCTGGCATTTCAGAGCTGGAAATTTCTGAAGGTGAAGAGTCCGTTCGCATCAGCCGTGCACCTGCAAATGTGGGTTACCCGATGATGCAGCAGACTTACGCTGCGCCGGTTCAACAGCCTGCTCTGGCAACAGCTGTTGCCCCTGTTGCAGCGGTTGCCGAAGCGGCACCGGCTGAAATCAGCGGTCACATCGTGCGTTCACCAATGGTAGGGACCTTCTACCGTACGCCGAGCCCGGATGCGAAAGCCTTTGTGGAAGTCGGCCAGAAAGTGAATGCCGGCGATACCTTGTGCATCGTCGAAGCCATGAAAATGATGAACCAGATCGAAGCTGACAAATCAGGTGTAGTGAAAGCGATCCTGGTTGAAAGCGGTCAGCCGGTCGAATTTGACGAGCCACTGGTTATCATCGAGTAACGGGGCAGATCATGCTGGATAAAATTGTTATTGCTAACCGTGGTGAGATTGCGCTGCGCATTCTGCGTGCCTGTAAAGAACTGGGCATCAAGACTGTTGCGGTACACTCAAGCGCGGATCGTGACCTTAAGCACGTGCTGCTGGCAGACGAAACCGTCTGCATCGGCCCGGCGCAGTCAGTTAAAAGTTACCTCAACATCCCGGCGCTGATCTCTGCTGCAGAGATCACCGGCGCGGTGGCGATTCACCCTGGCTATGGCTTCCTCTCTGAGAATGCCGATTTTGCTGAGCAGGTTGAGCGCTCCGGCTTTATCTTTATCGGTCCGAAAGCAGACACCATTCGCCTGATGGGCGACAAAGTCTCTGCGATTAATGCGATGAAGAAAGCAGGCGTCCCAACCGTACCCGGTTCTGACGGTTCGCTGACCGATGATATGGAAAAAAACCGTGCCTTTGCGAAGCGCATCGGTTATCCGGTCATCATCAAAGCCTCTGGCGGCGGCGGCGGTCGTGGTATGCGCGTTGTGCGCAGCGACAAAGATCTGGAACAATCCATCAACATGACGAAAGCGGAAGCCAAAGCGGCTTTCAGCAACGACATGGTTTACATGGAGAAGTATCTGGAGAATCCGCGCCACATCGAGATTCAGGTTCTGGCTGACGGCCAGGGCAACGCGATCTATCTGGGCGAACGTGACTGCTCTATGCAGCGTCGTCACCAGAAAGTGGTTGAAGAAGCGCCAGGCCCAGGTATTACTGAAGAACAGCGCAGCTTTATCGGCAATCGTTGTGCCAAAGCCTGTATTGAGATTGGCTATCGTGGCGCAGGTACCTTCGAGTTTCTGTACGAAAACGGTGAGTTCTACTTCATTGAGATGAACACCCGTATTCAGGTGGAACATCCGGTGACCGAGATGATCACTGGTGTGGATCTGATCAAAGAGCAGCTGCGCATTGCTGCGGGTCAGCCACTGTCGATCAAACAGGACGAAGTGGTTATTCGCGGACATGCGGTCGAGTGCCGTATTAACGCTGAAGATCCGGTCACCTTCCTGCCAAGTCCGGGTAAAATCACCCGCTTCCATGCGCCAGGCGGTTTTGGCGTGCGCTGGGAGTCGCATATTTACTCAGGCTACACCGTACCGCCGTATTACGACTCCATGATCGGTAAGCTGATCACCTATGGCGAAACGCGCGACGTGGCTATCGCCCGCATGAAGAATGCGCTGGCGGAACTGATCATCGACGGTATCAAAACCAACGTTGAACTGCAGATGAAAATTATGTCCGACGAAAACTTCCAGCACGGTGGAACCAATATCCACTATCTGGAGAAAAAACTCGGCTTGCACGAGAAGTAAACGCAACGCTGAGTCAGTCAGAGGCCGGTTAATCCGGCCTTTTTCTTTTGCCGCTGGCGTTAAGGTTGAATCATGGATGCTCGTTTTATACAGGCACATAAAGAGGCGCGCTGGTCGCTCTACCTCACCCTGCTCTGGCTCGCTGCCTGGGGGCTTTCTGCCTGGCTGGGTGGCAGTGAAATTGGTATCACCGGCCTGCCGCGCTGGTTTGAACTCTCCTGCCTGTTTGCTCCCCTGTTGTTCATATTCCTGTGCTGGATGATGGTGCGGTTAATTTTCCGCGACATGCCGCTGGAGGACACAAATGAACAGTGAAATTATCCTGCCGTTACTGATTTATCTGGTGTTGATTGCCGCGCTGTCGGTGTTTGCCGTGCGCAAAAGGCGCGAGGGTAGCTTCCTCACTGAATATTTCCTTGGCAGCCGCTCCATGGGCGGATTTGTGCTGGCGATGACGCTCACCACCACCTATATCAGCGCCAGCTCGTTTATTGGTGGTCCCGGTGCCGCCTACAAATATGGGCTGGGATGGGTATTGCTGGCGATGGTGCAGGTGCCCGCCGTCTGGCTCTCGCTGGGTGTGCTGGGGAAAAAGTTTGCCATCCTGGCGCGTAAGCATAATGCGGTGACGCTGAATGACATGCTCTACGCCCGCTATCAGAGCCCGCTGCTGATCTGGCTGGCAAGTCTGAGCCTGCTGGTTGCCTTTATCGGTGCCATGACAGTGCAGTTTATTGGCGGCGCGCGGCTGCTCGAAACCGCCGCAGGCATCCCGTATGACACGGGTCTGCTGATTTTTGGCGGCACTATTGCGCTCTACACCGCTTTTGGCGGGTTCCGTGCCAGCGTTCTCAATGACGCCATGCAGGGCATCGTGATGCTGATTGGCACATTTCTGCTGCTGTTCGCGGTGATTCATCAGGCTGGCGGCCTGAGCACGGCCGTGCAGAAACTGCATGACATTGATCCCGCTCTGCTGTCGCCGCAGGGACCGGGTGAGATTATAACGCCGACCTTCCTCAGTTCATTTGTCGTGCTGGTCTGTTTTGGGGTGATTGGCTTGCCGCATACTGCGGTGCGCTGCATCTCTTATAAAGACAGCAAGGCAGTCCATCGGGCCATTATTCTGGGTACCATTGTGGTGGTGATCCTGATGCTGGGAATGCATCTGGCCGGTGCGCTGGGCCGGGCGATACTGCCGAATCTGACCGTGCCGGATAGTGTTATACCCACCCTGATGATCACTGTGCTGCCACCGTTAGCTGCCGGACTGTTTCTGGCAGCCCCCATGGCCGCCATTATGTCGACCATTAATGCCCAGCTGTTACAGGCTTCGGCTACGCTGATCAAAGATCTCTATCTGCGTGTTGCCCCACAGCAGATGGAAAATGAGACGCGGCTGCGGCTGTTATCTGGCACCATTACGTTCGCACTGGGTCTCCTGCTGCTGATTGCGGCCTGGAATCCACCCGATATGATTATCTGGCTCAACCTGCTGGCCTTTGGCGGCCTTGAGGCGGTTTTCCTCTGGCCGCTGGTACTGGGTCTCTACTGGGAACGCGCTAATGCCGCAGGCGCCATCACCGGCATGGTGGTGGGTGGAGGCTGCTACGCTTTTCTGGCGAGCCTGAACCTGCAGATTCTGGGTTTTCATCCCATTGTGCCCTCACTGCTTTTAAGCCTGCTGGCATTTTTAGTGGGCAACCTGTTTGGACGCGCGCCGCAAACGGTCGACGCGCCGCAACATTGACGGAAAGAGAGACGTTATGCCGTGGATTCAAATCAAAATTAATAGCTCAGGTGAACACGCGGAAACGCTGAGCGATGCGCTGATGGACATTGGTGCGGTTTCAGTGACCTTTCAGGATACCAACGACACGCCGGTGTATGAGCCGCTGCCAGGTGAAACCCGCCTGTGGGGCGATACCGATGTTATCGGCCTGTTCGATGCAGAAACTGATATGGCCGCGATTACCGCCGAACTGGCGCAGCATCCGTTGCTGGGCGCCGGTTTTCGTCACCGGATCGAGCAGATCGAAGATAAAGACTGGGAGCGCGAATGGATGGAAAACTTCCATCCGATGCGCTTCGGTGAGCGGCTCTGGATCTGTCCGAGCTGGCGTGATGTGCCGGATCCTGATGCCGTCAACGTGATGCTCGATCCCGGCCTGGCGTTTGGGACCGGCACGCATCCGACCACCTCACTCTGCCTTACCTGGCTTGACGGGCTGGATCTGGTGGGCAAAACGGTGATCGATTTCGGCTGTGGTTCGGGGATCCTGGCGATCGCCGCACTGAAGCTGGGTGCGGCTCAGGCGATCGGGATTGATATCGATCCGCAGGCTATTCAGGCCAGCCGGGATAATGCTGAGCGCAACGGCGTCTCTGATCGCCTGTCGCTCTATCTGCCCCACCAGCAACCCGAAAATCTGCAGGCTGATGTGGTGGTGGCCAATATCCTGGCCGGCCCGCTACGTGAACTGGCCCCGCTGATCAGCGTACTGCCGAAGTCTGGCGGTCATCTGGGACTCTCGGGCGTGTTAGAGAGCCAGGCAGAGAGCGTCTGCGAAGCGTATGTCAGCGAGTTCACGCTCGACCCGGTTGCGGTTAAAGAGGAGTGGTGCCGGATTACCGGGATTAAATCCTGAATATGGCGCCTGTCTGCCGCCTCTGATATCGCGCTGCCCGGAACAAAGTGCCTTAACAGAACATTCAGCCAGCCCGTAGCGTAAGTTGCGGGCTTTCCCGATTTGAAATGGATGCTTGTATCGTTAATCACGGCATGTGACGTTTTTTATCTGGCGAATTGACGTACTTTTCTGGAAAAACTTTTGCTCACAATTTCAGCATAAATTGTTAAGTCTTTGATATTTAAGCTTAATAAATATGCGCATCGATCATGACCCGGATTTCATTGATCTTTCTTGCTGATTGTTCAAAGTTTGGCCTTTCATCTTCCTGCAAAAATGCGTAATATACGCCGCCTTGCAGACACAGTATGGCCATTCTGACTTCATGCGTATTGGAAACCTCCAGCTGAGAAATCGACTGATTGCAGCACCGATGGCCGGTATTACCGACAGGCCGTTCAGGGCGCTGTGTCACGAAATGGGTGCAGGCATGGCAGTTTCTGAGATGTTGTCTTCAAACCCGGAAGTCTGGGCAAGCGACAAATCTCGATTACGTATGGTTCACAGCGATGAGCCAGGCATTCGCGCCGTGCAAATTGCCGGTTGCGATCCCAGTGAAATGGCGCAAGCTGCACGCATTAATGTTGAGGCTGGTGCACAGGTCATCGACATTAATATGGGATGCCCTGCCAAGAAGGTTAACCGCAAAATGGCGGGTTCAGCCTTGCTGCAATATCCCACCGTGGTGGAGTCAATTCTCTCCGCAGTGGTTAATGCAGTGAATGTGCCGGTTACGCTGAAAATTCGTACTGGCTGGGATCCTGAAAACAGGAACTGTGTCGCGATTGCCCAATTGGCTGAACGCTGCGGTATACAGGCTCTGACGATACATGGTCGCACTCGTGCCTGCCTGTTCAACGGAGAAGCTGAATATGACAGCATTCGGACAGTTAAGCAGAGTGTCTCCATTCCGATTATCGCGAATGGAGACATAACTGACCCGCATAAAGCCAGAGCGGTGCTCGACTATACAGGGGCCGATGCTCTGATGATAGGACGTGCTGCTCAGGGAAGACCGTGGATCTTCCGGGAAATCCAGCATTATCTGGACACTGGGGAGTTGCTTGCCCCGCTGCCGATGGCAGAGGTCAAGCGCTTGCTTGTTTCGCATATACGTGAGCTGCACGACTTTTACGGTTCAGGCAAGGGATACCGTATAGCGCGAAAGCACGTCTCCTGGTACCTGCAGGAGCACGCCCCGAATGACCAGTTTCGGCGCACATTCAACGCCATTGAGGATGCCAGCGAACAGCTGGAGGCGTTGGAGGCATACTTCGAAAATCTTGCGTAACGAAATAAAGAGCTGAAAGAACTATGTTCGAACAACGCGTAAATTCTGACGTACTGACCGTTTCAACCGTTAACTCACAGGATCAGGTAACTCAAAAACCTTTGCGTGATTCGGTTAAACAGGCACTGAAGAACTATTTTGCTCAACTGAATGGTCAGGATGTGAGCGACCTGTATGAGCTGGTTTTGGCTGAAGTCGAGCAGCCTCTGTTGGACATGGTGATGCAGTATACCCGTGGCAATCAGACCCGTGCTGCCCTGATGATGGGTATCAACCGCGGTACGCTGCGTAAGAAATTGAAAAAATACGGCATGAACTGATTTTTAGTTCTGTCTGTAAATCACGCCAGCCTTCGGGCTGGCGTTTTTATTTGTGCGTCGACGCACAAAGCCACGGTAATGATAGTGAAACAGTTTCCGGTAATATGGTAACTGTAGTTGCAATCGCTGGCGTGATATTTCACCCTCTCGCTTTCGCCCGCTGTGATTTGACTTAGTGCCTGCCTGACCCTCACCTCGCTTCACATCCCCGCCACTGCTGGGTATGTGACTTTCTGCGCATTAAAAAGCAACGCAATCTCTTCATACATTTCTGCCTGAGTGAATGCTCACACTGCTCCCACATAGTGAAACTATTTGCACTAAATGTGATCGGGTCGACTCGCATTGCTTCCTTTTGGTGCGCCATATTAGCGGAACTTTCTAAGTGCTTCCGATTATTAACCGTTCTTTCATACGAATTCAGGAACCTGCAAACCTGGCATCAGCTTTGCAGAGTCGTGGATGGCTGACCGCCACAGACAGGAAAAACGCACACTAAAGTGCGCAAACATAACAACATGATCCCGCCACACAGGATGCTTTATGAAAAAGATGATGCTCTCTACGCTGATCGCTGCTGCCTCGCTGGTTGCCGTTGCTCAGCAAGCACACGCAGGCACCACACTGGATGCGATAAAGAAAAAAGGTTTTGTTCAATGTGGTATCAGTGACGGCTTGCCGGGCTTCTCCTATGCAGATGCTGGCGGCAAGTTTACCGGTATCGATGTGGATGTGTGTCGTGCGACGGCTGCCGCTGTGTTTGGTGATGCGACCAAAGTGAAATATACCCCGCTGACCGCGAAAGAGCGTTTTACCGCTCTGCAGTCCGGCGAGGTGGATGTGCTTTCACGTAATACCACCTGGACCTCATCGCGCGATGGCGGCATGGGCTTCCTGTTTGCGGGCGTGAACTATTACGACGGTATCGGCTTCCTGACTCACCAGAAGGCCGGCCTGAAAAGTGCGAAAGAGCTGGATGGTGCCACCGTCTGTATTCAGGCGGGAACCGACACCGAGCTGAACGTAGCGGACTTCTTTAAAGCCAACAAAATGCAATATACGCCTGTAACCTTCGACCGCTCTGATGAATCGGCTAAAGCGCTGGATAGCGGACGTTGTGATACGCTGGCATCTGACCAGTCTCAGCTTTACGCATTACGCATTAAGCTGGGCAAACCGGACGAATTTATTGTTCTGCCCGAAGTGATCTCCAAAGAGCCGCTGGGGCCGTTGGTGCGTCGTGGTGATGATGACTGGTTCACCATCGTGAAGTGGTCGCTCTACGCCATGCTGAATGCGGAGGAGATGGGCATCTCCTCGAAGAACGTTGACCAGATGACGGCCAAGCCAACCACACCAGACATGGCACACTTCCTGGGCGCCGAAGGTGATTTTGGTAAGGATCTGAAGCTGGATAACAAGTGGGCCTACAACATCGTCAAGCAGGTGGGTAACTATCAGGAAAGCTTTGACCGTAACGTCGGTAAAGACAGCGCACTGAAGATTGCACGTGGTCAGAATGCGTTGTGGAACCAGGGCGGTATTCAGTACGCACCACCGGTACGTTAACAGACCTCACTAATCGGGCACCCTATTCTGTGGTGCCCTACCCCAGCTTTCGTTACTGAGGTTTCAACATGTCACAACGCCCAACCGTGAAAAGGGATTTTTCATTTGGTAATCCCACGGTTCGCGCCTGGATTTATCAGCTCATCGCCGTCGTCGCGGTGCTTGGTGTGGTGGGTTATCTGGTGCATAACACCATTATTAACCTTACTAATCGCGGTATTACATCGGGGTTTGGATTTCTTGAGCGCACTGCCGGTTTCGGCATCGTTCAGCATCTGATTGAGTACACTGAGGGAGATACCTACGCGCGCGTGTTTCTGGTCGGATTAACCAACACGCTGCTGGTCTCTGCACTCTGTATTGTTTTCGCTTCGATTCTCGGATTCGCAGTCGGTCTTGCCCGCCTTTCTGACAACTGGCTGCTGCGGAAACTCTCGAATATCTATATCGAAACCTTCCGTAATATCCCACCCCTGCTGCAAATCTTCTTCTGGTACTTTGCAGTCTTACGCAATCTACCGGGCCCACGTCAGGCGCTGAATGCTTTTGACCTGGCATATGTCAGTAATCGCGGACTCTACGTTCCATGGCCGACCTATGCAGCAGGCAGCTGGCCGTTTGTTATTGCACTGCTTCTGGCCGCGGCTGTGAGCTATGGCCTGTACCGCTTTAACCGTAAACATCAGCTGAAAACTGGTCAGTTACGTCGCACATGGCCCGCTGCCGTTGTGATGCTGATTCTCTTTCCTTTGCTTGCACACATTGGGTTTGGCCCAGCCACGCACTGGGATGTGCCACAACTGCGCGGTTTCAATTTCCGTGGCGGCTCGGTGATGATACCGGAGCTGGCAGCCCTGACGCTGGCACTGTCGATTTATACCTCGTCATTTATTGCTGAAGTGATCCGCTCCGGGATTCAGTCAGTACCCTATGGTCAGCATGAAGCGGCGCGATCGCTGGGGCTGCCTAATCCGGTTACGCTGCGCCAGGTGATTATTCCGCAGGCCATGCGCGTCATTATTCCGCCACTGACCAGCCAGTATCTGAACATCGTGAAGAACTCCTCACTCGCCGCCGCTATCGGTTATCCCGATATGGTGTCGCTGTTTGCCGGATCGGTACTGAATCAGACCGGGCAGGCCATCGAGACGATTGCTATCACGATGGGCGTTTACCTGATTATCAGCCTGCTGATATCAATGCTTATGAACTTCTACAACCGCAAAATTGCGCTGGTTGAGCGTTAAGAGAACGGGATAACTATGTCTGTGACTACGCATGAAACGCCCCCCGTCCCGACGACTCTGGTCAGTCGCGCCTGGTTTTGGGCTCGTAAAAACCTGTTTTCCAGCTGGTTTAATACGCTACTGACGCTGTTTTGCATCTGGGTTATCTGGCACGTCATTCCGCCCGCGCTGAACTGGCTGGTCTTTCAGGCAAACTGGATCGGCACCACGCGCGCCGATTGCACCAAAGAGGGTGCCTGTTGGGTCTTTATCCATGCTCGTTTCGGCCAGTTCATGTATGGGCTTTACCCGCATGAGTTGCGCTGGCGTATTAACCTGGCGCTGGTGATCGGCCTGCTGTCGATTGTGCCGATGTTCCTGAAGAGCCTGCCGTATCGTGGACGCTACATTGCTGCCTGGGCTGTCATCTATCCGGTGATTGTCTGGTTTCTGCTGTATGGCGGCTATCTGGGGCTGGAACGTGTCGAAACACGTCAATGGGGCGGATTAACGCTGACGCTGATTATTGCGTCGGTGGGTATTGCCGGTGCGCTGCCGCTGGGTATTTTGCTGGCACTGGGCCGTCGCTCACGCATGCCGGTCGTGCGCACGCTGTCGATTATCTTTATTGAGTTCTGGCGCGGCGTGCCGCTGATTACCGTACTGTTTATGTCATCCGTGATGCTGCCGCTGTTTATGTCTGAAGGCACTAACATCGACAAGCTGGTGCGCGCGCTGGTCGGCGTCATTCTGTTCCAGTCCGCCTATGTGGCAGAGGTGGTTCGCGGTGGCCTGCAGGCACTGCCGAAAGGTCAGTACGAAGCAGCCGAATCTCTGGCGCTGGGCTACTGGAAGACGCAGATGCTGGTTATTCTGCCCCAGGCGCTGAAGCTCACTATTCCCGGCCTGGTCAATACTATCATCGCACTGTTTAAAGATACCAGCCTGGTCATCATCATTGGTCTTTTCGATCTGTTCAGCAGCGTCCAGCAGGCAACGGTCGATCCGACCTGGCTGGGGATGTCGACCGAAGGTTATGTCTTTGCTGCACTGGTCTATTGGATCTTCTGTTTTAGCATGTCGCGCTACAGCCAGTATCTGGAAAAGCGCTTTCACACCGGGCGTACATCGCACTGAGGTTTTACATGACTGACTCTATGACACACTCTTCCGACGCGTTGATGATCTCGCTTGAGAACGTGAATAAATGGTACGGGCAATTCCATGTACTGAAAGACATCAACCTGCAGGTTAAACCCCGTGAACGCATCGTACTGTGCGGACCTTCCGGCTCCGGCAAATCGACGACGATCCGCTGTATCAACCATCTGGAAGAGCATCAGCAGGGCCGCATTGTTGTTGACGGTATCCATCTTAATGATGACGTTCGTAACATTGAGCGCGTGCGCACCGAAGTCGGTATGGTCTTCCAGCACTTCAATCTCTTTCCGCATCTGACCGTACTGCAAAACTGCACGCTGGCACCTTCCTGGGTAAGAAAGATTCCAAAGAAGGAAGCTGATGAGCTGGCCATGCACTATCTGCAACGCGTGCGTATTGCCGAGCATGCACATAAGTTTCCGGGCCAGCTCTCTGGCGGACAGCAGCAGCGTGTCGCCATCGCCCGCTCACTCTGTATGAAACCCAAAATTATGCTGTTTGATGAGCCCACGTCAGCGCTGGATCCTGAGATGGTTAAAGAGGTGCTTGATACGATGATTGGTCTGGCGGAGGATGGGATGACTATGCTGTGCGTAACCCATGAGATGGGCTTTGCCCGAACGGTGGCTGACCGGGTGATCTTTATGGATCGGGGAGAGATCGTCGAAGTCGCGCCACCGCAGGAGTTCTTTGCGAATCCAAAATCGGAGCGTACCCGGGCGTTTCTATCGCAGGTTATTCACTGATCAGACGTTCAGTTATCTCATTACCCGGCCTGGTGCCGGGTTTTTTATGGACTGAACAGCCGCTTTAATATGCTTACTGACCTGTTGCTGTTATGAATAAACAGACAGATACGTTCTTCAGAGGGAGTTTTATTGCGGTTTGCTACAACGAAAAAAGCCCTTCGCATACGCAAAGGGCTCTCTCTTATTTGATGCCTGGCAGTTCCCTACTCTCGCATGGGGAGACCCCACACTACCATCGGCGCTACGGCGTTTCACTTCTGAGTTCGGCATGGGGTCAG